>CALRVV010000036.1:0-3917 GCA_943371705.1 Chitinophaga pinensis | reverse complement strand
GCAGCACATGGTGCAGCACCGGTTACCACTGCCTGGTAACGATTACCACTCATGCTTACCGGAGGTGCTGTAATGGTCAGCGTGGCTGTAGTAGCTCCGCTGTACACACCGCCATTGGCAATATTGGTAAATGGTCCGTTGGCCACACTTACCTGCCACTGGTAGCTGTGCGGGCCGGTTCCGGCTGTTACAGCTGTAGTGAAGGTAGCTACCTTATCGGTACAGATGGTTTGGTTAGCTGGCAACTGTGCATTCAGTGTAGTTGGTTGATTAACCGTTACCACCACTGTTCTTGCAGGTGAAGTACAAGGCGGAACAGGTACATTGAACCTGATGGTATAACCACCGGATATTGAACCTGCGTCACCAGCTGCATCATCAACCACAAACAGTTTCCATGTACCGTTCATATCTGCGGTACTGCCAAACAAACTCAATGCAGGCGCTGCCTGTGTAACAGCACCTGGCCCTGGAGCCGGCCAGTTGTCGGGCTCAACACCTAAAGTACCAACCAGGTTTGTAGGCCTGTAAGTACCCGAAGCATTAGGAGCACCTGCCATAGCTGGTCCTGCGTCATTGAAGGTATAAGTAGCGCCAGCCGGAATAGACACGTTACCACCGATGTCAGACATCAGGATCACATTGGTTCCGTTTGGTGATTGTAAAAGAATATCAATATCACTTGCCCAGGTATGGCTCATACCCGTTAGTGTAACTGATTGAACTGAAACTCCTGTTGTAGGTAAACCAGAAACCACCAGGTTGGCAGGATATGGAGCACCAGGGCCGGCCTGATTGATAACAATATTGGCCGGGTTGGTAAATGGAGTTGGTACCGGCAAGAATGCTGGTACACTTTGTACCGTTACCTGGTAAGTATATACACCTGATGGTGTTGGCCTGGTCCATACGGTATCTCTTGGAGTACCGGCATATGGAATGGTAGCCGCAGCATCATTGAATAATCCACCTATTGGAGACCAGGTAGCAGCTGTTGAAGGAACACCGCATACATAACTCATGTTAATACACCATGAAGTAAGTGTACCCTGATCACCTGCAAAGGCATCTACCATAGCTAATGTCCAGGTACCGTTTGGTACACTGTACAATGCATTCCAGGTATTTACATTCGCCAGGAATCCGGTTGGGCCGGTTGGGCCGTTAACCGGAGGAGTTGGTGCAGTAACGGCATCTGCCCTGAAAATGCCTGTATAAGGGCTACCAACAGAACCTAAAGCTGCAGTACCTGCAGAGCTGATGGTGGTGTTGGTGAAACCTGTTGAAAGGCCTCCTCCTGTATTTGACAGGTAGTAATCAAGGTTCAGGATATTGCCGTTTGGCGCCCGAAGCGTTATGGCAACATCACCAGCCCAGGTATGGTTCATGTTGAAATTAACAGACATGGCCGATACATTACAACCAGCAGGGATACCGGAAACAGTAATGTTACTGGTTGCACCTGCAGCATTGGCATCAGGTATTACTACACTGATAGGGCCAGAGCAGAACTGCGCAGTTGTGGTAGTTGCTGAAGAACTTACCAGACGTACAGCCGGATCTCCTAAGCACATGGTAACTGAACTTGGTGTTACTGTTGGTGCAGGAGGAGTGTAATTTACAAGAGCCGATGCAGTGCTAAAGCAACCAGTGGCTACATCTGTACCAGTTACTGTGTAAGTGGTAAATGTAGTTGGTGCTGCATACACGGTAGCCAGGTTGGTTCCGGTATATGCTGTGGTCGCTGTGGGATTGGTAAACAATCCAGCCAGTGGTGACCATGTATAGCTAAGTACCTGTGTACCGCTGCCTGGTGTGGTATAATCCACACTGATCGACCAGTTGGTGATCGTTCCTATATCGGTTGCTACAAAGTCACCTGCAGCAAGGGTCCATTGGCCATTGGCTGCCAGTGGCGTTGCCGGTGGTACCAGGCCTGCCCAGGTGGTTACCGTTTGTATAAAGCCGATAGGGCCATAGCCTGCACGGGCTTCTGCTGCAAAGGTACCTGTACGAGGTGCAGGAGCACCGCTGATGGCAGCTCCGCCCAGTGAACTGAATGTGGTATTGATAAAGTTATCTGATGAATTACCACCCGTACCGCCGTCTAATGAACCTACCAGGTTCAAAATGGCATTGTTAGGTGCTCTCAGGTTCACATCCACATCACCTACCCAGGTATGGTTGATGTTCATGTTTACCTTGATCTCGGTAATGGTTGCATTGGCCGGTACACCCGCAATGGTCAGGTTGGTAGTAGCCGCTGCGCCGGTTCCGTCTGGAATAGGTACGTTGATAGTACCTGAGTTTGCACTGGCATTACCAGGTATTGGTGGTGAACCAGCGGTAACCGTTAAGGCCGTACCACTGATACCTGCCACACCGCCGCATACCGGGCCAACAGGGTTAACAGCAATAACCGGATTAGGATTAACCGTTAAGGTTGCACAATTAGATACGTTGGTAGGAGGAATAAATGGAGTACAAGTACCGCCAACAATACAACGGTATCCTCTGCCACTCAATAACTGCGTTACACCTGCAATAGAAAGTGTTGCTGTATTAACACCACTGTATGGTGCAGCATTGGTCAAATTGGTCCAGGTAGGAGTACCAGAACAACCTGTAAGGCTTTCCTGCCATTGGTAGGTAAGTCCTGTTCCTGTTGCACCAACGGTAAACGTAGCTGTATTGCCTACGCACCTTACCGTGTTGGCAGGTTGTGCAGTTACTACAGGACGCTTGTTAACCGTAATTAAAACAGAAGCTGTTCTGCTACAGAAAGCAGGGCCAGGACCTGTTACAACTACAGTATAATTGGTTGTATTCATCGGAGAAGCTGCTACCGGGTTTGAAGTAGTTGAACTTAAACCTAATGCAGGACTCCATAAGTAAGTATAACCCGGAGGTAATGGGGCTCCACCAATAACTGAAGTTCCGGTTAAAGAGAAAATGTTGTTTACGTTAGCAGCACCGCCACCAACATTACAACCTGTTCCGCCATAACCCCAGTTTGTACAAGGTGTTGCAAAGCCTCCGCCTGGGTTCTGCCATGCATAAGGACTGCCAACAACCGGAGCGCCATAATTGCCCCAGAACCACTGGCCGCCTGTTGCAAAACTCATATTAACCTGTAATGAAACCCAATAGGTACCACTGGTTAAGTTAAGTGCTGAAGGTAAAGTAACTGTATAGTTACCACCTGCACGTACAAAGCTGGTAAGATTTGGATAAGATGCAACTACTGCACCTGGTAAATTGCTTCCTGAATTACTGTAGAAAAATAAATTCACAGAAGTAGGGTTACCTGTTCCAATTCCATTTGCTGTCATTTGTGTAATTGACCAGGTAGCACCTGCAGGTACGGTAAAGTCATCAGCCGACTGTGAGTTAAACGCAGTATTGGCTGGTTCAAATACCTGTGAAGGTGAACCGTTTGCCTGTGCTCCTGTCTGGTTGTATAATACGCCCACCGGAGTAGAAGTACCTGTTACAACGGTTAACAGTGTAGGATCGCCTTCACAAATAGTTGTGCCGGGATCTGCAACGATAACAATGGCAGGGTTAGGATTAACGGTGATCGTGAATGAACTTGGCGTACCAAAACATCCTACAGCAGGTGCTGTTGGAGTTACCACAGTAATTGACCAGCCACCGGCTATATTGCCTATATCACCACCGGCCATATCCGTTACATACAAACTCCAGGTACCATTATAGTTTGAAGTGGTATTGAATGTATTGGCAAAAGTAGATGTGCCCTGAGGCGCTGCATAGCTATAGGGTGTTCCAGGTGCCGGAGCAGGCCAAATGGCTGTTGTACGTGCTGTTGGACCATAAGTACCGGTTGGTATTGCTGCGGTAGCTGTTGGCATAGCCGGAGAACCGTCTCTGATGGTGATGGTTGCCGCATTATC
>CALRVV010000035.1:0-4390 GCA_943371705.1 Chitinophaga pinensis | reverse complement strand
ATTGCCGCAATTGCGATAACTCAAAACAACGTTTGATTAAGCGTGTGACAGTCATCAACTGCGTACAACATGGTATTGCCAAAATTGCTGGACTCTGATAAGAAAAAGATTCATTAAATTTAACCGCAACTTCGGCAATACCCGTCGTTGTACGCAAATATTGACACCCTAATGAATAAAGTCTTCATCACGACATTTTTTATTTTTAGCTTCTTTCACGGGAAGTCACAAACTTCTACATGGGGAAAAGCTGACTATTTATCTTTTTATTCAAAGTTTTTAAATAAGGTTGACACAGTCAAAATAAATGATGGAGATTTTCAAATAAGATTGTGGTTCAACAATGGCGCAAATAGAGTGAATACAGCATACTTTGTTTCATTTACGAAGTTGCGTGACAGATGGGACGTGAACTGTTATACATTTACAAGCTTTCCCCGACAGAACGATAGTATTATTGTTCACAAACAAATAGCAGTAAAACTAAATTACGACTCTTTATATAATCAACTTATCCAAGACGGATTGTTAACATTAAACAGTGACACAATTAATGACCTTATGGATAAGAAAGGTCAGCATAGTTGGATGTGGACAGATTCAGGTCCAACAAACTATACTGTTCAGATGCTGACAAAAGAAAAACGGTGGGCTGTTAATTTTAAATGCCCCAAGTATTTTTATAATGAAGCAAAGATAGACGAGTTTAAAATTCCCCTTAAAGTGATAAGTGCATTGCTTAAGCTAATGGGGATGGAGCCATGTTAACGTTAATCTGCGTACAACAAAAGGTTTTGTGCAATTGGGGCATGACGTTGCAGCAATCATCGGCAGTGCATATCCAAGCATTGGTTTCGGCGGACGTAATTCTGCTGGGCAATAGTTCTAAACTTCGGCTTTTAGTTATAAATTTAGCTTCAGTTCCGGGCGGACAGTTGGTCAATTACCCAACTGCACAAAGCCCTGCCCGTTGTGCGCTATACCTCAATAGACAGGAAATGATTATGACCAAATACTTCAACATTAGGGAAGGATTTTTTTTAATTTTTTTCTGGTTTCATTTATACTCATGCATTGAAGACTCTAGCCAAAAGGTACAATCAAGTTATTTTTCAAAAATTGTTAGTCAAGAATATTCTCCAAATGGCAAATATAAATTTACTCTCGGAGAGCTAAATGACAGTATACATCCATCTACACAATTGTTGGTTGACTTCGATGGTTGCGGCGGTTCGGTCTATGTGCCAAGCGGTTGGAATCTAGGAATCAAAGTATTTTGGAAGACAAACGACACAATAGTTGTAGTGTGCAACAAAAGTTTTGATAAAATGAGACGCTCATTCTCTCAATGTTTTCGAGACAAAGTATATATTCAATATATCGATGACTAACTTTACTTATACAGCGCACAACATGGGGTTTTGCGTCAACTTGGGCAGGACAAACAATCTTCAGCAGCGGTTCCCTACCAATCATTGGTCATGGGCTTGACCGTTAACTAAGTATTTTTATTTTCAATTTATAAATTTCGTTTCTTAATTTACATCCAGGCGGGGTCGGACACAGCAACAAATACCCAAGCTGCGCAAAGCCCCGCTCGTTGGCTGCCATTAATTCAACCACCATTTAAATTTGAATCTCGTGAAATTTTTATTTCGACTTAGTCTTTTGTTTTTAATTTCCTTTTGTTCTTGCAAGCCTAAACATCAAGGAGAGAAAAAAACAGGGCTATTATCAAATTTGGTAAGTATTACAGACAATGAAGACAAAGGGATTAAAGAAATAATTGCATTTTACGGTGGACAGTGTGAATATGGAGTTGAGAAAAAAGCTTCTACTGATAAAGACAATGAAACTAATTTTTGGCTCAAGTTCAGCAAGAGTCCTTCGGTTGACAGTTTATCAAAAGTCGCTGAATTACCTGGTTCAAACATTGCTTATCTCTTTTATAAAAATTTGGACAAAGAAAAAAATAATTACACCCAAATTCAAAGTGAACTAATTTTTGGTGACGGAGGAACAATGAAATTCAGTTACTCCATAGCCCAACTTGAAAAAGTAAAATCAAAAATTCAACTGGTTGACAAAATTGTGAGCCTTATTAAAAATAAAAACTTCAAAGACATAAAAAATTACTTGATTGTCGACAGCGCCTTATTTAAATATGACAAAGACATACTAATTTCTAACTTACAAAAAGCCGAACCTCAATTTGGTAATGCCTCTGAGTTTATTCCATACGGATTTAAATTTTCAAAAGCTGAAAATGGTCAAGAGTTACTTCATATATCGGGATTAATAAAAAGAGATAAACAAAGTAATTATTTTAGTGTAAACCTTGACCCAAATTCCATGCAGGACAAAATCTATTCATTGAACTATCAACTTTAACGGCAGCCAACATTGGGTTTTGTGCAACTTGGGCAAGACAAACAATCTTCAGCAGCGGTTCGCTACCAATCATCGGCTATGGGCTTGACCGTTCACTAACTATTTTTATTTTTCACTTTATAAATTCCGTTTCTTAATTTACATCCAGGCGGGGTCGGACACAGCACCAAATACCCAAGCTGCACAAAGCCCTGCCCGTTAGCGGCAATGCATAAATCCCTTTTTCAAAGGGCGGACGGTTGGGCCGTGATCTGCAAATCTTTATTGGGCATTTTTGGGGCATAGCATTTAATTGCTCAATGCTTTTTTATCGGGCATTTTGCAGGATGGCTCTCTGCATTTTTTTGCAGGTCTTTAAATCGAAACATTTTTTCGGCTGACACGGCTCAAGTATAGCTCTGCCGCTAACAAAGGGCTTGGCAAAATACGGGCAGACGAATGGTTATCCAGGCATTGGTAACTTTTTTGTACAGCGGTTGTTGGGCTGACCGTTTGCTAATAATTTATTTTACCAAAATATAATTTTCGTTTTATAACTTACATCAACAACCGGGCGGACGTACTGCTAATACCCGTACTTCGCCAAGCCCCGGACGTTAGTGGCAATTTTATGCGAACACTTCAATTATTCATAATATTTTTTTTCTTCTTGCCAGTTTATTCCAAAGCTGAGTACAGGGCTCAGCACCTATATTTTATGGCATTGACAGCCGACAAAATTATAAATGCCCAAATTATTAAGCTTGATAAGAGTTTTTTTTATGTGATATCGGTTGACAATAGCTCAATTAAACCAGAAATCGTAAAGGTTAAAAGATATATTGATTGGGCTTGTTCTTCTAGGTGGGACTCTTATAAGGTGGGGCAAAGAGTTTTCTTATTTTTGAAAAAAGAGAAAAACTATTATTACATTATGAGTGCAGGAGGAGAAGGTGAAATTCCGATAATTAGTGATTCTGTTTCAATTCCATTTGATTGTCTGGCTTATCCAGACACGTGGGAAGTTAGTGGTGGAATTCGGAGAGATAGTGTTGATAAATATCGGTGCAAATTTGGACGCAAAGTGTTTAATGGCCTGCAGGTCTCTTTACAAGAATTAATATCTTCAGTTGCAAGACTACATTCTTTCTTTGAGATAAAAAGTCAGGCGACAATAGATTGTTCAACTTTTATTGAAAAGCAAAAAAATGAAGCAATAACAAACAATAAAACGGACACTTTATTTTATCTGCTTTGCAAGGATTTCTTTGGACAAATGGAGAAAAACTGCCACTAACATGGGGTTTTGTGCAACTTGGGCAGGACAAACAATCTTCAGCATCAATTCGCTACCAATCATTGGCTATGGGCTTGACCGTTTACTAAGTATTTTTATTTTCAATTTATAAATTCCGTTTCTTAATTTACATCGTCACATGGGCGGACACAGCAACAAATACCCAAGCTGCGCAAAGCCCCGCTCGTTAGCGGTCATTGCAGAGCGACACACAATCATACTGACAAAACCAGACGTTAAGAAAATGATTAAGAAACATTCGGTTTTAATAGGAATTACTATTTCATTGGTTTTACTTTTACTAGCAATTTCAATTTATCCAGGAGGTACATATCAAGACAAAAATTCTGTTGGTTTTGACTGGACAAAAAATTATATAAGCAACTTATTTGAATCAAAGGCTTTAAACGGCTCTCAAAATTCTTCCAGAATTTGGGCATTTTTCGGGATGTTCATCTATTCAATAAGCTGCGCTATTTTTTTTGTTAACATGTCAAATAAAATACCTGAAAAAGTTTTTAAAAATATCATAAAATATACTGGTATACTTATTATGCCTTTAACGTTCTTAATTATCACACCTTTACATGATTTAATGCTCAATATTTCAAGCTTTTTATTTTGGAATTGCATAGGTACTATTACCGTTTTTATTTTTATGACAAAACTTCATTTTTTTAAAATTTACAATATCATTTGCCTGCTTATATTTTTTTACGCTGT
>CALRVV010000034.1:0-5861 GCA_943371705.1 Chitinophaga pinensis | reverse complement strand
CATCAGCCAAGTACAAAGCCAAGCTGTGGTTCGGGCTGGACAAACAACTTTGAGCTTTAGTTCTTAACTTCAACTTCAGTTTTTTAATCAGCAGCGGCTGTGGGCGGACGGAATACTAATGCCACACCTGCACAAAGCCCTGCCCGTTGTACGCTACCATACCGCAAACAGTCGTCAAAATCATAAAAAATGAAAAAAAACATACTGATATTAATTATGGTAACAGCAGGATTTTTTTCCTGTGGACAAGCCAATAAATCAACACCAGAAACTGTTGAAATGGAAACTCCAACTTCAGTAAAAAATGTTCAAAATAATAAAGACATTTACACTAAATATGAATATACTGATTCTAATGGTAAGAGTATAACAATACAAAATGGTTACCCAAGAGGAGGACTAAATTACACTGACCCTACTGGAAAGACATATTCTTATGCTTTATTTTGGACTCGAATAATCAATGAAACTGTTAATCCTTTAGAGTTGAAGATTGACTTTCCTGTAGATTTATATGAAATCCCAGGTGTACCCGGTAATCACTATAAAGTGTTAGTTCCACCCGATACATTCACAATAGATAAAGAGTCATTGTATGACTACGGTTTGATAGGTTTAAAATCTTTTTTAGATAATAATATTTTTAAGCCGTCACTTATAAATAGAACAGTGAACCAAAAAGAATCTACTGGTTTTTATGCAATAGTACTTAGCCATACGACTGAAGGGGCACCACATTTCACTTTACGAACAGGACTTAACCTAAATGGACAAAATCTTTTTTATAAAGTTTCACGATATGACAACACACCAGCACACTCACTAATGGACGAGAAACAAATTAGTTGTGGCAGTATTAGTTTAAAAAATTTGACGTTAAATAAATAAACAAAAAGCCAGCGTACAACATTCGGTTTTATGCAAGTTGGGCGTGACCAACAAACTTCAACCAATTGCAAATCCAGGCTTTGGTTCGGGCTGGACGAATAAATCTCAACTTTAGTTCTTAAATTCAACTTTATATTTTCAATCAGCAGCGGTTGTCGGCGGACGGAATACTAATTCCCAACCTGCATAAAGCCCTGCCCGTTGTACGCAAGCAATGAGCGACATCATTTTACTTTAGACAGGCATTTCAATAAACAAGTTAGAAATTAATGAAGTAGGCTTTATGACAAATGAAGCCTTCATAATTTTGATACTTTAACTTTCTTAATTTCAAAAATGCGATTTCCGAAGTGCAGAAAGTAACGATACGATAAAGTCGGTATTTTTAAATTTTGAAGGACACTTTATATCCAAGAATATCTGCAAATCCCTGATTTCTATCTAAAATGTATTGAAATGTCGTAAGGATGTCGTTAAAATGCCCGTAAACAAGAGGTACCTTAATTGTAAATTTGTAAAAGTATGGACTTAAACTTTTCATCAGAAAAATTGATAACGCAAAGGAAACTACAGGGACTTAGTCAAGATAAATTGGCTGAAAAAGCGGGTATAAATATTAGAACCTTGCAACGTATTGAGAAAAATGAGGTAAAGCCACAGCCCTATACACTTGGCTGTCTTGCAGATTCGTTGGGAGTGAGTATTGAAGACCTAACTGCTCCAAAGCAAAGTAGCTTAATAGGCGTAACGTCTCCACGTCAATTAAGCGTACTGCATTTTTCTGCTCTGGCAGGCTGTGTAATTCCGTTTGGCAATATTCTTGCCCCACTATTTTTATGGCTCTTTAAAAAGCAAGAAAGTGATACTTGGAATAATCATGCACAAAAAGTGATTAATTTTCAAATAAGCTGGCTGATATATCTGTTTACAGCACTCGTTTTATATTTTACAATAGAACAGTTAGCATTTATTGTATTTCTATTGCCTGCCATTACATTTATAAACATCATTCTTCTGCCTGCTTATTCAGGTATTCTTGTCACAAAAAATAAGCAACCTTTTTACCCATTAACCATAAATTTTTTAAATTATAAATATGAAAATATCATTTAAGTTGTTGCCTATTTTGTTATGTACCTGTACGTTTATTTATGCCCAAAACAAGCAGGTTGTAAGACTTGACGGAAATAAAATAACAGTGGAACAAATTGACAAAACGGTTAACCGTTTAATGGAAGCTGCAAATGTGCAAGGGCTGGGCTTAGCAATTCTCAATAACAAGAAAGCTGTTTTTATAAAATCCTATGGGTATAAAAACAAGCCCAAAAATGAATTACTGGATACCGCTTCCATAATGTACGGTGCCTCTTTTAGCAAAGCTGTTTTTGGCTATCTCACCATGAAATTAGTACAAGAAAAAGTATTAGATTTAGACAAACCGCTCTACCAATATTTAAGTAAACCCATCGCAGAATACGAATATTTTTCTGACCTGAAGACAGATGACCGTTGGAAATTAATTACTGCCAGAATTTGTTTAAGCCATACAACAGGATTGCCAAACCTGAGATGGTTTCATCCGACAACAGGAGTTGAAGACAGTCTTGGAGTTATGAAAATATATTTTGAACCAGGTACAAAATATGCTTATTCAGGTGAAGCATTTAAGTTATTGCAATTAGTTGAAGAAGAAATAACCAAAAAGCCGATTGATGAATTGGCAGTTGAAAAAATCTTTAACCCAATCGGTATGACAAGGACAGGTTATGTTTGGCACAATTCGTTTGGTGACGATAATGTAGCTGTAGGACACATGAATAACGGTGATATTGATAAAAAGAAAAAACGCACAGAAGCTGTAGCAGGGGGTTCTTTAGTAACAACCATTGCTGACTATTCTAAATTCATTGAACACATAATGAAGGCTAAGGGATTAACAAATAAGTTGTTTAAAGAAATGATAAGCCCTCAGATTAAGATCCATTCAATAACTCAATTTCCGCCTTTAACATCTGAAACAACAACCGAGAATGACGCTATTAATTTGTCATATGGTTTGGGGTGGGGCCTTTTAGATTGTCCAAATGGCAAAGCTTTTTTTAAAGAAGGTAATGGCGGTGCATGGAGGAATTATAATATAAATTATATTGACAAAGGTATTTCTATCATCATTTTAATTAATAGCGAAAATGGAGAAACTATATTTCAGGAACTCATAGAAACTTTAATTGGGAAGACCTGTATTCCTTGGAAATGGCAAGGGTATATACCATACAATAGTACAGCAAAGTAAACAGCACAAACGCCTAACACGAACTATGCAAGCATTCCGACAATTTCTAAATATTAAATATTCACAAATGAAGCCGAAATTAATTTTATTTATTATGTTATCTATTCCCTTTTTTTCATTTTCACAGGGACTAAACAATGACTTTGATTATGACAAGGAAGACCTTAATGCAATCCTCAAAGAAATGGGGTTTGTAACATTTAAATTTCCTGTCAAACAAGACACTACACAACTTTGCGATTTTGTAATAGAAGAATATATAGAAGGTAAACTGGTAAGCGAAAAATCAATAATTACAGCCGCACAAAAAAAGTTTGACGAATATGGTATTGACTGGACTAAATATTTCAAACCAAAGAAAGACTCAATTTATTTTCATCGCTTTTATTTTATAAAAAAAAATACTGCGGTTACAATTCGACTAAAGTCACATGGATATTCAACTGTTGAAAAGCTTGACCATCTAGGTATATCACTTTTTGATTTAAGAGCACTGGAAGCTATCAAAACGGAAATAGACAGTACAGGTTATATCAAGCTTAATAAATATAAGGATTTAATCTTTCTTTATGCTAATAAAAGTGACAGCAAAGAGCCTTTATGGTGTCCATCTGGGCTTCCAAAAAAGGAAGTCATCAAAAGGTTTTACTATGTTTTATTTATAAGTATTAAGGAATACAAAAAGCCAAAGTAGTAAATGCCTGCGTACAACAAAAGGTTTTGTGCAATTGGGGCATGACGTTGAAACAATCATCGGCAGTGCATACCCAAGCTTTATATTCGGCGGACGTAATTCTGCCAGGCAGTAGTTCTAAACTTCGGCTTTTAGTTATAAATTTAGCTTCAGTTCCGGGCGGACAGTTGGTTAATTCCCCAACTGCACAAAGCCTCGAACGTTGGCTGCTATTTAACATTATTTATTTATGAACCGATACTTATTTCTACTATTCTTTGCCCTTACATTGGTTGCCTGCAATAGAAATAATCTAAAATTAGAAGAGGCAAAACAAAATCTAGCAGAATTTTATAAAAATAACCCTAAGGAGTTACAGGGGACAACTGCCTTTGAAGCCATCATAAAAGATAAAGACTCTGGTTATAACAATATTCTTTTTCGACTATATATTGGCGCTGGATTGTTAAAGTTGAAAGAGAAAATTACTGTTTCAGATACTCCAATATATGTTTACCAAATTACAGAAGCAAATTACCCTTACATAATTAAAGAAACAAAAAGCAAGTATGGATATCCAATATTTGTAGTTAAGACCTTTGATTATTACGTAGATCAAATTACTGACATTAAGTATTCTCCAGACAGAAAAGAGGCCGCTGTAAAATTCAATTTGTCAATAAGAAATTTGACTCCTTTTGGCAAGGACGCCGCAGATCCTAATCACAAAATGTTTTTACTGGGCTTTTTTAAATTTGTCAATAACGTCTGGCAATTCGAAAAAATAGAGCCCGACTTTGATAAGTATTAGACTCAACAGCAGCCAACATTGGGTTTTGCGCAAGTGTGGCTGGACAAACAAACATCAGCCAATTGCAAATCCAGGCTGTGGTTCGGGCTGGACAAACAACTTTCAACTTTAGTTCTTAATTTCAACTTTATATTTTCAATCAGCAGCGGCTGTGGGCGGACGAAATACTAATGCCACACCTGCACAAAGCCCTGCTCGTTAGCGGCAAGCTTAAATGACATGAAGGATAAAAAGAAACTAATTATCAGAATAACCTGGGCAATAATAATTGTATTTAGCTCTTACTATTTTTATCGTGCAATTAATTACAGGTTTGTTAAAGAAGGTTTAGGTCCGACATTTTGGAATAAACAATTTTGGTTTGTATCTCACATAGCGACTGCAGTCATTCCTCTTATAACAGGTCCTTTTCAATTTTGGACTTGGTTTCGTAAACATTACATTAAATGGCATAGGTTTTTAGGAAAAGTATATATAATTGGATGCCTTTTAGGAGGTCTTTCGGCAATATATCTTGGCATTACTCAGCCATATCCGGGTTCTGTAGTTCCAACATTAATACTAGCCTTTTTGTGGTTATTCATAACATCTGCTGCGTGGATTACTATAAAAAGAAAAAATGTTCAAGCACATCGTTTATTTATGATCCGTAGTTATACTTTGACTTTAGCTTTCGTATTTCTTCGCATTTTATCTGACCTTGTATACATACATAATTTTTTGTCCTTTATAAAAAATGAGGATGTGAGAGATGCAACTTATGAATGGATGAGTTGGGTAGTTCCTGTTTTAATTGTTGAACTATTTATTTCTTGGTTGCCTTCAATGAGGAAAATTAAATCCTCAAAAGCCATCCGCTAACATCGGGTTTTGCGTCAACTTGGGCAGGACAAACAATTTTCAGCAATTGTTCGCTACCAATCATCGGCTATGAGCCTGACCGTTAACTAAGTCAATTTTCGTTTGGCTTTTAAAATTCATTTCTTAATTTACATCCAGGCGGGGTCGGACACAGCATCAAATACCCAAGCTGCGCAAAGCCCTGCCCGTTGCTACGCAATTGAAGTCGCCACCCTTATAATCCAAACTTGTTTTGCAGCTAAATTTTCCCTTTCGATACATGATAGTTTGTCGGCGTTCCGACAGCGGTCATCATTGCGATTTTATTTTCTTAGCGAGTATTAAAAGTTGTATTG
>CALRVV010000033.1:0-7395 GCA_943371705.1 Chitinophaga pinensis | reverse complement strand
AAACCGGTATTCACCGCAACAAATGGTGGTATACTGTTTATACCGTTGGCTGCAAGGCCTATAGAAGGTGCACTGTTGGTCCAATGGAACGCCAGGGCTCCCGTAGGTCCTGTTGTTGGACTGCTAAAGTTAACCGTAGCCGTTGTTTGACCGTTACACAATACCTGGCTCGCTACAGGGTTCACTATTGGAGTTGGGTTAACCGTGATCGTAAATGATATTGGCGTACCCACACAGCCGCCACTGCCTGGTGTAACGGTAATGGTTGCTACGATCGGGCCGTTGGTGGCATTGGTGGTCACAAATGGCAGTATATCGCCCGTGCCACTGGCCGCAAGGCCAATGCCCGTATTGCTGTTCGTCCAGCTATACGTTGATCCCGATGTACCGGCAAATGTTATTGTTGGTGTGGTTACCCCGTTACAGAATATCCGGTTAGCCTGAGGAGCTACTACTGGTATCGGGTTAACCGTGATCGTAAAGGTCTTGAACGGACCCGTACAGGTAGTACCCGCATTGGTATAAACCGGGGTTACTGTAATGGTTGCTACAATTGGCAGTGCAGTTGCATTAAGGGCTATAAAGCTTGCAATATCGCCCGTACCGCTGGCTGCCAGGCCAATAGATGGCTGGTTGTTGGTCCAGTTGAACACCAATGTACCGCCCGTGGTTGGACTGGTGAACACCACCGGTGCTGTTGCCGTATTGGCACATACCGATTGACTCACCGGCTGATCTACCTGCGGTGTAGGATTAACCGTAATGGTAAAGCTTACCGGTGCGCTGGTGCAGGTTGCACCGGCATTCACGTAGGTCATCGTTACTGTTAGGTTAGCCGTTACCGGTGCATTGGTTGCGTTGGTTGCAATGAACGATAAGATATCGCCCGTGCCGCTCGCAGGTAATCCAATCGATGGTAAACTGTTGGTCCAGTTATAAGTTATTGTTCCACCTGTTGTAGGTGATGTAAAGTTGATATTGGCTGTTGGTGAACCGTTACAAACCACCTGGCTCGCAACCGCGTTAACAACCGGAGTTGGATTAACCGTGATCAGGAAGGTTTTTGGTGTACCAGGACATGATGGGCCTACTGGCAATGCATAGGTAATTACTACCTGGCCATTGCCGGTTTGTACACCCGCAGTGGTAACTCCAGCAGTTACACCACCGGTGTAAGAGGAACCACCACCGCCGCCGCCGCCGGCACCTTTTGAGTTGCCGCTGCAGCCTGTTGTACCTGCCGAGCCGCCGCCTGCGCCACCGCCACCGATCTGACCACCGCCGCCGCCACCACCACCTGGTATTGAACCAAATGAGAAGCAGCAGCAGGTTTGTCCGTTACCGCCATTACCGCCAATTTCATTGGCAGTGGCAATACCAGGTGCGCCCAGGAAGCCGCCACAGCCAATTCCGGCTGCGCCAAATGCACCCTGTACACTGCCTGCATTACCGCCAAATCCACCGCCGGCTACACCACCCGATGTAGGTGAGTTGGCTCCGTTATTTCCTACACCACCACCGCCGGTACCGCCGTTGCCACCAATACCACCGGTTGTTGCAGATCCTTCGTCACAACCTCCACGGCCACCACCGCCACCGCCACCGGCTGTGATCACACGGTTGGCAATGCCAGTTCCTCCTGTCCTTACATCTGAGGCTCCGCCTCCACCACCGGCATTCTGGTTTCCACCATTGCCGCCGCCATTAAATCCTCCCGTAGGTGTGGCTCCCTGGCCGCCTACAAATATATTCAGTACCTGGCCCGGTGTTACCGCCAGCGTGCCTGTTGCTGATGCTCCAAGGCCACCATTGCCGCCGCCAGCTGTGTTGCCGCCAACTGCTCCGCTTCCGCCCTGTGCACCTAAAGCTGTAATATCTACAGATGTTACACCTGCAGGTACCGTCCAGGTTTGCATACCGCCCGTAAAGTTAAAGGTGGTTACTACCGGTACCGTAACCGGTACATAGGTAGGCGTTACCGTAATGGTGCCTACATTAGGTGCATTGGTTGCATTGGTGCCAATGAACGATGGTATATTACCACTGCCGCTGGCTGCAAGGCCAATGCTGGTATTGTTGTTGGTCCAGTCAAATATGGTACCCGGTACCGTAGACGTAAAGTTAACAGGCGCTGTAGGCGCTCCGTTACATACTGCCTGGTCGGCCGGTTGGTTTACCTGGCCCTGAGGATTAACCGTAATGGTAAAGGTTATTGGTGTACCCGTGCAGGTTACCCCGCCATTGGTATAGGTTGGGGTTACCGTAATGGTAGCCACATCAGGGGCTGTACCCACATTCACCGCTATAAAGCTTGGTATATTACCACTGCCGCTGTTGGCCAAACCAATATTTGGATTGTTGTTCGTCCAGTTATATACCGTACCTGGTACAAAACCTGTAAAGTTTACAGGAGCTGTAGGCGAACCGGCACATACGATCTGGTTAGCAACCGGATCAACCGTTGGGGTTGGGTTAACCGTAATGGTAAAGGTTTTGGTTGGACCAGGACATGGACTTCCGCCAGATCCCACCCACGTTATTACCACCTGGCCATTACCGGTTTGTACGCCTGCTGTGTTAACCTGGTTGGTACCCGCATTAAATGAACCACCGCCGCCGCCGCCGCTGTAAGGCTGACTTCCATCGGTTCCGCCGCCGGAATAACCGCCGCCACCGCCGCCATTACCTCCGGTAAACCAACCGGCTCCACCGCCGCCGTATCCGCCAAAATCATTATTGTTTCCATTTCCTCCGGCTCCGCCGTTCAGGTAAGATTTACCATTATTTCCTGATAAACCTGTACCAGCAACACCGTCTGTAAAGAATCCGCCGCCACCGCCGCCTGATCCACTGCTGGCACCACCACCGTTTCCGGCTGTACCACCTGCCACTAATCCGTTTCCACTGGCTGTTCCAGAGGTCGTTATACTGGCGTTTACACCATTTCGGTTGGCTCCTCCACGGCAGAAATTTATATCATTGCTTGCACCACCGCCACCACCGGCTACAATTAGTGGTGTAGCTGCTCCTCTTACTACAAAGGTTCCGCCACCACCACCGGCATCCTGTCCATTGGTAAAGCCTTGCTGACCTACCATGATGCTGATTACCTCACCTGGTGTTACTGCAAAATCTCCCTGCATCCTGGCACCAAGGCCTCCGGTTGCAGCACAGCTAACAGTTACCGAACCTCCCTGTGCACCTCTTGCATCTATATTGAGGCTGGTTACACCTGCAGGTACCGTAAAGGTTTGTATAGTTCCGCTGTAATTAAAGGTTTGGGTTCCACCTGCTAAAGGAACATATACCGGTGTAACTACAATAGTTGCCACTACCGGTGCATTGGTTACATTGGTGGCAATAAATGAAGGAATATTACCCGTACCGCTGGCCGCCAGGCCAATACTGGTGGTATTGTTTACCCAGTTAAAGATGGTACCCGGCGTAGTGGTTGTAAAGTTAACCGGTGCCGTAGGCGCATTGTTACATACTACCTGGCTGGCTGGCTGATCTACCTGACCACTTGGGTTAACCGTTATGGTAAATGTTGTTGGTGTGCCCACACAACTGATGCCTCCATTGGTATAGGTAGGCGTTACCGTAATGGTAGCTGTTACCGGTGCTGTGCCCGGGTTTGTTGCCGTAAAGGCAGCTATATTACCCGTGCCACTGGCTGCAAGGCCGATGGATGGTAAATTGTTTGTCCAGTTGTACACAATGCTACCGCCTGTGGTAGGACTGGTAAAGTTAACCGGTGCTGTCATATCGCCGTTACAAACCACTTGGTTTGCAACAGGATCAACTACAGCTAATGGATTAACCAGCACCGTTGCCGTTACCGGTGTGCCGGTACAGGTGGTGCCACCATTGGTATAGGTTGGGGTAATGGTAAAGGTTACCAGTACAGGGCCATTGGTGGTATTGGTTAATGTACCGCTGATATCACCCGTGCCGCTGGCTGCAATGCCCGTGGCCGTTGCAAGGTTATCTCTGGTCCAGTTAAACACCGTACCCACTACGGTGCCTGTGTTCACGATCGTAGTAATGGCTGTTGCCGAACAGATCGTTTGACTGGCAGGTGTTGCCGTTGCATTAGGTGTTGGGTTAACCGTAATGCTGAAGCTGCCTGGTGTACCCACACAACTTACACCGCCATTGGTAAAGGTTGGTGTTACCGTGATGGTGCCTGTAATAGGTACATTGGTAGGATTGGTTGCCGTAAATGTTGGCAATGAATTACCCGAACCACTGGCGCCCAGTCCGATTGAAATATCATTATTGGTCCACGTATAGGTAGTTACACCGCCCGTAGCCGTTGTAGAGAAATTATATGTTCCGGTTGGTTGTACATCGCCGTTACATACAAATGCGTTGGCCGGTACTATTACCGTTGGTGTTGGATTAACCGTTATGGTAAACGTGATGGGTGTACCCGTACACGTGGTGCCGCCATTGGTATAGCTTGGTGTTACCGTAATGGTTGCCGTTACCGGTGCTGTTCCGGTATTGATGGCCGTAAAGCTGGCAATATTACCCGTTAACGGACCTGCTGCCAATCCAATGGATGGTGTATTGTTTGTCCAGGTAAACACTGTACCCGGAGGATTGGTTACCGCACCGGTAAATACTACCGCTGTGGTTGGCGCTCCGTTACAAACCACCTGGTTGGCTACCGCATTTACAGTAGGTGTAGGATTAACCACCACAGTTGCCGTTACCGGTGTACCCGTACAGGTTACCCCGCCATTGGTATAAGTTGGTGTTATCGTAAAGGTTACTGTTATTGGTAAATTGGTTGGGTTGGTTAATGAACCACTGATATTACCCGAACCACTGGCTGCTATACCCGTTACAATTGGATTGTCTCTTGTCCAGTTAAATACCGTACCCGGTACCGTGCCTGTTAGTGCAATCGGTGTTATGGCTGCACCAGAACAGATCGTTTGTGCTGCAGGGGTAGCTGTTGCGTTTGGTGTTGGATTAACGGTAATGGTAAATGTTCTTGGGGTGCCGGTGCAAACAGTTCCGGTATAAGAAATGGTAATCTGACCATTACCGGCATTATTACCGGCTACATTAATCTGGCTGGTGCCTGCATTAAATGAACCACCACCACCGGCTGCTCCCCAGGCAGCTCCATTCCATATATTACCGCCACCACCACCGTTATAACCGCCTCCGCCACCGCCGGCACCACCGTCTCCGGCACTGCCGCCGCCGCCGCCAAATCCACCAGGTGCTCCGTTTGCATCACCAGGTGCACCCCCTGCTCCTCCGTTTAATGGCCGGAAACCACCGCCACCAATTGCAGGAATAGTACCATTCGATCCATTTGTTAGCCAACCGGCTCCGCCTCCTCCGGTACCTGGAGTTCCAGGGGTTCCGTTAGGACCAGCTCCGCCTGCTCCGCCATTACCGCCAACTCCTCCTGGCTGATTACCAGCTCCATTACCTGCAGTAGTAGCAGTGGTAGCAGAGCCTGGTCCGCCTGCGGTAGCTCTAAATCCTAATCCTCCACCACCGCCTGCAACAATGTATAAAGTGTTTCCGGTTGTCGTGTTCCAAACAAATGAACCTCCGCCTCCGCCGCCATTTGCGCAAACAACACCACATCCGCCTGCTTGTCCTGTCAGTAATGAAAGTACATCGCCTGGAGTAACCGATAAAGTACCGGTAATTGATGCTCCCAGCCCGCCAGATCCGGTAAAAGTTCCCCCACCTTGTCCACCTCTGGCATTTATAACTATTGAAGATACACCAGCAGGAACGGTCCAGGTTTGTATAGCTCCTGTATAGTTGAATGTTGCTGATCCCGAAACACCAGTTGATGGTGTTACCGTTACTGTTGCCACCACCGGTGTTGTACCGGCATTGGTAGCAATAAATGAAGGTATATTACCCGTACCACTGGCTGCAAGGCCAATGGATGGGTCTGTGTTGGTCCAGTTAAATATGGTACCCGCAACTGCTCCGGTAAAGGTTACCGGTGCTGTGGGTGCACCGTTGCAAACCACCTGATTGGCCGGTTGGTTAACCTCTGGTGTTGGATTAACCGTTACCGTTGCTGTTACCGGTGTACCCAAACAGCCGTTAGCCGTTGGCGTTATGGTGAACGTAACCGTTATCGGTGTGTTTGTTGTATTGGTTAAGGTACCGCTGATATTGCCTGCACCACTGGCTGCAATACCGGTTACGGTTCCTGTGTTATCTCTTGTCCAGTTATAAACTACACCCGCTACTGCGTTGCCGGTAATTACGATCGGTGTAATTGGCGTTGCAGAACATATCGTTTGAGAAGCCGGTGTGGCTATTGCTGTTGGGGTTGGATTAACCAGTACTGTTGCAGTAATTGGTGTACCCGGACAACCATTGGCTGTTGGCGTAATGGTAAAAGTTACTGTTATAGGAGACGTTGTTGTATTAGTTAAGGTACCACTGATATTACCAGCACCGCTGGCGGCAATACCCGTTACCGTTGCTACATTATCTCTTGTCCAGTTATATACAACTCCCGCAACCCCATTACCCGTTATTACTATGGGTGTTATAGGAGATGCAGAACATATGGTTTGTGAAGCAGGCGTAGCAACTGCTGTTGGGGTTGGATTAACCAGCACCGTTGCCGTTACCGGTGTACCCGTACAGGTTACCCCTGCATTGGTATAACCTGGGGTAATAGTAAAGGTTACTGTTATTGGTGTATTGGTTGCATTGGTTAATGAACCTGATATGTTGCCTGTACCGCTGTTGGCTATACCTGTTACAGCAGGGTTATCCCTAACCCAGTTGAATACAGTACCTGGTACCGCGCCGCTGTTCACTATCGTTGTAATGGCTGCGCCGGAACATATTGTTTGAGAAGCCGGTGTGGCAACTGCTGTTGGGGTTGGGTTAACCGTATAAGTAAAGGTTCTTGGAGTACCTGAACATACATTCCCTATATACGTAATAGCAAGTTGGCCATCGCCAAAATTAACACCTTGGTTATTGGCTATAATTGTGCCTGTTGTAAAGCTTGACCCACCGGCTCCGCCGCCGCCATCTGCGCAACAATTATCATTATCTCCACCGCCGGCTCCGCCGCCATAATAGCCGCCGCCGCCGCCGCCGCCGCCTGCTGCTGATCCACTACCGCCGGTTCCGCCAATACCCAGTGCACCTGGGCTACCATTGGTTCCTCCGTTATTGCTGCCGCCGCCGCCACCGGCAACCTGGCTTCCGCCTAATCCACCGCCAGCCTGACCACTACCTCCATTCCCTCCGGTGCTACCACCGCCTGCGCCGCCACCGCCACCAGCCCAGCCACCACCACCACCACCGCCGCCGGCTACTACCACACGATCAGTTAAAGCTACTCCGCCAATGCGGATGTCTGTGGCTCCACCACCACCGCCG
>CALRVV010000032.1:0-8087 GCA_943371705.1 Chitinophaga pinensis | reverse complement strand
CCAATATAGTTGTACTCGCCAAATTCAACATCTTTCTCTGCATAGATCAAATAAGGAGTATTGTTCTGGTCGTCATTAACGGTTACCGTAAATGTGCAGCTTACGGAGTTGTTGGCTGCATCGGTCGCCGTCCAGGTTACCGTAGTTACGCCGCGGGTAAGCAATACATCCTTCAGCGACTGCATGGTACCGGTACCGCTGCCTGTGGTAGCACCGCTTAACACATAGGTAAGCGAAGTAACCCCGCAGTTATCCGTGGCCGTTGCATTAAACTCGGTGTTTTGAACCTTGTAGGTGCACAGTCCTGAATTGGTTAAACGGATGGCTGAAGCCGGACAGCTGATGATCGGATTCTCATTGTCGTTAACCGTTACCGTAAAGCTGCAGGTGGCTGTATTGCCGCTGGCATCGGTTACCTGGAAACTGTTTGTTGTTATACCTACAGGGAATACACTGCCGCTTGGTAAACCAGCTGTTTGTGTTACCGTTTGACCGGGACAGTTATCCGATGATGTTACGTTGTATGTTACTGTTGCTCCGCATACTTCTTGATCATTGCTAACAACAATAGGTGCATTGCAAGTGATGGTTGGAGCTTCCGTGTCGTTCACCGTTACTGTAAAGCTGCAGGTAGCTGTATTGCCACTGGCATCGGTTACTACAAATGTATTGGTGGTTGTTCCTTTAGGGAAGAAGCTGCCACTTGGTAAACCTGCAGTTTGTGCAATGGTTTGACCCGGGCAGTTATCCGTAGATGTTACTGCATAGTTTACAATAGCTCCGCATACACCCAGATCAGTATTTACTGCTATTGGTGCAGGGCAGGTAATGGTTGGTGCCTCATTATCGGTTACCGTAACCGTAAAGCTGCAGGTAGCTGTGTTGCCACTGGCATCGGTTACAAGGAAACTGTTTGTTGTTACACCTACAGGGAATACACTGCCGCTTGGTAAACCAGAAGTTTGTGTTACTGTCTGGTTCGGACAATTATCTGCTGAAGTTACTGTATAAGTTACTGAAGCTCCGCATACACCTTCATCATTATTAACTGCTATCGGTGCAGGGCAGGTAATGGTTGGTGCCTCATTATCGGTTACCGTTACTGTAAAGCTGCAGGTAGCTGTGTTGCCACTGGCATCGGTTACAAGGAAACTGTTTGTTGTTACACCTACAGGGAATACACTGCCGCTTGGTAAACCAGCAGTTTGTGTTACTGTCTGGTTCGGACAATTATCTGCTGATGTTACTGTATAAGTTACTGTTGCTCCGCATACACCTTCATCATTGTTAACCGCTATTGGTGCAGGGCAGGTAATGGTTGGTGATATATTATCAACCACATTAACAACGGCTGTACAAGATGACGTGTTTCCGAATTGATCCTTTACAGTTAGTACTACATTATTAGGACCAACGTTGGCACAGGTAAAAATGGATTGAGAAGCGGACAGACTTACAGGTCCGCAATTATCATAACTCCCTCCATTAATTAAACTAATCAATGTATTGGTATTGGAATATAAAACCAGTCCGGTTCCGCCAGGACGAGCGGTGCTTACCAGGTCAGCCCAATCTCCGTTAGAGGTAGCTCCATAAAAATAAATCCTGAAGGTAATGGAACCCATTACCGGTGCCAGTGTAGACAGGTTAAAGTTTAATACCTGCTGGCCGGTTGGGCTTATGCTTACTGTGCTCAGATCTGAACTAAAGCCATTCACACTCGTGCGAATAGTAGCCGACCTTGGACCATTGTTAAAATAAGACAATTTAGTATACACTAAACGGTTTAAAGTAGTTGGTGTTGGTAAGTTAACGGTAAATGTTAAGTAATGATTTGGATTTAAAGCCGGACCAGAAAGGTTATTACCTACCGGCCAAACCCCATTGTTAAAGGTATTAAATGGCGCTCCAACCTGGCTGAGTGAGCTGGCAGTAACGCCGGGCATAACTCCTACGGGAAGAAGCGGTATATTATTTGGTGATAATCCGGTTGGGTTAAATTGAACCACTTGTGATTCCACATTGAAATTTATTACACCGGAAGGTCCCAGGATAACCGTTGCATTCTGACAAACCGCAACAGGTGGCGTATTATCAGTTACCGTTACAGTAAATGAACAAGAGCTTTGATTATTCGCAGCATCTCTGAATGTGTAAGTAACTGTTGTTGTTCCAACCGGGAATACATCACCCGGATTATGCGAACTGGTTACTGTAACCGTTCCGCAATTGTCGGAAGCGGTTGGTGGAGTCCAGGTTGCTGTTTGGCTGCAACTTGTGCTGCCCGGGCCGGTAGATACCGTAATGTTTGCAGGGCAGGTAATGGTTGGTGCCTCATTATCGGTTACCGTTACCGTAAAGCTGCAGGTAGCTGTATTGCCACTGGCATCGGTTACAAGGAAACTGTTTGCTGTTAAACCTACAGGGAATACACTGCCGCTTGGTAAACCAGCAGTTTGTGTTACTGCCTGATTGGGACAATTATCTGCTGAGGTTACTGTATAAGTTACTGTTGCTCCGCATACACCCAGATCCGTATTTACTGCTATTGGTGCAGGACAGGTAATGGTTGGTGCCTCATTATCGGTTACCGTTACCGTAAAGCTGCAGGTAGCTGTGTTGCCTGAAGCATCAGTAGCTGTGGCAGTTACTGTTGTAGTTCCTATTGGGAAAGTTGATCCGGAAGGATGGCTATAGGTAATAGTTGGAGTGCCACAATTATCTGTTGCCGTTGCTCCTCCGCCCAGTGGAGAAAAATCTCCGCCATGCGGGTATGAAGCAGCCATCGAATTGATCAGTGTTGTTACACCCGTTGCCGGATCAACAGAAAATAAGCGTGGACTGTTTGAATATTCGGTTAAATAAAAGGTACCGCCCGGACTGATCGCAAGGCCCATTTCTGAACCAGCAGATATTCCTCCGCTTAAACTTGATTCAAGTGTTGCTGCACCGGTGGTTGTATTGATTGAATATAAATTGCCAGTTGAATTAATTGCCCAAAGTTTGTCTGACGCATCAAATGCGATATCCATTACATCGCCTAATCCTGTGTTTGCAATAAAAGTTAATGCACCGGTTGTGGTATTTACGGTGTAAAGATTTGCATTCCATCCCAGTGTATATAACACACCAGACGAATTGGCATCAAGACAAATGGAAGTGAAACCAAATGGAGCTCCTACTGGAGTAGCTGCGCCGGTAGTTAAATTTACACTGGCCAACTGACCCCAGTTTACTGTTGTCCAGGCAGTGCCATCGGGTTTGAAAGCCAACGCCCAGGTACCGCCGTAACCAAATGACCCGATAGTTGTAACCCCTCCGGTTATCACATCAATTTTTGCAAGTTCAGTTCCACTGTTATTTGTAGTATAAAAATCATTAGATCCATAATTAACTACTGCAGAACAACTGCCCGGTGTATTGTTTACTGTAATATTTGCAGGACAGGTAATTACCGGGTTCTGGTTATCATTTACCGTTATGGTAAAGTTGCAGGTTGCAGTATTGCCGCTGGCATCGGTCACCACATAAGTATTGGTGGTAACACCTACAGGGAATATGCTGCCGCTGGGTAAGCCAGCGGTTTGGGTTACTGTTTGACCGGGACAATTATCGGCCGATGTTACCGTGTAGGTTACCATTGCACCACACTGGTTGAGGTCGTTGTTGCGTACAATTGGTGCAGGGCAGTTGATGGTTGGATTCTGAGTATCATTCACCGTTACCGTAAAGCTACAGGTGGCAGTATTGCCTGAAGCATCCGTAGCCAAAAAGGTATTGGTAGTGGTACCTACCGGGAATACACTACCGCTGGGCAGACCCGCAGTTTGAACAACAACAGTTGAAGGGCCTGAACCTATACCAAATGTTCCATATTGTGCAACAGAGCTTCCAATACTCCAACCAGAATAATTTCCTGTTTCAAAACTACCATTCACCAGGTTACTACCAGGTATTTTAATGTTATCCAGTAATACATCAAGGAAAAAATTATTTATTGTTGCATCCACAATTTGCAGACGTACCTGTTGACCGGCATAAGCAGACAAATTATAATTATAACTGGTCATTGGGGTTGATTGCGGAGAGCTGGCAGTGGTTTGAAATAATGTTGCTATCAGTGCATTGGTAACAGGATGTCTTAATTGAACTGCAATAAATTGATTGATGCTGAATGAGCTGTTATGATTAGTATACTTTAAATCAAAGCTTAAATTAATCGGACCACTCGCAGGCAAGGTTACATTCTGATACATAAAATGTGTAGAACTTCCATTCTGTAAGAAAACAGCCATTTTTTGTCCATCCGTAGGGAAAAAAGACATCGGTAAACCCGGACTATTTTGAGTTTCAAACACATTGTTGGCATAATCAAAGAATTGGGCTCCACTATTTAATGTGTGTACCCCGGAATTAACCGTGCTACAATTATCCGTTACGCCTGGCTGGTTGTATGTAACAGTTGCTCCACACTGATTAGGAGAAGTTGGTACTGTGATAGCCGCAGGACAGGTAACAACTGGTGGTGTATTATCGGTTACCGTAACTGTAAATGAACAGGTGCTTTGATTATTTGCAGCATCTCTAAACGTGTAGGTAACAGTTGTTGTTCCAACAGGAAATACACTACCAGAGTTATGCGTACTGGTTACTGAAACAATTCCGCAATTGTCGGTAGCGGTTGGTGCAGTCCAGGTTGCTGTTTGACTGCAATTGGAGTTGCCCGGGCCGGTAGATACCGTAATATTTGCCGGGCATGTGATGGTTGGACTCTGATTATCATTCACCCTTACCGTAAAGCTGCAGCTAGCTGTATTGCCATTGGCATCGGTTACCACAAAAGTATTGGTGGTAACTCCAACAGGGAATACACTGCCGCTGGGTAAACCAGCAGTTTGCGCTACTGTTTGACCGGGACAATTATCGGCCGATGTTACTGTGTATGTTACCATTGCACCGCATTGGTTAGCATCGTTGTTGCGAACGATCGGGCCCGGGCAGGTGATGGTTGGATTCTGATTATCGGTTACCGTTACGGTAAAGCTGCAGGTAGCTGTGTTGCCACTGGCATCCGTTACCACAAATGTATTGGTGGTAACTCCTACAGGGAATACGCTGCCGCTGGCTAAACCGGCAGTTTGGGTTACTGCCTGGCCCGGACAATTATCCGTTGACGTTACCGTGTAATTTACTGTTGCTCCGCATA
This sequence comes from Chitinophaga pinensis, assembly GCA_943371705.1. GTDB lineage: Bacteria > Bacteroidota > Bacteroidia > Chitinophagales > Chitinophagaceae > Ferruginibacter > Ferruginibacter pinensis_I. The sequence continues at coordinate 2,881 of CALRVV010000032.1, read as the reverse complement.
CTCCCAAATCCGTATTTACTGCTATTGGTGCAGGGCAATTAATGGTTGGTGCCTCATTATCGGTTACCGTTACCGTAAAGCTGCAGGTAGCGGTATTGCCACTGGCATCGGTTACCTGGAAACTGTTTGTGGTTACACCTACAGGGAATACGCTGCCGCTTGGTAAACCTGCGGTTTGGGTTACTGCCTGATTCGGACAATTATCTGCTGAGGTTACTGTATAAGTTACAGTTGCTCCGCATACTCCTTCATCATTGTTAACCGCTATTGGTGCAGGGCAGGTTATGGTTGGTGACTCATTATCTGTAACGGTAACAGTAAATGTGCACGTGGCTGAACCACAATCGTTGGTTGCAGTTGCTGTAACTGTTGTTGTACCTACAGGAAAGAAACTTCCTGAAGGATGAGAGTAAGTTATAGTTGGTGTTGGTGTACCCGTTGCAGTTGCGGCATCATAAGAAACATTTGCACCACAAACCGAGGTTGTGTTATTTACCGAAATGTTTGCCGGGCAGGAAATTGTTGGTAATGCGTTAACTATAATTGTAAATTCCTGCTCAACATGTTGATAGTTGTGGTGGTAATTATCTTCTGCCAATAACTTAATTAAATACGTTCCAACATTTGCTGGTGTTGGGTTGCCCGATAAAATAGCGGTCCCGTTTCCTGTTGATGTCAGCGTTAACCAGGATGGTAACGGATCATGTGAAGCGAAATTTACTATATCACCATAAGGAATATTTGCATCAGTTGCAGTTATATTATATGTATAAGTTCCTCCAGCGCAAACTGACAATACCGGATTTGAGGTGAAGACCGGAAGCGTATTAACGATCAGTTCATAAGAGCGATTTGCAAAAATGGTAGGTTGTGAACTGATGGTTGCCGTATAATTAAGTATATGACTTCCAAATTGTGATGGCACAGGTGTCCAACTCATGGTAGTACTGCCCGGATTTGCCCCGGCAGTGGGAATGGCGGGGGATGTTGTAGCTCCGGCAGGTAAAGTTGCAAAAGCAATAGAAACATTTGACCCAAGGGAACTTTGCGCCACAACCTGGTCTGAATGGGATACTCCCGTTAAAATGGAACGTATAGTTCCCTGCGCCGGTGTTGGATTTATAAATATGGGTGGTGGTTGAGAATTTACACGAATGGTGACCGAGGTAGCCGTTTGAACTCCCACATTATCTGTGGCGATAAAATTCAACACCGTAGTTGTACCTGACTCGGCTACCACTGGTGTATAATTAAAAGTAGTTTGACTTGGATTTCCTGTTGCAGGTAATACAGCATTGCTGAAATTGGCTGTTGTAATAAAGGCGTTTAATCCGGAAGCCGACATACTGACTGTACTGCCTGCATCGGGATCTGTTGCACGGATAATAAAACTTAAATTCTGGCCGATAGTAAGATTAAAGATCTGTCCGTTTGTTGGGGTCACTGTATAATCAAAAACAGGTGGATTAGATGGTCCAACAATTCTTACAATAAAATCAAGCATTATTTGATTGCCATTATTATCGGTAACGGTAACCAGGGCGTTCCACTCCTGCCCCGGAGCATACACCAGTGCCGTGGTATTCAGGGTAACCAAACCCGATGGACTCAAAGTGAAATTTACAGGTTCAGTTTGTCCTGCCAGGGGACCACTGGTAAAATTTGGCAGCCCGTAAGTAAGTGTAGATCCGGGATCGGGATCTGAAGCAGCGATTTGAAAAGTAGCCGCTGAAGCATTATCGGGAACATTAACTATTGCAGCTAAGCTGGAAGCCGGACTACTTCCGGGTGCATTGGTGTTCACTATAGTATACACATCCCAGCTGGCATCTCTGTTATTTTCTGTTGTACTTATTTTACAACAACTGGTAAACCGGATTGTGGTTAATGTTGCCGTTTTATTTAAAGTAATGACTGCAGAACCTGTACTATTGGTCCAGCCGCCTGAAGGATCGGTGACATTAGTCATGGGAACATTTACACTGCCTGAATTGCCACCACTGATCGTAAAAGGGGTAGTTGTCGGAGCAGACCCCAGCCTCCATGAAGTACTTACATTTAACCGGTATGTAACCGTAGTAGGGGTTTCTGATAACCGGGTAGTGGTTACCAAGCCAAAACGAAAATGACTGGCAGAGGCTGCAAAAGAAAAAAACAGCAAAGACAATGTTGTTAGGAAACAAATGACTGCCATTTTAAATTTTCGAACGGGTAGTTGTGTAATTTTACTCATAAATTGTTTTTTTTAATAAATATACCGGCCAATAGACATTATAATAACTATATCAATTCCTGAAAAAGTTATTTCTCAGAAAAATGATCATATCACATTTTTTTTGGGGAGGGGCAGTAATCAACAGGATGCAGATAAAAAGTACATACCAGCGTTTTAGGCCGGTTTGGTAAATCGGAAGGAGTAGATTTTGAGTTAGTTTCTGGTTAATTGAGATGTAATATTAAATAAATTATCAGAAAATGCAAATTATCTTAAAGTTATTTTTAAATAATTAAAAAATAAAAATTTGCTTACGTTGAAGTAAACACGCAACCATAAATATTAGCGTTTGTTTACCCCGTGATAAATGGCGTTTATACTGGCTTTGCGATAATTGTTTATAAAAAAATTGAAAAAGCTGAACAACATATTTTTTCGGCTGGTGAGCATTTAAACCTGCAGCAAATAAAATTATTTGAATAAGGTTTATACATTTATTTTTTATCAGAAACTGACATGACTTTTAGATTTTAGAATATCCCCTTAAAGACAGGATTTGCGCTTCAACTGTATAAAAAAAAGAGGCTGCTCAATCGCAGCCTCTTTTTTTATATTTAAAACCTATTACGCTTAGTTCAGTTTCACCAGTTTCAACGTTTTACGGTT
>CALRVV010000031.1:0-8259 GCA_943371705.1 Chitinophaga pinensis | reverse complement strand
GGTATTACCAATGCCGCTTTTCCCGGGGCTTATAACTGGAAATCGCCACAAACACTGGATGCCTGCGACGATTTTTTTGTAATGCCGCACGCCGACCCCACCTGGGCTACGCATAGTAATTTATTTAACTGGAACCTGAACAGCCTGGGATCTATCTGGGCTGCCTGCCATGCGGTTAGTGCGTTGGAAAACTGTATCAATCCTGGCAATACCACGCAGCAAATGAATTTTCTTTCCACCCGTACCAGTGCCGTAGCCCCAACACCCTGGCCCAATAACAGTTTAACCCTGTGGACTGCACATACCAATGGTTCGGTACCCTATACACACCAGTTTTTTGATGACCCAATTGCCCAATACCTGGGTACCACGGATGCTGCACAGGTAAATGGATCGGAGCAGGTTTATTTGCCCAAGCAGGGTGTAGCTCCTAACAATACCCGCTGGAGGCCCGGCACAAAAATTATAGCCTACGATCCAACCCAGGCCAATGTTACCGCTCCGGACCTGGCCAATGGCAATATTGCAGCACTGATCGTTTATGGAAGAGCTTTTGATAACCCCGGCCGCGGGTATGTGATGTACGAAGCAGGGCACTCTCATAACAAAGGAACTGCAGCGGATGTGGCAGCACAAAGGGCTTTTTTTAATTTTAGTTTTTTCCAGGTACAGCCTAAGGCACCCAATATTACAGTTACCGGGTTAACTTCCGGCCAAAATATCAATAGCGGAACAGTGACCAATGTTTCCGTTTCGGCAACATCTCCTTTAATAGGAGTTACCTTCAGTTATTTATGGACAAGCAGTTGTGGCGGAACATTTGCGAACCCAACAGCAGCCACTACCACATTTACAGCCCCTACGGTAGCTGGCCCAACTCCCTGTGTACTTACCTGCAGGGTTTCTGATAACTGCGGAAGAACTTCTTTTCAATCTTTTCCGGTGACCATCCTTACCGGCCCTCAACCTCCTGTTCCTGTTCCGGATAATGCCTCTATCAGTGTTACCTGCGGAACCGGAACACCGGTTACTGTAAATGTTTTAACCAACGACTCAGACCCGGGAGGATTGCCCCTTACCTTAACCAATGTAACCGGTGCAGTAAATGGCAGCGTTTCATTTACCGCAGCAGGCAATGTTACTTTTACACCCAATGCAAACTTTACCGGTCCTTTGGTACTTACTTATACCGCCTGTAACAATGCTACCCCGGTTCCATTATGTGCCAACAGCACCCTCACCATTACTGCAACAGGTGGGTCAACACCGGCTGCTGCCAACGATGCATTTACCATTGCCGAAGATGCCATTGGAACATTCAATGTATTATCCAACGATGCCGGAGGATTAACGGTTATTGGCATTACATCAGCCCCGGCCAATGGGAGGGTGTCTATCAACACAGATAATACAATAACTTATGTGCCCAATGCCGATTTTGGCGGGCCAACCGATAATTTTACCTACCGCGTAACCAATGGTACCGGTGGTTATAATACCGCTACGGTAACCGTTACCGTTACCAATGATGGCTGTAACGGAGGTACTTTCCAAAATGGCTACCCTGCTGCTGGAGGTACACTGACTTTTACACCATCTGCCGATACCTGGTTAAATGAAAATCAAACGGGACGTAACTACGGGTCTTGTGCTACCCTGCAGGTTGACCGTGAAACCAATGTAAAGAACAGGGCATTACTCAGGTTTGATCTTTCTTCCATTCCTGCAGGAGCTACCATAACCTCAGCATCACTCACGATGCAGGCGACAGCAGTTCAAAGCAATACCTCGTTTACCATTGATGCGCATAGTGTTTCTAATAGCTGGACCGAGGGTACCCAGTGCGATGCCAACGGCACTTCAAACTGGAATAACCGTACCGCATCTGCATGGACTGCTCCCGGAGGTGATTTCGCTGCAACCATACTTTCTTCAGTGGCAGTAAGTACCACAGGCAGTTATACCTGGCCAAGCGGAGCCAATTTTATATCGGCTGTCCAGGGATGGGTGAATACGCCTGCTAACAATAATGGCCTTTTATTAAAATTCAATAACGAAGCAGCCGGCAACAACCAGGTAAAAACCTTTAGTTCTTCTACCGGTTCATCTGCACCCGTACTAACGGTTACCTATACCACATCAAATGGTATTGGAAATGTTACGGCTACGCTTCAGGATGATAATATCTTATGGTCTCCGGATACCAGGAACTACGGAGCCTGCGATCTCAGTGATATTGGCGGTGTTACCAGTATAGGCCGGCTCGCTACGTATTTTTCATTTTCCGGTATTCCTTCCGGCTCAACAATAACTTCTTCTACATTAAGTATGAAGTTACAGTCCAATGCAAATAATACCCAGGCCATTTCTGTGTACAGGTTAACCAGGGCCTTTACTGAAGGGGCAGGAGGATGCGGCGGAAGCGCCAACGGCGTGCCGTCTAACTGGACCACAGCCTCGGCCGGTAATCCATGGACCACGGCTGGTGGCGATTTTACCGGTAATCCCGGCAGTACCCCTTATGCCAGTACAACGGTAAATAATGGAGCTGCCATTGGTACAGCCTTTAACTGGAATGTTACCTCATTGGTACAGCAATGGCAGGATGGAACCTTTACTAATTTCGGATTTTTACTGAAAGGGCCTGAAACCGGCGGCGGTAACCCGTATATTAATTTTCATAGTAATGAAGCAACTAGCAGTGCAGACAGGCCCAGACTGAATATTTTTTATTCAGCCCCGGCAATTTGTGATGCCATACCCACCCGTGCACCATTGGCCATGCCCGATACAGCATCCACAGCCAATGGCGTAGCGGTTAATATTGCAACGGCAACCAATGATTTTTTCCCGGTGGCTGGTGCACGAACCTATACCATTGTTACACCGCCTGCTTCAGGTATTGCATCAATTAATGCTACAACCGGGGTAGTTACTTATACACCCAACACCACATTCAATGGCGTTCGTTCACTAACGTACCAGGTTACCCATACCGGTTCCGGTTTAAGTGATATTGCCACTGTTTATATCAACATCACCAACGGACAAATTGATGCAATTGATGATGAACCTTTGCCCGGTGCTAATTCAGGCGTGGTACAAACCATTAATGTAAAAGCAAACGATACCGATCCCGAAGGAACGGTGCCCACTGCAACGGTAAGTATTGCAACAGCGCCTTTAAATGGCACTGCCACCGTTGATGGCAGCAACAATATTGTGTATACACCCAATGCCGGATTTACCGGTAAAGACACTTTATTTTACAACCTTTGCGAACCTGCTCCTTCCTGTGGCAGCCCGTTGTGCGATATAGCGAGGCTGATCGTTACCGTGCTTAACCGGGTGCCCACTGCAAACCCGGATAGTAAAACCATACTTCCGTGTTATGCAAATACCATCAACCTGGTGGGCAATGATACCGATCCCGAAAACGGCTCACTTACGGTTACCAACCTTTCTGCACTAAGCAATCCTGCTGCAGGAACATTGGTAAATAACAATGATGGCACCGTTACCTTTACTCCTGCAGTTGGTTATACGGGTGTGGTAACATTTACCTATACCGTTACTGATAATGGTGTTACACCATTGGTATCAGCTCCGGCCACAGTAACCATCACCGTTCTAAACCCGGTGAACACACCACCGGTTGCGGTAAATGATGTGGAAAATACCAATATGGACCAGATCCTGTATGCCAATGTACGGGATAATGACAGCGACCCGGAAAATAATCCATTGACCATACCTACCATAACCGTTGCGCCTTTGCACGGTACGGCGGTTGTTAACCCCCTGAACGGACAAATTGAATATACACCTAACCCGGGCTATTACGGTACCGATGTGTTGACCTATCGTATCTGTGATATTCCGGTGCTCATTGTAGCTACCTGTACATCGGGCCCCGACCTGTGTGCAACAGCTACGTTAACCATTACCGTTGATGCTCCCAATACAGTTATAGCTATTAATGATGAAAACAGCACCTGGATCAATACACCGGTAAGCGGTGGTACCCTGGGTAATGATTTTGATCCGCAGGGAGACAGTCCGATAACCTTTAATGGATTTATAATTAACGGAATTTCTTATACATCAGGTACCATTGCCATCAGTGGTTTTGATATGAATGGGGTACCTGTGCCTAATGCCGGTACCATAACCATAAATGCAAATGGTACTTATACCTTTACTCCGGCACTTAATTTTACCGGTGTGGTCAATGTACCGTATTCAATACAGGATAACAATATAAACACTGCTGTAGATACAGCCAATTTACGCATCACCGTTAATCCGTTACCGGGCGTAGCCAACAGTGTTATTGCCAATAATGATGAAAACAGGGTATTCGGCGGAGCAACGGTAAGCAGTACTTTATTTGCCAACGACAGGGATCCGCAATTAAATCCGTTTACGGTTACCGGTTATATGTACGATACCAATGGTGATGGCACACCCGATGGAACAGGAACCGTGGGAACGCCTGTAACTGTTGGTGGTGTTACCTCTTCAGGAGCACCGGTAAGCAATGCAGGTACGTTAACCATTAATGCAAACGGAACCTATACGTTTACGCCTGCGGCAGATTTTACAGGTTCTATTGATGTGCCTTATACCATCTGCGATAACGTAGTACCTCCGGCCTGTGCTACAGCCATTTTACATATTGATGTGATGGTTGATGCCAATGGCCCGCTGAATGACCCGCCACAACCGGGAGATGATTTTGCGTATACCAATATCAACACTCCGGTAACTTCAACCTTTATAACCAACGACAGCGATCCTAATAATGATCCGGTATCATTGAATGGAATTACCATTAATACCGGCGGCCCTGCCACTCCTATTGGAACACCGGTAACCACTGCAAAAGGCGGTACCGTGCAATACTATGCCGATGGAACATTTACTTACACACCGCCGGCAGGTTATGTAGGCCCCGATAGTGTGGAATATGAAATTTGTGATGTGACCGTTGTTGCGCCACAGCCATTATGCAACAAAGCATTTTTGCACTTACTCGTTGGCGTTAATAATACAACCGATGCCCTTAATGATGAAAACAGTACCTGGCAGGATGTGAATGTGAGCGGAAATGTGCTCACCAATGATTTTGATGCAGAAGGGCATACCCAAACCTTTGGCAGCTTTCTGTTACAGGACCAGAGCGGCGATATCACCAGCGGTGCTGTTTTAGGCGGTGTTGATAAAACAGGTGTACCCATTGCCAATGCAGGTACCCTTACCTTTGATGCAAACGGTAATTTTACCTTTGATCCCGATCCGGCATTTACCGGAACAGTAACCGTACCATACAGGTTATGCGATAATGGTAATCCTGTTAAATGTGATACAGCTTTCTTAACCATCACGGTAGATCCGTTACCAACAACCGGTTTAAATTCGGTGATCGCCAATAACGATGAGAACGTAAGTTACGGAGCAGCAGTTGGCGGCAGTTTATTTGTAAACGACCGTGACCCGCAGGGCGATGCCTTTACCGTAACCAGCTTTGCAGGTGGTACCGTTGGAACACCGGGAACCATTGCCGGTGTTGACTTAAACGGCAACCCGGTTGCCAATGCAGGTACATTAACCATTAATGCAGACGGAACCTATACATTTACCCCTTCACCTGGTTTTGTAGGCTCCATCAATGTGCCTTATACCATTACCGATGCCTTTGGTGCCACATCAACTGCCATTTTACACATCGATGTGTTAAGTGATCCAAACGGAATTTTAAATGATCCGCCCATTGCCGGTGATGATTTTGGTTATACCACCATCAATAAACCCGTTACCGGTACCTTTATCAGTAACGACAGCGATCCAAATGCAGACCCCATTTCTTACATGGGTGTAACGATAAACCCTGCAGGCCCGGCCACACCAATTGGCGGTCCGGTTGCTACAGCACAGGGTGGCACGGTACAATTCTTTGCAAACGGTACGTATCTATATACCCCTCCAGTGGATTATGTGGGTCCCGACAGGTTGCCATATACCATTTGTGATGTTACGGTAGTTACGCCACAACCCTTGTGCGCCGATGCAACCATACATTTACTGGTTGGCCCGGGTATAAATATTGCCGGAAGGGTTTGGGATGATGCGAATGGCAATGTGGCGATCAATGGCGGCGAAAATGCGACCAATGCAGGCAATACTTTGTATGTAAACCTGGTAGATGCACTGGGTAATGTGGTGGCCACAACTCCGGTTGCGGCAGATGGTACCTATAGTTTTAACAATGTAAACCCGGGAGCAAATTATTCTTTGCAGTTAACCATTAACCCGGGTACGGTTGGTAATCCTGCTCCGGCAGTGGCTTTGCCTCCGGGCTGGACCAATACCGGTGAAAACAGGAACGGTACCATTGATGGCGGAACAGCCGGTGTAATTGATACCCGCAACTTTGGTTTTACCAACACGGTTAATTTTGATTTTGGTATCGAGCAATTGCCAAACAGTGATGATCATACCACCAGTATCTTACAGCCTATTATTGGTACTGTGGTTGTTTTGAATGGTGGAGCAAACCCGCCTGTATTGAGTGGTATTGATCCGGAAGATTGTAATGCCGGTTGTACATTATCGGCCAGGTCGGTGATCATTGATGCAGTGCCTTCCAATTCTGAACTGTATTACAATGGCGTACTGGTCACCAATGGCCAGCAGATCAATAATTTTGATCCGAATTTACTGGAGATAAGAATGACTGCAGCATCTGTTGGATCAACCTCTACCTCGTTCCAGTACTCTTATGTAGATCTGGCAGGCAAAAAAGATCCAACACCGGCAACCTATACCTTAAACTGGTCATTTCCTTTACCAATAACACTGGCCTCCTTTACCGGTATTGCCAATAAATGCGATGCCGTGCTGCAATGGAAAACTTCGCTGGAAATCAATTCAGATAAGTTTATTATAGAGCAAAGCAGCGATGGGTTGAACTTTACGGCAGTGGCAGAAGTCAGGTCTTCCAACAGTGCAAATGGCAGGGCTTACCAGATGTCGGTACCACAGCCAAACAGCATGAAGTATTACAGGCTTAAAATGCTGGATAAGGATGGCAGGTTCAGTTATTCTCCAATCATTATAGTGCGTACAAGCTGTACCGGTATAGATTATATGACAGTGTATCCAAATCCTGTAAGCACCAACCTTACCGTAAGCTTCCAAACTGCTTACAAAGGGCAGGCTACCCTGCAGATCGTAAATGCAGTTGGCCAGCAGCTGTACGGCCAGAAGATACAGATCACTGCTGCAACAAATACCATCAACCTGGATATGAGCAATTATGTTCCGGGCATGTACATGCTCAGCCTGTTAAATGAGTCGGGTGAGCGGATTGGCGAGGTACAAAAAGTGATTAAAAAATAAAAGACAATAACCCCCAAAAGGAGAGCAGCAATGCTCTCCTTTTTTTTTGCCTTTTTTTAAATAAATATTTCTGCCATGCAACCGGTTAAAACAATTTTCAATCTGTATAAATGGTAGTGCAGAATGATGTGATTCAACAATATTGAATATTGATCAAGTGATGAACTCAATTGGTTGAATAGTTTACGTTTAAAAGCATAAAAGTGCAATTTTTTACTTATCTGATATCCAAAAAACAAAAAAAATGACGAAATTTCTACATTCATTTTACAGGTATTGTATACTTGTATTTACCATGCTCACCATCAGTTTTAACCTGGTTGCCCAAAATGAAACCCTGCCCACCGGATCATTTATCATTAACATGGGGGCCACCAATCCCAACACCATTGGCAACGGGTTAAAGCCATACGGCTTAATTTACGACCTCATAAGAAATAACAGTGTTCCCATAAAATGGGTGATTGGCGCCGGTAAAATAAAAGACGGTGTTGATTTTACCTATAACGGGGTACAATACAGGGGTGGCACATTTATAATACCTGCCCAATACAGGAGTGCCGCAGTAAATGCAAAAATCACTACCTGGCAAATACAGGGTGTAGTGGGCATAAACACCACATCGCCGCTCACCGTTATGGTAACACAAACATTGAATTCAGCTCCCCGCTGGACGCTTGATGCTGCAAACGGAGTAATTTCAGAAAGTTATTTGATCAATGCCGGTATTACCAATGCCGCTTTTCCCGGGGCTTATAACTGGAAATCGCCACAAACACTGGATGCCTGCGACGATTTTTTTGTAATGCCGCACGCCGACCCCACCTGGGCTACGCATAGTAATTTATTTAACTGGAA
>CALRVV010000030.1:0-10841 GCA_943371705.1 Chitinophaga pinensis | reverse complement strand
TGCACTTGGGTATTCAATTTTAATTTTATTGGGGCTTGTCCATTCTGCTTTTGAGGTTTCTTGATACCAAGCCTTTAATTGCTGTTCGCTGTCAGGATGTGTTTGCCAAAAATCTCTTAAAATTTTCTTTGCAATAATTCTCAACTTTTCAAGTTTTGTCAAAGATATGAAAAGTTCCCGAAATGGGATAATTTATTTTACCCTTTGTAGCTTTAAGGTATTTATGGTAGCATTTCTGCCAACGAACAGGGCTTTATGCAGGTTGGGTATTAGTATTCCGTCTGCCCGGGCCGCTGCTGATTGAAAATATTTTGTTGAAGTTAAGAATTAATGAACAGCGATGTTTGTCCAGCCCGAACTGAAGACTGGCTTTGCAATTAGCTGAAGCTTAGTTTGTTAAGCCCAACTTGCATAAAACCCAATGTTAGTGGCTGGCTTTCTTCGCTTATTTTTTTTCAAGCGTCCAAACATCATTGTCATACCTAAAGTTTGGGTGATTGGGTGTACCGCCATATTTGCCTCCAGTCATATAAATTTTATTTTTATAAACTGTTGCTGCAATGCCACCACGAGGTGACCAAGGTGCATTTTGTGTTAGCCAATTTTTGCCGTCAGAACTAAATAATACCTGACTTGAAAACTGCCCATTTCTGTTGCAACCTAGTAACCAAATTTTATTGTCAAACACTTGTGCCGAATACCCAAATATTTGCTCACCTTTTACAATTTCATCTGTAATTTTTTGCCAGTTTAAACCATCAGTTGAGTTCCAAACATCATTGTCAAGCAAGTATAATTTGCCATTTAAAAATACAATTTGGCTTCCGCTTCTTTTTCCAAAAGGCAGATTCTCTTTTTGTTTTGTCCAATTTATTCCGTCGGGCGAATTCCAAATGTCTGAGTACTTTGTTTGTTTATCTTCACCGCCAACTATCCATATTTTATTGTCAAATACAAAGGGATGATAAAAGAATCGCTTTGGCAAGTTGCTCTGTTTTGATATAGTAACCCAATTCTTAAAGTCAGCTGTTTTATATATTTCTGGCTTGAAAGTGAATTGCTCAATATTTCCTTCAAAGTGGCCAAGACCTAATATAGCATCATTCAACTGAACATAATCCAGAAAGGCAAGGTTGTGAATAGAGTTGGGTAGTTGCGATTTTGTCCAATTGATTCCATTCCTTGAAAACCAATTTCCATCAGGATGGAATGCCCATAAAGTATCTCTATTGCTGAACATTTGGAAATTGTAATTCTTCTTCCAATCTGCACTGTCTAAAAGTTTTGTCCAAACATAGGAAGAGTCGGCTTTAACAACGGGCTTGTCAACTTGTTTAGAAGCATTGTCATTCGTTTGATTCGAACAAGATACAAGAAGCGAAATGAGTAAAGGAATAAACTGTTTCATAATTTATATTTTACGAATTTCTTAAGGTGTCCAATAAGCTTGCCACTAACGAGCGGGGCTTGGCGAAGTGGGGGAGTGTTGTTCCGTCCGCCCGGCAAACCTAAGCCCAATTTATAATTAAAAGTTGAAGTTTTGTACTGCTGCCTGGCAGAATTACGTCCGCCCGATATGAAGCACAACAGCGTTACAACTGCTGAAACACGGCTTCCGTCCGCCCCCATTTTGCCAAACCCGATGTTGTATGCAGTTATTTACCGTTTAGTTTTACCGATTTGTCCAATGCGATTAATTGTCCAGGGATTGTTTCATTAGTTGCTTCAGATTCTGTCGTCGGATATGAAATTTGGATAGTTATTAATTCTTTCCCCGTTCTTATCACATGGCTGATCTGCCGTAAAAGTCCCCATTTATCAGTGTACATGAGAAAAACTTGCCTGTATGCGATTTGACCATGAAATGAAATTGAATCTTCAACAATAACTTTGTTCTTAGGATTGGGTTTAAGCATTTTATTTCTTGTATCAGTTAAATACAGCTCATTACTTAGTTTTTCTTGGGGTAAGTCATCAAAAACTTGAATTATATACGATTTGCCATCTCTTGTATCAATTACACCTACAAATAGTTGAGTACTGTCATCGCTTACTGGCACCAAAGTCCAAGCATTATTATATTGAAATTGCAAATCCCTCGTCTTACTTTGCCATGTGTTTGCAGTATCACTTTGTTGTGCACAAGCGTTTAAGGTAAAGATGATATTTAGGAATGTTAGGGTCTTCATAATTGCATACAACGAGCGGGGCTTTGCGCAGCTTGGGTATTTGATGCTGTGTCCGACCCCGCCTGGATGTAAATTAAGAAACGGAATTTACAAAGCGAAAATAAAAATAGTTAGTAAATGGTCCAGCCCATGACCAATGATTGGTAGCGAACCGCTGCTGAAAATTGTTTGTCCTGCCCAAGTTGACGCAAAACCCCATGTTGGTGGCAGTACTTCTTCGTGTTAGTCAAAGTAGCGACCCCAAATGTCATTGTCAATGCCACATAATTCTACAGTTATTGGCTCGTCTTCAAAATCGTAAATTAAAAGGCCTGCAACTGGATTTATAAATTCAGTTCCATCGTCCGCCACTACTTTAAATTTATTGTCGAGTGTAAATTTATTAATGATTACAAGATTGTTTTCATTGTCGTCAATAAAAGTGTCTCTAAAAAAACTACGGTACTTTTTGTAGTTTTCTGTCGGGTTTAATTGTCCTGATAAAACACCTTGTCCGTCGTCTTCTAAACCAATATTTACGGTTCCTAAAATTTCATTGTCTGCAAAAAGCTTTGATGGAATTGTAAACGCCTTAAAGTTTAATTGTCTTTGGATGTAGCCAAAATTATCTTCGTCAAAACAAACAAAAATCACTTTGTCTATTTTGTCTGACTTTGAAAAGAAATCAATAATAATATCCACTGCAATTCTTGCAGCTTCGTCTTTTGGAAATTTATAAATTCCTGTGCTGATGTTTGGGAAAGCAATTGTCTTGCAACCATTGTCAACAGCAAGTTGTAATGAATTTCTGTAACAGTCTGCAAGTTTTTCTCTTTCATCTTTTTGTCCACCATTCCAAACCGGCCCAACTGTATGAATAACAAACTTAGAAGGCAAGTTTCCTGCTGTTGTAATTACGGCTTGTCCAACTTTGCAACCACCTTGCTTTGCGATGATTTTTCTGCAGTCGTCCAAAATTGCCTGTCCGCCTGCTCTATGAATTGCACCATCAACGCCTCCACCACCTAAAAGAGAAGTGTTTGCTGCATTTACAATACAGTCAACCGTCACTTTTGTTATGTCGCCTTTAATAAGTTTTATGTTGTCGTGAAGTGTCGTCATAGTATTGCCACCAACGTTCAGGGCTTTGCGCAGGTGTGGAATTAACCAACTGTCCGCCCGGAACTGAAGCTAAATGTATAACTAATTGCTGATGTTAAGAACTGATGACAAGCAGTATTCCGTCCGCCCATAACCAATGCCTGGATATGTACTGCCGATGATTGCTGCAATGTCCAGCCACACTTGCGCAAAACCCTTTGTTGTACGCCGCTTTGTTAACGGATTTTTTGCATTAAAGCCAATAGTCCGTTTTTTGTTCCTTCAAAATAATTTCCTTTTTTAAATTCAGGAAGTATAATGTCGTCTATAATCTTTTTTGTTTCAGCGTCTGTCAACTTTGCTTCAATTCCATAGCCGTTATTTATTCTTATCATTCTTAACCCTGTGCTTATACCAATTAATATTCCATTGTTTTTGACTTTTTTACCAACGCCCCAGTTTTCTGCAATCGCCAATGTAAAGCTGTCAAAACTTTCTTTTGTTGTCCAGGAACTATCAATGGTTACAATAGCAATTTCATTTTTTGTCTCTTTATCAAATTCGCTAATAATTGAGTCTAAATCTGATATTTGGTCGTCTGAAAAAATGTGTTCATAATCATTTATGCAACCTATTTGCTTTATAGGCAATTCAAATTTATATTCAGATGAAGCAAATTCTCCATAACCGAAAATAGAAGAGTCGCCAATTGATTTTAGAAAAGCAGTGTCTTTTAATAAGCTGTCAACAATTTTAAGAATACTGTCTCCATAAACTTTAGCAAGCTGATTTAAAAATGCTGTGTCATTAAGTGGATTTAGGTTATTGTCAACAGTTTTGGCAAATACAGTTTCTTTGGACTTTTTCCCTTCTGGCTTTTGTCCATAGGAAGTGTCAAAAAGAGTAATGCAAAAAAATAGTATGATTAGTAGACGGATCATTTTAAAGTGGCGTACAACGATCACGGCTTGCTGCTGTGCCGGTATTTGAAAAACGGTCAGCCCGGCAACCGAAGCCTATTAGAATTTAGATGATTAAATTTAGTACAAAATCCCATTATAAAACGGTCAAGCCGAAGCTGAAGACGAAAGATAGCTGAAGCCGAAGTTTCTTCCGTCCAGCCGGCATTGCAGCAAACCGCATGTTAGCTGCTGTTACTAATAATCCTCAAATTTAATTTTTATAAAAATTAGCTTTTATGCTGTCTACCCACTTTACAAAATCATAGTAAACTCGACGGTTATTATCGCCATATCTAAATGAGGAATTCAAGATAGTGTCCAAAGGAAATGAAACTGAATAGATTCCACCAGTTTGAAGATGAGGTAAGAAAAATATGGAATCAGACTTTTGTTCTTTTATCATCGTAATAAAACTGTCTACTTTGGCTTTTATTAGTTTATCAGTAATAAAAATATTGCCATTTATTTTCGAACTAGTTAGCATTAAAGAATCGGACTTTGTAAAATGTAGTGAGTATTCGTTACCCTGATCATCATATTTAATTACTAGGACATCGATTGATTTTTTTACTTTCTCTTTAGAATCAGTTTCGCAACTGCTGGTACATAATCCGATGAATAAAAATATCAGTATATTCTTCATAAAACTCAAATAGAATGCGGTAACAAAAAATAGCAGCTAACGAGCAGGGCTTTCTGCTGTGCTGGTATTCAGGGAACGTCCAGCCCGAACTGAAGCCGATTGAAAAACTAAAGTTGAAGTTAAGATATACAGTTGAGATTTATTCGTCCAGCCCGAACCACAGCTGATAGCGATAAAAAGATGAGGATATATTCGTCTGCCAGCATAGCAGAAAACCCCATGTTAGCCGCAGTTTTTATATTATTTCTGCTAGTATATGATTTTTTATTAAAACAGCTTCACTCAATTTATACAATGAAGTTGCTGCCTCATTAATTTTTTTTACAGGTATTTTTTTCCATTTCTTATAATTGGATTCATATTCAGTGTTAAATATCATTTTAGACAGATTTTTGATCAGCATATGATTTGCATAAGGGTGTGAATGATTTCTATCAGCTGAATTTGCTCCATTAATAAATTGAATTACTCTATCATAAATAGTCTTTTCAGTACAATACATTAATTCAATGAGTTTAGCTCTATATTCTAAATCTGCAGCACTTAAGTTTGGGTAATTGTTTAAGTCGGTAAAATGTAAACTTTCATGTTTTAAATAAGATACAGTGAAGTGCTCTGAAGTTAAATCGTAGTCCGATTTGTTGCAGTATAGTGTTGCAGATTCTTTTATTGCCCATCCGCCAACTGAAGAAGAGCCTAAGGAAGCATAATTATCATACCCGTTTATATGATAACTTTCAATAAATACTACAGTTGAATAGATAGTGTCATTAGGTAAAATCACTTCATACTTATTGGTGGTTTCCTTATCCCAAATAAATAACTCTTGAAAACCGTTTCTGTATTTAAAATCTACTTTAAATCCTTGCTTCTCAATTATTCTTTTGAGTTCAGAGTCGTTTTTAATTGTTTTTTGTAAGCTATCTTTTGAGAGATTTGTTAACTGGTTGGTTAGTATATATTCAGTGATATTATTATAAAGCGATGAGTCTGTTCTGTTTTCTGGATTGTGTTTCAAAAGTTCTATTCTCCAGTATTCTCGATAAATGTTTGAAAGGTCATTAATTATTTTGTTTCCCGAAGTATTTTCAAATACTTCTTCTTTTGAAATAAAACGGGCATACATTTTTTTCTTCCATTTTTGATAAGCAATATTTATTAGTGGGTTTGAAAGACTTTTTATTACTTTCATTTTATCAAGCACATTACCTATTTCGCCAATTCCTGCTTTTGATTTTAACTCTAATAAAGTTTGTTTATCAGTTTCGAAATTGTGTTTTCCGTAGAAGAAGAGAACAGCAAAGACTCCAATTATGATTAGAATAATATTTCTTTTTATTTTCTTAATTTTCATGGGGTTCAGTATTCATTTTAACAGCAAATATAAGTGGGGCAATTGCTTTAAAATTGTACGAGACTAACCTGTAACAACTTCTCTAAAATTCTTTGGAGTGGTATCCAATTGCTTTTTAAAATTCTTATTAAAATGACTTTGATCGTAAAAGCCACTTTCCAATGCTATGGATGTCATGTTTTCTTCATTGGTCAATAAGCGATTAATTGAATGCTCTAGTCTTATTTTGGTTAGATATTCTGAGAGTTTAAAGCCTGTAACTTCTTTGAATTTGCGTACTATATAATTGGGGTGTAATGAAAATTCAATACTTAACGTATCAAGAGAAATGGTTGCTAATGGATTATCGTTTATTAACTCTTTGACTTTTTTTACCCAATTAATATCGCCTTCACCATTAAAAACATTTATTACAGCAATCATAGATTCGTAACCAAATATATTTAGGATGTCATTAGGTAAGCCACATTTTAAACCATAAAGTAATTTATATACCTCTAATGAAGCTTTTTGCTTTGATACTTTAATGGGTAGCTGTAATTCATTCAGCGTCATGAATTGTTTGTAATCATTAATTTCAATATTCAAGCATAAACCGCCTTTGTCCATAAAACTATTTGAATGTTCATAGTTAGGCGTTCTATAAATGACTTCCCCATGTTTAATAATATCTGAAGCAAAGCTTTCCTCTTTATATGTTCCATATGCCAGTAAACACAAATAGGGTTTATCATGAGAGTGCAATGAAATTTGTGAGTTAGCAAGATGATTGGTCAAAGAGAAATTAAAATTCTCTGTTCTTAATGATTTGGTTGTAGTTCCAAAATATTTATTTGGTTTTATATTCATTGGCTTAATTGCGGCTAACGGGCAAAGCTTTGCGTTCGGTGGGGTAAAGTTGAACTGTCCGCCCGGAACTGAAGCCCGTTTTTGTTGTTTATGATGAAATTAAGAAAAAATGCCGATTAGAATTCTGTCCGCCGGATATTAGCTGAATTGCGTACAACTGCTGAAGAAACGTTTGTCAAGCCCCACTGACGCAAAACTTTTTGTTGTACGCAGCCTATCCTTTGCGATATTCTCTTACTACTTTACCACGTTGTTCAGCGGGAACCCATTTTTTAGATTTTTTGAGTACCCGCATAACTTCTTCGCACATTCCAAAGCCTAGATCGTTTTCACAGGCAATATCAGATAAGTCACCATCCTTACTTAAAATAAATTTAACTGAAACAATATACTTTCCTTTTTTTACCCGCTTGCCATCTCCAATTGATTGGTTGATATTTTTCTCAATGGATTTTATCCAGGCACAATCTCCATCAGGGAAAGCCGACTTATTTACCACACTAGCATAGAATTTCTTTGGTCTTTTTTCTTTTGTAAATTCTACCACTAGACGACCGTAGTAATTTTGGGGAATTGTTTGACCATAACTTTTTATAACGCAAATAAGACACAGTAATACTAATTGAAAGGTTTTCATTGTTAACTGTCTTAACAAGGAATGAAAAGAAGTTTTGAAGTGCATATTAGGTTGCGTACAACGTTCGAGTATTTGCGAAGGCAGGGAATTCATTGATTGTCCAGCCCGGTACAAATGCTCATTTGAAAATGTGGTGTTGAAGTTAACAACTAAAGCTGAATATTGAATGTCGAGCCCGAACTACAGATGCCATGTTGCTGATGTTGATGTTACATTGTCCAGCCCTGCTTTTGCAAATACATTGTTAGCGTTTCGTTGGTGTTTGATTCTTTTGTCCATTCTGTAAATAAGCGTAATCAATTCTATGGTTTCTTTCTTTATGCTTTCACCCACTGTGTATTTATAATCCTTACTGAAATCTTTTGTAAACCGAAAAATAGCCAATAACAAATCATAGGTTGCTTTATAAACCGGTAAGTCGCTGAATAGTGCCAAATTTAAAATTTTTCGACCGCTTCGCTATGATGAATAAATAGTCAAATTGTCAAATAGTCAATCCCTGAGGCAACGAACAGAAAACCCGTCTTGCTTACCGCTGGTGGTCCTGTTGAGGTTGCCATCGCCGGCCGTCAGGTAGCGTAACCAGGCGTCTGTCGTATTGGACTCCGTAGCACTCCACCAGAGGCCGTAGTCACCAACAAGGTAGAATGTACCATTGGTGTCACGGTTGCCGCCCGGCAGCCCTGCAAAGCCGCTGTTGTTATTACCTCCAGTATTGGGAGCTGTCCAATTAAGCGTTCCAGCCTCCTTCATTGCTCCACCGGCTACTGATGAACCACCCAAAGTAGTCTCCAGCACAGTCCAATCTGCATCACTGGGGACATGCCAACCCTGTGGAGCCAAGCCCCTTGGGTCTTTTACAGCAAACCAATTGTATAGTTTTCCATACTTGTTGCCCTGCGTTGAATCATTATTATAATAACACCAGGCGCCTGTTGTTAATGCAGTCCATGAAGTGGGGTCAGTAACCTGGGGTATGGGGTCGCCGTTTCGGTAAAAGGCAACATCCAAGTTCTTATTCATCCATTGCTGGGTGCCGATGACGATTGTTGGCAAAAAAACTGCTGTAGTAGAAGGAGTTATAAGTGAAACCCATCCAGTACCATTATAAAGTTGCAGGCTATTGATGTTAGTGTTAAATATAACTAAGCCGGCAGCTGGCGTTGTAATTAAATCTCTTTGTACAGTTGACATCCTTGGTGGCAAAAAACCTTTGCTGGTACTTTTCACATCCAGTAAGGCACTGGCATCGGCGGGACTTCCATCGGTATTAATGGCTAAAGACTGCGTCCTTGCTGTTACAATTAAAAATAAAAATGAAAGTAACACTAACGTCTTTTTCATGCTTGTCTGTTTATGTGCTTATTAAAATAATATTCTTTTTTTTTAACGGGAATTCCATTTCCAATGGACGCTAACGGGCAGGGCTTTGTGCAGGTGTGGCATTAGTATTCCGTCCGCCCACAGCCGCTGCTGATTGAAAAACTAATATTGAAGTTAAGAACTAAAGCTCAAAGTTGTTTGTCCAGCCTGAACCAATGCCTGGCTTTGCAATTAGTTGATGTTTGTTTGTCCAGCCACACTTGCACAAAACCCAATGTTATACGAAGAACTTATCGGACATTTAATATTAAAGAATCGGCAACGAAGCCTCTATCATTCTTTATCTCTTCATAATTCACAGATACCAGAATTTGTACTGTGACTTTTTTGCTAATGAGATTCGCAGCTTTGACCAAATAAGTGGAGTCGTCAAGACGTGAAATTGTACTGCCAATTGCAATTACATGTTTATTCATTACTGGAAGATTTCTATACTCAATTCTTAATGTATCAAATACTCCTAATTCTAATGAGTTTTTCCCACTTTGTAATCTCATAGTCGTTCCTATTGATTCCTTAGTAATAGGATAGCGGTAAATTAATTTTCCCTCTTCAAAAACTGATCTTTCAATTATTCTATTTTGTTTCCTTTTATCAATATATATCAGTCCGTGTCTTTTAAATTCAACTATGTAGAATCCCTCAATATCTTTAGATTTATTAATAATACTGTCCGTGTAAATATTCTTTAGAGAACAACCGAAAAATAAAATTAGTCCCAATATTAAATGCACTATTTTTTTCGTCATTGTAGATAGGTCAATTGTTTTTCGTATAACGTTCGAGGCTTTGTGCAGTTGGGGAATTAACCAACTGTCTGCCCGGAACTGAAGCTAAATTTATAACTAAAAGCCGAAGTTTAGAACTACTGCCCAATAGAATTACGTCCGCCGAAACCAAAGCCTGGATATGCACTGCCGATGATTGTTTCAACGTCAAGCCCCAATTGCACAAAACCTTTTGTTGCCTGCTGTTTTTTAACCCGATAGCCATTTTGAAATGTATTTGTCGAGTTTTTTTAATTGCTTATTAACTTTCCCAATGTCAAACTGCTCAGGTTTATATTTTTTAGAAAACCATTCTGAAATTTCTTGATACTCGTCGCTTTTTTTGTCTTTGAGCACTTCTAAGCAATGATAAAAAGAACGGATGCCTCCACAATCTTCTGGCGGGCAGTTCATTTCACCGTCAATACAAATTGGATAGTTAACTGTGGTGTCAATGTTTAAGAGATTTTCTACTTTGATTACATGTTTCCAGCCATCTCCGAAGTCATATAGATATTTGAAAACCTCTTTCTTTTGCGTAATTAGGTCTTTAAGTGTCACAGATGTACAGTCCAGTAACTGATCGCTTCCATATCCATTATCTTTTTCTTCCTCGTCAACTTCCCCAATTCGGTATCCTTCAAGGTCGAACTCGAACATGTGATAATTGTCCCAACCCATGGCAATTTGAATAATATGGTGCAACTCAAAAAATGTTGTATCGCTATGAACTAGGATTTGTCGCCATATAAGTGGCTTCGATTCAAATAATGATACCTTGAATTGAATTATCTCTTGCATAAACGGAGTGTTCATTTAAAATAGCAGGCAACGACGGGTATTGCCGAAGTTGCGGTTAAATTTAATGAATCTTTTTCTTATCAGAGTCCAGCAATTTTGGCAATACCATGTTGTACGCAGTTGATGACTGTCACACGCTTAATCAAACGTTGTTTTGAGTTATCGCAATTGCGGCA
>CALRVV010000029.1:0-11427 GCA_943371705.1 Chitinophaga pinensis | reverse complement strand
TAAACAAAAGCCTTGCCTTCATCGGTGTTTGCACCGTCATCAAATAGATTAGCCCCAATGATCACATCACTGTATCCATCGCCGTTTACATCGCCGGCGCTGGCTACGGAAATTCCAAACTCTGCACCTGCCTGGTCGGCATCATCGGGTGTGCTGTTGGGTGCGGCGCTTAGGCCAGCCGCACCACCATGGTACACAAAGGCACGGCCTTCATTGGTATTTGCGCCATCATCGTATGCATAAGCCCCAATAATTACATCACTATACCCATCTCCATTCACATCGCCGGCACTGGCTACGGAAAATCCAAACTGGGCATCTGCCTGGTCGGCATCATCGGGTGTACTATTGGGCGTGGTGCTAAGGCCTGTAGCTGAGCCATGATAGACAAATGCCCTACCTTCACTTGTATTTGCACCATCATCGTATGCATTCGCTCCAATAATTACATCGCTGTAGCCATCTCCATTTACATCGCCGGCACTGGCTACGCAAATTCCAAGCTGTGCATTTAACTGGTCGGCATCATCGGGTGTACTATTGGGCGTGGTGCTAAGGCCTGTAGCTGAGCCATGATAGACAAATGCCCTGCCTTCCCCGTTATTTGCACCATCATCGTATAAAAAAGCCCCAATAATTACATCACTGTAGCCATCGCCATTTACATCGCCGGCGCTGGATACAGATCTTCCAAACCGGGCAAATGCCTGGTCGGCATCATCGGGCGTGCTGTTGGGTGAGGCACTCAGGCCTGTAGCCGAGCCATGATACACAAATGCACGGCCTTCATTGGAATTTGCACCATCATCGAAAAAATTAGCCCCAATAATTACATCACTATATCCATCTCCATTTACATCGCCGGCGCTGGCTATGGATAATCCAAATTCGGCATCTGCCTGGTCGGCATCATCGGGAGTGCTGTTGGGTGTGGCGCTAAGGCCAGCTGCCGAGCCATGATACACAAATGCACGGCCTTCATTGGAATTTGCACCATCATCGAAAAAATTAGCCCCAATAATCACATCGCTATACCCATCTCCATTTACATCGCCGGCGCTGGCTACGGAACGCCCAAATTCGGCAGATGCCTGGTCGGCATCATCTGGAGTACTGTTGGGAGTAGCGCCCAGGCCAGCTGCCGAGCCATGATATACAAATGCACGGCCTTCATCGGCATTTGCACCATCGTTGAAATTATAAGCCCCAATAATTACATCGCTATACCCATCTCCATTTACATCGCCGGCGCTGGCTACGGAAATTCCAAACCGGGCAGATAACTGGTTGGCATCATCGGGAGTACTGTTGGGAGTGGCGCTAAGGCCAGCTGCCGAGCCATGATAGACAAATGCCCTGCCTTCACTGGTATTTGCACCATCATCGTATACATAAGCCCCAATAATTACATCGCTATACCCATCTCCATTTACATCGCCCGCGCTGGCTACGGAATATCCAAAGAAGGCGCTTGCCTGGTCGGCATCATCGGGCGTGTTGTCAGGAACCGTGCTGATGGGGTCGATTGTAATGGGATAAATGGCGTATTTGGTATCTACAACTATGGAATAATTTCCTTTGCTGTTTTGTTGAAATGCGGCTTCCAGCTTTTTTCCGGTTGCATCCCAAACCAACAGGTCTTTATAGCTAAGCACTTCACCGTTTTTGAGCAGAAATTTTATTTGGCCATTGCTTGCTGAGGTTTTTAACCGGGTTTTAATATTGAGGTTCATCCGGAGTTCGTCGTTATCAGCTAGCGGCCTATACACGATAAAATTCTGCCGCATTCCTTCATCATTGTTGATGTACTGCACGGTGATATTATCGGTAATGTATTCTGCTTTGTTATTTTCTATTTGCCATTTACCATTACCCACCTGTTTTTTATCGAGATTGAATTTTACTTTCCAATTGGGCAGGTAACGGTATTCAATTTCATCGGGCCTGGCCATGGGGTCTATTTCGCCAATGGGTATTTTTGTGGTACGGGGCTCGACAGAAAAGCCTTTTTCATTATAAAAAAAGCGGAGGTTGTTCTTTCGGTTGGGTGTGCAATAAGCGTTTAATTTTTCTTCCCATTTAAAGTTATACTCGCTTTTTCGGATGTTTTCCTGTGCGCTGGCCATCCAGTTTTGGCTCCAGGCTTCGGTTGTTTTTTTTTCGGGCTCAAATGGATTGAAGGCTGGCTTGTGTATAAAATTGAAAACGAAAGCAGCATCCATACTGCTTTTATCTTCCATCAGCCCTTTGTTGGCAACATGTTGCGAAAGTGGTAAAACAGAAATTGCCAGTGCAATTGGTAAAAATTTGAACATAGATATATTTTATTTAATAACCCGGTTTCTAACGGTTAAGGTTGATGGATAAAAAATTAAAAATAATAAAAAACGGCCTAATAAGCCGTTTTAAAAAAATGCCCCATTCCTCAGCACGAGAGCGAATTATTGCTTTACAAACTGCAGCACCTGTTTTTCATTTCCATTTTGTAAATGCAACCAGTACTTACCGGCGGCTAAATGTTGTACAGGGATGGTAATTATTTGGTTAGGTGCAGGAATAATCAATTGTTTTACCACCTGACCGCTGCTGTTGAAGATCCGCACATTCATTTTATCATATGCTTTGTTCAACTGCAACTGCAACACATCGGTGGTTGGGTTGGGGAATACCAGTATCTCTGTTGCTTTATCGTTTTGCAGTTGCTGAATATTGCTGTATTCAATCTTACCGGTTTCTCCTTTTATTTTTAAGCGGTAGAATTGATTTTTATTTTTTGCATGGTTATCAACAAAATTATATTGCTGAACAGCTGCTGTGTTTTTTGCTGGCACTGTTCCAATGGAATAAAAATTAAAACCGTCGGTACTTTTTTCAATATCAAAACAACAGATGCCGCTTTCTTTATCGGTTTTAAAATCAATTTTTGCTGTTTTACCTTTTTCTTTCCAGGCGGCCTTAAAAGAAATTAATTCAACAGGCAATGCCCCTAAATTATTGCCATCAATAACAGAAGAAACATAGCGCCATGGCCCATATACCTGGCCGGTAATTGCCAATGCAGGATTGTATTTAACCCTTGCCCGTACCTTGGTATATTTACCGGCACCATTTAATTTACTGATCACTTCCTTCAACTCAATACCGGCTGTACCCAGGTTGCTATAAGCCGCCTCCTGGCCGGTAAATAAAACGCTGTTGGTGATTGGATTGCCGCTGTAGGCATTCTGGCTAAGGCGGGTTTGCCAAACCAATTTGCCCCTGTTGCGGCCAAGAAAAGATTTTGCAAAAAGACCGATACCAAAATTGCCTAGTATAAAATTGCTGCTGTTGAGTGGCGTGGTAAGATTGGTATTGTAAAGCCGGAGGTTGTTGCGTTCGTTGGTTGTAAACTCGTTACCGTTGTAAATAAATGAACGGCCCTCATCAGTATTTGCACCATCATCATAAGCATGTGCGCTGATTATTACATCGCTGTATCCATCTCCATTTACATCGCCTGCACAGGCAACTCTAAATCCAAACAGGGCGCTTGCCTGGTTGGCATCATCAAGAGTGTTATTGGGTGCTGTACCAAGGCCACCCGCTGAACCGTGATAAACAAAAGCACGGCCTTCGTCTGTATTCATCCCATCATTATATAGATAAGCTCCAACAATTACATCGCTGTATCCATCACCATTTACATCGCCTGCACCCGCTACGCAGATACCAAAATTGGCGCTTGCCTGGTTGGCATCGTCAAGTGTGCTGTTGGGTGCGGCACTAAGGCCACCAGCGGAGCCATGATATACAAAGGCACGGCCTTCGTCAGCATTTGCCCCATCAGTATATTGATAAGCACCAATGATTACATCGCCGTATCCATCTCCATTTACATCGCCGGCGCAACCTACGCTTATTCCAAAGTAAGCCAGAGCCTGGTTGGCATCATCAGGGGTACTGTTAGGCGTGGCACTAAGTCCACCGGCTGAACCATGATAAACAAAAGCACGCCCTTCGCCTGTATTTGCTCCATCAGTATAGCTGTAAGCTCCAATAATTACATCATTGTACCCATCTCCATTTACATCGCCTGCACCGGCAACACTATATCCAAAATCTGCGTTTGCCTGGTTGGCATCATCAGGGGTGCTGTTTGGGTTGCCCGATAAACCTGCGGCTGAACCATGATAAACAAATGCCCGGCCTTCGGCGGTATTTGCACCATCATCGTATTCAGAAGCTCCAATAATCACATCGCTGTATCCATCGCCGTTTATATCATTGGCAGTAGCAACAGAAGTTCCAAAACGGGCACCTGCCTGGTTGGCATCATTGGGTGTATTATTGGGAGATGCGGATAAACCTGCAGCAGCGCCATGGTATATAAAGGCACGGCCTTCATCTGTATTTGCGCCATCATCATAAAAAGGGGCACCGATAATTACATCGCTGTACCCATCTCCATTTACATCGCCTGCACAAGCAACAGAAGTACCAAATTGAGCATTCAGCTGATTGGCATCATCGGGCGTACTGTTAGGTGTTGCCGGTAATCCTGTGGCCGAACCATGATATACAAAAGCCCGGCCTTCACCGGTATTTACTCCATCATCATATCCCTGAGCTCCAATAATTACATCGCTGTATCCATCTGCATTAATATCCCCTGCAGAAGCTGCACTAATACCAAAATAAGCCTGCGCCTGGTTGGCATCATCGGGTGTGCTGTTGGGCGTTGATGATAAGCCTGCAGCGGAGCCATGATGTACCCAGGCCCTGCCTTCGGCAGTATTTGCACCATCACTAAAATAATAAGCACCCACAATCACATCGCTGTATCCATCGCCATTGACATCGCCTGCAGAAGCAACAGATCTCCCCAGGCCGGCCTGGGCCAGATTGGCATCATCAATCAGCGTATTTGGACTTGCTGATATGCCAGATGCCGAACCATGATAAACAAACGCTTTTCCCTCATCCGAGTTTCCGTTTTCTGCATAACCCCATGCGCCAATGATCACATCACTATATCCATCGCCATTAACATCACCGGCACAAGCCACAGAATAACCAAAAAACGCATTTGACTGGTTTGCATCATCCGGGGTGCTGTTAGGGCTAGCTGATATGCCTGTTGCGGAACCATGATATACAAAAGCCCTGCCTTCGGTCATATTTGCACCATCATCAAATTGCTGGGCACCCACTATAACATCGCTGTATCCATCCCCGTTCACATCACCTGCACTTGCCACAGACCAGCCAAATCGGGCATTGAACTGATTTGAATCGTCGCGAATACTGTTAGGACTTGCCGAAATTCCTGATACAGAACCATGGTAAAGGAACATTATGCCCTCATCGTTAAATTCATTATCATACCGTTCAGCTCCAACAATCACATCACTGTAGCCATCTCCATTTACATCACCAGCGCTGGCAACGGAATTACCATACCAGGCGCCGTTCTGGTTGGCATCGTGCCTTATAGCGGCCGGACTGGCAGCAATGCCACCTGCCGACCCATGGTATACCCAAATACGCCCTTCCGAATTATTAGCCCCTTCGGTATATCGCACTGCACCAATTATGATATCACTGAATCCATCGCTATTTACATCGCCAGCCCCGGCAACTGCACAACCAAATTGTGCATTCACCTGGTTGGCATCATCGGGTGTATTATTTGGGGTTGCCGACAAACCTGCAGCAGAGCCATGATAGATATACACCCTACCTTCTTCGTTATTTACGCCATCATCGTAACCGGGTGCGCCAATAATCACATCACTGTATCCATCCCCGTTCACATCACCTGCGGATGATACAGAGGTACCAAACTGTGCGCCGGCTTGGTTTGCATCATCCGGGGTATTACCGGGGGCGGCTGGTAAGCCTGCTGCAGATCCATAATAAACAAAGGCACGGCCCTCACCTGAATTTGCACCATCATCATAACCAGGGGCCCCTATAATAACATCACTATACCCATCTCCATTTACATCCCCGGCAGAAGATACAGAAGAACCAAAGTTTGCAAATGCCTGGTTTGCATCATCAAGTGTACTATTTGGTGTTGTACTTAAAGGATCTATGGTAATTGGATAAACCGCATTTTTTGTCTTTACCTGTAAATAAAATTTATTCTTTTTACTTTTTTGTATTGATGCTTCCAAAGGCTTTCCCTCGGCATCCCAAACCTCCAGCTGTTCGTAATTAAGCACATTTGTTTTTTTATGAAAGAACTGCAATTGGTTGCCGAGTAAATAAGGTTTAAGTTTTGTTTTAATGCTGAAGTTTATTTTCAGCTCATCAGTATTTGATAAAGGCTGATAAACAATAAAATTCTGCCGCATGCCTTCATCGTTGTTGATGTATTGAACGGTAATATTATTAGTAATGTATTCTGCTTTGTTGTTTACTATTTGCCATTTACCATTACCCACCTGTTTTTTATCGATATTGAATTTTACTTTCCAGTTAGGGAGTATTCTGTACTTAATATCCTCCGGCCTTGTCAACTTATCAACCTTATCAACAGGTATCTTCGTTCTTCCCGGTTCCACAACAAACCCTTTATCATCATAAAAAAAGCGCAGGTTGTTTTTTCGGTTGGGTGTGCAGTAAGCATTTAGTTTTTCTTCCCAGGTAAAATTGTATTCGCTTTTGCGGATGTTTTCCTGTGCGGTTGCCATCCAGTTTTGGCTCCAGGGTTCTGATGGTTCTTTTTGTGGCTCAAAGGGGTTGGTGGTAATGATGTTTTTATATGGGAAAATGTAGGCCGGTTTTTCAACTGCATTATCAGTAGTTAAATTGGGTGTATAGTACTGTTTAGATATTGGTAAAACAGATACTGCTACCGCAAGTGTAAAAATTTTAAACATGGGCATATTTTTCAATATTTTTGTCTTTTACTTTTTTGCTTCTCCAAAAAAGTAACAAAAAAGGAGCCCCGAAATCGATTACATCGCGATTTCGGGAAGGAGCCCTGATTAAGCTTTTGTACTACTGTAAACTCATCTTCAGTTCCCTGAAGTAAAGACCCTAAATAGTTTTAGCAGTTTTCAATAACATAACACGTAAAAAATTAATCATAACACCAGGCTAATTTCAAAAGACCGGCAGCTTCAAACAAAACGCTTCGGCTTTACACAGGATGAGATTTAACCACTAAATAAATACTATTGGCAGCAGCTGACCAATAATCCATTTGGATTAGTGCCATGTTTGGTAAGGAATACGTAATTTGATGTATACAAAACCTCCTGCTTAATAGTTGAAATACTGTACAATCATATTTGCTTCTGCTTATTTGCTTCTTGCCGGGATTAATGCCGGGGCGCAAAGTATTGAGCGTTTCAACACATTCAGCTACAGCGTTAATGAAGGGCTGCTGCAAAGCACTATTGGTGATATTGCTTATGATAAGAACAATTTTTGCTGGATAAGTTTCCCCAATGGTATTCAAAAATTCGATGGAAGAGAATTTACTATTGTTCCCATTCAGCCTGGCCTGCCCGATGATAAATTTGTAAAACTCTTCCGTTGCAGTAATGGCGACCTGCTCATCAGCCATTCGCAGGGCATCAGTAAATACGAAATAAGCGGAAACCGGTTTGTACAGGTATATACCCTTTCTGGTACAAAGAAAACAGCACAGTTCATTGGTGAAGATGAACAGATCATTTATTTCTACACGGTAGAAGGCAATATAACCGGTATTAACCTGAATGGTTTTACAATAAGCAGCAATACAAAAACAGGCTTGCCTGATTATGCGTCCAATACCGACTTCAGGCCGACGATTGGCAGTAATATCATTGATCATAAGATTGCCATTGGAATCAAGGACATCCTCTATTGCTGGGATCTTAAAAAGAAAAAGATCATTACCCAATCGGTACCCATTCAATCAATCTCTTTCTTTTTTTTACGAATGTGGTCTGCCCATGAAGCTGTGTATTACGACAATATTACGAATAATGGCCTGCAGTTTTATGACTTTAATACAAAGACCAGCAGGACAATGATTATAAAGGGAAAGGATGACCAAAACATCGGTCGCTGTAACATATTGCATTGGGAAAACAAGACCCTTATCAGTTTTAATGAACATTTGTATGAATTAGATACAGTCAATTTTGCGTTAGGGCCCGAGCTGGTAAACTATCAGAATGAACCGGTTGGAGGAAAGGGTGCTATCTGGAAACTGATAGAAGATAATTTCGGCAACCTTTGCCTGGCCACCGTTACAACAGGCATCAAAAAAATAATAAGGAATAATTACCCGGTGAGGTACTATGGTACTTTAAAGAAAGACGACAACAATAATATACTCAGTATTCTTCCGGATAAAAAAAACAACAGGATACTGACAGGCACATCAGGCAATGGATTGATGGTGTTTGACACGCTGCAGCGGCTGGTAAAACATATCAGGATCACACCCGGCGACAGTCTTCCAAAATCTTTTAATTGCATTGTAAAAGACAATAAAAATAACTACCTGCTTTTTTGCAACAGCGATGACAGGGTATGGGCCTTATCAGCCGATCTTTCACGGCTTAAACCGTTTCCCGCTTTATCCCTTACAGCCCCGAAGCTGAATATTGACTATTTTGGGAACCCGCTTTACCGGGATGAAAAAATGGCCATTACCCAGGCGCAGGGAAGATTATACAGGATAGATTTTGTAAAAAACAGCTGCATTGAATATGAGTTTACCAGCTCTTATACCATGAGCGCACTGTATTATAACGGAACCATCATCAGCCATGCCAACGACGAACTTTTTTTTCTGGATGCAACAACTTTCCGGGAGCTGAAAAGGGTGCCTTTTAAAAATACAGGTTATGTAAGATGTTTTGCAAAGGATGCAGCAGGGAATATTTATATGGGTTGCAATAAAGGTATTTTTAAGATAGATGCTGAAGGCAAGATATTGGCACACCTTACAAAAGCAACCGGCCTGCCCGATGAATGTATTTATGCCATGGCTTTGGATGAAAATGGCGCTCTCTGGTGTAGCAGCAATAAAGGCATCTTTAAAATAAATGCCGGTAACAGCATCCTGCAATTAAAAAAAGAAGATGGCCTGCAGGAGAATGAATTCAACACCAATGTTGTAGCCAAAGCCGAAAATGGTGAGTTGTTCTTTGGTGGAGTTAATGGTGTCAGCAGTTTTTATCCGTCGGATATTAACAGTTTTCAAGAAAAGATTAACCTGCTGGTTACCAGGATAAGGATCAATAACGAAGAAGCATTTACAGATACGGCTGTTTGGAACATCAGTAAGATAACCCTGCCTTATCATCAAAACTCGCTGGCCTTTGATTTTATTGCTATGGCAAACAATAACCCCGGACAGTATATTTACCAGTACCAAATGCAGGGGATAGATAAAGAATGGATACAGAATACTGAGCTGCAGACCGTGCGTTATTTTTTACCCCCCGGTGATTATGTTTTTAAAATTTACGCTTCCCGCTTTTTTGATAAAGATGCAAAGCCGATGAAGGAGATACGCATTACCATCCAACCGCCTTTTTGGAAAACATGGTGGTTTATTACCGGTATTATTTTACTGTTGTTTACCGGGTTGGCTTATGCCTTTAACCGCTACAATAAAAGAAAATACCAGAAACGACTGGCGTTACTTGAGAATGAATATAAAATTCAAATCGAAAGAGAGCGTATCAGTCGAGACCTGCACGATAGTATTGGTGCTTATGCCAATGTTGTTTTATACAATACAGAATTGCTGCAAAAAGAAAACGATATCAATGAAAAAAATGCATTGATGAATGATTTGAAGTTTGCTTCCAAAGACATTATTACGTCTTTAAGAGAAACTGTATGGGCTTTAAAAAAAGATCATTACACCGAAGAGGAATGTTTGCTGCGGATCAAAAATTTTATACAGGCACTGGCACGCTATTATCCGCAGATACAGTTTAAGGCAGAAGGAGAAGCATCTGCAGAAAAAATATTGCATCATACCAAAGCGCTGCATGTGGTAAGAATAGTGCAGGAGGCAGTAACAAACGCTATAAAACATGCTGCCGCAGGCAATATCAGTTTATCAAGTAAACAGCATGATGACAAATGGGAACTAACCGTGGTTGAAGATGGTAAGGGTTTTGATTACGAAGCCATGAAGCTTGCAGAAAACGGCAATGGATTGCTGAACATGAACCAACGGGCAACAGAATCAGGAATTGCATTTACAGTTAGCTCTAAGCCGGGTAGTGGAACAAAAGTGACAATGCTGATATGATGATGGTATCCTGTTGGATTATTACGTAAGCCGAATTTATTTTAAATATTTGTTCAATAAAAAAAAGAATGCCCATTAAAGTTGCCATAGTGGATGATAAGGCCAGTAACCGCAATATCATAAAAGATAAGTTGCTGCGCCACGGCCATTTTGAAATAACGCTGATGGCAGATGACGGAAGAGATTTTTTAGAAAAAATGAAAATGCTTCCGGAAGACAACCTGCCCGATGTAACCCTTATGGACCTGGAGATGCCGAATATGGACGGTGTAGATGCGATTGCTGCGGGATCTTCTTTTTATCCTTCGGTAAAATTTGTGGTGCTTTCTATTTTTGATGACGAGGATAAAATATTCAAAGCCATAAAAGCAGGTGCCTTTGGTTATTTGCTGAAAGACGAAAGCGCCGAGAACATAACCGATATGCTTTGGCAGATGCACGAAAGCGGGGCTGGTCCTATATCGCCGGGGATTGCCCATAAAATTTTACAACTGGTACAAAACAACCAGCTTACCTTATTGCAAAAACAACCCGACCCCGATTCAAAAACCCTGTTTGACCTTACTGACCGGGAAAAGGAAATACTGCAATTGCTGGTGCAGGGTTTATCGTATAAAGAAATTGGCAGCCATTTGGATATTAGTGCCAATACCGCTAAAAAACATGTCATCAATATTTACAACAAACTACATGTAAACAGCCGGGCACAGGCATTGCATTTGGCTTATCAAAAAGGGCTACTATAATTTTTTGAACCACATAGACACATAGAACCATAGATTTTCACATAGGTTTCTATGTGTTTCATCCTTTTGTGTACGATGTTTCTATGTGGTTCCATTTTCGGGGCTGTCTCAACCGTACAAGGGTTTGATTTTTTATTGCTTCACAAACTGCAACACTTGTTTTTCATCAGCACTTTGTAAATGTAACCAGTACTTACCTGCGGCTAAATTTTGTACCGGTATGGTGATGATTTGGTTAGATGCAGGAACCTGCATTTGTTTTACCAATTGGCCCGAAGCGTTAAAGACCCGCACATGCATGTTATCATATGTTGCATTGAGCTGTAATTGTAATACATCGGTGGTTGGGTTGGGGAATACCAGTATCTCTGTTGCTTTATCGTTACTCAGTTGCTGAATATTGCTGTAATCCATTTGGCCGGC
>CALRVV010000028.1:0-15501 GCA_943371705.1 Chitinophaga pinensis | reverse complement strand
TGCACTTGGGTATTCAATTTTAATTTTATTGGGGCTTGTCCATTCTGCTTTTGAGGTTTCTTGATACCAAGCCTTTAATTGCTGTTCGCTGTCAGGATGTGTTTGCCAAAAATCTCTTAAAATTTTCTTTGCAATAATTCTCAACTTTTGTCAAAGATATGAAAAGTTCCCGAAATGGGATAATTTATTTTACCCTTTGTAGCTTTAAGGTATTTATGGTAGCATTTCTGCCAACGTTCTAGTATTTGCGAAGGCAGGGAATTCATTGATTGTCCAGCCCGGTACAAATGCTCATTTAAAAATATGTTGTTGAAGTTATGAACTAAAGTTGAAAATTGAATGTCGAGCCCGAACTGCTGATGATGCCTGCACAAAGCTGATGTTACATTGTCCAGCCCTGCTTTTGCAAATACTTTTGTTGCAGGCAGTTTTGGCTTTATATTTTAATAAATTTTCTGGTTACTTCGCCCCCGTTTTCATTAATCAATCTTATCAGAAAAATTCCGGATGACAGATACTCAATGGTCAGATTGATAATACTACCAGTCCTGTACTCGGTTTTGAGGAGTTGTCCTGTGATGGTATAAAGCTGAATCGTTCCTTTAAAATTATCAGGTAGGTTAGCGATGGTAATACTTTTCCTCGTAGGGTTGGGATAAAGTATTATGCCATCCATATTGCCGTTATTGCTTATTGGTGGATTTACCAATTTTCCTTTATAGATCCAACTGGTGTTATTTGAAGTATCTTGTGCTGCATCGTAACCCCCGAAATAATAGGTATATGGTTCTTCGGGAAAAGGTGATTTGCAAATTGCTCTTGTAGCACGAAGCCTTTTACCGGACGGAACCGGGTTGGTATTATCATAAATATCTCCATACTGATAGGTACCATCTTTGAACCGTACGAGAAAGTGAGAACCGTTTTGCGGATGATTTCCATTATCAGGGTGTTCTACCCAAAGGCTTTGCCACCAAATATCCTGACCTTCCAGTTTGTCAGGAACGAAATTATTGTATGCAGATAAGGAAGGCCCTCTTAAAAATTCCTGGTTCCATTGTGATGCAAAGAAATCCCTTTTTTGCAGTTCAAGGTAAACGTTGTGATTATTGAATGGTTCAATAACTTCAACAATGCCAGGATTAGCCCTTGTACCGATTATGACATTTCTGCCAGATCCCTTCGGGTCGGGGACACATGTAATGCCCCTCATAATATTTGGCTCGTCACCACCACTGGCACTGGCAAGATACGGCCATGTATAAACCCTTTGCCAGCTGGGAGAAGGCCCATCAATCCTTCTGTACAAACCACCCACTGTATCACCAGCCACTACATCAACACCGGCAGATGCATACAAATCACCGTTACATACAACCATGGCCATTACCCTCCCCAACCCCCTTAGTTCCCTGGCGGTATCAATCTCCAGCCAACCGGGTTTATTGGGATTGTATTGTGCTTTAATGATATCGCCATCTGACATTCCACCGAATAAGTATTGCTTGCCGGTTATTTTATCGGTATGCAAGGCAAAAGAACGGATACCGGTACTTCCTTGGGTAACAGTAAAACCGGTGTTCTTTATCCATTTGTTGTTTTGGTCGTCCCGTACCCATATATTCATTTCCCTTGGCCTGTCAAAAGAAATATCACCGGCCCCGCAAATCAACAGGTTTACAGCCGGGTTCAGATTATTACCTGAGCTACTTTTAGTAAAGTTTACTGACACAAGTGCTTCACTACGCATACTTCTAAAACCAAAGGACGTATCTACCAACCATGGCTTATTATAGGCATCTTTCCTGAGTATTTGTGAACCTTCATTCGTTTCGTTGAATTGCCAGGGATAGTCCATCCAGTTGCCCATACCTGCATAGATTTTTCCCTTATGTTGAACAAGGGCCATCGTTTCTGTGCTGCCGAGGTACTTTCCATTGACGTCGTTAGTGCCGGGGAAATAATCTTTAGTGAATCCCATTTCCCGGAATGGAGATTTGGGATAAGTGTATTTGGTAAGTCCGGTACTACATTTATGAACTACTTTTATTCCATTTGGCCTGTTTTCAGTATAGTAAATAACTGGCTCTGTAGTGGTATAAAAAACTTCCGGGTCAGTACGTCTCATGGGTACAGGTGAGGATATCTCCCTGAACAAACGGGCATCATTGGCCAACCCAACGATCCAAACCTGGTCGTACAGTGATGCAGGTTGACCCGCACGGGGCCTTGCAACCAGGAAAATATAGGTGCGGCCATTCCACCAAAATGGTTCGGGAGAAAATATTTCTTTCCGGTTGGTAGGTATGCGTATGGAATCAACTTTTCGCCATTGGTTTCCAAAATTCATAAATACAGCAATTTCATCCCGGTCTGTTTTCTTTTCTATACACCACGCAGCATACCGGTTATTCATCTCCGGCATCGGTACTACCCAGGCCTGGTCAATTGGGTTACTAAATACAGCAATTCGGGTATATGCTTTTGTGGTTACGTCAAAGAAACCTATTTCGTTAGGACTTGTATTTTCCTGTGATAAGCTAATGGCATAACGGCCATTAATCCATCTGCCGCCCTGCATACTATTTGGTGTGATTTCCATAGTATCAGAAGAATTACGGAGCCGCATACCTGTACCGGACATAGTAATAGTGTCGTAAGAAGCACAGGTAATTCCATCTTTCTGATAAGCTGAATCATAACTTCCAAAAAAGGGGATACGTCCGTCACTGAAAGGAAGAGGTGAAGCTACCCAGGCAGAACCGTTGTATTTAGCGGTTCCAATTCTGATATTTCTTTGCGTTGCAGAATCCGGATAGATACATACCGAGCCGTTTTTGCTCATGGCCCATTCCGGTCCGTTTGCAACTAATTGCATCCCTCGGTAAGATGGAGTGGCATCAACAAGAACACCTTTGCCATTGGCGGGGATAAAATTACCAGTTGCTTTATCAATGCGCCCAATCCAGATTCCTTCCGGCCCTGCCCAGCAGAAATTATTTCCTAGCCAGTCAATCTCCGGGTCTGGAAGTGATGATAACGGGTCAGAAATAATGGTATCCTTCACAACAAATGGCTGTGCAATACTGATATGATAAATCGTAAAAGAGGCGAGTGCTAGTAAAATTTTTTTCATCACTGATTGAATTGTAAAATATATTAGTTCCTGATAATTTTTTTTGTTGCAGTTCTCCCATTTGAATCTATTACCCGCATTAAATAAATTCCTTTGGAAAGTAATGCTTTGTTTTGCGAAGCAGAAACTGGTCCTGCAATTCGTAAGTAGCTTCTACTGGACAATGAAACATTCGCCATAAATGCTTGAATTAGAAGGATTTGATCTGCCCAAATTGTTAAAAAAGCTAAAACGATCAGTGTAAACATTTTTTCATTCTTTTACTTTACTGTTTAATGAATTTTCTTGTTATCACTTCTCCATTCTCATTCTTTATCTTAATGAAATAAATACCGCTGTTCAAATTTCCTGTTTCTATGCTGATTTGCGAGCCGGTTTTTTGTTCAGTCAAGAGCATTTGCCCAATTGAGTTGTATATGTAAATTGTACCTTTAAAATCATCTTGCAATCCTGAAATAGTGATAAGGTCATTTGCCGGATTCGGAAAAAGTTTAATGGATGGAGTTGATATTAATCCTGTATTTGGATTATCGATTATCCCTTTGTAAATCCATGCTTTCCGCCCCGCAACACTTGTGGTACCTTGGCCGGTCAGATCAAATCCACAGAAATACCAAACAAATCCGGCTTCTTCAGGAAAAGGAGATGGAACAATGCTACGGCAGCCTTTTAGTCCGTTGGTAGCATTGGTAAGGGGGTTGCCTTCATCCCATATTCTGATTAGTCGGTAAGTGCCATCAGCATAACGCACAAAAAACCAGGAACTCTTGCCCTGAGGTGTGGCAGTTTCACCACCCGGATACATGGCCCAGGCTCCAATAAAATGAACTTTTTCTTTTGTAATAGGATGCATGGCTGCCAGCCATTCATTGTAACCAGCTGTTATCAGGCCAGCACTTGAATTTCCCCATAAATTTTGGACAAATTCTTTTGTTTTCAACTCTAGGTTTAGTTCATACCCTCTTTTGGGATTCAAAGTTTCTATATACGAATCGGGGCTGTCCTAATGAAAAGCCAGGAGTTTATTGGTAGAATCTAAGGGATCTGGAATTGTGCTTAAACCTCTGAACTGTCCCATACGGGTATGTTGGCCCGGACTGTCCTGTTTTTCCCATTCTGGAACTTTTATCCATTCCCATTGTAAATTGTTGTTAGGATTGTAATTGTGCCCGATTACAGGATTTCTAACCCCGTCAATTCTTTTCCAGACACCATAATCTTTATAGGGTCTCCATATTCCCGGTTGTCCGCTTCCTTCACCAAAACTCATACCCATGAACAAAGTATCATTGAGTGTTGTGGCGCAGAGTGCATGTGCATTAGAGCTATCTATTTCAGGCACAGGGTCCCACTCTACCAAACCCGGTTTGGCAGGATTATACCAACCACGATAAACAGCACCATTATAAGCACCTGCAAACACATAATGCACGCCCGTTACCTTGTCTTTATGGTCAAAGATTGCCCTCACTTCGCAACCTTTATTTGTATTCTGTGCATTCCAGCAGTTATTGGATATCTTATTTAAATGCCATTGATCTGTATTGTCATTTCTGGACATAACATAAACACCATCGGGGTTCCATGATCTCCATGCTCCAGTTCCACAAACTAAAACTGAAACCGGGCTGGAAAGTGGCCTCCCGGATCCATCAGAAGTGAATTGGACAGACCTGATAATCGGGAAGCGTATGAACTTGCTTCCCCCCTTGTAATCAATTCGCCATAAACCTTTGGCTGAGTCTTTCACCAAAATTTTTGGGTCGGATTCGGCTGGAGTTCCATTAGTGCCGGCAAAGGTGGTGGAGCAGTATATTTTCCCCTTATGCACCACAAGCGCGTTGGCTTCCAATGTTCCGGAAATATCTTCTGACTCCGGTAAACCCGGTGCATAGTAATCTGCCGTGAATGTCATATCCGCAAATGCAGAAGAAGATGGCCCTCTAACAGCTTTAGGACCCAAAAATTCATGTAAAGCGCCTCCCGGCCCGCGAACAAAGAACAGAAAGTTACTTGAGCCATATGGCGCCAAAGGATTCGCAATCACAAATCCACTGTCTATCATTCTCTGGTACAACTCATCTACGTCAGCAACCAACGAGAATGTGATGTAGCGGTAACCCCGGACACCCCCTATAACATTATTATCCGAAGGGCGGTTCCCTGAAAGCTTAAAAATACGGAGTACTGTATTTCTGGCCGAATAACGATACTCAATTGCAGTGCTATCTACAGGAGAGGGGCCTGTAGCAGCTGGGGCATTTGGCATTCCGAGTACATTTTCATAAAATCGAATCAGGCTATCGGAAGATGTAACCAACATTCCAATTTCCAGTTTTCTTCCCGGAGCCGTGGGGGCATCCAGTAATTCAACAACATTGC
Source organism: Chitinophaga pinensis (assembly GCA_943371705.1). Classification (GTDB taxonomy): domain Bacteria; phylum Bacteroidota; class Bacteroidia; order Chitinophagales; family Chitinophagaceae; genus Ferruginibacter; species Ferruginibacter pinensis_I. Next base: position 9,983 of record CALRVV010000028.1, on the reverse strand, counting down.
CATCTCCATCCTTTGCCATAGCGGTTCTAACCCCACTAGTTGCCCTTACCAGTGGTGCAGCGAAGCCAAAAGCATTTAATCTTGAAATAACCGTATCGAAATTGGCGACAGGTATTGTAATGAACCTGAAACCATTGGCAGCCGTGAGATTTGGATCCTGTGCCGGAGGGGCTGTATTGTAAACCCTAACTTTAATTGTTGCCTGCCCAGAACCGAACAGAAACATTTTAAGTCCAGTAATAGACTGGGTGCCGGTTTGGTTTAACCCCAGACAATTTATATAGAAATGTTTCGCCTTTGTGGAATCGGAAGCAATGAGGGATAAAGCTAATTCAGGGCTTTGAAGTTGAATCTGGGCTTTAATCTGAACAGTCCAGAGAGTCAATGAAGCAAAAGCAATAAGGTAAAGTTTGTTCACACACTTTTATTTTGATTATTCAGGCAGATTTTGATGGGTTTGACTAAAATATTTCTGAAAAGTTTAACTATTGGGTAAACTTGTACCGTCGGTTAAGCTAAATTAAAGGCGCTGCAAAAGAGTCGAAGTGAGTGTCGGTTTGCAGTTCTTTTAATTTAGCGAAGTGTTGGGTTTTTCGTTCTTCGTTTATTGTTCGTTCACTTTCTGTTATGAAGTCCGCTAAGCTTGCGCCTCTTTTACCTGCGGCATCTCTTTTTGTGTAAAATACTACAGTATCTGAAGCATTCGTACCCCATTCAGGGCCATTGATGAGGGCACTGTCAATAGGAACGACATTGCTGTCAATTAAAATATCCTGGCCATGCACAGAATAAAAAAGGCCGGTATTGGGGTTAATATTGCCTACCCATATTTTTTTATTCTGGTCTATCCATACCGCTTTGTGAAAACTATCCAGAAATTCAGGGTCATTACATCGGAATTGGGAGAAACCCACAAGAAAATCTTCAACCAAGAAAGTTTGCGAAAAAAGGCGGAAAATAAAGGCAATGAAGAATGTAAAAAAGATTGTGAATAAACATCATACTGCCATACAATTAGTTACCTTAATTTCACCGAATGTCTGCCCATTGGTTTAAAAGGGGTCTATAAAAATTGCCTGCAACGGGCAGGGCTTGGCGTTGGTGGGGGATTTGGAAAACGTCCGCCCGAAACTAAAGCCCAATTAAAAATATGAAGTTGAAGTTAACAACTAAAAGCCAAATTGAAAAACGTCCTGCCCGAACAACTGCCGCCATGTTGCTACAGATGAAGATTACAACGTCCTGCCCCAATAACGCCAAACCCAATGTTAGCGGCCCGTTGGTGTTACGGTCTTTTATCTTAAATCTTCAAAATTGTAAATAACTTATGATTTCTTGTCAATCTCTGATGCAACGAACAGAAAACCCAAAATGCTTATCGATGCTGAACCTGTTGAAATTGCCATTATCGAAGTTCAGGTCGCGGTACCAGGCGCCTGATAAACTGACTTCCGTAGCACTCCACCAGTTGCCAGAATTGGGGACATTGAAGAATGCGCCAATGGGGTTACGGTAGCCTCCCGGCAGGCCTGTGAAGCCGCTGTTGTTATTACCTGCGGTATTGGGAGTTGTCCAATTAAGTGTTCCTGCCTCTTTCATTTTTCCGCCGGCTACTGATGAACCACCTAAAGTAGTCTCCAGCGTAGTCAACTCTGCATCACTGGGGATATGCCAACCCTGTGGAGCCAGGCCCCTTGGGTCGTTCACCGCATACCAATTGTACATTTTTCCATACTTATTGCCTTGTGTTGAATCATTATTATAATAACACCAGGCACCGGTTGTTAAGGCAGCCCATGCTGCGGCGTTGGTAACCTGGGGTATGGGGTCGCCGTTTCGGTAAAAGGCCACATCCAGGTTCTTAGTCATCCATTGCTGGGTGCCGATTACGATAGTGGGCAAAAAAACTGCAGTACTGGAAGGAGTTGTAAGTGAAACCCATACAGAACCATTATATAACTGCAGGCTATTGGTTTGGGAGTTAAAAATAACTAAGCCGGCAGCCGGCGTTGTAATTAAATCTCTTTGCGCAGTTGTCATCCTTGGAGGTAATAAACCTTTGCTGGTACTTTTTACATCCAGTAAGGCACTGGCATCGGCGGGACTTCCATCGGTATTAATGGCTAAAGACTGCGTCCTTGCTGTTACCATTAAAAATAAAAACGAAAGTAACACTATTGCCTTTTTCATGCTTGTCTGTTTATGTGCTTATTAAAATAATATTCTTTTTTTTATCGAAATTTTTAATTCCAATGGACGCTAACGACCGAGGCTTGCCGCAGGGCTGGAATTGTTGCTGTGTCCGCCCGGCAACTGAAGCCTCCCGATAGCTATCGGGATGAAAAACTGAAGTTGAAGTTAACAACTAAAAGCCAAACCTGCCTGCCGGCAGGCAGGTTGTCAAATGAATCAAATAAATTAATCCCTGAGGCAACGAACAGAAAACCCGGCCCGCATTAAGTTGCCGTTCCTGGTGATGGTGCCATCGCCGTAGTACAGGAGGCGGTTCCAGGCGATCGTAGTATTGGGCTCCGTAGCACTCCACCAGTAGCCTACGCATCCAACATTTTTGAATGCTCCATTGGTGCCTCGGCCGCCGCCCGGCAGGCCTGCAAAGCCGCTGTTGTTATTACCTCCGGTATTGGGAGCTGTCCAGTTAAGCGTTCTGGCCTCCTTCATTGCTCCGCCGGCTACTGATGAACCACCCAAAGTAGTCTCCAGTATAGTCCACTCTGCATCGCTGGGGATATGCCAACCCTGTGGAGCCAGGCCCCTTGGGTCGTTCACTGCATACCAATTGTATAGTTTTCCATACTTATTGCCCTGCGTTGAATCATTATTATAATAACACCAGGCGCCGGTTGTTAAGGCAGCCCATGCTGTGGCGTTGGTAACCTGGGGTATGGGGTCGCCGTTTCGGTAAAAGGCCACATCCAGGTTCTTATTCATCCATTGCTGCGTGCCGATGACGATTGTTGGCAAAAAAACTGCAGTACTGGAAGGAGTTATAAGTGAAACCCATCCAGTACCATTATAGAGTTGCAGGCTATTGGTGGTAATGTTAAATATGACTATCCCTGCAGCTGGGACTGAAATTAAATCTCTTTGCGCAGTTGTCATCCTTGGAGGTAATAAACCTTTGCTGGTACTTTTTACATCCAGTAAGGCACTGGCATTGGCAGGACTTCCATCGGCATTAATGGCTAAAGACTGCGTCCTTGCTGTTACCATTAAAAACAAAAACGAAAGTAACACTATTGCCTTTTTCATGCTTGTCTGTTTATGTGCTTATTAAAATAATATTCTTTTTTTTAACGAAATTTTTAATTCCAATGGACGCTAACGGGCAGGGCTTTGTGCAGGTGTGGCATTAGTATTCCGTCCGCCCACAGCCGCTGCTGATTGAAAATATAAAGTTGAAATTAAGAACTAAAGTTCAAAGTTGTTTGTCCAGCCCGAACCACAGCCTGGATTTGCAATTTGCCGATGTTAGTTTGTCAAGCCACACTTGCACAAAACCCAATGTTGTGCGTTCGCTTTTATTCTCGTCTGCTAAACCAACTCATCATTTCTTGTCTAACTGTCTGTTCGCTTGTTGTGTCTGCAAGAATTTGTTTGTAACTCATTTTTTTGATGTCCATACAATACTGCACCAATGTCCAACTTTCGTAATACTCTCTTGGTGCAATTGTATTGTCGGTAAAAGTTATTTCCCAATTACTTTTATTGGTCGCAATAAGTCGTGCAATATTTTTTGAAAGGTCTTTCTGGTCGGTGTTTTGTCTGGAAATATATTCTGCATAACCTTCCCATTTCCAATTTGCAATATTTGCAATTGGTTTTGATTTCCAAAGTCCTAACTTGTCAAACTGCAAACAGTGTATCATTTCGTGTGCCAACAGTTGGGTCAAATTCCACTTGTAACCATTTAATTCAACGTAATTGTCTTTGAAGTTTGTATTTCCTTGCATAACAACCTTGTCATAGAAGCCCCACGCAAAGGCTTGTCCACGTAGTACCCGTATAAGTTTTGGATATTTTGAACCGTCATTAAGGCAAATGTCAAGTTGAAGTTTTGAGTTGTAAAATTCACTTGTTTTTAAAAGGTCTGTCGCCTCGTTAAGTTTAATTATCAGTGTCGGGTCAAGTGGTTTATTGTGAAAGATTTTATAATTATTATGTGTCGTTTTGTTGGCGTATGTCAAAATTGGATTCAAAATAATAACGAGCAAAAGTCCTGCAATAAAAAGACCTGTTACTATCAAGCGAAGTGTCCATCTTTTAATTTGTCGTTTCATACGCAATGTTTCTTTAAAGTGACGCACAACGGCCAGGGCTTTGCGCAGAACGGGAAATCGTTGCTGTGTCCGCCCAGCACTGAAGCCCATTAAAGTAACGAATTTTTATTAACAACGTAAAGCCAATTATGGATATTGGCCGCACTATCATAACTGAAGCTCAATAGCGATCATATGTTGACGCAGCACTTCCGCCCGTTTTGAGCAAAACCCCTTGTTGTAGGTCAGGGCAAAGATGAGCCGCCATTACAAGACGAAAAGAACTTACACACAACCTGGCTCGATAATGAACGAAACATTTGAAGACGGTAATTTAAGGAAAGTACCTTTAAAACCAACCGAAAAGCTACTTAAAGGCTGTGAGCCGTTACGCTGTCAACCCCAGACAAAACAAAAACGCAATTACTGCACGATGAACGGTTAGGATTGAAAAACACTAACCCAAACGAAAAACTGCCCCTTTGTCTACCGAAAAACCCTTGAAACACGAATACCGGTTAACCTACGGTATGACTTTAATGAATCTGGAATTAAATAGGGGCGGAGAGGCTTAAAAAACGTAAACGCTTTAGCCAATACGAAGCCCAAACAAAAACGAAAGGGGTAGAGTTGAAAAAACAAAAACAGGTCACACCGTCCAGCCCCTACGGAACCGCAATAAATTAAAGCCACACCGTCTGCCAAAAAGCGACACGAAAACAATTTAACTGATTAATAGTGCCGGAAACAGCGGAACGATTTATACACGAAAACTTTATGAAACGAAAGCTTTAACCGCAACAATATTAGAACGATAATGTTCCTCCTTTGCCTTGCATACAACGTTCGAGGCTTTGCGCAGTTGGGGAATTAACCAACTGTCCGCCCGGAACTGAAGCTAAATTTATAACTAAAAGCCGAAGTTAAGAACTACTGCCCGGCAGAATTACGTCCGCCGAATATAAAGCTTGGATATGCACTGCCGATGATTGTTTCAACGTCAAGCCCCAATTGCACAAAACCTTTTGTTAGCTGCAGCCTTCACTACTTTGGAAGATATATGTATCCTAACGAACCCTTTTTCATATTTAGTTCTAATCTCTGTCCAGCTTCGTAAGAATTTGTTTTTGTTTCAAGTGTCATTTTATTTTTGCTAGAATCCAAAGTTACTTCGAGTGTATAAAGGCTAAGTAGTCGTCCAGAATACTTAGGTTTTTTCACATAGTTAATAAAGGCTTTGAGTTTAAAGTCGGCTTTTGTCCCGAAAGAAGAGTTATAAATACATAAATAACCTTGAAAGGACTTTACCAACACTAATGAAAAAAATAATGTACAAACAATAGTTCCGAATAAGTTTTTCCAAATGGCTTGCTTTTTGTCATAAGAAAATGTGGACTTGTATGCATAATAAGTTGCTAAGGGAATAGCAGGAATTAAAAACCACCAAGCCTGTCTTCTTGCTATGTCAGTCTGAGTCATTGCATTTACAACCATTCCATAATAACCATATGCAATTAATACTAGCAAGAGTATGGTTAAAGTCCAGAAATATACTTTTCGTGTCAACTTAGTAGGGGCTTTTAATTTGAGTGCTGTTGGTTGCAGCTAACGCCCGGGGCTTTGCGCAGGTGTGGAATTGACCTTGTGTCCGCCCACAACCGCTGTTGAATAAAGTTGCTATGTTGAAGTTAAGTACAAAAGCCCAATGTTGCTGTGTCCGCCCATAACCGATGCCCGGCTTTGTACTTAGCTGAAGTTTGTTTGTCCAGCCACACTTGCCGCAAAACCCTTTGTTATGTGCAGCTTATAATTGTGCACTTGGTATTTCCATACCTGCTGAATGAGATTTAGCTTCCATTCCATTAACATTCTCCTTTTTGAGAAAAATTATGTAAAAGGATTTATAAGCTTGAGGGTTTTTTAATGAATTTTTTATTGTTAAAGCGATTCCTTTTAATTGGTCGACATAATCTCCTGATGGAACTTGAGTACTGTTTATCAAACATACAGTCAAGCAAGAGTCTGTAATTTTTTTGTCATCCCAATTTTCATAGTCTATACTTTCGCAATTATAAACTTTTTTTAAGCTGTCAATTGTCTTGCCATTGTCAGCGAACTCGGGTTGGGTGATTTCTGTTAACTCTTTACTTTTTGTGCCATTATTAGAACAGTTGCAAAAGTAAAGTGAAGCAGAAAAAAGAAAAAGAAGTCGAATAGTTGTTTTCATGAGTGTAAGGTAGTTGTTAAGTTGCACATAACGGACAGGTATTGCTGCAGGTGGGATATTTTATATCGTCCAGCCCGGAACCGCTGCCCAATTGAAAATATAAAGTTGAAGTTAACAACAAAAAGCCAAATTGAAATTCGTCTGCCCGAACAAAAGTACAGCGATGCAAACAGCCGAAGTTTCAACGTCCAGCCCCACTTGCAGCAATACCAATGTTAGCGGCTGCTTATTATCTTATTAGTACATACTTTTCAAAAGTATCTCCATTTTGTTTGTAAACTCCGTCATTGTCAGTTCCAAGCCAAATTGTTCCGTTATTGTCTTGGTAGATAGATATTAGCAAGACATTTTCTGTACCCTTTTTTACTTCAAGGTTTGTGAGCTTTTTTCCGTCATATTTCCAAACGCCACCGCCATAAGTAGTCATCCATAAATTACCATCTTTATCTACAATTCCGGAATTGAAATAATGGGGTTTTTCTTTTTCAACACCCTTTATTTTTTCATATTGTAAATTATTCGATTCAATTTTATACTTGCTTATAAAATTGCTCAACCAAAAATAGCCATCTTTGTCTTGGATGATTGAACGCACAGCAGGAGCTGAAGGGATGCCAGGACCCATTCCATCTGGAAGTATAGAAAGTTCTTTTTCTCCAATCCATAAAATTGATTTTCCATCATATCGGAACGCACCAGCTACAAATGTTCCAAACCAAATGTCACCTTCTTTATCTTTGTCAACTGTGTAAACTTCATATGGATTATTGCTATCAAATGGGCTAATTAGAGTGTCAATACCAAACGCTTTCTTTAAATCTTTTCTGGGCAATTTTAATTCAAAAAGAGAATCTCCATTATAACGATACAAATCGTTTGCATTGTGACCAAACCACAAGTCAGTAGGATTCAGTTTCCATTGGTTATAAGACGATTTTATTTCTTTTAAAGTAGTGAATTGCTTTCCGTCAAATTTGCTAATTCCATCTGGAGTTTCAATGTATATATTTCCGTTAATATCTTCTTGAATACCCCGTATTGTATTGCTCACTAATCCGTCTATAGTTGTAAAAAGTTTCAACTTGTTACCGTCTAAATAATAGATACCTTTTCCGTTACTACCAAACCAATATTTTCCTTTTGAGTCTTGAAATATTCTCCAAATTTGATTATCAAGTTCAGAAACTGTCTTGCCGATTTCAGGCGTTTTTGTTTCAGTCTGTTTGTGTCCAGATTTCACTTGTCCATTGCAAGAAAGGAAGATACTTGATACAAAAATTAGTAAGACTATTTTTATTGAGTTAATTGTCATTTCTGTTTATTTTGAGTTCGGTCTTTAAGTTGCCGCTAACGTTCGAGGCTTTGTGAAGTTGGGGAATTGACCAACTGTCCGCCCGGAACTGAAGCTAAATTTATAACTAAAAGCCGAAGTTTATAACTACAGCCAGGCAGAATTCCGTCCGCCGAAACCAAAGCCTGGATATGCACTGCCGATGATTGTTTCAACGTCATGCCCCAATTGCACAAAACCTGATGTTAGTGGCAGCATATTGGACCGCCATATGAATCAACGCCCCAAAAAAGATAGCCTTTTTTTGTTTTAAGAAAATCAAATACATAAGTCCATGCTCCATCTGGTGTAAATTCTTTTGTCATGTAGAATTGTTTTATGAAAACAGAATTTCCCTGATAAACTAACTGACTTAAAATTTTGTTTGAAAAATAATCTAATTCCATTTCTGATTCAACGTAACCTGTGTAAGTCTTGTCAGAAAACCTTTTAAGAAGTGTTGAATCGAATACCTCTGTAAAACAATGCTTAATAAATCCGGAGGTTGAATATGGGTTTGTACAAGTTTTTATGCTGTCAAATGAAATTCTTTTAAGTTCATCAAAGTTATTTGTGATAACTGTATTTTTAAAATGAACCCAAGCTTTCATTAAATTGGGGTCTTTGTCAACCAAGAGGGTGTCATGAGACTCTTTGATATTTAAATTTGTGGAATCAGTTTCTGAAAGCTTTTTTGCGGTATTCTTATTTTCTTGACAAGAGTACACGGTCAAAAGAATAATAAGTATAGCTTTCGAATATTTGAGTGTTTCCATTTATGTTGCCACTAACGTTCGAGGCTTGCCGCAGGGCTGGAATTGTTGCTGTGTCCGCCCGGCAACTGAAGCCGATTGAAAAACTGAAGTTGAAGTTAACAACTAAAAGCCAAATAGAATTCGGTCAAGCCCGATATTAGTTGATAGTAGTACAACAGCCGATTGTTATTCCGTCCGCCAGCCTTGCGGCAAACCTTTTGTTGGGCGTTCGTACTTTTCTTATAGTGTCAGATTAATTGTTCAAGATTCTTTTTAATGATTTTGAAAATACTATGTCATTATACTCTTTGTATTCGCTTCTGTCTTGTAAGTATTCTTCCTTCGCTTTTTCAAAGCTTTTGTTTTTGTCGTCATAATTATATTTAAGTAGTGCCGACATTTCGAGGTCAGAAATTAATAATTCAATTATTCTATCATCGACTTTTTGCTTGCCAAGAATTTTATACCACTCTTTGCGATTAAGAAATAAATTTCTTGAGCAAGCACTATAAAGCATTAAGTCAGCATTCTCATAAATTAGTTTTCCATTAGCTTTTGTAAATAGGCTCTTTCCAGGATATGCTTTAATAAATTCCTCAAATATTTGAACAGTGTCCTCAACGGCAAAAAAAACAGCACAGCCGTATGCCCTATAAAATTCTCTGATAAAGTTAGCTTTTCGGTTGCCTTTTCTATACTCATTTAGTAATGGGTAATATTGATTTTTGCCTTTAAGGATTTCTGTCAGGTAAGTAATTTTATATGCCGTGTCTGAAATAGTGCAAAAATTTTTTGCCAATGGGTTTCCGTATTTGTCATAGATTATGTGAATTGTCTGCTGAATATATTCCCTCTCTTTTAAACTGTCAACAAATTGTGGTTTTGCATATGTTGTTAGATATTCGTCCTTCCGTCTATAATCAACCTCAATATTTAAGAGTATGAAATGTTTAAGTAAAAACTTTTTGATTGATTGAGGAAAAAATTCAGTTTCAAGTGTATGCCCATTTGCATTACTACCTTGGCTTCTACAAAATAAATAAATGAACTTATTTTCTTTCTGTGCCCTCATTTTTAAATCGTCCCAACTATGTAAAGTATCCAAAAACATAGCTTTGATTTCTGAATTTATCCTTTGCACTCTTTGAGCCAAAACATTAAGGGAAAAGAAAAGCGATAGTATGATAAATGTTGATTTCAAAAATAGGTCTGTTTGATTTTCATAATGTCGGTTTGTATGACGCCCAACGGGCAGGGCTTTGTGCAGGTGTGGCATTAGTATTCCGTCCGCCCACAGCCGCTGCTGATTAAAAAACTGAAGTTGAAGTTAAGAACTAAAGCTCAAAGTTGTTTGTCCAGCCCGAACCACAGCTTGGCTTTGTACTTGGCTGATG
>CALRVV010000027.1:0-30105 GCA_943371705.1 Chitinophaga pinensis | reverse complement strand
GGGCACAAAGAAGCTTAAAAATAACAATTCCGGTTATGCCCGTTTTTTCCATTATCCCGCGTATTGGTTACCACTCATTTGTAAGCCATTAATGATCCCGGATGATTTTAAATATGAGACATCCGTACTGTAAATAAATAAACAGCTTCCGTCTTTAATCTTATCTATAATAGGCTTGTGTAATTTTTCGGGCAATGCAGGGCATCCCCAGCTGCGGCCTATATAACCCTGTGCCCTGATCAATGATTCATCTACATAATCAGCTGCATGAATTACAATTGCACGGCTGTTGGCATTATCATTTATTCCCTTTTCCAGTCCGTTCAGTTTAAGTGAATACCCATGCTGCCCAATATAGGTACCCAGGGTTTGATAAAAGCCTAAACTGCTTTTATAGCTGGAAGGTGTATTCGAAAACTGGTTGGCAAATTCACGTCCCGAATTAACCCCGTGTGCAACATAGGTATTAAATAAAACCCGGTAATTGTCCAGATCTATTACAAACAGCCTTTTTTTGTATGAAGGCAATGAAAAATCAACAATAGAAATGATGTTGTCTTTAGAGAACCTGCCCTGCTGCAACAGTTGATTAAAGCCCTGTAAGGCATATTTAAAAGCCTTTTCAGATAAACCCAGTTTATCCAGGTGCATACTGTCGTATGCCTTTGCTATGGTATTGTTTTCTGCAGGGTTAACCGCTGAAACAGCCTTTTCACCGGCCGTTTTTTTATTAACCTCACTTAATTCCTTTTCCGGAATGGTTGATTTCTTCACTGCAAAAACAAAAGGCATTTGAAGAAACATGGTAAAAACGATCACCAGAAATAAGAAAGAACTTTTTCTGAATCCTTCATTACCGCCATGGTGCATGGCCCCGGTGAAATAAGTTGAAATTGCTTTGATCATAATTTTTCAGTGTTAAGTTGTTTTTAATTTTATTTAGTCAATAACTATAATATATAATGTACAAGCATACCGGTTTCTGTGATTTGCACAGCATAACCTTTAGATGTTATAAGCCGCTTTAGTGGCCTATTCAAAATATACGTTGGTTGGTTGGAAAAAAATTGCAGTGTAAATAAACTGCATGTACTTGTATTACCGGATCTTAGCACAAAGGTAAAGCCATTACACATTCATCAGGCTTTACTATTTGAATTTAATAAGCTTTTAACATACTTAAAATTGAATTAATGTCATGGGTATTTAGCGTATAAATCCCGGCAATGAATCAAAATAGGCCGCTTCTGATGGAGTGAGCAGGTAATCTTTTAAGCCATACAGCAACGATTTGAAAGCAGTATACATTTCACGGTTAAAATTTATAAATGTGGTGATCTCAATTTCACTCAATTGCCGGGCAATCACATCCCTGTAGAGTAAATGCAGGGATTGGGAGTAGCCTTTGGTAACAGCATGATAAAGTGTTGAAAACTGTTCAAAAAGCCTGATGTCCCGGTTTCCATTCATCAAAATTTCAACCTCATTGCAAAAATGCCGAAACTTACCGGCCGACAGGTTGTAAAAATTATACTTAATATCATTTGAAGAATTACTGAACTGGCGGATATCATATTGTGCATCATTGATATTTTTTGCCGCATACATAATATTGCGCACAGCAGATATCAACCGTTCTATCCTTTCCGTTTCCACTTTTTCAGAAGCCTCACTTTGTACTTTAAGATAAAAATTATGCAGTTCACCATGCAATTGCTTTATGAAATCATATTTCCCTTCTATCGATCTGTTGTGAAACTCACGGTAAGCAGCATCATTAGTCTCTTTGCCTTTAACTGCGAAAGAAGCAAGGCTGTATTGCAAAACCAGGTTTATAAAATGCCGGGTTTCATTTTCAAGGGCTTCCAGCGCAAACACGGTTTCGCCGGCAGGCACTTTGTGAATATATAAACTCCTCTCGGCCCTTTCGGGATATCGCTTTAAAAGATATTTTCCCAGAAATTTTAATAAGGGCAAGAACAAAATAACCGAACACAGGTTTACAAAGGTTTGAAATACAACCAGGGAGATGAGTGGATTTTTTACCTGAAGCACATCAGTTATTAAAAGATTAACGGGGCGAAGGAATATAAATACAATGATGACTGTAACTGCATTAAAAATAAAATTGCCCAGTGCCACTCTCTTTTTTGCAGCCATCCCATCTGCCGATGCCAGAAATAATTTAAAAGTAGTACCTAACTCGGAGCCCAGTACGATTGCCGTTGCTGCAAACAGAGGAATAGCTCCGGTATATAAAGCGCTTAACGTAAGTACAACAGTTGCAGAACTCGACTGGATAAGGGCTGTAAGCAATACACCCAAAAGCAGGAAAACAATGACCGGGTATTGAATAAAAGATGAAAGGTCGGTTTGCTTTACATATGCTTCCATGCCGGATTTAATAAACCCAAGTGCAACAAAAAGAAAAGCCAGGCCAAATACAAATTTTAACCACAGGAATAATTTACTGTCATTCCTGATAAAGGCCATAAAAATTCCTGAAATGGCAGCAAGCGGCAATACCAATGTTTCTAAATCATAATTAAATCCTGCAAGTGCAACGATCCAGCCGGATAATGTAGTTCCGAGGTTAGCTCCCAATATCAAAGCAAGTGCGTTTTCCATTTGCAGCACATGTGCACCCACCATGCTTAACACCAGCAGGTTTACAATGGAACTGCTTTGCAGCAGGGCAGTAACCGCAGCTGCTCCTCCAATAGCTTTTAATTTATTGTCGGTTTGTTTCTTTAAAATGAGTTTGAACTTACGCCCGGCTATACGCTTCAGGGAGTTTTCTATAAAATTCATCGCCAGCAAAAAGAATGCGATTCCGGCAAGCATTGTCCAGATATCAAAAGAACGGCTCATACTGATAAAATAAAATTAAAGCAACCTGTTTGCTGAAGTAAACGAACATCATGTCCGATCATTACTTTTTTAAAAAAACACTGCGGCCTGCATGCCACCCCGTTACACAGCCCATTTGCCCTTAAGCTGGTATGCAAGTAAAATGATGAATACACCTATACCCAGATACAAAAAATGCAGCCAGTGAGCGGTTTGAATTAATATCATTTGTGCAATGATCCACCCAATTATCATTATACCGCCGGCAATAGCCCAATTATAGCGATTGGCATTACGCTGAATATTAAAAAAAACAGCAACCAGGTTGACAGCGCCAACAAAAATGGCCAGTACAATCCCGGGTATTAAATAATTTGTAAAGGGTGTTGGCTCCAGTAAACTGAGCGATAACCCCATTATATCTCCATTGGGTTTACTGATCATTAACAGTCCCGAAACAGTTGCGGTAAGCCCCACGAAACAAATCAGTACAAACAATATTGTTTTCATAAATTTATTTTTTTGTATACAATCCAACCAATTCTCCAAAACCAATAATATGCTCACTCATGGCTTTTTCCAGTTGTATTTTAATGGAGTCGGGCGAAAGGCTTAATAATGCTTTCAATGCATATACTTTAAAGAAGTAACGATGTGTACCCGAAGGCGGGCATGGCCCTCCGTAATGATGCTGCTTAAAATCGTTCAGGCCCTGTATACCATGCACTTCATTTTCATCCATGTGGTGTGTTACCGGAATGTTCCAAACCAGCCAATGCACCCAGGTTCCGGCCGGTGCATCCGGGTCTTCGGCTATCAGTGCCAGGCAAACAGCCTCTTCAGGTATATTTTCTATATGCAGCGGGGGACTGATATTTTCTCCATCACAGGTGTATTTTTCCGGTATCAGTCCTTCATATTCAAATGCAGTACTGCTTACTTTTAATTGCCGGTAATCAATTGCCGTAGTGGCTTCCTGGTGTTCCCTGAATATTTTCATTGTATTAAATTTTATGGTCCTTCGCCCGGTTCCGGGATTTCAAATGGCGGGGGATTTTCAAAGGGGTCCTCATCTGGAATGATATCAGGGTCTTCCAAGGGAATAACAGGTTCCTCCGGATCAACAGGCCTTCCAATTTCAGGTATGGTCTCCGGTGAAGGTATTTCTACAGGTTGATTTGGTTGTTTTTTCGTTGCCATTATTTAATTTTTTATTGCCTCAATAATTTATAATATGCTCATGATAATTACTAACCAAAGCAAGGTCTTTAATCTATTTTTTTCAATGAGAACAGTCAAGCATAGTATTGACCTTTATCATTATTATTACTTATCGCAAAGTGTAGCTTTACCACACAAAATAAAATCGCCATGTTACAGAATAACAACCACCTGATCACTTTGCATAACCTCCTGGATTACGATGCCAGTAAATTTACCAGTGCAGAGGTGCATTTAAGAAATGCTATACCTGAATGGATCAATAAAACAGGTTCCCTGATGTTAAAAACGGTGTTGCATAAATACCTCGACTTTATAGAAACCCATATTAAAAAAATGGAAGGATTCTTTGAACAGGAAGACATCAATGCGTTAAGCCTGAACAACCGCGTTATGCAGGCTTTTATTGACGAAACAAACGAAAAGCTGGCCATATGTTCCGACCCTGAAATAAAAGATGCCTGTTTACTGGCCTCTGTTCAAACCATTAATCATTATAAGATCAGTATTTATGGAACCGCTGCTGCGTTTGCCGGAACACTGGATATGGAGAAGCATGCAGCCATTTTTTATGAGGCCGAAGGAAATGAGAAACAGATCGACAGCAGGTTATCTCAACTGGCAGATCTTGAGATCAATAAAAAAGCGAGAACACCTGTTGCGTTACCCGGTTAAATCCCAGCGTGTGTGAGGCTGTAATTAAACAATAATATTAAACCAATTACCAAAAATGCAAAATGCAGTTTCATATCATGCAAACGCATTCATATATCCGGGGTGCTATGTTCCCCTGTTAAATGAAGATGAAATGAAAGAAGAGATCAAACGTTCATTTACATCTGAATCTGACCTGCCGGCAGCAGACCTCACAGAATTGGCAGATTCATATATACTGCAATTTTCATTACCAGGCCTTAACCGGGAAGATTTTATGATTCATGCTGATGAAAATATTTTATCTATTTGTGTGTGTCATAAAAGCAGCCAGTTGCGGCCTGGAGAGAAGCCAGAAAAAAAACCTTTTCAGTTTGGCCTGTTTGATCATCACATTTACCTTCCGGCCAATGCAGATGCTGCATTTATAAGTGCGGAATACAGTTTGGGCGTATTGCGGTTTCACATACCTAAGATAGATCAACCGGTCAAAAATCTGCATACCCCGATTGTTGTTTATTAACAGATCCGTTTTTGTATTCATGCTAAAATATTCCCGTAACCGGATCTCATCCGGTGTTTGGCAGTTTCCAGATATATGCTACGTCTCAAAAATCACAGATTCCCTGCAGTATGCTTGCTGATTACATTTTATGATTGCTGCATTTCTGTTATCAACTTAAAGCAGGATCGGTGTATTTATTGGTACTGGATATACACCGGACGTGGAATTAACTGTAAAATCTGTTCGGGCTGCATGATCTGCTTATCCTGCATAGCATCATTTTTATAAAATATTTTAAAGCCGGCATACTCTACCGGTTCCTTATTAATACAATGATAATAGGTGTTTTTCTTTTTTGCTGCGTATCCAAACCCATCCATATTAATAACCACCTGCACTTCCTTTTGCAATTTTATATTTTTATAGTTGGTAAGCATGGGTTTGGTAAAGCGGTGTATCACCAAAATCTTAGGTGGCAAATGATATTCTTTTACCAGTGCAGAAAGATATTCGGTGGCGTAATTAATATCCCGGGCATCAAAGGTTCCTATTGCCTTACCCGGCCGCTGGCCATACTTCATCGAAAATTCAGGGTCAATACCCAGGTGTACCTGTGGCATCATCAAATATTTTTTTAACAAGGGGATCTCTTCCTGCAGGGTACTCTGACCAACCTGTATGTCCAGGAATACAATCCCCTTCACTTCTGCTGCCAGCATAATTGCCTTATCAATCTGATTGCCTGGCATGCGTAACCTGCACTTACCGGTTATAACCCGGCAGGGTTGTGCAGTTACAGCTATATAATGAATGGCCGGTACTACCGGTGTTTCTTTGTCTGCTATTTCCCATGCTTTCACTTCGGCCCGTAATTTATCAAGCATTTGTTTGGCGGGGTATTGACCAAGCACTCCCATACCGGTTGAATAAAAGTTACCATAATAGGCCACTACCCTTTTAAAAGGCAACAGGGCACCAGGTAAAGGGTAATTGATCTTGGATGGCCAACGGCCGGATTGATCGCCATTGGCCAGTTCTTTCATTTTTAACAGGTAAGCCAGTGTATCAGACTGCATTACCGGATTTACGGTATCGGTTACCGTAATGTTATCTGTGTTATCTGTATTTTGAGGTATTGTAACCTCCTTTCCTGCCCGGTCTGAACAAACAAGGCCGGCATTGAAAACCAACAGGACAATACCCGCTTTTATTACATTGTACAGCATGAAAGGCCTTTTTTTATACAGGCAAGATAAAGGCCGGTGAACCCGTATACAATGATAACGATCAAGCAGATCAATGATCAATAATATAAATTATAACCGTACTTATGTTTGTATTTTTACAATACAGGCATAGTTTTAATATTGTTGAATTTGCTGATAACCCAACATCATTTTTTTATGTCAGGTCATAAAATATCTACAACTGAATATTCAAACAGAAACCAGGTAAGGTTAATGAGGGGTGGTAAACCCTATTTTGACCTGCTACTGAATCTGATCAACAACGCTGCCGAGTTTATTCACCTGCAAACCTATATTTTTGATGATGATGAAACAGGCATACTGGTGGCCGAAGCCTTAAAATCCGCTGCCAGGCGCAATGTTGCTGTTTATTTACTGGTAGATGGTTATGCCTCACAGGTAATGTCGGGTAAATTTATTGAAGAGCTGAAAGCAGCCGGCATACATTTCCGTTTTTTTGAACCGTTCTTTAAAAACAGCCAGTTTTATTTTGGAAGAAGGCTGCATCACAAAATTTTTGTTGTGGATGCACGGTTTGCATTAACTGGCGGGATGAATATTACCAACCGTTATAATGATATGCCGGAAAAACCTGCCTGGCTTGATTTTGCCCTGTATGCAGAAGGAGACATTGCAAGGTCTTTATGCGTATTGTGCTGGAAAACCTGGAATGATTTTCCCGAAAAAATGAGTGTAACACCCTGTGATGAAAAGCAGGTTGATTTTAAATTTTCGCCTGCAGAAACAAGCACCCTCAGTATGCGCAGAAATGACTGGATGCGCCGGAAAAATGAGATCTCTGAAACGTATGTAAAAATGTTCAGGAATGCCCAATCACATATACTGATCATTTGCAGCTATTTTTTGCCCGGGAAGGCCATCAGGCGCTTATTAAAAAATGCTGCCAAACGGGGTGTTAAAATACAGGTGGTTACAGCGGGCACTTCTGATGTGTTGGTTTCTAAATATGCCGAACGCTGGCTGTATGACTGGATGTTGCGCAACAAAATAGAACTGTTTGAATATCAGCCTACCGTTTTACATGCCAAGGTTTCGGTCTGCGATTCAACATGGCTCACGATCGGTTCATATAATATCAACAACCTGAGCGCCTATGCCAGTATTGAAATGAATATTGATGTGTACAATGCGGAAGTTGCCCGGCAGATGGAAGATATTATAAAAAGGGTTATAGAAAAGGACTGTATTGCAATTACCGAACAATTACATAAAAAAAATAAAAATATTATTAAGCAGTTCATCCGCTGGTGTTCTTACCAGATCCTGCGCTTTATCCTTTACCTGATCACTTTTAACCTGAAACAGATACGGTAAATTTCATTGCGGGGCCGTGTAGTAAAACCGGTTTCATATTTTTTTTAATAAGTTGATTACTCTCATTGTTTATGTTGACTCCGGTTCTTGATTCAGCCCGGTAAACGGATGTACATTCGTTGTGTAATAAGTAATATACACCATTAAAAAAAAGGAGGTAAATTATGAGAACCTTAGCATTAAGCAAAGCCATTGAAAAAATGCCGTTTGCCTTTGATGAATACTTCAAACCCTGGAATGAATGGTTTGACAGCGAAAGCAGCAATTTGTGGGGACATGCCATGAATATACCTGCCGTAAACGTTACTGAGCACAATAAAGAGTATATGGTGGAACTTGCGGTACCCGGAATGAAAAAAGATGACTTTAAGATTGATATTGACGGCAATATGCTGACCATAAGCAGTGAAAAAGAAGAGACCAAAGAAGAGAAAGAGAAAAAGTTTACCCGTAAAGAGTACAACTATTCTTCATTCAGCCGCAGTTTTACATTACCTGAAGAGATCAACAAGGAAAAAATTGATGCAAAGTATGAAAATGGCATTTTAAAAATTGCTTTACCTCGTAAAGAAGAGGTCAAAAAAATCACAGCAAAGCACATAGCTGTGAAATAGGCCTGCACCTGCTAAACCCAATGCCCCCTTCATTAATTTGAAGGGGGCATTTTTATATTGAAGCCATTTGCCTTTAACAACAAATTATATTGATGAAAATCATTTTAGTAACTGATTAGGATTATTACTAAACGCATCCGGCTGATTTACCTTTATTGCCGAATAAAAAAATATTACCAGATTGAGTATTACGATACTTTTGCCGGTCTGGTTCATTATAAATCTGATGATATGTCTTACCTGAAAAACAAACAATTACAATTCGAAGTGAATAACCTGAAACGGTTATTGGATTTTATTATTGACGAGAATATTCATTTGAAGAACCGGATATCAGAAATACTCAGCGACAGGTTTGACACCTACTTACTGGAAGAAGTTGATGACTTTCAATCGAGGCTTATAAAAGAAGACCATTTAATTGAACTGCTCAGAAATGAAATCACAGAAGTAGATTCTTTGCTTGCCAATGATTTGAACAAAGATCCTGATCAAATGAAAAAAATTGAATTAAGGCTGAAAAGGCTGCATAAGAATATGCGTATTGTTGAAAAACAATATGCTAAATTAAAAACGGCATTCTACCGGTTTCTGTCTAAAAATATAGTTTAAGTGTTACAGGTACCCACTTTAATTAACAGGATTCTACTCATTGCAGCAGTTTTATTTACATTCAATGCCGGATCCTTTTCCCAAATTACGCCGGGCCTGATGCAGCAATTTATTGAACAAAGTAAATACGCAAACCATAAAAAGATAAATGAGTTCTATGCCCTGATGTTGTACAAAACAGCTTGGGTACAAAAAGGGAACAACAGTAACCTGTCGGATCTTACACTTACGCTTAACAGGGCAGCAGATGCAGGATTAAGGGAGGAAGATTACCAAAATGAATATACCAGGTCATTGCTGAACAAATCTTTCCCGTTAAACACAACGGCCGATTCTTTGCAGGCTGATATCAACCTCACGGAGGCGGCCATTCATTTTTACAATGACCTCGCTTTTGGAAACACAAAACCTGCTTTTGGCTATGACGGCCTTAATTATACACCTGATTGCATCAATATTCCGGCTTTCCTGGCACATACCATTAGCTCCGGCTCTTTACCTGCATTATTTCAACAATTATCAGGTGCTTTACCCGAAATTACCGCCCTGCAAAATAAGCTTACCCGGTTTAACCGGATAGCCGCAACCGCTGGTTTTACAGAAGTGACCATTACATCAAATAAAACAACCAATACCAATAAACCACTGTTAATAAAGCTCTGGCAACTCGGAATAATTGATTCGGTTAATATAAATGTATCAGACAGTACCCTGAAAAAAAAAGTAAAAGAAGCGCAGGTCCTGTTCAGCCTGTTACCGGATGGGGTACTGCGTTCTACCTTATTAAAGGAAATGAATATTCCGCTTTCTGCCAGGATCAGGCAATTACAACTATCCCTTAATTATTATCGCTGGCTCGGTTGCCTGAGCCAGAAGCAACCGGTTATCATTGTTAACATCCCTGCAGCTTATTTGAAAGTGTACCGCATAAATACCGGGATACTGGAAATGCGGATGGTGGTCGGCAAAAAATCTACCCCAACTCCCACTTTAACCAGTATGGTTCACGAAGTGATACTGTACCCTTATTGGCATGTGCCGTACAGCATTGCTACAAAGGAAATACTTCCAATTTTAAAAAGAAACCCGGGGTATATCAACAGCGGTAACTTTCAGGTTTTAAACAAGGCCGGTAATATTGTAGATCCTTATGCTGTAAACTGGAAATCGCTGAGCCAATCCAGCTTTCCATACCTTATCCGCCAGAGTACCGGTTGTGACAATTCGCTGGGATTATTGAAATTGAATTTTAATAATCCATTCAGTGTATACCTGCACGATACCAACAAAAAAAATATTTTTAATTACAATAAACGGTACTACAGCCATGGCTGTATGCGTATGCAAAAGCCCATGGAATTAGGACATCTTCTTTTAAATAGAAATTATATAGCCATAGACACACTGGAACAAAAAGGCTGCCTGATCAACCAGTCGCCGATATCGATACCGGTTGATGAAAAGATACCGGTAATCATCTGGTATAATCCTGCCGGGATCGATTCAGCCGGCCGGGTTCTTTTTTTTGAAGATATCTATAACAAATTCAACCGGTTCTAACATGAATAAAACATGCATTTACATCGGAAAACCGGTAAATAATATAAGTTGATAATTACCCTGATAACAGTTAATCACATTATTGACTGCCATCATTTTTCACCAACCATTTTAAAATTAGCTTGCCCCTGTAAATAAACCCAAACGTCATGAAAAAGTTTAAATGGATCATATTAACCCTCGTATGGCTTGGTGCAGGATGTTCCTCATCAAAGATCACCACATCCTGGAAAGATGAGAATACCACACCTGAAAAATATAACAAGATACTGGTACTGGGCCTTATCAGGGATGTAGACAGGACCCAGCAACAATTTATGGAAAACCATATGGTGGGAGATTTAAAAGAATTGGGATACAATGCCGTTTCATCCCTGACCGAGTTTGGCCCTAAAGTATTTGATAAAATGGAAGAGGATGCAGCCATAGAGAAGCTGAAAAACAGCGGTATTGATGCCGTGGTCACCATTGTAATGCTGGATAAGCAAAAAGAACAGAAATATATTCCCGGCAATACTTTTTATACCCCTTACAGTTTTTATTACAACCGTTTTTGGGGCTACCGCACCACTTTATACAGGCGTATCTATGAACCGGGATATTATGTTACGGAAACAAAATATTTCTGGGAAAGTAACCTGTACAAAATGAGCAATCAAAAACTGGTCTATTCGGTACAAACTGAAAGCTTTGACCCGGTTAATACTGAAAGCATGGCACATGAATACGGCAAGTTGATTGTAGATGACATGGTGAAAAAAAATGTGCTGAAGCAGCAATAACATATTCCGGTACATGACCGGAAAGGGAGTAAAAAACGGTAAAAATGCATATTACAGCAAGTGCGTGCGGTATCAATTAACGAGGTGCTCCAGCTTATGCCGATTGAGGATAAAGATATTCCCCTCCTCTATTTCTATCAGTTTTTCATTTCTAAAATCCCCCAGTGTACGAATAAGCGATTCTTTGGCTGTACCGGCAATAGCTGCCAGTATCTCCCTGTTAATATCAATGGCAAATTTATCGTTTGAAGGGTTGTACTTATTCAATAAAAAAAGTAATGCTTCTGCAACTTTTTTCCGGAGGGAATTGTAAGCAATGCCCAATAATTGTTTTTCCTTTACGGTAATATTTTTAGCCAGCAACTTAATAAACGTGTTGGTTACTTCCTTGTTATTTGCCATCAGGTCGTCAAAATCGCTTTTTGGTATTACTGCCAGTTCTGTTTCTTCCAGGGCTTTAGCCGTATCCTGGTATACCGTTCCTTCAAGCAGGGCCACATAACCCAAAAAATCTCCGGCAGTATACAGATCAGTAACCAGTTCTTTACCATCTTCATTGCTTATACTCACTTTTACTTTTCCATTCAATACATAGTACAGGCAGTTAGGGTGGTTGCCTTCAGAGTAGATCACCTGTTTTTTCTTATACTTATTGATATTACGCCCTTCAGTAAAGGTCAGCAAAGTATTTTTTCCGCCTGCTGCCTGCATGATCTGCTGTAACCCGTCGAGGCCTGCAGATATTTCTGCCTTCAGCAAATCGAGTTTTTTTAAACGGCTGTCTACAGCATTTAACAATTCAGTTCCGGTAAAAGGTTTGGTAATATAATCATCAGCCCCCAGCTCCATGCCTTTCCTGATATCAGTGCGGTCTGTTTTAGCGGTAAGGAAAATAAATGGTGTGTTTTTTATTGCTTCATTTTTATGCACCGCATGCAATACGCCATATCCGTCCAGTAAGGGCATCATGATATCACAAATGATCAGGTCCGGAACTTCTTTAATGGCCAGTTCAACCCCTGTTTTCCCGTTTTCGGCATTTATTACCAGGTAATTAGACAATTCAAGTATCTCTGCCGTATTGTTTCTGATATCTTCATTGTCTTCAATCAAGAGGATCTTTTTCATGTCCTTAGTTTTTAGTTTGAAAGCTTACTATAAATTCTGTCCCTTTGTCCAGTTCGCTGTTGCAAACAACCGAACCATTCATCAGCTCGGCATATTTGGAAACAATATGCAGGCCCAGGCCGGTTCCTTGTATATTTCCTGCATTGGCTCCCCTGAAAAACCTTTCCATGAGGTGTTTCTGATCTTCTTTGGAAATGCCAATACCATGGTCTTTAACAGCCAATAACAAAACATGTTCCCGGTTTACCGTACAGATCTCAATAAGGCTTTTCTCGGGCGAAAACTTACTGGCATTTGAAACCAGGTTTAGCACAATATGTTTCAGCAATGAGGCATCCAGTTCAACTTCAGGTTGCCCGGTATGTTTATAAACGATCTGTTGCTTTTTGGGAAGTGAATCTTTTATTTCTTCAATCGTTGCATTTACAGATTCTGCTATATCAAAGATCTTAAGCCTTACGGGTATTTTTCCTTCCTCTAATTTTCCAAGGCTTAAAAAGTCATTCAGAATATCCGTGAGCATACTTACAGAAGAAGTAATCCGTTTTAAATGTTTTTCTCTTTGCAGCTGCTCAGTTGATTTTGTATATTTCTCAATTAAATAAGCCGAAGAAAGTACGGTACTGAGCGGGGTTCTGAATTCATGCGATGCCATTGTTATAAACCTCGATTTCAGTTCACTCAGGTCTTTTTCCTTTTCCAGCATGGTATGTAAGGCAGCATCTGCCTTTCTTCTTTCGGTTATATCAAATGATACACCCATATACCCTATAATTTTTTCGTTCTTGTCACGAACTGCGGTAATGGTTAAAGAAACCGGAAAAGTAGTGCCGTCTTTTCTGATATAATTGTATTCTTGTTCTTCTTGAATATTATTCCTCGCCCTGTCTACCATTACATCAAATTCATTTTTAATACTGACCCCCGATTCGGCTAATATCTTTTTTCGCTTTTCATTAATTTCCGATCTTATATGAAAGGCCATCGGTGTCAGTTTATTTATCACTTCTGATTCACTATACCCCAGTTTTACGGAAGCCTCCGGATTAAAAATCCGGATCTTGCCGTTTTTGTCTGTTGCAATGATCATGGCGCCTGCATTGTGAAGCACGGCATTTTGAAAAAACAATGCTTTTTGAAGTGCCGATTGCCCGGCTTTTTGTTTTGCCAGTGCTTTTTGCAATTCCTTTGTGCGCTTTACTACAGTAGCTTCCAGCTCTTTATTCAGCTTTTCAATTTTTGCTTCAGCCTTTTTGCGCAAGCTAACATTATTGATAAAAGCTACTACAAACTTTTCATTATGCAGCTCATAATTGCTCAGGCTGATCTCAACTGCCATTTCGGAGCCGTCTTTTTTTCTGGCCACCAGGTCCATACCGGCTCCCATCAGCCTGGTAACCGGTTTTTCGTGATAGGACTCGTGATGTGTGGCGTGCTTTTTACGAAAACGTTCAGGTATCAGTATTTCAATCTTTTTACCAATCAATTCGCTTTTAGAATACCCCAGTTCTTGTAAAGCGTAAGGATTTACTGCAGCAATTACACCGCACCGGTCGGTAATAACGATACCAATTGCAGCATATGCAAAGAATGTTTCAATATGCTTAATGTCTATATTTACTGCAGTTACCGGCATCACCAGATTGGGATTAATAAAAAACCTGTACCAGTACACAATATATTCAGATTATATATTTTTATTACTGATACAGGTCAGAAAAAAACCTGATTATCAACAGGTTTAAACAGGCTCAGCAAAATTAAAAGCCCGAAAAGGTATCATAGAAAATAAATATGCCGGCTGCCCAGGGAGTTTTTAATGCTATTTTTTAAATTCCGTACCATATCTCGTCCGCGCCTTATCAGCCAATTTACCTGCCAACAAGCTTACTCCATAAGTAAATGCGCTTTTTAATAAACCTCCGCCCAAAAATCCGGCTTCTGACTTTTTTTTAAGGATAGCGCCAATAGAATCCATGATCATGTTTGAAGGTTTAAGGTCCTGTTTCAACTCTTTCCATTGCCGTTGCATTCCGTACTCCAGCTCTTCCAGGCGTTGTTTCATGTGCTCCTTTTGAGCCCGCAACTGTTTTATGCTTTTAATCTTCTTCATCTGTTTCGCTGAATAGTTGTTTGATAAATGCATTCATCAGGGGCAGTCGTATCAATTTATTTCTTGCAAACCAAACAATGATGCCGATCACCAGGTATAACAAAGCCACAATAAGAAAACCCGCCCAGGTCTTTCCTATCCATTCGCCCAAACCAAAGGCCAAAGCAATGCTGCTGAATATAACAAAGAATATGAAAACACCGGAAACAATAAAACCGGCTATTACGTTGGCAATTACAGCCGAACTCTTTTCTGCAATACTTAATTTTGCAGCTTCGATCCTGGTGTTTACATACTCCTTTATCGTTTCCACCAGTTCTTCTACTTTGGCAAATGCTTTTTCCATCTTTATACTTTTACTGATCGGCAATCAGGTTCTGCTGACTAAGCAAATTCTTCCGCGGTTTCTTTAAACCTTTTTTCAAAATCCTCTTTAAGGTGATTTAGTTTTTCTTTGCCATGGCTGAATTTGTCCTTTACCCCATCAGCAAATTTTTTACCCCTTTCGTTGATCTTTCTGCGGGTTTCAGTTCCTTTATCGGGAGCAAACAGGATGCCCAACACAGCGCCAGCCGCAATACCTGCGGCAACAGCAGCCAGTATTTTACCACTTGTGTTCATAATAAATGATTTAAGTTGTTATCGATGTATGCAAGCTAATAACAAGCGGGAGTTGTACAAATGACAGCCCTCAATGTCGATGATGATTGATATCAGAGTAAAATAAATGTTCAATGAAAACAAAAAAAACATTATTCACAATCAACCCTTTAGCTGACCATCATTATTTTTCCGGGATGATCGTGAAAATACCTTTGTAGCGATTTTTAAAAGGATATTGGACTAAACGGGCCGGATCTCTATCCGGCCTTATTTTATTTATTATCCTTCAGATTTTTCCTTTCCAGTTTTCTGAAATACCCCCGTAACAAAAAATTATGTTTTAATGCTTCCATACTCTGGTTAAACCCATCTGTACCTTTTTGAATATTATCCAGGCTTGAATTCAATTTAATTGCCAACAGGGAATCTTTAAGCAACATATTAACAGCCCCGTTTCCCTGGTTTACATCCTGCCTGATATCAGCTGCCATTGTGTTTAATTCAACAGCCAGGGCGTCGGCCTTATCGGCCACTGTTTTTATTTTTACTACAGCTTCGTTCAGGTTTTTAGAAAGGGAGGTATCCGTTAATATCTCACCCAAAGAGCCTTTCCCGTTTTTAACATCCATTACAATGGCATTCAGGTTACTGGCAAGGGTACCCGCTTTATCGGTAGCCGAACGGATATTGGCAACAGAAACCCTTAAATTTTCCGGAATGGACCGGTCATTCAGCAATTCCCATAAAGCAGTGCTGCTGTTGATGCGCTGTACTGTTCTCTTCAGATCAGCTGCAATGAATGCAATATCCATATTGGTATTGTAAAGGGTTTGCATCATATCGTCGGTTGCAACTGCTTTACGTGCAACCAAAACATCTCCTTCTTCGGCAAAAGGTCCGGGTGTATGTGCAGGAGATATATTCACTACCCGGTTACCCACCAGGCCATCTGTATTTATAGATGCGAGGGCATTTTGGCGGATGATGTTTTTCATTTTAGTATCGATGATCATGGATACTTCGATCACGGTATCGTTTATAATGGTAATTTTTTTAACGGTACCTGCCTGAATTCCTGCAAACCGCACATTGTTACCTACAACCAGTCCGTGTACATTGGAAAACCTGGCTTTGAGCCTGTACGTTTTCCCGAAAAGGTTCTGGTTTCTTCCGATCATGTATAAAAGCAATACCAGGAATAACAATCCGGCCAGTACAAACAGACCCAGTTTTATGTTATTTATAATTTTCTTTCCCATAATCTTTATTAATCAAAAAATTGTTTCACTTTCAAATCAGTATTCTGTTGTAATTCATGGTAAGTGCCATTTGCATAACAACGGCCTTCCAGCAATATCACAACCCGGTCGCTGGCCAGTTTCACCACGTTCATATCATGCGAAATGATGAGCGAGGTAGTGTTGTATTTTTTCTTGATCTCCATCATCAGGTCAATGATCTCTTTTCCGGTCATGGGGTCAAGCCCGGTAGTGGGTTCATCATATAAAATGATATCGGGTTTCAGGATCAATGTTCTTGCCAGTGCAATCCTTTTCCGCATGCCGCCGGATAGGGCAGCAGGCATCATATCGATGGTATGTGCCAGGCCAACATCTTCCAATGCTTCCGTTACCATGGCATCTATCTCTTGCTGTGAAACTTCTATCCAGTGCCTGCGCAAGGGAAATTCCAGGTTTTCCCTAACCGTCATAGAATCGTACAATGCATTGCTTTGAAATAAGAACCCCGCTTTTGCCCTGATCTTATCCAGGCCCTCGTGATCGAGGTCAGCAACATTTTCACCCAGCAGTTGAATGGTTCCGCGATCGGGTTCAAGCAGGCCTATGATGCATTTAATTAACACCGATTTGCCTGAACCCGATTTGCCCAGCACCACCACGCTTTCACCGGTAAACACTTCCAGGTTAAAATCAACCAGCACGGGATAACCGTTGAATGCTTTGTACAGATTTTTAATTACCAGTATCCTGTCGTCGCTAAAGCTGCTGTTTGTAATTGCTTCCTGTTTTATTGCCGTAATCATAGTGCTTAATTTATGCCAAGTGCCTGTGTGATCTGCACCGCCAGCAAATCAATGATAAATATGGTTACCGAAGACACTACCACAGCCGAATTGGCGGAATGGCCCACTCCTTCAGTACCCTTGTTGCTGTTATAGCCTTTATAACAACCAATGACCCCAACTGCAAAGCCAAAGAAAAAACTTTTAAAAAATGCAGGCAACAGATCTGAAAACGAGAGGTTGTCGAACACTTCTGTCCAGAACAAAACAAAACTAGTGGTACTCTGTATATTCACACCCAGGTAAGAGCCATACAATGAAATGGCATCGCCCAGGATGACCAATACCGGCAAACATACCGTTGCTGCAATGATCCTGGTAACTGCCAGGTATTTAAACGGGTTGGTACCACTTACTTCCATGGCATCTATCTGCTCGGTAACCTTCATTGAACCCAGTTCGGCACCTATGCTGCTTCCTATTTTTCCGGCAAATATCAAGGCTGTTATTACCGGACCTATTTCCCTGATTATGGCAATGCCCACAATTGCCGGCAACTGCGCTTCTGCTCCGTAATCAACCATGGATGGACGCAGTTGCAGGGTTAACACCAGGCCTAAGATGAATGCGGTTAAGGCTACCAGTGGCAGAGAATTATACCCTATCACAAAACACTGCCTGATAAATTCCCTGAACTCATAACGCGGTTTAAAGCATTGATTGAAGAAACGTGCAGTAAATCGGGCAAGCCCTCCTACTTCTTTTAAAAATTCCAGTATGGTTGGTGAAAATGTCATTTTAAATAGCATGACAAATTATTCAATTCCGGCCACCTGGTAAATAAAAACGGTCAGTAAGGTTAATGATTATTATCAGTTACCTGACATCATACCGTAATGGCCTGCTTTAACTGATGAACCAGGAACTGCTTCCTGCGTTGCTTTTCCATTTCCCATGCCTTTACAACCTTTTTCAATGCCAGTTGAAATTCAGCATTACGGTCATCCGCAATGTACCGCGTTAGTAAAGCAACAGCTTTGCTATTGTCCTGAAAATTACCCAGTGTACCCATCAGTGTTTCCATATATTGTATTGAATTGTTGTTCCAGTTACCCAGTGATAACATACAAGCTTCGGCTCCTTTAAAATGTTTAATGTTATATGACAGGTCTTTCAGGTTTTTACGAACAGCATGGATCTGCTTATCCCGGAATTGGTGCATGGAGATCAGGGTATTGATTCTATCCCAGTTTTTTGCTGCAAATTTTATAAAGCCGGGTAAGGTACATCTGCGCGGCAAATCATTATCCGTTTTATTCCTGGCTACTGTAATGATTTTTTTTTGTGTAGTTTCAGCAAATTGTTGCTTCAGGGCTTGCATATCAAGCCGGATGTTATCCAAACAGGTTTGCCGGGAAATAACTCCGGGACGGGATGACATTGCCAGTTTTTGTTCCAGTAACTGCAAATCGCGCAGCTCACCGGTGCGCCGGTAAATTTGTTTTAATTTTCCGGGGATCTTTATTTTATCTTTTTTGCTTTGCAGCGATAACAGCCGCAGAAAGGCCCGCAGTTTTTTATGCTCAACCCGGTATTGATGAATTGCCTCTGTATCAAAACCGGGGCTGATTTGGTTAAACCTCTTTTTTAGTTTTTTGTAAAAAACATGCACAATATGCCTGATCTGTTTTTTATCCATTTGTTGAATTGTAAAAAATCAATACTGATGCTGTACCAAAGCAAATAACCTGTCGGCATCTGCTTTTTTACACAATTCTGTTCCGGCATTTAAAGTAGCAGCGGTACCGCAAGCCACACCATATTGTACGGCCTGTGAAAGGCTATTACCCTGCTTCAAATAATAAATAATGCCGGCAACCATGCTGTCGCCTGCGCCAACCGTGCTCTTTCGCTCAACTTCCGGGGGAGTAAATGTTTCTGCATTGTCGGAGGTAACCAACATAGCCCCTGCTGCCCCCATGGAAACAACCATTACTTCACACTTGCCTTTGGCAATAATTGCCTGTGCCATACTTTTCACATTGCTGATGGGTATTTCTTTTATACCCGCCAGGTAACACAATTCACCCAAATTAGGTTTAAGCATGTACACGCCTTCTTCAGCAGCATGCTTTAATGCCTCGCCCGATGTATCTACAATAAATTTTGCCATTTTTGTCTTTGCTGTTTTCGACAGACGGGCATAAATATCTGAAGGCACGCCGGGCGGTAAACTGCCGCTGGCTATAATAAATTCAACATCCTGTATGTCCTGCACTGCCTGCAAACATTTTTTCCATTCAATTTCCGTTAAGGGGGTACCCGGCATTCCAAAACGGTACTGATTATTATTTGCTTCATCCAGTATAATAATATTTTCCCGGGTTTCGTTGGCCGTTTCAATGATCACCACATCAATATTTTCTTCTTCCAGCAAATGATTAAAATATTTTCCGGTATATCCGCCCGAAGGAAATATGGCCGTAGCCTCTCCTCCCAGTTTTTTTATGGCCCTGGCTATATTGATGCCTCCGCCACCCGGTTCCAGTTTGGGTGCAGTACATTTCAGTTTTTTTTCGGGGATCAAAGCAGGTACAGTGGTACTTTTATCGATACAGGGGCTGAAAGTAATGGTGATGATTGCCGGCATGATTAAAATTGAAAAGTTTAAAAAGTCAGCAATTTCTTTTTACCAAATGATGCCAGCTTTTTTTCATAATCACTTACAAAAAACCTGTTTTTATTTTTATCAGGTACAATATCAAAACCCTCCTGCTTTAATAATTGCCGCTGTTCTTTTATACCGCCCGGAAATTTCGGGTTTAGCTGGCCGCCTTCTTTAAGCACCCTCCACCAGGGTGTGATTTTTAATTTTCCTTTGGACTTGTCTTCCAGGGCCGCATTGGCAGCAATATTTAAAAAGATGCCGGTTGTTAAGGGACAGGTGATATCGGCGTGGTATTCATCTGCCAAAAAATCCCTGATGTTATTAACCGTGGCCAGCCTGCCTTTTTTTATTTTTTTAATGGCAGCATCAACCAGCATTGGTGAGGGAACCAGCATCTTTCCCTTCCCGATCCGGGCAGCCCACTTAACGGGAATGTCAACCAGTTTTGGCTGCATATCCTTTTCCATTTTTTCGCGCCAGCTTTTATTTGATTTACCACTTTTCATTGACATGGTTATTGATGCAAGGCCATTACCGGAACATGGCTGTGTAATACCAATTGCCTGGTATGGCTTTTATGAAAAATACTGCCTAAAAAATTATGGCGCCTGGGTAAAACAACCAGCAGGTCTATTTGATTTTTTTCAGCAAAATCCAAAATACCCTGATCTGTATCGGCATTGTTAATGAAATGGAATTTTGGATTTAATGACATGGTCATTTCCTGCATCAGCCCTGATTCAAAAACAATGTCGGCATCAAAAACCTCTTTATCTCCGGTGTTCAGAATATGCAGTTCGGCATTAAAATCATGTACCAGTGTTTTAATTTCTTCAATAGGTGTTGATTCCACCACTTTGGTCAGATCGCTGGCCAGCCCTATTTTCTTTATTTCTTTAAACTGAACACCTGGCGGTACGGTTATCACAGGCCATGTTAAATGTTTTACGGCATGTACGGCGTGGGTGCCAAACATTAAATGTTCTGCCGCTGTTTTGCCCTGGCTTCCCATTACCACAGCATAGGGTTTCATACGTTCGCACACATTTTTCAGTTCCTCAAAAAATCCTCCCATACCTACTTCCGTTTCTATAATTATTTTATCAAGGGTTCTACGTTTCACTTCTTCTTTAAGGTCCATGATATCTTTTTCGGAACTCCTCATCATATCTTCGAGGCTTACCACAATGGGCAGATCACTATAGCCAATGGGCGTTTGTACCACATTCAGCAGCAGCAATTTTGCATTGATGGATACAGCCATATCGGCTGCATAATTTACTGCATTACCGGCGGCCGGAGAAAAATCTGTAGCAACAAGAATTGTTTTCATTTTGATTGTTTTTAATAAAATAATATCAATGCAATATGGTGATGATCTGTAAGCATTCCTTCTTCAACAAATTCCACATCGCCGCCGTTTTCCAGCACTTTTTCAATGACGTCATCAACCGCATCTTTAATATATGAAAACTTATTGAAAGGTTCGGTGGCTTTATAAATAATTTCATCACTGGTGCCATGCTCGGCTGCGTACATATAATTTTTTTCAACCAACAGTAACCTGCCTTTTTTAGCAGCAGCTTCACTCCATACATCACGAATGCCTGAAGCCAGTTTTTGTTTACTGATCGCTTCATCCAGTTTATTCATCACATCTTTTTGCACCACTTTTTGCCAATCGGTGATAAACGGTTCCAGCACCGATTTTAATTCCGGCATTGTCAATTCTTCATAATTTCCGTTCACATAACCGGTAACCATACCCAGGTGTTTTGTAAGCTTTTTAAAATGCCCCAGAACACGCTCGGTGCCCATTACATACAGTGGCAGGTTATAACTCTGCAAAATAATATCCAGAGCATTATCTGCATGATGCAGGAATTTATCCAGCAAAATCTCTTTCCGTTCTTTGTTATCTGAAAAGTTTGCCACCCTTTCCGGTGCGTCATTGATATAGGCATCTGAAGCACCAGGAGTATTGGATACGATCCTGATAAAACCTTCGGAATTGCCCAGGTAAACCCGGTACTCGTTGCTGCTTAACTGCAGTAACAGGTATTTGTGCATCTGTTTTTTGCTGTATACCAGGTCGCGTATTTCAAAAGATTCATCAATAATGATTTTTTCTTCAACGGGTATGTCGAGGTATAACACTTTTTCAAACACCGGCGATAAAAAGATGGCAATGCTTTTTTTATGGGTATTGAAATTGAGGTTTTTTAAAATTGACCTCAGCTTCCGCATCATTAACACTTCCATATCTGCCGGGTATTGTTCCAGCAGTTCCCTTTCTACTTTATCTGCAGCCATGTTAAGGGCATGCATCAACTCGGTTTTTAAACCCATTTTTGGTTCAAAAGGCATTATGATGGATATCGCAGGACGATAGTGTAATGCACCCATCACTTCACTTATTTCGGGAGATATTATCTTGTTCATGGTCTTCTGTTTAGAACACTAAGCTACAGTATGAAAATGGCTAAAACACTGATGAGCGTCAGTATAAACTTTGATAATACTCAAGAAAATGAAATTTATCAAAATCCATACAGCTGCCGGTGATACAGTCATTGATATTGCCTAGCTTCCCTTTATGCGTTTCAGAAACGGAGCTACCGTTTGCCAGTTCCACCCTGCAAAGCGGCCACGCTGTACCACCATGGTATTGTCGCGGGGATGCTGCAGAAAATAATGGAATACAAATTTTCCCCGCGGTTTTTGCCACCCAATGATCTGGCCAAAGCGGAGGTCATTAAAAACAATTGTGTCATTCCATTTTTCTACGGTATAAAACTGTTGCGAAAAACGGGTAAGGTCCATCAACTCTTCATGACCGGCCAGAGGTTTCAACAAAGAATCATTACGTGGGAAATACTGAAAGCTGATCTCTTTTTTACTATCGAACAAGGAGCGGAAACCCACATAATAACCATTGTTGTTTCCGGCCACTACATACCACAACCAGTTTTGCAAAGGTGCCGGTGTTGTAAAATACCGGGTATGACTGATTTGCTGTTTCTGCAAGATCTCCCTTACATCTTTATCTATACTGGTTTTATTAAACAGGCAATACATTAAATAAAGGGTACTTAATCCAAGTCCCATACGCCACCAGGCTTTTCGTTTTGGGGACCATCTTTTTAAATAAACCAGTGCAGCAAAGGCTATTGCGGGCCAAACAGAAAAAAACGGATCGGCCACATAAATGGCATTAAAAGATATACGCCTGTGGCTGAAAGGTTCAAACCATCCAACACCGTAATTATTAAAGGCATCAATAATAATGTGTGTAAAAATTACCGCCCCAAAAAAAAGCATCCATTTTTTTAAGGATATATCATGCGGCCGGTGTAGTTTTTCGGCCAGCAAAGCAAACAAGGGTGTTATGATGATACTGAATAAAAAGGAATGGGTAAACCCGCGGTGTGCAAGCAGGTTTGATGAGGTATCCATCCAGAATGCTGCAATAAAGTCGATATCGGGTATACTTTGGGCCATGGCACCCCACAGCATGGCTTTTTTACCCAAAGTTTTTCCAGCAAAGGCTTCGCCCATACAGGCACCCAGTACAATGTGTGTTACAGAATCCATTACAGGTATTTGTAGTTATGAGCAACTGCTTTTACCGGTTGAATTTACAAAAAACAGGCAATTTTTTCTGTTTAATTAATTATGTGCAATAAACAAAGGCAGTTTTAATGTCTGCATCAGTTTATCGGCCATACTTGCCCTGAACAACCGGCTTACGGTTCCCCGCCTGTTTCCGCCCAGTACAACCAGGGTATTACCACTGGCCCGTTTAAGTAATTTCGCAATTTCTTCTTTTGCGATCCCTTTGGCTATATTCATTTTAATATCCGGGTAATGCCTTTTCATCAATTCTCTGATGAGCCTGTTATCCGGAATATGCAAGGATGCGTGTACCGGGCTGATGGTGATGGATTCTGTTTCCAGCGTTTTTAACTGGGGAAGCAGGTAGCTGAACATTTTTACAGCATGCACCGAGGAAGGTTCACCATCGTACAATAATGCGATCCGTTTAACCGGTGCGTATTTGGGGGGCACCACCAGCACGGGGCATTGAACATCACTTAATAAATCCCTGATGAAACGGGTGGGCAGTTTTTCGGTATAATGGGTTAGCGTTTCGCGTGCATCAATGATGAGCAGATCGGCATAAATACTTTCGTGCTTTAGTTCCTGCAGGGCGATTTTATAATCGTGGTGAATACTGTACGCAATACCCGCATGGCTGCAGGTTGTTTCAAAATTGGCTGCTGCTGCATCCCGGGTGGCTTTATCCTGCTGCTGCAGTTTTTTTAATTTACTTTGCGATATACCTTCACTGGTAATGAGTTCATACACTTTAAAACTGCTGTAGGTAAAGTCATCCATAAAAACCCCAACCAGGTGAGCACCGGTTATCCTGGCTATATCAATGGCATAATCCCTGGTACTTTCGGAGTATTTAAGGCCGTCGAATGCTGCAATTATCTTTTTCATAATGTTTTTATTATGGTGTTGGAGGGTCTGGCATCAAAACTATAATAACCGGTATATTACAGTAATGATGACCATTAGTTAGCTTTCTGATTGTTATCACCATTGCATATCACCCTTATAAAAAAAAACACTTAATAATTAAAAACCTTTCTGATAAACTTAATCCCTATGTATTTATTGGGCGCTATATAGGAAGAGAAAAGGTCTTTCTCCAGTTTTGACTCAAATTTCCTGTCGAATTCCTGCCAAAAAGCATCCCAGTTTATATCGTTATTATTAACCAGTTCCAGGTTAATGCTTTCCAGTAAAGGGTCATTAATTATTTTGGAACCAACTGCCCGGGTGGCAATGATATGTACATCGGGATTAATATCGAATAATTTAAGCACCTGGCTATATCCCCCGCATGAGCCCAGGAATACAAACTGGGCAGTTGTTTTCATCTTTCTTAAACTTTGCGGCAAATGATAACTATGGCCCCTGTGAATAAAGGATGTAACCTCGTAGCCCTGCCGTTCGATATCCCGCAACATTTCATCCTGTGAAGAGTCGCAGCCCTGTTTGGTATTGGGCTTATTCATAAAAACCATCATCTTATTGCCTGTACGGGAAGTGAAGACTATATAATTTCCCTCTTCTTTCTTATCCCATATCTTACTATGGTATAACGCTGTACTGTTGCTGAATGAACTGCTTGCATCCTCATCATCATAAAAAAAACAAACCTGCACCATATTATTATCCCGCTGTAACTTTTTAACCGGAAGCACATCATAGGTGTCATCACTGTCATAATCCTTTTGATCAAGCAGGATATCTTTTAATCCCTCATACATGCGCTTGTAAATCATTAAATTCTGTATCCTTGGATTTTTTTGAATAGAATCTATTTTTTCAACTAAAGCATCCCGTATTACCACATGATGCCTGATTTCATAAAGCACCTCGGCCATGGTCATCGAATTCAGTATAATTTCATTGTCGGCCTGCTGTTTATTGGGAAGGCCTGCCAGGTATTTACCCAGCAACGCTGCTACTTTTACTTCCTTCAGGTTATCTAACAGGTTA
This sequence comes from Chitinophaga pinensis, assembly GCA_943371705.1. Classification (GTDB taxonomy): domain Bacteria; phylum Bacteroidota; class Bacteroidia; order Chitinophagales; family Chitinophagaceae; genus Ferruginibacter; species Ferruginibacter pinensis_I. The sequence continues at coordinate 4,616 of CALRVV010000027.1, read as the reverse complement.
TCTACCAGGGCATAATCAGAAATATTTGAAATAAACTGGTCAAACTGATAATATTTTATACCCTCAAAAAAAACATCCAACCCTTCCTTCTCTGTCTCCTTAAGGAATTTTTTATACACATACAAAAAACTTGAAGTATACAATGCACTGCTGCCGCCGATTACCAGTTCGTTGCTGCCGGCAAGTAAAATAAAATACAGGTCAAGTGCAGGCAGTGTATTTAATGACACGAATCGTATATTATCCGGTGATTCATGCAGGTCATTTATTGCTTTGATGAAATAATGATTGGCAATTTTTTTATTTAAGTCTGCAACAGGTTGTTTTAAAAAAGAATGTATTTCCGGATCCGGATCCGTATGAAGCCGGATCGTTTCTTCTGCCAGCGCATGGTAATAATCCTGTGGCACAAGCATAAGTTCTTTTATTTTCTCTGCTGTGATCCTGTTTTCAAAAATGGCCATCGCAAAGGGTAATATTTTATCAAAATTATCATCGGGCCTGATAAGGGAAACAGCTTTTACTGTCCTGCTGTTACTTTTATTTACAAGCGTGGAATAAAACGTATCTGCTGCCGTTAGTTTTTTTACGAGTATGGCAGGTGCCCCGTTAGCCAGCCTGTACAGCAAGCTGTCTTTGAAAGATGCATACTGAGGCATCTCGATCCTGCTTGAAATATAATAAGGATCATACAACATTTCCCTGAGGCCGGCAAAGGTTTTTATACTGTCGCCCAGCAACAGCCCGTCAAATACAGATTGAAGGATCTGGGTTTTTGATACATTTATTTTCATGTATAAATTACGGATAGAAGTCTTCTTATAGGTATTTAATGTGACCAGGAAATCGTTGTTTAATGACGGTATCCTTAGTGCATGTATAGCCCTGGTACTGAGTTTCTGATCGCATACTTCAAATAATTTTGTAAGAATATCTTTGATCGGCCTGTCGTCGACAGTACTGTTTTTTTTGATCAGTGAGTCGCAGGAAACAGCATAAAACCGGTCGATACTTTGTGTATAGGCCCTGTCGAAGGTTTTCTTTTTTAATGTTTTTAGTAAGCTTACTTTGGCTTTTGTATAAGCAGAAGTGTCCACAACAGGTGTTGAAAAACAGACCGGTGGCAACAGCAGTAAAATTGATATTAAAGCCAAAACCCCGGATGATTTGCAGAAGAACTTTAAAATTATTTGCTCTTTATACATATTAAGTTATCCCGTTTATGTATGTTAAAGTGAACGATCAACGCTGTTACAAAGTTAAATCGGTGAGTATTATCAAAATATGACGGCAGTCATTGCAGCCTGATTAAATTCAACATACATAACCTAAAATAACTGCAACTGAAATATTTAGTTAAGATATTACTAAATACATGCCAATTGAGGATCTTAACAGGATTCGTTCCGAAAATGTGGTAACTTTGTAAACAATAGGTATACGATATTTTACCAGTTCTTTTTATAAACCTGAATTAAACTTCTGAAATATGAAAACAGTTATTGGGTTTTTAAATTTCTTTGCCATGCTTGTCGCATCTGTTAATGCGTCTGCCAGTGCTTTACCTAAACCTGCCAAAATACTGCACAAAGGAAATACACCCGGCAATAAACTGCATGACGCCTATTTTAATTTCATAAATGAAAATAAGTATACTATTGATGCTGATTCATCTGAAAATGCGGTTGACATTAAGTATAAATCTGCCATTGAACGCTTAAAACTGCAGGCTGCATCTGTAAGGCAATATGCAACAGCCAATAATTTCAATACTGAATATTGCTTCCTGGTAGACATGTCATTGCCTTCCGGAAAAAACCGTTTTTTTGTTTATAACATTAAGAAAGATATCATTGAAAATGCTTCCCTGGTAGCACATGGCTTTGGTTCTACTGTAAAGAACAGTGAAGACGCACTGATTTTTTCCAATAACAATTACAGTTTTAAAACTTCTCTTGGTAGATATAAAATTGGCCATTCGTATAATGGCGCTTATGGGTTGGCTTTTAAATTATATGGCCTGGACAGCACCAACAATAAAGCTTATGAACGTGCCATTGTTTTACATGCGGATGTACACATTCCTGAAAGTGAAACATACCCTAATAAAATATTTCAAAGTGCGGGTTGCCCAACCGTGTCGCCCGGATTCCTTCCGGTTTTAAGCAATTATATCAAAACTTCCAAAAAACCGGTGCTGATGTGGATCTATAATTGATAAGAATCATTTCAAAACCTGCCCCCTGTCATATAATTTATTTTTTTCTGTACCTACATTGTAACTGCATTTCAGGTATAATTCTTATAAAATAAATATTATGAAAAAGATAACCTTCATTATTCTGGCCTTACTTACATTTCAGGGGTTTGCACAGGAAGTAAGCAAGCAATATGACAAGATCGGGAAATTTAATAAAGGCCTTGCCATTGTATGGAAAGATGGCCATTGCGGTATTATTTCACAGGATGGTAAAGAAATTGTAAAACCAACTTATGATAAGATAGGGGGTTTTGGAACTGATGCCATTGCCTATACCACCAAAGATGGCAAAATAGGTTTACTTAATATGGCCGGAAAAGTAATTGTTCCCAATACATATGAATATATCAGCGGTTTTAAAGGCTCATTTGCCATAACCCGCAAAAACGGACTTGCAGGAATAATCAACAAACAGGGAAAGGTACTGGTTGAAAATAAATATGAAAGAATTACGATAGGAAAAAACAACAGCATAAGGGCTGTTAAAGATGGGCAGGAAATGATCCTGGATGTAAAGAATTAATACATCACCAAAATAAAATATCAATTTGCCTGGCTTGGTTCATGTTTATCTGAACCTGGTCAGGTTTTTTATAGCCACGGAACTGGCAAATGCTGCTGTAAAAATATAAACAACATATCTGCATTTTTATCTCAGCTTGTGTCACTAATGTTACCCATTATAAGATGCTTAATCCGGAACTTGCAGTTAAAACACAATGATGAACATCACCGAAATGATCCTCTTTGGTATTATCATGCTTCACCTGCTTGTTGGATTTGGGTATGTGATGTATAAACTTAGCGGCAGGCGTAGGTCTGAATCTGTAAAATAACAGCAGCAGCGGTACCATAACCAGATGCTGCATCTTATTATGGCTTGCACAATACCTGAACCACTGCAACGGGTACCTGTTTTTTAAAAACAAATGCCGTTGCCTTGTTCACCAGCCGGTTTATCTGATTTAAAATTATACCATTACAAGGTACTCATATCAATCACAAAGCGGTATTTCACATCGCTTTTCAATAAACGCTCATAAGCTTCATTTACCTGATCCATGTGTATCATTTCAATATCGCTTACAATATTGTGTTCGGCGCAATAGTCCAGCATCTCCTGTGTTTCGGGTAAACCGCCAATGAGCGAACCGCCCAGGCTCTTGCGTCCAAAGATCAGGCTCATGGAATGTACCGGTGTAGGTTCGGGCGGCACGCCCACACATACCATCACCCCGTTGGTGCGCAGCATACCCAGGTAAAAATTATAATCGTGCTGTGCCGAAACCGTATCTAAAATAAAATCAAAATAACCCATCACCGATTTGGCCTGGTCTTCATCACTGGTAAGGATGAATTTATGTGCGCCCAGCCTTTTTGCATCGGCTTCTTTGGAAGGCGTATGGCTCAGCATGGTTACTTCGGCGCCCATGCTTACTGCAAACTTAACCCCCATATGCCCCAGTCCGCCCAAACCCAGTATGGCTACTTTCATACCCTTGCCTACTTTCCAGTGGCGAAGCGGCGAGTAAGTGGTAATGCCCGCGCAAAGCAAAGGTGCGGTGGCTGCAAGGTCAAGTTTATCAGAAATATGCAGTACAAAATCTTCGTGGCATACAATACTTTTGCTATACCCTCCATAGGTATTGCCGCTTCCATCCCTTTCATTGCCGTTGTAGCTGAATACAGCGCCCTGTGCACAATATTGTTCAAGTCCGTCTTTACAATTATCACATTCGCGGCAACTGTCAACCAGACAACCGATTCCGGCGAGGTCGCCTACTTTAAATTTTTGTACATGGTTGCCCACCGCGGTTACGCGGCCCACAATTTCGTGGCCGGGTACAATCGGATACACCGACATACCCCATTCATTGCGTGCAAAATGGAGGTCGCTGTGGCAAACACCGCAGAACAGAATTTCCATTTGAACATCATGTGGTTTAGGACTTCTTCTTTCCAATGTCCATGGTTCCAGGTTAGCAGTGGCACTATGTGCGGCATATGCTTTTGTTTCAGGCATAAACGTTATTTTTTTTATGAATACTCAATTTACAAATATTTTCCGACTATCATAACTTTTAATACCCTGAAATGAAAACATCCAAAACCAATGCCTGGCAATATTCAAACACTTTATAAAATATGACAGGCCCATAAAATTATCTGTATAAGGGTTATACATTATTTTTTATCAGTAACTGACTTGACTTTTAGATTTTAGAATATCCCCTTAAAGACAGGATTTGCGCTTCAACTGTATAAAAAAAAGAGGCTGCTCAATCGCAGCCTCTTTTTTTATATTTAAAACCTATTACGCTTAGTTCAGTTTCACCAGTTTCAACGTTTTACGGTT
>CALRVV010000026.1:0-40274 GCA_943371705.1 Chitinophaga pinensis | reverse complement strand
GTAACTTCTGTTACCATTGCAGAACCAGCAGCGTTGGTTGCTTCATCAAGTGCCACTGCAATATTGTGTAACGGTGGATCATCTACTGTTACTGTATCTGCAACAGGTGGAACTGCTCCTTACACAGGAACAGGCACTTTCACGGTAACAGCAGGCACCTACAATTACACCGTAACTGATGCCAATGGTTGTACTTCGGTAACTTCTGTTACCATTGCAGAACCAGCAGCGTTGGTTGCTTCATCAAGTGCAACTGCGATCTTATGTAACGGTGGTTCATCTACAGTTACTGTAAGTGCTACAGGTGGAACTGCTCCTTACACCGGAACAGGCACCTTCACGGTAACAGCAGGCACCTACAATTACACCGTAACTGATGCCAATGGTTGTACTTCGGTAACTTCAATTACCGTTGCAGAACCTGCAGTATTGGTTGCTTCATCAAGTGCCACTGCGATCTTATGTAACGGTGGAACCTCTACAGTTACCGTAAGTGCTACAGGTGGAACTGCTCCTTACACCGGAACAGGAACCTTCACGGTAACCGCAGGCACATACAATTACACCGTAACTGATGCCAATGGTTGTACAGCAGTAACTTCGGTTACCATTACAGAACCAGCAACAGCATTGGTTGCTTCTTCAAGTGCCACTGTAATAATCTGTAACGGTGGTTCATCTACTGTTACTGTATCTGCAACAGGTGGAACTGCTCCTTACACAGGAACAGGAACCTTCAGCAGAACAGCAGGCACATACAGCTTTACAGTAACAGATGCCAATGGATGTACAGCGGTAACTACCATTACCATTGCTCAACCAGCTGCAATTGTTGTTACTGCAACAGCAACGCCTATCTTATGTAACGGTGGTTCATCTACAGTTACTGTATCTGCAACAGGTGGAACTGCTCCTTATACCGGAACAGGAACATTTAATGTAACCGCAGGTACGTATACCTACACCGTAACCGATGTAAACGAATGTTCATCATCAACTACAATTACTGTAGCTCAACCCGCAGTATTGGTTGCTTCATCATCTGCAACTGCAATCTCTTGCAACGGCGGATCAGCAACCGTTACCGTATCTGCCACAGGCGGAACTGCTCCTTACACCGGAACAGGAACCTTCAGCAGAACAGCAGGTACTTACAGCTTTACTGTAACTGATGCCAACGGATGTACATCGGTAACGACCATCACTATTGCAGAACCTGCAGTATTGGTGGCTTCATCAAGTGCAACTGCAATTTTATGTAACGGTGGTTCATCTGCCGTTACTGTAGCTGCAACAGGTGGTACTGCTCCTTATACAGGAACAGGAACCTTCAGCAGAACAGCAGGTACTTATACTTTCACCGTAACTGATGCCAATGGATGTACAGCGGTAACTACCATTACCATTGCACAACCTGCCGTATTGGTTGCTGCATCAACTGCAACAGTAATAGCTTGTAACGGTGGATCAGCCACAGTTACTGTATCTGCCACTGGCGGAACTGCTCCTTACACCGGAGAGGGAACCTTCAGCAGAACAGCAGGTACTTACAGCTTTACCGTAACAGATGCTAACGGATGTACAGCGGTAACTACCATTACCATTGCTCAACCAGCAGCTATAGCAGTTACAACAACATCAACTCCTGCAACAAGCGGGTCTAACGGAACAGCTACTGCCAATGCAACCGGCGGTACTGCACCTTACACTTACCTGTGGACTCCTGGTGGACAAACCACTCAGACCGCTACAGGTTTAGCAGCAGGAATTTATACAGTTCTTGTAACAGATTCAAGAGGATGTACAGCTACTGCAACAGTAACCGTTGCTTCAAACGGTTGTTCACTGGTAGTAAATGCCGGTACTGATAAAACGCTTTGCAGCGGTGCAAGTGTTACATTGGCAGCTACTGTATCTGGAGTATCGGCAGGACTTCCTGCAGCAACACCTTTTACAGAAGTTAGCGGCAGTACAGCCGATATGAGATTGTTCAGTGGTAACATTGACCATATCACCATCGGTAATACATTCAGCCAGTCTGAAAACAGGAACAACTGTGGAAAGATCAGTGAAACATCTAAAACACTGACCATCCCAACAGGCGCTATTATTAAAAAAGCATACCTGTACTGGTCTGGTTCTGGCAGCCTGGATAATAAAGTTAGTCTGCGTCGTCCCGGTAGTGGAACTTTCACAAGTGTAACTGCCGATGGAACCAAGACTGCTACCAGGAGTGGAGGTTTCAGTTATTTTGCAGCAAGAAAGGATGTAACCAGTCTGGTAACAGCAGGTGGTACTTTTACAGTAAAAGACCTGAACTGGAGTAACGGAAGTCCTTATTGCTATGATAACTCTGCCTATGGCGGATGGGCTATGACCGTAATTTACGAGCAGGCTTCATTGCCAAGTGCAAGGATCCATGTTAACACAGAGAAATTTGTGTTCACTTATCCTGCAGGTACTTATTCTACTACAATCAACAATGTAAGTGTTCCAACAGGCTGCACAGCCGATGCAAAGCTTACCATTGTTGCATTTGAAGGGGATAGTTACAAAGGTGAGCGCTACAGGATCAATGGTGTGCTTGATGCGGATACCAACAATTTCCGTGGCCAGGCAGGTCCAAACCTCGATATCATCACCAAGAATGCACCAAGCGTAGTGGGTGGTACTACTTCTTTAACATACTCTATCGAGTCTTATGTATCAAACACCATATTTGGCCAGGCCATTGAAGGTTTGTTTGATTATGTAAAAGTGTTGAAGTATAACAGTTGTCCTCCTGCTGTTTGTAATGTTACCTATCAGTGGAAGCGCGGAGCAACAGTTGTTGGCACAACTCAAAGCATCTCGGTTAATACACCGGGTACTTATGAAGTTACTGCAACAGATTGCAGAGGTTGTATAGCTACCGACCAGGTAGTGGTAACCGCTTCTACACTGGCTGCAACATCATCTGTGGGAGCCCCAATCAATTGTTTTGGTGGAACTACAACAGTAACTGTAGCTGCAACCGGTGGAACTGCTCCTTACACAGGAACAGGAACATTCACCAGGGGAGCTGGCACATGGAACTTTACTGTAACAGATGCAACAGGTTGTAGCACTGTAACAACAGTTACTATAGCACAACCGGCCCAACTGGTAGTATCAGCTACAGCACCAGCCATACCTTTCTGTGGTACTACAACAACAGTTACGGTATCGGCAACCGGTGGTACTGCTCCTTATACCGGAACAGGAACATTTACAAGAGGTACCGGTACTTATACCTTTACGGTTACAGATTCAAAAGGTTGTACAGCTTCAGGCAACATTACGATCGCTGCTCCGCAATGCGGGCCTGTTGATCCTAACAAGTGCTACAGGCTGGTTAACCGCAACAGTGGTAAAGCAATGAGTATTTACAATTGTTCAACCGACAACAACAAGCGTGCAGAACAGCAGACAAGTTCTACTTGTTCAACCTTCAGGTTTGTACAGGTTCAGCCTGGTTTCTACCAGATCATTAATGTTAACAGTGGTAAGTCACTTCGTGTTGAAGGTGGAAGCTCATCAGATAACAGGGAGATTAGGCAATACACTTATGGCGGCAATGATTATGAGAAATGGAGTTTAACTGCCAGTGGTGCATTTTTTGTGATCAAGGCTAAGCACAGTGGTAAAGCAATGTCGGTTAAAGACGCAAGTACCAAAAATGGTGCTGACGTAATACAAAAAGGAACTGGCAGCAATACCAATGAGCAATGGCAGATTGTTGAAGTGGCATGTGGTACTTTACTGGCAGAACCAGAAGGCCCGATTGTTACACAAACAGAGGAATTTGATCTGAATGTGTATCCTAATCCAAGTAACAGTTATTTTAACCTGACAATTAAGAGCAGTGATAATACCACGCCTGTAAACGTCCGCCTTGTGGATGTAAACGGTAAGGTAATTAACTTGTTCCCGAATGTGCAGGTTATCAAAACAAACTCGTTGATGAGGATAGATGCCAATCGTTTACCGGCCGGAGTTTATTTTGCGGAAGTTACCCAAGGTAACAAACGTAAAACACTGAAACTGGTTAAAGTGAATTAACAGCGTTAGTGAATATCTGAAACTCAGAGAGAGAGCCCCGAAAGGGGCTCTCTTTTTTTATTTAATGTTTAGTGCTGTCGGATTATAATTAAAAAATTGTGGATTTTACTGAAAATAAAATTTGAAATTATGTGAGCAAAACATTACATAAAGTTCACAATAACTTCATCTTATTGAGTACACAAAGAATGTAACTTACATGCAGATATTGAAGGAAATAATTTTGAAAAAAAAGTTTTATGAAAAAAGTTTTACGTTTTACATATGTTTTTATTGCAGCAGTTTGCTTGTCAGTAATGGTAAAAGGGCAGTCAAATAAACAGCTGGCCTATACAATAACCGATTCGGTGCAAAATGGCGCCAGGTGGAATTACCTGCGTAAGATTGATCTGAGAACTGGAACTTTTAGCAGCATACTGATGCGCCTGCTCAACAGCAATGACACAATTGCCAACTCTCCTTTGTTTAATGGGGTTGCTGCCATCGCGCTTGATGAAAAAAACAGGCGTCTGTATTACACACCGATGTTAGCAGACCGCCTCAGTTATATTGATCTTAGAACAATGCGGACACACATTGTAACCAGTAATTTTACCGGTCTATTTCCAAAAGCAACTGACCAAAGCAATGTTTTTACAAGAATGGTCATTGGCGATGAGGAGAACGGTTATGCATTAACCAATGATGGAAAAAACCTGGTAAAGTTCAATACGCGTAATCATCGTATCAGCAATCTGGGTTCTTTGATCAATGCACCTTTTAATGAAGTATCTGTTCATGAAGTATGCAATAGTTATGGCGGCGATATCATTGCAGCTGATGACGACCTGCTGTACCTGGTAACTTCACGTAATCATGTTTTCAAAATAAAGATTGAAACGAAAGTGGCTAAATACCTGGGTACCATTACCGGTCTTCCGCTGACATTTACAACCAGTGGCGCGGCGGTTGATTACCGCACCAACCGGGTGGTTATAGGAAGTTCTGTTGATGCAACAGATATTTATTCGGTTGATTTTAAAACATTTGTTGCTCATCGTTTACATGCTGCCAATACATGGCATTCATCTGATATGGCAAACAGTAATATCCTTAAGTTGAAAAAAGATAAAAATGATGATGATGACAGAAGCATGATTGTTAATACCGATCTTACAAGTGATCAGGTGATACAGGTATTTCCGAATCCTGTTACATCAAATGAATTTAGAATTCAGTTTGCCAATACTGAGGCCGGCAGTTATGATATAAGTGTTATGGATATTACAGGACAACGGATAATAAACCAGACTATACGTGTAGCAGGAAAAAGCAATATTTTTACCGTTAAACTCCCGGCATTAACAGGAAAAGGAATCTATATTGTGAAAGTTTCAGATAAGTACAATAAAACTGTATTGAGCGAAAAAATTATTGTGTTATAAATCGCTGTAAAAAAGGACTATTTTCTTTATGATCTGTTTCCACTGCTGACAGTTGCACTGCACAAATTTTTTTGTGCTTTAACCGGTGAGCAAATAATTAATAATTTGGTTATGATTTGTTAACAGTGTTAGCAACTGCATTACCTAATTTTACCGAAACCTGACAAAATTATTGTCAGGTTTCTTCTTCAATATCCAGGTCAAGCCCGTCAAAAATTTCAATTTAAGTGCCTTCATATGCAGACACACGGCTTTGCTTTTTTATTTAACTTATTTATGAATGGTAAAAGCTGTTTTTCCTTCAAACCACATTTTTTTTCTGTAATTATTTGCAAAGTAATTAATAAGCAGAATTTGCCTTTTTTTAGTAAGCCTGATTTGTTTTACGCTAAATCTTTTTTATAAAATGCAGGGAATTTTAAAAAGCAATCATCAGAAATTATGCGAATGCCTGCAGGATGTAAAAGAGATGGGACCAGTTGCAGACAGTAATTTAAGTGAACTTGAAAAGGAATTGCAAGCTGTATTTCTCAGTTACCAGGAAAAAATGAAAGAGTTGAAACGCCTGGTGATCATCTACGAAGAAAAACAGAAGACAATTAAAAATGAAATAAAAAAGGTAAAAAAACATAACAGCTTGCTGGATTCAAAAAAAGTAAGCAGTTTTGCCCTTGGCAAAGTGGTTAATTTAATTTTACCGGCTTTACAATATCTGGTAATTTTTAATGCCGTTTAAACCACCTGGGGTTTATTATTTTAATCTAATTTCTTTTAAAGGAAGAATATAAAGTTTTTTATCCAAAATGCCCGCTTACATAATTCCTTGTCAAATCCTGTTTTGGGTTTTTGAAAATATTTTCTGCTGTATCAAATTCAATAAGTTCGCCCAGGTACATAAAGCCAACTTTATCTGATATACGCTGCGCCTGCTGCATATTGTGTGTAACAATAACAATGGTAAAATTTTGTTTCAGTTGCATGATCAGTTCTTCAATTTTATGCGTGCTGATGGGATCGAGGGCTGAGCAGGGTTCATCCATTAATATCACTTCTGGTCTTAATACTACTGTTCTGGCAATACATAGCCTTTGCTGTTGCCCGCCGGATAATTTTACTGCCGGTTTTTTTAATTCATCTTTCACCTCTTCCCATAAATAACTTTCTTTTAAAGCTTTTTCAATCAAATCCGGAATTTCTTTTTTGGGAAATTTATGGATGTTTAATGCATAAGAAAGGTTTTCATAAATACTTTTAGGTAATGGATTTGGTTTTTGAAATACCATACCAATCCTTTTGCGCATTTCAGTTACAGAATTTTTCTTATCATAAATATCCAGATCATCTAATTTTATGTTGCCTTCTATTTTTGCATCCGGCGACAGGTCGTGCATGCGGTTGAAAGAACGCAGCAGGGTAGATTTTCCACAGCCTGATGGGCCAATTAAAGAGGTGACTTTGTTTTTTGGAAAATCAATATTGATATTTTTCAGGATCTGCTTCTTCCCGAAATACATATTCATGTGGTGTGCTGATAATTTGATATCTCCCATATTAATTCTGTGTTCTGTTTTTAAATCGTATATAAAAAGCAATGATGTTGAGTAAAAAGACCAGTAAAATCAATACAGTGGCAGTTCCGTAAGCCAATGGCCTTACCTCTTCTATTGCCTGGTGCTGTGTACTCAGCATATATAAATGATATGGTAATGCCATAAATTCCTGGTAAGGAGATGCAGTAATTCCATTGATATAAAAGGCAACTCCCGTAAATAAGATGGGCGCTGTTTCACCGGCTGCCCGCGACATGGTTAATATAACACCGGTTAAAATGCCTGGTAAGGCTTTTGGCAGTACTACATCTTTTATGGTTTCAAATTGTGTGGCGCCTAAAGCCAGCGTAGCTTCCCTCATGCTATTGGGGATTCGTTTCAATGCTTCTTCGGTGGTAGTAATGATGTATGGTAAAGAAAGTAAACCCAATGTTAAACCAGCCGATAAAACAGAAGTGCCTAAATGTAAAGCCTGAACAAATAAGGCTAAACCAAATAAACCATAAATGATGGAAGGGATACCAGCCAGGTTTCTTATGGAAGCCCTGATGATGTTGGTTAAAGCAGAGGGCCTTGCGTATTCATTAAGGTAAATGGCACAGGCTACGCCAAAAGGCACTGCAAAAATGGTGGTGATGAAAGTAAGTAACAGCGTACCTATTACAGCCGGAAGAATCCCACCCTTTGTCATTCCATCAGTTGGGAATTGGCTGATAAAATTTAAGGAGACACTTGAAATTCCTTTTGAAAAAATATCCCACAAAATAACGCCCAGTATCAGGCACACGAGCAGTGTACTTCCTAAAAGTAATATCCAGTTAAAAAAATATTTTATTTTTTTGATCATCCATGAAATTTTCTAAGCCTGTTGGCAAAATATTCTCCCAAAAAATTAATAAGCAAAGTGATCAGGAATAAGATCACGGCAATGGCAAACAAAGCAAAATAATGGGTAGTTTGATAAGGCACTTCACCCATTTCAATGGCGATGGTAGCGGTGATGGTTCTAACTGCGTCTAAAAAACCTGAGGGCATTACCGCAGCATTTCCGGTAGCCATCAAAACGGTCATGGTTTCTCCCAAAGCCCTGCCCAGTCCAAGCATTACGGCAGCTATCAATCCTGGTAAAGCTGCCGGCAGCGTTACTCTAAAAATAGTTTGCCACTTATTGGCCCCTATTGCAAGCGAAGCTTCCCGGTGGCTGAGCGGCACCGCATTAATAGCATCTTCGCTGATGGTGATGATTGTAGGTAAGGCCATCACTGCGAGTAAAACAGAACCATTAAAGGCATTCAATCCATTTGCAATGCCAAATATTTTTGCAATGCCGGGGCCTACCAGTACAATGCCTAAAAAACCAATGGCCACCGAAGGTATTGCTGCCAGCATTTCAATAAGCGGTTTTAAAATTGCTTTTACTTTGGGATGTGCCAGTTCAGACAAATAGGCGGCAGTAAATATTCCCAATGGAATTGCGATCAGCATGGCGCCCAGCGTTACCAGGCCGGTACTTACCAGTAACGGAGCAATACCGTATTTACCCCCTGCACTTTCAGGGTCCCATTGCGAACCGGTTAAAAAGTCAACCGGTTTTATATCGGCAAAAAATGCGATGCTGTTATACAACAGCATTAAAAATATACCCGTTAGTAATCCAATGGTAATTAACCCCGTGGCTTTAAATATTTTTTTCAACAGCCAGTCTGTTCGCTCCCGTTTTTTTATGCTCATGGGGTTAATTTTACTGGATAATATCCGGAAGCTTGAATAATTTTTTTACCGGCATCACTTTTTTCAAAATCAATAAAGGGTTTAATTTTATTGTACGAATCTGCTTTATAATATTGAAATAAGGGCCGTTGAAAAAAATACTTTCCGGCTGCAATCATGGAAGAGTCTAAAGGAGAAATGGCTTTTTCATTTTTTGATAAATAAACCGGAAGCACTTTTATGCCCTTGCTGCCACCCTGCAATACATAACCGGCACCTACATATCCAATGCCGGAATGATCGGCCCTGATGGCTTCCAGTATCTGGGCATTGCCACTCATTTGTTTGGCATAAGGTGTAAAGGCAATCCCTAATTTGGTTTTCACAAAATCATGGGTACCTGAATTGCTTTGCCTGCCATAAATATTAACAGGCTTATTTTTACCGGTAAGCGATGACCAGTTTTTATAACTGCCATTTAAAAGGTTAGTAAGTTCTGTTATGCTGATGGAGTCTATGGGAAGATCATCTGCCACCACAAATGCTATGGCATCCTGTGCAAAAATAAAAGAGTCAACCTTTGCATGCTGTTTTTTAAACAAGTCAATTTCCTCTTTCTTTATCCCTCTGGAAGAATTGGCAATATCGGCAGTACTATTCAATAAAGAGGCTATACCCAATCCTGAGCCGCCACCGGATACGGAAACAAAAATGCCCGGATTAACCTCATGAAAAGATTCTGCAAGCTGTACAGCCAGGTTCACTTCCGTATCAGATCCTTTTATTTTAATGGTAGTATTACTGCTGGAGCAGGAGGTCAGAAAAGCAATTATCCAGCAACAATAATATCGCATATTAAAACACAATTAATTGAAGCGAAATGACAGCAACCCTTTTGAACTACCTAATAAACCGTATTATCTTTTAATTAAGAAATCAGGGAGATTCTTTAAAAGAGGAGCATTATTCTGATCTTAATAGCTAACGTCATGTTCAATACTGACTTTCATCAGCATCTGCGGTAAAAATTTATGCTAAATTGCCTCCGGTACAACAGATAAACACTTGCTTATGAAACCTAACCTGCTCAAAGATATTCAGCTTCAATTAAATGAACTTGAAAAAAAGATGCTTCAGGAAATTAAAAAAAAGGAGCTGCAGTTTAAAAACATTCACCCTTTGCAATTGCCCGCCGCAAAAAACCTGGTTCATTATTTGGTGTTGAGAAGTGAAGACATCCGCGACCTGCAGGATGCTCTGCATATTCACGGGCTTTCTTCCCTGGCAAGTTCCGAAAGCCACATACACAGCCAGCTGCAATCTATACTGCAACGATTGGGTAAAAATTATTTACCGGCTGAACTGGAAGACTGCACGTATGAATATAACCGCAGGCAGATGGTTGAAAAAAGTAAAATTCTTTTTGGTGAAAAAAGAGAGGAGGTCACGCCACACATCATGGTAACTTTTGATGCTTCGTTTGCCGATAATTATGCTTTAATTAAAAACCTGCTGCAAAACGGGATGAATGTGGCACGTATCAATTGTGCACATGATGACGAACCCACCTGGTCAAGAATGATTCATCACCTTAAACGGGCCTGCCGGTATACGGGCCTTGGCTGTAAAATTTATATGGACCTTGCAGGCCCCAAGATCAGGACAAGATTATTGAACAAGGGGAAAGATAAAGGAAAAGTAAAAGTAAAGGAAGGTGAGATTATTTGGCTGGCAGATGATATTAAAGGCTTTAAAGAAGATGATATAGTTATAAGTCCCAATGAACCGGGTATTATTGGGATGCTGAAAAAAGGAGAAAGGGTTTACATAGATGACGGGATGATCAAGGGATTTATTGAAGCTACTAAAAAAAACAAAGCAGCCATGCGGATTGTGCGCATCTCTTCTGTAAAACAACAGATCAAAGAAGGCAAAGGCATTAATTTCCCCGATTCTCAGATCTCAATTTCCTCGCTTACAGAATTTGATAAAGCCTGCTTGCCTTTTATTTGCGAACATGCAGATATGGTGGGTTATTCCTTTGTGCGTTATCCATCCGATCTGTTGGGCCTGCAGGCAACTTTAAACAGATTGGCTTCACATCCGCCACATATCATCATTAAAATTGAAACCAATGAGGCTGTGGAAAATCTTCCCGGGCTTTTACTTTGCGGCATGCAGCAAAAAGCCTTCGGCGTAATGATAGCCCGTGGAGACCTTGCCGTTGAGATAGGATTTGAAAGAATGGGAGAGATCCAGGAAGAAATTCTGTGGATATGTGAAGCTGCTCATGTACCGGTGGTTTGGGCAACCCAGGTGTTGGAAACGTTGAACAAATCGGGTATGGCCACCCGTTCTGAAATAACCGATGCCACGCATGCTGCCATGGCCGAGTGTGTAATGATCAATAAAGGGGATTATACTATTGAAGTAATAGAAACACTACGTGATATATTGCACCGTACGGGGGGGCATCATATTAAAAAGAGGTTCACGTTCCGGCCGCTGCGTATTGCACAAAAGTATATAAACGGAGAACCAAAATAATTTGATTCCTCTATTTCTTAATGGCCGGTTTTGCGGTTTTTTTCTTAACAGGAATTGCCTTTTTTGATTTAGTAACGGGCTTTTTTGGAGTATTTTTTTTGACCCCTTCCACTAATTTTTTTGCAGCTTTTTTAATTCTCTTTTTAAATTTCTTTTCGCCCAGTTGTGTTTTTAATGAAGTAAGAGAAGTGTTTAACTGTTCTGTTACCGTCTTTAACATATTTTCTACCGGGGGAGTAATTTTTTTTGCCGCTTTTTTTACTGTTGCCATTTTAATTTTATTAAATGTTAACGCAAATTTAATATAAGATGGGCAGTTTCAATGTTAAGTTTTATTAAGCACGTGATTTCCAATTATTTGCATAGCTGGAAATATCAAATTGAAGTGGGTATTTTGTTTTTTTCAATACAAGGTAAGCAGTATTAGCGCCCCGGGGCCGGGTGTATACACCTGCCCGGTTTGGATTGATGATGGCTGGCCAAAAAACAATGGTAACTTTAAAGCAAACAATTTGTATATGAACTGGACCGTTTTGATCCTATTCGGGATTTTCGCAGTTGCACTGATCATCTTCCTGGTGGTACGCAATCAAAAAGATGAAAAAATTTTTGAAGACAAGCTCAATAACGACTTCCATAAATCAAAAAATGAAGAGGGTGATGCAGAAACTGATCCTGTGACTAAATAGCAGCACTCTGTTGCATTAAAATGCTTTCATCGTAATATTTCAGGATCCGGACACCCCGGGCCAACTTAACCTTCACATAACATTAGGGTAAACATTTGTTTACACATATGGACTCACTTTGTATGATTACTAACTCAAATTCGTTTTATGAAAAACATTCAATATTTTTTTCTGAAACTCTCAGTACGAATTTTTCTTCCCATGCTTTCGGCTTTTTATCCGCCACTGAAATTTTTTAAAATCCATTAATGGATAAAATTAAAAAGCGGAAGCTGGATATACTGGTTCTCTCCGATGTTCATCTTGGTACTTACGGCTGCCATGCAAAGGAATTATTGCGCTATCTGAAATCAATAAAGCCAAAGACAGTTATTCTAAACGGCGATATTATAGACATATGGCAGTTTAGTAAAAGATACTGGCCCAAAAGCCACATGAAGGTGGTAAAACACCTGATGAACTGGATGAGCAAAGGCATTAAAATTTATTATATAACCGGCAATCATGATGAAATGCTGCGTAAGTTCGTTGGATTTAAAATGGGCTCTCTTAAAATTGTAAATAAAGTTATTCTGGAGCTGGATAACGGCAAAACGGCCTGGTTTTTTCATGGCGATGTGTTTGATATAACCATGCAACACAGTAAATGGCTGGCTAAACTGGGGGCCGTAGGGTACGATACCCTGATTCATATAAACAGCTTTGCAAATTTTGTCTCCGAAAAAGTATTTAAAAAGGGAAAAATATCTCTATCTAAAAAAATAAAGAACAGCGTTAAAAGTGCAGTAAAATTCATCAACAGTTTTGAACAAACAGCTGCAGATATCGGCATCACCAACCAATACGATTATGTGATATGTGGCCATATACACCAACCCGAAATACGGGAAATTGAAAATGAACACGGAAAGATCATGTACCTGAACAGCGGCGACTGGATCGAGAATTTAACTTCATTGGAATATGTTGAGGGGGAGTGGAAGATATACCGGTATGATGAAAATGAAATGCAGCATTGGCATGAACACAATCACGAAGAAGAGGAATTACTGAACAATGCACAGCTGTTTGATAATATGGTAGAGGAATTCAACCTGTTGAAACAATAAAAATAAGCGCTTGAAAATACTGTACGCCATACAAGGCACCGGAAACGGCCATTTAAGCAGGGCAAGGGATATTATACCCATTTTACAGCACAAAGGAGAGCTGGATATTTTAGTAAGCGGCATACAGGCTGATGTGGATCTGCCTTATCCGGTAAAATACAGGTTTAAAGGCCTCAGTTTTATTTTTGGAAAAAACGGTGGAATAGATCTGCTGGCCACATACCGCAAGAGTAATTTAAAACAGCTGTACAAAGAAATAAAAAGCCTGCCCATTGAGGATTACGACCTGGTGTTAAATGATTTTGAACCCGTCAGCGCCTGGGCATGCAAAATGAAAAACAAGGCTTGTATAGGTTTGAGCCACCAGGCAGCAGTGATCAATAAAAAATCGCCCAAACCAAAAAAACAGGATATGGTTGGCAAAGTGGTGCTTAATAATTATGCACCGGTTACAGCCGCTTATGGCTTTCATTTTGGCGCTTATGATAAAAATATTTTTACGCCTGTGATTAGAAGCCAGATAAGAAATGCAAAGCCTGAAAATAAAGAACACTATACCGTTTACCTGCCTGCATACAGTGATGAAAGGATCATTAAGGTGCTGGGGGAAATTAAAAACATTAAGTGGCAGGTGTTCAGTAAGCATACAAAAAAGGAGTATAAAGAAAACAATGTGCACATAAGACCTATACACAATGAAGCATTTATTGAAAGCTTTGTAACTTCTGCCGGTGTGTTGTGTGGTGCCGGTTTTGAAACACCCGCAGAGGCTTTGTATTTGAAAAAGAAACTGATGGTAATACCCATGAAGGGCCAGTATGAACAACAATGCAATGCAGCGGCTTTGAAAACCATGCATGTACCTGTAATTAAAAGCCTAAAGAAAAAGCACCTGGATATAATTAAAGCATGGACCGGCGGAAAGCAGTTATTAATGGTTAACTATCCCGATACCACGCAAAGAATAATTAACATGATCATTAAAAAACATGGGCATACCGGTGAAGAAAAACCTGCTGAACTGGGCGAAAGGGTTTATTCAGTAAAAAAATTAAAAGAAAAGAGCCTGGGAAAAATATTAAATCAACTTGCTGAATAAAGAATATGCTTTTTACAAAAAATGATTTTGGAGACGATTTTAAATGGGGTGTTTCTACTGCGGCTTACCAGATTGAAGGAGCACACCGTGCAGATGGAAAGGGCCCATCCATATGGGATACATTCACCCAGCGAAAGAATAAAATATACAATAACGATCATGGGAATGTAGCCTGTGATTTTTATAAGCATTATGCAGAGGATATAGCCCTGATGTATAAGCTCAACATTCCCAATCACAGGTTTTCAATTTCGTGGAGCCGCATATTGCCCCAGGGGGTTGGTGCAGTAAACCATAAGGGTATTGATTTTTATAACCGGGTGATCGACTTTTCCCTTGAACTGGGCATTGAGCCCTGGATAACGATCTATCACTGGGATTTACCCGAAGCCCTGCAGCAAAAAGGCGGGTGGGCAAATCGTGATATTATTCACTGGTTCAGTTATTTTGTGGATTGCTGTATAAAAAATTTTGGTGACAGGGTTAAATACTGGATGGTACTTAATGAACCGATGGTGTTTACCGGTGCCGGTTATTTTTTGGGTGTTCATGCACCCGGTAAAAAAGGGTTAAGCAGTTTTCTTGCAGCAGCACATCATGCTGCAATGTGCCAGGCGGAAGGAGGGCGGCTTATAAAATCGTTGCGCAGCGAATGTAAAGTGGGAACCACTTTTTCCTATTCGCATATTGAACCATACCGGTACAACAATGAAAAGGATATCCATGCAGCAGTAAAAGTAGATGCATTGCTAAACCGGATGTTTTTAGAACCATTACTGGGCCTTGGTTACCCTACTGAAGACCTTAAAATACTGGAGCGTATCGAGCGCTTCATGCTTCCGTTTGATGAAAGGAAACTGGCATTTGATATGGACTTTATAGGCCTGCAGAATTATACCCGGGAGTTTGTGACCTATGCACCGCTCATGCCCTTTGTTAAAGCCAGGATAATTAAGGCCAGTAAAAGAAATGCAGCACATACCCTGATGGATTGGGAAGTGTATCCTCCCAGTATTTATAATGCATTAAAACGCCTGCAGGGTTATGGTACGATCAATGAAATTATCGTTACTGAAAACGGAGCCGCTTTTAATGACTGTTATGATGGGGATGAAGTGGATGACCCGAAGCGGGTAAAATTTTTGCAGGACTATATTGCCCAGGTTTTACTGGCAAAAAGAGAGGGTGTAAATGTAAACGGCTATTTTATCTGGACCCTGCTGGATAATTTTGAATGGGCAGAGGGTTATTATCCAAAGTTTGGGATTGTGCACGTAGATTTTAAAACACAAAGAAGGATTGTTAAAAATTCCGGCAACTGGTACAGCCGTTTTTTAAAAAATACATTGGCGGCTTCAAGGGATTCCTGGTCTGCCGAAGAACTAAAAGCAATATAACGATTGCTTAATGAGGTATTAACTTACGGGAAATATCTGTCTTTTACTTTTATAATGCTCCTTTTCCTGTCGGCAAAGGTTAGTAATAAAGGCCTCCGTTTATAACATCCGGAGGCCTTACTTCATCCGGTATTCTTTCATGCGCCAGATATAAAAATAACGGCAAATTTTTCCATTCCTTTTTTGTTGTAAAATTTGTGGTGGTAATATGCTTGCAAAATCTCCGGCAAATAATTCACCCGGGTTAAAATAATTATTTGAGGGCACAATGCAATAAGCATCATCACCGGGCTTCAGTTTATTCCTTTCATTGTTTATCCAGGCGTATTGGTGTATATCAGTTGTATCACCACAGGCTATTAACTCTTTTTGAAGCGGCATGGCAACATAGTAATCAATATGCGAAGCCGGAAACCATTTATTGCTGATGATGAAAGCATCTTTTTTCATAGCGCCTGTCTGTATATCTGTTCTGGCAATTTTTTGAAATTGAGTTTTTAACGCTTTCCACCCAAACATATCCAGTGTAAAATCGCCTTCACCTAATTGTAATTTTTCTTTTTTACCGATGGTGCCGGGCATAAAATTAATAAGGGCAATGCCTGAAGTGATCACCAGCAATTGAAAAGCAACGGCTATCAATAAAATTTGGGGCATAAACCGTTTCTCAAAAGTTGATTTAAGGTTTTTTTTGCTTAACCAGCAGGCTGTCAGTAAAATCAATCCTGTATATGCAGGACCGGTCCAGTGCGGGAGTGTTTGCTTAAATAAGGAGATAAGGGTTGCCATAATTATCAACGGTAAACTGCTATACAGCAGCATCCTCTTCTGTGATAAATAAACCGGCAAATTATTTTTAAAAGCAGCAATTGTTGCTGCAATGATCAAAATAAAAATGATTGGGTTGGAATAAAGAACCTGGCCTCCTGTAAAGGTTATAAGCGAACTGATATCAATACCGCTCTCTGTTACATCAACCCTTTTGCTGTGGTACAGATAAGTGATAAAATGATTGTCGATATTCCATTTTATTACCGGAAAAAATATGGCTATGGTGATAGCTCCCGAAATGTATAATACCGGTTCTTTGAGCCATTGCCGGTTATGATGAATAATATATAGCAGGAGGCCGATCCACAAAAAAACAGTATGTATTTTACACAGCATGCCAATACCCGCAACAAGGCCAAACAGCAGCAGGTCTCTTTTTTTTGAGCGGTTGATACGGCTGTAGCCAGAGATCCTGATGAGTAAGTACAATGCTGCCGACCAGCAGACCATTTGGGGCGAATCCGGAAGTATGAAAGTGCCGGCTATGATACTGCCATAAATACTGCAGGTATAAACTAATGCAGCCAAAAATCCACAGTAATCATTATTCAGTTTTTTACCGCTTAAGAAAATAAACCAGGTGGTTATTAATGCGGAAATGATGGCACCCAGGCGAATGAAAAATGCACTGTCAAAATAAAGATTGGCAGTGGTTAACCTTATAAGCCAACCTGTAACTGGCGGATGGTCAAAATAATTCCACTGCAGATATTGGGCATACATCCGGTAATACACTTCATCATTGCCCAGTTCTATACAGCAAGCGATAATACAGCGTATAGTTGTTGCAATTAAAATAAGCAGCAGTGTTTTATTTTTATAATTCAACCGGATCAGTTAAAAGTGAACAGAAAATTTGCAACGTAGTTCCAGAAAAAAACAAGGCCTATAACAACAAGTTTCAGAAGATAAAAATTTGATGGTAATTTTTTTACAAGCAGGTAAAGCATAGCATTATTTATAGCCAGGCCGGATAATGATACCAGCATGAACCTGGCAAACTGCCCAGGTAAAGCGTGTGCATCACTTTCAAATGTCCAGTACCGGTTAAAGAAAAAATTACTGGTTACTGCAAAGCAAAAGCCAAGAGAGTTGGACAAGTATTTATTGAAACCAAGTTTTTCTTTACAAAGCCAGGTAACCGAAAAATCGATAACCATACCACTCAGGCCAACCAGCCCGAATTTGAGTATGCGGTTGTCAAGCACATTGATCATGCTGTTTGTATACCAGCAGTTGAAGGTTCCGGTTCAGACGAAACGCGGTAAACCTTTTTAAATAATGGTTTAATACTAAAGCGCCTTTCGCTGAGGTAAAGTGCCAATACACCGGATATGCTGCCCAGTATTGCACCTACAATCACATCCGGTAAAAAATGCTGCGCCAGGTAAATCCGGGAATAACCAATCAATACGGTTGCAGGGAGGATGAGCAACTGCCATTTTTTATTTTTTAACATACATGCCAATACAATGGCCATGGCAAATGCAGTAGCGGTATGTCCGGAAGGAAAACCTGCGTTTCCGGTAAGGGTAACGCCGTCTATAAAATTCAGATAGGTGCCGGGTTCAAAATAAAGTTTTGGCCTGGGCGAATTCACCAGGTTTTTAATCAGCTGTACGGCTATTCCTGAAATCAAAAACGAACTGAGCAGGGCAACTGCCAGCTTTTTTCTTTTAAAGTAAAAAAACAGTACACCAACCAGGCAAAGTGCAAAAATGCCATCACCCATAAACGTATAATTAATAAAAAAAACATTTAGTAAAAACGGATGATAACTGTTGAGTAAAATAAATGAACCTTCTTTTCCTGCAAGCATTAAATATACTGATGCGGAAAGCAGGATGGTTAACAAACCTATAGAGTAAATTTTATTCTCATTGAAAAACGCAGTTGTTTTTTGCATAAAAATTTACTTTTAATGCAAATTATCTGCAACAGATTATCGAAACATTACCGCAGGGTTAAACCAATGTTACTATTTTTTGAAGGAACAGATCCGGATAACGGATCTGCTACAGGATGCGAAGGGGCAAAAGGGTATCCCAGCAAATCTGTAATGGTTTGTGCCAACTGAACATTAAAAATCTCCCCTTTGTTTTTTATTTCCCCTTCAGGTATAAAACCATTACCCGCAGTTATTAGCCAGGTGCTGCTGCTGCCGGGTGTTAATGAGCCATGCCTCACCCAGTTTGCCGGCTTTTGGCCACGGCCATGATCAGTGGTAATGATAAAACTGGTATTGTTTTTATAAAAGGGGTCATTATTTACCAGGTACCAAAGCTGGGCCAGGTACTCATCAAAAAGATGGGCACTTTGTAAGTAACCGTCATAGTGGCCTTTGTGGGCATACTCATCTGTTTCACCAAATCCGATAAACACCACTTTAGGATGATTGTTTTGAATATATTCCTTTGCTGTTACAAAGGTGAGCATATCATTTCTGGTTGCTTGCCGGTTATTAAAGGCATATTCCTGTACTCCATTTGCTAATAATTCTACACCTGAAAGCGAATCATGCACTACCGGTTCATGGCCATTGTTTAAATAAAATCCCGAACGCTTCCGGTTAAAAATGTATTCAAACAGGTCCCAGCTGGCAAATGCAGCAATCTTGTTTTTGTAATCCGGCTGCTTGTTTACATATTCAAGCAGATTTTGGTTCGGGTTGTTTTTTTTGCGGTTGCCTATTATTGCAGGATCGGCATAGCCGGTGAAGATTTCGTTATAACCGGCATATGAAAACCGATAAGCATTTGCCACATTTACCTTATTGTCAAAATATCTGTTGCCGTAGATCGAGCCCTTTTTTACAAGGGTTTGCCATACAAAGGGCATCAGCTTTTTTCTTCTTTCCTGCACATCATCATGCCAAAACATTTCCTTCAGCAATGCGGTATCTTTTACATAGTCTGGGTCATTGATGATCAGCGAATCGGCGCCATTGAATATTTCCTGCCAGCGAAAACCATCGGTGGTAATAATAAATACATTGGGAGGGGGAAGGGGTTGCTGGGCAACAGATATAAACTCAAAGAAGAGGAAGGCCAGTAAAAGGGGTATTTTCATTTACAGGTGTTTCACAAAGAAACGCCTGTAATATAAACAGATCATTAACGGGCCGTTATGCCAATATTAAATCTGCATCTGACAACATTTTTGTTACTCCTGTATGGTGTGGCTGAAAAGTATACCAGCATAACAATAATAATAAATTTGCAAACTTATTATCCAGTAAAGATTTTGTTTTATTAATGCCCAGGTTAATGGTATTAAAGCTACAGGTGATCAGGTTTTGCTGCATGTATTCATCATATAATTTAAGCTCACCTGTATTATTCTGATCAAAAACATAAAAATATCTTTTGTCATCCAGTTCCACAACGCCCTCACCAGTGCCGGGTTTTAACTCTTCAATCATCCCCATCCTGATGCCATATTCGTTCCTGATATATTTTCTGGGATTTAAGAAACCCTTTTTTTCAAAAGAGAAAATTCTTTTGCCATGGTTGCTTACAATGCGTACAAATTTGGTTTGTTTGCTGAAAGAGATATCTGCAAAAACCTTTTCATCTTCACATAAAATGTAATCTTCTTTTGCTAAAGTATTATTAACATTAATGATTTTCATAAAATGAATTACTAGATTTAAGTAGGTGAATATAATTTCTTATTACGGTAAAGCAGCTATGTGAAAAAGAATGTGATTTAAATGTGCATAGTAACAATTTGGTAACATGGTTGCGTTTTAAAAAAAGCCACCCAGATATGAATAACGGGTGGGGTAGCATGAGAAAACTTGCTAATTGCTAAGGAAATTTATAAGTATGTTTGAACTAACTGCCAGAGTGTAAAGTACATTCCCCATGTTACGGTAAATTAACTGAATGGTTATGTAAATGTTATGCTTAAGAGCATTTAGGAAATAAGAATGCATTTTTTGTAATACAAAATGCTGTAATAAAATTAATTATATATAATAACAATGTACATGTTATTTAAAATATTTTATTCGGACTTTTAAAAGAATTGCCCATTTGTAGGGAAGATTTTTTTTTATTTAGATAAATAGTAAAACAGTTGCTGTTTTTTTAACATATAGTAACTATTAAGTTTTTGTAACTTAGCTAAAACGGGTTCATTTGAAATTATCATATTTGATATTGTTGATTGTATTTTATTTGTGTTTTACCCCCCTTATTGTTTTATCCCAGGGTAAAATTACCAGCGTGAGGTTCGATTTTTATGGTGATTCCATCGCTTTGCAATTTGATCCTGCTACTTTTATTGGGTTTAGTGAAGACCTTTCTGATACATCTATACAGATGTTTAATAAAAAAGTAAGTGCTACACATTTTCAGCCAGTTATTGAAAGGCTTCTTCAGTACAAGGAACTGTATAAATTGGATGACTGGCTTTATTATCAACTTATTCGTAAAACAGCACAACAGGTAAGCCCCAAAGCTGATAATTATAACCGTTATACTTTGTATAAGTGGTTTCTTTTAACCAGGTCGGGCTATGATGCGATGCTCAGCATTAATGGCAACAGGATACTTTTTTATGTACAGAGTGATGAAAATATTTATAATATCCCCAATCGGTTAAAGAACGGTAAACAGTATGTTTGCCTGAATTACCATGACTACGGTAAGATTGATTTTGACAAGGATGTTTTTCAGGAAGTGGTTATCTGGTTGCCGGAAGCTAAAAAGGGTTTTTCATACAAAGTCACGCATTTGCCCAATTTCAGGCCCGACGATTACCTGGAAAAGGACATCCGTTTTAATTACTATGAGCACGATTATTATTTTAAAGTAAAACTAAACCCACAGATAAAATCCCTTTTCACCAATTATCCGGTGGTTGATTACGAATCGTATTTTAATATTCCCTTAAGTTCGGTAACCTACAAATCACTT
This sequence comes from Chitinophaga pinensis, assembly GCA_943371705.1. Taxonomy (GTDB): domain Bacteria; phylum Bacteroidota; class Bacteroidia; order Chitinophagales; family Chitinophagaceae; genus Ferruginibacter; species Ferruginibacter pinensis_I. The sequence continues at coordinate 18,916 of CALRVV010000026.1, read as the reverse complement.
ATCCCGCTCCTTAAAAATAATGTAAAAAGAAAAAATGTGCGCAATGGAGTTGATTACCTGATGCGTTTTACACGGTATGCTTTTTTGTTTGAAACGGATACCAAAATTTTTGGTTCCGAAAAAAGGATGTCGCCCGAACAAACCCTGTTGTATGAACAAAGCGATTGTGAGGATCGGGCCGCTTTATTTTTTTACCTGGTAAAAGAGATCTATGATCTGCCCATGATCGTTCTCATTTTCCCCAACCATGTAACCGTTGCTGTAAAATTGAATAAACCAATGGGAAACCCAATTTTGTACAATGGCGATATTTATACAGTTTGTGAACCTACGCCACAGAAGGCAGATACACCGATGGGTGAACTGATACCAGAACTAAAGAAAGTGCCTTATGAGATTGCTTATGCCTATACACCCGCTGGCAAATAAATATTATTTACCGCCGGGTTCTTTGGCAGTAAGCCGGTAAAGGTCAAGCGCCTTTTTTGTATCATTACTCATTTTTGTAAAATATTTTTCGCCTGTTTTAATAAATGAAAGTGTCATACATTCAGCATCTGTTGAAAAATAAACAGGATACACGGCTTCTCCTTTGCCATAAAAATATATTTTTCCGGTTGAGGTACAACTGTCTTTTCCTGTGATGGGTTTATCGTTTGCATCTTCAATAATATCAGCCAAAGAATCCATGTCTTTAATTTTGGCCATTACAAAAAACCTGGGGTTGCCCGGTGTTATATAAAACATAACTGTAGCGCTGTCGCTCGCTTTTATTTCGGGTATCAGATTGTTTTTTGAATCGTTTTTACAGGAAAACAAAAATAAAATGCCGGTAAATAGTAAGATATATTTTTTCATAAAAATGCTTTTCAACAATACATTAAAAAACGTCCTGGATAATTCCAGGACGTTCAAAATTATTAAAAAATAAAATTAATACACTTTATTCTGCGGATCCCAATTGGTCCAGCTGCTTGTCCAGTCAACCAACCCAATGGCGCCCCGGTAAGTTGTTGAGGCAAAGAAAGAATTCATCCCTGCAAAGCTTGCGCCGGTTAAGGCCGGAGAACCGGTTACAGGCATAAAGTTAGGTGCAGTGGAATAAAAAGGGCTGGTTAAATTAATTGTTGCTGAGGCCGGATAAGTGATACATCCTTCACTTTCAGCCTTGGTTTGCATTTGTGCAGTGGTAGCAATAGCTGCATTTCCGGTTCTGTAAGGAAGTGCTGTGGCATGTACCAGGTTATTCTTGAATTCCGAAAGATTATTTACATAATAATCATTCAATGATGCGTCCGATTCAATAGAAAAGCCTGCATCAGGGTGTCCCATCAGGATAGAGTTTCTGATGATAAACTGTGTAGCCCTGCGCCAGCGGTTTGAAAAATTATGATTGGCAGCAGTACCTGCAGCATCATTGGGTCCAACCAATGTAAGGTTGCTTAACTGGGGTTTGGTACGTGGGCTGGCCAATGTGCCGGTAGCATCATTATCGCACTCAATGCCGTTACCGGCATCACCACCATCTACAAAATCGGGTTTGCGGCAAGCTATGGCAAACTGAATTTTTCCTGTATATCCAAAATCAAAATCAAAATCATCATCAGCCGTTGCAAAGGCCACCAGGTTTTTGGCATTTACGGTACCACCAAAAAATTCATATGCATCGTCATTACCAAAAGAAACCTGTATGTTCTCCAGTACAGTACCTGATCCTACTCCACCGCAGGTAAGGCCATTGATTTCTGAACCGGGCTCAGCAGCAATACCTGCGAACTCGATACGTACATACCTCAGGATTCCGCTTTCATCAAGTGGATCGGTACCGCCATACTGGCGGCCTACACCACCTTCAATAACCGGAGCCGGATCAAGCGGACGGTTTGTTGGGGCTTTACCCAACAAAATGATACCACCCCAATCTCCTGCGGCTCTGGCCCCTGGCGCTTTACCACTGGTAAATACAATTGGATTATCTTTTGTACCTGAAGCAATTAACTTAGCGCCTCTTTCAATGATAAGGGCACCTTTTTCAGTGATATCACTGGTGATTACAGAACCTGCTTCAAAAGTTATTGTGGCACCATCAATAACATATACATAACCCTTAAGGATGTATTTGCCCTTTGGATAAAAACGGCTGGTGGTAACAATACCGGTAATCACATTGCTGGTGGGATCTACTGTTGGAGTAGTTGTAGTACTTCCACCTTCTTCAAAGTTAACCTTTACGCAGGATGGGGTACTTAAAACTGCTAACACAGCCAATGCACCAAAAAGAATCTTCTTCATATAATTTTTGTTTTGAGTTTTTAATGTAGTTTTTATAATTGAGTTATTTTTTTTCAAAATTGAAGTCATAGGTAAAACCAACGGAGATCATTGATCCCGGCCTGAATGAATTGAACAAACGGTCAGTTTTTTTATTATAGGCCTTTTTTGTACCCACATTTTCATAGAAATAATAAGGTGCGTTCAGCATATCTGACCAGGTAATTTTAAATTCGCCCCTGTTTTGAAGTACTTTTTTAGCAACCTGCAGGTCAATCTGGTTTCTGGGCCTTTCATACACATCAGGAAAGCCAAGATCGTTTATTCCAACCAGGTACAAACGCTCTCCGATCCTGTTGTATAACAATGATCCGCTGTAACCTCCTTTTTTACTGTTGTACTGCAAACCTACATTGACCAGGTAAGGCGATTGCCCCTGTAACGGCCTGTTGGCGGTAGTTGCATTGCCGGAACCTGAAGTAGTAGCCAAGGTAACTTTAGAATAGATATAGGTAAGGTTGGCAAATACACTGAAGTTTGAAAGTTTACTGCTCATGAAATCCAGGTTTTTTCTTACTTCTAATTCGGCACCCAGGGTTACCGCTTTATCTGCATTGGTATATTCATAATTTCGCCTGTCCAACACACTTGAAGGATTTAAGCGCAGCTCTATCGGGTCATCAAATCGCTTATAAAATCCACCAATGGTGATGGCCTCACCGGCCTTGGGATAAAATTCGTAACGTATATCGCCATTGAGTACAGAAGTTCTTTTCAGTTCAGGATTACCGTTTACGGCGTAATTCACTTCATAATCAAAGAAAGAGAATGGAGCTATTTCCCTGAACTCGGGCCTGGCTACAGTACGGCTTCCTGAAACGCGGATACTTTGTTTGTTATTGGGAGAAAGGGTAAAGTTAAAGGAGGGCAAAACATCCCATTTTTCTGTATTTACTATTATCCTTTTAGAGGTAACATCTTTTGTGGTAAGTACCTGTTGGAAATTTTCAACCCGTACACCCCAAACCAGCCTTATTTTTTCGCCGAATTTATTATCGAACATGCCAAACATGCCGTTCAATACTGATACGCCGAAGTATTTATCCTGGTTATTGGTAAAGTCAAGGATTTTAAAACCATTTGTTCCAATATTCTCAGGTGCAAAGATCTGGTTGTAAGGCAATTGATTTTTTGCGGGGTCAAACAAAGAAGGACTGGCCGGTTCATAACGGAAAATTCTGCTTCTGAAATCACGGATACGGATCAATGTTGATCCTCCTGCCTTGAAAGTTTGTTTTTCCTTGAGGAATAAAAACGGAATACTGAGGATACCGTTAGCACCATAACTGTAATCTTTCAGATCACTGTAAAACCGGCGGGTATCATCATCATTGAATTCAAATGGATCGTTGGTACCGATGCCACGGAAATATGCTGAAGTGCGCAGATCCGGCTGTGCTTTCCAGTTATAGGCAAAGTTACCGTTCCACATCAGTTTTATGCCGCTGTTGGTCAACTGGTGATTTCCTTCGAGCTGTCCGCTGTACAAAGAACGCTGGTTTATTACAGAAGAACGGAATTCGATATCCTGTAACCGGTCGTTACTAACGCCCGTACGGGTATAATAGTTGTCTTCCAATAACTGGTTGTACAGGTTCTTGAAAGATATTTTATGCCTGCCTTTTACATACGTGATATTGGCAATGGCACCCACGTTCACGCTGTACTTATTTTGATCGTCATTTAACTGAACCAGCACATCACCATCATCTTCATGCAACCTTCTTTCCACATCATATTTAAGCATGCTGTTGCGGTATTGTACAGAAAGAATAGTGCCTAAAACACCATTGTTTTTAAAACGTTTGCTGTTACCCCAGGTAAGGCTGTAGGTTTGCGCAGGTAAAGCAGTGCTGTTTTGCTGCTGGTATACATTATTGTTAAACAATTTGCTGTATTCGATCTGCTGCTGAATACCTGCTGTAGTTCCGCCAAGTGATCTGTATTCCTGAGCAGTACCCGGAAATCCTTTGGGAATTGCCCTTGTACCGTCATCAAATCCAAGCCAGTCATTGCTATTGCGTTTATTGCTGGTAAAATCCCTGAAAACCGATTGGGTATTGAAACCCCAGTTTATACTTACACTAAGGGAATTATTATTAGGTACATCCTTGGTATTGATCTGTATCAGGCCACCCGCAAACTCGCCTGGTAATTCCGGAGTTGCAGTTTTGTTGATAATGATATTATCGATCAGTACAGATGGGATCACATCAAAAGAAAATGCTTTTTTATCGGGCTCGGTACTGGGCAACTGGGCATTGTTGATCAAAGCAGAATTGTACCTGTCACTGAGGCCCCTTACCACTACAAACTTATTATCCTGTATACTGGCACCACTTACGCGCTTCAATACCTCTCCGGTATTTTTATCAGGCGTACGACGAATAAAATCTGCGGCTAAACCACTGGAGAGCGCCGTGTTGTTTTTTTGAAAGCTTAACAGGGCATTGGTATTTTCCTGGCGCCTTGAGGTTGCTTTTACGGTAACATCTGCCAGTTGCTTTGAAGCAGTTTCAAGCACAATATCCAGCACATTGTCATTGTTGGTTACCACCACATCTGAAATGGTTTTTGATGTATAACCAATAGCTGATATTAATATGGTATATTTTTTTCCGGATTCAACTTTCAACGTATATCTTCCTTCAATATTGGTTGATGTTGTAATACCACCTTCGATGTTAACCGACACGGATGCCAGGGGTTCATTTTTTTGGTTTTGAATCTTTCCGGTAAGGGTAATATTTTGCGCCTGTATCAGCGAAAAAGAGCAACAAAGCGCAATTAAAAGTAAAAATTTCATGCCGTTTATATTTACTGCAAAAGGACGACATACATGTTACGCCAACATGAATTGAATGTTACGCTAATGTTACCAGTGTATTACCAGAATGTTAACAGATGATTTTTTGTATTAATATGCTTTCCTGAGCATATCGGCATATTCATTGGGTAAAGGGCTATTTTCAACAGCTATTGACGCTTTTTCTACATCATATTCAAAGCGTATAAATTCCACCTGTAAACTTTCGGGTGTAAGATTGCTGCTGTTTTCGTTAATATGGAGCATTACATAACCGCCCCTTGGGTCACCGTCTTTTGGTTTGCCTGCCGAACCGATATTGATCGCATGACGGTATATTGTATTTTCTTCATTTGTTTCAGCTAAAATACGATGATACGGTTTATGGGTATGCCCAAAACATAATATATGTGCATCTGCATGTTGCATGATGCGGAGCATGCTTTTTTCTTCGCGGTCCTCAAAAAGGTATTCGTTTATTTTACGCGGACTGCCATGCACCAACAACAAGTTCAGCTGATCACGATTAAGCTGAAACTCAACTTTTAAATGGGCAGGGAGTGTGCGCAGGTAATTTCTCTCATCTGGCTTTACCAATGAATTGGTAAACGAAATGGAAATTTTGCCCATGTCTTTTTCCTGGTCTGTTTTATAAGCGCAACCACATTCATCGCTCATTAAGCCAATGCCCTGGTCGTAATTACCGGCAATGGTTGGAATACCTCTTTTCCTGATCTCGTTTATCACTTCATTGGGCCAGATGTTATAACCCACCAGATCACCTAAGCAATAGATGGCATCGGGCTTTTGTTCATCCATGCTTTTAAAGCATGCTTCCAGTGCAGGCAGGTTGGCGTGTATATCGGAAAAGAGTGCAATTTTCATTTTATTTTTTTTAGTTTGATAAGAACATACCCATTTCATCTGACTTGAGGTAATCATTGGTTTTATACAGCAGGTTGCCGTCCTTGTCTGTTATAATAAAAAAGGGTAACCCAACTTTTAATTCCGGAAACAGGGTATCTGCAGCATAGTTTTTAAACAGAGGCGTACCGTCATAAACTTTTAGCAGAATGGCATTTTTCAACGCTGTATTGAGCTCAGCATTGCTTTGTGTTGTTTTTTGAAATTCTTTGCAATTGGTACACCAGTCTGCATGGAAATCCACAAATACCGGCTTGCCTTTTTTTTGTGCGGCTGCATAGGCCGTTTCTTTATCAAGATACCAGGTAAGATTTCCTTTTTGTTCGGTTTCCGGTGCTTTCAATGTGATGTTATTGCCAGCCGTGGATAAGTCGGTTTTTGTTAGCGGTATAAATGCTTTTACCAAAATAAGCACCCCAATTATTCCAGACAGAAAAAGCAGGGATTTTTTTGTTTTTTGGTACACCGGTATCTCTGCCGGCTGAAAATGGAAAACAGACAGCAAAACAATTAATATGCCCAGTGCTGTTAGTTGTATGGCAGTTTCGCTGAAGCCAAAACCGATCAACGCTTTTTCAAGATAGATGTATGAGAAATAAACGATAAGGCCACTTAGTGCCAGTTGTACATATTTCATCCACTTCCCCGATTTGGGCAAGCTTAATCCAAAAACGCCTATCAATAGAAATGGAAGCCCAACACCCATGCCAAACAATAACATTTTAGAGGCAGCTGTAAATGCCAGTGGAAAAGAAAATGAGCTGCTGGCAGATGCAATACCAATAAGTATACTAACCACCACAGGTCCAACACAGGCAGATGATAAAAGGCCTGCACTCATACCCATTATAAAAGTGGATGCCATACTTTTACTTTTACCACTGGCATTGGAGCCTGAAAAAACCGGCAGGTAAAGCAGGTCGGCAGATGAAAGGCCGAGTAAAAAAATAACAGTTGCAATAATAAGATTGGTTACCGGCAAATGCAAAACAGAATTGAATGCCCCGCCTGTAAAAGAGGCAATAACACCAAATAGAAAGTACATGGCAGCAATGCCGGCAAAATATACCACAGGATGTAAAAACAGTTTATTGTTTTGCGACCTGGCCTTTAATATATTGATGGTAATGGGGTATAAAGGATAAGTGCATGGCAAAAGGCTGGCCAGTATTCCGCCTAAAAACAGAAAGAAATAAGCGGATAAACCCGAACTCCCAGACGATAGTTGCTTTTCTATCCAGCCGTTAATACCCTCCAGCGGAGATGCAAAACATAAAGCAGGATATGCCAGCATAAACAGTAATAGGAAAATAACCAGGTATTTTGTTTTCATTACCTGCCAGCTTTTACAAGTGAAAAAACGTACAATATTTCTGTAGCGATCTGCCTGCTTCTTTCGCTGTACACCGCGGTTTCATTGGCTTTGCCATCAGCCTCTTTGGGGTCTTCATAAGGAATGGCAATTTTGATGGAGGCCCCGGCAACAATCGGGCAGTTCTTATCGGCATGTGAGCAGGTCATAATGGCTGCAAAGTTTGAAACAGGATTTGGCGAATCCATGTATTTTTTTGAAAAAGCTGTAACAGCAGGAACACCTTCTCCATATTTTACTTCGTAGGCAGGATTTGTACCCGTAGTTTTTTTAGTGATGACAAATCCGGCCGAATTAAGTGCTTTTACTGCTCTTTCGTTAAAGGCGGTATTTTCGGTGCCACCAGAGAAACTGGCAACACCTTTTATACCGTAATATTCTGCTGCAGCATAGGCCCAAAGCTGTGCCATGTGGCTGCGGCGTGAGTTGTGGGTGCATATAAATACAAGGTTAGCCTTTTTCTCACTACTCAGTTTTGTGTTCAGGAACAGGGCCAGTTTTTTGAGTTGAGTTCTTCTTTCTTCAGGTATTTTATTAAATTCCTTTTCTGAGCTTTGCAGGTATCTGGTTATCGCTGCATATAATTTTGATGTACCCATATCAGTTGAGTTAAAAGAGGAAAGGGTGATCAATAAAATACTGCTAAGTAGGATGATTGCTTTTTTCATAATGTTTTTTTGTTAATGGTTTTTTATACTAATCTTTATGGGTTCTATGCAGGAACCCTGTAATATTTTTTTCTGAACCAGAAAGCCACATTCACCAATGCAATCAATGCCGGTACTTCTACCAATGGGCCAATTACACCGGCAAAAGCCTGTCCGCTGTTTATGCCAAATACACCAATGGCAACCGCTATGGCCAGTTCAAAATTATTGCCCGCAGCAGTGAAAGCAATGGATGCATTGGTGGAATAATCGGCGCCCATTTTTTTGCCAATAAAAAAGCTAACCACAAACATGATGGCAAAGTAAATAACCAGCGGAAGTGCAATTCGCAATACATCAAAAGGTATCTGCACGATCAGTTCGCCCTTTAAACTGAACATAACCACAATGGTAAAGAGTAATGCAATTAATGTAATGGGAGAAACAAACGGAATAAACTTTTTCTCGTACCATTCAACTCCTTTTTGCTTTATTAAAAAATACCTGGTTAAAAAACCTGCTGCAAAAGGGATGCCCAGGTAAATGCCCACGCTTTCTGCAATTTTTCCGATACTGATATCAACCACAGCGCCTGTTATTCCAAACAGGGGCGGAAGTACCGTAATGAAAATATAGGCGTATACACTGTACAGTAAGACCTGGAAAATGCTGTTCAAAGCTACCAGTCCAGCTGCATATTCACGGCTGCCTTCAGCCAGTTCGTTCCACACAATCACCATGGCAATGCAACGGGCAAGACCAATAAGAATTAACCCTACCATATATTCCGGGTAGCCATGTAAAAAAGTGATTGCCAATATAAACATCAGTACCGGGCCAATGACCCAGTTAAGAAATAAAGAAACACCGAGTACTTTGGTGTTTTTAAAAACTTCTTTCAGTTTATCATACTTTACTTTGGTAAAGGGTGGATACATCATTAATATTAAACCAATGGCCAATGGGATATTGGTTGTGCCAGAAGAAAAGGAATTAATAAAAGTGGATGAGGATGGAAAGAAATAGCCAATGGCAACACCCAGTGCCATGGCCAAAAAGATCCACAGGGTGAGATAGCGGTCTAAAAATCCAAGTTTTTTTCTAGCGTGTGCCGGTGCACAGTTGGTTGCTGACATGATTTGTTTTTAGAATTAACAACAATTATTTTTCTTTTTTTCCAATTTCACTGAAATGTTTCTGAAGTATGTTTGTAATCCGGCAATGGTTTTTTCATTGATACAATAACACACTGCATTGCCTTCAATATTTCCTTTAATCAGTCCGGCGTTTTTAAGTTCCTTTAAATGTTGCGAAACAGTAGCTTGTGCCAATGGCAATTCATTTACAATATCACCACAGATACAGGTATCTACGCTTAATAAATATTCAATGATAGCCACCCTGGCCGGGTGCCCCAGTGCTTTTGCCAGTATGGCAATGGAATTATGGCTTTCAGTGAAATGTTCGGTTTTTGACGCACCCATGGTTTTATTTTAATATTGCAATATTACGATAAACATATTTTTTATAAAAATTAATTATGCCTTCATTCTGAAATATACTTACATGAGCAGTGGATTGGGTTATGGTGAGGGTAAGTTATAAATATCATATTATAGCAATATTAGTATACCTTGCTTTGGCGTATTTAATTAGTTTACATTACTTCAATGTTAATTTATTATTACCAATCACCTGATTGTTATAGACAAGTTCAATAATTATACATTTGCTACAAAACAAAAAACTATGGCAGGGATCAATACAATTCTGAAAATTTTTTTACCAAAAGACAGGGTATTTTACCAGTTATTTGAAAGCGTATCGGAAGTTTTGGTAAAAATGGGCGATAAATTAAAAGAGGTGGTCAATGAACCGGATTTTGACAAGCGGGGACAGCTCATCCAGGAAATTGAGGATATGGAGCATACCAACGATGATTACACACATACCATCTTTACTGAACTGGGTAAAAATTTCATCACACCATTCGACAGGGAAGATATTCACTACCTGGCCACATCGCTGGATGACATTGCCGATTACATTTTTGCTTCAGCCAAAAAAATAAATTTTTACAGGGTTAATCCAAATGATATGGGCTTTAATAAAATGGCCGATCTCATTGCACTGGGTTGCCGTCAGGTTGAAGTAGCCGTAAAAGAATTGCGCAACATGAAAAATATGCGTTTAATAACCGATGCATTGGTTTCTATAAACAGTATTGAAAACCAGGCAGATGATATTTTTGATCTGAGTATTGAACGCCTTTTTGCAACAGAACCGGATGCCAAAGAAGTGATCAAAAAAAGGGAAATTTACCAGGTCATGGAAATTGTAACTGATAAATGTGAGGATGCAGCCAATGTGATTGAATCGATCATTGTTAAGTACGCTTAAATTAATTAGCTAATTAGCCAATGTGCTAATATGCTAATGACCAGCGTAGGTTCTTTGTAGTTTAACGAATCAGCACATTAGCACATCAGTACATCAGCACATTATTTATAAGTATGACCTTCCTGATAATAATTATCGCCTTAGCGCTTATTTTTGACTACATCAACGGTTTTCATGATGCTGCCAACTCAATAGCCACCGTGGTTTCAACAAAAGTATTAACACCAACCCAGGCCGTAATCTGGGCAGCCATGTTCAATTTTGTTGCCTTTTTTATATTTAAAGACCATGGAGTAGCCAACACCATTGCCAAAACAGTTAAAACAGACCTGGTTAACGGGCATGATATGATGGTCGTTATCTTTTCCGGCCTGCTGGCTGCCATTTTCTGGAACCTGCTTACCTGGTGGTTTGGAATACCTTCTTCTTCTTCCCATACCCTTATTGGCGGATTTTCAGGTGCCGCCATTGCTTTCGGCGGATTTTCAACTGTAAACTCAGACCCGGTTATCAAGACGGTGCTTTTTATTTTTTTAGCGCCTCTTATAGGTATGATCATTGCTTTCATTATTTCGCTTTGGTTTATACATTCCTTTAAAAAAGGCTGGATACCCAAGATCATTGCATTTGCCATTTTTGTGGGCATAGCCGTTTTCCTTTACTACAATATGGAGTTTGATCCGGCTAATTTGAAATCACATTACGAATCCTATTTTTTAAAAGTGGTCTTTCATGCAAAGAATTTTAAATGGATATTGCTTGCATCTATTTTGTTCATCATGGCAGCATTTACCATTTTTTTAAATACACTCAATGCTTACCGTGCCAACACCTGGTTTAAAAGGCTGCAATTGGTTTCTTCTGCCGCTTTCAGTATTGGCCACGGCGGAAATGACGCACAGAAAGTAATGGGAATCATTATGGCTGCATTAATAGCATACGATCCGGTTCAATACAGTTTGGGCCATATGGAGTGGTGGGTACCGCTTTCCTGCTATGCTGCCATTGCCTTTGGTACCATGAGCGGCGGCTGGAAAATAGTAAAAACTATGGGCACCCGCATTACCAAAGTAACCCCTTTTGAAGGGGTAGCTGCAGAAACTGCAGGAGCCATAACACTTTTTGTAACAGAGGCACTTAAAATTCCGGTAAGTACAACACATACCATCGCCGGGTCTATAATGGGAGTTGGTGCAACAAAACGCTTGTCGGCCGTAAGATGGGGTGTAACGGTAAATCTATTATGGGCTTGGGTACTTACTATTCCGGTAAGCGGATTACTGGCAGCACTTTTTTACTTCATCATCAGCAAGTTCATTTAAATTTGTTTACATATTATTTTAAGATCACTCATCCCCATGAGTGATTTTTTTGTTTTATTTGCGTATGAAATAAGCCATACCAACATGTATTTCAAATAATAATTATGGCCGGTGTCCGGTTAATCATCGGGTTTTGGTTTGGCCAACATCAATAAACTCAACACATGAAAAAAATACTGGTAACAGGCGGCTGCGGTTATATTGGTGCACACACCATTGTTGATCTGATTGAAAACGGGTTTGAGGTGATCTCTGCCGACAACAACAGCCGCAGCAATGAAAATATCCTGGATGCCGTAGAAAAGATCACCGGAAAGCAGGTGAAAAATTACAAGGTAGATCTTTGCATTTATGATGATACCGTTGCCATTTTCCAGGAAAACCCCGATATAAGCGGCATCATTCATTTTGCTGCCTACAAAGCTGTTGGCGAGTCGGTAGAAAAACCTTTGCTTTATTTTGAAAATAATTTAAACTCACTCATCAATATTTTAAAATGTGCCGTTGAGTTTACAGTACCCAATTTTGTTTTTTCCTCATCCTGTACCGTGTACGGTAATCCCGATGCCATACCGGTAACAGAAGAAACACCCATGAAACCTGCTGCCTCTGCCTATGGGGCAACCAAACAAATGGGAGAGAAGATCGTAATGGACACCATGAATGCAAATGAGCAAAATGCCATTTTACTGCGGTATTTTAACCCGGTAGGGGCACACCCTTCTGCCTTAATGGGAGAACTGCCCCTGGGCAAACCGCAAAACCTGGTGCCTGCCATAACCCAAACGGCCATTGGAAAACTGCCTGTGATGAAAGTTTGGGGCAATGATTATGATACCCGGGATGGCAGCTGTGTTCGGGATTACATTCATGTTTGTGATATAGCCCATGCACACACATTGGCACTTAACTACCTGCTGCAACATAAGAACCAAACCAACTGCGATGTGTTTAACCTGGGTACCGGCGATGGGTTAACGGTAATGGAGATCATCCATGAATTTGAAAAAGTGAGCGGCGTAAAACTGAATTACGAAATGGGTCCGCGCCGCCCCGGTGATGTGGTGGCCATTTATGCCAATAATGATAAAGCCAAAAACCTGCTGGGCTGGAACCTGAAATACAACCTGCAGGATATGATGGCCACAGCCTGGAAATGGGAACTGAAACTGAAGGAAGCCGAAAAAATATTTAATGCACCCCAGGCAGGCCTGAACTAAAAGCTTTTTTTACCGATCATCCGGTTGCTGTATATTTTCTCAAACTTTGTGGGCAACTTTTTCATTCTCATTTGCCGCCCTGCAAATCTTTCTTTTACTTTGCGGCACTTGTTTGCAGAAGATCATATACACAGGATCCTGCGGATGAACACACAGCAGTTAAAACCTTTTCATTTATGCTTAAAGACATTCTGGTTACCGGTAATAAAGATACCCGCAGTGGTTTTGGGGATGGCATTTTAGAAGCCGCCCGCAAAAATGCAAACATTGTAGCCCTCACAGCCGACCTGGCGGGCTCTTTAAAATTAAACGGGTTTATGAAAGAATTTCCCGAAAGATTTATCCAGTGCGGTATTGCCGAAGCCAATATGATGGGTATTGCTGCCGGTTTAACCATTGGCGGTAAAATTCCATATACCACCACTTTTGCCAATTTTTCAACCGGCAGGGTATATGATCAGATCCGCCAAAGCATTGCCTACAGCGGAAAAAATGTAAAGATATGTGCATCACATGCCGGGCTTACCTTGGGCGAAGACGGCGCCACACACCAGATCTTAGAAGATATAGGATTGATGAAAATGCTGCCGGGTATGACGGTGATCGTACCTGCAGATTATAACCAGACCAAGGCAGCCACCATGGCCATTGCCGATCATGAAGGCCCGGTTTACCTGCGCTTTGGCCGCCCCGTATGGCCCATTTTTACCAACGAAGCCGATTTTGTAATTGGAAAGGCACAGCAATTTTCTGAAGGAACCGATGTATCCATTTTTGCCTGCGGCCATATGGTTTGGAAAGCCATTGAAGCCGGCAAAATACTCGAAGAAAAAGGCATCAGTGTGGAAGTGATCAATATACATACCATTAAACCGCTGGATGTGGATGCCATTATTGCTTCTATCCAAAAAACAAAATGTGCGGTAACTGCCGAAGAACATAATATTATTGGTGGCCTGGGCGATGCCATTGCACAGGTGGCTGCAAAAAATTGCCCCATACCCATTGAATACATTGGCACCAACGATACATTTGGCGAAAGCGGCAAACCAATGGAACTGCTTAAAAAATATGGCCTGGAAACAGAAAATATTGTGGCTGCAGCTGAAAAAGCAATTGCCAGAAAATAAATCAGGTATTACAATTTGTATTTGAACCACATAGTACATAGCGGCACATAGAAAAAAAAATAGGCCTATGTTTTTTCTATGTATCTATCTTCCTATGTGGTTCAATCTTTTACTCCGGCAAAAAAATCAATCGCCAATAAACTTTTCAAAAAAATACCAGTCTTATGATTGGTTTTTTAATGCCAACTTGTTTTTTGAATTGTTTTAAAGAACAATTCAAAAAGCTTAGATGGCCCCGATAGATATCGGGGTGCCGATAGAAAAGAGTTTCGAATATTTGTTAATTTACATCGGTATTATTTTTACGCTCAACCACTATGACTGAACACTTAGACGATAAAGAACTGCTGTTGCAGTTCAGGGAGCCTGCGACCAAAGAACGCAGTTTTACCCTTATCTTAAAAAAATACCAGGAAAAACTGTACTGGCATATCCGGCGTATGGTGGTTAGCCACGAAGATGCCAACGACGTATTGCAGAATATGTTCATTAAAGTTTGGAAAGCGCTGGATAATTTCAGGGAAGACAGCCAGCTGTACACCTGGCTTTACCGCATTGCCACCAATGAATGCCTTACTTTCCTGGAAAAAGAGAAGAAAAGATCTTCAGTTTCACTGAGCGATGTAGAAACCGGCCTCAGCAACAAGCTTCAGGCAGATAAACATTTTGATGCCAATAAACTGGAGTGGAAACTACAGGTAGCAATACAGCAATTACCTGAAAAACAACGTGTTGTGTTTAATTTGCGGTATTATGAGGAGATGCCTTATGAGAAGATGAGTAAGGTGCTGGAAACCAGTGAAGGCGCTTTAAAAGCCAGCTATCATCATGCAGTAAAAAAAATTGAGGATTTTATACTGAACCGTTAAACTTTTAACAAAAAACCGAGTCTGAATAACGTAGATGGAAAATAGAAATGACATATTGAATGAATTGGAGATGCTAAGTCCTGTCATTGCGGCCATGGAAAAAGTAAATGTTTTTACAGTTCCGCAAGGGTATTTCGAACACCTTGGTGCTGATATTATGATGGGGATTGAAACTGAAAACGGATCAAATAATACCCCTTCTCTGGCTGGTGATGTACCAGCGGGTTATTTTGATAACCTGGCCGGTTCAATTCTTGCCAAAATAAAAACACAGCAGCCGGCAGATGCGGCTACCGAAATAAGGGCATTATCGCCCATGTTGTACAGCATTCAAAACGAAAAGGTTTATGAAGTACCAACCGGTTATTTTGAAGGGTTAAGTGAGGCTGTTTTAAATGCAGTAAACCCACCCGTAAAAGTGGTGAGTATGAAAAGGCGCACGGCCGTTTTCTTTAAATATGCAGTGGCAGCGGCTTTTACCGGTATGATGGCATTGGGTGTATTTAAATTCACCGGAAACCCGGCCGAAAATGTTGAATTACCAGGTTATGTTACGGATGGCTTAAAAGTGCAGGATGTTGACCAGGAACTGGACAAAATTGAGGATGCAGAAATTGTAAAATTCCTGGAGGCCAATGGCACCGATGTTAAAACGGCTATGGTTGCCGGAAGTATAGATGAAAATGAGCTGCCTTCGCAGGAAGATTACCTGATGGATGAAAAGGCTTTAGATAAATACCTGAACTCCATAAATATTGATGAACAAAAAAAATAATACGATCATGAAAAAATATTTACTCATATTGACAATGTTGCTTGGCGCTTTGCCCATGGCTTTTGCCCAGGAAAACCAACCCGGTGATGATGCTGCACGGCAGGAAAAGATACAGGCCCTTTATGTGGCTTATGTTACCCAGCAATTGCAGTTTACGCCTGATGAAGCTCAAAAATTCTGGCCGGTGCATGCCCAGTTTACCAATGAGTTAAAAGGAGTTAGAAAAGACCTGCCCGAACTGGATAAACAGCAGCAGCATCTGAACATCAAGAAAAAATACCAGGAAAACTTCAGCAGAATTATCGGAAACAACCGCTGTGAACGTTTTTTCAGAATGGATGGTGAGTTTAAGCGTAAACTGATGGACAGGGTTCAAAAACAACGAAACAATCCGCAAAGGCAAAGGCCAATGAGGCGTGGCCAGTAATACCTGCAGAAAAAGCATTGGATTATTGATCATGTAAAGTCGGTATACAAGCAGTTTCTAAAAGTAAAAAACTCCCTTTTTGGATAATTCCGAAAAGGGAGTTTTTACATCTATACCGGCACTTTACAGTGGCTTCTGCGGCAAAACCATATTTTTTCAATTTTGCATCCTTGTTTTTTTGCATTCCGCCCTTGTTCCCCTACCTTTGCGCCCTGAAAAAAGGCCTTTTAATAAATAATATCAAACAACAATTATGGTAGAAATTAAACCAGATGAGATCTCCGCAATTCTTCGCCAGCAGTTAAGCAATTTTAATGCAGGTGCCAGTTTGGAAGAAGTAGGAACCGTTTTACAGGTGGGTGATGGTATTGCCCGTGTGTACGGATTAAACAATGTTCGTTCAGGTGAACTGGTAGAATTTGACAACGGTGTAAGGGCCATTGCCCTTAACCTGGAAGAAGACAATGTGGGTGTGGTATTGATGGGCGACAGCAGCGAAATTAAAGAAGGTGATAAAGTAAAACGTACCGGCCAGATCGCTTCTATTAAAGTAGGAGAAGGCATGAGCGGACGTGTTATCAATACCCTGGGCGAACCCATCGATGGTAAGGGCCCTATTAAAGGGGAGTTATACGAGATGCCACTGGAGCGTAAGGCACCGGGTGTTATCTTTCGTGAGCCGGTAAAAGAGCCATTGCAAACCGGTATCAAAGCCATTGATGCAATGATCCCCATTGGCCGCGGACAACGGGAGTTGATCATTGGCGACCGCCAGACCGGTAAATCGGCCATTGCCATTGATACCATCATCAATCAAAAAGAATTTTACGCAGCAGGTAAACCTGTTTATTGCATATATGTGGCCATTGGACAAAAAGCATCTACCATTGCAGGGGTTATGAAAACCCTGGAAGAATACGGTGCGATGGCTTATACCACCATCGTTGCTGCATCTGCTTCTGATCCTGCTCCATTGCAGTTCTACGCACCGTTTGCCGGAGCTGCAATAGGTGAGTTCTTCCGTGATACCGGAAGGCCGGCTTTGATCATTTATGATGATCTTTCTAAACAGGCGGTAGCTTACCGTGAGGTTTCTTTGTTATTGCGTCGTCCGCCAGGACGTGAGGCCTATCCCGGTGACGTATTCTATTTGCATAGCCGTTTACTGGAAAGAGCTGCAAAAGTGGTTTCTAAAGACGAGATCGCTGCGCAGATGAACGACCTGCCGGAATCGATCAGGCATTTGGTAAAAGGCGGAGGTTCTTTAACGGCCCTGCCCATTATTGAAACACAGGCCGGTGACGTATCAGCGTATATCCCAACAAACGTAATTTCTATTACCGACGGACAGATATTCCTGGAAGGTAACCTGTTCAACGCAGGTATCCGTCCGGCCATTAACGTGGGTATTTCGGTTAGCCGTGTGGGTGGTAATGCGCAGATCAAATCCATGAAAAAAGTGGCCGGTACACTGAAGTTAGACCAGGCCCTTTACCGTGAGCTGGAAGCCTTCTCTAAATTTGGTGGTGATTTGGATGCGGCTACCAAAAACGTAATTGATAAAGGTGCCCGTAACGTGGAAATTCTGAAGCAGTTGCAATATTCACCCATGACGGTTGAAAAGCAGGTTGCCATGATCTACCTGGGAACTCAGGGTTTATTGAAAGAAGTAGCCGTTAAAAATGTAAAAGCATTTGAAGAGCACTTTTTAATGGAAATGGAAAATAAACATCCCGAGGTTTTGGCCGAATTTAAGAAAGGTAATTTAAGCGATGATGGCATTGCCAAAGTAACCGAACTGGCCAAAGGGTTAACCGGGCAATACAAATAAGTAAGAGATCATTTTATTTGAAAGGAGAGCAATATTGCTCTCCTTTTTTATTGCCTTTTTTTAAAATAAATAGTTACACCATGAAATTTATTAAAATAAAATTTAATATATATAAATACTAATGTGGCCTATAATATGTAACGATTTTTAATTTAATATAGTTGAATACAATATTAATGAAATGGTTTACGTTTAACAGGCATAAAAGTGTATTTTTTTTACTAATCTAATATCCAAAAAACAAAAAAATGACGAAATTTCTATATTCGTTATACAGGTATGTTGTACTTGTATTTACCTTGCTAACCATCAGTTTCAACCTGATTGCCCAAAATGAAACCCTGCCCACCGGATCATTCATCATCAACATGGGGGCTACCAATCCCAACACCATTGGCAACGGGTTAAAGCCTTACGGTTTAATTTACGACCTCATAAGAAATAACAGTGTTCCCGTAAAATGGGTTATTGGCGCCGGAAAAATAAAAGACGGCGTTGATTTTACCTATAACGGGGTACAATACAGGGGTGGTACATTTATAATACCTGCCCAATACAGGAGTGCCGCAGTTAATGCAAAAATTACCACCTGGCAAGGGCAGGGTGTTGTGGGCGTAAACACCATATCGCCGCTCACCGTTAATGTAACACAAACATTGATATCGGCACCACGCTGGACCCTCGACGCAGCCAATGGTTCCATTTCCGAAGGATATTTGATCAATGCCGGTATTACCAATGCCGCTTTTCCCGGGGCTTATAACTGGAAATCGCCACAAACACTGGATGCCTGCGACGATTTTTTTGTAATGCCGCACGCCGACCCCACCTGGGCTACGCATAGTAATTTATTTAACTGGAA
>CALRVV010000025.1:0-44943 GCA_943371705.1 Chitinophaga pinensis | reverse complement strand
TGGTGGGGGTGGTGGTGGTGGTGGCTGTAATTTGCCGTACTTTTTTTCATAGAAAGATTGATTGGCATTCCACTTTGCCATTGATATCTTTTCAGTAACCCCATTCTTTTTTGCATACACCGTATTGGTTCCGTTATTATAATGAACCGACAGATCGTATCCCTGGCTGTTTACAATAACCGGCGGCGTAAATTTCATTTCACCGGGTTCTTCCGGCGGAGCCGGCGGCGGCGGTGGTGGCGGTGGCGGCGGAATATCCTTTACCATTAAATCGTTTGGCGGCGGTGGTGGTGGCGGCGGAGCGCCTTTACCTGTCTTGGTCTTTTGGGCCATGATGGATGCTGAAAGACAACATACCAATAGCAGTAGCGGTAATTTTTTCATGATTATATTTTTTACTTAGATACAAACACTTAAAAATTCCATAAAAAATAAAAAACCCCGCCTTTGCAGGCAGGGTATGCACTTGGTATTGGTAAATAAATTTTTTGCCCAACGGCATATAAAAGCAAGAAAATAGACGATTTTGTGCAATAAGCCGCTTAAAACAGCTGTTTACCTGATTATTACGACAAGGCAATCATCTGCAACAAAAAGCTGCATGGGCTCAATTAAGCGCACAACCAATTGGGTTATATTAGCGTGTTATATAGTAAATTGCAGCAATTCTAAAAATTCATGTGGAGCATTTGTAAAAAAGAACTCAACCAGTTTTTCAGCAGTCTTACCGGGTATATTGCCATAATACTGTTTTTATTGATCAACGGGGTATTTCTGTTCGTGTTAAACGATAGCAGCATCCTGGATTTTGGGTATGCTTCATTAGATAAATTTTTTGAACTGGCACCCTGGGTGTTGATGTTCCTGGTTCCTGCAATAACCATGCGTTCAATTGCAGATGAATATAAAACCGGCACATTTGAAATACTGAAAACAAAACCACTTTCTTCCCGGCAAATTGTTTTGGGTAAATATGTTGCTATTCTGATCGTTTTACTGCTGGCCATTCTTCCAACCATGATCTATATCATTACCATTGATGCTTTAAGTGCACAGGGCGGTATAGACGGCGGCGGAATACTGGGTAGTTATATCGGCCTGTTTTTTCTGGTAGCTGTGTTTGCAGCGATTGGACTGTGTTGCAGCGGTTTTACCAATAATGCCGTTGTAGCATTTTTGATCAGCGCTTTCAGCTGCCTCATTTTATATTTTGGATTTAATGCACTTAGTAAACTGTCTTTTTTTGAAAACGGTGCAGACTATTATATTGAAATGCTGGGTATTGATTTTCACTACCGCAGCATCAGCCGTGGTGTGCTGGATACCAGGGACCTTGTTTATTTTATCAGTGTAATTTTCATTTTCTTATTAACCACGGTAAAAAATCTGCAAAAAAAGTAAATGGGCATACTTAATAAAATATGGAAAAGTAAAGCCTGGTTTGTTATTACCATTGCTGCACTGGTTGCTGTTAACTGGCTGGCTTCCCTGTATCATACCCGTATAGATTTTACCAATGAAAAAAGATTCACCCTTTCATCGCCCACAAAAAATGTATTAAAAAAACTTGATGAGGTGGTGCAGGTGGATGTTTTTTTAAAGGGAGATTTTCCCAGCGGTTTTAAAAAATTGGCCAATAGTACCAATGAAATGCTGAGCGAGTTTAAAGAGGTTGCAGGGAATAAATTGCAATTCCGTTTTATAAGTCCTGATGAAAATGTGGACGGTACAAATACATCATGGGCCGATACATTGGCAGCTTTGGGTTTTTACCCCATCAACCTTACCTCGCAGATCAAAGAAGGACAACAACAGCAAAATATTTACCCTGTAGCATTTGTGCATTACCGGGAGAATATTGCACCGGTGATGATTTACCAGGGTAAAACAAAAGCCATCACCTATCCCGAAATAAACAGCGCAGAAGCCCTGATGGAGTTTAATTTTATCAATGCAATCGATAAACTTTTGCAAAAAGAAAAACCGGTTGTGGGCTATACCGTTGGTAATGGTGAACCCACCGGGTATGCTGTGGAAGACCTGGTTAAAAATACTTTGCAACAGGATTACAGGTTTTATACCATCAACCCCAATACGCAACCTGCAATTCCTAAAGAATTTAATGTACTTTTTATTGTTAAACCTACACAGCCTTTTTCTGAAGCCGCCAAACTGAAGCTTGACCAGTATGTAATGAACGGCGGAAAGATCATTTTCTTTTTGGATAAATTAAATGCCGAACTAGACAGTCTGCAAAGTAAAAAAGGTGAAGTAGTTGCTTACGACAGGGGACTTGAACTGAATGATATGTTGTTCAAATACGGCGCCAGGATCAATGCAGACCTGTTGATGGACCTGCAATGCGATTTTCTGCCTTTTGATGTAAATGGCAATGGCCAGTTTGAATTATTACCCTGGAATTATTTCCCGGTTTTTGAAACCAAAGCGAATCATAGCATAAACAAAAACCTGGGCTTTGTAAGTGGCCGGTTTGTAAATTCAATTGATACCGTTGAGGCAGAGGGTATTAAAAAAACCATTTTGCTGAGCTCATCTCCCAACTCACGCACCATAGCAACACCGGCTTTGATAAGCGTTTTGGAAAATGTAAGCGCCCCTGAACATGAAAAATTTAAAAAAGCCGGGATACCCACAGCCGTATTGCTTGAAGGGAAATTTAAATCACTTTTTGCAAACCGCTTATCACAGGCAATGAATGATTCCCTGCAAAACATCGGTGCTTTTTTTATGCAGCAATGTATTGCCGATAATAAAATGATTGTTGTTGCCGATGGCGATATTGTGTTAAACTCGGTGGTAAAGGGCAACCAGGCAATACCCATGGGTATGAACCCTTTTACCTTTGGTTCGCAGCGTGAATTTGCATTTGCCAACAAGGATTTTTTACAAAACTGTCTTGATTACCTCATCAATACTTCCAATCTTTCTGAAGCCAAAGCAAAAGATTATACCTTGCGTTTGCTGGATAAGAAAAAAACAGAAGCAGAAAAAACAACCTGGCAGCTTATCAACATACTGTTGCCGGTGGCGATGATCGTTTTATTTGCATTGCTTTATCAATTTATAAGAAGAAGAAAATATACCCTTGTTTAACATGGACAAAACACAGTTGATTTATTTAGTTTTTGGTGTGATCATTTTTGCTTCGCTCATTGCCGATCTTGGATTGATGAGTAAAAAAAACCAGCAGGTTACCATAAAACAGGCCTTGTACCAAACCTTTTTTTGGGTGGGGCTTGCACTGTCATTTTGTGTTTTTTTATGGATCGAAGAGGGACAAAAGCCTGCACTGGAATACCTGAGTGCTTACCTGATGGAATGGAGCCTGAGTATTGATAATATTTTTGTTTTCATTCTTATTTTTTCTGCCTTTGGCGTAAAGGAAAAAAACTACGGACGGGTATTATTGATAGGGATCCTGATGGCCATTGTATTCAGGATCATTTTTATTACCGTGGGTGTGGTACTGGTAGAAAAATTTCACTGGTTGTTGTATGTTTTTGGTGTTTTCCTGGTTTATACGGGCTACAAAATGTTTGTTTCGGTAGAGGGAGAGCATGAATTTGATCCTCAAAAAAGCAAAGTATATGTTTTTTTAAAAAGATTTTTACCCCTTGCACCACATGATGGCAACGGCAAGTTTACCGTAAGGGAAAACGGTAAAAAAAAGTACACCACTTTGTTTGTGGTAGTGATCATGCTGGCAGCTATTGACCTGGTTTTTGCACTGGATTCCATACCCGCTGTTATGGGGATTGTAGATACCAAAACGGTAAGCTACCAGCCTACCGCAAGGCTGGTCATTTATACCTCAAATATTTTTGCAGTGCTGGGCCTCCGGTCCTTATTTTTTCTGTTGAGAAATGCTGTAAATAAATTTGATTACCTGCCACAGGGCATTGCCATTGTACTGATTTTTATTGGTATAAAAATGCTGGCAGAGCACTGGATAAATCAATGGATGGATAAAACCACACAGGTTTTTATTTCGCTGGCCTTTATTTTGATCTGCCTGGCAGCATCGGTGATTTATTCTATTTTTATTGACAGGGCAAATGATGATAAAACCGAAATGACAGGTGATGATGAAGCGCACTAACCGTTACCATAGTGCAACAGCTGATAAAAACTGATGACTGATAATAAATCATTGATGTACACCATTGCAGACATAGAAAAAATAACCGGCGGTAAATTTTTATTAAGCAACAATACTGCTGCTGTAACAGCGCATTTGCTGATCGACAGCCGCAAATTATTATTTCCTGCATCTACTTTGTTTTTTACCTTACCCGGCCCCCGAAGGCAGGGGAGTGCGTTTGTACAGGATCTGTATGAAAAGGGTGTACGCAATTTTATTGTAGATGATTCATTCACTTTTTTACCGCAGGAATTTGCGGAGGCCAATATCATACAGGTATCAAACGTATTACATGCCCTGCAACTGTTAACGGCGCATCACCGAAGCCGGTTTCTTTTTCCTGTAATTGGCATCACCGGCAGCAATGGCAAAACCATTGTTAAAGAATGGCTATACCAGTTGCTGCACAATGATTTTAATATTGTTCGCAGCCCTAAAAGTTATAATTCGCAAATTGGGGTACCGTTAAGCCTGTGGCAAATGAATGAACAACATACCCTGGGCATTATAGAGGCAGGTATTTCCATGCCGGGCGAAATGGAAAGCCTTGAAAAAATGATCAGGCCCGGGATAGGTATTTTTACCAATATAGGGGAGGCACACAGTGAAGGTTTTGAAAACATCGCCGCTAAAGTTGACGAGAAAATGAAACTCTTTGCCCGTTGCGGCACAGTCATCTATTGCAAAGATGAAATTGCTGTTGATGCCGCCATGTTGCAGTTACGGCAACAAAGCAAGGTACGGTTGTTTAGCTGGGGGCATCATACCGGAGCAACACTTTGTATCAGCAGCATACAGGTGCAGCCATTTAATACGGTAATAAAAGCAGTGTACAATCATAAAAACATCAGCATCTCAATACCTTTTACCAATGATGCTGCTGTTAAAAATGCCATTACCTGCTGGTGTTTATTGCTGCAATGGCAAACCAGTATGCCTGCAGGCAGGTTTGAAGACGCATTGATACAAGAACGGATGCTGCAGTTAAAACCCGTAGAAATGAGGCTGGAATTAAAAAAGGGTATCAACAACTGCTCGGTCATAAACGACAGTTACAGTGCAGATATAACTTCATTATCCATTGCCCTGGATTTTTTACAGCAGCAGCAGCAACATCCCAGTCGCACGGTGATCATCAGCGATATTTTACAAAGCGGTAAAACCAATGAGCAGTTATACCTTGAAGTGGCCGGAATTCTGCAGCAAAAGAATATAAAACGGCTGATTGGCATAGGCATAATGATCACAAGGTACAGCGATGCATTTAAAGGAATACCGGAAACAGCGTTCTTTAATTCAACTGCCGAATTTTTGCAAAAATTTCCGGCCATGCATTTTCACAATGAAAGCATTCTATTAAAAGGTGCCCGGCTTTTTGAGTTTGAACAGATCAGTCATTTGCTGGAAGAAAAAGTGCATCAGACCGTATTGGAAATAAACCTGAATGCCATTACCCATAATTTAAATACATACCAGCAGTTGATGGGGCCGGGGGTTAAATTAATGGCGATGGTAAAGGCCTTCAGTTATGGCAGCGGAGGATTTGAAATTGCCAACCTGTTGCAGTTTCACAAAGTAGATTACCTGGCTGTTGCCTTTGCCGATGAAGGAGTGGAGCTTCGCAAAGCCGGAATTACATTGCCCATTATGGTAATGAATGCAGAGGAAGTGACCTACGATCTGCTGGTACAGCATAACCTGGAACCCGAACTTTTTTCATTTGGTATTTTATCCACTTTTGAAGATTATTTAATACGCAACGGAATTCAGTATTACCCGGTACATATAAAACTGGATACCGGAATGCGCCGCCTTGGGTTTGAACAAAAGGATATCTCAGCATTGTGCAACAGGCTGCAGGTATCTGCTGTTTTTAAAATACAATCCGTTTTTTCTCACCTGGCTGCAAGTGATTCGGTTTTGCACGATGCATTTACAAATGAACAGGCCAACATATTTTTGGCAGGCTGTGAGCAGATTCAGCAGATTACGGGATACACTTTTCTCAGGCATATCGCCAATACGGCTGCCACTCACCGGCATAAAAATTTGCAGTTTGATATGGTAAGGCTGGGAATTGGCCTTTATGGTGTAGATGCAAACCCAGTCATTCAGCAGCAGCTGAAAAATGTGACCACTTTAAAAACCACCATCGCCCAGGTAAAAAATATAAAAGCGGGAGAAAGCATCGGCTACAGCCGTAAAGGAGTGGCTGCCAAAGATTCGGTAATTGCCACGGTGCGGATCGGCTATGCTGATGGTTACCCCCGTTTGTTGAGCAATGGCGCAGGAAAAATGTGGCTTAAAAACAGCCTGGTGCCGGTAATTGGTAATGTTTGTATGGATATGACCATGCTGGATATAACCGGGGTAGACGCACAGGAGGGAGATGAAGTAATTGTTTTTGGTGCGGCATTGCCGGTTAGTGAACTGGCCGCCATGGCCCAAAGTATTCCCTATGAAATATTAACTGGTATTTCTCAAAGGGTTAAGCGGGTGTATTTTGAGGAATAGTCGTGAGTCGTGAGTCGTGAGTCGTGAGTCGTGAGTCCATGAAAGTAGTATCTGTAAAGTTAAAGAAACCCCAAACAGATAACACATAACCCAAAACCCCAAACTCTCTTATCTTTGCCACTTATTATGAAAGCAAGACACGTAACATTCATCATCTTATTGATAATAATTGCCGACCAGGCACTTAAGCTCTGGATCAAAACAAATTTTCATTTAAATGAATCAAGACAAATGATGGGCAGCGGTTTTCAGCTATATTTTGTAGAAAACCCGGGTATGGCCTACGGCTGGAAATTTGGGGGCAACTGGGGGAAAATGGCACTTACCATTTTCAGAATGGGCGCTGTTATATTCGGTACCTGGTATTTGAGCAAGATAATCAGGGAAAAACAACATAATGGGTTTATTTTTTGTGCATCACTGGTTTATGCAGGTGCATTGGGCAACCTGATAGATTCTTCCTTTTACGGGTTAATATTTGACAAAGGAATGACCGTGGATCCGGCCTTAAAAGATTACATCGGCTATAACGGCCTGGCTAAATTTTCATCAAAAGGGTATGCCTCTTTACTACATGGCAATGTAGTTGATATGCTGTACTTTCCGGTCATTAAGGGCCATTACCCGGCCTGGGTGCCCGTATTTGGCGGCGATGATTTTGAATTTTTCCGCCCCATTTTCAATATTGCCGATGCATCCATTACAACCGGTGTACTCAGCATTTTAGTTTTCCAGAAACGGTTTTTTAAGCAGCAAAACAGCCAGGAAACGCATCCAACAGTGGAAACCAATGCAATGGTTAATGATGAGTCGCAGGTTTCATAAAGTGCATACCTTTAAGCCAATAAATTTTTCCGGTTTATGAAATTATTCAATCTGGCAGCAGGGTTTATCGCAACAATTTTCTTTTTTACAGCTTGTACAAAAAATGAAGATCCCGCTGGTGAATCGGAGGGCACATTAATGAGCGGCATTACGGGGAATTGCACCCCATTAACGGTAAATGGCATATTTAAGGTAGACAGCGTTTTAAACAGTGATCATTATGTGGATGTTCAGGTAAATGTTACGTTTGGCGGAAGTTTCGATATCAAATCGGATACGGTTAACGGTTTTTCATTCAGAAAAACCGGAACGATCAGTGCAGGCCTGAATATCATCCGGTTGTATGCCAGCGGAAAACCTGTTGCTACCGGCACAATTACCTTTACCATCAATTACGGTATATCCAGCTGTAGTTTCTTAATTCCTGTTTTTGGCGCCGGGGGAGGATTTGGAACAGCCTTGTTCACATTAGGCGGCGCACCCGGCAATTGTTCCGTTTCTGCCATCACCGGTAATTATATTACAGGAATGGCAATGACGGCCTTGAATAAGGTAGAAACAACAGTAAATGTTAATGCTACAGGCACCTATAACATATCAGGCACTGCAATAAATGGGGTAACCTTTAGTAGCAGCGGGGTTTTTACCAATCCCGGTATACAGAATATTTTTTTAACCGCTACCGGAACGCCCGCTGTTGCAGGCACTTTTAATTACCCGGTAACCAATGGGGCTACAAACTGTAATTTCCCCATTACCTATACAACGGTTATTATAAATGCAACTTATGCACTGAGCGGGTCGCCGGGCAATTGTACAGCAGCTGTAATTAATGGTACCTATACTGCCGGTACAGCCTTAACGGCTTCAAACACGGCTGTTATTAATGTAAATGTTACTTCACCGGGTAATTATAGCATTGTCACCTCAACCGTTAATGGAATTAGTTTTTCTGCTTCAGGTACTTTTAATTTGACCGGCCCTCAACAGGTTACCTTAAATGGTTCCGGTACGCCAACCGTTGCGGGGGTATTCAATTATCCGGTTACCGGGGCTGGTAACACCTGTGGTATTTCGGTAACCACTTTGTAAACATGAAAATACCTGAATGTGATTTACATTAACCAGAAAAAAACAGTTTAAGGCATTTATGTATAATACAATTCAGGCTGCAAAATCAGTGCATTATCACGCTTAAAAAGAGATTAACATAGTAAACCATCATCTTTAAAAAAAAATACAGAACTTTATATTAAGTACCCTGATGGGTTAAAAGCCAAAAATAGATCAATGAATAAATTACGCCCTATATTATTTGCAGCCATTTTAATTTCTGTTTTTTCCTGCGAAAAAGAATTCAGTTCTGAGAACAGCGGAAATAATGATAACGAATTCATTGTTGGTGTGGATTGTCGTATCAGAAAGATCGTTTTTACTGATACTGCCGGAACAGGGACCGGATTGGGCTCTATTGATGCTGCCATCAACGGCCTTGATATCGTGACCAGGGTTACTGCATTCGACAGCCTTTCCAATACCATCGAATTTATTACAGACCCTGTTTACAGAAACGATACGGTATATATAAATGCCGATGAGTACTTTATTGCAGATGCAAATAAGAAGATCTTCAAAATGCACGGCCTGGTTGACCCTACAGATCCTTTTTCTTTACAGTTTGATGTGTTTTATGCATACAATACTGCAGGGTACCTGGTTACCAAAAATTATTTTTTTACCACAAGCCCAACCACTCCTTTTTACAGGGTAGATTATACGTACACCGGTGCAGGTAACCTTACACGTATGACGGCAGTTAACCTGCCCGGCGGCGACCTGCGAATGGATGCTGAACTCAGTTACTATACCCTTACTGTTCCCAGGCGTTTTATTTATATTTTCCCGGATGAAATATTCTATCCCCAGTTTACCCAGTTCTTAAATTTTGGTTCAAGGAATTTTAATGCGGTTAAGGATATGAAAGTGCGAAACTATGATCCGGGTAATGTGGTAAGGGATTCCCTCGTATCTACCTTTAGTAATTACTCAATGAGCAGCGACACCTATATTTTAAGTGTACAGATGGGGGGAGATGATCAACCCAGTATTCCGGCCCTGGCAGGAAAACTTTCTTTTAGTTATAAATGCAAATAGAAAAAATCTGACCAATAAAAAAAGCTGTCAATTTTATCTGACAGCTTTTTTATTTAAATTTTTCCAACCATATTGGCCGGTACAACCCATTCGTCAAATTCTTTTTCAGTGACATAGCCCAGTTTTACAGCCATCTGTTTCAGGGTGGTGTGCTCCTTGTGCGCTTTCTGCGCAATTTCAGCGGCTTTATAATACCCGATATGTGTGTTTAATGCCGTTACCAGCATTAAGCTGTTGTCAACATGTTTTTTAATGTTTTCTTTGATGGGCTCAATCCCCACGGCACATTTATCATTAAAAGAAACGCAGCCATCTCCAATCAGCCGGGCACTGTGCAGGAAGTTATAGATCATTACCGGTTTAAAAACATTCAGTTCAAAATGACCGTTGCTGCCGGCGATACCAATGGTAACATCGTTACCCATTACCTGGGCAGCAATCATGGTCAATGCCTCACATTGTGTAGGGTTTACCTTGCCCGGCATAATGGAAGAACCGGGTTCGTTATCCGGTATAAAGAGTTCTCCAATGCCGCTCCTGGGGCCCGATGATAACATACGTATGTCATTGGCGATCTTCATCAGACTCACGGCCACCATTTTTAAGGCACCATGTGCTTCAACAATGGCATCATGGGCAGCCAGGGCTTCAAATTTATTTTCAGCAGTTTTAAATGGCAGTTTGGTAAGGTTGGCAATATGTCTGGCAACCTGCACATCATATTTTGGTGGAGTGTTTATGCCTGTACCAACAGCTGTGCCGCCCAGGGCCAGCTCACTTAAATGAGCCAGTGTGTTTTTAATGGCCTTTAATCCATGATCCAGCTGAGAAACATATCCGCTGAATTCCTGTCCAACCGTTAATGGTGTAGCATCCATAAAATGTGTACGGCCAATCTTCACCACTTTCATGTAAGCCTTCGCTTTTTTATCTAAGGTGTTGCGTAGTTTGGTAATACCGGGGATGGTTGTTTCTGCCAGTATTTTATATGCCGCAATATGCATGGCCGTAGGAAACGTATCATTACTGCTCTGGCTTTTATTTACATCATCATTGGGATGCAGGTATTTTTCCCTATCACTGAGTTTGCCGCCGTTTAACACATGTCCACGGTAAGCTATCACTTCATTCACATTCATATTGCTTTGGGTACCGCTGCCGGTTTGCCAAACCACCAGGGGGAAATAGGCGTCCAGTTTTCCATCAAGTATCTCTTTACAAACTTTCCCGATCAGGCCGGCTTTCTTTTTTGTAAGTACTCCGGCTTCAAAATTGGTAATGGCAGCAGCATGTTTCAGGTATGCAAATGCCCTGATGATCTCTTTCGGCATCCTGTTTATATCCTGTGCAATTTTAAAGTTATCAATACTGCGTTGGGTTTGTGCACCGTAATAGGCATCTGCAGGCACTTTTACTTCGCCCATGGTATCTTTTTCTATTCTGTATTCCATAATGATTTATTAAAAATGTATATGATTATGCGAAGGTAATTGATAATAGGGATGGGTAAAAATCCTAATTTTTTTGTACCAAAAGATTATTTAATAATAGTGGTTTTACTATTTTATTCTTAATAAAAATAACTTACATTTATCCTTTCTTTAACTTTTAAAGCAAATATCTATGAGTAAAAAACTTTTACTTCTTACGACTTTTTTAATTTTGTTTGCCAGTCTGGCTTTTTCGCAGTCAGATAAATTCTGGTCGGCAAACAACAACAACAGGGCAAATATGGTAACCGATAAAGCTGTTGCCAGGGCATCTTATCCAAAGCAGTTCAGTTTATATAATCTGAATACTGAAACTTTTAAAAAAGAATTATTTTCTATTGTTGGCAATAACTTAAAAAACCGCTCCACCGTAATATCCCTGCCTAATGTATCTGGTGAGCTTGAGCAGTTTGAAGTATTTGAAGCCTCCAATTTTGAGCCTGACCTGCAGGCCATGTTCCCCGAAATAAGGGCATTTTCCGGCAAAGGAATTACCGATAAATATGCCACTTTAAAATTAAGTATCTCTCCGCAGGGCATTCAAACCATGATTTTCAGAACAGATAAAGAAAATGAATTTATAGAGCCTTATTCCGGTGACCATACTGTTTATTCCGTTTTCAGGTCTAACCGTGAAAAAGGGCAACTGGCCTGGACATGCAGCACCGATGAAAAGAATATGATGCAGAACATCAATGTAAAGGGCAATAACACCAGCAGTGCAACAGGAAGTTCTACCGGTCAATTAAAAACCATGCGCCTGGTACAATCCTGTAATGGTGAATATGCCAACTACTTTGGAGCTACCAGTTCGGCCCAGGTGGGCCTGGTTATGGCAGCATATAATGCAACACTTACCCGTTGCAATGGCATTTACGAAAGAGACCTTGCTTTGCATCTGAATCTTATCGCAGGTACAACTTCAGTTATTTATTATAGTCCTTCCACCGATCCGTATTCCACCACTTTAAGTCAGTGGAATTTACAATTGCAGCAAACGCTTACTTCAATTATCGGTAATGCCAATTACGATATTGGCCATATGTTTGGGGCATCTGGCGGTGGTGGTAATGCCGGATGTATTGGTTGTGTTTGTGTAAATCCGGCAACCAGTAACTCCCTTGCCAAAGGGGCAGGCATAACTTCACCGGCAGACGGCATTCCCCAGGGCGATAATTTTGATATAGATTATGTGGCACATGAAGTGGGCCACCAGTTAGGCGCCAATCATACATTTTCTATGTCACTGGAAGGAACTGGTGTAAATAAGGAAGTAGGTTCAGGTATTACCATTATGGGTTATGCGGGTATCACCAGTCAGGATGTCGCACCACATTCAATAGATATTTTTCACCAGGCCTCTATTGCACAGATTCAGGCCAACCTGGCAACAAAAACCTGCCCGGTATCAGTAACCATGACGGCCAATACGGCTCCGGTTATTTCTGCAGTAAGTAATTACACCATTCCCATCAGTACACCTTTTGCATTAACGGGCTCTGCCACTGATGCAGAAAATGACCCCTTGACCTATTGCTGGGAGCAGAATGATAATTCTACTGTATCCGGTACAAGCAGTGTGGCTTCGCCAACAAAAGCATCCGGTCCAAACTGGTTGTCATTTCCCGCAACGGTTTCCGGAACAAGAACATTTCCCAGATTATCAACCATACTCGCCGGTTTGAATGTGACACCACCATTGCCCGGCGGCGATGCAGGTGCAAACATAGAAGCATTAAGCTCTGTTTCCAGAACGTTAAACTTCAGGGTAACTGTAAGGGATAACAAACCTTTTGTTGATGGTTCTGTTATTGGACAAACAGCATTTACAGATGCAGTAGTAACGGTTACCAATACTGCCGGACCGTTTGCGGTTACTTCGCCAAACACAGCCATAAGCTGGAGTTCCGGAGGAACAGCCACAGTTACGTGGAGCGTTAATGGCACCAATGCAGGATCTGTAAATTGTGCTTCAGTAAATATTTTGCTTTCTACAGATGGCGGACAAACGTTTCCGACAGTATTGGCAGCTGCCACCTCAAATGATGGTTCTGAAGTCATTACTGTTCCTTCAACCCAGGGCACAACCAACCGTGTAAAAGTTGAAGCTGTGGGCAATATCTTTTTTGATATTTCCAATGTAAACTTTACCATTGGAGCACCTCCGGTTTGCGGAGACCCTGCCGGATTAACGGCATCTGCAATTTCACAAACCGGCGCCACTGTAAGCTGGACAGCAGTAAGCGGTGCAACCAGTTATGATGTGGATTATAAAACCAACGCTTCATCAACCTGGACCAACGCAGCCACGGCAACAACAGCCACCTCAGTAAATTTAACGGCACTATCGGCAGGTACATTATACAACTGGAGGGCCAGGGCTACCTGTCCGGCAGGAACAGGAAACTATGTTCAGTCGCAGTTTACAACCACCACACCTCCGGTTACCTGCCCGGGTATTTATGACGTAAGCACCAACGGGTCAATTTCAGGGGCAGCGTTAATTCCATTCAATACAGATATAAAAGGGTTACTCAGTCCATCCGGCGATAATGATTATTACCGTTTTGTAATTTCAACCGGAGGATCTATTACGATGACATTAACCACATTGCCGGCCAATTACGAGTTAAGGTTGTTAAACAGTTCCGGAAGTACCTTGAAAACATCGAAAAAGAGCGGTACAAGCAATGAAACAATTACCACTAGTGTAACACCCGGCACCTACTATGCCAGGGTATATCCCAACGGAGGTGCAAATAATGCAACCAATTGCTATACACTAAGGGTACAATTAGGTACGGCAAGCAGGGGTGTTTTTGAACAGCAGGCTTTGGTTAATAATTTTATTGTTTCTCCAAACCCGGCTGTAAATGCAGCTAATCTTATATTTAATGCTGATGAAAATGGAATAGCCACCATTTCTGTTACCGACAGAACCGGAAAGGTGGTATTTCAAAAAACTGCTGTTGTAGCGGAAGGCGAGAACAGGAGTATACTAGATGTAAGTAAATTATCTGGCGGAATGTATTTTGTTAAAATTCAGATAGGCGATGCAATACTGGTTAACAAAGTAGTTATTATGAAGTAATGATAATATAATGCAGCGAATAAAAGCCCACCGTTGAATCGGTGGGCTTTTGTTTTTGTACATGCTTATTTAACCGATGCTATTAATCGTACATCTGTTGTATATTTAGTTTTAAATCAGCTGCAATGCGTCTATTTGCATTATTACTGGCACTTGTAATTTCATTCAAATCTTTAGCTCAGCATTACCAGCCCAACTGGCAATCGCTCGATCAACGGCCGGTACCTAACTGGTTTACCGATGCCAAATTCGGCATCTTCATACACTGGGGTGTGTACGCGGTACCGGGATGGAGCACTAAGGGCAATTATGCAGAGTGGTACCAGCAGGGATTACAAACAAATGATACCGCAAGGCAGAAATTTCATAAAGCAAAATTTGGTAACCGCACCTATTACGACCTGGCCAATGATTTTAAGGCAGAATTATTTAACCCGGATGATTGGGCAAAACTTTTTGAACAATCCGGCGCAAAATATATTGTACTTACTTCCAAGCATCATGATGGATTTACTTTATGGCCCAGTAAAGAAGCAGATAAAACCTGGGGCTTTGCCTGGAATGCCCTTGATATTGGGCCAAAGCGCGACCTGCTGGGCGATCTTTTTAAAGCGGTTCGTAAAACTTCGGTTCGTGCAGGTATGTATTACTCGCTGTACGAATGGTTTAATCCATTGTGGTTAAAAGATAAAAATACATTTGTAACAGCACATACCTGGCCGCAAATGAAAGAACTCATCAACAATTACCAGCCCGACGTTTTCTGGACTGATGGGGATTGGGATGTACCGGCCGAAACCTGGAAGAGCCAGGAATTTTTAACCTGGCTGTATAATGAAAGTCCGGTGAAAGATAAAATTGTGGTGAATGACCGCTGGGGTTCCGGCATTCGTTTTAAACATGCAGGTATTTATACACCCGAATATCAACCTGACCTTGATTTTGAAGATCATTACTGGGAAGAAAGCAGGGGCATGGGGTACAGCTATGGTTACAATCGCGAAGAAGACGCATGGGATTATAACGCTACCCAATCGCTGGTGTTGCAGCTGATTGATAAAGTTAGCCGTGGTGGAAATTTTTTACTGGATATTGGCCCCGATGAACACGGAAAAATTCCACCCATTATGCAGGAAAGACTGCTGCAGATTGGCGAATGGTTAAAGATTAACGGTGAAGCTATTTATGGAACAACCCGGTGGAAGGAAAGCAGCCAGTGGAGTGCAGGCAACAGGGAATATAAAGACAGAAGCGGTGATATGCTTTTAAAAATTACCATTGATCCCGATCCCGGTTATGCTGTTAAAGAAGTTTTTTATACCTATAATGTACATACAAATGCTTTGTATGTCATTTTGCCAAAATACCCTGATGGAAAAAGAATGGTACTAAAAAATAACATCCCTGCGGCCGGAACCGTTATCAGTTTTTTATCTACAAAAGAACAATTAAGCTGGCATCAGCAGGGTAATGATGTAGTGATTGATCTACCTGAATACAATCCCAATAAAATAAAAGCACCTTATGCATATGTGGTGAAGATCGGGAACTACGGAAAATTTATGAGTAAGCCCGTTATACGTGTGGACTATGAAAATGGATCATTGATACCAACGGTTACATTATCTGCAGGCCCGCAGGCAGATATTTTTTATACAACTGACGGATCAGCACCAACTGTAGAGTCAAAGCTTTATCAACAACCATTTAAACCAGATAGAACCACTACGATCAGGGCAGTTGCTTTTCAAAAACGTTCTTCAGGCGTCAGCCTGCCTGCTATTGAAAGTGCAACAGTCAGTAAGAAAGTTGTGAAATATGACTGGAAGAATTCATTAAAACCAGGAAAGGTAAAACCCGGCATCGGGTATAAGTATTATCAACCGGAAAATAAAATAAACCTGGTGCATTCCTTTGAAAACAATTTGGCCGGCATTGGCATTGCTGATGTTATTTCTGTTGCAAAAAAACAGCGTGCAGATAAATTCGCATTTGAATTCAGCGGCTATATCAGGATAGATAAGGATGCAGTGTATGATTTCTTTACGGCATCAGACGATGG
This sequence comes from Chitinophaga pinensis, assembly GCA_943371705.1. GTDB lineage: Bacteria > Bacteroidota > Bacteroidia > Chitinophagales > Chitinophagaceae > Ferruginibacter > Ferruginibacter pinensis_I. The sequence continues at coordinate 28,645 of CALRVV010000025.1, read as the reverse complement.
CAGTAAATTATTTATTGATGAGGAGGAAGTGGTGGATAATGATGGCGACCATGGCACGGTAGAAAAAAGCGGAAGGGCAGCATTAAAAAAAGGGTATCATAAAATTAAGGTACTGTATTTTGATAGTGGCGGAGGAAATGAGTTGAAGGTTTTTATACAGGCGCCCGGCGGTGAAAAAAAGGAACTTGCTGCCGGCATGTTGTTTCATTAATAAAAATGCAAATGAAGACGATTAAAAAAATACTGGTGAATGCTTTGCTGTTATTTTTTGTTTGCAGCAATGAAAAAATATGTGCACAACAACAGGTGTATATCCCCGACCCTGATACTGCTATTCAGCAACAGCTGGAAGCATGGAAGGACCTCAAATTCGGGTTGCTCATGCATTGGGGAACATACAGCCAGTGGGGTATTGTGGAAAGCTGGAGTATTTGTCCCGAAGACCTCAGTTGGGCCACCGGTGCAAGAAAAAAAGGGGTGGCAGATGACTATACTGGTTATGTAAAAGCATACGAAAATCTTAAAATCACTTTTAATCCTGTAAAATTTAACCCTGAAAAATGGGCAGTGGCAGCTAAAGACGCCGGTATGAAATATGTGGTGTTCACCACCAAGCATCACGACGGATTTTGTATGTTCGACAGCAAATACACCGATTACAAGATCACCGATAAAAACTGCCCTTTTTCTGTAAACCCAAAAGCTGATGTTACCAAAGAGATCTTTTCTGCATTTCGAAAAGAAAATTTCTGGGTAGGCGCATATTTCTCAAAACCAGACTGGCATAGTGATACGTATTGGTGGAAAAAATTCCCGCCTGCCGACCGGAATGCCAATTATGCTGTTTCTAAATATCCTGAACAATGGAAAAAGTATGTTGATTACACCCATGATCAGATCAATGAGCTGGTAAGTAATTATGGAAAAGTGGATATACTTTGGCTGGATGGTGGCTGGGTACGAAAAACAACACAGGATGAAGTGCACCAATATCTTAAGGAAGAATATGAAGGGGTAAGGTGGGCCCGAAATCCGCAAAACCAGGATATTGATATGGAAAGGCTGGTAAAAGCAGTAAGAACAAAACAGCCAAAATTACTGGTGGTCGACAGGGCTGTGACCGGCCCCCATCAAAATTATCTTACTCCCGAACAACATATCCCCGAAACCGGTTTGCCTTATCCATGGGAAACCTGCATGACTATGGCCACCAGCTGGAGTTATGTACCCAATGATGTGTATAAGCCAACTAATGAGATCATTGAGAAACTGGCAGACATTGTAAGTAAAGGCGGAAATTACCTGCTGAACATTGGCCCGGGGCCTGATGGAGAACTGGATGCAGTTGCTTATCAACGGTTAAAGGAAATTGGCGAGTGGATGAAGATAAACGGAGAAGCCATTTATAACACCAGGATGTTTACTGTTTTCGGTGAAGGAGAAAAAATACGGTTCACACAATCCAAAGACGGAATGACTAAATATATTTTTCTTTTTGATTTTCCGGAAGAAAAAATAATGCTTACAAAAATGCCGTTTTTGAAAAATGCAGAAGTACAGTTATTGGGAAGCAATAAAAAAATATTATGGAAGCAAACGGCTGATCAGATAGAAATAACGATTCCTGCTGCATTAAGATCAATAACCGATCATGTGTGGGTTTTAAAAGTTAAAAACTAATGCCATTTTGAAAAGCAGTTTTATTTTTTGCTATACGTTGCTTTTTATTTTAAAGTTGGCGGCACAGCCTCCTGCTTATCTAAACACCGCCTTGCCTTTGGAAACCCGTGTGCATGATCTTTTAAAAAGCATGACCTTAGAAGAAAAAGCATCGCAAATAAATAATACTTCACCTGCAATTACCCGCTTACAAATACCGGCCTATAATTGGTGGAATGAAGCACTGCATGGTGTTGCACGTGCAGGCCTGGCCACGTCTTTTCCGCAACCAATAGGTTTGGCAGCAACTTTTAATGACAATGCCATTTATAAAATGGGTGTAATGATCAGTGATGAAGCAAGGGCAAAGTATAATCAGTTTCAACTTGAGGGAAAACATGGATTGTACGAGGGCTTAACTTTTTATTCGCCCAACATTAATATTTTTCGTGACCCGCGCTGGGGCCGGGGGCATGAAACTTTTGGAGAAGATCCTTACCTCACCGGTACCATGGGTGTGGCATTTGTAAAAGCCATGCAGGGCGATGATCCGGATTATTTTAAAACCATTTGTACGGCAAAACATTTTGCGGTACACAGCGGCCCTGAGCCAACCCGCCATGAGTTTGATGCAAAGCCGCTTAAAAAAGATCTGTGGGAAACCTATTTGCCTGCCTTTAAAATGCTGGCGCAGGAAGGAAAAGTGTATTCTTTTATGTGTGCCTACAACCGGCTGTACGGCGAGCCCTGTTGCAGCGATCCATTTTTATTGACTGAGATTTTGCGAAAGCAATGGGGCTTTAATGGTTTTGTTGCAACGGATTGTGGTGCCGTTTGGGATATGTTCATGTATCACCATACGGCCAAAGATTCTGTTGACGGGATGGCAAAAGCTATCCGTGCAGGGGTGGATAATCATTGTATGGGATATGCGGGTGCGGTTATTCCGGCAATAAAACAGGGGCTTTTGAAAGAGTCGGAACTCGATACTGCAGTGGCAAGGTTACTAAGAGCAAGATTTAAACTGGGGATGTTTGATGCAGAAAAATTAAACCGGTATGCTTTCATACCATACAGTGTAGTTAATAATACCGAACACAGAAAATATGCGCTGGAACTTGCGGAGCAATCAATTGTGTTGCTGAAGAATAAAAACAATATCCTTCCGTTATCAAAGAAAATAAAAACGATAGCTGTCATTGGCCCCAATGCAAATGATGCAGAAATTTCTTTGGGAAATTATAATGGCCAACCGGCACAGGTAATTACAGTGCTGGAAGGCATAAAAAAAGTGTTGGGAAAAAGTACACAGATTAAATATCACAAAGGAAGTAACATTACCGACACGTTGCATTATAACCGGGAGACTGATTTTAAGCCGGCCATTGAAACCGCTAAAATTGCTGATGTAATTGTTTTTGTGGGCGGTATTTCGCCCAGGCTGGAAGGTGAAGCTTTACAGGTTAGTGTTGATGGATTTAATGGTGGGGATAAAACCAATCTTGAGCTGCCGGCTGTTCAAACAGCTTTATTAAAAGAGTTGAAAAAGACAGGAAAACCTGTTATACTGGTACTTATGAACGGCAGTGCGCTTTCCATTAACTGGGAAAATGAACATACAGACGCCATCATTGAAGCCTGGTATGGCGGTGAAGCAGCGGGGCTGGCGGTAGCCAATGTGTTGTTTGGAAATTATAATCCATCTGGAAGATTGCCCGTTACATTTTATAGATCCATTAATGATATCCCTGCTTTTGAGGATTATGCCATGAAAGGAAAAACTTATCGTTATTGCGAAAGACCGGTGTTGTATCCTTTTGGTTTTGGATTAAGTTACACAAGGTTTACATACAGTAATTTAAAAGTATCATCGGCTGTGCTGAATGATAGCATTGAAATATCGGCCACTGTTAAAAATACCGGCAATACAGATGGCGGGGAAGTGGTGCAGTTATATATTCACCAGCAGGGGCAGCAAGCCATTAAAGAGCTTAAAAGTTACAGGCGGGTACATTTAAAAAAAGGAGAATCAAAGCGGGTTACTTTTATATTGAAACCTGATGACCTGCTGCATTATAATGCAGAAAAGGATGGTTTGGCTGTTCTGCCGGGGAAGGTGAAAATAATGATTGGTGCTTCTTCAGCGCATATAAAACTACAGTCTTCTTTTTTAATAAAAAATGATCAATGAAAAGATTAAAGGAGGTATTGATTTTTGTTTTTATTGTTTATCCGTTGCTTTTACAGGCACAGACAGGGATGCCCAAACCTTCAGAGGCACAGATTGCCTGGCATGGCATGGAGTTTTATCTGTTCCTGCATTTTGGCCCCAACACATTCACTGATCTGGAGTGGGGTCATGGAAATGAAAAAGAAGCCGTTTTTAACCCTTCCCAATTGGACTGTGAACAGTGGTGCCGCATAGCAAAGGAGTCAGGCGCAAAGGCAATCATCATCACCGCCAAACACCATGATGGATTTTGTTTGTGGCCAAGTAAATTTTCAAATCATACGGTAAGGGAAAGTAAATGGAAAGATGGGAAGGGCGATGTGCTTAAAGAATTATCAGATGCCTGTAAAAAATACGGTCTCAAATTCGGGGTGTATATTTCTCCCTGGGACCGAAACCATCCCGATTACGGAACAGAAAGATACAATGATGTGTTTGTAAATATGATGCAGGAAATATTCACAAACTACGGTCCTGTTTGGGAACTTTGGTGGGATGGCGCCAATGGTGAAGGGCCAAACGGAAAGAAACAGGTTTATGACTGGAAGCGGTTTGAAAAAACAGTACGTGCCCTTTCTCCGGGCACGGTTGTGTTCAGTGATATTGGCCCCGATATCCGCTGGGCAGGAAATGAACAGGGCTTTGCCGGGAAGACCAACTGGAATACATTGGATACAGCCGGATTTACCAGGGGCGCCGGCGGGCCTTCTCAGGATACTTTGAACACCGGAAATGCGAACGGTAAAAACTGGATACCGGCAGAATGTGATGTAAGCATCAGGCCGGGATGGTTTTACCACAAAGCAGAAGACAGTAAAGTAAAAACGCCGGAGCAGTTATTTGATCTGTATTTAAAAAGTGTTGGGCGTGGTGCAAATCTGTTACTGAATGTGCCGCCTGATAGAAGAGGAATGATCACAGCTGTTGATTCGGCGGCGTTGGTGGGCTTTAATCAATTACGTTCGAAAAGTTTTACCGACAATCCATTTCATTATGCTGCAACTTATCATCTTATTCATGGCAAATTAATAAGTGCTCCCGCTGTTAACGATAGGAATGATAAAACATTTGAGACGATCTCCGAATCTGTTCAGGAATCGATAGCCGTTGAATTGACATTAAAACAAAACAGGCAGGTTAACTGCGTTGTTTTAAAGGAGGATATTACAAAGGGCCAGCACTGCAGTAAATTTAAATTGCTGCTTTTTAACAGTAACGATGAATTGGTTAAAGAAATATACGGGACTACGATTGGTAAAAAACGGATCATTACATTTCCGGCAGTTTCTGTAAATACCATCGAATTAACCATTGAAGAACAAAAAGGTTCAACCGGTATAAGTGAGATAGAAGCTTATTTAATTGATGAAAAACTAATTGAAAATTAAATTATTTGCCTTTGAACTCAGCTTTTCTTTTTTCAAGAAAAGCAGTGGTTCCTTCTTTCATGTCTTCGGTTATAAAGCAATCACCAAAGGCTTCCACTTCTTTATCGTAACCGCTTTTTCCATTGGTGTAAGCACTATCGCTGACTACAGCTACGTTAACGCACTCTATAATTTTACCAATGGCTACCGGGGCTTTGCTCATGATGATATTCAAGATATCTTTTGTTCTTTCAAGCAAACTTTCGGATGTGGTTACATGATTGACAAGCCCCAATTGTAAAGCTTCTGTGGCATCAATTAAATGAGCTGTCATCTGTAATTCCATGCTCTTTCCCTTGCCTATCAATTGAGTAAGGCGTTGTGTTCCACCATAGCCGGGAATGAGGCCGAGGTTAACTTCTGGTTGTCCGAACTTTGCATTTTCGCTGCAAAGCCTGAAATGGCAGGCCATAGCCAGTTCGCAACCACCACCCAAGGCAAAACCATTTACAGCGGCAACAATTGGCTTTTTACAGTTTTCAATCTTAAAAAAAACATCCTGGCCTCTTTTGGCAAGGGCCATCGCTTCATCTTTATTCAGTCCGCCAAATTCAGTAATATCAGCCCCGGCAACAAATGCTTTTGGCCCGGCACCGGTAATAACAGCACATTTAATTTCTGGATTGTTATTGATCTCATGCACAGCATTACCCAGGTCGGTAAATACATCCTTGTTCAAGGCATTTAATTTATCGGGCCGGTTAATAATGATGGTGAAAATTCCGTTTTCAAATGTTGTGAGTAAGGTTTGGTACATGATATATAGTTTAGAAATTCCTGTTTTTTGAAACCCATTCTTTTATATAACCGGCAATTTCGGAAGTGGTGGCACCGGGTGCAAAAAGTTTTCCAACACCCATTTTATGCAGTTCTTCCATATCTTCCCCGGGTATGATACCGCCGCCGGTAAGCAACACGTCATTCATTTCTTTTTCTTTCATTAACCTGATGATCTTAGGGAAAACAGTATTGTGTGCACCGCTGAGAATGCTTACGCCTATGGCATCCACATCTTCCTGCAAGGCAGCATTCACCACCATTTCCGGAGTCTGGCGCAGGCCTGTATAAATAACTTCCATACCGGCATCACGCAATGCAGTAGCAATCACTTTGGCACCACGGTCGTGGCCATCCAGCCCTACTTTGGCAACTAAAACCCGTACTGGTCTGTTCATAAAAAGAAAGTTGAGCTGCAAAAATAATGAATATTGCCGGTTGGTTATGTATTTACAAAACAGGCAACTATACTACAGGCAAAGGGTATTAAAAAATTTCAAGGTAGCCTTGTTATAATCACTGTACATCTGGTGATCAGATACAGACAGGTCTATCTGTTCTACCACAAAAAGCTTTTGTACAGGAGTTAAGCTGTTGAGTTCGGGAAAAGCTGCCGGGTCGGCCTGGTAGGCAGTTACCAGCGAATCAGAAAATCCTGTAAAATAATTCCTTTTATTAAGATAGCCTTTTAGTTTAAGTTCATTAAAAACAGCCGCAGATTTGGCCAGCGGGATATCGCCCCTGCGGGCAAACCTTTCGGGGTATAACGGAGACCGTTCTTTGATCAGGTATTTACTACATATACCCCTGCCCGAGATCATTTGCGAGTTTGCCAAAGCATTGGCATTTCCTGTTGGGCCCACGTTCTCATTGTTATCAAAACGTGCCATACAGAATTGAAGGGGGGTTAATGTGGTAAGTGCTGCTGCTCCGGCCGGGGCACAATAACTTATCCCGGCCTTGTGTTTAAAATAGGCAGAAAGATATGCAGCATAGTTACCTCCGTTACTCATACCTGCCGAAAAGCGGAGTTTGCTGCGGCTGGTTACACCACGGTTGTACAATGTATCGGTTATTATTTTTATGTTGGCATAATCAATATTGGTAGTTGAATCGGCGGGTGCAACCAGCCATCTTAATTTTCCATCTCCGTTGGCATCAACACCTGTTGTTGATTCTTCTGCTTCGGTGATGATCACCCCAAAATTATCATTGATGAGCTCTTTATACAATTGTTTAAATTCATAATTGCTGAAAGTACTCAGCGCACTACCCCCGGTTCCATGTAAAAGATAAACAAACCCTTTATGCCCTGCGGGGAAATAGGAATAGACAGGTTTCATCCGGTCTCTTCCCCTGATCTGCTGAAAATTTAAAGTAACAGGGGTAATGGTCTTTAAACTGCCGGTAAATGAAACATTCCTGTTGGGCATGATAAACCAGGTATGCCATTCTTCAGGTGCATTCAAAAGCCCTGTTTCACTGCTGTTCCATTTATCAAATACCTGGTTATCGGCAATGGCTGTGCTGAAGATATCTACCGTGTCGCCAATTTTATATTTTCCGGTACCATAACCGTTAAATACAGTTACAGTAAAGCTGTCAACAACCGGAATGATGGAAACTATAGGTTCTGTTGATGATTTATTACAGGAAAGGAAACTGAGTACGATTAGTACAGAAAGCAGCTGTTTCATAATAAAATTTTTGTTTTGACCCGGGTTGTCAAATTTAGTTTAATGTTGCGAAAATAAAGCACGGGCTCTTTCTATCCTGTTCACTGTTTCGGCACTGCCAATGGTTTCGGCTATTACAAAAACCCCTGGCCCCATTTTAGTGCCCACAAGCATTACCCTCAGTATCATTTGCAGTTCGCCTACCTTGATGTTTTTTTCTGTTGCCAGGTTTTTAAATTCAGTTTCTATTGAAGTGATATTCCAATCAGTTGTAAGATTGTATCTTGTAATTAATGTTGTGAAAAAATCATTCTTTTCACTATCCCATTTTGGTTTAACGGATGCCTCATCATACGAAGCAGGAGTTAAGTAAAAGAAAAAAGCCTGATCATAAAAGTCGGGCAACAATATGCAGCGTTCTTTTACCAGTTCAAGTACTTTGGTAAAATAAGCTTCATCCTTTATTTCAATACCTTTTGATTCAAAAATGGCTTTAACCCTTGCCTGGTAATTTGTAACAGGTAATTTCTTTATCCACTCCTGGTTGAACCATTTCGCTTTTTCAAAATCGAATTTAGCGCCTGCGGCATGTACCCGGTCCATGCTGAAATTTTCTATCAACGCTTCCATGCTGTATAATTCCTGCTCTGTGCCATCATTCCAACCCAATACAGCCAGCAGGTTGATGAAAGCTTCGGGTAAAAACCCTCTTTCTTTAAATCCTTCGGTAAGTTCATTGGTTTTAGGGTCCAGCCAGTTCATGGCAAATACCGGGAAACCATATTTTGCGCCGTCACGTTTGCTGAGCTTGCCGCTGGGACCCATGATCAGGGGAAGGTGAGCCCATTGAGGCATGTGCTCTAATCCAAAAAGATATTTCCATAGCAGTATATGTACCGGGGCGCTGCTCAACCATTCTTCTCCACGAAAAGCATGGGTTATCTTCATTAAATAATCATCTACTACAACAGCCAGGTGATAAGTAGGCATACCATCCGCTTTTAATAAAACCTTATCATCAACCAGCGAAGAATCAAAACTCACTTCCTGGTGGATCATATCTGTAAATGAGATGGTTTCATGCGCCGGCATTTTTATGCGTACTACGTGGCGGGTATTTTCGGCCAGTAATAAGTTTACTTCATCCTTTTGCAGGGTCAGTGAATTTTTCATCTGCATACGCACGGTGCCATCATATTGGGGAGAAGGATTTTCAGCAGATTTAAAATCATTTCTCATTTTTTCCAGATCCTCTGGTGTATCAAAAGCATAATAAGCAAAACCATCGTTGACCAACTGCTCGGCATATTTCCTGTACAGCTCTTTTCTTTCGCTTTGGCGGTATGGGGCATATGACCCTCCGTGTAAAGGGCTTTCGTCCGGCTCCATGCCGCACCATTTCAGGCAGTTAAAAATATACTCCTCGGCACCGGCCACAAACCTGGTCTGGTCGGTATCTTCAATACGCACAACAAAATCTCCTCCAAGCTTTTTGGCAAACAGGTAATTATATAAAACGGTACGTACACCGCCTAAATGCAGGCCACCGGTTGGACTGGGGGCAAACCGAACTCTTACTTTACTCATGCAGCAAAGATAAGCCTGATGAATGTTTAAAAAATAGGTACAAAAAAACCGTCCCTACATTGTGTAGGGACGGTTTATATAAAAGGTATTATGAAAATTATCTTAAAACGATTGTTCTTGGTGCCCTGCCATCAATGGAAAGCAAAGCTAAATTGTCGCAGGTTCCGTCTCCAAAATCAATGGTTGCATAATGATTTGGCCCCTGTACTTTTATTTTGCCTTTATCGATATTTGAACAGGCAACTTTTCTTTGAAGGGCTTCTAATATGGTGCAGGTTCTGCTGATATTAGAGGAGTTGGTAACTGTATGATTGCCGGAAGTAACTAAGAAAATATCATCTATTGGTGTTGGAGTACCTACGCCGGCTGTTTGTGTTACACTGCGGGTGCCTTCATGCAGCCAGAAACGGGCATCGGGAGCAGTGATCTTACCGTTTGTGGTAGCTCTTGTCCAGCTCCTGGTATTGGGTGTGCTGGTATTTGTCCAGGTAATAGTGCCTTCCACCTTATACAGGTTAACAAAATAATTGGTAAAGGTCATGGTGGCGGTGCTGCCTGGCCTTCTCACCGAATCGGTAAGTACAATATTGATTTTACCGCTGCGGGTAATGCCATTGTGTGTGCATGATACGCCAAAATCAATTACAACGGTTTTTGGAAAGCCTTGAGCGGGAGTAATGGTAACTGTTGCGCAGGGAATAATGTTATTAACCGGCTCGGGCGCAAAATTACCGGCAATATTATTGTCCTGTGCAATTTCCAGAAATACATCCTCAGCGTCCTGAGACAGGTTATTTGCTATAGCCTGATTGGCACTTGCTTCAAAAGTGTTCTCAAATTCCTCAGCCAGCGTTTCGTCGCTTTTTTTACAGGAATTAAAGCCTACGGCTAATGAAAGCATGGCAAAAGCAAACAAAAATTGTTTAATTTTCATAAATTTTGATTTTTAGTTGATTTTTTTGGTTTTGTACAGGTAAGACTGTTTCTATAATACGTGGTTTAATCAGGTTAAAAATTTAATTTCCGGTATGTTTTACTTAGCAAAAACGCCAAAATGGGTAGGTAAATTGTTTACCCGCAGTATCTGGCAAATGCCCCCTGTACCCAAAGCCATATACCTCACTTTTGATGATGGCCCACACCCGTTGGTAACTCCGTTTGTGCTGGATGAACTGGACAAATTTAATGCCAAAGCCACTTTTTTTTGTATAGGTAAGAATGTAGCGGAGCATCCCGGTATTTATACAATGATCACAGACCGGGGCCATACCGTTGGAAACCACACCCATAACCACTTAAACGGCTGGAAAACGGCAAATGCAAAATATTTGCAAAATATTCTGGATGCCAGAAAATATATTGATTCTGATTTGTTCAGGCCACCTTATGGAAGAATCAGCCGTAAACAACGAAAACAATTACAGCAGCTGAAAGAACCTTTTACCGTGGTTATGTGGAGTGTGCTGAGTGGCGATTTTGATGTGAATACCACGCCGGAACAATGTTTACAAACGGTACTGAAAAATACTGAAAGCGGCTCTGTAATTGTATTTCATGACAGTGAGAAGGCTTATGAAAGGTTGCGCTATGCTTTGCCTGCCGTGTTAACTTATTTTTCTGAACAAGGGTATCAATTTGAAAGTATTGCCGGCAAATCAAAATGATTTCAGCGCCTGGTTGGGTTAAAAAAAATTGGGCCGGGGTAGAAACCCTGGCCCGTTTTTAATCCGTACCCTATGAAAACTGTCGCTAAAGTACATTGTTGTTGTTAATTTAACAACATTTTTTTTAACAGTTTATTACAGGGTTATAATGTGTGGTACTCCATTGATATAAATTACAGCCTGGTTGTCGCAATTCCCATTACCGTAATCCAGTAAAGCAGTCCTGCCATCCCGGTTCAACCTTACTTTTCCCTGAACTATCCATGGGCAGGCAAATTTCTTGATCAAAGGTTCTGTAATGAGAGATGACCAGGTATGCCCGCCTGAATTTGAACCGGTTGCAGCACCTTCAATTTTATAGATGTCATCCAGTGGGAAATTAGGAGTGCCGTTACCAGCAACCTGCAACACATCTTTAACGCTGTTCCATTTTTTCCAGCGATTGTTGTTGGTATTGATTATTTTTCCGTCAATCACCTTAACCTTCCAGCCCTGCATATTGGAATTGCTGGTATTTTCGGTGATGTGCGTGCCTTCAACCTTTAAGCTGTCGACATAATAACCAATAAATGTGGTAGATACTTTTGCGCCCGGTACTACCATTCTATTGGTGTAAATAGATACGATCTTACCCTTTCTGTATTTTCCATCGCGGCCAAGGCAGCCTGTACCAAAATCAATGGTTACTGTTTTTGGAAAAAAATTTGGAATGTTTGGAACAACAGTGATGGTAAAGCAACGGGCAGTGTTTGCAGTGGTGCTTCCCAGTTCAGACAGGCCAGATACATTGGCGCTTACGCCAAGGTCTTCGCCAACTTCGCTTTTGTTCATGCTGGCGGTAATGTTAAATACGTCATCAAACTGGGCTTCAGATTCAGCTTCTTCTGTAGTAGCCTGCTGTGTAAGGGCCAATTCAACTGGGTCGGTTTCAGTTGCAGTAAGCGGTGTAAGGCTTTCTTCTTTTTTACAACTTGAAAATGTGATGGCTGTAATAAGGCTGAATGCCAAAAGCCACTTCGTGGTGTTTAAAGTCTTTTTCATAAAAATAAATTTTTTAAATTAAAGGTGAATAAAACGAACAGGTATAAGACTGAAGACTGAATGTATAGTTTAAAGAATAGTTAAATTATTTTTCGGCATTTTTGCAAAGCAAACCTAAAATATGATTGTAGATACACATTGTCATTTATACCTGGACGAGTTTAAGGATGATATCACTGACGTAATAAAAAGAGCAACAGCTGAAGGGGTTAATGCATTTTATTTACCCGGCATTGACAGCGCTGAAATTGAAAATATGCTGTTGCTCGAAAACAGGTTTCCGGGTAAATGTTTTGCCATGATGGGTTTACATCCTTGTTCTGTAAAGGAAAATTACCTTGAAGAATTGGCTGTGGTTGAGGGTTGGCTGGCCAAAAGGAAATTTGCCGCAGTTGGTGAAATCGGACTTGATTTTTACTGGGACAAATCTTTTGTAAAGCAACAATACGAGGCATTCAGGATGCAGATCGCATTGTCTCTGCAATATAATTTACCCATTGTTATACATACCCGAAATGCCTTGCAGGAAGCCATTGATGTAGTTAAAGAATTTGTTCCGGCAGGTGTAAGCGGAATTTTTCATTGTTTTGGCGGAACTGTTGAACATGCAAATGAAATAATACATGCAGGATTTTATCTGGGGATAGGAGGGGTACTTACCTATAAAAATTCGGGACTGGCCGAAGTGTTGGAAAAAGTTGATTTAAAACATTTGGTACTGGAAACAGATTCGCCTTATTTAACGCCGGTTCCATTCAGAGGAAAACGCAATGAAAGCAGCTATTTGAAATATATTGTTGAAAAACTGGCGTTGATAAAAAATGTCTCAACAGATGAAGTTGCGGCTATAACAACGGCAAATGCAGAAAAAATATTCGGCTTATAAGTATTGAAACTGTATTTTTGCCACCCGCTAAAATGGAGACTTGTCCGAGTGGCTGAAGGAGCACGCTTGGAAAGCGTGTATAGGGGAAACTCTATCGAGGGTTCGAATCCCTCAGTCTCCGCACCAACCTCTTTTGCTATGGCAAAGGAGGTTTTTTATTCCAGTACTTTTTCCATTTGAGTGCTTCTTGAACCTTTTATTAAAAAGGCAGTATGCAGGAAATGTTGATTTTTAAACCATTCTTTTGCCTGTTCAGCATTTTCAAAAAACAGGTAGTGGTGGTTTACTTTACTAAAATCCCCGCCAACCAAAACCACGTCTTTCCAGGAGTGCCTGGCTATCAGGTTAACGAGTGCCTGATGCTCTTTAAGGCTTTCAGAACCCAGTTCCATCATGCCACCCAGTATCAATACCTTATTGGCTCCATCCATATTCACAAAATTCTCAATGGCCGCTTTCATGCTGGTAGGGTTGGCATTGTAGGCATCTAAAATAATTTTGTTGCCTTCTTTTTCAATTAACTGCGACCGGCTGTTAGATGGAATATAATTTTCCAGGGCCATTTTTATTTTTTCATCAGCCACTTTAAAATATTTACCAATGGCAACTGCCAGCAATACATTCGGCAGGTTATATGCTCCAACCAGATTGGTTTTAATGAGACCGATGCCGGATCCTCCGGTAATTGATACTTCGAGTAAACCTGCACTGTTATTAACTATCCCGGTTATGTCCGTATCTTTTGTTCCGTAGGTTATGATTTCCGGTATTCCTTTACTCATTTCCTGTAAATAAGGGTAGTCCCACATTACGAAAGCAGTTCCGTTATTAAGCCTCAAATAGTCGTACAATTCACCTTTGCCCTTACGAATGCCTTCTTCGCCGCCAAAGCCTTCCAGATGGGCTTTACCACAGTTTGTAATTACCCCATGGGTAGGCATCGTGTATACACAATATCCTTCTATTTCCTTTTGGTGATTGGCTCCCATTTCAATGATGGCGATCTGTGCATCGGGTTTTATTTTAAGAATGGTTAGCGGTATACCAATGTGGTTATTAAGATTGCCTTCGGTGGTATATGTTTTATATGCAGTTGATAAAACGGCATGTACCAATTCTTTGGAAGTGGTTTTGCCATTGCTTCCGGTGATGGCAATAAATGGTATTGGCCTGCCTGAAGGGGATGATATGAACTGTTTGCGGTGATGCAGTGCTAATTGCTGCAGGTTTTTTAAAACATCAGGAACCTGTATGATCCTTTTGTCAGCAAAATCCTGTGCTTCATCAACTACTGCATAGGCAGCACCTTTGGCGAGGGCTTCCCGGGCAAATTGATTGCCATTGAAATTCGGGCCTTTAAGTGCAAAAAACAGGTCGGCTTCCTTTACTTTTCTGGTATCTGTTTTAATAGAAGGGAATTGCAGGTATAATTTATACAGGTCTGGTATTTGCATGTTTCAAAATTAAAGCAGAACCGTTAAATAAAAGCCACAAAAAAACCTCACAATTTTTGTGAGGTTTTTTCTTCGTTAAAAAAAATATTATTTTTTCTTTTTGCGGGAGTTTTGCTTACGCTTACCAAAGATGTTGCCTTCTTTAAATCCGGGTCCTTCCGGAGGTCCGAGATAGGTTTGGGCACAACGGAAACCAACGGTACTGGCTGCCTGTGTTTCCTGCATGAACCTGCGGGTGCCGGGCGATAACCAGTATGGGCGGTCGTTCCAGCTTCCGCCTTTAATAACCCTTGATGAATCATTGATCAAAGAAGTGATGCCATAGCCATAAAATACGCCGCTGGATGAATCACCATCGAGATAATTGATCACATCGTTTTTCTGGTAGTTGGAACGGTTCTTCACTTCTTCATCCGAAATGTCCACTTTTTTCAGGCGTCCCATGCTGTCTCTTTCGTATTCACCGCCTGTATTCTTATAAAATTTCTGGAATTTATTACCGCGGAAATAATTAAAATCTTCAGCATCTGTTGGAGTCATTGGCCTGTACACATCACCTACCCACTCACTCACGTTACCACTCATATTATATAGTCCAAATGCATTGGGGTAAAAAGACTTGATGTTACCGGGTATGGCTGCACGGTCATTTAAACCACCTGCGATACCCATATTATCGCCACCGCCTCTTTTAAAGTTGGCCAAAAATTTACCCTGCCAGCTTCCACGACGGTTATCGCGTAAACCATTGGGATTATTGCTCCAGGAATAGATCTGTTGATTGGTAAACAATTCCTCGCCCCCCTTTTTTTCATTCTTACGGGGGCTGGGGTTTTGAGATAGCATACCATAAGCCGCATATTCCCACTCAGCCTCAGTGGGCAGGCGATAACCCATATTCAGTATACCATCTTCCATGCGTACAGTAGAACGGGGTTTTCCGTTAACATCTTTTAAAGCAGATTTTTTTGGTTTATTTCTGCTCTGGATCATATCCGGTGCCATCAGGTAGGTTTCTGTATTAAAAGAACCATCAGCACCTGAACCTTTCATTTCTCTTTTTATGGCATCTTTTTTCAAATAGCCCTTGCTTTGAAGATTGAGTTCATTTACGCGGTCTGTTCTCCAGATACAAAAATCATATGCCTGGCGCCAGTTTACACCCACTACAGGATAATAGTTATAGGAAGGGAACCTAAAGTAGTATTCTACGTAGGGTTCATTATATGCCAGTTCCTCACGCCACACCAGGGTATCTGGCAGGGCTTTGTTGAGGATATTGGTATCTCCTGAAAAAGTATTTTCAAGCCAGTATAGATATTCACGGTAGTGAACGTTGGCTACTTCTGTTTCATCAATGAAAAATGAAGGTACGGTGATACGGCGTGGCACATTGTTCCAGTCGCCCATCACATCTTCATCCTTTGCACCCATTACAAATGAGCCACCCTGAACAAAAACCAAACCAGGCCCTGCTTTTGGATACTTAACTTTGGAAACATGGAAATTGCCCATGTTTTTATCATCGTAATTCCAGCCGGTTGCAGATGATTTGCTTTGTTTTTTACCAAAAAGCCCTCCTTTTTTACAGGCACTTAATGAAATTGCTGCTATCAACAGGATCATAGCATTCTTACCAGAAAATAATTTAGTCATGTTCATTCGTTTATCGTAGTTGTTAACGAAGGGTTTTCTTTATTATTGTATATGAGGTTGTACTGGCTGCGAATATAAAGACTTTGAGTGAATTTGAAATATTTATAACTCTTTTTTTAAAGTTAAATATTGCAAGGCAATATGTTAAAACCGCCATATTGGTTTTCAGTGCTGAAAAAAAAATGATTAAACCCCTGGTGAACCTGTTTAAAACCTTAAGCAGGTAAATCCTAGTAATGGTTCACGGTGATCAGGGAACCCCCTTCATCATCAGAATGAAACGGGTGTTTTTTATAAAAACGCGTTGTTTTTTCAAATCAACAAAAAATCGTGCGAAACCATTTTTTTAAGTTATCGTAAATTAAAGTATGTTTAAAACCGGTTGTTGTAATAAAATATGAAGAAGCTTGTAACCCTTTACCGGCAACAATTTCAGCATAGTTAAAACCGTTTCTTTTACTTTCTGATTCCTGAATAGCAAACGGTATTTTCTTAAAATTTTTATTTGCAAAAAAAAATTTTTTTATTTTTTTTGGTTAATATAATCAAGTGTTTTAAACTTGCACACTATAAGGAATGTACGATTGTGGTTTAAGTAATGTTTGATATCTTACAAAACAAAGTGAAAAAGATTTTTAAACCTTGTAATTAGTAATTGCATAAATCCGTATTTTTGAACTGGACAGAGGAGAGTTGAGTAATAAAAGCAGCAATAAAACGCACCACATTTCGTTATTGAGGGTGCACGGAAAGGGAAATGGGGAGAAAATGGAAGTAAAATAAGCATTGGGGCTATGAAATATTATAAAATTGTAGTATTATTGTGTTTGAAATAGCCATTATCTTAGAAATTTATCCATTTTTTAGTTTTTTTTAACAAGATTTTATAATTTAGTTGTTCTTTAAAATAAAACGATTAATTTTACAACACAATAACAACCATTAAACTTAACGCTTATAGAGGTAAGTCTACCTAACCAAGACAAATCAAAACGCATGAAAAAAGTAACTTTGAAACTAACTGCCTTAGTTATGTTACTGGGAGGAACAATAACTGTATCTTATGCCCAGAACAAAATAAACGTTGTAACATCTGCTGTTCCGTTTTTACGTATTTCACCTGATGCCCGCAGTGGTGGTATGGGAGATGTAGGTATTGCAACCGCACCGGATGCCAATGCAGCTTTTGCTAACATAGCCAGAACCCCATTTGCTACCAGCAAAACTTCTATAGCTGTAAACTATACACCATGGTTAAGGGATTTAGCTGTGAACGATGTTTTCTTAGCGTCTTTAGCAGGGTATTATAAAATATCTGACGGTCAGGCTATTTCACTTGGATTAAGGTATTTTAAATTGGGAAGTATCCAGTTTACTGATGCCCAGGGTGTAGATCTGCAAACATATAACCCAAGAGAATTTGCCATTGATTTAGGCTATTCCAGGAAATTGTCAAAGAAACTGGCTTTAGGTATTGCCATCAGGTATATTAATTCAAACCTGGCTACCGGTACTTTCAACGGTGTGAATTATAAAGCGGGTTCTTCTGTAGCAGGTGATTTACATTTATATCATCATGGAGCAAAAGAAAACGGACAGGGTTTAAACTGGGGTTTAACACTGAGCAACCTGGGATCTAAGATATCTTACTCCAGCGATGCCACTCAAAAGGATTACATCCCTGCAAACCTTGGTTTAGGTCTTGCTTATACAAAAGTATTTGACGAGTCAAACAAAATTACTTTTGCACTGGATGTAAATAAATTACTTGTACCTACTGCTAAATTAGATTCTTCAGGATTCCCAACTTCAGCATCTTTAGCTGCTTACAGAGACAGAAGTGTTGCCAGCAGCTGGATCAAATCATTTGGCGAAGGAAATGGAATAAGCGAAGAAATTCAGGAAGTTAACATTGCTGTAGGTGCTGAGTACTGGTACAATAACCAGTTTGGTTTCAGGGCAGGTTATTTCTACGAAAATCCTAACAAAGGAAACAGAAAATATTTTACAGTAGGAGCAGGTATTAAATACAGCATTGCTGCTTTAAACTTCTCTTATGTTTTCCCAACTGGAAATGGTACAAACCGTATTCCTTTATCTAATACTTATCGTTTTGGTTTGGTATTTGAAATGGGTGGAAAAAAATAATTGTTGTTAACTACAAAAAAAGGCGTTCCGGTTACCGGAACGCTTTTTTTATTTTCCGAATCGGTCAAATTAAGGATATTTACAGAATAAATAAAACAATGGCATTTAGAATAGGTTCAGGTGTTGATTATCACCGGTTGGTTACAGGAAGAGACCTTTGGATAGGGGGAGTTAAAATTCCACACCATAAAGGTGCATTGGGCCATAGTGATGCCGATGTTTTGTTACATGCCATATGTGATGCTATGCTTGGTGCACTGGCACTTGGTGATATAGGATTTCATTTTCCGGACACCGATCATTCGTTTAAAGATATTGACAGTAAAATATTATTAAAAAAAACTACAGAATTAATTGAAGCAAGGGGGTATAAAGTGGTCAATATCGACAGTACACTCTGCCTGGAAGCCCCAAAAATAAAATCGTATGTTCCGCAAATGCAACAGGTCATTGCAGATATTGTACATGTTGCAGTTGGGGATGTTTCTGTAAAGGCAACAACAACAGAACAATTGGGTTTTATCGGGCGTGAAGAAGGATTAAAAGCCTATGCCACGGTTTTGCTTGGACTAAAATAAAAATTATATTGAAAAAATATCTTCTTACCATTTGTTTTTTTAGCACTGTTTTTTTTGCATTTGCTCAAAAGCAAGCCAATATCTGGTATTTTGGAAACCGTGTTGGGCTTGATTTTAATCAATCACCACCACTGGCATTAAACAATGGAACAGCAAACTCCAGGGAAGGTTCGGCTGTAATGAGTGACAACAATGGCAAACTGCTTTTTTATACAAATGGAATTATTGTAAAAAACCGTAAGCATGAAACAATGCTCAATGGATCTGGCTTATTGGGAGAATTAAGCAGTACAAATAATGCTGTAATTGTTCCAATGCCCGGCAACGACAGTATATATTATTTGTTTACTATTGGATCGGCATTTCTGGATGATCCTGTTTTTTCATACAATGTAATTGATATGAAAGGAGATGGCGGATTTGGATCTGTTGTTACCAAGAATTTTATTGTGTTAGACACTGTACTGGAAAAAATGGCTGCAATAAGGCATTGCAACAACAGGGATATGTGGATCGTGATTCATAAATGGAATTCTGACAGGTTTTATTCCTACCTGCTTACAGCAGCCGGCTTAAATCCGGTTCCGGTGATAAGCAGTACAGGATTGGTCATTTCCGGACAGATAAACAACTCAATAGGTACTTTAAAATTCTCAAGCAAGGGTAATAAGTTGGCAGCCTGCCATGCTTTTGATAACGACGCTGTGCAAATCATGGATTTTGACAACTCAACCGGAGTACTTTCAAATTCAGTTGTAATTAATCCAAATGCAACACCGCATCTGCCTAGCTTTATTGGAGTTTATGGCGCCGAATTTTCTCCAGATGGCAAATTGTTGTATGTATCGTCAAATAATTCCAATACGGATCCTTCTACTGTATATCAATTTGATATTACTTCAAATAATGCAGCCACAATTCTTGCTTCAAAGCAAATCATTGCACAAACCACACCCTGGTTTGCAGGTGGCCTGCAAATGGGGCCGGATCAAAAAATATATATGGCCATGTGGAATGATTCTTCCCTGTCTGTTATTGAGAATCCGAATACTTACGGCCCCGGATGTAACTTTGTTTTTAATAAAATTTTCATGGCCCCCTCTGTAAGTTTTCCTATACAGTTTGGCCTGCCAACTTTTATGCAAAGTTATTTCGACACCGCCTCAGGCCCCTATGATTTTTCCAGAACCGGAAACTGTATTGACCGTAATGTTTCTTTTATGATCAACAGGCTAAGCGGGATAGACTCTGTAAAGTGGAATTTTGGGGATATGGGGCAATCGCAGGCATTGCAACCTTCACATACCTACGCAGCACCCGGATTTTATGATGTACAACTGATTGTTTACAAAGTTGACTGTTCGGGATTAAACGACACGATAACCCGTAAAATATGGATTGCCGATTCCGGCAGTTTTTTAGGAGCAGATACTTCCAGCTGTAATGTGTTATCACTGCAAATAGGGGTGGAAGAAATTTTTGGTGTAAATTATTTGTGGAACACTGGGTACAATGGCAATAAAATAACAACTACCGGCTTTGGGCAATACTGGCTGGAGATGGAACAAAACGGATGCAAGGTAAGAGATACCTTAGAAATTAACCCAAGTCCAAAACCAGTTGTTTATCTGGGTAGTGATACAAGCATCTGTAAATATAAACCTGTTGTACTGAGTACACAGCTTTCAAATTACGACAGTTATTTATGGAGTACCGGCGAAACTACCCCAACCATCCAGGTTAACGAGGTGGGTACATATCATGTTACTATTTCACAAAATTCCTGCGAAGCATCTGATACGATAGTGGTTGTGCCCGGGGATTGTGATGTTTATATTCCCTCGGCATTTACACCCAATAACGACAATTTAAATGAAACCTTTGGCGTGGTCGACAATGTTACGCTGCAATATTTTAGTCTGGAGATTTACAGCAAATGGGGGGAATTAATCTTCAAAAGCAATGATGTTACCCAAAAATGGGACGGCACGTTCAGAGGTAAAAAAATGCCAAACGGTTTATATGTGTGGATGTTGAATTATACCAACATCCGTGGAAGAAAATTTTATGAACAGGGCACTGTTATGCTTATCCGGTAAATATTTTTCTTTAGAAACCAAGGTGTCGTTTATACTTTTTACATCGTTAACTTTGCAGCCATGCATACAGTTCAGGTTAATATCGTAAACAGGTCCTCAAATCCCTTGCCGGCATATGCAACAGAGGGTTCTGCAGGAATGGATCTGAGAGCTCACCTGGCTACACCCGTGTATTTGCAGCCGCTTGAACGAAACCTTATACCAACCGGATTGTTTATAGAATTGCCTGCCGGGTATGAAGCTCAAATAAGACCGCGAAGTGGTATGGCTATTAAGCAAGGAATAACCTGTTTAAATTCGCCGGGTACTGTTGATTCAGATTACAGGGGGGAGCTAAAAATAATATTAATTAATTTAAGTGATACCGTGCAGGTAATAAACCATGGCGACAGAATTGCACAGATGATCATTGCTAAAACCGAGAGGGCATCATTGCAGGTGGTGCAGCAATTAAACGAATCGCAAAGGGGAGATGGTGGTTTTGGACATACCGGTATTGTTTAAATTGGCAAGATAAAAACTTAATGAAATACATCAATAACACCTTTGTTTTAATTTTACTGGTATGCTTAATCTATAGTTGTAAAACTGTAAAACAGATCAATAAGGCCATTGCACCTAAGGATTCCACTGCTGTACTTATTATTGATCAGTCAAAAGCTGATTCAATTCTGATGGTCAGGAACACCATGGATAACCTGAAAAGCAATTACATTGATTTTAAAACATTCAATGCCAAAATAAAGGTAGAGTACCAGGACAGTAAAGGAAAACAACCCGACGTAACCGCAATTGTAAGGATCATAAAAGACAGCGCCATATGGATTTCACTTACAGCATCTATTTTAAATATCGAAATTTACCGGGTACTCATAACCAGGGACAAGGTTATACTGTTAAATAAGCAGGAAAGAGAAGTACAATACCGGTCTATAGATTATCTGCAGGAAGTGACCGAGATCCCGTTTGATTACAAAACACTGGAGGATTTGCTGATAGGCAACCCGGTTTTTTTAGACAGTAATATTGTCTATTATAAAAAAACAGATGACCAGATACTCTTTTCCATGGTGGGCAGTTATTTTAAAAACCTGGTCACACTTTCTTCCGGTAATTATTTTTTAACACACAGTAAACTGGATGATGTAGATATTACCAGGAGCCGTACTGCCGACCTGACCTATGCTGATTATGAAAACAAGACCGGGTATAATTTTTCAACCTACCGCGAAATTACGGTTTCAGAAAAAAATAAACTGGACCTGCGGATGAATTATAAACAGTATGAGTTTAACAAAGAATTGTCAGTTTCCTTCAGCATACCAAAAAATTATATTCCAAAGTAAGCGTTAATTTTAAATTCACTTTGCTTTTTCTGAAAGCAATGGTATAATATTTACGAATCTTTATTTTTGATAAAAATAAAATTGCAGGCATGATCAGATTCATTTTTAATGTAACCCTTTTTTCTTTTTTCAGTTTAGCGGCTCTTGCACAGGAAACCCGTGAAGAACTTGAAAAGCAAAGGGCCAAATTAAAAAAGGAAATGGAGCAAACCCAGAAATTGCTGAACAGCAATAAGGCAAAAACCAAGGAAAACCTGGTACAATGGAAGCTGATCAATGATAAACTGAACCTGCAAAACAGGTTAATTGAAAATATCAGTAAAGACATCAATTTGCTGGATAACAACATCAGCAACAACCAACGTGAAATTACCCGCTATAATAAACTGCTGGATACTTTAAAGGAAGAATATGCCAAAAGCATGGTATATGCTTATAAAAACAGGAATAGTTATGATTTTTTAAGTTTTATTTTTTCGGCTGCAAGTTTTAATGATGCCATTAAACGCGTTGCATACCTTAAATACTACAGGGATTATCGCGAAAAGCAGGGAGAAAATATACTGCGTACCCAGGAATTACGCAGGCAAAAGATAAATGAACTGGGCAGTATAAAAGAAAAAAAGAGTGAGGTATTACAGATAAAGGATAAAGAAGCGGCCGCTCTGGAAACACAGAAGCTTGAAAAGGATAAGATTGTTAATGACCTTAAAAAGCAGGGCAAAGAATTAAATAACCAGCTTACTGCTTTTAAAAAGCAAAATGCAAAAGTAGAAAAAGCCATTGCAGCTGCTATTAAAAAGGCCAGGGATGATGCCAATAAAGCGGCAATGAAAAAAGCAAAAGAAGATGAGGCAGCCAGGCTTGCAGCTGTTAAAAACAATACTGCAGTAAAAACCAATACCGAAAAAGCAATTACGCCGCCCAGAACAACTGAACCGGTTAAAGTACCGGAAAGTATATTACTGAATTCGGGAAATATTGCACTGAATGAGAGTTTTAAGAAGAACAAGGGCCTGCTGCCCTGGCCAGTTGATAAAGGTATACCCATATTACATTATGGGCGAAATACACTGCCCAGCGGTACAATTATGGATGTTACCGGGTTAACGGTTGCTACAGATATCGGAAGCAATGTAAAATCTGTTTTTGACGGAGTGGTTTCCAGTGTGGTATTTATAGAAGAAATGCAGGTAGTAATTATACAGCATGGTGAGTATTTCAGCACCTACAGTAATCTGGGAAGCGTAAGCGTAAAGACCGGACAAAATATAAAAACCGGACAGGTTATCGGCAGGGCAGCGGCCAACCTGGATGGTAACGGCTCTATTGATCTGTATATCAATGATGCAAGGGGCAATGATATTGATCCTGAAAAATGGCTGAAAAGATAATCAGATCACTCTTTTATAAAGTGCCTCATACAGCGGTACAATATTTTCAATATCGAATTTTTTTGCCTGCACCAGTGCATTCGCTTTAAATGTTTTTAATGTGGCTTCATCCTTTAGAATGTATAAAGCATTCTTACTCATATCTTCCACATCTCCCACATCACTCATAAAGCCACAAAAACCATTAATGTTTATTTCAGGTAATCCACCGGCATTGGTAGAAATCACCGGCACTTCGGCAGCCATGGCTTCCAGGGCAGCCAATCCAAAACTTTCATATTCACTGGTTAGTAAAAACAAATCGGCAATGGGTAAGATATCTTCCATCTGTTCCTGTTTGCCTAAAAATTTTATGTTGTCGTGCGATGCGCATTCTCTGGCTTTGGCTTCAATATGTGTTCGCTCCGGCCCATCGCCCAGTAATAATAAGGTAGCCGGCATTTTTTCCTGTATCAGTAAAAAAGTGGACACTACATCTTCAACCCGTTTTACTTTTCTGAAATTGGAAGCATGCACAATTATTTTTTCGCCTTTGGGCGAGATAAGCTTGCGAAAAGCATCTACCGGGCTTTTGTGAAACCGCTCTACATCCACAAAATTATGGATCACTTCTATTTCCTTTTCAATTTTAAAATTCTTATAGGTTTCGGCTTTCAGGTTTTCTGAAACTGCTGTAAGAATATCACTTTCATTCATTGAGAAAGTTACCACCGGGCTATAGGTCTTGTCTTTACCAACCAGGGTTATATCGGTACCATGCAATGTTGTTATCACCGGTATTTTAATTCCCTGCTTGGCCAGGATCTGTTTTGCCATATATGCCGCTGCCGCATGCGGAATGGCATAATGCACATGCAAAAGCTCAACATTATTATTCAGTATCACATCTACCATGGTGCTGGCCAATGCGGTTTCATATGGCGGATAATCAAAAAGCGGGTACGTGGGCACCCTTACCTCATGATAAAAGATATTGGTATGAAAACCACTTAACCTTACTGGTTGTTGATAGGTTATAAAATGAATGTTATGCCCTTTATCAGCCAGGGCTTTGCCCAGTTCTGTTGCCAATACACCACTACCGCCAAAAGTAGGGTAACACACAATACCTATATTCATAACAAACCGTTTAAGTGAAAATATCTATTGTGCAATTTACAGAAATATTATTCACTACCCTTTCCATTCATGTATTCACATTTTATCAGTAAGTTTGTTTATAAACTCGGTTTATGCTTAAAAGAAAAATATGTGCATTCCTGTTTTCTGCTTTTACATGCTTTACATGCTTTGCACAATCTGAAGATTCGCTGATGATAAAGAAAATAGCGGATGAAATTTTACTGAATGGAAAGGCCCCGCAAAATTTATATACTTTATGTAAATCAGTAGGAACCCGGCTAAGCGGAAGTGCTGGTATGTATAAGGCTGAGGCCTGGGGATTAAAAGTTTTGGAGGAGGCGGGTGCAGAAAAAGCATATTTACAGCAATGCATGGTGCCACATTGGGTAAGGGGAAAAAAAGAATTTGCAGGTTTTCGAACACAACAGGGAATTGCCGGCCCGGAGTTTGATGTATTGGCAATAGGAAATTCGGTTGGAACCGGTGATAAGGGAGTATTTGCCAAAGTAATTGAAGTGAAAAACTTTGCGGAGCTGGATAAACGAAAAGATGAAGTAAAGGGTAAAATAGTATTTTATAATTATCCTTTTAATAAAACCCTGCTGCGAGGGGCTTATGGCGACGCAGTAAGATACCGCAGCAATGGAGCTTCAATGGCGTCTAAATATGGGGCCCTGGCTGTTATTGTCCGTTCTGTAACCGGCGCTTATGATGATTACCCGCATACCGGTGCTTTAAGGTATAATGATTCATTCCCCGCAATACCGGCACTTGCTATCAGCACTAAGGGGGCAGAAAAGCTAAGTGACTTAATAAAAGGAGCGTATAAAGAAGAAAACCTTTTTTTCAGGTCCAATTGCGAAATGCTCCCTGATACCATCGGGCATAATGTGATCGGAGAAATTAAAGGCACCCGGTTCCCGGATGAAATAATCACCATTGGCGGGCATCTCGACAGCTGGGATCAGGGAGAAGGGGCAAGCGATGATGGTACCGGTATTGTGCAGAGTATTGAAATATTAAGGGTTTTTAAAGCAATTGGATACAAACCCGGGCGTACCATCAGAATTGTGTTGTTTGCCAACGAAGAAAATGGCCTGCGTGGTGGTACCAAATATGCCGGGGAAGCAAAACTGAAAAATGAAAAACATTTAATGGCCATGGAGAGCGATGGCGGTGCCGAATATCCACGGGGTTTTGGCTGTGGTATGACCAAAGAGCAGTATGCAAAAGTGCAGGGCTGGACAAAATTCTTTGAGCCATTTGACGCAGCCAGGTTTACATTTAGCGAAGGTGGCGGCGGTGGCGCTGATATTGGGCCATTACAAACAAATTTTAAAACGGCACAATTTGGCCTCAGCACCACCGGGCAAAGATATTTTGATGTGCATCATGCAGCCTCGGACGTGTTTGAAAAGGTAAATCCCCAGGAATTGAATTTGGGTGCTGCTGTTATGGCAGCCATGGTATACCTGGTTGATAAATATGGTTTATAAATTTAAAAAAGTATAACATGGAACAAGTAAATAAGGAAATGGCTGTTAAAGAACTGCCCGGAAAAAAAAGCGGATTTCGCAAATTTTTATGGCGCTTTTCTTTGATAGCATTATTGGTACTTGGCTTTTTGGTCTATTGGTTTTATTTTAATGTGTACAGCGATGGAGAAAGAACCGGCCTGCTAACCAAACTTTCCCGTAAGGGCAATATTTTTAAAACACAGGAAGGCGAAGTACTGATCGGGAATTTTCAACAGGCACCCAATGTAATGGTGCCCGAAAAATTTTACTTTTCTGTTAAAAATAAAAAACTGGCAGATACGCTTATGAAACTACAGGGGAAAGTAATTTCATTAAAGTATTCCCAGTACAGGAAAACATTACCCTGGAGGGGTGAAAGTGTTTATGTGGTAACAGACCTGGCAAGAGTAGGACAGTAACCTCAGTTACTTTGTAATAAAAATATGACCGGCTTTTTATGAAAGTCGGTTTTTTCTTTTTTCCATTCAGCAATGGTTTTGGTTTTAATAAATTCATTGGGCCCGGTTAATTCTGATGCAATGCACAACCTGGTGGATGGTTTACAGGTTTTTAATAAGGTTTCAATCAGTTGATTATTTCGGTAGGGGGTTTCAATAAAGATCTGCGTACTGCTTTTTTTTTGAGAAGCAGTTTCCAAAGCTGTTATGGCTTTGTTCTTTTCCAGGTTATCGATGGGTAAATAGCCAACAAATTCAAACTGTTGCCCGTTCAACCCGCTTGCCATTAATGCCAGCAGTATAGAACTGGGGCCCACCAATGGTTTAATGATGGCATTCATTTCCTGGGCAGCAGCAATTAAAATTTGTCCGGGGTCGGCAATGCCCGGGCACCCGGCTTCGCTGATGATGCCTATGTTTTTGCCTTCTTTTATTTTTTGCCTGAAAGCATGAAGTACTTCATTTTCTGCCTTATGAATGGTAAACCATTCGTAATTATCGATCACAATTTCTTTGCAGATACTTTTTAAGAACCGCCTGGCTGTTCTTTCATTTTCTGCAAAGATCACCTGGCATTTCTTTACTGCATCAATTATATAATGAGGTATGGTATCTGTGGCTGTTTCTTCCAGCACACTGGGAATAAGATATAGGTGTGATTGCATATTTATAAATTAGCCTTCCCCGAAATATTTATCAAGCCATCGGTTTTGGCCTTGTACAGGCTGATGGTGGCTGCAATTACCGCATAACTGGGTGCCAGCAGCCAACCCAGTATGGGAATGAAATGCATCAGGTAAAAAACCATACCGTTTCCTACGGCCAGGCCTTTGTGCCGCCCTATAAAGCCAATACTTTGTGATGTAGATAATTTATTTCTTTCACAACTGTAATCAAGCATGGAAAAACCCAGGTAATAACATTCTACCAGTAATGCAAGCAATGGAGTTACCCATCCAATTACCGGAATAAAAGATAAGATCAAAATGGAAACGGTATAAACTGTTTGCCAAAGCATATTTCGTAATGCCAGCCTGATACCACGTACAATATCTTTCATCAATTGTTTAAAGCTGAACGGAAATTCTTTTCCTTCAATGATGGATTCGGTTTTTTCGCTGAGGTAGGCAAATAACGGAGAGCCTATGATCAGGAATAAATATTTGAAAAGTGAAAAATAAAACAACAACAGTATCAGGTTAAGTATGATCTGGCCAAAGATCAATAAAAAACTCAGCCAGCTGTTTTGCATTTTCTCCATCCATTCGGCCACCCCCGATTTTTGCAGCATAAAATCTATGGCACTGCTGCTGGATACAACAAAGAGGTATATTCCCAGACAAAAAAGGATTGAATAGATGAGGCCGGGTATCAATATCCATTTCCAGAGCCGATGCCTGATAATTAATCGGTGTGCATGATAATAAGCCTGAAAGGATATAATGATTTCTTTAAGCATAAATATTTCACCTGGCTAATACTTCAATATAGTATTTCGGCTTTAAAGTTAGCAATATAATGAAGAAATTACCCATTCAATTTTTTAAAATAACAGAGGCTGTATTCATTGCACAAAAACTGTTGGGCCAATGCTGAATGATCAACAGTAATATACATGCGTAATGGGTTTATTTATTCAGGAGATGCAGTCTTACTGTCGTATATTTTTTCGTAAGCGGAATCTCTTTTAAGCCATAGCACGATTAGAAAATTTTTTGACTTATAAAAAAAGTCCCCCGGAATTCCGGGGGACTTTTTAATATAACAGATTGCTGTTTTACTGAATCACAACCCTGCACATGGTCAGGCGGTTACCGTTCAGGTCACCGATCTCAACCCAGTACATGCCTTTTCCATATTTCCTCATGTCCACATCCATTCTGTCGTATGGCCTTCCTATGCTGTAGAACTGTGTCATTACACGAT
>CALRVV010000024.1:0-50285 GCA_943371705.1 Chitinophaga pinensis | reverse complement strand
CACTACCTTAAGTTTCGATTCAAAACTAATGCAGTTAAAAATTCCGGAAAAAGACATTTTTGGAGCAGGTATCATGGCTTTGGTCGATCAATCAATGGGAGGTTCTTTCAACAGCGTCAATATTTCTGCATCAGGTTCTTATCACAAAGCGCTTGACCAATATGGAGAAAACAGTATTGGCCTTGGTTTTCAATTTACCTATGTTTCCCGAAAAATAAATATGGCAGGGCTTGATTTTGCAAGCCAGTTTAACGGAAGCGGCTTTGATACCAATATACCATCCAACGAAAATTTTATTCGCACAACAAGTGGTTATGTGGATTTAAATACCGGTTTTTTATACAGATATAATACTGAAAAAACTGAATTATATGTGGGAGGTTCAGTATATCATTTAATAAGGCCCAATACCAGTTTTTTAAAAGATGGTAACTTTCGCTTACCAATGCGCTATACCGTACATGCCGGGTCTAAGTTTTCGGTTGGCAATAATGGAAACGAACTTTTTTTGAGCGGTTTGTATATGTACCAGGCAGGAGCAACTGAAAAAAATATAGGAATAGCTTATGGAATCTCTGTTAGTGAAAACACATCTGTATATGCCGGAAGCTGGTACAGGATTGGCGAAGCGATTCTACCTTATATCGGCCTCGACAATAATAATTTTCAACTGGGCTTAACTTATGATATTATTAATTCAAACCTCAAAAAATATAGCCCTAAAAATGGTAGCTTTGAACTATCCGCCAATTTACTGATACAGAGGCCAAGAAATGTGTACACTAATTATAAAAGGGGACGGATATTTTAATAATCCATGCTAAAAATTATTATTCCATTATTTTTTATTCAGTTTTGCCATGCCCAGGTAAACCTGGATAAGGGTTTACAGGCATACTACCCGTTCAATGGCAACGCCAATGATGCCAGCGGCAATAACAACCATCCTGTTTTTAATAATGCATCCAGTACGGCCGACAGGTTTGGAAACCCAAACAGCGCTTACCATTTTAATGGTGTTTACCAGTACATGCGTATACCCAATAAACCTTCCGTCAATTTCAAAGACCAGATCACCCTTTCTGTTTGGGTAAGGCCAACCGGTTTCTATTACGATATATGCCATGCCAGCCAACTCATCAGTAAAGGTGGCGGTAACTACAATACCGGTAATTATGCACTGCGTTTTGATGATGCATTGTATACATTGGGTACCGGCTGCGATGGAGGCATTTGTGATACCATACATCAGAATTTCAGAGGAACCGGCACTGTGTTGAAACCCTACGGAGGAGATTTTATCAAAAAAAATAAATGGTATAATGTGCTGTATACCAATGATGGCCGGATGGCCCGGCTGTATGTGGATTGTCAGTTAAAATACGAGGTTTTATTTCCCGAAACATTCATCAATGAGGAAGACCTGTTTTTTGGAAAATCGGATGACCCTTTCTTCCCTTTCTGGCTCAATGGCGACCTGGATGATATCAGGATATACAACCGGGCTTTAAATGAGAAAGAGATCTTTGCATTGTGTGCAGACAGTATATTACCCAAAAAAACAGATACCCTTCCCCGGGCCCTGGTTGAACCCGAAAAGCCGGCAATCAAACTGGAAAACCGGAAAAATGAACTGGTCAGGGAAATCACGGTGGATAATGATTCGCTTTCGGTAACCCTGTACGATAATGCAGAAATTGATGGTGACAGCATTACCCTGATCTATAATGACAAGATCCTCACCACACACCAACGCCTTACAGATAAACCCCTCACTTTTGTTATTAAAATATCCCGTGGTGCCGGCAGCCGAAACGAACTGGTAATGTATGCCGAGAATTTAGGCAGCATACCTCCAAACACTGCACTGATGGTTATATACGATGGAAAAAAACGATATGAACTGAATATAAAAAGTACAGAAAAGACAAATGGTTCAGTTTCTTTTAAGTTGCGCGAATAGCGATTTGGTAATTTGATGATTTGATCATGAACAATCATCTGATCAACTCATCTTCAAATCAACAAATTATTTATGTATCTCACTCGTAAAATGAAACTCAATATCCGGGTTATTCTGTATCTCGGTATTTAAAAACCATTCGCTGTTGGCCAGGTAAACCAGGTGCTCATCTTTATCCAAAGCGATGTTGGCCTGTTTGTATTTGATGAAATCTTCCAGTTTCCCGGGGTGTTTACTGGTTAGCCAGCAGGCCTTAAAAAAAGGCAGGTTGTTCATTTGAACAGATGCCCCGTATTCCTGCAAAAGCCGGTATTGTATTACTTCAAACTGCAGTTCGCCCACACAGCCAATGATCTTTTTATTTCCCCCAAACTGGGTAAACAATTGGGCCACACCCTCATCAGTAAGCTGCAACAATCCTTTCTCCAACTGCTTGGTTTTCATAGGATCTTTGTTAACTACCTCTTTAAAAATTTCAGGAGAAAAACTGGGTATTCCGGTAAAGAAAAAATCCTCTCCCTCCGTCATGGTATCGCCAATTTTAAAGTTGCCGGTGTCAAACAAGCCCACCACATCACCCGGGTAAGCATCTTCGATCACTTCTTTTTGCCGGGCCAAAAAACTATAGGGGTTATTAAACCTCAGGTCCTTATTCATACGTACATGATGGTAATAGGCATTGCGTTCAAACCTGCCGCTGCATACCCTTAAAAAGGCAATGCGGTCGCGGTGCTTGGGATCGAGGTTGGCATGTATCTTAAAAATAAATCCGCTGAATTTGTCTTCCTCGGGTTTTATATCCCGGGTAGTAGTATGCCTTGGCCTGGGGGTGGGTGCAATGCGGATAAACGTATCCAGCATTTCCTTTACCCCAAAGTTATTCACAGCACTGCCAAAAAACACCGGTGCTGTTTTTCCACTCAGGTAATCAGCTTCATGCAGTTCGCCATATACCCCGTCAATCAGTTCCACATCTTCCCGTAAGGTGGCGGCATCCTTCTCTCCTATTTTTTTGTCCAGTATGGCATCATGCAGGTCTTTTATCTCCACCACATCTTCATCATTGGCCTTGGTGCCTGCGGTAAACAACACCAGGCTTTTTTTGTGCATATCATACACTCCCTTAAAATCCTTGCCGCTGTTGATGGGCATGGTCATGGGGTGCAAATGAATTTTTAATTCTTTTTCAATTTCTTCCAGCAGGTCAAAACGGTTTTTACCATCCCTGTCCATTTTATTGATAAAAACGATCACCGGGGTTTTGCGCATGGCGATAACTTCCATCAGGCGGCGGGTCTGTGCTTCTACCCCGTTTACACTGTCAATGACCAGCACCACGCTGTCTACTGCCGTTAAAGTACGGTACGTATCTTCTGCAAAGTCTTTATGGCCCGGCGTATCCAGTAAATTGATCAGGTGCCCCTGGTATTCAAAGGTCATCACACTGGTAGCCACACTGATACCACGCTGGCGCTCTATCTCCATAAAATCGCTGGTGGCATGTTTCTTTATTTTATTGCTTTTTACGGCACCGGCAGTTTGAATGGCACCGCCAAATAACAGGAATTTTTCTGTAAGGGTTGTTTTACCTGCATCGGGGTGACTGATGATGGCAAATGTTTTTCGTTTGTTTATTTCGTTGATATACTTCATAGAAGAGAGCGGTTAGCTGTTAGCGGTTAGCGGTTAGCAGGAAGCCTTGGGCTAATAGCTAATGACCAACAGCCAATAGCTGTTTTTTCGAGCCGCAAAGGTAAGGTTTGAAAAACAAATTGAAACGGTTGCCGGAATCAGCCATTCGGGCGAAGTTCAATACTGGTTATAGGGTAAAAGTACAGGCATTACACCACTTATATAAATGACTCCCGTAATTTAAATTGCAAACCGTAATTTTGAGGTATGCTGAAATCGCTGAATATTATTGGCAATTCACTAAAGCTTACTTTCCAGGAACTGAAGGTAAACAAGCTGAGAACAGCCTTAAGCCTTACCGGTGTTGCCTTTGGTATCTTTTGTATCATTGGGGTGCTGGCAACGGTTAACAGTCTTGAACGCAATATACAGAACGAAGTAAACAGCCTGGGAAGCAATACCATTTATATTGATAAATGGGATTACAGCGGCGGCCCGGACAAGCCCATGTGGAAATTCTTTTCGCGCCCGATCCCCCAATATGAAGAAGCAGAAATGATCCGCAAACGTGCTGTATTGCTTGATGAAATTACTTTTTTAATGCAGACAGGCGGAAACATTTCGCATAAAGATGACCTGATGCAGGGTGTAAGTGTGTATGGAATAAATGAGCAACAAATGGTAATTCAGCCGGTTAGCTTTGCTGATGGCCGTTTTTTTTCGGCCAGCGAATTTGAGGCAGGCAGCAATGTATGTATAATTGGCTTTAGCAATGCCGAAGAACTATTTGGTACTACCGAAAGGGCTTTGGGAAAACAGGTAGAAGTTAAAGGTAAAAAAGCAACCATTGTGGGCGTGATCAAAAAAGAAGGCAAGAATATGATTGGCTGGGATTACGACAAATGCATCATGCTGCCCTATAAATTCTGCAAACAACTGTTTGAAGAAAAAAATGCCAATCCCATTCTGATAGCCAAAGGAAAGGAAGGGGTTACACCTGCAGCTTTAATGGACGAACTGAAAGGCATTATGCGGCAGATCAGAAGGTTAAGCCCCATGCAGGAAGATAATTTTTCATTAAACAGTGTAGAGGCATTCAGTAAGGCCATAACCGGCTTTTTTTCCACGGTGAATGTGGTAGGAGCCATCATTGGTGGCATCAGTTTAATTGTTGGCCTGTTTGGCATTGCCAATATCATGTTTGTTACGGTAAGGGAAAGAACCAGTATGATCGGTTTAAAAAAGGCCATCGGCGCCAAAAAAAGCAGCATACTATTTGAATTTCTGATGGAAGCTACCATACTCTGTATCCTGGGTGGCGCTATCGGATTATTCTTTGTGTATATTCTCACATTGATACTGTCTGGCCCATTAAAATTTCCGGTCTACATATCGCTGCCCATGTTGTTTGCAACCATACTTATTTGTATCCTGGTTGGCATTCTTGCAGGCATTATACCTGCATCACAGGCAGCAAAGATGGACCCCGTGGCGGCCATACGGTCAAAATAATCAGCAAATACAAATTGGCAATCATCACTTAATTTTGCACCGATCATAATTAAGAACTAAGAACTAAGAACTAAGAACTAAGAACTAAGAACTTTCAACTTTCAACTTTCAACTTTCAATTTTCAACTTTCAACTTTCAACTTGCCTATAACCATCCTTGCCATAGAATCAAGCTGCGACGAAACAGCTGCATCAGTTTGTGTTGATGGTAAGATCCTGTCAAACAAAATTGCCAACCAAACTGTACATGAACAGTATGGTGGCGTAGTGCCCGAACTGGCCAGCCGTGCACATATGCAGCAAATTGTTCCGGTTGTGGATATTGCCTTAAAAATGGCCGGTTGCGATATTTCAACGGTCGATGCCATTGCATTTACACAGGCCCCCGGACTGATAGGCTCACTGCTGGTGGGTACACAATTTGCGAAATCACTGGCTCTGGCATTGGATAAACCCCTTATTGCCGTGCACCATATGCAGGCACATGTGCTGGCAAATCTTATTCCTGAAACAAGGCCCTCTTTCCCTTTTTTATGCTTAACTGTTAGCGGCGGCCATACCCAAATTGTACGGTGCGACAGCCCCACTCAACTGCAGGTAATTGGAGAGACCATTGATGATGCAGCCGGTGAGGCATTTGATAAAACGGCAAAAATGCTTGGACTTCCCTACCCGGGCGGCCCGCTCATAGATAAGCATGCAGCCCTGGGTAATGCAAAACGTTTCAAATTTCCAGAGCCGCAGATCCCTGGTTTGAATTTTAGTTTTTCGGGATTAAAAACATCTATTCTTTATTTTTTAAAAAATGCCGGTGCCAGTAACTTATTTAAAGAAGCATTTTTAGCCGATGAAGCAACCAGGCAGCAATTTATTGCCGAAAACATGGATGATATTTGTGCCTCGGTACAGGACAGGATCATCAGCATCTTACTGAATAAACTAAAGAAAGCTGCCGTTGAAACAGGAATCAGGGACATTTGCCTGGCTGGTGGTGTAAGTGCCAACAGCGGACTGCGCCGTGCTTTTACAGATTTGGGAGAAAAAGAAGGCTGGAAAACCTTTATTCCAGACTTTGCGTATTGTACAGATAATGCTGCCATGATTGCCATAACCGGATATTATAAATTCCTGGAAAAGGATTTTACTGCATTAAGCATCAGCCCGTCCGCCCGGGCCGAATGGTAATTTCCTTACATTGATCTTTTCTTTCAATAAAAATAGTTGTTAACCCGTTTTTTTAAAACATTAACTTTAAAACAGCCCTCTCACTTTTTTAAGCAGGAATGACCCTATGCCAAACCATTATTTCAAATTCAGGCAATTTAAGATCGATCAGGATAAGTGTGCCATGAAAGTGTGTACCGATGCCTGCCTCTTTGGGGCATTGGTGGCCAACAGCATGTTATCATCTGCTAAAGCAAACCAGGAACTGCAATGCCTGGATATAGGAACAGGTACCGGTTTATTGTCGCTGATGATTGCCCAAAAGAATCAGAAAATAAAGACCGATGCCATTGAAATAGATAAACCTGCAGCTGAACAGGCAGGTGAAAATATCGCCGCTTCGCCCTGGGCAGGCAGGATACAGGTTTTTAACGAAGACATACTGCAGTTTATGCCGGGCAAACATTATGATTACATTTTTTCAAACCCTCCTTTTTTCGAAAACGACCTGAAAACGGCTGTAGATGCAAAAAACAAAGCCAGGCATGATACGTCAATGAGTTTATTGGATCTGTTATCCGTTACCGTTAATTTACTTGCACCGGCAGGAACTTTTGCCGTATTACTCCCCTGGTCACGGGTTGCGTATTTTACAGCAGCAGCCAAAAAAACAGGATTACACCTTGCTCAACAGGTTTTGGTAAAACAAACCGGCAAACATGATTTTTTCAGGGGCATACTCTTTTTAAAACGGGAAGAAACCGAAACGATGTATAGCGAAATCATAATTAAGGATGCAGACCAAATGTATACGCCTGCATTTGCTGATGCTTTAAAAGATTACTACCTTTTTTTGTGATCACAACCCGGCATAATCCTTCATGTATTGAAAAGGCGCAGTTAAGCGGCCATTATCCAACATGGTCGCGTTTTCAATGATCCTGCTTCCGCCCTGGCGAATATCATCCAGCACATATTTGATCAGTTGCTCGCCAAAATAACGGCTGGCATCCCTGGGCAGTTCATTGGGCAGGTTGCTCACCGCCATTACGTCTACCGAACCCGGTAAATAAGGTGCAGTCTGTTCAAAGCTTGTCCTGTTTACACCGTACACCGGATCATTAATGGTGCTGTCGCCCAGGTTGCAGGGCACCGATCCGTATTTATCATCGGTAATATCGGCAATGGTTTTTATGCGGAAATGGGCGTTGTGCAGGTCTTCCATTTCAAATAAGCGGGGAATACTTTTTTCCCAGTAGATACCATTCATGAGGATATCGGTATGGGCCAGGTAGGTTTTAAAACTGCAATGATAATCCTGCGGATTGGCATGAAAATCACTACGGTTATACTTTCCTGTTAGTTTATGTGCATAAAGATCAGCACCTTTTAAATGTACATACACCGGGTAGGCAAATTCCTTTTCCATGTATTCTTCGGGCTCCACTTCATGTATCCCCATCAGGTTCATGATCTCCAAAACGCCATGTGCCACACGGCCGGTACCGGTTACCGCGATCTTAATATTGGGCAGTTTCAACCCAAAATACATGTGTATCAGTTTTTGAAAACTGTTAACCGATCCAACCCGTTGCAAGGTAAAAGTACCGGTACGTTGTCCGTAGGCCATCATCCCGTTATGTGCGCCAACAATACCTGCAAAAAAACCGAAACCGATAATGCGGGTGCCGTCTTCATGTTCCAGGCATTCATAATCGATCAGCGATATTTTTTTTTCAACCAGCGCCCTAAACAGTTTTTGATTGGCTGGCTGCAGTTTTTTTGTATGCGAAAAGAACATATACCGTTTGCCGGGTATGAGCATATCAACGGGTACTTCCTTAATACCCAGCAACAGGTTACAACCATCCATGTTTTCGGTAACCGTTACTCCTGCCCTTTCGTATTCCTTATCGGTATAACAGCGGCTTTCGGAGTGCTGTACCATCACTTTTACATCATCAAAATGCATGTGCAGCCATTTGCAATGGGCCGGGGTGAGCGCCACCCGGTTATCCTGCGGTATTTTTCCCTCACGTATTAATCCAATAGTAAGCATCAATCGTTTGTTTAAAGCAGCAATTTACATTTTAGATTTTAATTAAATGGAATTCACAAATTTGAACACCATAGAACCAAAGAAACATAGTTTAACACATAGGCCTATGTTTTCCTATGTCCCCTATCATCCTATGTGGTTCAATTTACAGAAATCAAAAAAAACGAATCAGTATCTTTGCACCATGAACTATTTTGAACTTTTCGAACTCCCGGTCACCATACAAATTGACAAGACCAAACTTGCCCAAAAGTTTTTTGAGCTGCAGAAAAAATACCACCCCGATTTTTTTGCCAACGGCACCGAATACGAACAGGAACAGGCTTTGGAAATATCCTCTCAACTGAACAAAGCCCTAAAAGTTTTAAAGAACGAAGACCAAACCATCAAATATATACTGCAGTTGAAAGGCCTGCTGGAAGATGAAGAAAAATACCGGTTGCCCCCCGCTTTTTTAATGGAAATGATGGAACTGAATGAAAAACTTTCTGCCGGCAGTGCAAAACAGATAGAAGCACTGGAAGCAGCGCTTTATATGGAAGTAAAGCCTATTATTGAAAACTATAATGACAATACCATCACTACAGCAGATTTATTGAAACTGAAAGAATACTTTTATAAGAAAAAATACCTGCAACGTATTTTGGACAGATTGGAGGGATGATGTAATATTGCAGCCCTGTTCTGAGTTCAGAGTTCATAGTCGTTAGTTCAGAGTCTGCTACCAGACTCCCTACTCCCGGCTCATGAATAAACCAAGGCCCATGTGGCGGAATTGGTAGACGCAGCAGACTCAAAATCTGCCGTTCGCAAGGGCGTGAAGGTTCGATTCCTTTCGTGGGCACTTAAAAGCTTCGCTGACGCGGAGCTTTTTTTATTATCTTGTTTCCAATTACTCAGAATTTTATTTAACAGCTTAATGATAAAAAAAATCCTTCTCGGCGGCTTTATACTTTTTAACTGCACTGCATCAGCACAACCCCAGCTTGCTGCAACAAAAAAACCTCCCAATATCATCCTCATCATTGTAGATGACCTGGGCCACGGCGACCTTGCCAGCTATGGCAATAAGGGGGTACATACCCCCCATATAGATTCGCTGGGCATACAGGGAGTCCGTTTCAGCCAGGCTTATGTTACCTCTCCCATTTGCGCACCCTCCCGCATGGGCATTATTACCGGGCGCTACCAGCAGCGATTTGGCGCCGAGTTTATGCTGTATGATAAGTTTGACAGATCAGTACAGAAAAAAATAAAACGCCATTTTTTTTCCTTTAAAAAGAGACCGGCAGGCATTGCTTCCTTAAAACCCGATTTCTTCCTGGACCGGTCAGTTTATGTAACCGACCTGCCTGCAAGCGAAATTACCATTGCCGAAATGCTGAAACAACATGGCTATAGCACCGGTTATGTGGGCAAATGGAACCTTACTTCATCGCCAACCGTTTACCCCGACATGCATGGTTTTGACTATGCCTATTATTTTGATGGTGCCCTCAGCCGGTATGTAGACGACCCGGTGGATACCAGCCGCTACATCAATATGCCGCTGCCCTGGGCGTTTTCAGAAATTCCTGCATGGGCACCCAGGCGTGGCTCCACGGCCATTAAAGAAGGAAGAACCATCGTAAAAGACTCGGGTTATCTCACATTTTCTCTGGCAGAAAAAGGCATTGATTTTATTGAACGCAATAAAACAAAACCCTTCTTTCTCACCCTGTCCTTTAATGCACCGCACGACCCCTTCCAGGTACCTAAAAGGTATTACAACCGCATACAAGGTGAATCAGATCCGGTAAAACGTGTATACAATGGCATGATCGAAGCACTGGATGACGCAGTAGGCACTGTACTTAAAAAACTGCAACAGGAAGGGTTAACCGATAACTGCCTTATTTTTTTTACCAGCGACAATGGCGGCGCCACCTACACCCGTGCAACCAACAATACACCGCTGCGTGGCGGTAAGGCCACACATTTTGATGGCGGCATACAGGTTCCTTTCATGGTTAAATACCCTGCTGGTATCAAAGCCCGCACCGAGTATAATAAACCGGTTTCGGCGGTGGATATTTACAGCACCATTGCCGCCGTAAGTGGCGCATCACCTGCTTCCGACCGTACCTATGATGGAGTAAACCTGCTGCCTTATCTTGCCAATGATTCGCTGTTGCCTCACCGCGATCTGTTCTGGAGAAGCGGTTATTCCAAAGCATTCAGGCGTGATGAATGGAAATTATACGTGAACGAAAAAAATAAGATCACCCTACTCTTTAACCTGGTACAGGACCCTGCAGAAAAGCATGACCGATCAAAGACCCAAACCGGCAAATTAAAAGAATTACAGGATGCGTTAAAAGACTGGGAACAAAAAAATGCAGTGCCTCCACTATGGCCCAGCGCTGCTGATGTGTTGATAGAAGTAAATGGAAAATGGTTTCGTTTCCCGAGTTGATGGAATGAATCTCTTGTTTGTAAAAAGCTGTCAGCCTGAGCTTGTCGAAGGCGGGTTATAATCGCAATACACCGGCTTAGACAAGCTCAGCCTCTACAGTTCTTAATCCTTACAATCCTTCCATATACCTGATGATCGCCCTTCTTACATCTGATCTGGTGTCATTCAGATCAGTAAATACGGGATAAACTTTCATTATATCCGGATTGTCCTTTGTAAGAAAATCCATATTGGCTTCACCACCTGTCATTAAAAAATCGGTAATGGCCACTTTGTACACTTTATTGGCATCAACCGCTGTGTTTTTTATCAGCCAGCCATTATTACCGTTGTCGGGTATTGCCGAAGCATGCAAAAAGCCACCGCTTCCCAGGTTCTTTTTGCCGGTGTTTAAGATCTTTATCAATAAGCTGCCTTTCATATCCACTTCCATAATGCTGCCGCCAAAAGGCAGGCTGCGTATCACATCATATTGTGTTACCGGCATCTGCAAAACATCATCCACCCTTATTGAACCGGAATTAATGATGACCGCATCTGCTGTGGGCGATGCCTTTTCCATGGCCGCCACGATCAGCTTGGTAAAATTGG
Organism: Chitinophaga pinensis; assembly: GCA_943371705.1. GTDB lineage: Bacteria > Bacteroidota > Bacteroidia > Chitinophagales > Chitinophagaceae > Ferruginibacter > Ferruginibacter pinensis_I. Next base: position 38,909 of record CALRVV010000024.1, on the reverse strand, counting down.
TTTGCTGTGTTCTGATATAGGCTTCCCTCCCATCCAGCGGATCACCGGTTTGCATGCAAACTTTAGTGGCATCAAAACCAAGTGAGGAATAACTTTTGTTGGCAATATCTGTCCACTTTTTTACCACCACATCGGTTGCCTGGTCAAAAGCGATCTTTTCATTGATGTCCAGGATATCTGCCTTTAGTTTAAGTTCATTATTTTTTTTATTCAGTTTCAGTTTGATGATGTACGCCGATTTTGCATTGGCATCGGCCTTGGTGATATATACGTTGCCAATTTTGGCATAATGCCTTTCATGTTCGTGCCCGCCAATGATCAAAGCGAGGCCGGGTATTTGCCTGGCCAGCTTTATATCATCATCCAGTGCCTGGTGCGTAATGGCAACCACTGCATCACAACTGTCCTTTAACTGATCGTAATATTTTTGTGCGGTGGTGAATACATCGGTATACCCTACAAAAGGGGCTTTATTAAAGGGTAAGGTTAGTCCTATGAAACCGATCCTGGCTGTTGTGCCATCGGCATCGGTAAAAGTTCGGATATACGTTTGCGGAAACGGAACCCCGTTCTTTACAAAAGGAACCAGATCATTACCCTTTTTTTGAAAAGTATTGGAAGATACCCATTGAAATGTGGATTCGTTGATGCGGCTCTGTACATCGGCTTCGGGAATATCAAATTCATGATTACCAAAAACGGCTATGTCAACACCGGCAACATTCATGGCATCTACCATTTGTTTGCCGCGTATGCGGTTGCCTTCAAACTTAAGGCTGTTAAACACCGAAGGGCTTAAAAAGTCTCCGGCAATGACCAATAAAGTATTGGCATTTTTATTTTGCTGTTCTTTTTTAAGGGTTGCTATTCTTGCCATTCCGGCAGTTTTACCACCATCCATCGGGGCTATCTCATACACATCATTGATCTGCACGATGGCAATGTCAATTTTTCCATTATCTTTTGTAACCGTTTGTTTAGCTGTATTGCAAGAGGCAAAAATCAGCAAAGCAATAACAACCGGCTGGCATAATATTTTCTTCATAAATTAATTGTTTTGGTAACAGGCATCTAAAGTACCCCTCGCAAATTAGGGTACTTGAGCAGAATATCCTTATTGAAATATTTCTCCAGCATTTTTCTGAAATCTCCCAGGAACCTTACATTATCAAGATTTTTATCCGTGTTCCAGTGAGGAAGTTCCACCATGCGTTTATCCAGGGCTATATCCAGGTTCTTAAGGGCATCAGCAGGCTGTTTGCCTACACTGTAGGCTGCGCCCAGGTTGTAATAGCCCCAGTAATCGTTAGGCAGTAATGTTATCTGGTTTTTAAACATGGCAATGGCTTCGGGAATTTTTTTCTGGTTAAGCAAACTGTAACCCAGGCGTTCAATAATATCCTTTTGTGTTTTATTGATTTGATACGCTTTGGTATAATAGTATGCTGCACTGTCATATTTCATTAATTGCTGGTAAAACACATCGGCGGTGTTTTTATAGCCGCTCCATTCCATAGGCAAACCGCTGTTGTATTTTCTGAAAGCGGCAATGGCTTCCTGGCTTTTGTTCTGCGTCATATAAATGGCACCCAGGTTAAAATACACATTTACATTATTGGTCTGCAACTGGGTTACTTTTATATAATCTGCCAAAGCTCCGTTTACATCTTTTTGTGCATATTTAGCATTGCCCCTGTTTAAAAAAGTTACGGCGTTGCCGGGTTCATATTCAATGGCTTTGTCGTAAAATTTTATGGCTTCAGCATAATTGTTCTGGTTACTTTTTACAGAGCCTCTCCCCAGGTATCCATCAGCATCAGCTGGTTTCAGTTCAATACATTTGGCATAGTCCTTATCAGCAGCATCGTAATTTTTTAACGCATAATTTAGGGTTGCCCGGTTTTTATAGGCCAGGAAATAAGCCGGGTCATTTTTAATGGCTGCATTATAATCATTTAGTGCAGCGGTATAATTATTTTGCTTGTAATATACCATCCCGCGATCGTTGTAGGCATTGCTGTATGCCGGGTTAATGGCAATGGCCTGGGTTTGATCTGCAATAGAACCTGCAAAATCTTTTAAAGCATATTTTGCAAGGCCACGGTTGTGCAGCGCTTTTTCATTTTTTGCATCCAGGGCAACGGATTTATTAAAATCAGCCAAAGCACCGGCATAATCTTTTGCCTTGTATTTAACCAGTCCCTGGTTATTCATTTCTGCAGATGTTTGTGCTGTAAGGGTGCTGAATCCTGAAAGAAAAAAAATGATGACGGGTATTATATGGCGGATGTTCATATCATGTAGGTTAATTGCTGGTTTAAAATTAGGCTAACATTCACTTTCTGTAAAATATCTTTTAATACTCCATGCAAAGAACGTTCCACAAAATTAAGGGCTCTTTTCCAGGCTACACCAGCAGGCTTTTACATATTTTCTGTTCAACATAAAAATCCATAAACTACAATTGAGTACCCTCACCGTTAGCTCTAATCAATAAACGGTTTACATTTGTTTGGTGAACGGTTAAAGTCAATTGTATAACATGTTGAAATATATAACCATATTGTTTTTCCAGATTGTATCTGCTGTTGCATGGGCACAAAAACAACCAGTTACCATATCACCCGAAAAAGGAAAAATGCTGGCTACAAAATGCATGGATTGTCATAATGATACCTTAACTGCACTGGCCGGTCCGCTTTGGGGAATAAGAAAAATAAGAACCACCCGCTATATTTACAGCCTGCTTAAAAACCCCATGCAATTTGCCGAAAAAAACAACACTGCAAAAAAGGCATTTGCAAAACGTGGTTTGCAAATGCCTCCGTTTCCCAACCTCACCAGAGCCGAAATTAAAGCCATACTGGATTATTTTGACAGCATTCCAAAAAGTAAAAAAGACTGACAGGAAGGTACAATTTCCTGAAACCGGTTGCCGGCATCAGGTGCAGATATATTTCAATTTATGGACCAGGAATAATTATCAGAACCAAAGAACCAGATTCTATTTCAGCACTTCATCCGTTTTTTGCCTGATGGTTCCATACATATTATACATAATTTCTAAATGCGGAGCGGTGAGCACTGCAAGGCCTAAAAAAATGTAGCCTGCAACGGCATTTTCACTTACGAACATAAAACCAGTGAGTCCAAATACTACGATTCCTCCAATTGCTAAAAAACTGTAGAGTAAAATTTGTCGGGTGATCGTTTTGTAGGACACTGTATTTTTCTTTCTGAGGAAATTTACAATGTTGCCAAGAGATAACAGCGAATGCCACACCACAAAATAAAAAGTAAAGCCAAGCAGCATTGGCAGGTTGAAGAGAATAAAAAGAATACAGGCAAAACGAACTAAAAAATATCCGGTATCACTGTTGTCATGATCTTTGTGCCTTAAAAAATAAATGAAAGCAGCTGTGAAAAAAAGTATGCCATTTACTGAGAGAATGAAATACCGGTTTAGGCTGATCCAATCAATGATAGCCTGATTTTCCCTGCCTGATTCAAACAACTGGTATATTGGTTTTACATCATCAAAATGATGAAGCAGAATTACACTCAGTATTACCAGGCCATATGAGATCACAAATATTTTACCTGTGAGTGTATTTGTTTTGAATTGATAGAGATCTGTTTCGCCAAAATGATAGGCAGCAAAGAAGATAAACAGCAGATTACCTGCTACAGGAAAAAAAAACAGCAGACAGGCAAATAATACCAACCTGCCCACATAAATAGTTAAGAACTTTTGCTTTGAGAAGATTTTTTCAGTCAGGTCTGCATTTCTTGCAGCAACCAGTAGATCTGCAGCTCCATGAGGAACGCCAAGTAATACGATTCCAATAATAAAAATGAGATATTGCGTATTTTGCTGAATGGCAACAATGTAATGCTGGAACAAAAGCAGTGCAATGCCCAGTGAAAGAAGTACAATCTTTTTCATTACGTTTGAATATCTGGTGAAATAAAAATTAAAAAGGTGTGATATTTCTATCACACCTTTTTAATTACTATCAGGCATTTTGAGTCGCGGTCTTATCTGAAACTGCCAAAGCATAGATCACCAGACCAAAACCAATTTTATTGATGGCATCACCAATGTTGTATACAATGTCCATTGAAAGGCCCTGGAATACTTTCATTCCAAATAACCCTCCTTCTGTTCCGGCAATGTATCCGATGGGATATATGGCCCAGCCAACCAGAACGAACCAGCCAAGTGATTTCACTGCTTTTTGTACGGCAGGTCCGGCATTGCTGGCAAGTTTAGCTACTTCACCAAACCATACCAGGTAAACGATGTAGAAGTAAGCAATACCACTCAATAGGCCCCAGATCCAGCTTTGAGTTTCTCTGCCATAAATAGCTTCTCCGATGTAACCGGTAACCAGCATGATTACAGAAGCAAAGATCAATTTCCATAATAAGCCTGCTTTGGCACCTGCCTTTTTGGTAATGAGGTAAAACTCTACGCACATTAAGGGCACAGTTAAGATCCAGTCAACATAGCGGAAAAAGATCGGAGACTCGCCTGTTTCCAGGTTGTAGCCACGCATGTAATAATAATGCACAGCGGCAATAAAAGTGATAAGTCCAGATACCAGGATGGATGTTCTCCATTTTTTGTCCACGTTAGACATTTCAAAAAAGAAAAACACACAAGCGGCCATCATGGCCATAGTGCCTACAAAAAATGTAAAGGCAACATAGTTGTTGTTTGAGATCGCATGTACTTGCAAAAGATTTTGGAACATGGTTTAAAATTTTTTGTTGAAGAAATTTGGTTTGATGGTCATTAACAATGAACGTTTTATTGTTTAGAGTTGATGGCAATTATCTTAAACATTAATTCTTGCCAATGGTTTGATTTTTTTTAAAAAATATTTTTTAGTGTGTTCAAATTATTTTTTTGTTTACGATTTTAAATCTTAAATCTTTTTTACTTAAACAACCGTGTATTTTGTTTGCAGATTTTTAATGCATAAGCACAGCAACACATTTGTTTGCGCTTAATACAACTAAGCAGAAGCAATGACAGATCTTAATATATTTTTTGGGGGTTTATTTTTTATAAATACCAGATGGCCGGTAAGAAAAAAGACAGCTGTAAACAAAAGGCGTGGTTTTCTGTTAACAGTTACTTGTTCAGCATTTATTACACCACATAAAATCGATTAAGCATGTTTAAAAAGTTTACACTAACCGATAAATTATTATTTGTCGCAGCGTTTCTATCACTTATTTTCTCCGAAATATTATATTTCAAAGGAGAAGCAACTGCAGCCATATTTATTGGTATTTGGGTACCGTCTATACTAGGTTTTGGCATTTATTTAAAACTCCTAAACAACAAGAAAAATGACTGATATCATACCATATTTCGCAGGACTGATCACACTCCTGTTTGGAACAGGATTTTTTCTGGCATTGAAAGAAATGAGAAAAAACAGGAACTGACTTTCTTTACACAAAATTGTTCTGAGTTAAAATATTAATACCATTCAATACGGTATCCTTTCCATTGAATTACACACCGGGGATAAGTGTAACCAAAAAATGTATTCGTAGATCAGGCATCGTCAATTATTTTGAGTGAATTACCAACATACTTACCCTGTCCCGTATAAATCGGCCTTATTTAAAAATCGGCAAGCATACAAAAGCATTATTTTAGCAACTGCCAAAAAAAAACTATTTATCTTGTTGCAGTAAATTTCTCTTCATGCAGATTGCTATTGCTACCAATACACTTGCCGGTAACGGTAAAGCCGTAAAACTGGCAGCTACAATTCAACAGCTATTACAGGGAAAAAATATTGCATCACAAATATTCACAGAAAATGAATGGGATGATCGCATGTACCGGTTTAACCAGGTTTGGATCTGCGGAGGCGATGGCACGGTCAATTATTTTGTAAATCGGTATAACGATATTAAAATACCCCTTTGCATTTTTAACGGAGGCACCGGCAACGATTTTTATGCGTTGCTGTATGGTAAAATTACAACAGAAAAACAAGTTGAACTTATATTACAGACCCCACCCCGGCTCATTGATGCCGGAAAATGCAACGAAAGGTATTTTTTAAACGGCGTAGGCATTGGCTTTGAAGGGGCAGTGGCCAAAAGCCTGCAGGGCGTAAATAAATTCGGTGGCAAAACCTCTTTTATGCTATCTATTTTAAAACATATTTTATTTTATAAGGAACAGGACTATAGCATTTCATCTGCCGAAAAAACAATGGAAGGCAGATATTTAATGATCAGCATTGCCAACGGAACCCGCTATGGTGGTGGTTTTTATGTGGCGCCACTGGCCAGGGCCGATGATGGATGGTTTGATGCCAACCTGGTACAACCCCTTTCTGCCATTAAACGTTTGCGCTATTTACCGGTAATTGAAAAAGGGAAACACCTCGATCTTCCTTTTGTTGATTATTACAATACAAAAAAAATAACCATTAAAAGTGACCGGCCCATACAGTCGCACCTTGATGGGGAATACCTGGAAAGCAATACTTTCCACATAGAAATATTGCCTGCACATTTTAATTTTATTTATTAACCGGGTAACCATTAAAATAATGAAGACACTCAAATTACTGCTATTGTTCCTGTTTTGTGGCCTTACAGGCATTGCTCAAAAAGCAGGTAATCCTGAACCGGTTACATCAACCTCACTGGTTATACTGGGTACCCTGCAGGACGCAGGCTCGCCGCAGGCTGGCTGCAAAAAAGCATGTTGTGAAAAATTATTTATGCAGCCCGATAAAGACAGGATGGTTGTTTCGCTTGGCTTAATTGATCCGGTCAACCTTAAAAAATACATTGTTGAAGCCACCCCCGATTTTACACGGCAAACAAAAATTTTGAAGAATTTTTCTGCCTTCAATACCCGGGAAACACCCGATGGAATTTTTATAACCCATGCCCACATTGGCCATTATACGGGTTTGATGTACCTGGGTAAGGAAGCCATGAATGCAGACCCTGTTCCGGTTTACACCATGCCTCGCATGAAAAACTTCCTGGAACAAAACGGCCCCTGGAGCCAGCTGGTGAAAAATAAAAATATTGATTTGCAGCAGATGAATGATCAGCAAGAGATACAACTTACCAACAACCTGAGGGTTACACCTTTTATCGTGCCGCACCGGGATGAATTCTCAGAAACCGTTGGTTACCGCATCTGCGGCCCAAACAAAAAAGCATTGTTTATCCCCGATATTGATAAATGGCAAAAATGGAATACAAATATTACAGAAGCCATTGCCAATGCAGACTATGCTTTTATTGATGCTACCTTTTTTGATGCTGCAGAGATCAACAATCGTGATATTTCAACCATCCCCCACCCTTTTATTATTGAAAGCATGAAACTGTTTAAAGACCTGGCGCCCGCAGAAAAAAAGAAAATATATTTCATCCACTTTAATCATACCAACCCGGTCATCAACAAAAAAAGTAAGCAGTACAGGCTGGTAGTGCAAAACGGTTTTAATATTGCTGCGATCAATACGGTATTTCCGCTTTAAAATCTCATCCCGCTTTTAAGCCATAACATCTGCCCCGGATGACAGGCATCATATTGCAGGCCCGCAAATATTTTTAGTATGCGGTTAATTTCATTAGCCATATTTTTGTAGGTAGTTAATGGTTCAAAGTTGATTGTTAATGGAAGCTCAATAAATGTACAGTTTCCTGATTAATTAAAACTGCAGTCAATACCTGAACACTGACCATTAACTATCAACCATTAACGATCAACTATGGATTTAGAATTCAACAAGAACGAAGACAGCATGAAAATGGCCTGGAGCCAGGTAAAGCGCCATCTTGAAAAAATTTACGAGGGCGGTGGAAAAAAATCGGCTGCCAAACAAAAAGAACGCAACAAGTTAACAGCCCGTGAACGCATTGCCTATTTGTGCGATGCGGATAAACCCTTTGTGGAAATTGGCGCCTTTGCCGGTTTTGATATGTACCCCGAAGAAGGCGGATGCCCCGCCGGTGGCACCGTAAGCGGCATTGGCTATGTAAGCGGCAGGCAATGCGTGATTGTAGCCAACGATCAAACTGTAAAAGCCGGTGCCTGGTTTCCCATCACTGGCAAAAAGAACCTGCGCATGCAGGAAATTGCCATGGAAAATAATCTGCCGGTCATTTACCTGGTCGACAGTGCCGGTGTTTTTCTGCCCATGCAGGATGAGATCTTTCCGGATAAGGAACATTTTGGCCGCATCTTCCGCAACAATGCAAAAATGAGTGCCATGGGCATTACACAAATTGCTGCCGTAATGGGCGCCTGTGTGGCAGGTGGTGCTTACCTGCCCATCATGAGCGATGAAACATTGATGGTGGAAGGCAATGGCTCCATTTATTTAGCAGGCCCCTATTTGGTTAAAGCAGCCATTGGTGAAGATATCGACAGCGAAACATTAGGCGGAGCCGATACACACAACTCCATCAGCGGCATTGCCGATTATAAATTTAAGACCGAAGAAGAATGCCTGGACCAGGTGAAGAAGATCATGAATAAGATCGGGCATCATAAAAAAGCAGGGTTTGACCGTATTGAGCCCAAAGCCCCTGAAAAAAACAATGGTGAAGTATATGGCATCATGAGTGCAGGCAATACCAAGCCTTACGATATTGTTGAACTGATAAAATGCATTGTTGATAAAGACAGTTTCGATCAATTTAAAGAAGATTATGGCAAGACCATTGTGTGCGGCTATGCCCGTGTAGATGGCTGGGCCGTGGGCATTGTAGCCAACCAGCGGCTGATCGTAAAAAGTAAAAAAGGTGAAATGCAACTGGGCGGAGTAATTTACAACGACAGTGCCGATAAGGCCGCACGCTTTATCATGAATTGTAATCAAAAAAGAATACCCCTTGTTTTTTTGCAGGATGTAACCGGCTTTATGGTGGGCAGCCGCAGCGAACACAGCGGTATTATAAAAGATGGGGCCAAACTGGTGAATGCAGTGGCCAATTCGGTGGTTCCAAAAATTACCATCATCGTGGGCAACAGTTACGGGGCCGGCAATTATGCCATGTGTGGCAAAGCCTATGATCCCCGTTTTATTTATGCCTGGCCCACTGCAAAAATTGCCGTAATGGGTGGCGAGCAGGCTGCCAAAACCATGTTGCAGATTCAGGTGGCTACGCTAAAAAATAAAGGAGAAGTAATTACACCCGAAGTAGAACAGGATTTGTTGAGCAAACTGATTGCCCGCTATGATTCTCAGACAACGCCGTTTTATGCAGGCGCCAGGCTTTGGATAGATGCCATCATTGATCCTGCCGAAACCAGGAAGATGATATCGGAAGGGATCGCAGCGGCAGATCATAACCCGGAGATGGCAGAGTTTAAAACAGGGGTGTTTCAGGTATAGTGTTCTATCATTTCGACGAAGTAGAAATCTTTTTTGATACCAGCTTCTGTTTTTCATGGCAGCATCGTTGCGAACTTGTTCTGTTATTAAATTTATTTCCGGGGGAAATTAATTTAATAATCAATCCGTTCAACAACATACCAATATGAACCTTTAATTAAGCAATAAAAAAATTGAACACCATACACATTTACACCGATGGCTCTTCCCGTGGAAACCCCGGCCCGGGCGGTTTTGGCGTGATACTGATGTATAATAACCACCGTAAGGAAATTTCAAAAGGCTTCAGGCATACCACCAATAACCGCATGGAATTGCTGGCAGTCATCACTGGCCTGGAAGCCATTACCAAAAAAGAATTGCCCGTAATTGTGTACTCTGATAGTCAGTATGTGGTACGTGCCATTGAAGAGGGCTGGCTGAAGAACTGGATGAAAACCGATTTTAAAGGTGGTAAAAAAAACAAAGACCTCTGGACCCATTATTACCATCTCTCCCAAAAATTAAATGTAAAATTAAAATGGGTTAAGGGCCATGCCGATAACCCTTACAACAACCGCTGCGATGAACTGGCTACTGCCGCTGCCGATGGCAAACACCTGGCTGTGGATGAAGGTTATGAAGAAGCACAGGCATCTTTATAAATTTAGATTTTCACGCAGAGGCCGCAGTGAAGCAGAGATGACAGAGAGCACTTAGCGGCCTCCGCTCCCCGGCGCTCTCAGCGTGAAAATTAAACCTGTATAAAAAAACAGCCGATGGCAAACACCTGGCTGTGGATGAAGGTTATGAAGAAGCACAGGCATCTTTATAAATTTAGATTTTCACGCAGAGGCCGCAGTGAAGCAGAGATGACAGAGAGCACTCAGCGGCCTCCGCTCCCCGGCACTCTCAGCGTGAAAATTAAACCTGTATAAAAAAACACCCGCCAATGGCAGGTGTTTCTCAAAAAAATATCTTTATAAATTAAGCAATAGCTTCTTTTTTGCTGAAAGCAAAACGCTGTACTAAGAAATAGGTTCCAAATAAAACAGTGCTGTAAACCAGGTCGGCAATGATGCCTGTTTTTAAAAAGGGCAATCCTCCTGCCAAAGTAGCAAAATACCCGCTTAAGTCTTGTGTGTAAGTATGATAAATGGGATTATCAAAAACAAAGAATGCCGAATTAGACAGGAAGAAAAATAACAGTGATGAACCGATTGAATAGCCAGCCACATAAAAAACACTGATCTTTTTCATGCTGAAAGCGATAACGGTTATTAAAGCAAGGATACCATAACCCACCAATTGCCCCCAGCCCCAAAAGCCCGGTGCAATTTTAAAAACTTCAAATAAAACATCCGAAAGGAACATCGCAAAAAGCGGCAAAGCAAAAGCCAGTCTCCTGTCTTTAATTACTGCACCGGCAAAAATGGCCATACCAATGATGGGGCTGAAATTATCCGGATACAGGAATACCCTGCTTAATGCTGCAATGATTATTAATAAAACGGCGCTGATTAATGTAGATGTACTTTGTTTGTTCATATTGCCTGTGCTTTCGGCAAAAATAAGCAATAAAAGTTTTTCAAAGTTCATTTTAATATATGCAGTTGTCCTCATGCTGTTAATTACCCGTTTCCTTAACTTTGGAATATGGCGCAACATAACCTCACAGGCAATACCGGCGAAGCTTTGGCGGCAGCATACCTTACAGAAAAAGGATACCATATTTTGCACCAAAACTGGCGCCACGGGCACTGGGAAGTGGACATTATAGCCCAAAAAGATGCCATCCTGCATTTTGTGGAGGTAAAAACCAGGCGAAACCGGAAATTTGGACATCCGGAAGAGCAGGTTGACCAAAAAAAAATACAAAACCTGATCAATGCCGCTGAAGAATACCTGTATCAGCAACCACAATGGAAAAGAATACAGTTCAATATTCTTGCCATAACTATTTTAAAAGATGAACCGGTGGAGTATTTTTTTATTGAAGACGTGTATCTCTGATTTGCCATTTACCATTTACTATTTACCATTTACTATTTACCATTAGTAAAGCTTCTGGCAATATGATCAGTATTGGTTAATAGCAACCAAATTTATGCCTTCAATGCTTCCTGCATCTTTTCAACCAACTTGTAGGTAGCGGGGCAATATTCAATATTCTGTTTGTGAACATGCATGTAATCGATCATTCTTTTTCTGGGCAGGTGCGGAAAGCCTGAGCAATCCAGGGGCCGGATTTCGTAGATAGAACATTTATTATCGGTGAGGTTCAAAAACTGGCAGGGCTGTTTTTTATTCTGCCAGTCCTTTTCTTTTTTCTCATAAATCAACCATTTATCGCTGAACTGCTGCGGTGTTTCGCCAAAATGTGCAGCAATTCTTTTAATATCAGCTTTGGTATAAGTGGGCGTCATGGTTTTGCAGCAATTGGCACAGCTCAAACAATCAATTTCTTTCCATACTTCGGGTTCAAGAGCTGCAGTTAATTTATCCAGGCCACGGGGCTGGTTTTTTAAGATTTTGTTCAAAAAACTTCTGAATGCTTTTTTATTGTACCTCACTTTTTGTTTGAACGATCGTAAATTAACTGGCTGCATATTGTATATTGATGACTATTAACGAAATTGAAGTTGCTAAAATAGTGTATAATTGACTTTGTTCAGCAAACTAACAATAAAACTGTTTATTCATTATGTGGGAACCTTATAAAAAAGGATTTAAGGCCTGGCTTCAACTGGAAAAATCGCTGGCCGAAAATTCAGTGGAGGCATACCTGCGTGATATTGATAAGCTGACAGACTACCTGCAGGCCACGCAAAAAACGGTAACTCCGCAAGAGCTGAAACTGTCAGACCTGGAAAAATTTGTACAATGGGTTGGTGAACTGGGCATGACGGTTACTTCTCAATCGAGGATCATATCGGGCCTGCGGAATTTTTATGCGTATTGTTATATGGAACAGATCGTGACCGTAAACCCAACCGCACTTTTAGAAACACCCAAACAAAAAAGAATATTACCCGACACCTTAAGTTTTGATGAGATTGAAAGCATCATTGCACAAATAGATTTAAGCAAACCCGAAGGTGGCCGCAACAAAGCCATACTGGAAACCCTGTACAGCTGCGGGTTACGGGTAAGCGAGCTGGTAAACCTGCGCATCAGCTGCCTGTACCTGGATATTGGTTTTGTACGGGTAATTGGCAAGGGCGATAAAGAAAGGCTGGTGCCTATTGGCAGCGATGCCATCAAATACATTAATATTTACCGTAACGATATCAGGGCGCACATCAGTATAAAACCCGGACAGGAAGATTTTCTTTTTTTAAACCGCAGGGGAAGTAAACTCAGCCGGGTGATGATCTTTATTATGCTGAAGGACCTGGCAAAAAAGGCTGGTATTGTAAAAAGTATTTCGCCACATACTTTCCGGCATTCTTTTGCCACGCATTTGGTGGAAGGCGGTGCCGATTTGAGGGCCGTACAGGAAATGCTTGGACATGAAAGCATTACCACCACTGAAATTTATACGCATTTAGACAGGGAGTATCTGAGAAATACCCTGCACCAGTTTCATCCGGCGTTTAGGTAGGTGTCAGGCCACTAAGAATACTTCAATTATTTAAAATCTCCCTGAGATACTAATACTCAAAGCAAAAAAGTGTCTGCATAGTGGCCAGACACCTGAGAATTAAATGTCTGGCCACTAATAACAGTATGATTTATTTAACTTCTTTTCAAAATTAATGTACACTAATAATTTTGGTTGCCTGCGTAGTGGCCTGACATAAAAAACCGGCAAGCTGCTCCTTTCTATTATTTAAAAATTTAAGGAACCAGCCTGACCGGCGTAAACAACCATCACTATTGTACTATGAAACTGCTTTTACTGATCAATTTATTTTGGGCATCAGATACACGGATATCATAAATACCGCCGGCCCACCTCCCATCGCTCATGATCTTTTCGGTATGATTTTTTGAAGTAGCATTAAACTTTTGTAACAAAAGAATGCTGCCCGAAGCATCTGTAACCTGGATACGGTAATTGCCGGCCTGCTTTAATTGTAATGCAACAGAAAAACCGGTATTGCGTTGAACTGGATTGGGATAAACTTTTATGGAATTGGTGAGCAAAGTTTTTACTGTGGCTATGGTGTCGCCTAAAAAAGAACCTTCGTAGGTATTGGTGTAGCCGATACCACCTAGTGTAACGCTCTTTGTACAAAAATCTGAATTAACGATCACTTCCTGCAATTTTATTTCCTTTGCTTTTCTGGACGTTATCACAATAGCCCCGTTAGAAGCCTGTGTGCCATAGATTGCTGTTGCTTCAGCACCTTTTAAAATCGAGATCTCTTCAATATCTTCCGGTTTTATATTATTAGCTGAAAACTTTATCAAACCATCTATCACATAAATTGGTTCCTTGCTTTTATCAAGAACAACCATACCTCCCAGTGCCATTGTTCTTCCGGTTGCCGGCCTCACCGTTACAGGTTTTGTTTCTTTGATTTTTTGCTTTCTTAATAAAACCTCCCAGGTCTTTTTCCTGTCTTTAAAATGGCTTCCATCAATGGTAAACTCGTTGCTCTCATATCCATTTGCCTGAACTTTTATATGGCAGATATCGGCAGATCTTATCCCCTTTATTTTGTATTCACCCTTACTATCAGCAAAAACCGGTTCTGTTTTATTTATACCCTCTTTTACAATCAGGATAACAGCCCCGGGTACAGGTGTATTGTGCTCATCGTCTTTTATTGATAACAAAGCAACCTGGCTTTTAGAATTTATTGATTCAGAATTTGGAGTATACCCTGTTATGACCACATCACCGGCTAAAAAAGTATTAGCAGCATCTTCCATAACAATATCTACTAACGATCTTGTTCCTACAGGCACCTCAACTGTTTTGTAACTTACACCGGAAATTTCAAGCACTGTACCTGTTTTTATCCTTATCGAATACTTACCATGAGCATCTGCAGCTACGCCATTATTCGTTCCTTTTATTTTTATTGTTGGGTATGAAACCGGGTTGCCGGCTTTATCTGTAACCTTCCCCGTAATTACCCGACTCTCCGGATTGCTTCCAGCATTTGCAACAGCCATCTCTCCCCTTACATCATTGGCTTTTACAGGATTCATGTGCGTAACCGGTTTGATGGCACCCTGCGCCTTTGCACCATTTCCCTTTGTAAAGAACATAAAAAACATCAACACATAATTCCAGTACCAGAACAATTTTTTCTTTGGCTCTTTTGGTTTGCTGATGGTTCTTTCCAGTTGTGAGGGTAATGCCCTGCCGCAAACTTTATCATGTGTAAGACTGGTAAAATAATTCAGTACTTCGGTATCGGTCATCATACTAAAGTCTACCACTTCTTTGGCACAGGCATTGCAAAAACGCCCCTGGTCGGTTGGCGTCATGTGGTACCAGTTTTCGTGGCAGGGTTCGGGAATGGATAGTTGAAGTTTCTGCATAATTAGCGGTTTAATTATACAGATGCCCTTTTAAAAACGATTACACAAAGCGTAGGAGAAATATTTTTTGAGAAAGAGAAAAACCATTAGAGCAATATCATTTACCTTCCAGCAATACATCGGCCTGCTGGTAACTTACCTTATTATTTAACCCGGTATTGGTAACCCGCTTGCGGTAATTTTTAAAAAGACTGTGCCAGCGCAGTTTAAGAACGCCCAGCACCCCTTCCTTAATTATGCCCTTATTCATTTTACTGGCTCCAAATTCCCGGTCAATAAAAGTGATAGGCACTTCCTCAATTTTAAAACCCAGTTTCCAGGCGGCAAATTTCATTTCTATCTGAAAGGCATATCCAACAAACTCGATACCCTCCAGGTTTATGGCTTCCAGCACTTCTCTTCTATAACAGATAAAACCTGCGGTTGGATCCTTTACGGGCATCCAGGTAATTATACGGGTATACAACGATGCCCCTTTTGAAAGCAGGATGCGGTTTGCAGGCCAGTTTATTACTGCGCCGCCTTTTACATACCTTGATCCCACCGCTACCCCGGCCCCGTTCTTTGCAGCCGTATACAAACGCTCCAGGTCTTTTGGGTTGTGTGAAAAATCGGCATCCATTTCAAAAATAAAAGGATACCCTTTTTCTATGGCCCATTTAAACCCATGAATATAGGCAGTACCCAAACCCAATTTACCGGTACGCTCCTCTATAAACAACTGGCCGGCATATTTTGGCATTAATGATTTAACAATGGCTGCGGTACCATCCGGGGAGTCGTCATCAATAATTAAAACATGAAAATCCAGTTGCATGTTCATTATGGCAACAATGATGTTTTCAATGTTTTCCTTTTCGTTATAGGTTGGTATGACCACTAATTTTTCCAAAAAAGCATGGTTTGATGACAGATTAAAAATACAATAAAATCCTTTAATGGCTTCTCCACATATTTTCTGCGGGCTTAATTAATTGTTTTTTAACAGGGTACTGTTTAGTATTTCAGTAAGTTTTTGTTTGGTATGGAGTGGAAAATCGCCCCGCATCATCCAGTCGTAATACTGTGGCTCGGCCTTTAAAACATCCTTCACCGGCCTGCCCTTATGTTTGCCAAAGTTGAAAATTTCAACACCCTTGTCATTAAAAGCGAAACGGCGGGCATAATCAACGATCTTATCTTCTCCAATAACACTTAAAATAGAATCTACCGAATTGCCCAGGTTTTTATAGCGGTTTAACTGTGCCATCAGTACTTCAATGGTGGCATCTACATCAGCTTCTGCGCTGTGTGCATTTACCAGCTCCTTTTCGCAAAAGAATTTATACGCTGCTGTTAAAGTACGGGGCTCCATGGTATAAAAAATATGCTGCACATCTATCATCTTACGGGTACTTAAATCCACATCCATTCCGGAACGTAAAAATTCTTCCATCAGAATCGGAATATCAAAACGGTTGCTGTTGTATCCACCCAGGTCGCAATTTTCAATGAACATTTTTATTTCGTTTCCTGCCTGTTTAAATGTAGGTGCATCTTTTACCATTTCATCAGTAATGCCATGTATATCGCTTGATTCTTTTGGGATATTCATTTCAGGATTGATCAGTTTCCTTTTCACTTGGCGGCTGCCATCAGGCAAAATTTTAATGATGGCTATTTCCACAATACGGTCGGCAGACAGGCTTACGCCGGTGGTTTCCAGATCAATAAAAGCTACCGGACGGGTTAAGTTTAACATGTTGGTTTTCATTTTTGAGGTTAAATGATTGATTTTGAGGTAAATGCTGTTTTTTTCCGGTTTATTGGAGGCACAATGTAATATAAATACTTTTTCACCGTTTAAGATTGATAAATTATCTTTGTATCAGATAGTTTTAAACATCATGATTTAACCCTCAATAAAAACTATGAAAAAATTATTATTCATTGTTATTGTACTCATTGCAATTACTGCAGTCATGGGTAGTTGTACCTCAAGCCGGAAAGCAGCCTGCCCCATGTCAGAGGGTATCATACATTAATACCGCAATTTATTGATGAACTGGATCGATTTAAATAATATGCAGCAGTTGGCTGCCATAAAAGAGCTTTCTAAAACCAGGCCACAGGTTATTTTCAAACACAGTACCCGTTGCTCTATCAGTACCATGGCCAAAAACCGCCTGGAGAGAAATGAACTGCCCGAATCCTGCGACTTTTATTATCTTGATCTAATTAAATACAGGTCCCTTTCCAACCAGGTTGCCGAAGATTTTGCGGTAGCACATGAATCCCCCCAGGTGCTGTTAATCAACAACACGGAATGTATTTATGAAGAAAGCCATAGCGGCATACAGATGGAAGAGATCATAAAGCAAATGGGCCTTAATTAAGCCGCCTCCTTTTCAAAAACTTTACTGCTTCATACCAGATTACCGACAGGAACCCGGCTGTAACACAGATCACCAGTTGTACAGGATCCGGTCTTTCAAACTTAAAAATACTGCCCAAAGGCTTTACATATAAAAGCAATGCCATTAAACCGGTTGTTATGAAAATGATTACCGGAACCAGGTTGTTTTTATAGCCGGCGGTTGTTATAATTGAAAAATAAAACGACCGGTTAACCAGGGTAAGAAATATATTGGCCGAAATGAGGGTAAGAAAAACCATTGTTCTGGTTACATTTTCGCTTTGCCCCTGCCCTGCTGCATACCGGTATATAAAAAGTGTGCCTGCTGTTATTACAAGCCCCTGAATGATACTCGTCATCAGTTCGCGCCCCTTAAAAAAAGTATTTGTAAAGATCCTTGGCTTTTGCAGCATCATATTTTTTTCTATTGGTTCATTTTCATAAATGATCGAACAGGTTGGCCCCATGATCAGTTCCAGAAAAATAACATGTACGGGCGTAAATATATTGGGATATACCCACCCCAATGCCAGCGGTATAAAAACAGTGAGTATGATGGGGATATGAATGGAGATGATGTACTGAATGGCTTTTTTAAGATTACTGTAAATACGCCTGCCCATGGCAACAGCATCTACCATTTTCGACAGATCATCGTCGGTGATGATCATAGAAGATGCCTGTTTGGCAATTTCTGTTCCTTTTTTTCCCATGGCAATACCAATATGAGCCGATTTTAAAGCGGGGCCGTCATTAACCCCATCGCCTGTCATGGCAACCACTTCGTTGTTGCGCTTTAACGCTTCTATCACTTTCAGTTTTGCATCCGGAAACATTCTGGTAAATATATTCACCCGCATCACCAGCTCATCCAGTTCTTTATCCGACAGTTTAACCAGTTCATCGCCGCCCAGGCTATTTTCGAGACCTTTAAACTGTACCTGTGCAGCAATATTGGTGGCGGTAGCCTCATTATCGCCTGTGATCATCTTTACGGTTATACCCGCTTTTTCAAAATCCTTAAGTACTGAACCGATATTTTTTTTGGGAGGGTCGTAAAATGCCACCAACCCTTTAAACTGAAATTTAAAATCCTGCTGGCGTTTGGGATAATCATTTCCCGTATGCGTTGTTGCTGCCACTGCCAGAACCCGGTAACCTTTTTCTGTTATTTCCTGCAGGGCTTCAGCTATCCTTAATTTTTCATCTGCCTGCAATCCGCACAAAGGAATAATTGCTTCAGGTGCTCCCTTGGCTGCTATGATGCGGTTCTTGTGTACATCTTCAAAAAGATGGGTCATCATGGGCGGGCGTCCATCCAGCGGGTATTCATGTACCATGGTAAACAGCTGCCTTTCATCGGTACCGGATATTTGGGCATACTTATTATGCAGGGCCAGTTCCATGGGATCAAATGGAATGGGTTCACTGGCCCACATGGCTGTTCTGATCAAATCTTTTGCGGCTTCATTCAGCTCCCCGTCGGGGTTTATTGGTTTTGCATCACTTAAAACAAAAAGGTTAACCAGCGTCATTTTATTTTCGGTAATGGTGCCGGTTTTATCGATACAAATTACGGTTGCGCTGCCCAGCGACTCCACGGTTTTTGTTTGCTTTACTATAATTCCCAGTTTCATCAGCCGCCAGGCTCCTAATGCCATAAAAGTGGTAAAGGCCACCGGAATCTCTTCGGGTAAAATGCTCATGGCCAGGGTAAGGGCCTTCAATAAACTGTCAAATACATCATAGGTTTTAAAATAATTGATGGCCCAAACGATCCCGAAAATGACAATTCCGGCAACAGCCATTTTTTTAACAAAATTGCTGATCTGCAACTGCAGGGGCGTTTTTTCTTCTGTTATCAACTCCAGGCTTTTGCCTATTTGAGCAAGCCGGGTTGCATTACCGGTTTGCAATACTTTGCAAATGGCCAGGCCACCTGCTACTGAAGTTCCCTGGTAAACCCGGTTATCTTCATCTGCAGCAGATTTAAAAACACTTAATGATTCGCCGGTAAGAATAGATTCATTGATCGAAAAATCGTTGGATTGAACAATGACCCCATCTGCAGGAACCTGTGTTCCCTCTTCAATCACCATCCAATCGCCCGGTACCATTTCATCGCTGTTAATTTCAAGGGTCTGGCCGTTTCGGATGACCTTGCTTTTGGGTTGGGTAAGCAATTTTAATGCAGCAAGTGCATTGCGGCTTCTGGAATCCTGATAAAGGGAAATGGCCGATACCATAATAATTGCCGACAGCATAAAAATGCCATCCCCGGTGTTTCCGGTAATAAAATAAATGATGCTGGCTGCAACCAGCATGATGAACATGGGTTCCTTCACAATACTTTTTAGTGAAGTGATCAGGCCGCTTTTGTCTTCAAGATCGGGTACATTGGATCCATAGCGCAGCCTGGCTTCAGTTACTTCCTGGTCTGTTAACCCCTTGATATCTGTAAATTGATCCGGCATTTTTCAGGTTATGTTGCTTTAAAATCTTTATAAATATACTGTATAATTGCAGTTCAATATTGTTTGGTACATCTATATGCTTTATCGTAATTTTAGGTTTTATAATAATTATTTTCCTTTATATGGTACCTGATAAAATGGAACAGGAGAATGAGAAATTTGAGGCGTTGTTTCAACATGCATCCATGGGGATCCTGGTAACCAATGCAAAAGCTGAAATGGTATTGGCCAATAACTTTTTGCTGTCGATGTTTGGTTACCAAGACCAACAGGAACTGGCAGGGAAAAGAATTGAAACCCTGATACCAACCCGTTATCACGATAAACATACCCATCACACCGCAACTTACCACAAAAACCCCCACCCCAGACCAATGGGGCTTGGCAAAGATCTTTTTGCAGTTAAAAAAGACGGCACCGAATTTCCGGTAGAGATAAGCCTGAGTAATTATACCACGCCCGAAGGCACCTTTACCATTGCATTTGTAAATGACATCACACTTAGAAAAGAAGCAGAAAATGCAGTACTGATGCAAAAGAACCAATTGTTTGAAATTAATAAGAAAGTGGCTGAACTGAATGACAAACTGGAAGACAAAGTAGAATTAAGGACAAAACAATTGCAGGACACCCTGCAGCAACTGGAAATATCAAAAGATGAACTGACAAAGGCTTTAAGCAAGGAAAAAGAACTGAGCGATTTAAAAAGCAGGTTTGTATCCATGGCATCACATGAGTTCAGAACACCGCTGAGTACCATCCTTTCGTCTGCATCGCTTGTTGCCAAATATGTGGAAGCCGATGAACAGGATAAAAGAAACAAACATATCTTCCGCATCAAATCCTCGGTTAACAACCTCACCAGTTTACTGAACGAATTCCTGTCGATCGGAAAGATTGAAGATGGCAAAATAACTGCCAATAACCAGCATTTCAATATTAAAGACCTGCTGTCTTCACTGTGCAATGAAATGGAAGGAATTGCCAAAAACAATCAGCATATCAAGCTTACCCATACCGGTAACGAGATCATCTTCTCCGATCCCGGGCTATTGCGCAATGTGGTGATCAATCTTTTATCAAATGCCATAAAATTCTCTGCCGAAAACAGTATCATTGAGGTGCACAGCAGTGTTTCAGACAGTTTTGTGCTGGCCGTAAAGGACTGTGGTATGGGTATATCTGCCGGCGACCAGCAACATTTGTTTGAACGCTTTTTCAGGGGTGCCAATGTGACCAATATACAAGGCACCGGGCTTGGCCTGCATATCGTGGGCAAATACATCGAAATTCTGGATGGAAAGATAGAATTTGAGAGTGAATTGGAAAAAGGTACTACTTTTATAATAACTTTAAACCAGAAAACTGCTGAAACGTAAATTACTGCTGTAAACATGAAGCACTTATTATTAATAGAAGACAATGTAGAAATACGGGAAAATACTGCCGAGATCTTAGAACTGGCAGGGTATAAAGTGAATACTGCCGAAAACGGAAAGATTGGTGTGGAATTGGCTTTACAGAATAAGCCAGACCTCATCATTTGTGATATCATGATGCCGGTACTGGATGGCTATGGCGTATTACACCTGCTGAATAAAAACCCCGAACTTACCGGAATACCCTTCATTTTTTTAACCGCCAAAGCAGAAAGAAGTGACTTCAGAAAGGGCATGGAAATGGGTGCCGACGATTATATTACCAAACCCTTCAGCGATATTGAACTGTTAAATGCAGTGGAAAGCCGTATTAAAAAAACCGAACTGCTTTCTAAGAATTATAGTACAGATGCACAAGGCATGCAGCAAATGCTGAATGAATTTAAAGGAACCGACCTTCTGGTGGACCTTGCTGCTGACAGGCACATCAACCATTATAAAAAGAAACAGCCGATATACACAGAAGGCAACCATCCAAACCGGCTATATTACGTACAAAAAGGAAAGGTAAAAACCTGTAAAACAAATGATGCCGGTAAAGAATTAACCGTAGGCCTGTATAATGAAGGTGATTTTTTTGGCTATAATGCCCTGCTGGAAGGAACGGTGTACAAAGAAACAGCCGAAGCCATTGAAGATAGCGATGTGGCCATTATTCCAAAAGAGGAATTTGAAAACCTGTTGCTCAACAGCAGGGAGGTTACCAATAAATTTATAAAATTGCTGGCCAAAAATGTTACCGAAAAAGAAAACCAGCTTTTAGGCCTTGCTTACAATTCGCTTCGTAAAAGAGTGGCCGATGCATTACTGGCCTTACAGGCTAAATACCAGAAAGAAATACAAGGCAATTTTTCCATTCACATCAGCCGCGAAGATCTGGCCAATATTGCCGGCACTGCAACCGAATCATTGATTCGTACCCTCAGTGATTTTAAAAGTGAAAAACTCATTGAGATCAAAGATGGTAATATCATCATTGTCAATGAAAAAAAGCTCTCTGATATGTTGAATTAGGCTTATAATTTAGAAGAGAGGTATTTGTTGAACTCGCTTTTCAGGTTATTGAAATCTTTTTCAAAATATTCCATTTCGTTCGACAGTTTTGCCTGCGTTTTAGAAAGTTTAAGGTCAACCACGCCCACAGGCTGGTTGCTTAAAAGCTGATCCTGTTCATTGATGTCATGACGCAATTCATCAATATACTCGTCCTTTAAAATGAATTTATTCTGAAACTGCTCCGCAAGGGCCAGGAAATTTTTATCTGCACTGTGATCAAGTACTTCAGACAGGCGGTTTTTCATAAAATAATTCTCCTGCTTAAAAAATTCAAGCAAACGGATCCATGTTCTGTTCTCATGGTGATACTGGTCGGTTTTTGACATTTTTACCGGCGACATATAATACATTTGTTCTGATTTATTTAACTGCCCCAAACTTATTTTGTTTATTTATCCCATTGAAGGACATTCATCATTTGAAAACCTGAGTTTCGTCAGGTTTATTACAACAACCATGTACCTCACTTTTTTCCCTATTCATTTCGGGGCTTATATACCGTATACCCAGCCCCATTCCTCTTAAAATGAGCAGGCAAGCCATTAATGCCATCATGTAAGGATAGGCCCTGCGTATTTTTTGCCGCAGTTGCAATCCAACATAGTTTCCAAAAAAAGCAATACTCCACATTACCGGCAAAGTACCAAGGCCAAAAGCAGCCATAAATAAAATGCTGCTGGCCGTATCGCCGGCAGCAATGGCCCCGGCTACTGCCATGTACACCAGGCCACAGGGCAACAGGCCATTCAATAATCCTATAACAAAAAGTGAAGCCTGATTTTTTTGTGTAAATAAACGGCCCAGCAGGGACCTCAATTTACTGAAAACCCCATTGGTATAATTTGCCGCAGTGCTTTGCATTTTATATTTTTTGGGCAGGATAATAAATAACAGGATCAGCAAACCGGTACCAATGGATAACCACTGCTGAAAATCAAACAAAGCGGCTGTTTGTCCAATCAATCCAAAGATCAACCCAAAAAAGGAATAGGTTGTAATGCGCCCGGCATTATACAACAAAGAACCTGTGAGTTTTGCTGCAAAGCTGTTGCTGTTTATGGGCAATGCCAATGCCAGCGGGCCACACATACCTACACAGTGAAAGCTGCCCACAATGCCGATCATAAAAGCCACCAGTAACAACTGCAACATTTATATAAATATTTTCTGTTCAAAATAATAGGCAACCCCGCCATCCTGCCAGCTTACATGCAATTCATACAATCCTTTCCTGCCGGCAGGAACAGGAATTTGTAAAACCTCATCAAGCACGGTAAACGGTATTTTAAGATCATTTTTTTGGTCCGAAGGGCAATACAATACTGCCTGGCCAACCAGTTTTTTACCCAAAAAATCTTTGGGAAACACAATGCTTACTCCTTGCTCATTGATTTTGTATTCAACCGGTGCGCTTAGTGCAGCAGTTCTTTTTAATTCATCAATCTTATCCTGGTACTTCAGTTCCTGTTCATAATAATCTTTTGTTACCAGGTCTGCATTTTGTGTAGATGATTTAAACACCATAAATACTATGCCCAACACAAAAGCAATGTACACGATCAATATTTTTGTTCCCCAGTTCATAATCCATGATTTTAATTATACACTTCAGGGCCAATGAATTTGGCTTTGATATTCTTTATTTTTTTTGCTGCAGCCCCACGCAGGCCACCTTCATAAATCCCGATCTTTACTTCTGTCTTCCAGTTACTGATATTGGCCTTATTCAGTTTTACAAAAAACTGCAGGTTTGCATAATCTTCCTTTTTAACTTTCAGTTCCCCGCTGCCAACCAGTTCAATTTCGCCCGGCAGGTTTTCCAGTTTCAGGATAAAGTCTATATCCTTGTGTGTTTTATTGGCCAATTTCAAATTATACAGGTTACTCAACCGGCCATCAGGAAGTGTAGTATAGGTCATGCCCGAAGTACGCATCAGGGTCACATCAAGGTCGGTTCTGCTTGCCAATAAAAATACAAGCAACGAAAGCAAAGCCAGCAGCACGGCTGAATAAGCTTTTATCCTTCTGTTCAGATGCAGCTTTACCCCGGTTGCAATACTGTTTTCAGAAGCATACCGTATCAACCCTTTTGGCTTATGCACTTTCTCCATAATATCGTCGCAGGCATCAATACAGGCAGTGCAGTTAACACATTCCAGTTGTGTACCGTTGCGGATGTCGATAGCAGTAGGGCAAACCCGAACACAGGCAAAACAATCAATGCAATCTCCCGGCCGGTTTATTTCTTCAAATTTTGCTGCTATACTTTTACAGGCTCCATCTTCTTTACAGTCGGTACATTTACAATCGTGGTCATCGGCTTTTGTAAGTTTACCCCTGGGTTCGCCACGCTTATGATCGTATGCCACCACAATGGAATTTTTATCCAGCAATACGCCCTGTAACCTGCCGTAAGGGCAAACTACAATGCATACCTGCTCCCTGAACCACCAGTAAACAAAAAAGAATACCGTTGTAAAGACCAATAATGATATCAATGTGCCTACGTGTGCTCCGGGGGTTTCGATATACCCGATCAGTTCATCCATGCTGATGAGATAGGCCAGGAAGAAATTGGCAATGAGAAATGAAATGGAAAAAAATACCACAAACTTTATAACCCGTTTTCTGATCTTCTCCGCATTCCATGGCATGCTTCTCAGTTGCTTTTGCTTGTGCGAATCGCCATCTATCCAATATTCAATTTTACGAAATACCATTTCCATAAAAATGGTTTGCGGACAGGCCCAGCCGCAAAATACACGGCCAAAAACCACGGTAAACAGAATTACAAAAACAACAAACGTAAGAAAGCCTATTGCAAAAATGAAAAAATCCTGTGGCCAGAAGATCATGCCAAAAAATATGAACTTACGCTCCAGCACATTGAACATAAAGAGCGGCGCATCATTAACCTTAATAAAAGGTAGTGTAAAAAAAATGACCAGGTATACAATACTGAACCAGGTTCTTAAATTATACAACCTGCCTTTTGGCTTTTTAGGATTGATAAAATTCCGCGTTCCCTCTTTACTGATCGTAGCTACCGAATCCCTGAAGGATTCCTGCTTAATATTGTCAATAGTTTCTGTTGCCATTCTTATTTTTTAACAGCCGCGGTATCGGGCTTAATTGCCATTACAGAATCGGGTTTAACCCCATTTGCAGAATCTGCACCAGGTGCTGCATCCACATAAAATTCTCCCTGTGCAGCCTTTGGTGCTGCAGGTTTGGTACCTGTAAGGGTTTTTATATAACTGGCCAGGTAACTTATTTCTTTGGGCGTAAACTGGCCGCTCCAGGATTGCATACCCTTGTCGGGATAACCCACTTTAATGGTATTGTAAATATCATTTAATGAGCCTTTATGTAACCAGTAATTATCCGTTAAATTAGGCCCTACACTTCCGCCGCCGTCAGCCAGATGGCAGGCAACACAGTTAGCTTCAAACAGCTTCTTTCCTGCCAGTATCCCATCAGAAGCAGCCATGGGCACATTATTCTCATCGATCCTGTCTTTATTGTTTGCCTCATAAATCTCTTTTTTTATCCTTGCCCTTTCCATTTCGGCATCATATTCCTGTGTGGGGTTTAATCCAATACCAAACACATGGAAATTCAACAGGTAAATAAAAGCAACCCCTATGGTAATATAAAAACCATATTTCCACCAGGGTGGCAAAGCATTGTCAAGCTCTTTGATGCCGTCGTAATCATGATCCAGCAATACATCCGCTTCTTTTTCTACCGGTACGGCCTTGGTGAATATTTTTTTATCCAGTCCTTCCCACCAGGCTGCAAGCTTTGCTGATTGTTTTGGCTTGCTTAATTTCTCCGGTAATAATTCGGTGTACATCCTGCGTATTAAGAAGGCAAGAAAAAGTATGACGATCACTTCTGTTACCAATACCGTTAAAAAGAAATAATAGGTTGTTTCTGAAAGCCCGCCGTAATTGGGTAAGGGCTTTACAGCGGCAGCATCCTGCGCAAAAACCACCTGCGATAATAGCGATAGTCCCAAAAACATAACTACCGGAAGTATGGCAGAACCCTTCCTGTTTTTTTCAAGTACCTGCCTTCCCAGCGCTGTTAATACCTGGCCCATGCCCCATATCACAAAAGCCAGCACAATGATCATCATCACCAAAAGCGTAGCCAGTTGGTTATTTCCTGATGGTGCAGGCTGAGCAGCAGCTGGCGCAGTGGTTTGGGCTGCTAATGCAGAAACAGTTAACAGGGAAAGTAATGTTAATGCTGTTTTATTTTTTATAGATCTTATAAATGACATACAATACATTTTATAAAGTTGAGTTAGTTAATTCTTCATTTTCAAAAGGCAGGTTAGACAGTTCTTTCACCCTCTCTTTTTTCATCTTTTTTACAAATACCAGCAGTACAATAAAAAAGCTGAAGAAGATGAACAGCGATATCATGGGATATATATCCACGTTATCGATCGTTTCGGCATATTGTTTTATGAATTTAAACATGGCTTATTTATTAAAAGTTGCTGTTTTATTGTTACTGATATCTTTTCCCAAACGCTGCATATAGGCGATCAGGGCAATCACTTCGCGGTTTGCCGGTACCTCTATGCCTTCCATTTTTAAATTGATGCGTACCGCGTTGGCCTGTGTCATTAATTCCTGGTTGGCAAACTGCTCATACCCTTTTTCATAAGGTACGCCCAGTGAGCGCATGGCATTTATTTTTGACGCAGTGGATGCGGTATCAATGGCCTGGTCGATCATGAACGGATAAGCAGGCATAATAGAGCCCTCGCTCATGGAAGACGGCTCCCTGAAGTGGCGGAAATGCCATCCATCTGATTTTTTAAGGTTACCTGTTCCTTCCCGGGCCAGGTCGGGACCAGTACGTTTACTTCCCCATTGAAATGGCTTATCATACACAAATTCCCCGGCTTTGGAATATTCTCCATAGCGCTCCGTTTCGCTCCGGAAAGGGCGTATCATTTGAGAATGACAAACATAACAACCTTCCCGTACATAAATATCCCTGCCCTGCAATTCAAGCGGAGTATAAGGAGTAACACTGCTTATCGTAGGCACATTTGATTTTATCATAAAAGTGGGTACAAGTTCAATAATACCACCTACCAAAATCACTACTAAACTCACAATCATAAACTGAATGGGTTTTCTTTCTATTACCCTGTGCCAGTGTTCGCCGGTATGCTTAACATACTCTTTTACCATTGGTGCAGCTTCTGCTTCTTCATTTGCAACCAGCTTACCGGTTTTAACTGTTTTATAAATATTATAGAACATGATGAACACACCGATCAGGTATAATGTACCACCCAAAGAACGCATGGCGTAAAACGGCTTCATGTAGGTAACGGTTTCCAGGAAAGTGTATTTTAACTGTCCGGCTTCTGTAAACTGTTTCCACATAAGGCTTTGCTGTATACCTGCCCAATACATGGGAATGGCATAAAATAAAATACCCAGTGTTGCCAGCCAGAAATGATTGGCAGCCAGCTTTTTTGAATAGAGGTTGGTTTTAAAAATACGTGGGATCAGCCAGTACAAAACACCAAAGGTTAACATACCATTCCATCCCAAAGCACCCACATGCACGTGCGCAACGATCCAATCGGTATAATGCGCAACAGCATTCACACTTTTTAAAGAAAGCATGGGCCCTTCAAAAGTTGCCATACCATAGGCGGTTACGGCCACCACCATAAATTTTAAGATCACATCATCCCTTACCCTGTCCCAGGCACCACGCAAAGTGAGCAGCCCGTTGATCATACCTCCCCAGCTGGGGAATATAAGCATCACAGAAAAAACCACGCCCAATGACTGTGCCCAGTTGGGCAAAGCGGTATATAACAAGTGGTGCGGACCTGCCCAGATATATAAAAAGATCAGCGACCAGAAGTGAATGATTGAAAGTTTGTACGAATACACAGGACGGTTGGCCGCCTTTGGCATAAAATAATACATGAGGCCAAGGTAAGGCGTGGTTAAAAAGAAGGCCACGGCATTGTGGCCATACCACCATTGTACCAATGCATCCTGTACACCCGAATACCAGCTGTAACTTTGCAGCCAGCTATAAGGCAACTGGCCCGAACGTATGATGTGCAAAACAGCTACGGTTACAAATGTGGCAATGTAAAACCAAATGGCCACATACAGGTGCTTTTCTCTTCTTTTGATGATGGTACCAAACATGTTCCATCCAAAAACAACCCAGATAACCGTGATGGCCAGGTCAATAGGCCATATCAGTTCTGCGTATTCTGTTCCCTGGCTCAAACCCAGGGGCAAAGTAATGGCCGCAGCCACAATAATTAACTGCCATCCCCAGAAATGGATATTACTCAGTTTATCGCTGAACATCCTGGCTTTACATAAACGTTGTAATGAATAGTAAACACCCATGAATATACCATTGCCCACAAAGGCAAAAATTACTGCATTGGTATGCAACGGGCGTAAGCGCCCAAAGGATCCATATTGCGTAATGTTCATCTGCGGAAATACCAGTTGCAAGGCTATCCAAAGGCCGGCCAGCATACCAACGGCACCCCACAAAATGGTGGCATAAGCAAAATTTTTAACTATTCTGTTGTCGTAATAGAATTTTTCTACCTGCATGTTATTTGGTTTGGGTTATTTTTTTAGAAGTTGAAGTAGCGGGCACTTTGTTGAGCTCATCATCAAAAAGCATACGTACGGAAGGGGTGTAATCATCGTCGAACTGGCCTTTTCTGGCACTCCATAAAAATGCAGCAAGAAAACCCCCTGCTACAAGAATGCTGATGCCAATTAATACGAATAATGCGCTCAAAAATGATGATTTAATATGATTGTCAAAAGTACCCGCAGCAGTAGTTCTTATTACTGATGACTATCAAACCAAAATATGATTTTAGTCATGTTGGGTTTACAGCCCTTTTTTACGGGCCACAAAAGAAGATATTACACTCACAAAAAGCACAATACTGATACTGCTGGCAGGCATAAGGATTGCTGCGATCATGGGCGAAAGGATGCCCTGCACTGCAAAGGATAACCCAACTATATTGTACAAAATAGAAAGAATGAAACTGGCCAACACAATATTTTTACCGGCCCGGGCAAAGCTGATAAATTTATCAAGCAGTAAAACCCGGCTACCATCCAGTATGGCATCGCTGGCAGGTGAGAATTGAGCCGAATTTTCGGATACTGCAATACCAACCTGGCTTTGCATCAGGGCACCGGCATCGTTCAGGCCGTCGCCCAGCATGAGTACATTTTTTCCTTCCTGTTGTAACCCTTTGATGAAGTCAAGCTTTTGTTGGGGCGATTGATTGAAACGCAGCGGTGTACCTGCTCCAAACAGGGTATTCAGCTTGTTTTGTTCGCTGTCATTATCGCCCGATAAAACAAACAGCTGGTTACCGGTTTTTTTTAAACGATGTACCATTTGGGCTACCCCGGGCCTGTACTGGTTTTTGATGCTGAATTTGCCCAGGTGCACTTTATCCATCACTATATGTACAGCTGTGCCCGTATCCTGTGTGATAAATGTATTTCCGGCTTTAATAAAACCCGCTGAGCCCATCCGCACCGGGATATCCTGTACCACGGCATCAAAGCCTTTACCGGAATATTCCTGAAAGCTGCTGACCGTTAACGGGATCTCTGTTTCTGTATCAATAGAAGCTGCAATTATTTTACTCAGGGGATGTGATGATTGCCGGGTAACCGTTTTAATGATGGACCGTTCCTTTTCAGAAAGCGGAGGCCCTTCGTATTGCACATCAGCGGTATTGGTTTGGGTAAGGGTACCGGTTTTGTCAAATACCAGGGTATTTATTTTTGCCATTGCTTCAATGACCGAAGCATTTTTAAGGTAAAGTTTATTACGTCCAAAAATACGCAACATATTTCCATAAGTAAATGTTGCCGAAAGTAGCAAGGAACAGGGGCAGGCAACAATGAGCACTGCAGTTACAGCTGGTAAAATGCGGGATGCATCGGTAAATGACCAGAAAATGAATGTACCCGCTGCAACAGAGAGCAATACCCCGGTAAAATAACGGCTCCAGGGATGAATAAATGATTGTTCCTGATTTTTTTTATGGGTAAAGATGTCGTTATTCCAAAGCTGTGTTATATAACTCTGCGAAGGTTCTTTGATTACCTCCATTTCTATGATGCTGCCCATTTGTTTTCCGCCGGCATAGATCAGCTCGCCCCTGCGCTTTTCCACAGCTGTATTTTCACCACTCACAAAACTGTAATCAATATTGGCTGTACCCTTCATCAGTACTGCATCTGCCGGTATCATCTCTTCATTGCGCACCACAATGCGGTTTCCTTTTTGCAATTGCGTAACCGGTATATTCTTTTCGGTACCATCATCAACCACGGTAACCCCCAAAGGGAAATAAGCACGGTAATCCCGGTCAAATGAAAAAGAATCGTAGGTTTTGTTTTGAAACCAACGCCCGATCAGCATAAAGAAAACGATCCCGGTTCCCGAGTCGAGGTAACCGGCTCCGTTCCCGCTTATGATCTCATAATAACTTCTTGCAAAGGTTACCATAATGGCCAGTGCAATGGGAGCATCTATATTCAGGAACTTTTGCCGCAGGCCTTTCCAGGCCGAAATAAAAATACCCGAGGCACTGAACAGCAGCACCGGTATTGATAATGCGAGGTTGATCCAGTTAAAGGTTGTTTTTAAAATACGTTCATCAATGTTTCCCGAAGAAAAATATTCCGGAAAACTCAGCATCATGATATTGGCAAAACAAAAGCCGGCTATACCAATGCGGTAAACGGCTGTTCTGTTAAATGCCGGTACCCTTTTTTCTGTTGAATCCTGCAGGCTGATATAGGGCTCGTACCCGGTAAAGGCAAGCAGTTCAACTACTTTGCGCAGGGTGGTTTCCTGCGGGTTATACATAACAAACACTTCTTTTAGCTGAAAGTTAACCTGCGATTTTTTTACGCCGGGTTCTATGCGGTGCAGGTTCTCGAGCAGGTAAATGCAGGAAGAACAATGCATTTGCGGAATGGAAAAATGAACATTCACCTGGCTTTCACTTTGAAAACTGATGAGTTTTTGAACCGTTGCGGCATCATCGAGGTAAGCAAAACGGTCAGACAGGAATTTACCTTTTGCCTTTAACCCGGGTGTTTTATCCAGGTCGTAATAATTACAGAGGTTGTTTTCATTCAGTAACAGGTAAACCTGTTTGCAGCCCTGGCAGCAAAAAGGTTTTGACTCTGCTGAAATGGTCAGGTCATCACATACATCACCACAGTGAAAGCAGGAAACCGGTATTGATTTTGGATCTTTGATAAATTGATTTTTAAAAATAAAAAGCCGCCGCACTGGAAAGCGCAGCGGGATAAATTAAACAGAAACTACTGAACACTCTTTGTAGAGCACGTGTTCAAACCTAAAATTGTATATGCCGGGCAAAATGAAAAAAGACCCGTCACCAAAGGCAATATGGCAAGTAAACCCCACCAGCTCTTAAAATAGAACCCTGCTGCTCCTATACCCAATGCCAGTATTAATCTTACTGCTTTATCTATATTGCCTACATTACTTTTCATAAATTATTGTCTGGGTACAAAATTTGATTATAGGCATGAAGCAATCAATGACTGGTATCAAAGTAAAACATGAGTTTCATCAGTTATTAGTTGCAGGTCCTCTATGGAGTATTTAATTATATAAGTACTGTTTGAATTACAGATACTCTAAGCAAAAAAAGTATCTGCGTAGTGGCCAGACAACTAAGATTGTTATTTTTCAAACAGCCAGGCAAATGGTTTAACCTTTGTTTTGGGCCGCAGGCTGTATCGTTGAATGGTATTGTTACGGATATAATCTACAGCTTCGTCCACATCATCGGTAAATAAAAACAGGTTGGTATCGGATTCTGAAATGGTGCCTTCCCCCTTCATCAGCTCATTGTGTGCAATAATATGCTTATGAAATTCCTTATCCATAATTACCACCGGAAAATTACTGATCGTTTTGGTCTGTATTAAGGTAATGGCCTCAAAATATTCATCCAGTGTTCCAAATCCGCCCGGCATTACCACAAAAGCATATGAATATTTAACGAGCAGGGTTTTTCTTATAAAAAAGTATTTGATGGTTACCCATTTATCCATGTACGGATTGGGGTGTTGTTCGTGTGGCAATTCAATATTACAACCCACGCTCCTGCCTCCCACTTCCCGTGCACCACGGTTGGCTGCCTCCATGATACCCGGGCCACCACCGGTGAGGATGGTAAAGCCCAATTGTGCAATTTTTCCGGCCAGTTCGCGGGTTTGTTCATAATCGGGGTGCCCTTCTTTAAACCTGGCCGAACCGAATACCGTAACACAAGGGCCAATAAAATGCAGGGCACGTAATCCTTTGATAAACTCCAGTAAAACGTTTACGGTAAATTTAAACTCCTTCCAGCGGCTTTGCGGGCCTTCTAAAAATTTGATTTCGGGTTTTATCATATGGTTTCTATTCTGATCAAACTTAACCAATTTTGGTTAAACAGAAAACGGGGGATTTTAGAAATCAGGCAACTGCTGCGTTTTCAACCACCACTTCCCCATGATTGATCAGCAATGCTTTTACCGAATTGGCGGTAATGCAATGTGCATAGGCGCTAAGCAGTATCTCATTGGCCAGTTCAAGATTTTCATCCCTTTCTATATGCACTTTCGGATACAGGTTAATGGCAGTAAATTCCAGATGGCTTTCGTACAGGTTTATCTGTCCTATGGCTCCGCAGCTGATATCCTTTACGGGCAGGTTTCTTTTTTCGGCAATGGCCAGGTAGGTGGTTACATAACCACTGCTTAAAGCTCCCAAAAACATATGCTCCGGCGTCCAGGTATCCGGCACGCCACCCTTAAAGACAGGCGCCGTGGCCATATCAATTTTTATGGGTACATCGGGTGCCGATAACACGCCTTTTCTTCCCTGCGTAAGTGTATAATGTACTTCAAAAAAATACTGGTGCTTATCTGTTTTCGTTATCATGGCAATCTATTTATGTGAAATAAACAACGGCATCTTAATTTCATGGATCACATCGGAAGCAAAACTTTTTTTAAACAGGCTTGAAAATATAGACCTTGAAAAAGCCCCCATTACGATAAAGCTGTCAGGTTTTTCTTTCAGCCATTCTGTAAAATCTTTCCGGTGCTTCAGGTGCAGGGCCTGAATTTTCAGATTGGGATAATGGCTTGATATCAATTCGGTGATCAGGCTGTATTCGGGCAGATCGTCATCCTGGCTTAATACAGACAAAAGTGTGGTTTCTTTTTGCGCCAGCTCGGCAAACACGTATGCAAACTGCTTGATGGCAAATACAGAAGATTCATTGCCATCATAGGCCAGCACCACCCTGTCGGGCTCCTTATAATTTTCGGGCACCAGCATGACCGGGCACTCGGCTTTTTTTAATACTTCCTCCAGGTAAAAATTAGGTTGGCTGTTCGATACATTTTCATAAAATAACTCACTGCTTACCAGCAATGCATCGGCAAAACGGGTCTCTTCGATCAGCGTATTCAGGGCCATCAGGTCGGTATCCTTGTGTATCCTGAATTCAATCCCCTCCGCTACACAGGCATCTGTAAATAAACTTATATTTTTACTCACCAGCACATCATCATCGGTTCTGGAGAGCCATTCCGGCATCAGGGTAACCCCTTCCATACCGGTGTAGGCCAGCAGTTTTGAATAATCAACGGGGTTTAAAAAAACCCCGGCCAGTAAAATGCCGGTTTTGGCATTGATATCTTTTGCAAACTCAAATGCGCCTTTCGGAAAATGTTTACCATCCAGCGCCATAATTATTTTTTTCATAATTGTGGTGAGGTTTTACCCCTCGTTCTGTAAAGCTAAAGGGCCGTTTAAAAAATTACAATGATGGGGGCCTGAATAAAAAATGATTGTTGTCATAAAAAGAAGGCCTGCCTTGTGAAAAAACGTATTGCCTGAGGTAGCATAATTTGTTTTTCTCAGGCCTCCTTTTTAATTGTGATTACAATCATATAATGCCGTTTGTATGCGGTTTAGATTTACGCTACAAAACTTTCACCGCTAAAAATTAAAATATGAGAAATAAGTTAAAAGCCACACTTGCAGTTACCACATTGCTGTTTGCCATGTCATGTAACAATGCAGAACAACAAACTGCCACTTCTGCCGCATCAACAGACAATGCTTCTCCGGCAGGCCAATCGGGTGTACAGGATGATGTATCTGCAAAAAACGTAGTGCAGGTTGCCGTTGGCAGTAAAGACCATACCACGCTTGTAGCTGCAGTTAAAACAGCCGAACTGGTAGATGCATTAAGCAATGCCGGCCCCTTTACCGTATTTGCCCCTACCAATGCAGCTTTTGATAAATTACCAGCCGGAACGGTTGATGGTTTATTAAAGCCCGAAAAGAAAGATGTCCTGATTGATATACTGCAGTACCATGTTTCGGTAGGCGTATTTAAAGCAGATATGCTGCAGGACGGGCAATCTATCGGGCAGGTTAATGGCGGTAATATTACCATCACTAAAAAAGCCGACGGCCTGTATATAAACGGTACGGCAAAGATCGTTGCTTCTGTTCCGGCATCAAACGGAATTATTCATGTAATTGATGGGGTTTTGTTACCTCCTCCGGCAGCTAAATAATATTTTTATCAACAGCATTAAAAAAAGCATTCCTGAACGGAATGCTTTTTTTACGCTGTTACCTGTATTACTAAAATATCTTACCGTCAGAGGTAGATTCTTCTAAGATTTTTAATTGCATTACCGCAGCTATACTTTTTGTCCTTTGCTTTACCAGCGTAGCGGTATCTCCGGCAAATAATTCATCCACGGTATTGCTGAATAAGTAATTCCATCTTGTAAAATGTGCTTCAGTCAGCGGGAAAAGCCGGCTTATATGCTTATGCAGTTCCATCGGGTTACCGGTATAGGCGCCGGTATAAAAAAGCATGTTCTCAAAAAAATCATATATCACGGGTAAATGTTTCTGCCAGTTTACTTTGGCTATATCAGAAAATATAAACCCGATCTGATCATCTTCCCTTATTTTACTGTAGAATGCATCAACCAGTATTTCAATGTCTTTTCTTGTAACAATATCCTTTTTCATGGTTAATTTTTTAGTGCAGCAGGGTGTGTATTTCCTGCAACAGTTCCTCGCTGCAATGCTGTTGCAGCAGGGGAAACAGCGTCCTTTCTTCCTTACGGATATGGGTTTCCAGCGCAAGCGCTAAAGTGTCCATATTGCTTTCCAGATCCCTTGCAGATTCAAGTGAATAGAACAAAGCGGTTAATTCCCGGTGTTCGGCTTTAATTTCTGTGGCCAGGGTATTTATTTCGGTATGTGCATCTTTTACCAATTCCAGCATGGCTTCTTCCTGCTCAAAATGTTTTTTTATATGCCCCTCAAATTGTTGTTGGGCATACCGGGCTTTGTCTTTTGCATTATCCGGCATATCGCGGTAAACAGGTGCATTTTTCTTCAGCAACTGAGCAAGCAATAAGGACCCGTGATGGTCTCTTGATAATGGTGCTATGGCTTCATCTCTTTTCATATATTCCTAATTATAAATTTATTCCCCCTGTAATTCTCTTGTAAAAATATTTTTTGATTTCGCGTTTGTTATGACTCCTTTCATAATTACAGATCTTTGTGATTGAATTTTCTTAACGACAACCAGGTTGGAATAACAACCCAGGTAGCCAATACACAAAAAGATATGATCACGCCTGCCTGTGTGCCAAAGAAATCTTTAAAAATGGCACCGGTATAACCCATCAGTGCCGATACATCCATCTTCAATAAAATTAAAATTCGGCTCAGGTCAATCGGGTTAAAAGCAACAACGCCAACCATCATTTTTTCTAAAGGGTAATCGGCAAATTGAAACAGGATAAATAAAACCAGTCCGTCAAAAATGATGGAGAAATAAAGCCACAACAGGATTACCACGCCAATGCCTTTTGCTTTATCCCTGGCCATCACTGCCGCCAGCATGGCTATCGTCACAAATATGACCGATAATAAAAGCCCGGTGGCCAACATCATGAACCCCGTTGGAGTTGCTTCATAAAGCAGGATAGGAATGCCTGCTCCCACAAAAAAGGCAAATGCCATGGATGAAGCCAACCCGGTAAAAATACTGAGCCAAATGGTTTTTCGTTTTAAAGGCTGGCTCACCAACAACTCTAAAAACTCGGAACTGTTGTACACATAAATGGCAGAAAACAATAAACTTACCAATGGCACTATGATCAAAATAATATTCAGCAGGCTTAATAAACCTTTTGCCGAATTGTCTTCCAGGTTAAAAATGGTAATGGAAATTAAAAACAAAAAAACGGTATAGCCCAGCATAATTTTATTACGCAGGATATCTATAATTACATATTTGATGATCTTTTTCATGTGCTATCTTTGTAACATAACGCTGGCAATGGCTTTTGAAAGCTTCTCCTCGCCGGTATCTTCCTGTAAACTGGTAATGCTTTTATGAAAACACAGTTTTCCTTCCTGCATATAAATAACCTGGCTTACCAGGTCATCCAGTTCACTCAATATATGCGAAGTAATCAACACCAGTTTACCCTTATTTTTTTCGGCTATTATTTTTGTTTTTAAAATCTCTGATGAAAGAGGGTCCAGCCCGGCAGTAGGTTCATCGAGTATCAGTACATCAGGATTAAAAAGAAATGCCAATGCTGCACTCACTTTTTGGCGGGTACCCCCTGATAAGGTGCGCATTCTTTTTTTTAGCATATCATTTAATGCATACTGGTCAATCAACTCTTTATCAAGCATATCCTCATTTTTACCCCTGATGTCCTTCATCATATCCAGCACCTGGCCAATGGTCATGTTTTCGGGATAACGGCCAATTTGCGGCATATAACCAATATCAGCACGGTATTTCCAGTTTTGCCTGATGTTATTTCCATTAAAGGTGATAAAGCCGCTGTCGCAAACCACCATGCCCAGTATACTTTTTATGAGTGTTGTTTTACCGCAGCCATTGGGGCCAATCAATGCTATACATTCGCCTTTATTACAGGTTACAGAAACATCATCCAATGCTTTCAGTTTTCCGAATTTTTTCGACACATTACTGGCTATGATCATAACGGCAAAGGTTTCATTAATGGATGGTTGTCTTTTAAATTTTCGGGTGTAAGCGATGGCAGAATCTTTTCTGTTTTATCCAGCAAAGAAGTCATCAGGCTTCTGAACAGTATCATGGCCGGCGGGTTCTGTTCAATGATCATGGCATACAGGCTCACAGGCCGGTATGGTATATCTCCCAGTTTGTCACGGTTCAGATCATATCCTTCATACTTATCCCAGTAATTATTATTGAACGTATTTAAAACCAGGTTCCCGTTTGTACCTACATCAAAAGTGTTGCCCTTAAAATTATTTTTTAGCACGGTAACTTCCATGCAACTGGCCTGTATCTTCATGGCCCATCCGTTACTTTCAAAAACATTTTTTTCCAGCTGGATCCGGCTGGTGCCTTCCATATAAATACCAATAGTATTTTTTACAAACCGGTTGGTCTCTATATAACTGTCGCTAATTTCTTTAAGCAATAGCCCATATGCCCCATCACCCCAGTTTTGTTCAAAATGATTGTGGATCATTTTTACATGATTGCTGAACATCACCGCAACCCCGGCATCATTATTTTTAAACACATTGCTGATATAGGCATCGTTATTGCTGAACATAAAGTGCAGGCCATAGCGCAGGTTCTTTTCGGCAATATTGCGCCAGATGATGGAGTTGGTAACAAATTCAAAATAAATACCGTCCCGGTGACCAGTAATGGTATTGGCTATTATCCGCATGCTGTCTGCTTTCCAGCAATGAATGCCATTACCGCTTTGCTGCTCTTCTTTGCTGTATGATTGCAGTTTATTTTTTTCGATGGTGCAATTTGTACCGTACTGTGTGTAAATGCCAAAAAAGGTATCTTCTAAAATATTATTGCGTATTACCACATCCCGGCAGCTGTATATTTTTATACCGGCAAAATCTTCAATACTTGAAACTCCGGAATGGATGATGGTAAACCCATCAACCACTACCCCGTTTGCCTTTATGGAAATGACCTCATATTTATTATCCCCGTCGAGCACCGGATGATTGATGCCAATGAGGAAAATTGTTTTATTTATGATGATATTTTTCTCATGATAATGCCCTGGCTCAACCAAAACAGTATCTCCGTTTGCAGCAAATAACAATCCCTGTTGTATGTTTTTTGCTTTTTGTTGTTTTCCTATGCGGATGGTTTTTGCATACAGGCTGTTTACAAAAAAAACAAGTACCGATATGTAAACTATTCTTTTCAAGGCTTAATTAAATCGCTCCAGGTTAGTGTATTACCCGGGAAGCGCTTTTGAACCATTACTAAACTATCCGTATTGTCAAATGCCGCCACATTGCCACCCATTGGGCTTCTTAAGGCATCGCTTTTTAAAAGGAGCGCATTATTTACATTGATCAACTGGTGGGCGCCGGCATAATTGGTCAGGTAATAGTCTTTTATATTTCCGGGGTCTGTATCTTTTGTTTTTAGGTAAGATACAAGGCAATGCACATCATCAAAAGTATACACTTT
>CALRVV010000023.1:0-56198 GCA_943371705.1 Chitinophaga pinensis | reverse complement strand
CAATAACAGATTTCATATCATCCGGCAGTTCACTTTCAAAATGAACCTGTTTTAATGTTGTGGGATGAATGAAGCCCAGTTCCTTGGCATGCAGGGCCTGTCTTTTACACAATTCAAAGCAATTGTCAACAAACTGTTTGTACTTGGTGAATACGGTTCCCTTTACGATCCTGTCGCCGCCATAAAAATCATCATTGAAAAGCGGATGGCCAATCAGTTGCATGTGTACCCGTATCTGGTGTGTGCGGCCGGTTTCAAGCCTGCACTCAATTAATGTAACATAATTAAAACGTTCCAGCACTTTGTAATGGGTAATGGCATCTTTGCCATGGTCGCCATCGGGGTAAGCCGTAAATAGTTTACGAAATCTTTGGTGCCTGCCCACATGTGCAATAACAGTGCCTTCATCTTTCTCCACATCGCCCCAAACCAGGGCAATATACCTGCGGTGAACGGTATGGTTGAAAAACTGTTTTGCCAGGTCACTCATGGCTTTCTGTGTTTTTGCCATCACCAGTAAACCGCTGGTATTTTTATCAATGCGGTGTACCAGGCCAAACCTGCTGAGTGCAGTTTCGTCCAATTGAGGATCTTGTTGTTTTAAATAGTAGGCTACGGCATTAACCAAAGTACCATTGGGATTGCCGCTGCCCGGATGAACAACCATACCTGCAGGTTTATTGATGATGAGAATGCTGTCATCTTCATAATGAATATTGAGGGGGATATTTTCAGGAATGATTTCGGAACTCTCCGGTGAGCGGTTGTCAAATACAACGATATTATCAAATGGCCTTACCTTATAATTACTTTTTACCGGCTTTTCATTCACCAGTACCATTTCGTTATCAATACCCTGCTGAATTTTATTCCGGGTAGCGCCTTCGATCCGGGTCATTAAAAATTTATCAATGCGAAGTGATTCCTGGCCTTTGGGAATGGTTATGGTCAGTTTTTCATACAACTCTTCCATTTCCGGTTGTTCATCTTCCATTTCTGGTATTTCTTTACTCATCTGGTAATAGGTTTAATCGTTAATCGTTGTCCGTTGTCCGTTGTCCGTTGTCCGTTGTCCGTTGTCCGTTGTCCGTTGTCCGTTGTCCGTTGTCCGTTGTCCGTTGTCCGTTGTCCGTTGTCCGTTGTCCGTTGTCCGCATTCATTTATCTTTGCAAATTAAAACATTGCAGTGGATAAGCAGAAAGTGATATTTAAAGATCTGGGAATGATCGAATATAAAGCAGCCTGGGATTATCAGGAAAACTTGCTTAATGAGAATGTACGAATAAAAACAGCACTCCGGAATGCTCCACACAGGACTCACGACTCACCACTCACGACTACAAACTACTTCCTCTTTTGCGAACATCCGGCAGTTTATACTTTAGGAAAAAGCGGTAAAAAAGAACATGTGCTGATGAATGACGATGAGTTGGCCGCCAACGAAATCGCTTTTTTTAATACCAACCGGGGAGGAGATATTACTTTTCATGGCCCGCAGCAGATCGTGGGATATCCTATCCTGGACCTTGAAAAATATTATACTGATATAGGAAAATACCTGCGTAACCTGGAGGAAATGGTGATTGCAACCATTGCGGCATATGGTATAAAAGGCGGTAGAAGCAAGGGAGAAACGGGCGTATGGATCGATGAAGATATTCCCGGCAGGGAAAGAAAGATCTGTGCCATTGGTGTACGTTGCAGCAGGTGGATAACCATGCACGGCTTTGCGCTGAATGTGAATACCGATCTGGATTATTTTAAAAACATCATTCCCTGCGGTATACAGGATAAGCAGGTTACATCAATGGAAAAAGAACTTGGTTTTGCAGTAGATTACAATGAAGTGAAGGAGAAGCTGAAAAAAAATTTTGAAAGGATATTTGAATCAGAAATAGTGGAATGATCAGATCATTTCGTTTTTTTTTCTTCTTTTGAAATGTAAAATTTATTCTCTTCCAGTAAAAAATCATTTTTATAAATTTCAAACTGGTACCAGCCGGCACGGATGAAATTCACTTTTTCAATCACAAAATAATCATCCGGGGGTGTTTTTATCTCAAACAGCAGTTTATAGTCTTCTGTTAAAAACCGGATGATATACTTGTTTTCTTTAACATTAAAAAGCCTCGCAATAACATTATTGTCCTTATCGGTAAAAATGCGTTTGCTGGGGAAAGTGATTACCTGGCTGATGATATCTTCCGAAACCTCGGTGATGGATGGCTTTTTAACAGCAGGTTTATTTTTTACATTTTTAGCCGGGGCTTTGTTTTTATTTTTTGCTGCAAGCGCTTCTGCGAGTTCTTTCTGTAATTTTACTTTTTCTTCCTGCAGCAGGATGTTTTTTTCGTACAATGAATTTATTTCCTGTATCAACCGGGTATAGTCGATTACATTATTCAGTTCGGGCTTTTTTGATGGGGTAAGCAGGTAAACACCCGTATCAAAACCTATAAACAAACGGTAATACATTTTATTATAAGGCGGTGTTGAATCGGTAAATCCATTTACTGAGTTTTGCGGATTCAGAATGGATGCAATGCTGAAAAAATTCCGGGTACTGTCGTATGACCGCTGAACGCTGATCCCTTTAACCGGCTTTTTATAATCATTCAACCAGAAAATGCTGATCTTTCCATTGGTGTTTTTTAAGGTAAAATCGGGAAGTGTTGCCTGCCCAAAAAGACTGCCGGCAGTTAAAAGGCTGCATAAAGTAAACAGAAAATTCAATTTAAACATAGGTTGAATCAAATTCAAAACAATAAAGTGTTCAAAGGTAAAGATTTATTTCCCTGTAAACCTCCGGTGTGAAGGCATAATATCTTACTCCCTTTTGTAAATGTATCATTTTTAATATTATCGATAACCCCAAAGAACATTTTGGCGGTGTATACAAAATCAAGTGGCAAAGCAT
The DNA here is from genome assembly GCA_943371705.1 of Chitinophaga pinensis. GTDB lineage: Bacteria > Bacteroidota > Bacteroidia > Chitinophagales > Chitinophagaceae > Ferruginibacter > Ferruginibacter pinensis_I. Next base: position 53,281 of record CALRVV010000023.1, on the reverse strand, counting down.
ATTTTAACCAGCATTGGTTCATGAATTTTATAAGTGGTTCTGTTTTTTTAGCATAACCACCAAAGTGATAATTATTTAATATGGCCAGGTTTTCAAAATCACTTGCTGTTAACTGTTTAATCCTCATTTTATTGTCTGTAATGCCTTTTAAAACCGGAAAACTCATTACCATTTGTCCTGGATGGGCAGCCATCAGTATGCCTGCCAATGTTGTTGCTGTACCGGTAGCGGTACAAATATGCGTATAACTGTTGTCTTTTATCATATCCATGATCAAAGCTGCGCCTTTGGCACCTTGTGGATGAAAACCTCCTTCCGGTAACACAATGCATTGGCCATAGGTTTCAGCCAGGCCATTTAAAAAGGCAGGGTCATCTTTTTCTGCATATTCCTGCCGGGTTATGAATTGCAACTGCATGCCATCCTGCTGGCACTGCTGCAGTGTGTGCGAAAGCTTCCGGGGTTTTTCACCACGTACAATACCAATGCTTTTTAATTGCAGGGCCCTGCATGCAAACGCGGTAGCAGCCAGGTGATTGGAAAAAGCCCCGCCAAAAGTTAAAATGGTTTTATGGGAGCTTGCTGCTGCCTCTTGTAAAAAATAATGCAGTTTAAACAATTTGTTACCCGATACAAGCGGATGGATCTTATCCAATCTCAAAACGGATACACGAACCTGCTTTTCTTTAAACAGATCATCATGAAGTTCTTCTATGTTGGCTTTAGATGTATCAAATAGCATTTCTGTATAACTTAGCGGTTTATACTATTTTTGCATTGCAAAAATCAACAAATAAACCATCAATTATAAAATAAACTTTCAGATGCAACCAACGCTTTTAATCTTAGCAGCAGGAATGGCAAGCCGTTACGGAAGTATGAAACAGACAGAAGGGTTTGGCCCGGCCGGAGAAACGATAATGGACTATTCTATTTATGATGCCATCCGGGCCGGTTTTGGCAAAGTGGTTTTTATCATACGTAAAGATTTTGCCGAAAGTTTTAAAGCCAGCTTTGAACCTAAATTGAAAGGGAAGATAAAAACCGAATATGTATACCAGGAAATGGATTCTTACCTGAACGGGCTGCAGGTACCTGAAGGCAGGGTTAAACCATGGGGTACCGGTCATGCGGTACTTTGTGCAAAAGAAGTAATTAACGAACCCTTTGCCGTTATTAATGCCGATGATTATTATGGTGTGGATGCATTTGAAAAAGCCGCCGCATTTTTAAATCACACCTGTACTGAAAAACATTATGCCATTATAGGATACGAATTGGATAAAACACTTAGTGACCATGGATCGGTAAGCCGGGGAGTTTGCCAGGTAGATGAGGCGTTTAATCTGATCAGTATAAAAGAAAGAACAAAAATCTATAAAGAGAACGGAATTATCACCTACGAAGATGAAGCCGGTAAATACGAAGTACCATCAGCATCCAGTGTGTCTATGAACTTCTGGTGCTTTCACCAAAGTTTATTTGATACCACTGAAAAACTGTTCCATGATTTTGTAAAAGCAAACATCGAAAATATTAAAGCCGAATTTTTTATACCCATTATAGCCGAAGATTTTATGGAGAACCGGGGCGGCCATATCAGTGTGATACCTACCTCATCGCAATGGTTTGGGGTTACTTATAAAGAGGATGCGCCAATAGTAAAAGCCTGTGTGGATAAACTGGTTGCCGATCAGGTGTACCCTGCTTCACTCTGGCAATAAACTTAAAGGCATTAAAAAAGCCGTTGATCAAATCAACAGCTTTTTAATAGTTTTCCGGGGGTTAATCAGTTTCCAACAACCATAAAAACAAAATCTTCCATTTTCTTCACCTGTTGTTCCCTGTCTAATCCTTTTAAGCCTGAATTATTAGGTAATTTTATGGTTAAGGTGTCGCCATTTTCTTTAAGTGCATCCAGCAATTTGTAAATATTTTTTGATTTGGCTGCGTACACAACACCATCCGCAGAAGAATTTTTTGAAGTAATGATACCGATCACTTCGCCGCGTTTATTAATTACCGGGCCACCGCTGTTTCCGGGGTTTACAGATACCGAAACCTGGTAAGCCGTTGAATCACCTTCATTGCCCGATTTGGCACTCACATATCCTTCGCCATATACAATTTCATTACGGGGATAACCTAAAGTAAAGATCTGTTCGCCCAAATTGGAATTGGTTCTGTTTATTGAGTAAGGCAGGTTATATAAAGTTTTAAAAGCGGTATCATTTATCTTTAAAATAGCCAGGTCTGTGTACTTGTCCGTGAAAATGGTTTGTGCGGTAAAATATTCTCCTTTGTTGTTTTCAACATAAATATTTTTCATTTGGTTTACCACGTGTGCATTGGTAACTATAAATCCCTTGCCATCAATTAAAAAACCGGTAGCCCGGTAATTGGCTTTAGGGTTGGAAGTTTCCGGCCTTTCTTTGATGGTTTTATTCAGGGCATCCACTTTTTTTGCAGTGTTGTCTATTTTGGCCATTAAAACGGTAATGTTTCCTTTACCTATTTTATTGCTGTAAGAGCTGATCAGCCCTGTGGTAACAATGGACACCAGCCCGGCAATAGAAGCTGCAACCGCAATGCTGCGTTTGTATTTTTTCCATAGGAATACAACTTTCGCTTTGCCGGTCAATTGTTTTTTGGTGATAATGCCTTCCTCGGCCAGTTTATTTTCAACTTCGTACAAATTATGTTTAAAGGCTTTGATAGCGGCCTGCTTTCCCAGTTCGTTAAATAAAAAGGTATGTTCAACCACCATTTGGTCAACAGCGGGATTGCTTTTGCGTATCTCTTCAAAAAAAGTTATTTCCTGCGGGGCCATTTCGCCCTTCAGATAACGTTCCACAGTCTCTATCAGTAATAATTCATCCATTTTATTGTTCGTTTTTATATTGAGCAAAAAACAACTTTTTTAACCGTACCAGGCACTTGTATTTCTGGGTTTTGGCATTATCAGCATTGGTATATCCAAAATCTGAAGCTATTTCCTGCATATTTTTTTTCTGTATGTAGTAGGCGTCCAGTAAACTTTTACAAGGCTCGCCTATGTTGTTCAATGCTGCTTCCATTAAAACAAAATCGGCGTTGTGCTTTTCATGCAATTCCAGGTCTTCATCCACCCCAACCGTTTCATCTGTATTTTCAACCAGGGAGCTATAGCGCTGCAATTGTTGTAATCTTTTTAGCCAAAGCCTTCTGCACACAGAATATAAATAGGTTTTCAGTAGGCAGTTCAGTTCAAAATTACCCGAAACAGCTTTTTCATAAATAACGATCATGGCTTCCTGGAAAATATCCCTGGCTTCATCACTATTGCCATTGTTGTTAAGTATAAACGATTGAATAACAGGGTAGTTATCGCGATAAATCGATTCTATCACCAAACTGTCATTCAAAGCTAAACCAGCCAGCAACTGCTTTTCCTGTTCAAAATTACTCACCTGTTATATGATTAATACGTTAACCTGATATTGGTAACCCAAAACAGCGAAAATAAACTTTTTAAAAAATTTGGGTTACCTTTTTTCATTCCGGGTATAAATATCAAATTATAATTTTAAAATTTAAACAAAACACAAAATGAAAAAAGTAATCTTGGCTTTAGCAATTGTATCTGTATCTTTTGCTGCTTGTAATGATGGTGGAAAAAAAGAAGAAACTCCAGCTGTTGATACCACTGCAGCTCCAGCTCCTGCCGTAGCAGACACTGCCGCTGCTCCAGCTGCTGACACTACTGCTGCTCCAGTTGCTGATACAACTAAGAAGTAATTAGTATCCGGCATAATGCTTGTTTTAAAGCCGGAATAAAATTTTTAATGGACAAGCAATCTGAAATTGCCCCGCTTATGTATAAGCGGGGTAATTTTTTGCCATATTGATCATATACACTACATTTGAACCAAGAATGACCGTTAACAGCACAAATACCTGGTTTTATTGCGCCTTCTATCCAAAAAATAGAACCGGGGCCTGATGTAATTAAATAAAATAAAAATTTAACATACACACATCCCCCGGTTAAACCGGGGGATTTTTAATTTATATGACGATAACAATAATTGGTACAGGGCTTATCGGATGCTCCATGGCTAACCGTTTAAAGGAAACAGGTTTTGCCCAAAAAATAATAGGGGTTGATCAAAGCGTTAAAAATATTGCCACCGCACTGCAACTTGGATGGATCGATGAAAATATGCCCCTGGACAAAGCAATACCGCAAAGTGAACTGATCATTGTGGCCATACCGGTAAATGCCACGCTTCAGTTATTGCCCGGCCTGTTGCATTTACTTGATCAGCAGGTTTTAATGGATGTGGGTTCTACAAAAGATATGATCTGTGGTTCGGTATTGAACCATGCCAAACGGGGAAGGTATGTGGCAACGCACCCCATGTGGGGGACCGAAAAAGATGGCCCCGAATCGGTGGTAAAGGATGCTTTTAAAGGAAGGGTGGCAGTTATTTGTGAAAACGATAAATCTGATGAAGATGCGCTGCAATGTGTAGAGAAATTATATGCAACCATGGGTATGCAACTGGTTTATATGGAATCGGCTGTGCATGATGTGCACGCAGCCTATGTAAGCCACATTTCGCATATAGCTTCTTATGCCCTTTCCTTAACCGTGCTGGAAAAAGAAAAAGAGGAGGATACTATTTTTGAACTGGCCAGCGGCGGCTTTGAAAGTACGGTACGGCTGGCCAAAAGTAATCCGGCCATGTGGGTGCCTATATTTATGCAGAACAAAGACAATGTTCTGGATGTATTAAATGAACACATCACGCAGTTAAGAAAAATAAAAAGTTGCCTGGAAAAGGATAATTTTACTTATCTGCAGGAATTGATTGAAGCGGCAAATAAGATCAAAAGGATATTAAAATAATTATTGTATGATCATCAGGCAGGCAGAAACCCGGGATATAAGCCAGATTCAATTTGTAAGGAATGCGGTAAAAGAAAACCGCCTGTCAAACCCTGCATTGGTAACCAATAAGGATGTAGCAGAATACCTGAATGAAAGAGGCAAAGGCTGGGTTTGTGAGGTAGAAAAAAAAATAGCCGGATTTGCTATAGTAGACCTGATCGACAATAATGTATGGGCGCTTTTTGTACATCCCGCTTTTGAAGCCATGGGTATTGGTAAAAAACTGCACCAGGCTATGATGGATTGGTATTTTTTGCAAACCAAAGAAAAAATATGGCTGGGTACCGACCCAAACACCCGGGCAGCATCATTTTACAGGATGCAGGGATGGCAGGAGGTTGGCGTTCATGGCAATGGAGAAATAAAATTTGAAATGGATTTTAAAACATGGGCTGCTGCCCGATGCTGATCTGTTTGATACCCGCTGACAGTGGTTGCCACAAGTTAGCTTTTCGGTACTTCATCAGCATCAACACACCATGCAGTTAACAAATACACTGGAAACAGAAAACTACATTTGCAATGCGAACAGAAATTAAGGCTATGAAAGTATTAATGCAGGAAACATGGAATAAGCGGCCATTGATCATAAGCGGGCCCTGCAGTGCAGAAACGGAAGCCCAGATGCTGGAAACAGCAATCCGGCTGGCCAAAACCGGTATGGTTGATGTGCTGCGTGCCGGTATCTGGAAACCCCGCACCAAACCCGGTTTGTTTGAAGGAAACGGTATTGCAGCCTTGCCCTGGCTGGCAAAGGCAAAACAAATTACCGGTTTACCTACCACAGTTGAAGTAGCCACTGCAAAGCATGTGGAAGATGCTTTGAAATTTGATGTGGATATGCTTTGGATCGGAGCCCGAACCACGGTTAATCCTTTTAGTGTGCAGGATGTGGCGGATGCTTTGCGGGGTGTAGATGTGCCGGTGCTGATTAAAAATCCAATACATCCCGATCTTGAATTATGGAGCGGCGCCATTGAACGTTTGCAAAAAGCGGGCCTTGAGCAGGTAGGTATGATTCACCGGGGATTTTCCTCTTATGGCAATACCGAGTTCAGGAATGCACCGATGTGGCACCTGCCTATTGAAATGAAAAGAAGATACCCCGGCATGCCCCTTATTTGCGACCCCTCACATATTTGTGGTAACCGCAGTTTATTGCAACCGGTGGCCCAAAGAAGTATTGACCTGGATTTTGACGGACTGATGCTGGAAAGCCATATCGATCCCGATAATGCATGGAGCGATGCCAAACAGCAGGTTACACCCGAACGCCTGCTGGAAATACTGACCCAACTGGTTTGGCGGCATGAAAATACTACTGAACAGGAATTTATAACCGCGCTTACCACATTGCGTGAACAGATTAACCAGGTAGATGATGAATTACTCATGCTGCTGGGGCAACGCATGAAACTGTCTGATAAAATTGGCGAGTACAAAAAAAACAACAACATCACCATCCTGCAAACCAACAGGTGGAATGAAATTCTGGAAAGGGCTTTTAAAAAAGGAGATGCACTGGGGCTTACAAAAGAATTTATAATAAAATACCTGGATGCGGTTCACCTGGAAAGTATTCATCACCAGAATAAAGTTATGAACTCCTGATTTTCATTATCAGAAATCAACCATATGCACATCACCGAATATTCGTTTTCTCAAAAAATGGTAAGTTGTTATTTTGATGCAGATTTTGCAGACTTGAAAGATCTGCTACAGGATGCCAGGTCCGTCATCATTACTGATGAGAACATCTGCCAGCTTCATGCAGATAAATTAGCAGGATACCCGGTAATAAAAATAGCTGCAGGAGAGGAATACAAGAATCAATTCACTGTTGATTCCATCATTGAAGAATTACTATTGATGGGTGCCAATAAAAACACTTTTTTAATAGGCCTTGGCGGCGGCGTGGTTACCGATATTACCGGCTATGTTGCTGCTGTGTATATGCGTGGAATAAGATTTGGCCTGGTGCCCACATCCATTTTAGCCATGACAGATGCCGCGATAGGCGGCAAGAACGGCATTGATGTGGGGGTGTATAAAAATATGATAGGCACCATCCGTCAGCCCGAATTTATTTTTTATGATTACAGTTTTTTAAAAACACTGCCTGTTAAAGAATGGGTGAACGGATTTGCAGAAGTTATAAAACACGCCTGTATTAAAGATGCGTTGCTTTTTAAAGTACTGGAAAAATATTCCCTGCACGAATACCAGAGCGACAGGACTTTAATAGCCGATCTTATAGAAAAGAATGTTGAAATAAAAACAGCCATTGTTACCGGAGACGAATTTGAAACAGGGGATAGAAAACTGTTGAACTTTGGACATACCATTGGCCATGCCATTGAAAACCTGCATGGTATACCACACGGGCATGCGGTTAGTATTGGTATGGTTGCAGCCTGTAATTTATCGGTGCAGCTCAATCTTTTTCATGCCGGTGATGCAGCAAAAATTGTAAGGCTGCTGGCCCGGTACCATTTGCCTGTTGATGTGGAAACCGAACACGCAAAAGTGTTTGAGGTTTTAAAGATGGATAAAAAACGTACCGGGGATGGGGTACAGTTTATCCTGTTAAGTAAAATTGGCAAAGCCGAAATAAGATACATCAGTTTACCAGACCTTGAAAAGCATTTTAAAGAAATAGTATAGTGATCGTTACCATCAAACCTGCTGTCATTTTGGGCAATATTATGGCACCTGCTTCTAAAAGCTGTATGCAAAGGGCCTGTGCACTGGCATTGCTGGCAGATGGAGAAACAACTTTGCTCAACCCCGGAAAAAGCAATGATGATCTGGCCGCACTGGACATTATTAAAAAACTAGGTGCTGAGATTTTACAAAAAGAAGACGGGACTTTGCAAATTAAAAGCTCCAAAGCTTCCCGATTCATAGGGATGGGGGGAGCTCTCAATTGCGGCGAAAGCGGCCTCGGCATACGTATGTTTACGCCCATTGCAGCGTTGTCTTCGTCAGCCACAGCCATTACCGGAACAGGCAGTTTGTTAAAACGACCCATGCATTTTTTTGATGCCGTATTTCCTCAACTGGGTATTTTAATTGAATCAAATGATGGCCATCTCCCCATAAAAATAAAAGGGCCGTTGCAGCCTGCCGACATTACGATTGATGGTTCACTAAGTTCCCAATTCTTAACCGGGCTGTTGATCGCTTTTGCAAAAGCAGCCACCAAACCGGTAACCATCACCGTAAATAATTTACAAAGCAAACCCTATATTGATCTTACTTTACAAATGCTCAGGCAGTTTGGATATGATGTGGAAAATAAAAATTATGAATCCTTCTGTATAAAACCATCCACAGGGTCCTTGGGGCAAACTACAAACCACAAACCACAAACCTATATCGTGGAGGGCGACTGGAGCGGTGCAGCATTCTTATTGGTAGCCGGCGCTGTTGCAGGCGCAATAACCGTTACAGGATTGGATGTTTTTTCAACACAGGCAGATAAGGCCATTTTGAAGGCCTTGATGGATTGCGGTACCAATATTTCAATTGAAGAAAAACAGATAGTTATCAATGCAACATTAGGTGATCATGGTAAGGCTTTTCATTTCAATGCAACCGATTGTCCTGATCTGTTTCCTCCTTTGGTTGCCCTGGCCGCTTATTGCAAGGGCACTACTGTAATTGAAGGGGTAAGCAGGTTGCAGCACAAAGAAAGTAATCGTGCACTTACCTTACAGCAGGAGTTTGCAAAAATGGGAGTGGAGATAGTTTTGCAGGATGATCTGATGATGATAAAAGGAGGCGAAGGTGTGAAAGGCGCCAAAGTATTTTCTCATCACGATCACCGCATTGCCATGGCCTGTGCGGTTGCTGCTTTACAGGCAGATGGAGAAACTGTGATTGAAGATGCAGAAGCAGTCAATAAATCTTATCCGCAATTTTATGAAGATTTGAAATTATTGAACGCTGATGTATATTTAGAAGACGATAAAAGTTAATAGTGAATGGCGAATAGCGAATGGCGAATAGTTGATCGTACTTTAGAAGTAATTGCTAATTTTAATGCTATATACCAACAACCAATTAACCGATAATCCATTAACAATTAACTGATAGCCCATTAACAATTAACCGATAACCGATAACACATTAACCATGAATTCATTCGGCCGCATTTTCCGTGTACATATCTTTGGTGAATCGCATGGTGATTGTGTGGGGGTAACCATGGATGGATGTCCTGCAGGCATCTCCTTATCTGTGGAAGATTTTACTGCAGATATTGAAAGAAGGAAGCCCGGAGCTAAAGGAACCACACCGCGTATAGAAGATGATATACCGCAAATAAAAACCGGTTTGTTTAACGGAAAAACAACCGGTGCACCCCTTACCATTTTATTTGAAAACCAAAATACCCGCAGTGCCGATTATGAAAAACAGCGTGCTGTACCCCGGCCGGGACATGCTGATTTTGTGGCATCGGCCAAGTTTGGAGGCCATGAAGATTACCGGGGCAGCGGCCATTTCAGTGGCAGGTTAACCGTTTGCCTGGTGGCAGCAGGGGTAGTTGCAAAGAAAATGTGCAAGGACATACAAATAAATGCAGCCATTCTTGAAATTGGCGGGGAAACTGATCTGGAAAAAGGATTACAAAAAGCAATAGATGCAAAAGACAGTATTGGAGGGATAGTGGAATGTACCGTTAGTGGTTTGCCTGTGGGGTTGGGAGAGCCTTTTTTTGATTCGGCAGAATCGCTGCTAAGCCATGCCGTTTTTGCCATACCGGCAGTACGGGGAATAGAATTTGGAAAAGGGTTTTCTGCAGCAAAAATGTTTGGAAGCGATCACAACGATGCAATTGAAGACCCTTCCGGCAAAACATTTACCAACCACTCGGGAGGTATTGTAGGAGGAATAACCAACGGGAATGAACTGGTATTCCGCATCGCCATAAAACCTACTTCATCAACACCACAGCAACAACAAACGTTAAATACCGAAACCGGTTCTGTTGAAAATTTTTCAGTAAAAGGACGCCACGATCTGTGTATTGCCTTACGTGTGCCGGTTGTTTTAGAAGCGGTAACAGCTTTTACCCTGGCCGACATGTTTCTGCTTGAACAAAAAATTTCCCGTATCGTTCATTGATCCAGCAGCCGCCTGTGGTAATTGATCTGGCCCAGGTGATAAGTTAAATGTGTTGTTAAATGCATCAGCATCATTTCGGTGGTAATGGCTTTTTCAAAAACGGGTTGGGGAAAGGTTTTTTCCAGATCAGCCGGAGATAATTTCAGTAAAGTACTTTTTACGATTAGCCTGCAGTTATCAATATTTAAGATCAGATCCTGACGGGGAATATTTTTTAAACCAAACTCATCCTCCCGGTGCCTTACATAACCGGTCTTTCCTAAAACAGCTCCTATGAAATAATTCAGGTTGCCCATCAGGTGCAGGCATAAATTTCCGGCCGTGTTGCTGATGCCCTCCTTTAAAACCCACAGGTTATCTTCATTCTTGTATAAATTGATCTCCTGTCTCAACCGCTCAAGGTCTCTTTCAAAAAGCTCAGTTAAAGTTTGGATTGTCATGTTTATTCCGTTTTTTAAATCAATATGCATGGTGCCGGCCGGATGCGTATAAAAACTTTTGTACAAATGAAGAACAAATGAAAACGAAGTATTATCTTGTTCATAACTAAATACCTCATCCCGTATCCGTTTTAAAAACTGCACTTCAAGTTACAAATATTTAACACCATATATGCCATATGTTTTAAGACAATACCGGTATTATGCCATTTGTATCATTTTCCTGGCTTTTTCCTGTAACAATAACAGCAGCAGGGATAATAATGACCTGATCAAAGATCCCAAAGCCATGAATGAAGAAGTGGCAGGCCATATCAGGAAAGCATTGAATAAAGCAACAGCAAATTCCGGAAACATCGATGACAGTAGCCGGATGCACCTCTTTCTTATAGTTGATCAGTTTTATGCTACAATAAACCACCAGCCTGTTTGGAGCAGCGAAGAAAAATGGCAGCCGCTTGCCGATTCATTATACCGGTTCATAAAAAATGCAGCGCACGAAGGGCTGTTTCCCAAAGATTACCATTTCGACCAGTTAAGGGAATTAAAAGACAGTTTGGACAGGGATTCGCTTGCACGCATGAATGTACACTTATGGACAAAGGCCGACCTCCTGCTCACCGATGGATTTATGCAACTGATCAAAGACCTTAAGCAGGGCAGGTTACAGCCCGATAGTTTATCCCAGAGCAAAGATTCGGTATTGGCGGATAAATTTTTTATTGCAACCCTCAATATATTACTGGAGAAAAAAGACCTCAGCGGACTGCTTGTTTCACTTCAGCCCAAGCACAAAAACTACTGGGAACTTAAACAGGGTATAAAGAGATTTATAGACAGTATGGACCGGAAGGTATACACGCACCTTATTTATCCGTTTAAAAGGGGCGATGAAAAAGATTCCCTTCATTTTATTAAACTGCTGCATAAAAGGCTGGCAGAAAGTAAATGTATATCGCCAGGGAAAAATTTACCTGACTCTGCAGGTTTATCTGATGCCATTCAGAAATACCAGCTGCAAAACGGGCTAAAGCCTGATGGCAAATACGGTAAAATATTAATTACAACGCTCAATAACAATGACAGGGAAAAATTTATAAGAATAGCCATTACACTGGACAGGTACAAGCAATTGCCGGCAGAAATGCCCGATAGATACATCTGGGTAAATATTCCGGGGTATTATCTCAGGCTTATCCATGCCGACACATTGGTGTTTGAATCGAAAGTGATCTGTGGAAAACCCGAAACGAGAACGCCCCTGCTTACTTCAGAAATTTCGGATATTATTACTTACCCAACCTGGACAGTACCCACCAGCATCATAGTAAAACAATATTTGCCCAGGTTGAAAAATAACCCAAATTATCTTTCCCGGATCGGATTGAAATTATTGAACAGCAAAGGCGAAGCCATAGACCCCGCTTCGGTTAACTGGAGTAAATATTCAAGGGGTATTCCATACCGGGTAATGCAGGGCAGCGGTGATAATAACTCCCTGGGGGTTATCAAATTTAATTTCAACAATCCCTATGCTGTTTATTTACATGATACCAACCAGCGGTACCTTTTTAAAAACGCATCACGTGCTTTAAGCCATGGATGTGTGCGGGTGCAGGAATGGGAAAAACTGGCTTATTATATTGCCGGAAACGACAGCAGCCTGAGTAAAAAAACCGACTCATTGAAATATACTGCAGACTCTATAAAAAACTGGATAGCCAAAAAAGAACGACACGTCATTGATGTAAAAAATCACATAAAACTGTTTATCCGTTATTATACCTGCGAGGGAAAAAAAGGGGAAGTTAAATTTTATGAAGATATATATGGAGAAGACAGGCAGCTCAGGGAAAAATATTTTGCAAAAAAGTGACCGTTTTTGAACAATTTATTTATGTTATCTTTAAAAATGTACAGGAAAGAAAAGTCTTTAAAATACAACCAGTTGGCTTGCATTTTTATGCTGGTATTTATTGTTTCTTTTACCTTGCCGGTATCGGTGGCTGCACAAAAGACCGAACCAGCAGATGAGGTTAAACGTAAAAAAACAACCCGTGTTTTTTACGGGCAAGCCAGTTTTTACGCCAATAAGTTTAATGGCAGGCGTACAGCTAGTGGCGAAATTTTTGATCAAAAAAAATTAACCTGTGCCTGTAACGTTTTACCATTGGGTACCTGGGTAAAAGTAACCAACCTTAGAAATAAACGAACCGTAATTGTAAAAGTCAACGACCGCATACACCCAAAAATGAGAAGGGTGGTGGATTTATCGGGAGCTGCTGCCAAAAAACTGGGCTTTATTGCAAGTGGGCTAACCAGGGTAAAAGTAGAGGTAGTGGATAAAAAGGATGTTCCCAGGTAATTGTATGTATTTATTTTACAATATGGGGTTATTTTTAGGGGATAATATAGTTGTAATAATATTTTATGTTTTGAAGTTAAGCAGCTATTTTTGTTGCGATTTAGAAAATTAACTATTATGAAGAAAATCTTATTGGTATTAATGGGCCTTGGCCTGATGGTTTCATCCTTTGCACAGGGTGAATATAAAAAAAGACCATCATTTGGAATCCATTTTATCCTGAATGACTTTAAAACAGCCCAAAGTATCAGGTCAAATGGGTTGGCAAACACACTGAACACAAAAGTTTGGCACAAGACCAATACCATGACCGCAGGAATGGCTGTAAGCTATTTTCAGGGTTTAAATAATAACCTCGATTTTGTAGGTTCACTTTCTGGTTCTTTCTTAAAATATCCCAACGCAAAAGTAATTGCACCTGAGCCGCTTCTTTTGCTGGAAGGTACGGCAACAGCCAACCTTAAATTATTATCAGATAAATTTATCTTTAATCCATTTATAACCGCTGGTATCGGTGCTTCAAAATTTGGAGGATACTATTCAGCATTTTTGCCAATAGGTGTGGGTGCACAGGTAAAAATTGTGGACGAGGTATTTATGATGATCAATTCGCAGTACCGTGTACCGGTTACAGAAACCGGATCTTATCATTTATATCATAGTATTGGAGTAGCTGCCCCTTTATTTAAAAAGCCAGAACCTGCTCCCGTTGTAATTCCTATTCCGGTTGTTGAGCCCCCAAAAGACAGGGATGGCGATGGTATCATCGATTCACTTGACAGGTGTCCGGATGTGGCTGGTCTTGCTTCTTTACAGGGTTGCCCAGACAGGGATGGCGATGGTATTACTGATGCGGAAGATAAATGTCCGGATGTACCGGGTTTAGCCCGTTACCAGGGTTGTCCAATACCGGATACCGATAAGGATGGCCTGAATGACGAAGTGGATAAATGTCCTACAGTTCCGGGTGTAGCCCGTTACCAGGGTTGCCCGATACCAGATACCGATGGAGATGGTGTAAATGACGAAGAAGATAAGTGTATCAACGAAAAAGGCCCAGCTTCCAATTATGGTTGCCCCATTATCAGCGAAGAGATCATCAAACGTATTAATTTAGCCGCCAAAAATGTATTCTTTGCAACCGCCAGCGATAAGTTATTAAAGCAATCGAACAAGCGTTTAGATGATGTGGTTACTATTTTAAATGAAAACCCAACGTACAAGGTACAGATAGATGGCCATACCGACGCACAGGGTAAAGATGAATACAACCTGGATCTGTCTAACAGAAGAGCTGCTTCAGTGAAAGCTTATCTGGAAAGCAAAGGAATTGCCGGAGACCGTTTGTCTTCTACAGGTTATGGCGAAACCAAACCAATTGCTGATAATACCAAAGCTGCCGGCCGTGCTCAGAACAGGAGGGTAGAAATGACCCTGAGCAACTATTAATGTAAACTACATTATTTCAATACATCCCTCCGAGTTATCGGAGGGATTTTTTTTAGCAAGTTGTTTGAAAAATATAATGTTTTGTTATATAAATGAATCGTTATAGCTTTAAATAATTTTTCTATAGTTTCACCCTAAAACTATCTACCCTTGCTTAAAACTAAAATGCTGCTTTTTAGCTTTTTATTCATTACAGGAACCGTTTCCTATAAAGCTCAGGCACAAATCATTGAAAATAGCATCAACCTGTATGGCTCTAATTTTCCCCGGGAAAAAATCCATATTCATTTCGACAAAGAAACATACATGCCCGGAGAAACCATCTGGTTTAAGGCATACCTTTTTGAAGAAAATTTACCATCCGAACGCAGTACCAATTTTTATGCTGCACTTTACGATGAACAGGGAAAGCTGGTACAGCAAAAAATAAGCCCGGTATTCAATGGAACCAGCGACGGGCATTTTGTTATACCCGATACCATACAGTCTTCGCAACTGATATGCAGGGCTTATACCGGATGGATGCTGAATTTTGATACCAGTATGTTTTTTAGCCGCGCAATCAGGATGATCAGCAATAGAAATGCTGCCGAAACGGACGGTATAAACAAAACAGTTAGCCTGCAGTTTTTCCCCGAGGGTGGTGATATTATGGAAGGGGTTGTAAATACGGTTGCATTCAAGGCCAATTACAATAACAGCCTGCCATTTTTTGTTGAAGGGGTAATAAAAAAGCAGGAGACCGGGGAAGTGGTGATGCCTTTAACAGCACTGCATAACGGCATGGGAAAATTTGATCTTGATTTTCAACCCGGAGATAAATATTATGCAGAGTGGAATGATAACCATGGGGTTAAACAGCAAACCTGGCTTCCTGAAGCAAAACCTCAGGGCGTTTCTTTAAAACTAACGGTGCAAAAGGACAAATTATATTTCAACGTACACAACAAAACCGGGGCCGATTCGCTGCATATATTGATGTACATGTACCAAAAGGTCTTTTACAGATCAAATCTTGCGGTACCATCCACAGAGCCATATACGGGAGTAGTGCCGATCACAGGACTGCCATCCGGCGCCATGCAATTAACTGTATTTGATGCAGCCTGGAAACCGGTTGCAGAACGTGTTGCATTCATCAACAACAATAATTTTGCAATAAATGCAGCAATAAATACAAAAGAGGTAAGCTTACAAAAAAGAGGAAAGAATGTATTGGAAATTTTAGTAGCCGATACCGTACCGGCAAACATGTCGTTGAGTATTTCGGATGCCGATATGAACAGTGAATCATCTTCAAATACCATTGTAAGCGATTTCTTATTGAAGGGAGACCTGAAAGGGTATATTCATAACCCTGCTTTTTATTTTGAAAATAATAACGATGCGTCAATAAAAAGCAAACTGGACCTGGTAATGCTTACCCATGGCTGGCGCAGGTACAATTGGGGTGAAATGATGGTACAGAAAATGCCGGCCATACTTACAGCTGCTGATGATTACCTGGGTGTATACGGACAGATAGGAAAAGAGGCCAGGGGTAAAATGGAGAAAGATGAACCGGTTAACCTGATTGTGAAAACCATTGACAGTGTTAATAGTTTTTATTCAGTTATACCTCAAAGTTCGGGCGTGATAAAACAAACCGGCCTGGTGTTTTATGATACAGCAAAGGTTTATTTCACGTTCAACAAATCAAAACTGCTGAACAAGCAGATGGCATTCAGTAATTCCAATTTTACATTGAATCAGCCGGGTGCCATTAACAATTATAACAATTACCTGTTACCTGATACAGCCGGCACCGTTATGAACCGCCAGGCATTACTTTTTAATTACTATAAAAACAACGATGGTATCATTTCTTTCAATACCGAAAAAACGATGCAGGGTGTGGTAGTTAAAACCAACAGGCGGCGCAGCTGGCAAAATGACCCGCTGGTTAAACTGGATGAAAAATATGCATCCGGTATGTTTACCGGTGGTTCCAATGCATTTTCAATGGATGTACTTCATGATGAAAAGGCCTGGACAAAACTGGATGTATTCAATTATATACGGGGTATGGTTCCGGGGTTGATCATAGGCAGCCCAAATGCCATTGCAGGCAGGTCATTAACATATGCAGGCTTAGCTGTTTTGGTGTATATTGATGAACATGAAATGACAACAAGCGACCTGGAAAACTTAAGCCTCACCCAAATTGCCTATATTAAAATGATACCCAATTTTTCCGGCCGGGGAGCTGATGCCGGCGGAAGGTCGATCAACCCGGCTATATCTGTGTACACCCGTAAAGGCGATGACCTGATTGACCGGACTCCCAAAGAAACCGATCTGAATATGGTGAAGGTTGCAGGCTACTCGCCTATTAAGGAATTTTATTCGCCGGATTACATGCAAAACAATACCGGCAGTGGTACCGATGCCAGAACAACTTTGTTATGGATGCCGTATATCTTAACTGATAAGGCAAACCGCAAAGTGCCGCTCACTTTTTATAATAACGATTTTACCAAAAAGATGCGTATTGTGCTGGAAGGGATAAATGAGGATGGAAAAATGATACGGATCGAAAAGATTGTGGAATAATGATTTTCCGGAGAATGAATTGTTTTAATGGTTCATTCTCCGGAAAAGCTCGCCTTGGTTCGTGTCCCCACGAACCAAAATTCTGAAAAAAATCCGCCTTGGTTCGTGTCCCCACGAACCAAAATCCTGAATAAAAAGTTGTTGTAAATTAGTGAAGACATAGTATTGAATTAAAAAATGTCCTGCAATGGATAATGATATATTTACTGTAAGGCGAAAGAACTATATCGAATTAGGGGAAATATTTTTTTGGACAGCGACAATAAATAAGTGGCAACGGTTATTATGGAAAGATGATTACAAAAATGTTATTGTCAGTTCACTTCAATATTTAAGTGATACAGGTAAAGTAGATGTATTTGCCTTTGTGATTATGCCCAATCATATTCATTTGATATGGCGTGTAAAAGAATTGAATGGAAAGGAGACAGCGCAAGGTTCATTTTTGAAGCATACAGCACATGAGTTTAAAAAAATGCTGAAAAATGATGCGGATAATAGTTTAGCTTCTTATGCTGTAACTGCTGCTAATAAAAGGTATGAATTTTGGCAAAGAGATTCGTTGGCTGTGCATTTATATACTAAAGAAGTGGCGTATCAGAAATTAGATTATACACATTATAATCCCTGTACAGATCGTTGGAAGCTGGCATCGGATCCTTGCGACTATATTTATTCATCTGCTAAATATTATATGCAGGGAGAAAAACAATATTCATTTCTTCAAGATTTGCGGGAAGTGTTTTGAGGCCTTCAAAGAATTGCATTAGCTTATTGTTGTAATAATAGGCTTGAATTAAATGGTAATAGCAACAGCATTTATAGCAAGATGGTTCGTGGGGACACGAACCAAGGCGGAGACAATATTTTATAAAATTAATAATTCGGTATCATGAAATGCTTTTTATTTGTTTGTCTTTTATTGTTAACCAAGGTAGGAATGACACAAAATTTTGTAATAAAATTTGATACTTTAAATTTTGCTTACAGCAAGGGGCCTTTTATTGAGGAACTAACAGAATTATTTAATGAAACTCCCCTATCCAATTATATAGGAATGGATAAAACTAAATCTTTTCCTATAATAAAAAAAGGATTGCATTTTGAACATACACTTTTTATCAAACAGCCTACAATTATACAACTTGTTAATGCTATTATTCTTGCAATACCTGGTCAGGAAATAAACGGAGAAATAGAAAATAATGGAGAGTTTATTAAAATAAAAGATTCAACGAATATTAATTATTTTTTTTCAGAGTTAAGGAAAAAGGCTACATCACTCCGGGTAAAATTATTTAATGATACAAGTAAATCCAACCTTTTATTTATTTATGACTCACTAAAAAAAGTTTTTGCCAGCGAATTGAAATATGTTTCTTTGCCTGAAAGCAGAAAGCTATACAAAATTAACTTCCAGGTAATTTCTTTATTAAAGCATTACTGTATAGCAGAGTTAGGAAATCTTTTACTTTCACCTACATATATTAAAAAGGATTATAGCTTAGATGTTTATAAAAAATACAAAAATGACTTAAATATTTATGAGCCAAGAATATTAATGGAATTTCAACAAGGTCGGCTGTTTCTTCAACGTCATTTTTTTTATAACGCTTTGCCTGAAAATAATTACGACCTTTTAAAAACATTCGAAGAAGATAGTTTTTTCAGAGATGTAAAAATTAAAAAGTATTTAGGTTTTCGCTATTTTGCCCGTTTCTACTCTGATCAAGCAATATTGGGTAAAATAAAAAATTTTGACAATGCTTTCCACCTGTTTGAAAACAGTTATAATTTTTCAAATGATCAGTTATTGGCGTTAAAGAAACTTGAATTTCAAATACGTGAAAATAAGGCTACAATACTTTCTTCTATTCTTAAAGAGAATCTTATTAATCCTAATGCCACAATTATAAGTAAAAATGAAAAACTCCAGATATTTGGTGGAAATATAATCCTATATATCTGGGCAAGTTGGTGTTTGCCATGCAGGGAATATTTAAAAGAGTTAAAAACAAATTCTTTCACATATTTAGGAAAGCCTTACACTATGATATTTATATCAATAGATTCCAAATTAGAACAATGGGAAAAAGCACAATATTCATTATTTAATAAATCAAATAGCTTTAAGATTAAGGAGCCAACGCAGAGTGATTTTTTAAAAATTTATGAATTGGATAAAGCAGTACCAAGAGTATTATTATTGGAAGACGGAAAACTAATTGATCCTAACATTGATAAGCACTTAATTTTACAGAAATAAATATTCATCATTTATATATATTATAATAAAAATATAAATGATTTAGATTGATGCTAAGTTTATGTCTCCAAATCAATGAACAGATTGCGGCCCCACCTGCCTGTACATGGTATGCAAATATTATGGACGTAGTTTTAGTTTAGAAAGATTAAAGGAGTTAACAGAGATTGGTAAAGAAGAAGTAAACATACTTAGCTAAGCGATGCAGATGGTTCGTGGGGTCACGAACCAAGGTGGAGGCCTTCAAAGAATTGCATTATCTTATTGTTGTAAAAATAGGCTTGAAGCAAATGGTAATAGCAAGAGCATTGATAGCAAGATGGTTCGTGGGGACACGAACCAAGGCGGAGAATGAATTGTTTTAATGATCTATTCTCCGGAAAAGTTTAATAATCATTCGCCGTCTTTGGCTTCACCGGTTTTTTATTTTTATCTTCTACAGGTTTTTGAAGAGGTTGAGATGGTTTTTTATCCTCTGTCTTTTTGGGTTTTCCGGTGTCGGGTACATTACCCGGTATTTCGCTTTCAATCTTAATTTCTTCAACCGGCTTTTCATCCGGAGGCTGAGGTGCATTAAAAAAATCTTCGGCATTGCCATTTCCTTCATCAATGGTAGTACTGTCGCCCTGGTTAAAAAACCTGTTCATATTTGCGTCAGCATAAATCGGGTCGTTGGTTAACTCCAGGGGTTTTTCAAATTTGGTGATCTCGCCATAGCCTAATTTTTTATCGGCATATACTTTACTCATAAAAATGCCCCAGCCCGGGGCCGACATCTCGGCTCCACCGGCAGTACCTGAATAAATCTGTATAAAAGGATCATCGCAGCCCACCCAGGTTCCGGCCAGCAGTTCGGGTGTATAGCCAATAAACCAGCCATCGGCATTGTTATTGGTGGTTCCGGTTTTACCTGCTTTTTCAACCGGTATGTTATAGCTGTTTAACCTTCTGCCCGTACCAAATTTTATTACCCCCTGCATTAAACTGGCCATGGTATAGGCATCCGCCTCGGCTAACACCTGTTTTGTGGTGGTCGTAAACTCTTCCAGCATATTCCCGCTTTTGTCTTCAATGCGGTTTAGCATGATGGGTTCGGTATTTAATCCTTTATTGGGGAACATGGTATAGCCCTGCAGCATTTCCATCAGTGGAATTTCGGCCGCACCCAGCGCAATGGAATAATAAGGTGGGACTTTGGTTTTAATTCCACAGGTTTGAATGAATTCGATCGTTCTTTTTACGCCTACCTGGCCTATCAAACGCCAGGCTGCAATGTTTTTGGAGTGGGCTAAACAATAGGCAACAGTTCCGGCGCCGCCTGAGATGGTTTTACCGCCCAGTGTTAATGCACCTCCGGGTATAACTGTTTCGGGTGTATAACCGGCTTCATCTATGGCCAGTGCATAAACAAAGGGTTTAAAAGATGAGCCCACCTGCCTCATTTGTGTAACATGATCAAACTTAAACCATTTAAAATCTATACCGCCAACCCAGCATTTTACTTCGCCGGTACGGGGATCCATTGCCGCAAAATTGGTTTGTAAGATCTGCTTGTGGTATTTGATAGAATCAAAGGGGGTAAGTACGGTGTCTTTCACTCTTTTTGCATTCCAGGCAAACACTTTCATTTTTACAGGAACGTAAAAGGTCTTTTTTATGTCTTCTTCAGCTATACCATCTTCTTTCATGCTCTTCCACCTGTCGGTATATTTAAATGCTGCTTCAATAACAGACTCACGGCCTTTCCACATTCTTGCCCCGTAAGCTTTCATATTCCAGTCCAGCTTTTTTTGAATGACCGGCATATGCTGTACTACCGCTTCTTCGGCGTAACGCTGCATGCGGGAATCGATGGTGGTATATATTTTCAACCCATCCCTGTACAGGTTATACGGTTCACCTGTTTTTGGGTTTTCATGCGCTTTGCACCAGGTTTTTAATTTATCGGCCAATACAGCACGGAAGTAAGGGGCAATACCGATGTTCTCATCAATTTTTTTATAGTTTGTGATCAATGGCTTGGCCTTTAATTTTTCGGCTTCTTTTTCGGTTAAAAAATGCTGCTTGCAAACCATCATCTGGTTTATTACGGTATTTCTCCTGTCTATAGAAGCTTTCGGATAACTGATGGGGTTATAAATAAATCCTTTCAGCATGCCGATCAATACCGCAGCCTCTTCAATCTTTAAATCTTTGGGTTCTTTTTGAAAATATGTAATTGAAGCATTGCGAATGCCAAATAAATTGCCCCAGGGTGCCCTGTTCAGGTAAAGGGTAATGATCTCTTCCTTGGTAAAATTCCTTTCCAGTTTAACTGCTACAATCCATTCTTTCATTTTTTGAAAGCCCCTAGTAATGATATTACCCTGGCCCTGCTTCAGCATCATTTTGGCCACCTGCTGTGTAATGGTACTGCCGCCGCCATCAGCACCCAGCGATAATAAAGCACGTGCAAAGGCCTTGGCATCAATGCCGGAGTGATCATAAAAACGTTCGTCTTCAGTAGCAATTAAAGCATTAATTACATTTAACGATATCTCATTGTATTTTACCTCACTTCTGTTCTCAGAATAATATTTTCCCATCAGTATACCATCGCTTGAATATACTTCACTGGCAAGGTCGGCTTCGGGATTTTGTAACTGTTCTACTGATGGCATTTTGCCAAATACGCCAAAATTGGCAAGGGTAAACATCAGTATGACTAAAATAAACCCACCAATAAATACACGCCATAAAATTTTAACTGAACGCTTCATGTAAAAAAAATTTGAAAGTAACTGGCATTTCTGTTGCCAAAAAAAACTGCATAAATCTACCGAAAGTCATTTATACAGTTTAATGCCGGTTGTTAAAACCTGTTTGGAAACTGCGTATTTAACAGGGTTTTATATCCCGTTAAATTTTTATTGGTTTTAAGCAACTGCAGGTTTTCTTCAGTAATAATTAAAAAAGAATATTTATTGGAAGGTAACCACGATATTTCGGCAGGTGCATCTTTCTTTATTTTATTGTAATACACCAAAGCGGTTGCAGCATCCTTAAAAGTGGTTATGACCAGTAAATTATTGTCGGCATCCAGTACATCTTTGGTGATGTTGATGGTTTGGCCATAATAATTTTCCCGGTTATACCTGATGAATGCATTGCGGGCTTCGGTTATGTAAACCTGGTCAACTTTGTTCAATATCATCAATACATGGTGAGGCGCATTTACAGCCATTACAAATGGCCCGCTGGATAAAGGCGGCGGCTGTTTGGCCACGGTATCTTTTACCACAACCGGTGCAACTGGTTTGTCTACAGGTTTTGGTGTTTCCGGTACCTTTAACTGGTTTTCCTGGGCCCGGCTGATTTCCAGGTTGGTCAGGTATTTTTCAATTTCGGCTCTTCTGCGCAGCACATCAATCATGGTTTCGGCTTTTGCTTTAAGCGGAGATGCCGGGTCATTGCTGATGATCAGTTGCAAGCCTTTAATGGCAGCACTGTCATCCCTGTTTTTTACATGGTGCAATGCTTCAATATACAGCAGTTGGGGTGTCCAGTAATTTACACCATACAGGCTGTCGGCTTTTTTCTTTTCGGCCATTGCTTTTTCAAAATCACCTTCTATAAACAGGTTGTAAATATCCTCATATAATTTAGTGGCTTCGGGATCTTTTGTTTTAGGATTTAATGCTGCAGGGTTATTCAGTTTTTTTCCTGCCACAGTATTGGCAAAATTTCCGTTCAACAGATCTTTGTAATAAGCTGCTTTATCTTTTAACCCAAGTTTTGTATAACAGAAATACAGATTAAGATATACATCACCGTCCAGTAAACGGTTGGGGAAGCGTTTCAAATAGGCTTCGTAAGTATCTGCCGCCAATTGATATTCTTCCAGGTCGTTTTGATAGGCTTGTGCAAGGATGATCATATTTACTGCGATCACATCATTGCTTTCTTTAAGTTGCTCTTCGGTTAAAGGCAGGTCTTTCATCAATCCTTCATAAGTAAGTTCTGCGGCACCACCGGCATTGGCCCCTGCTTCGTTCTTTCCTTTGCCTTTTATATCGCCCTTGTTATCTTTATTATCACCACCCGATACCTGGTTTGAATTATTAATGGCCGCATCGGCTGCAGCTTTACGCCTCCAGTTATCAATATTTACCCTTTTACCCCACCTGCTTTTAAATTCACTGAAACCCCGCGATTTCATGGAGTTATTATTGAAATACCAGTCTCCTTTGCCGTTTGAAGCAAAAAGGTCAAGGGATTGCTGGTTATTGTTATTAAAAGGAGAGTTGTTGCCACCGCCACCTGCATTGCCATCATCTTTATAATCTTTTTCTTTTCTTGCCTTGCGTAATAATTTTTTAATAAACTCATCCCTTTCCCCGGCAGGCATCAGGGCAATCCGCTGCACACTGTCTTCTTTTTCAATGGCGCTGATGGCTGTTGCAATTTTTTTGAGTGCTTCTTTTCTTGACTGAAGGGCGGCTATCTGTAAATTCAGGAGCGAATCGGTTCCGTTCTGTAAACTATCGTACATGGCTGCAGCAAGCCGGTACTGTTTGCGGCTGTAGGCAATATCACCCAGTTTAAGAAAAGCCCTGTTCTTGTAATTGATATTGTTTTCGTTATACTTAATGCTTTTGTTAAAAAAAACGATTGCGGCATTGGTATCTGGTTTCTGCAGAGAAAGATCTCCGGCCGAATAATAGACTATGTCGCGGTAAGCTTCATATTTATCACGCCTGCCCATTTTTGCCAGGTTTGCAATGGCCTTATCAAGCTCTTTGATATTGCCGTTTGTTCTCAGCATTTTTGCATCATTAAGCCTGGCATGGATGTCCATTAACGGGTCTACCGTATGTTTGGAAGCCCTGTCATAATAGCTGGAGGCTTTATCAAAATTGCCGTTTTTTTCATACAGTTGTGCCAATAAAAACTCCCAGCGTGACTGGTCCTGTTTATTGTCCGCAGTGCTTAAGGCTTTTTCAAGATGTTTTGCAGTACTATCTAAAATGCCCTGTTTAAAAAACCAGTAAGCATTTACTTCGGCAAGGTCGTTGCGCAATCTTTTTGGCAAATTCGGGTCTACCTGCAGGGTATTGATAAGGCCGCCTGATTCTGCAAACTCATTCTGTTCAATTAATGTACGTGCCAGCCAGAGAATAGCATCATTGCGGCTTGGAGGCAGGGCAGTGATTTTTTGTAAAATATTTCTTTTTTCTTTATTGGCAATGGAAACCGAATTGGAACCCACGATCCGGTCATCATCATCATTTTTTCTTTTACGTGGAAAAAGGTTGTAGTTGATGAACTGAAAGGTCATCAATGCCGAATCAAAATCTTTGCGGAAATAATAGGCTTTGCCTATCAGCATATACATGTTGTCTATCCAGTCGTTACGCAGGTCGTGTAAAAGTATACCTGCAGTAGAACTGTATATAACCGAATCCAGTTCGGTTTTTTGGGCAGCAGTGCCGTCGAGTGTATAAGGATAAAAAGCCAGCAGGTTTGCATAATCATCTTTGAGGCTCATTTTGGCCCGGTCTAAAACGGTGTTTACCTTATTGTTGGCATTAAAATAATAATTGTAATGTGTTATGTTATTCTGGTAAACATTCCTGACTACAGTAAATTTTTTATCAGCTGTTTTTTCTGACCCCAGTTTCCTGTTCTCAAATTTTTCGGGTTTTTTTTGCTTGCCAAATGGTTCAAAGGTCCAGCTGGGTTGGCAAAAAGCAGGAATTGAGCTTCCCAACAATAATAAAAAAATAAATAAAGGGCTTTTAGTTCTCTTCAGCATGAATCAAAAGGTTGAATAACGGGGCTAAATATCGGTTATTTTTGGCAAATCCAGCTTATAACCACCCCGTTTTAATTTAGTTTAATAAATAATTAAGAGAAGGTTTATCACGGATTACACAAATTTTCAAGTATTATTTTGCCTTATGCAAAAATGTTGCCCGCAGAATGCGCAGAAAACGCAGATGTTTAAACTTATTTTCTGCAACATCAGAAAAAATTCGGGCCTATTCATTAGTGCAAATTGGTGTAAAACTGTGGCAAACAAAAGTTATGCAGTAGCCATCAAAGTTTAATTAGTTTACATGGGTATCAGATTGTAAGGTGTTTTAGCCTTTTTTAGGCTGCTTTTTCATAATTTTAAGGTTCAACAAAATAATATGGCAAAACTTGATGCCAACAGTACTTTAAAACGTTTAAGAAACCGATACAGGCTGGTGGTTATGAACGAGGATACCTACGAAGAGGTGGTTAAATTTAAACTTAGCCGTTTGAGTGTTTATATATTCTTAAGTACTGTTTTTGTGGTATTGGTAGGTTTGATCATCGCTTTACTGGTTTTTACCCCTTTAAAGTATTACCTGCCGGGCACCGGGTATGGAACTGCCAAACAAATGCGGGAATATAAAATGCTTAAGATAAGAACCGATTCTATGGAGCGCGACCTGCAGTACAAAGAAAAATATTACAATGACCTGCATAAAGTACTGAAAGGAAACCTTCCGGTTTTGGATACCAACAAACTGAACCTGCCCAAACCGGAAATTATGAAAGAGTGATTTAAAAAACTAAAACCTATTGTATATGTTTAATTCAAAATCCAGGTCATCTGAAGCATCTAACCCAGGCAATGCCAGTACCATGATAGGTGCCGGCACCACCATTACCGGCGATATGGAAAGTAACGGGGATATTCGCATTGATGGAATTTTAAAAGGCAACCTCACCGGAAAAGCCAAGGTCATCATTGGTGCAGAAGGGGTTGTGGAAGGCAATATTGAAGGGGTGCAGGCCGATATTATGGGGCATGTTACGGGTACCATCAGGGTGCAGGAACTTTTATTTCTTCATGGCAAAACCCAGGTAAATGGTGATATTT
Source organism: Chitinophaga pinensis (assembly GCA_943371705.1). Lineage (GTDB taxonomy): Bacteria > Bacteroidota > Bacteroidia > Chitinophagales > Chitinophagaceae > Ferruginibacter > Ferruginibacter pinensis_I. The sequence continues at coordinate 27,214 of CALRVV010000023.1, read as the reverse complement.
ATGCCGGAAAGCTGCAGGTAGAACCTACTGCAGTATTTAACGGAAACTGCCACATGGGTGCCAATGTGGTAGAACTTAATCAGGAAGTGGCCAATGCCATCAATCAATAAAAAGCTACACATGAATTTTGGTTTTAGAACAGTACAGCCGCTGGTGATCACCTTTTTTGTTTTAACCGGGATCATTTTTGCGGCAAAATTCTTTTACACAACCGCAGGAATGGATTACCTGGTGCTGATGGGAGGCAACTGCCTGTTCTTCCTCATCAGCCTGATCGTTTTCAGGATGCAGTATGCAGCCATGTACCACAGTAACCCCAATGTATTTATCCGCAGCGTGATGAGTGGCCTGATCATAAAAATGTTTGGCTGTGTTATCGCAGTGGTGGTTTATTATTTCATCAGCAAAGCTTCCTTTAACAAACCGGCTGTATATGTATCCATGGTTATTTACCTGGTGTACCTGGTGGTAGAGGTAAGGGCCATCATGAAACTGAACAAAACAAAAAATGCCTAAGCAGGAAGCACCGCTTTTAGAGCTCCGGTCTTATTTGCCCGAAGGAAGTTTTGACGAAGTGCATTACTACCTGCAGCATTATAAAGTACATCTCACCATCAGCCGCAAAAGGCAGAGTATACTGGGCGATTACCGCCATGCACATTCCGATAAAAATCACCGCATCAGTGTTAATGGCAACCTTAATAAATATGCTTTCCTGATAACGCTGCTGCATGAACTGGCCCATCTATTTACGTATGAGCAATACGGCCACCGGGTGCAGGCCCATGGCAGAGAATGGAAAGATGAGTTTGGAAAAATACTGGCAGCTTTTTTATTGAAAAAAATATTTCCGGCAGATATAGAAAAGGCTTTGTACAATACCCTGCGTAACCCTGCAGCCAGCAGTTGCGGAGATGAGAAGCTGCTGAGGGTGTTGCATCATTATGACGAGAAGCCTGACGGTGTACATCTGGTAGAACAATTACCCGAAGGAACTTTGTTTGTGATTAAAGGCGGCCGTGTTTTTAAAAAAGGCGAAAAAATAAGAAAGCGTTTTAAATGCGTGGAAATAAAGACAGGTAAGTTTTATTTGTTTAGTGCGGTGTATGAAGTGCAGGTGACATAATACTATGCTTATACATGCTTGATCATCCACACATCGCAACCCGTATGTCCGCTGCTGCCTTGCGCTGCCGGCAAATAAGTAAAACCCAGCTTTTCATACATGGGTATGGCAATGGTCAGTTCGGGCATGGTTTCGAGGTATATTTTTTTATAGCCCATTTCTTTGGCAGCGGTAATGCATTTTTGCAGCAAGGTTTTTCCCAATCCCCGGCCACGGGCTTTGGATGATAAATACAGTTTTACCAGTTCACAGGTGCCTTCGGGTAAATTTGCAGTTGGGTAAATACCGCTGCCACCCAAAATCTCTCCATCCAGCTCAGCCACAAAATAAATGCTGCCGGCTGTTTTAAAAACTTCTGATAAATGATCAGTAGTTTCATCATAATACACAGTGCCTGGTTTGTTGGCCTTAAATTCTGTAAGGGTATTCCTGATGATCAAGGCCAGGGATTTATCATCCCCGGGTTGTATGGTTCTTATAAAAAAATCTTCCATTGTAAATCTATTGTTCATTCAAACATAAGATAATTTTTAAAATTTTGTACAGGATGTAATTTTCTGTAATAATAATTATAAATAAAAAGGTTAGTTAATGGGTATTAGAAAAAATCGATTATTTTCGGTAATCTTTTAACAAACAGAAACGTGCCTGGTACATTAAAATATAGTGAAGAAGAGTTGGTGACGTTGCTGCAAAGCAGGGATCAACTGGCATTTACATATTTATATGATAATTATTCAGCTGCCCTCAATGGTATTATCTGCCGTATGGTTGAAAACCGTGAACTGGCTGAGGATATTTTGCAGGAAGCCTTTGTAAAGATCTGGAACAATTTCTATAGTTATGATACCAGCAAGGGCCGTTTGTTTACCTGGATGCTGAATATAACCCGTAACCTTACTATTGACACTTTACGCAGTAAAGGTTATAAAAAGCAGGGTAAAATCTCCGGTGACGAAAATTCCGTAGGTAATGTAACCGGCGATAGCAATGTGGCAGAACGCTTTGATGCAATGGGTATCCGTAAACAACTGGTTAATTTAAAACCCGAGCAGAGAAGTATTATTGACCTGGCATATTTTAACGGCTATACACAGGATGAGATTTCAAAGGAAATGGGAATACCTTTAGGCACTGTTAAAACAAGGATGAGAGCGGCTATTATTGAATTAAGAAAAATTTTGGAACATAATTAATTTGAACGCACAGGAGATCATATCGTCAGGTATTTTAGAGCTTTATTGCATGGGGCTTACTTCGGCTGCTGAAACAGCTGAAGTGGCAGCATGGGCTAAACAATACCCTGAAGTAGCCGCTGAAATTGAAGCCATTCAATCGGGCCTGGAAAGCTATGCTCAAACACATGCTGTTGCACCTGATCCTTCAGTTAAAGAAAAATTATTAGCAGCGATCAATAAAAATACAACGGCACCAGTTTTTAATGTAAGTGCACAGGAAAAGGAACCAGAAAAAGGTTACTCTATTTCTCGGGCCTGGAAATATGCTGCCGCTGCCAGTGTTATTTTATTAATAGGCAGCCTGATTTTGAATTACACATACTACAATAAATATCAATCGGTTAATAAAGAACTGGCTTCAGCACAAAATGAGCTTCAGCAACAAATTGCATCTGCTCAATCCATGGATTCTGCTATTGGTATAATGAGCGATATGAATGCAACACAAGTGGTGGCTAAGAGTATAGATACTGCCTCTTCTGACATGGATGCCCGGATTTACTGGATGAAAAACACCAATGAAGTGTATATTGATCCGGCAAATTTACCAAAGGCGCCCGAAGGTAAGCAGTATGAATTTTGGGCTATTGTGGATGGCACCCCTGTTAACGGTGGTATAATTAATACTGAAATAAACGGGAAAAAAGTTCATGTTCAAAGAATGAAGAGCTTTGGTAAAGTACAGGCATTTGCTATTTCATTAGAAGATGCCGGTCCGGCCAAAGCAAAGCCAGATAAAGTGATGGCTGTAGGCAGCAATATATAGCTTTCTCGTTTTATTTTGCCAAAATTGAATAAACTGCCGAATCGGAGAACTTACCTTTGAAATAATAATTCTCCTTAAAATAAGCTTCTTTTACAAATCCGCATTTTTCCAGAACAATGCCAGATACTGTATTTTCCGGATTGGTAATTCCTTCAATACGGTGTAGTTTCATTTCATTAAAGCCATAGCCAATTACAGCGGATACAGCTTCTTTCATCATTCCTTTTCCCCAACAATCGGGGTGCAGAATATAACCTACTTCAGCGCTGTAATGGTCTATTAAAATATTCCAGAAACATATAGTGCCTATCAGGGTAGCGGGTTTTTCCTGCAATGCAATGGCCCACATAATGCTTTCATTGGCATCAACTGATGTATTTATTTTCTGAATCAAAGCTGTTGCTTGTTCTTCTGTCTTCATTTTTTCACGTCCAATATATTTCATGACGCGGTCATCAGATCGCAAAAACAATAATGCCGGGGCATCCCCATCTGTCAACTTTCTCAGCAACATTCTTTTTGTTTTTATTTCAGGAAAAGGGAAGAAGTTTAACGCAAGCATATAACCTAAAGTTTATGCGTAATTTAATTCATTTTAAGTACCAAAAATAAAAATCCCATCCGGATTAACGAATGGGATTCGATCATGTAGTATTTACTTTTTATGCTACAGCCTTATTCACCAGTTCGGCCGCTTCGCTTAGCTGAATGGCACTCTGTACTTTTAATCCGCTTTCGTCAATCAGTTTTTTAGCCACATCGGCATTGGTGCCCTGTAGCCGTACAATGATAGGGATGTTGATATTGCCGATAGACTGGTACGCATCAATTACTCCCTGTGCAACCCGGTCGCAACGCACAATTCCGCCAAAAATATTGATGAGTATGGCTTTTACCTTAGGGTCTTTTAAAATAATTCTGAAACCTGCCTCTACCGTTTGTGCATTGGCGGTACCACCCACATCCAGGAAGTTTGCCGGTTCGCCGCCGCTTAATTTGATCATATCCATGGTGGCCATGGCCAGGCCGGCCCCATTAACCATGCAGCCCACATTGCCATCCAGTTTTACAAAATTCAGGTTGTATTGTCCGGCTTCCACTTCTGTTGGGTCTTCTTCACTCAGGTCTCTCAGTGCGGCAATTTGCGGGTGGCGCATTAATGCATTGTCATCAATGTTCATCTTACAGTCAACTGCAATGATTTTGTCATCGCTGGTTTTAAACAAAGGGTTTATTTCCAGCATGCCACAATCAGAATCTACATAGGCTTTGTACAGATCGCTTACAAATTTTACACAGTTTTTAAATGCCACACCACTCAGTCCTAAATTGAAAGCAATTTTTCTTGCCTGGAATGGCTCTAAATTTCCTCCGGGGAAAACCCATTCCTTAAATATTTTTTCAGGGGTATCATGGGCAACGTCTTCAATATTCATTCCGCCTTCGGTACTGTACATAATTACATTCTGGCCCTTGGTTCTGTCCAGTAGAACAGACAGGTAAAATTCCTTTACCGGGCTTGTTCCTTCATAATATACATCCTGGGCAACCAAAATCTTGCTCACCAGTTTACCAGCTTCACCGGTTTGGATGGTTACCAATGTACCTCCTAAAATATTTTTAGCAATTTGTAAAACTTCTTCTGCATTTTTAGCCACAGCTACACCTCTTTGCTCGGTACCCCTTATTTTTCCTTTACCACGGCCACCGGCATGTATCTGTGCTTTTATTACCGCAAACTTGCTTCCGTATTGGGTGTGAATTTGCCTGTAAGCCTGTTCAGCCTCTCCGGGTGTACTGCAAGGGATGCCTTCCTGCACGGGCACATTGTATTTTTTTAAAAGCTCTTTTGCCTGGTATTCATGAAGATTCATAAAGGAAAAATTTTTGCGAAGATAGGAAAGTGTTTTGAGTTTTGTGTTTAGGGTTTTATGTTCCTGGCATTTAATCTTTAATCAGCTTCATTGGCGTCGCACGCTTGTACATTATATCCTTACTCAGCTTTCATCTTAGCGTATTGAGAGCCTGACACAAAACCCCAAACCCCAAACCCTAAACTATACACTTTCCTTTAACAATATCTTACCTTACCTTTGGCACTTAAAATGGGTTTATCTATGATGACAAAAATTACCGAAGCTGTTGCGTTTATTAAAAATATATATGGCGATAAACCTGCAGTGGGTATTGTATTGGGCAGCGGGCTGGGCAGCTTTACCACTGAAATAAATATTGAAAAAGAAATCCCTTACGCCAATATTCCTCATTTTCCGGTAAGTACAGTAGCTGGCCACAGCGGTAAGTTGATCTTTGGAACCCTGGGCGGTAAAAAGATTGTGGCCATGGCGGGCCGTTTTCATATATATGAAGGCTATTCATCAGAACAAACCGTTTTTCCTATCCGGGTTTTAAAATTTCTGGGTATTGATACCTTACTGGTAAGTAATGCTGCAGGTGGTGTTAACCCGTCATTTAAAGTTGGCGACCTGATGATCATTACTGACCATATAAGCCAGCTGGCACCAAACCCGTTGATCGGAAAAAATTATACGGAACTGGGACCAAGGTTTCCGGATATGAGTGAGCCTTATAAAAAGCATTTGATAAAAAAAGTAAAGGGAATAGCAGCTGAAAAAAATATTACGCTGAAAGAGGGTGTTTATGTGGCAGTAACCGGTCCTACTTTTGAAACCAGGGCCGAATATAAAATGATCCTTACCCTTGGAGGTGATGCGGTAGGCATGAGTACGGTACAAGAGGTTATTACGGCTGTGCATATGGGCTTACCTGTTTTTGCCATGAGTGTAATAACCGATGTGGGTATCAGGGAAGAAGAAAATGTAATAACCCACGAAGAGGTATTACAGGCTGCAAAAGAAGCAGAACCAAATTTTAAGGCATTAATCTGTGAACTGATCGCACAATTATAAGTATATATTGATGAAACAGGTCATTGCCCTTTTTATTTTAATTTTTTGTTTTCAGTTTGCCCATGCGCAGGAGCCGGATGTTATTAACAGGGTCGGTGGCAGGATCAGGAACATAAGTGGTGCAGTTTCGGGCCCCAAAGACACCATTGGTTTTGAACACCGTGATGACAGAAAAGATTCTATTGGTATTTATTACAAGTACCTTGATTCTATCCGCAGCATACCGCTGGATTCTTCCATTAATGATTTTGATAAATATTTTTCTGTTCCTTCCTCCTATATCTACCTGGGCAATAACGGGGCTGCGGCATATTCGTTGATCTATAAACCCAATGCCAAACCGGGTTGGGATGCAGGTTTTCATGCATTTGATATTTACAGGTATACCCTCGAAGAGTCAAAGTTTTATAAAACGAACAAACCTTTTACCCAGTTGAGCTACCAGCTGGCTTCCGGTAAAGAGCAAATGATAAAGGCATTGCATACCCAAAATCCCAGGCCCAACTGGGGTTTTGGATTTGAATACCGGCTCATCAGTGCCCCGGGTTTTTTTACCAATCAAAACAGTAATCATAAAAGTTACCGGCTGTTCAGCAATTACCAGGGCAAGAAAAAAAGATACGCCGCATTTTTTATTTTACTGGGCAATACCAATAAAAACTCCGAGAACGGGGGAATAGTATACGACAGTAGCCTGGCAGACCCAAACAATAAAAAAAGATTTTCAATTGATGTTAACCTGGGCAATGGAAATAATTCCGAATTCAATCCGTTTAACACCACAGTCACCACCGGCAATGTGTATAAAGACGTTACGTTTTTTTTACGCCAAACCTACGACATCGGTAAAAAAGATTCTATTGCCATTAATGACTCTACCACCGAATATTTATTTTACCCCAAATTAAGGGTGCAGCATAGTTTCAGGTACAGTACCTACAGTTACCTGTTCAGGGATGATCTTGCAGACACCACCATTTACAAAAACTGGTACGACACATTGGTAAAAATGGGGAAAGACAGTTTTTTTGTAAAGGAAAAATGGTCATTAATGAGCAACGACATTACCTTGTTGCAATTTCCCGACACTAAAAATCCGGGCCAGTTCATTGCTGCCGGTGTGAGGTTTGAAAATATGAAAGGAGAATCGGTAACGGGTACCAGAAATCTGTACAACTTTGTTGTTCATGGGGAGTACCGCAATAAAACCCGCAATAAGTTATGGGATTTGATTGCCCGGGGCGAGTTTTATGTAAACGGATTTAATGCCGGCGACTACAGTGCCTATGCCACCATTGCCCGGCATATCAATAAAAAATTCGGAGATATCAGCCTGTTCTTTAAAAATGTTAACCGAACACCCTCATTTATATTTGATAATGCCTCGGGGTTTAATTTTAAAAATCCCGGACTCACAAAAAAAGAAAACATCATTTCTTTTGGAGCTGATGTAAATAACAAGTTTATCAATATAGGGTTCAAAAATCACCTGATAACCAACCTGGCCTATTTTTCTGATTACTATCGTACAGCACAAAGCAGCAAAGTGATAAACCTGCTGCAGGTAAATGCATCTAAAAAAATTAAACTTACAAAGCGATGGAACCTCTATGCAGATGTGGTTTTTCAGCAAACAGACGGCAGCGCCCCGGTAAAAGTGCCCTTGCTTTTTACCAGAAGCCGCCTGGCCTATGAGGGTATATTCTTTAAGAACCTTAATTTAAGCACCGGGCTTGAGGCCAGGTATTTTACACCGTTTGAAGCAAATAATTATTCCCCGGTAATGGGACAGTTCATACCTCAGGATACCTTTAAACTGAAAAACCTGCCGGATATAGCTGCATTCTTTCATTTCCGTATCAAATCATTTACCGGATTCATCCGTGCCGAAAATGTAAATACCGTAAGCTTTGCCAACGGGTTTGGGTTTACCAACAATAATTTTGCAGCCCCGCATTATCCAACTCAGGGATTTATACTGCGGTTTGGCATCCGTTGGGCATTTGTGAACTAACAGGCAATGGGGAATGGGCAATGCAATACTGTTAAATTATTGTCCATTGCATGTTGCCTATTGCATATTTGCTTAATTTTGTATTTCAAATGAAAAAGATCTATATCGGCATACTGGCTGTTGTTTACATGGCTGTTTCCTCGGGAATAGCGGTGCAACTCCACTATTGCATGGGCGACAGGGCTGGTATGGAACTGTTTGGTTCATCATCTGATACCTGTGGCAAATGCGGAATGACGGAAAAAGATACCGGATGTTGCCATGATGAGTTTAAGTTTTACAAGATCAACGATTCACATAAAACAGCATCAAACAACATAGATCTTACGGCGCCCTTTTTTGCCGTTGTTCAAACGCATGATGTTTACCACTTTATGGTACACGGTATTACCGCTGTTACCTCATTCAACAATCACTCCCCGCCTGATTATACAAAGCCTCCGGCCCGTATAATGAATGGTGTTTTCAGAATTTAGAATGGATATTGAATCAATACGTCGGTAATCATTTACCGGTGCATTTGCCATGTACATTTTCCATGTGCATTTGATTTATCTGTTCAACATCAAAAAATCAATAAAATGAAAACATTATCATTATTTGCTGCCATTGTATGCAGCATATTTATCAGCAACACGGCTACTGCCCAAACTGCCCAGAAAGAAACCATTAAGGTATGGGGCAACTGCGGTATGTGTAAAACAACCATTGAAAAGGCTGCAAAAAAAGCAGGCGCTAAAACGGCAAACTGGAACGAAGACAGTAAGGAACTGGCTGTAACTTATTCTGTTAATAAAACCTCTTCCGCAAAAATTCAGGAAGCCATTGCAAAATCAGGGTACGACACCCAGGATTTTACAGCCATTCAATCGGCATACGATAATTTACACGGCTGCTGCAAGTACGACAGAAAGCAGGCATCTGCATCGGCAGCTGCATATTATTGTCCGATGAAATGCGAGGGCGATATGACTTATGACAAGCCCGGAAAGTGCGCTAAATGTGGCATGAACCTGAAGGCAAAGCAATAAGCGTTCAGCTATTTTTCATTATTCAACAAAGGGTATCCACTGTTGCAGGTTAAACTAACCTGCAACAGTACTTGTTGCATCAATTATCTTTTTAAAAGATCTATGCGGCAAAAATTATTATCCATTTTGTTTCAACCGTTTTAATTATGAAAAGCATAAAATTTGTATTGTTGCTTTTTGGCTTTTTTTTCGCTAACACATCATACAGCCAGGGAATAAAGAAACCGGCAGCAGATACTGCAGTATCCCTTAAAGTTTTTGGGGTATGCATACAATGCAAGGAGCGTATTGAAAAAGCTGTGGCCATAAAGGGCGTGCAATCGGGCGTATGGAATATAGAAACAGGCGAACTAGCCCTGGTTTATAATACCGGCCAGGTATCTTTAGAAAAGATACAAAAAAGGATATTGGCAGTTGGCCACGACCTGGAAAACAGGAAAGCTGTAAATGCCGTCTACCATGCGTTGCCCAAATGTTGCCTTTACAGAGATATTGAAACTGCCAGTAAAGAAATTAATCATGATCCGGGTATGGCAAAAATGAAAGAAACAGCAACTGCAGGAACCATCATAAACACAGTGCCTGCAACAAATAATGCTGTTCAATCTGATTACCCGATCAAAGGCATCGTATTGGCAGAAGACGACAAAGGAAAATTCAGCCCGCTGGTTAATGCCAGTATTTTCTGGTTGGGTACCGGTAAAGGGGTAGTCACAGACAGTGCAGGTTATTTCACCATTCAACCGGATACTGCAGGCAGGATGCTGGTTGTTAGTTATGCCGGTTACCAGCCTGATACCTTGTTTGCAGGGGATGCCAAAGATTTAAAAGTAGTACTGGGCTCCGATAAAAAATTACAGGAAGTTACCGTAACATCCAGGCAACGGTCTACTTACATTAATAATTATAATCCCATCCGCACACAAATGATGACGGGCAAAGAGTTGCTTAAAGCTGCCTGCTGCAATTTGAGTGAAAGTTTTGAGACCAATCCATCGGTTGATGTTTCGTACAATGACGCGGTTACCGGTTCCAAACAGATTCAACTCCTGGGCCTGAGCGGCAACTATACACACCTGACGGTAGAAAATTTACCGGGCCCCAGGGGCATTGCCACATCACAGGGCTTGAATTCTATTGCAGGCCCGTGGATCGAATCCATTCAGTTAACCAAAGGAGTTGGCTCGGTTGCCAATGGATACGAAAGTATAGCCGGACAGATAAATGTAGAATTAAAGAAACCCGAAAACAGCGAAAAACTGCTGGCCAATCTATATGTAAATGATTTTGGCAAAACAGACCTGAATTTGAACCTGTCTAAAAAGATCGGAAAAAACTGGTCGGCAGGTTTATTGCTGCACGATGATTTTTTTACCAACAATACGCTTGATTTCAATAAAGACGGATTTCGTGATCAGCCTACCGGCAATACGTTCAGCCTGGTAAACCGGTATAAGTTTGATAACAATAAGGGCACAACGGCACAGCTTGGATTTAAACTGTTAAATGAAGGCAGAACCAGCGGGGAAACAGATTTTAATCCGGATTCGGATAAGTTTACCACCAATAAATACGGCCTGGGGTTTAATATTGAACGCTACGAGGTGTTTGCAAAAGTTGGATATATCTTCCCCGAAAAAAAAATTAAAAGCATCGGGTTACAAACAACGGCCATCAGCCACAAACAGGATTCGTATTTTGGTTTTACGGTGTACAATGCCAAACAACAAACCTTTTACAGCAATTTAATTTACCAGTCTATCATTAAAACAACTGCACATAAATTCCGTACCGGTATCAGCTTCCTGTACGATACATATGATGAAGATCTCAAAACAACCAATTACAGGCGTACAGAATTTGTTCCGGGCGTTTTTGGCGAATATACTTTTACGCCCAGCGATAAATTCAGTGCCATAGTGGGTATACGGGCCGATCACAATAACCTGTTCGGGTTTTTTATGACACCCAGGCTGAACCTGCGCTACGAACCTGTTAGTGGAACAACTATTCGTTTAAGTGTTGGCCGCGGGCAGCGTACAGCCAATATTTTTGCAGAAAATACCGGGGTGCTGATCAGTGCAAGGCAGGTAAATGTAATACCTACTGCTAACGGTAAAGCTTACGGGTTAAATCCGGAAATTGCCTGGAACAAAGGGATCAGTATTGACCAGAAATTCAATCTGTTCAATCACGAAGCCATGTTCAGTGTTGATTATTTCAGGAACGATTTCAGCAACCAGGTTGTTGTGGATCTTGAAAATGCAAGACAGGTGAGCTTTTATAACCTGCAGGGAAGATCTTATTCCAACAGCTTTCAGGCTGAATTGAATGTAGAACCTTTTGACAGGTTTGAAGTAAGGATGGCTTACCGGTATTTTGATGTTAAATCAACTTACAACGGCAAACTGCTGGAACGGCCATTGATAGCTAAAAACAGGGCCTTTGTAAACCTGGCTTATGCATTCAAAGGGTTTAAATTAGATTATACCATCACGTATAATGGGAAAAAAAGACTACCCGATACGCAGGCCAATTTGCCGGTTTACCAGCTGCCATCCTATTCGCCCGATTTTGTTTTGATGAATGCGCAAATATTGAAAACTTTTGGTAAAGGCAGCCAGTTTGATGTATATACAGGAGCAGAGAACCTGGCGAATTTTTTCCAAAAGCAGGTTATTGTGGCTTCAGATCAGCCATTTGGAAATTATTTTGATGCATCCATGGTATGGGGGCCTGTTAACGGCCGGATGTTTTATGTTGGTTTCAGGTATAAAATAAAATAAAAAAATATGAAAAAATTAGTTTTATTAATGGTGGTTTTTATCAGTGTGGCATCTCAGGCACAGGTTAAAAAGATAACCATACAGGCCAGCGGATTAACCTGCAGTATGTGCAGTAATGCTATATTCAAAGCCTTGAAGACACTTGATTTTGTGGAAAATGTTGATGCGAATATCAAAACATCTTCCTTTGATATTTCTTTTAAACCAGCTGCGGCAATAGATTTTGATAAACTGAAGGACAAGGTAGAAGATGCCGGTTTTTTTGTGGCAAACTTTACTATTATCTGGCAATTTGATAACCTTTCTGTTGTTAATGACACACATGTTACTGTTGATAATATTGTTTTTCATTTTTTAAATGTGAAGGATGGGGTTTTATCGGGCAAAAAAAAATTACGCCTGCTGGATAAAGGTTTTGTTTCGGCAAAGGAATTTAAAAAGAACAGCAGCCTTACAAAAATGGCCTGTTATAAAACCGGGGAAGAGCAAAAGAAGCGGGTTTTTCATGTAACCATTTAATTAACCAGGGCACAGGGATAAAACTGTGCTGCTTCAATTTAATAACTGATGAGACTTATCTTCTTGATATTTGTGTTAACTGTACAAACGGCCGGTGCACAGGAACTTTATGTATTTACCGATCCGGCAAGCAATGTGGCTGCAAAGTCAGTAGGGTTAAGGGCCAGTAATTACCTGATGTTTGAGGAGGGGTCAAAAAAGGCAAGTTATCATTTATTGCCCGAAGTATTGTGGGGCGCTTCAAAAAAGCTGATGTTTCAGGCAAGAGCTTTTTTAAGCAACCGGGGAAACCGGTTTGTAACAGAAGGGGGAGGGCTTTATGTAAAATACAGGTTTTACAGTACCGATGAAGTGCAAAGTCATTTCAGAATGGCGGCCTTTGGCAGGTATAGTTTTAATAACAGTGATGTACACCAGCGTGCCATTGATCTTAACGGGCATAATTCGGGTTATGAAGGCGGGCTGGTTGCTACAAAACTTAAAAATAAAGTAGCCGTTTCGGCTTCGGCATCGTACCTGTACGCAACAGACAATGGCAAAGAAAAATTTATCTATAATGCTAAAAACCGTAATGCAGTCAATTATACTTTATCGGTTGGTAAGTTGATGTTGCCCCGGGAATATACCAGTTATAATCAAACCAATATGAACCTGATGCTTGAATTACTGGGGCAGGTTAATATGAATACCGGGTATTCCTTTTTTGATATTGCGCCTTCGGTTCAATTCATATTTTTAAGTAAGATGAGGCTTGATGCTGCTTACCGGATACCGCTGGTGAAGGATTTGACCAGGACAGCGCCGGGAGGGTTCTTAATCAGGCTTGAATATAATATCTTTAATGCCTATTGAACATGAAAAAAATATTGTTTTTAATATTAACCTTATTTCAAAAATCAACTTGTTGTAAATGACCAGATCAGTTTTATTGCTTTTTATTTTGTTAAGTGCCTCAATGGCAAATGCACAGCTTAAAATCGGAGATGCAGCTCCGGAAATTGAATTACGCAACAACAAAGACAGCGTGATTAAACTTTCATCGTTTACCGGAAAAGTGGTGCTGATCGATTTTTGGGCAAGCTGGTGCGGCCCTTGCAGGGCTGCCAACCCGTATACCCAAAAATTATACAATCAATATAAAGCAAAAGGTTTTGAAGTATTTGCTGTGTCGCTTGATGTAAACAAAGCGCTTTGGATAAAGGCTGTAAAAAAAGACAGGCTTACCTATACCCAGGTGGTTGATTACGACGGCTGGCTGTCGAAAGTTGCTGAAAAATATTATGTGGATGCCCTGCCTACAACTTTTTTGGTGGACAGATCGGGAAAAATTGTTGCCATAAACCTGGAAGGCAAGGAATTGTTTGATGCCGTAAAGCGGCTGGTACAATAAATTATTTACCGGTTTTAAAACGAAACGAAGCGCCCACGGCAACATACCAGTCAGGCGCTGCACTGCTGATGCCAAAGCCGGAGGAAAGGTCTATTTTGAAATCGGGTTTGATATAATAAGCGATACCGGCATCCAGGCTGTGTTCGGGTTTATTTATTTTACTGATGAAACCAAATGCCTCAATATAGCCGTACCATTTTTCGCTTAAATTAATACCGGGCGCAAAAGTATATATCCAGGTAGCTTCTTTGTTAATGCCATCCCATTCGGCACCAACATTATATCCTAATCCTGTTTTTTCGGTAATGCTGTGCTGCATGGTAAACCTGAAATTGGGCGCCAGGTGGTTTACCTGGTAATAGGAGGAAGACAGTTTGGGTATTCCTACATGAAAGATCAACGAGGTTTTAGGTAATAGATTTTTCTCTTCCCATAATGCGATCTTTGCACCCACTTCAACAGGCGTAAGGCCGCCATTGCGTTTCTTAGCCGTGGATATGCTGTTATCGGTATTGGTTTGCAGGGTGGTGATCAGCCTGAGCTCAAATCTTTTGTTAATGCCGTATTTGCTTAACAGGGTAGGATGCTGAAATTCATTTTCACTGGCATTATTGGCCTGTTTGCTGAAACCCATTTCAAACTGCACCCATTTTTTGGGAACCAAAACTGCACTTTCTGTCTGGTCGGGGCGGTCGGTATCGATCTTCTCCACCAGTGGCCTGTTGGTTGTTTGCGCAAAAGCGGAGCTTATCAGAAATGTAAAAAGAAAAGAGGCGGCTGTGTATTTGATCATATTTCTTAAATATAAATTTGGGTTATCTGCAAAAAAGATAAGGGTTTTGAGGTTGAGCAATGCCTCAAATTATTTTATAGCTGGTATACCCAGGTCATTTAATAACGGCAGCTGTACCCAACATCAGGCTTTCCAGGTTTTTTTCCTTACAATAGGTTTTGATCAATTTTTCAGAAGCATCTAAGATCTGCTGTATGGTTTTTTGTTGCGGTCCGGCCAGTTTATAAGCCTGGGCCATGATGTTTTTTTCGTTGGTTGTGCTAAGCCCTTTTGGGGAGGTTTGCAAAAGCGCTTCTTTTATCACTTCGGCTTTAAGCCCGGTGTCTTTTAAATTACCCAGTTCAGCTATGAGCCAGCTTAATGCATAAAAACGGTTTTTATCAAACAGTAAAAAAAGTTTTTGATCGCCGGCATCGGGCAAAACATTATAAGGCGATTTTTTTACGGCGGCTGTTAAATATTTGGCAAGATGTTTTGGTGCAGCTTGTTTGGGTTTACTCAGTTGAATGCAGCCTCTTAAGGCCTGCGGATAAATACTCAGCCACCGTATCATTCTTCTGAACTCATGCAGGTCTTTTTCAACATTGGTAAACTGGAAATCCTTTTCATTGATAAATTCCAGTATTTTATTGATGGCATTGATATAAAACCGGTGTATGTTTTTTATCTCTTCTTTATCATCCTGCCAGTCGGCCTCTCCCAGTTTTTTCCTGATCTTTTCAATACGGTTGGCATTATCGCCCAGCCAGTTGTTTTCAACCAGCATTTCGTTCAGGCTCTGTATTTTTTCGCGGCTTTGTGCCTGCAGGTAGTTGGTTATGGTTGCCGGTATTTTTTTGTTTGTTACAAATTCTTTTGCAAATGCATCGTAATAATCGATCTGGCCAATGCCATCCTCCAGTAGCTTAACCTGTTCTTTTATTTTACTGAATTTTTTCTTATTGTGTAAGCCTGCATACAGTTTAGCCAATCCTTCCAGCATAAAAAGCGGGGTACGGGCATTGTTCTGGTACAGCCAGAGAGCAGGGTTTTTTGTTTTGGAGGATTTTGTCAGCAATGCTTCCAATTGGTTGAGGAAGAATTCAAATCTTGCTTGTCCGTTTTTCATGCACTGAGTTTAGTTATTATGCAACTTTTAATATTCAATATTCAATATTCAATGCTCAATGTTCAACGCTCAATAATCAATAATCATTATTCATTAATATAAAGTACTAGAGTTCAAAAAATGCCACATTGCCGCCAACCC
Organism: Chitinophaga pinensis; assembly: GCA_943371705.1. Classification (GTDB taxonomy): domain Bacteria; phylum Bacteroidota; class Bacteroidia; order Chitinophagales; family Chitinophagaceae; genus Ferruginibacter; species Ferruginibacter pinensis_I. The sequence continues at coordinate 11,372 of CALRVV010000023.1, read as the reverse complement.
ATTCTTTGTTCTTGTTATAGCGGGTGCCAATCATTTTCCCTTTGCTTAATCTGGCCAGGTTGTGTACACCAACAGGCTTGTCCCAATCCTTCTTCCAGAAAAAGAACAGGCGTATCTCTGCTTTGGCAGGCCCGTCGGGTGTTTCAATTACATCGGCATATTTTACTTTTTTTTGTAAGATCCAGTTTTCCGGGTCTTTTACCGCTTCAATATCAGCCGGTGTTACATCAATCACCACACCCATACCGGCAAAGGAGAACAGGGGCTTCAGTACATAGTTTTCCAGGTCGGCCGGCATTTGCTTTAGTTCGTTTAAAAAATAGGTTTTAGGTACGTACGGGTTTTCTATAAACGGCAAAGTGAATTTGCTGATGCGGTAAAACCAGTTGGGATGCGGTGCCCATTCCACCTCATAAGGTTTGGTAAGGTCTATGATATCTCCCAATCCATCCTGCTTTTGCAGGTCATCAAAGATCAACCGGTTATAAATGCGGTTAACACGTGTTTTTACACCATCATTCAGGTAAAAAAGTTTATCGCCTTCTGCGATCAGTTTGGTGAGGCAAACCGTTTTAATGCCCAATAATTGTTCGGTGCAATAAAAATCTATACGGGTTTTTTGCTGTTCCGGAAATATTTCAAGGAGTATTACATTTTCGGGGTTGAGGTTTCCTACAATGATATCTTTCAGTAACTGAATATAGCTTTCTTTATCATACCCGTTTAAGTAAGGTGAAAAATTATCAGGCAGTTCCGCATAGGCAGCGGTTAATTCGGAATGAAAAGCCTGAAATGCATATAATGTAGGAAATCCCTGCATTTCAATCAGTTGGGGTTCCAGTTCGCCCTGTTCATTTTCACAGATGCCGAAATCAAAAACCAGGAATTCGCTATGGCTGTTTTCATTGGGCACTTTTTCAAAAGCAGGTATACCACGTTCGGTAAGGTCTTTAAACCGGGGGTCAACAATAATATCAATAATATCATCGCAGGCATGCAGCATTTTTGCGGTGAATTCTTTTGGAACAAAAACCGGTGTTTCGGCATTTCTGAAATCCAGTGCACCCGGATGCAGGGCCTCCAGTTCTGCCATATAGGCCTCATATTTCTCATGGGTGAAACCGGCATTGAATTTTCCTCTTAGTTCTTTTATCATTGTAAATAAAGCTTTGATTTAAAATTACACGAATTATACTAATTACACGAATTAGTATGTGCAAAAATTGATACAGAGAAAATTCGGGTAATTCGTGTAACCTTCCTGCCGGTAGGCAGGTTCGCAAAATTAATGTAACTGATTCTATACCTCAACCGGCTGCAGGTTTTCTATGGCATGGTATAAAAAATTGGGAAGTATGTGTGCATAGGTCCACATGATTTTTTCGGGGTCGTTTAAATGATCGATCATAGATTGCCATTTTTCCATGCCATAATTGTCTATTACGGTCTTTTTCTTTTCTTCGGTTTGCAAATGCATGCTCATACCAATGGCATCCGCTTCGGGGTGAAACTGGGTACCTATCATATTGTCATTGAACCGGATTGCCATTACGGCTCTTTCAAGCGGAACGTGTGGCCTGTCTTTTTCGATGGCTAAAATGGAGGACCCCATCTCATGCAGTTTATTATGATTGGGCTCTATTACCTGAAAATCGCGGCTGTCAACAGAATAAAAAGGGTCTTTTAAACCTTCAAATATTACTTCATGTTTACCTTCTTCCAGCAGGTGCATGGGAAAAATGCCAAAGGCTGTACTTTTTCTTTTTGTAACTTTAGCAATGTGATAATGCCTGCAAATCAATTGAAAGGAATGGCAGATGAAGAAGACCTGTTTTTTCTGCACATTGGCCTGGTTATTGTTCCAGCGCTCCACTTTATCCAGCCATGAAAAATAAACCTGCTCCCAGGCATTGCCTTCACTTTCCAGTGGGCTGCCCGGACCGCCGGTTGAAATATAAATGTCGTAACTGAGGTCCGGGACCTGTTTTTCCAAACGAACCTCAAATTCATCCCAGGTTATATCCAGGTGGTGGGTTTCGCCATACTGGTTAAGGATTTCCCGGATACAACGCATGCCCTGGTTGATTACACCTTCGTACATGTCCAAAATGGCAATACGGATGGATTTCTTTTCAGTCCAGTTCATATACAAACATAACAATTTTTTAAAAGCATATCTTTTTACAAATGGCCATTATTTATTAACGCGTTGTGGATTAATTGAGGAAGATAGTTTGATTATAATTGTAATAACATGACCTAACTCTTTGCCAGGTATGACTTAACTCATTTAATTATGGAGCCTTTTTGAGCAACTTGTATCTTCATAAATAATTAGATTGCTATGCTAAAGGACAACCGGGAAACAAGACCCTCACAGGTTCTTTTTAATTATTGCCATGAGCAAAAGCCTCTGCCGGGGTCGTTGGAAGAATTGGAGCTTTTTGAAAAAATACAGCAGGGCTTTGCGAGTCAGTTTGAATTATTTTTTCCGGATAACCTGGCCGCCAAGACCATTGTTGTAATACCCAGCCTTTCACTCGATCAGGAAGTACTGTCCAAAGTGGAAGGGGCCCTGTATTATGAAGAAAGGTTACTGTGTTTACTGATGCTGCTGCGCATGCCCCGGGCAAATGTGGTTTATGTAAGCAGTATGCCTATAGATCCGGTGATCGTTGATTATTACCTGCACCTGTTGCCGGGCATAACCGGGTATCATGCACGGGAAAGATTAACACTCATCAGTTGTTACGATAGTTCAGCCATTCCTTTAACAGAAAAAATATTACAACGGCCACGGCTGATCGAACGCATTAAAAAAGCCATTCCTGCCGGTAATGTGGCGCATATAGCCTGCTTTAATACAACCGGTATGGAAAGAACACTGGCTGTTCACCTGTGCATTCCCATTTACGGGTGCGACCCCTCGCTGATCTATATGGGTACCAAAAGCGGCAGCCGCAGGGCCTTTATGAAGGCGGGCGTAATCCTGCCTCCGGGGTCAGAAAATTTAACGGGTTATGATGATATTGTTCGTGCCATAGCCGCTTTAAAAGACATGCATCCCCATATAAAAAAAGCAGTTATCAAATTAAATGATGGTTTTTCAGGTGATGGCAATGCCATTTTGAAATATCCTGAAGGACTGTCGGGTAAGGACATGTTTAACTGGGTACACCATAACCTGCGTGATGCCATTGTACCGGTTGCCAGGGATATGAGTACAGAAATGTTCCTGCAAAAATTTGAGTTAATGGAAGGGGTCGTGGAGGCTTTTATTGAAGGAGACAAAAAAGCTTCTCCATCGGTACAGTGCAGGATAAACCCGAGGGGCGAAGTGGATATTATTTCTACACACGACCAGGTACTCAGCGGAGCCGATGAACAGGTTTTTATGGGAGCTCATTTTCCGGCAGATGAACATTACCGTATAGAAATTGCCCACCTGGGTAAAACCATTTCGGAAGTATTGAAAAATGAAGGGGTACTGGGCAGGTTCAGCATTGATTTTATTTCTGTAAAAGAAGATGATGGCTGGAAACACTATGCTTTAGAGATAAACCTGCGCAAAGGCGGTACCACACATCCTTTTTTGATGCTGCAGTTTTTAACGGATGGAAATTATGATGAATCAACAGGGATCTTTAAAACTGCCAATGGCCAGCAACTGTTTTATTATGCTTCAGATAATGTGAAGAGCCAAGCCTACAAAGGGCTTACGCCGCAGGACCTGATTGAAATTGCCATGTTTCATGGATTGCATTTTGACGGGGCCACCCATAAAGGCGTGATGTTTCATATGATTGGCGCTTTATCACAATACGGGAAAATGGGTATGGTTTGTATCGGTACTTCGCCCGAAGAAGCCTATGCTTACTACTTAAAAACCATTGCGGTGCTGGATGCGGAAACGAAGAATTAAAAGTCAAAATTCAAAAGCTTGAAACCGCATGTTCCTTTTTTGACTTTTTAATTTTGATCTACGCCTTATCTTAACAAAATAACGGTTCCCTTCATTTCCACCACGCTTCCGTTTACATCAATACCTTTTATCATCCACACATACGTGCCCGATGAGGCCGGTTTGCCTTTTAAGGTTCCATCCCAGCCCTTCATCCATTCCCTGGTCTGAAACATGAGGGCACCATAGCGGTCAAACACCCTGAAATATTCGGTACTTCTGATGCCCACGGGTGTGGGAAAGAAAACATCATTCCTGGAATCATTATTAGGAGTGAACGCATTGGGTAAATAATAGGTGGGCCCCTCGTAAGCTTTTACAAATATGGTATCATCATCCCTACAGCCAATGGCATCGGTTATGCGTACATAAAAATAAGTATCGTTATACAGTATTGCCTGAGGGTTTGCAATAAAAGGATTGTTTAAAGGCCCTGAAGGACTCCATACAAAATCAGTTGCATTGCGGCCGGTGGCCAGCAATTGATGTGGCCTGCCCAAAATGGCATTGGTATCGTTGCCTGCAAAGGCCAACAGTTCAGGCTGCATCGTTACGATCACACTATCGGTTACTGAAAAATTACAACCGTAATTATCAGTTACTGTTAATATAAACTGACGTGTGGTATCCATCCTTACAATGGTAGTTGCTGCATTGGGTGTGTTTAAAGAATCGGACGGGCTCCAGGCATAATTTACGGTGCCTGATAAATTGCTGGCACTGCCAAACAGGGTGGCGTTTGTTTTGTAGCAAACGGTGGTATCATTGCCGGCATGGGCTACCGGTTTGCGTAACACATTTATGGTGATGGAATCGTTTCTGGTGCAAATGCCCCATTTGGCTGTAAGATAATATTTGGTAGTATCGGTTGGTGTGGCAACAGGTGTTCTAACTGTATCGTAATTTAAAGTTGCCCGGGGTGTCCATTTAAAAGTATCGGTCAATGCATTAGTCTGGGGTATTAAAGTAATGGTTCGGCCAAAACAAATGGTGCTGTCGGGCCCCAGCTCAAGCCGCATGGTATCGTTTAAAGCGATGGTTGCAGTTAAAGAAGCAATACAGCCATAGGCATCCCTTACTTTAATGTTATTGTAATTGCCCACCGGTAAATTTAAAAACTGGTTTGATGGCTGGTAGGTTGATCCATTGTCTATTGAATATTCGTAAGCCGGGTTTCCTCCCGCAGCCGTAATATCAATAACACCATCATTATTGGCACAGGAAGCAATTGTGGTAACCAAACTTGCAGTTACAATGGTGGGTTCCTGTACAACAGCGCTGGTAAAGCCACCACATAAAGATGCCACCACCCTTGCATTAACCGTATAACTGCCGGCCGGCACAGTAAACACCGGCGATAATTGCCAGGTGGTACCGCCATCAATCGAATATTCTATATTGGCTCCAACCGGAGTAGTGACTGTAATTATACCCAGTCCGCCATTGCAACGGGCACTGTCGATGGTAGTAAGAATTGGATTGAGCGTTTTGCGAACGATCATGGTATCTGATCCTTCGGTTTGTACAGCCGGGTTATCACATTGCCGGTAAAAAGCCCTTACCACATAACTCATGCTGTCAACATTCTGGCAAATATTAGCAAATGTGGCTTCCAGTTCACCATTGCCAAGCGGAACTGTGGTACCGGTGGCAAACCATGTCCCGTTTTTAAAAAGAGATACGCTATCCAGTAAAGAGGTTGGTCCGCTGGGTACAAAACGCCATCCTTCATTGTTAGCGCTCCACGACGAATTATTTCTGCCAGGCACTACTGCAAATTTATCCCGGTCCCAGTTTTGTATGCCCATGATCGCTCTTCCGCCATTTGTACTGCCGCCACAGGCTAAGGGTTTGTCTAGTAAAAACATATCAATGATGCCGGTACCCTCATACAATACAATTTGTTGGGTAACCAGGTTTGGGGCACAATTATAATAAGGTATCTTATGAAAATTTAAAACAAACTTTCTGCAAGGAGCAGAACCCACGATGATGTACTCCATTTTCCTGTCAGGTTGTTGTGGAGCCGTTGTTGCAGCATTTGGATCTATATCATGAAACGGACCCATGATGGTGGCCCGGGGATAGGTAGCACTGGGAATTTGCACTCCGGCAGGAATATCCCAATCATTAAATCCGCCGGCAAGAGATATATCAAAAGTTATAACTCCATTTGTCCCTACCGTTAAGCTTGTATAATTCTGCCCGAAATAGCAAAAGGTAAATGGCAAATTAATAGTAGGCGAAAATTTATCATCCTGGTATGCAGGGTCAACCAATATACCTCCGGGGTTTGTAAAAGGGAAAGGCTGAAAGGGTATTGATACCACCTGGTAATCGTCTGTTGATTTAATATCCGGTATTCTTGCTTTTAAATCAAGACAAGCCTGCAAACAGGATATAGATGTATCATTTCCGGCGGCAACATTAAAACAGGATTGTGCAGAAAGCCTGAGTGTATTTATTGATAACAATAATAAACTCAGGAATAAAATTCTTTTCATTGTACCTTATAATGGATAAATAATCAGCTTCAAGGTAATTAAAATCCATTAAAATTGACACATATTAAAATTTCCACCTCACAAAAGCCTCCATGGCCGCATATTGAGTTAAACCAAGCTGTGCATACAGTTTAGCTGTATTGGCGTTGCGTTCCTCGGCACGCTGCCAGAATTCACGGTCATCACTTCCCTGGAAAGGCACACTGTCTTTTTGCGACTGGTGTATAAAAATACCATGGCGTTTTTTTACCACCTGGTCGGGGCTCATAGGTATGGCCATTTCTATCTCGGTAATATCCCATTCCTGCCAGGCACCTTTGTAAAGCCAGAGCCAGCAGTCGGAGATCCATTCTGTTTCTGGTTTCTTGTTTGACGTTTCTTGTTTCTCGTTGAGGGCTTTTAATCTTTGTAAAGCTTCTATTACTACATCAAAACAAACTTTGTGTGTGCCATGCGGATCGGCAAAATCGCCGGCACAATAAATCTGATGTGGTTTAATTTCATTCAGCAGGTCAATGGTTTTCTGCACATCCGCTTCTCCCATCGGATTTTTTTCGATGGTACCGGTTTCATAAAAGGGCAGGTTCATAAAATGTATCTGCTCATCTGTTAACCCAACATATTTGCAGGTGGCTTTGGCTTCGCATCTTCTTATCAATCCTTTGATTGCCCGGATGGTATCGGTATCTTTTTCGCTGGTCTTTTTTATTTTTAAAAAAGCGGTGGCTTCATCCAGTACATTTTTGCTCTTGGTCTCATCAATATCAAACATGCTTTCAAACCCTACGGCAAAATCAATAAACCGGGTTACAAATTCATCGGTAACGGCAATATTGCCGCTGGTCTGGTAAGCCACATGTACATCATGCCCCTGGTCGTGCAGCCGCATGAAAGTGCCGCCCATGCTGATGATATCGTCATCGGGGTGAGGGGAGAAGAGTACCACTTTTTTAGGGAATGGTTCATTGCGTTCGGGATGATTGGTGCGGTATTCAGATACTTTTCCGCCAGGCCATCCGGTGATGCTGTCCCTCAATAAATAGTACACTTGCAGGTTAATTTCATAAGCATCGCCTTTTTCAACCAGCAGGTCGTTAAGGCCATTGTCGTTGTAATCAATATTGGTTAAACTTAAAACAGGCTTGTTTAATTTTAATGCCAGGTTTACCACGGCACGTTTCATCATGGTGTTGGTCCACTCACATTCTCCCGTTAACCACGGACTTTTGAAACGGGTCAATTCGCTGGCGCATGTTTCGTCAATTACAAAAATGCAGTCATCATGATTTTGCAAAAGTGATGCCGGCAGGTCTTCGGTATCATCATCTTCAACCGCTTTTTTTATCACAGCCGCTTTTGTTTGCCCCCAGGCCATTAAAATTATTTTTTTAGATTTTAGTATGGTATTGATTCCCATCGTGATGGCCATACGGGGAACCTGGGTCATATTGCCAAACTCATAGGCATTGGCAATACGGGTACTGTTATCTAAACTGATGAGCCTTGTTTTTGAATGGATACTGCTGCCGGGTTCGTTAAACCCGATATGGCCGTTAACGCCTATACCCAATATCTGCATATCCAGTCCTCCTGCATCTTCTATCTGTTTTTCATAATTGAGGCAATGCGCTTTCACTTTGTCCTTGGGCATCATGCCATCGGGCAGGTGATAATTGCTGGGGTCAATATCTGTTTGTTCAAACAGGTTCTTGCGCATGAAATAATGATAACTCTGCAACGCATCCTTATCCATGGGGTAATACTGATCGAGGTTGAAGGTGATGACGTTCTTAAAACTCAATCCTTCTTCTTTGTGCATGCGCACCAGTTCGGCATACAATGTTTTGGGCGATGAGCCGGTGGCCAGGCCAATGACCGGTCTTTTACCCTGGGCTTCTTTTTCCTTGATCAGTTTGGCAATTTCTCTGGCAACAAAGGCAGAGCCGGTTTTGGAATCCGGAAAGATCTTTACCGGTATTTTTTCGAGAGAATCGGTGAGGTCTATTTTAGTCATAATAGTTGGTTGCGGTGTCAGGCCACTACGAAAATTGCCTGCCTAAAAGTTAGTTAGCTTAAATCAGGGTTGTTGAATTTAATAGCTGATGGCAGTGGCCAGACACCTATTAGAACCTCTAAGTTAAAATATTCTTTCAATTATATTGTCGTTCAGTTCACCTATACCATCTTTTTTAAAATCAATTGAGGATAGCTCCAACAATTCTATTGCTAAAGCTTTATTACAAATAGTTCCGTTTCTATCACTATAATAATCAGGGTAAGAAGAATAAGGCCATTTTGATAAGAGGTTTACCAGCTTTGCCTTTAAAGGATTTTGGTGGATATAATGAAAGCAGGTTATTATATAATCCTGATTGGTAAAAAGTTCATCTGTTCTTGTTGCTTCTGTCAACAATTTAGCTTTGGTTTTCTTTTGAAAAAGATTACCTGTTGTTTTATTTTGAACATTCAGGGCTTTAGTATAAGAACTTAAAGTTTTACCGATTACTTTTGAAAGGTTTTGCATGTGGGTGTCCTTGCCAGCTAAAACTAAAAATTTACAGCCTTCTTCATTGGGTACAAGCATGCAATGAAAGTGATTTGGCATTAAACAATAGCATAGTATGTCAGCATATTTTTTTCATTCTGTTTTTATTTTTTGCAGAAAATAAAGGTAATTAGCATCTGTAAAAAAGATGGATTGCTTAACGTTACCCCGATTATAAACATGGTATATCTGATGGGGTTCGAAATGCATGTTAGCGATAGTTTATTGCCAGATTTATACTGTATTGTTTGTTAGTATTGGCAGATTTTTTGGGCGATCAGCCTTTGGACTTAGGTGTCTGGCCACTACACATAATTATTCAGGCTCAGGTTGCTTTTGTTTTTGCAGAATCTCAAAGTGTAGACTCTTATCGTAGTGGTCTGACACCTTACTGCACTTCAATCTCATCCACAAACAACCATGCCTTGTTGCCTGCACCGGGTTTGCCATCAGGGATGATGCCATAATTTTTTGCAAAAACCCTGATGTAGCGGCAGGTTTTGGGTGCTGGTAATTCTATGGTTTGATCATTATTTTCGTCCTTTACAATAAGCGTTACCGATTCAATGGGCGCATGTTTTGTAATGATGGTGGTATCAATAAACGGAATGAAAGAAACTTCAACCTGGCTGGGTAAATAGATCCAGCTGCCGGGTTGGGTTAAACTGTGTAAGGTTATTTTGGATACCTCTGTTTCCTTTCCCAGGTCAATGGTAGCATCCAGATCGGTGCCGGCAAAGCCTAAAAACTCTGATGATTTTGACATGCCTTTTTCATTTTGCACACCATTCACCAGGGTAAAAGCACCATCACCGGGATAAGATTTACTCGGCTGTGTTGCAAGGGTAATTTTTTTGCCGGTGGCTTTGTTTAAAAAGAACTGCTGTGTTAATACCACGGTTTTGTTTGTGCCAACATTCATTTTGGCAGTATACCTCCCCTGGTGTGTTACAGGCATTTCAACTTTTCCTTTCCCTTGTTGCTGTAAAAAAATTTTTAACGGGCCGGTATAAGTTGCTGTAATTTCCTGGTCCTTTATTTTCGATTCCAGCCTCCATATGATCAAATCATTTTTATCTGAAGAAGCCGCAACATTGGCTTTCAAATCATAATACGCCTTACTGTAATTAATATTCTGTTTATCCAATCTGTCAAAAACAGCAGGCAATCTTCTTTCAAAATCTTTCCAGTCTCTTTTTGCTGCCGGGCTCCATAAAACCTCACTCAGGGCTGTCATACGGGGAAACATCATGTATTCAATCTTTTCCGGGTATTCCATATACTCGGTCCACATATTGGCCTGTGCACCCAACACATATTTTCCCTGCTCAGCATTCAGTTCTTTGGGAATGGGTTCGTAAGCATATACATTTTCAATGGGGTTGTAGCCTCCAATGGTTACACTGTCTTCATTTTTGCTTTGCGAATGATCAAAATAAACCGGGTTTCCCGGAGTCATGATCACGGGGTGTTTTTGTTTGGCGGCTTCAATGCCACCAGCTTCGCCACGCCAGCTCATTACCACTGCATTGGGGGCCAGGCCGCCTTCCAGTATCTCATCCCAGCCAATCATGGTTTTGCCCTTGCTGTTCAGGTATTTTTCAATCCGTTGTACAAACCAGCTTTGTAATTCATGTTCATCCTTCAGGTTATTGTCTTTCATCCTTTTTTGGCAGGCCGGGCAGAGTTTCCAATGGGCTTTCGGGCATTCATCGGCACCTAAATGAAAATAGTTTGATGGAAATAGTACGTTCACTTCATCAATCACATTTTCTAAAAAGGTAAAAGTAGTTTCGTTGCCTGCACAAAACACATCATCAAATACACCCCAGGTTTCCTGCACCAGTTTTATCCTGCCTGCATTTTGTTCTGCTATACTTTTTTGCGAGATCATCTTTGCCGGTATTTCTGTAGGCTTCTGCGGAAAACAACTGAGCCATGGATAGGCTGCAATGGCGGCGCTGCTGTGGCCGGGCATTTCAATCTCGGGTATTACATCTATATATCTTTCTTTTGCATATTGTACCACTTCTTTGATTTCTGCCTGGGTATAAAATCCGCCGTAAGGCTTGTTGTCATTGCCTTTGCCGGGATAACGGCCAATGATGGTGCCATTTCTCCAGCCACCGGTCTTTGTCAGTTCAGGATACTTTTTTATTTCAATGCGCCAGCCCTGGTCTTCGGTGAGGTGCCAGTGAAAAGTATTGTATTTATAAGCCGCTAAATAATCTATATATTTTTTTATAAAAGAAATGGGAAAGAAGTGGCGGCCAACATCCAAATGCATACCGCGGTAGGGGAAACGGGGGAAATCAGTAATTGAAACTTGCGGGATGGTAAGTTTGTTGTTTGTTGTTTGTTG
>CALRVV010000022.1:0-57452 GCA_943371705.1 Chitinophaga pinensis | reverse complement strand
GAAATTATTCCTGTGTATGGTTATGTTTTTTAGTATTGCAGAATCCGTTGCCCAGTTACCGGCTGTTTCATCCGGTACCATCAATCGCATCGAAAATCTGCAATCGGAATTTGTTAGTTCCCGGAATATTGATGTATGGCTGCCGGAAGGCTATACACCCAAAAAAAAGTATGGAGTATTATATATGCACGACGGGCAAATGCTCTTTGATGGGGATATTACCTGGAACCGTGCTGCATGGAACGTTGATAACATGGCATCCAAACTGATGGATGAAGATAAAATAAAAACCGTGATCGTTGTTGGCATATGGAACAGCGGCAGTACCCGGCACCATGATTATTTTCCACAAAAGCCATATCAATCATTAAACCAACAGGAAAAAGATTCGGTAACGGCACATTTGCAGAGGGCCGGAAGAACTACAGCATATTTTAACCCGGTTTCTGATAATTACCTGAAATTCCTGGTTAGGGAATTAAAACCATTGATCGACAAAACCTATTCAACCTTAACAGACAGAAAAAACACGTTTATTGCCGGCAGCAGCATGGGTGGACTCATCTCTTTATATGCTGTTTGTGAGTATCCCGACATATTTGGCGGGGCAGCCTGCCTCAGTACACACTGGACAGGCATATATGTAGTGGAAGGCAATCCTGTTCCGGATGCGGTTTTCAAATACCTCTCAACCCATTTGCCCGATCCCGTAAATCATAAAATTTATTTTGATCACGGCGACCAAACACTGGATGCGCTTTACCCGTCACTGCAAAAAAAAGCTGATGCAATAATGAAAGCAAAAGGATTTACAGAAAAAAACTGGATAACCAGGTATTTCCCGGGCGAAAACCACAGCGAGCAGGCCTGGGAAAAAAGACTGAACTTTCCACTATTATTTTTGCTTAAAAAATAACGAACAAACCATGTGAGCACCAAATCATTTCAATTCTCTTTATCTTTATATGCTGATGGTTAACGTTATCAACATTCATTAAACAGATTTTCATGTACAGGTTTTTGTTTTCATTGCTGCTGATATGTTTTTGCCAGGTTGTACATGCACAAATGGTTTACCCCTACCGGGATATCAAACTGGAAAAGCCGTCCGATTATAAAGAAACAGAAACCCTTGCCTTATCTGCTGCAAATTTTTTGCTAACCACTCCCTTTGCAGAAGTGGATTCAGACAGGGGCAGCGCCTTGGTTTTTTTAAATAACTGGATGACCGGCACCAAAGATCATCAATTCTATTTGCAGGGATATATCCTTGAGATAAGCGTTGACAAGAATTTGCTTAGCCTGTATATTGCAGCTATGATAAAATATACCCTCGAGAATAAAGCAGAAGCCGTTAACCCCATTAAAACAGAGCAGCAGGCAACCAGCATTGTACTGGCTTATTGTAATGATGCCAAAAATAATTTTACCCTGAAAAAGAAATTAAGAAAACTGCTTGAAGATCATCAACCTGTAAAAAATTAATGCAAATTTATTTGTGATGAAAAAAAAGATCAAATTTTTACCGGTATGCCTGCTATTATGCCTGGGGCTTTTTGCACAGGAAAATAATTTTATAACAGAAGGGATCAAACTGCACGACAAAGCCGACTATACCGGCGCCATTGAAATGTATAAAAAAGCATTGCAAAGCAATAAAAATTCTATACATGCCCATTATGAAATGGCTTCTTCTTACCTGGCAATGAAAGATTATGCCAACACCCTGAAGCATGCCGACAGGGTGATAGCCCAAAACCAGGATTATGTAGACCAGGCCTTTATTCTGAAAGGTTCGGCGCTTGACCTTTCGGGCAGAAAGACGGAAGCCATCAAAACCTACAAACTGGCTTTAAAGAAATTTTCTAAAAACCATTTGCTGTACTATAACCTGGCACTTACTTCTTTTAATTTAAAGAATTATACCGATGCAGAAGCTGCTTTACTAAATGCATTAAAGCTGAATCCTTTGCATGCCAGCAGCCATTTCCTCCTGGGTATGTGTATGCTGGCACAGGAAAAACGGGTACAATCGAGCCTGGCCTTATATAATTTTCTGCTGATGGAGCCAAAGACCAAAAGATCGGGCTTGGCTTTGATGGCCCTGGAAGATGAATGGAAGAATGCAGGCAATGTAAAACCGGCATCCAAAACCACGGGAGGCAAAAAAGTGGATGATGAGTTTGGCACTGCCACCCTGATGATGGATATGCTGGAAGCCGCAAAAAAAAATGAATCCAATAAAAACAAACCGGCCGTTGCCTTATTTGCCGAAAACAGCCATACCTTATTCACCATTTTAGGAGATGAAAAAAAAGACAAAAAGGGGTTTTGGTGGAATTTTTATGTTGACTATTTTTCTACCCTTGCAAAAAATAATCATACCGAAGCATTGTGTTATTATATCACACAATCAAGAGATGACAGCTATGATCTATGGCTGAAAGACAATACGCCAAAAATGGAAGCTTTTTCTGAATGGTATACCAAATACCTGCATAAGTTTTAAGCTGTAAATCATGACCGCTCTTCCCAGATCATCGCCACATGCACAATGGTTTCGGCAGCTTTGGCCATATCATTTATGCCGATCCACTCCAGCTTGCTGTGTATGTTTTGCATACCGGTAAAAATATTAGGACAGGGCATACCCATATAACTGAACCGGCTGCCATCGGTTCCGCCACGGATACTCTCTTTTTTAAGCGTTAGGCCGGCCCTTAGTATAGCTTCTTCAGCATAAGCTGCAACCTGGGGATGGTTATTCAGTACTTCTTTCATATTCCGGTATTGCTCCTGCGCAACATACTGCATGGTTGCTCCCGGAAACGAGGCCACTACCTTTTCTGCGATGGCCTTTAACCGGCTATGATGAGCTGCCAGACCTTCATTGGTAAAATCACGTAAAATAAATTGAATGACAGCCTGTTCAGCAATTCCGTTTACTGAGGTGGGATGCACAAAACCTTCGCGGCCCTCGGTCGTTTCGGGGCTCCATTCATTTTTAGGAAAAGCGTCTAACACAGCTCCGGCTACCTTTAAAGCATTTACCATTTTATCTTTTGCATAACCGGGATGTGTGATCACCCCACTGATGGTGATCACTGCACCATCGGCACTAAAGGTTTCATCTTCGAGGCTTCCGGCTTCACCGCCATCAAGCGTATATCCGAATTGTGCCCCCAGTTTCTGCATGTCTACTTTAGCGGCGCCCTGGCCTACTTCTTCATCGGGTGTAAATAAAATTTTTATGTCTCCGTGTTTAACGGCAGGATTTTGTACAAAATATAAAGCAGCTTCCATAATGGCTGCCACACCACTTTTATCATCGGCACCCAGCAGCGTTGTACCACTGGCGGTAATAATACCGCTGTTGATGTGGTTTTTTAAATAAGGAGAGTCGCTTAACCGGAGTACCTGTGTCGGATCATCAGGTAAAACAATATCATTGCCGTTGTAATAGCGGTGCAGGACAGGTTTTACATTAGTGCCGCTGCAATCGGGTGCTGTATCTACATGCGCACAAAAACAAATGGCAGGTATATTTTTTTTATCACTGTTGGATGGAACAGTTGCATACACATACCCATATTCATCCGTAGAGGCATCGGTGATCCCCATGCCGAATAATTCTTTCAGTAAAAGCCTGCTCAAATCCTTTTGTTTTTCTGATGTGGGATGAGCTGTGCTGGCAGGATCGCTTTGTGTATCAATGCGAACATAACGCATGAAGCGTTCAGCAATGTTGTCGGGACTTATCTGGATCATGTATAAAATGTTGAATATCGAATGTACGAATATCGAATGTTTTTTACTGCAGTATGTATAAAATAATTAACACTCAGGAATATCTGAAACATTCGATATTCGCCGTTAGTAAATCCGAAATACAAAAAAAGCAATTTGCTTTCGCAAACTGCCTTTTTAATTTTTACTTTTTACTTTTAACTTATTCTGCTATTTCTACCAGTTCTATATCAAAAACCAGCTCCTGTCCGGCCAAAAAATGATTGGCATCCAGGATGATCACATCTTCTTTAACTTCAACCACAATTACCGGAACCGGTTGCCCGGCCTGGTTGCTTAATGTAAGCGGCATGCCTGGTTCTAAAACCATTTCTGCAGGCACATGTTCTTTCGGAAATTCGATGATTGCCTCTTCGCTCCTGGGGCCATATCCATCTTCGGGAGCAATGTTAATTGTTTTCTTCTCTCCCAAACTCATACCCGGCATGGCATCATCAAATCCTTTTATCATTTGCCCGGCTCCTACTGTAAATTCCAGCGGCTCGCGGCCGGCAGATGAATCAAACTGCTCACCATTAATCAATTTACCGGTGTAATGTACTTTTACCAAATCACCTGCTTTTACCTGTTTCATGTGTTATCTTTTTACTTTTTAATTTTGAATTTTGAATTTTTCCAACTACCGGTTTTATTCTGTACATGTTGAAGAAAAAAGGCAGGTTCTGTTAAAACGGGGGCAAATTAACACATAATTGCCTCCAAATGAAAAGATTTTGGGAAATTAGCAGCATGAAAAAGTTAAAATACTGTTTTGCAGCTGTATTACTAATGGGTAACTGGGTTTTTGCCCAGCCGGTAAACCAGGCTCCGGTGATACCCGGAGCTGAACGTATGCAGGTTTACCTGCCCATGCTAAAAGGTAAATCAGTAGCGGTTTTTGCCAATCAAACCAGTATGGTTAAAAACACCCACCTGGTTGATACCTTACTCAGCAGCGGTATTAATGTGGTTAAGATCTTCGGGCCAGAGCATGGTTTCAGGGGAGATGCTGATGCCGGCGAGCACGTAAGCGATGCCAAAGACAAAAAAACGGGTATTCCGGTGATTAGCCTCTATGGCAACCACAAAAAGCCAACACCCGTAGATCTGAAAGGAGTTGATATCCTGATCTTTGACATTCAGGATGTAGGCGTGCGTTTTTATACTTTTATATCTTCGCTGCAATATTACCTGGAAGCAGCGCTTGAAAATCATAAGCCTGTATTGATACTTGACCGCCCCAACCCCAATGGTTTTTATATAGACGGGCCGGTACTGGATATGCAATTTAAAAGTTTTGTGGGTATGCAACCCATACCTATTGTATATGGTATGACGATTGGTGAATTTGCATTGATGCTGACCGGCGAAAACTGGTTATCCAAAGAAGCCAATGCCATCAATGCATACAATGTAACGACCAAACCAACTGTAGATACCCCTTTTCATATACAGGTTATCAAATGCAAAAATTACGACCATAACACAAAATACCAATTACCGGTAATGCCTTCTCCTAATTTAAAAGAAATGCAGAGTATTTACCTGTATCCTTCCACCTGCTTTTTTGAGGGCACGGTATTGAGCGAAGGAAGAGGAACAGAAAAGCCTTTTCAGATCTTTGGCCATCCGGCATTACCCCATAACTTATTTGAATTTACACCCAAACCCAATGCCGGAGCCAAAAACAGCAAATGTTTCTATCAAAAATGCTATGGCTGGAATTTGAGCGGCAGTGTGGAAGAATTGCTGGAAAGGCTCAACAGCAGCATACACCTGGAGTATCTTATTGATGCCTATAAGATGTTTCCCGGCAAGGATACTTTCTTTTTAAAAAATAATTTCTTTAACAAACTGGCAGGCAATGATATACTGATGCAACAGGTGAAGGAAGGCAAATCTGAAATTGAAATAAAGAAAAGCTGGCAGCCCGGCCTGGCTGAGTTCAAGGCAAAGAGAAAAAAATATTTACTGTATACAGATTTTGAATAACTCCAGATGACTTTAGCTGCTAAAAAAGATTTTGAATCATTGCGTATCGTTTTTATGGGCACCCCCGATTTTGCCGTGGCATCGCTGGATGCACTGGTAAAAGCAGGTTGTAATATTGTGGGCGTAATAACTGCACCCGATAAACCCGCCGGCCGTGGCATGGAATTGCAGCAAAGTGCCGTAAAAAAATATGCCGTTGAAAACAACCTGTATGTACTGCAACCCGAAAAATTAAAGAACCCTGAATTTTTAGAAAAGCTGAAATCGTTACAGGCAGATCTGCAAATAGTGGTTGCATTCAGAATGTTACCCGAAGTGGTTTGGAATATGCCGCCCATGGGTTCTGTAAACCTGCATGGCAGCCTCTTACCGCAATACCGCGGTGCAGCACCTATTAACTGGGCAGTTATCAATGGCGAAAAAGAGACCGGTGTGACCACATTCAAACTAAAACATGAAATTGATACCGGTGATATTTTATTGCAGGAAAGTTTTGCGATCAACGAAACCGATAATGCCGGTGATGTACATGATAAGATGAAAGAAATTGGTGCCCGGCTTTTGGTAAAAACAGTTGAAGGCCTGGCAGCAGGAACTTTAAATGAAACACCTCAAACTTCTGAGGTGAGTCGTGAGACGTCAGACCTGAGTAAGGAGACTGCTAAAGCCTGCTCCCCACTCACGATTCACGACTCACAACTCACGACTACCGACTCCCGACTCCTCCAGCACGCTCCCAAAATATTCACCGAAACCTGTACCATTGACTGGAACAAACCGGCAGATGATATATACAACCTCATTCGCGGACTTGCACCCTACCCTGCAGCTTTTACTTTTTTAAACAACAAAAAACTTAAGATTTATAAAGCAGCTAAAGTAAACAAGGCTCCTGTTACAGCACCGGGAAGTTTTGAAACAGACCGGAAAACATATTTACAATTTGCCTGTGGCGATGGTTACCTGTCGGTACTGGAACTGCAATTGGAAGGCAAAAAGAAAATGGATATTGCTTCTTTTTTAAGAGGCTATCACTTTTAGCCTTTGTCAGGTTTTTACTTTGCGTATTTTATCAAACAATTGAAATTAGCCTCTGAAGCACCAAGAGCATCTGCAGCTGCATTGCTGATAATAATTGATAAGCCATCATTTTTTTTTATATCGGGTATGGCATCCAGCACTTTTGCATAAACAAAATTTCCATTAACAGGATTAGTTAATTTAATAATGGTTCCCTGGGTAGAACTATTATGCAGGCAATAATACTTTTTATCGGACCAGCCACTGGTACTTTTAAAAACGCCGGCCTTACCGTCTGTTTCAATGATCTCTGCGTTTTTGATCTGCCCTTCATACAAAGTTTTAAAGTCAGCATCATTCGTATTGCTTTCCCTAATTGTCTTTTTCGGTTCTGCAACGGGAGTTATCTTTTCGGGATTTGAGATTTTTGTTTCTGCAGCAACTACGGCTTTTGTTTCAGCTTCTTTGGCAGTCTTTTCTTTTACCGTTTCTTTTGGCTTTCTCTTTTCAGCTCCATTTATATTCACCGGAACCTTAAGGGCTTCTGGTAAAGGATCGGCTTTTTCTTCTTTTACCGTAAATACTGCTGATCCGATGGAAGTACCTGTACCATGCTTTGCCAGAACCGACAATTCCTTTTTTACTTTAAGGTAACCCACCACCAGTTGCGCTCCGTTCTTAACCGCATCGCCGGTAATATTATTCCATTGCTTCAGTGTCTCCAAAGGCAGGTCATTGTGGTTTTTAGCAACCCGGTACAAGCCTTCCTTTTCTTTTATTTTATAATAAAGCGGCACAAATGTTTCATCGTTTGCTGCATTGCCGCTTTGATAAAAATTTGAAGGGTTCAATGGTATTTTAATGGTTTGCCCAAGGCTTAAACCCTTTTCCAGCTGCAGTTTATTGAACGGCGCAATGTCTTTTGGGCTTACATTATAGATCCTTCCAATGCTGTAATAATTCTCTTTAGGTGCAACCTTGTGTGTGAGGTACAGGCCCGGAGATACGCCTTCAACCAGCAGTTTATCCTGCGCTGCTGCAAAAAGGGGAATTATTAAAAACAGGAAGCATAATTTTTTCATAATTGGATAATTTTCGTTGCAAAGAAACGGAATTTTGCCGGTTGAATCAGCCATTCATTTGTTAAGAATGCGCCACGCTGCGGGGTAATAATTATTGGTACGGTTTCCCAAATTTTTTATCCAGCCAATTGGTAAATGTTGGTGCGTAAGCAGCACCCATCCTTTAATGGCAGATTCAATATTCAAATCCAATTTACGCAGGTATTGCAAAGCTGTTGCTGCATCTACCTCCAGCTTTGGAACAGCAGGATCAATAATATTACTTACAGCCAGGTCATGGGCAGGTATCAGTTCGTTACGGATGATGGTACCCAACCTTACCCCAGCTTTTTTTATGTACAAAGAAGATTGAATTATGGTGAGTTCATTTTCAAGATGCAGGGGTATAGCAATTATTTCGTCATGTTGTTTGATGTAGAAATAATGATCTGCATTTACCAGGTAAGGTTTTACCGATTCAATTTCTTTAGCAGTAAACGCCTGCTTATTTTTTATTTTTGACTTTTCCCGCAGGGCCCTGGTGAGACTTTTGCCATCAGTAATGGTTGCCAAGGGTTCAGGTTTTCTAAACGCTGCAATAAAAAAGCCTTCGCCTTTTACTTTATCAGGATAAAAACGATATCCAAATGAACTGCTTTTTTCAGAAACCGTTTCAACAATTCCCCAACACTCTTCAACTTTCAACTTTATACTTTCAACTTTCAACTCATCAAACAGCCAATCTGCGATCTCCTCATCTTCCTGCCGGGAATAAGAACAGGTTGAGTAGATCAAAACGCCGCCGTCTTTCAGCGAGGGCATAATATCTGCTAAAATCCTTTGCTGGCGCTGGGCACAAAGCGCTACATTGTTTTCGCTCCACTCATGAATGGCATTGGGGTCTTTACGAAACAGGCCGCTGCCGCTGCAGGGCGCATCAACTACAATTACATCAAAATAGTTTTGCAGTCGCTGAAAATCTTTGGGGTCGTTATTGGTAACGATCACATTGGCTGCTCCCCATTTAATCATATTTTCTGCCAGGATATTTGCCCTGGTTTTGATCACTTCATTACTCACCAGTAAACTATCTGCCGAAATAACCGATTGTATCAGGGTAGATTTACCACCAGGTGCTGCGCAAAGGTCTAATACTTTTACGGGTTTGGTAAGATCGACGGTTTGTTTTAACGCCTCTTCCAAAAACATACTGCTTGCTTCCTGAACATAGTAAGCGCCTGCGTGAAAGAGCGGATCGAGGGTAAAGGAAGGGCGTTCTTTTAAATAATACCCGTTAGAAGACCAGGGAACGGTCTCTAGTTGAACATTGAATATTGAATATTGAATATCGAATATTTTCCCAGGATTCAACCTTACCGAAGTTAGCTGTGCCCCGGATTGATGCACTGCTTTAAAAGCTTCTTCGTCAAAGCCTTTTATGTTTTGTAACGAGTGTATTAATTCAGTTGGAAGGTTGATCAAGCAATTATTTTTAAATTGATTGAAGTTAGCTGATAATTTTTATTTTCGCCTATACTTATTCAACCAGGTAGCGGGTTAGTTTGAATAGACTTTAACCACTGAGTTGTCAGCCTGACAGATTTTTAAACTGAGACGCTACTTTCAAACAACCACTATGTCCTTATTATTAAACCGCTCTTCTTTTGGAAACCCTGCAAATGCAGGCAATGTGTTAAGCCGTGATGAAGCATACCAGTTATTTACTGATTGGGTTAAGAACGAAAGGCTACAGCTGCACATGAAGCAGGTGTCGCATATAATGAAATGCTGGGCAGCCGAAAAAGAAGGATTGAATGAAGCAGTCCAATGGCGGTGGGAAATGGCCGGCCTGTTACACGATGCCGACTGGGACCAGTGGCCCGAACTGCATTGCAAAAAAATTATTGAAGAACTGGAGGCCCGCAATATTGACCCGGAGATCATCAGGGCCATTGCCAGCCATGGCCACAATCATTTTGGCGTAGTACCCGAGACCCGGATGGATAAAATGCTGTATGCTTTTGATGAACTGAGTGGCCTTACACATGCTTACAGTTTAATGCGGCCCGAAGGATATACAGGCATGGAAGTAAAGGGCCTCAAAAAAAGATTTAAAGACAAGGCATTTGCTGCTGCGGTGAACAGGGATGAAATTGTGGAAGCGATGCAGATGGCTGGGGTTGAACTGGAGAGTATAATGCAGTTTATTATTGAGCGGCAGGGAGCTGTAAAATAAGACTGAGTCTTTAAACCAAAGCATCCTCGTCAGAGACGAGGACGAGTGTGAAAAAAATATTTCGCAAAGTTATTTTACAAAAATTCCTGTAGCATCAGCAATATTTAATCCATTTGTTAAAGAAGTAGCTACACCATTCTTCCAAACTTTTGCAACGTCACCATCATAGCCACAAACATATACATCTGTGCCAAAAACATACACAGAATTTGCAGAAGCATCATTTGCACCATTTGTTAAAGATTGTGCAACGCCATTTTTCCAAACCTTTGCAACATACTTTGTACCATTATACTCATTGCCTGCCGCATACACATCTGTACCAGAAACATAAACAGCATATGCACCTGCGTCATTAGTTCCATTAGTAAGAGGTATTGCAACGCCGTTTTTCCAGATCTTTGCAACATATGTGGGTGCGTTAGATTCCTGACCAGCCACATATACATCACTACCCGAAACAAAAACAGAATGAACAAATGCAACAGTGCCAATGTTCAGAGCAGTTTCAACCCCGTTTTTCCAAACCTTTGAAATTACAATTGAAGAATTTATTTCCTCCCATCCGGCAACATATACATCTGTTCCAGAAACAAAAACAGATCTTCCATCCATAATATTCGCACTATTGCTTAAAGCAGAGGGCACATTGTTCTTCCAGACAACAACCTGATTGGTTAGCGATGCGGAAGTGCAAGCCTTTCCTCCAACATAAACATCCGTGCCAGAAACATATACACCCCAACCATCGCCACTACATGTGCTTACAAGAGTTGTAGGAGCTCCATTTTTCCATAGTTTAGCCTGATTTACCGTTCCATTGTATTCCCAACCCGTTGCATAAACATCGGCACCAGAAACAAAAATTGAATTTGCCCTTGCATCAAAAGAACCGTTAGTAAGTGATATAGCTACCCCATTTTTCCAGATTTTTGCAACAAACTCTGTTCCTCCAAATTCATATCCAGCCACATACACATCTGGTGTTGATGAAGTTGTTGTAAAACTAACATCATTCCCATAAGCCGTACCCACACTATTGGTTGCATAAGCACGTACATGATATGTTGTTGATGCAGTTAAACCGGATATAGCACTGGTGAAAGTTCCGATGCCCGTACCATCGGTTGTTTTGGTTGGTAAAGCAATTGTTGGATTTGCCGTTGTGCTCCAGCAAACACCACGGGCTGTTACTGCTGCACCGCCATCGGTACTTATGTTTCCTCCGCTGTTAGCTGTTGTATTGGTTATGGCTGATATGGCGGTGGTTGTAATAGTTGGTATGGTTGAAACAGGTGGTGTAGTAAAAACAGAATCGCCGCCATAAGAGGTGCCCACACTGTTTGTTGCATAGGCACGTACATGGTAAGTGGTAGCAGCGGTTAAACCGGTGATGGCACTTGTAAAAATTCCCATTCCGCTTCCGTCAGTTGTTTTGGTTGGTAAAGCAATGGTTGGGTTAGCTGCCGTACTCCAGCAAATGCCACGGGCTGTTACGGCTGCGCCACCATCGGCAGTTACATTACCACCGCCTGCAGCAGTAGTTGTATTTATAGCCGATACTGCTGTTGTTGTAACGGTTGGTAATGCCGTTGTTGATGTGGTAGTGGTAAAACTTATTTCATTACCATAGCTTGTTCCTACATAGTTGGTGGCATAAGCCCTTACATAATAAGTGGTGTTTGCAGTAAGGCCTGATATGGGGCTTGCAAATGTTCCGGCTCCACTGCCGTTAATGGTGTGGTTGCCATTTATATCCGGATTGGGTGCAGTGCCCCAACAAACACCACGGGCAGATATTGATGGCCCTGCGGCAACAGTTGCATTTCCACCGCTTAATGCTGTAGTGGCCGTTATAGAACTTGCCGCTACAGTGGTAACCGTTGGTAAAAGCGGTACAGGGTCGGGAGCATTTTGTTGGCAATTAAAAGAGATAAATGCTAACAGTAGCAGGGCGAGAATATGTTTCATTTACTACGGTTTGATTGTAAATATAGGAAAATAATATATAGGGTGATTTGCTGTGATATAGAAAACCTCTTTTGTTTTATTGTTCTTTTTTGCTTCTCCAAAAAAGAACCAAAAAAGGAGCCCGACAAAGGATTACATCCCCTTTGTCGGATGGTTCCCTGATTGGGCTTTTGTACTACTGTGACTTGTACATTGGTAATTCTACTGTTAGAAAATTACAGGTTGCTATTTTTGGGAAAAGTTTTTGTTTTAAGCCTTAAAGACTGGTATTATTTACGCTTAGATAAAGGCTCCATAAAGATTTGCTGTACAAGAGTGGTTCATTTTTATTCTTTTACTAAAAGACTAAAAATGAACAAACAACTGTTGCCAATGAAGCCCATTAAAGATCAAATGCCGGGACACAAAACCAAAAACACAAAACCCTAAACCGATTTCACTTCCGCACACAGATCCTGTAATACTTTTTTTGCATCGCCAAACAACATACTTGTTTTGGGTTGAAAGAAGAGATCGTTCTCGATACCGGCGTAACCGGGTTTCATACTGCGTTTGTTTACAATAACGGTTTTGGCAAATTCTACTTCCAGTATGGGCATGCCGTATATAGGTGAGGCAGGGTCATTTTTAGCAGCAGGGTTTACCACGTCGTTGGCGCCAAGGATCAAAACCACATCGCAGGTCTTGAATTCATCGTTGGCCTGTTCCATCTCCAGCAGTTTTTCGTAAGGCACATCGGCTTCGGCCAGGAGTACATTCATGTGCCCCGGCATACGGCCGGCCACGGGATGTATGGCGTATTTAACTTCCACGCCTTTTTCTTCGAGTATTTTTTCCAGTTCATGACAAACATGCTGGGCCTGCGCTACCGCCAACCCATAACCGGGAACAACCATTACTTTGTTGGCATAACTCATCACCATCGCTGCATCGGCCAGGCTAATTTCCTTGTAAGCACCCTGGTCTTTACCACTGGCGCCTGATGCTGTTTTGTTGCCGCCAAAAGAACCGATCAATACATTTTGCAATGAGCGGTTCATGGCCTTGCACATGAGTATGGTAAGTAAGGTACCAGCCGCACCAACGAGGATACCGCCGGTGAGCATTACTTTGTTATCGTATAAAAATCCGCCGCAGGCCGCAGCTACACCGGTGAATGAATTAAGCAGTGAAATTACAACGGGCATATCGGCACCGCCTATGGGCATTACAAAGAACACACCATATACCAATGCCAGGCCCAAAATAACATACACCAGCAAATGCTGTGTGGGATCGTACACCAGGTATGCACCTGCAGCAATCGTGATGGCAAGTACCAATAAGTTTAAAATATTCTGACCGGTAAAACTGAGGTCTTTTACTTTGCCGTTTAATTTGCCCCAGGCGATCATGCTGCCGGCAAAAGAAACAGAACCGATGATCAATCCTAAAACAATGATTAAAACAGTGGGCTGTACATCTGCTGCACTTACAACGCCTTCTTCAATTTCTTTGGAGAGATGGTTGAACTCTACCACAGAGATCAAAGCCGCACATGCGCCACCCATTCCATTGAACAAACTCACCATTTCGGGCATGGCCGTCATCTTTACTTTTTTTGCGGCCAATGTTCCTACAACTCCGCCAACCAATAAACCGCCAAATATCCAGGGATAGTTTCCAAGGTGCTCACCGGTTTCGGATGTATATAAAAAGATGGTACCTAAAATGGCAATGGCCATTCCAAATGCAGCCAGTAAATTTCCTTTACGGGCACTGGCAGGATTACTCAGCATTTTAAGTCCGAGTATAAAAGTTACCGAAGCAATTAAATAGCAAAGTGTAAGTATGTTTGATCCCATAATTAAAAGCCCCTCCTATCCTTCCGCCAGCTTGCGGAGAAGGAAATGGAGAAGAGTATGTTTTACTTGTTTCGTAATATTTGTTTCATTCTTCGCTACGATAAAAGTCCCCCACCGGGGGATTTAGGGGGCATTACTTTTTCTTCTTAAACATTTCCAGCATCCTGTCGGTTACCACAAAACCACCCACTACATTTAATGTGCCCACTACAACGGCTATAAAACCAAGTATCAGTGCCAGGTAATTTTCACTTTCAGCTTGTCCCATGATGATGATGGCACCAATTACCACCACACCATGTATGGCGTTGGCGCCACTCATGAGTGGTGTATGCAATACGCTGGGCACACGGCCTATCACTTCAATACCAACAAATATCATCAGGATAACGATGTAGATGATCTGTTGGTTGGATGAAATAAAGTTTAGAATATTTTCCATTTTTGTTTGATGCTGTTTATTTTAATTTCTTTTCTTTATGTAAGTTCTTCTCTAACTCTTTGTCACTTTTTGCTTGCCCAAAAAGTAACCAAAAAGGGCCCCGACAAAGGATTACATCCCCTTTGTCGGATGGTTCCCTGATTTAGCATTTGTACTACTGTAAACTCAGATTCGGTTCACTGATGTTTATTGCCTGCGGTTTGCTGTATAGCTTTCATTATTAAGTTCACAACAGACCGGCCACTCTTTCATTCGTTATCTTTCCATCATGCACCACACAGGTTCCTTTCACCAGATCATCTTCAAAATTCAAATTGAATTTGCCTTCCTTATCGATCATGAGCTGTAAAAAGTTCAAAATATTTTTACCGTACAATTTACTCGCATCGCTGGGCATGGTTGAAGCCAGGGCCGAATTACCCACAATGCTTACACCATGATGCGAAACTGTTTCGTCATTCTTTGTAAGTTCGGTATTACCGCCGGTAGCGGCAGCCAGGTCAATGATAACCGAACCATTCTTCATGGCCGCCATCATTTCGGTGGTAATTAAAATGGGGGCTTTTTTACCGGGAATTTGTGCAGTGGTAATTATGATATCTGCCTTGGCAACGCTTTCTGCAATCTTTGCTTTTTGGCGTTGCATAAAATCTTCGCTTTGTTCCACCGCATAACCACCTGCCTTACTGGCATCGGCGGCGCCTTCTACTTCCACAAATTTTGCACCCAGGCTCATTACTTCTTCTTTTACGGCAGGTCGGGTGTCAAACACCTCTACCACAGCACCCAGTCTTTTACCGGTTGCAATGGCCTGAAGGCCGGCAACGCCTGCACCGAGTATCAACATCTTGGCGGGCGGAATACTTCCGGCAGCCGTCATAAACATGGGAAAATATTTAGGGAATAAATTGGCTGCCAGCAATACCGCTTTGTAACCGGCAATATTGGCCTGGCTGCTTAAAATATCCATGCTTTGTGCACGGGTGGTACGGGGCAGCATATCCATGCTGAACACGGTCAAACCCTTTGCAGCAATATCTTTCATTAATGCTGCATTAAATAAAGGCTGGTAAACACCTAAAACGATTTTTGATTTTAGGTTGTCGATTTCAGATTGAGGAAGCGCATTTATACTCACTATAAAATCGCTGCTTTGCAATACTTCACTACGTGATTTTATGACTGCGCCGGCTTCGGTATATTTATCATCATTTGCAAAAGCAGTTACGCCTGCATGGGTTTCTACATAAACTGCTACATTCCATTTTTTAAGAATGGCAACATGTTCGGGTAACAGCGAGACTCTGGTTTCGGGAGATGGTTCTTTTAAAACGCCGATTATCATAAGCAAATAGTTAGGGCAAATGTAAGAAAAATTAAAACCGTATGGCAAAGTGTTGTTTATGATTAATATCAGGGTTAAGAAAAACAATACTGATAAAGAACAGGTCGATGGTTAACGTTACTGCAGGATGGGCTTTTATTAAAGCCCAGGCTTCTTCCATTTCTGCACTCCAGTGTATATCATCAAATACTAATATGGTTTTGGGTGTTGCATATTTCAGCAACTGGTTAAAGTAAAGTAACGTTGGCTCTTTTCGGTGGTTGCCATCAATAAAAACAAAGTCTGTCTTACTCAGTTTTGATAAAAGCGGAGAAAGGGTTTTAGCAAAATCACCTTCGGTTAATTGTACATTATTTAATTGCAGTGCTGCAAAATTTTGTTTTGCGATGGAAGCAATAGCACCTGACCCTTCGCAGGTAAACACATTGGAGGCGGCATTGGCAGATGCAAGATATGCCGTGGTAATACCAAAGGAAGTGCCCAACTCAAGAATGGTTTCGGGCTTGTAATATTGTACCATCCGGTATAAAAGCTGTGCGTATTTTTTTGGCTTGAGCGATGATGCGGCAATGGCCGATACCACTCGTTTATTGGTTTTGATCACAGATGAGCCGGCACCAAAATCTTCCACTTCAATTACACCTGAATTGGCCAGTAATGTTTTTCTTATTTTTTCTATTGGCTGATAAGCAGGGTAAGGGGTATTATCGGTAAGTATATGCTTTATAAACCCGAAAACAAAGGGCGAATGAATACCGTGTCCCTTTCCGCTGGATGCAGTGAGGTAATAATACAGGTATTTTTTGGCTAATGTAAAACGGGTATACAATTTTTATTTTTGAACCTGCCTGCCGGCAGGCAGGTTTTTACTGTTGAATTCTTTCCCAGGTTTGAAATGAATAAGCATATGCATGTTTCTCATCAGAAGCAAATTCCTGCAAAGCAGTTTGCTGCCATTGGGTTTCATCAATTGCCGGAAAAAAAGTATCACCATCCAATGTGGCATGCACCCGGGTGATGTACAATTTATCGGCCATCTCCATGGATTGTTCATAGACCTCTCCTCCGCCAATTACAAATATTTCGTTGCAGTTTGTTGCTTTTGCCTTTAGCAAAGCATCGTGTAAATCTGTTGCTGTGATTGTCCCTTCCGCTTTCCAGTCTGCCTGCCTGGTTATAACAATATTAAAACGGCCGGGCAATGGTTTGTTAACCGCTTCAAATGTTTTGCGCCCCATGATGACCGGCATGCCCCAGGTAGTGTTTTTAAAAAATTTAAGGTCATTGGGCAAGTGCCAGAGCAATTGGTTGTTTTTACCAATGGAGTTGTTTTCTGCGGCAGCAACTATTAAACTAATGGTCATTATTTTCAATTTTAAAATGTACAGCAAACACAAAAACAATCTCTTAAACCAACTTACTCCAAAGTTCCCCCTCATCCTGAGCGTAGCCGAAGGGCGGGGGTTAGGGGGTTTTATACAGCCACCGGCGCTTTTATGGCAGGATGCGATTCGTAATTAATCAATTCAAAATCTTCAAAGGTAAAATCAAAAATATTGTTTACCGCCGGGTTGATCTTCATCTGCGGCAACGGAAAAGGGGTTCTGCTTAACTGCAGGTTGGCCTGTTCAACATGATTGTTGTACAAATGCACATCACCAAAGGAATGCACAAACTCGCCCGGCTCCATATCGCAAACCTGTGCGATCATCATGGTTAATAATGCATAGGATGCAATGTTGAAAGGCACACCTAAAAATACATCTGCCGAACGCTGGTATAATTGACAGGAAAGGCTGCCTTTTACTCCCCTCTCCTTTTGGAGAGGGGTTGGGGGTGAGGTGTAAAACTGAAACAAACAATGACAGGGCATCAGTTTCATTTTTGGCAGATCGGCCACATTCCAGGCGCTGATGATCATGCGCCTGCTGTCGGGGTTTGTTTTTAAAGTATGTATCAATTCCTTCACCTGGTCAACCTCTACCCCATCGGCACCAACCCAGCTTCGCCATTGTTTGCCATACACCGGGCCCAGGTCGCCGTTTTCATCAGCCCATTCATCCCATATTTTTACGTTGTGCTCTTTTAAATAACCGATATTGGTATCGCCCTGTAAAAACCACAGCAGTTCGTAAATGATACTTTTAAGATGGCATTTTTTGGTGGTTACCAGCGGAAACCCTTCGGCCAGGTTAAAGCGCATCTGGTAGCCAAAAACGCTGCGGGTGCCGGTTCCGGTGCGGTCGCTTTTATCGTTACCGGTTTCAATGATGTGCCTGAGTAGATCAAGATATTGCTGCATAGATGCAAAATAAGTGAAAAGTTGAAGGTTAAAAGTTGAAAGTTATTAAGAGTATTTGCATAACTAGAACTCAATTTATACTATCTGCCAAAAATCAGGAAATTCCCAAATTCAAAAGCCCCAACTATCAACCATCAACTTTCAACTCTCAACTAAGCCGTATCTTTGCGCTGTAACAAAAAAATATACCATTCTTCAAAGTTTGAGGTGCAAAAGCCCCTCTCCTTTTGGAGAGGGGTTGGGGTGAGGTTATGAGTAAAAAAGGAAAAGTATTAATGGCCATGAGCGGCGGTATAGACAGTACCGTGGCTGCTTTAATGCTGCATAAACAGGGTTACGAGGTGGTGGGCATTACCATGAAAACGTGGGATTATGCGGCCAGTGTGGGCTCAACCGGTAAAAAGGAAACGGGTTGCTGCAACCTGGATAGTTTTAATGATGCGCGGCAGGCAGCCGTACAGCATGGCTTTCCGCATTTTATTTTAGACATCAGGGAAGAGTTTGGCGATTTTGTAATAGAGAATTTTATAGAGGAATATATCGCCGGCCGTACCCCCAATCCCTGTGTAATGTGCAATACGCATATCAAGTGGCGGGCCCTTATGAAAAGGGCAGATGCATTGAACTGCGATTTTATTTCAACCGGCCATTACGCCCAGGTGCACCAGCATACCAACGGCAGGTATTTCATACGCAAAGGAATAGATGACACCAAAGACCAAAGCTATGCCCTGTGGGGGTTACAGCAAGACCTGCTGAGCCGTACCATTTTACCTTTGGGCACCTACCACAAAAAGGACATACGCCAGATGGCACATGATTTTGGTTACCCCGAACTGGCTAAAAAAAATGAGAGTTACGAAATTTGTTTTGTGCCCGATAACGATTACCGGGGATTTTTAAAACGCAGGGTAGATGGCCTGGAAGAAAGGGTGAACGGCGGAAATTTTATTGATAAGACCGGAAAGATCCTGGGCAAACACAAGGGTTATCCTTTTTATACGGTTGGTCAACGCAAAGGATTGGATATCGCCCTGGGTAAACCCGCTTTTGTTACCGAAATTTTGCCCGAAACCAATACCGTGGTACTGGGAGAAGAAGCGGATTTGAACCGCACCGATATGAAAGTGAATGGCATAAACTGGATAAAATACGATGGAATTACCGAGGGAATGGAAGCCATTACCAAGATAAGATATAAAGATAAAGGTGCCTTAAGTACCCTGAGTACATACGAAAATGGTATAAATGTTCGTTTTTATGAGGCTGTTAAAGGTGTTGCCCCCGGCCAGAGTGCTGTTTTTTACGAAGGCAATGATGTAATTGGCGGTGGAATTATTCAACGGCAGGAGCAGCCTTTTAACGTGTAATTGTATCTATATTTGTAATATATAATAATCTTATGAGAAAGGTATTCCTGTCTTTATCCGTTATTACTGCCGCTTTCTTCAGTTCCTGTAACAAAGATGCAGAAGTACTTGAACTGCCGGCTGTAAAAGACTATGCTCCACAACTGGTTGGTAAATACATTACTTATAACCTCGACTCTACCGTTTTTATAAATTTTGGAACAAAAGATACGGTAATGAAATACCAGGTAAAACACCAGGTGGATGGCACTTTAACCGATAACCTGGGCAGACCCGCTTACCGGATAACCCGTTATATTCGTAAAACAGCTGCTAACCCCTGGGTGCCCGATAATACATTTATGGCTGTACCCACCGAATTTGGCCTGGAGTTTATTGAAAACAACATGCGTTACTTAAAACTTAAAGGACCGGTAAGAGAGGCTTTTACCTGGAAAGGCAATACCTATATTGATACCTATTCTTTAAACTCAAACGTAAAATACCTCGATGACTGGGACTATACCTACGAGAATGTAAATACCAGTCAAACTGTGGGTACATTCCAGCTGGACAGTACATTGGATGTTAACCAGCGTGATGAGATCATCGGCAATCCTGCAGATGCCAATGCGTACAGCGAAATAAATTTTGGCGCCGAAAAATATGCCAAAGGCATTGGCCTGGTTTACCGTAATTTTTTACATGTAGAATACCAACCCCCAACACCCGGCCGCGGCGGTTACCGTATTGGATATGGAGTTAAGATGACGATGATTGACCACAATTAGAAGTCATACCCCTTGCCGCCTTAAGAGGGAGAATTGAAGCAAGAGTCATATTTTTTGAAAAACACTCCAACACATTTCCGCATTACCAAATTTTTGTTTGGTTACTTCACATTGCCAATTGCCTTTTACTTTACTTTACAAAAAGTGAAAAAATCTGTATCCGGTATTTTACCGGCACCCAGTTGATTGAGCAGGGTTACCAGTTGTCCGCGATGGTAGCTGGCATGGTTAAATACATGTAGCAGCATTTGATAAACCGGCATTTTATGCTGTTCTTTATTTCGTATGTATGCAAAAACATGCGCCAGTTGGGTTTCCGTTGCACCGTCTATCCACTCTTTATATTGATGGCTTTGTTTGGCCAGCGTATCCACCATTTCACTAAAAGGACCGGCAAACAGAGCGCTTTCCAGCACAATATTTTCCATCAGCTTTAACCGCTTCCACCATACCTCTTCGGCCAGCCACATGTGTTGCATGGTTTTATACAAAGATGGAAAACTGCTTACGATTTCGCGGTTGATCTCTTCATCGCTCAACTTGCTTATCCTGTCAACCAGTAATTTGTTTGCCCAGATATTATAAGCGGCGAATTGTTGCAGCAGTTCTTTCATTTTTATTTTTTTACTTTTGATAACATTTTCAAAGTTACTGATTGAGTAACCACAAACGATAAACCACAAACTATAAACTTTCCATATGCCCGATAAAAAAAATCCATTCAGCGGATTTAGTTCGGTAGCCATCCACGGCGGCCACGAGCAAGATCCAAATTATGCCCATCTAACTCCTGTTTATGCCAGCAGTACTTATGTATTTGATGAAGCCGAACAGGGCATGAGGCGTTTCAGCGGCGAAGAAAAAGGCTACATCTACGGACGCTGGGGCAACCCCACCATTACCGAGGCCGAACAAAAAATTGCTGCACTCGAAAGTTTTGGAATACATGATGCATCCCGAAACCCCTTGCAGTTAAAAGCCATTTTACACGCCAGCGGCATGGCGGCCATCAGCACTTTAATGCTGGGCACTTTAAAAGCAGGTGATAAGGTTTTAACTCATTACTCATTGTATGGCGGCACACAGGACCTGCTTGAAAGAATTTTACCCCCGCTTGGAATTGAGACCATCATTATTGACCTGCGGGATCTACATGCTGCAGCTGACGCAATTCATGCAGACCCTGAAATAAAAATGCTTTACCTGGAAACACCTGCCAACCCTACCATACAATGTGTGGATATTGATGAGTTGACCAGGCTGGCCAAAGCAAATAATTTAATAGTGGCCGTTGATAATACTTTTGCCACACCTTACCTGCAACAGCCCTTTCAATTTGGGGTTGATTTTGTAATGCACAGCACCACTAAATTTTTAAATGGCCATGGCACTGCAATCGGTGGAGTGTTACTTGGAAAAGATATTGAATTGATGACCGGCCATATAACCAAAGTGCACCGCTTGCTGGGCAGCAACAGCAATGCCTTTGATGCTTTTTTACTTACCCAGGGCATGAAGACATTGGAAATAAGAATGGAACGCCATTGCCACAATGCCATGGAAGTTGCGGGGTTTTTAGAAGAACACCCTGCTGTAAGCAAAGTAAATTACCTGGGCTTGCCTTCGCATCCGGATTTTAATACTGCTTCCAAACAAATGCGCCATGCGGGTGCCATGCTGAGTTTTGAAATGAAAGGCGGTCTGGAAGCCGCTAAAATTTTTATTGACAAACTGCAGATGTGTGTCCGGGCTGTATCACTCGGCACCTGCGACACATTGCTATCTCATCCTGCAAGCATGACACATTATAGTGTGCCTAAAGAAAAAAGAGAACAGTATGGCATTACCGATGGGTTGATACGCATGAGCGTGGGTATTGAAAACGTACAGGATATTATTTTAGACCTGGAACAGGCACTGCAATAAAAAATATGAGCAATTCCCGAAAAATTTATGCGGCCCTGCTGTATTTCTTTTTATCCACAGTTATTACCTGGTGGTTTGTTGATGTATGTCCTTTATACAGCGGCTTGCCCCAAAAATTATTATCAACCGGTATAGCCGGTGCCAAATGGGGTTTGCAAATTGTTGCCGCCTTTTTTTTTCTTGCTGATAAAAAGTGGGAATTCCTGAAAAATATGGGAGCCACCTGCCTGGTTGGTTCTGTTATTTTATTGCCTTATGCTGTTGCTGCAACAGTAAGTAATAT
The DNA here is from genome assembly GCA_943371705.1 of Chitinophaga pinensis. Classification (GTDB taxonomy): domain Bacteria; phylum Bacteroidota; class Bacteroidia; order Chitinophagales; family Chitinophagaceae; genus Ferruginibacter; species Ferruginibacter pinensis_I. The sequence goes on along the minus strand of CALRVV010000022.1, from coordinate 35,104 downwards.
AAATGGAACCACATTTTTTGTTGGCTCATTATTAGTAGCTGTTGTGTTAATGATTGTTCTGTATTTTTTAAATGTGCAGAAACTTGGTCTACAAAAAAAATGGTTCTGGGGCTGGCTATGTTGCCTGGCAACAGCCATCACGCTGCAGCTTACCGTAGTATTTTCAGTTATAAAATTTTAACCCATGTCAATAAAAATAAGAAAAGCAGTAAAAGAAGATTGTACAAGAATGATGGAACTCATTCATGAACTGGCAGTATATGAAAAAGAACCGGATGCCGTTACTGTATCCTTCGATCATTTTGTGGAATGTGGTTTTGGGCCAAACCCGGTTTGGCAGGCTTTTGTAGCTGAGGTTCCTTCCGCTCAGGTCTCCTCTTCACCCTCTCCCCTTGGAGAGGGCCGGGGTGAGGTCATCGGATTTGCTTTATATTATATCCGATACAGCACCTGGAAGGGCACCCGCCTGTATCTGGAAGACCTGCTGGTAACCGAAAAAATGCGGGGTAAAGGAATTGGCAAATTGTTATTTGACAGGTTGATCGAAGAATGTAAAGAAAAAAAATACAGCGGCATGGCCTGGCAGGTGCTGGACTGGAATGAGCCCGCCATCAATTTTTATAAAAAATACCCGGAAGTTGTGATTGATAAAGGATGGCTGAATTGCATGATCAATTTTTAGCCGCAGGCCTTACCTTTGCAGCCTCAAATAAAAAATTTATGGCAGATAAGATCAGCATGGCCTCCAACGGCAGGCTCAACGTTCCCAACAACCCCATCATCCCGTTTATTGAAGGCGACGGCATTGGCCCCGAAATATGGGCTGTAGCGCAAAAAGTATTTGATACCGCTGTGCAAAAAGCTTACAACGGCGAAAGAAAAATTGAATGGAAGGAAATGCTGGCCGGCGAAAAAGCCTTTAAACAAACCGGCGAATGGCTGCCTGCCGAAACACTGCAGACTGCAAAAGATTACCTGGTGTCTATCAAAGGGCCACTAACCACACCCATTGGCGGCGGAATCCGTTCATTAAATGTAGCCATGCGGCAGGACCTTGACCTGTATGCCTGTGTAAGGCCGGTTAAATGGTTTAAGGGCGTTCCTTCTCCGGTAACACACCCCGAAAATGTGGACATGATCATTTTTAGAGAAAACACCGAAGATATTTATGCAGGCATTGAGTGGAAAGCCGGTAGTGCAGAAGCACAAAAATTTGAAAAATTTCTGATCGAGGAAATGGGCGTTAAAAATATCCGTTTCCCGGGCGACAGCAGTTATGGGGTAAAACCGGTATCGGCTGAGGGAAGCAAAAGACTGGTGAGAGCAGCCATAAAACATGCGCTTGAACATGACCTTCCCTCTGTTTCACTGGTACACAAGGGAAACATCATGAAATTTACAGAGGGTGGTTTTAAAACCTGGGGTTACGAAGTGGCCCGCCAGGAGTTTGGCGATAAAACCTTTACCTGGGACGAATGGGATGAACTGAAAAAACAACATGGCGAAGCGTATGCCAACGAAGTGCAGCGCAAAGCCCTGCATGAAGGCAAATTGCTGGTGAAAGATGTGATTGCCGATAATTTTTTACAGCAGATATTGATTGCACCCAAAGACTATTCGGTAGTTGCTACCTTAAACCTGAATGGTGATTACATTTCGGATGCATTGGCTGCAGAAGTAGGCGGGATAGGCATTGCACCCGGTGCCAACATCAATTACAATACAGGTTATGCCGTATTTGAAGCTACGCATGGCACGGCACCCAAATTTGCCGGCACCAACAGCATGAACCCTTCTTCGGTTATTTTAAGCGGCTGCATGCTGCTGGAATATATCGGCTGGAAAGAAGCGGCAGACCTGATCACTTCTGCGCTGCAGGCTGCCATCATGCGTAAAAGGGTAACGATAGATTTTTATAACCTGATGAGCGGAGCCACCCTTTTAAAAACAACGGAGTTTGGGGATGAGATCATTGCTGATATGGGTGCGGTTACAGGTGATGCACAATTAAAGAAAAGTACCAGCCTGTAGGAAGTTATGATTGATGAGCTTGTTTGCCGGAAGGAAAGTGATGCGTGAAAGAAGCGGATTCAAATTTTTGACTGTTGAATTTTGCCTTTTTACATTTTGACTTTCCCTATTCATGTACATTTGCAAAACAATTTATAAAACATGGAAAAAATAAAAGTAATAAACCCCGTAGTGGAATTAGACGGAGATGAAATGACCCGTATCATCTGGAGATTCATCAAAGACAAACTGATCATTCCTTACCTGGATGTTCCCATTCAATACTACGACCTGGGCATGGAATACCGCGATGAAACCAACGACCAGGTTACCATAGATGCCGCCAATGCCATCAAAGCATGCGGTGTAGGCATTAAATGTGCCACCATTACCCCCGACGAACAGCGTGTAGAAGAATTTAAACTGAAGCAAATGTGGAAATCACCAAACGGAACCATCCGTAATATTCTGGATGGCACTGTTTTTCGTGAGCCCATTGTAATGCAGAATGTACCAAGACTGGTTACCAACTGGACCGCCCCCATCATTGTTGGCCGTCATGCTTTTGGCGACCAGTACCGTGCAACTGATACGGTGATAAAAGGCAAAGGAAAATTAACCATGACCTTTACCCCCGAAGGCGGTGGCGAGGCACAAACCTTTGAAGTTTACAATTACAAAGGTGATGGGGTGGCCCTGTGTATGTACAATACCGATGAAAGTATTTATGGTTTTGCAAGAAGTTGTTTCAACATGGCACTAAGCAAAAAATGGCCTTTGTACCTTTCTACAAAAAATACCATCCTCAAAAAATACGATGGCCGTTTTAAAGATATTTTTGAAGAAGTATACCAGCAAGAATTTAAAGCAAGCTTTGATGCTGCCGGCATCACTTACGAACACCGCCTGATTGATGACATGGTTGCCAGCGCCTTAAAATGGAACGGCAATTTTGTGTGGGCCTGTAAAAACTATGATGGCGATGTGCAGAGCGATACGGTGGCACAGGGATTTGGTTCTTTGGGTTTAATGACATCCGTTTTGATTACACCCGACGGAAAAACTATGGAAGCTGAAGCAGCACATGGCACCGTAACCCGCCACTACAGGGAACACCAGAAAGGAAAGCCAACTTCTACCAATCCTATCGCTTCTATTTTTGCATGGACAAGAGGCCTTGCCTTCAGGGGTAAATTAGACAGCAACCAGCCACTTATTGATTTTTGTAATGCACTGGAAGCCGTTTGTATTGAAACCGTTGAAAGCGGTAAAATGACAAAAGACCTGGCCGTTTGTATTCATGGCAATAAAGTAAATCATGGCGAGCATTATTTATACACCGAAGAATTCCTGGATGCCATTGATGAAAATCTGAAAAAGAAAATGGCATTCTAAAAATAATTTACAGTTATGAAATTAAACGTCCTGCTTTTAACAGGGCGTTTTTTATTATCTTTAAGTATGACCTCAGCCATTATAATTACCATTTGCGCCTTATTGCTGATCGCTTATATTTTTGATCTTACTTCTTCCAAAACAAGGATACCCTCTGTAATTCTTTTGCTGCTTTTAGGATGGGGAGTTCGGCAAATGGCTGGGGCATTGCACATCAATATTCCCGATCTATCCCGACTATTACCCATTTTTGGAACGATCGGATTAATACTTATCGTGCTGGAGGGTTCGCTGGAACTGGAATTGAACAAATCCAAAATGCGGATTATAAGCAAATCATTCATTGCTGCTTTGCTCCCTATATTGTTCATGAGTTTTTTGCTGTCATTCGCTTTTCAGTATTTTCAATCCGGCCTTTCCTTAAGAGATGCACTCACCAATGCAGTTCCGTTTTCTGTCATCAGCAGTGCCATTGCGATACCCAGCGTAAAATATTTAAGTGCAGCCAACAGGGAATTTATCACCTACGAAAGCAGTCTTTCTGATATTTTTGGCGTTATCCTTTTTAATTTCGTTGCCCTTACCGAACTCAATAAATCTCATACGGCTTTAGAATCTGGATTGCAGTTATTGATCATGATTGGAGTTTCATTTTTTGCTACCATTTTACTGGCATTTTTGCTGAGCAAGATCGATCACCACATTAAATTTGTTCCAATTGTTTTACTGATACTGCTGATCTATGCCATTGCAAAACTCTATCATTTACCTGCACTTATCTTCATTCTTATTTTTGGTTTGTTCCTGGGCAACCTCGACGAACTGAAAAGATTCAGATGGATCAGTAAATTAAAACCTGATGAACTAAATCTAGAAGTACACAAATTCAAAGAGCTGATAACAGAAGGCACATTCATGGTACGCACCGTTTTCTTTTTATTGTTTGGCTACCTGATAGAAACTGCAGAAATCTTAAACAGTGATAATTTTTTATGGGCTGCAGGCATTGTTGCTGTAGCATTGATCATAAGGGCCATACAGTTTAAAGTATCCAAAATACCGATGTTTCCCATGTTGTTCATAGCACCAAGGGGTTTGATAAATATCCTGCTTTTTCTATCCATTGTTCCGGCTCAACAGATTCCGCTGGTAAATAAATCGCTTATACTGCAGGTGGTGTTATTGTCGGCCGTGGTAATGATGATTGGTTTAATGGCAACAGGCAAAAAGGAACAAACAGCAACAGAAGAAACTAAAACCGATGAACCAGATTCCCTCTAATGACCCGCTGCATGGCAAAACACTCCAGATGATCGTAACGCATCTGGTAGAGATGTATGGCTGGGAAGAACTGGGCAAACGCATTCCCATCAACTGTTTTAAAAGCAACCCCAGCATAAACAGCAGCCTTAAGTTTTTACGTAAAACGCCCTGGGCACGCAAGAAGGTGGAAGAGTTGTATATCAACGGGTAGTTCTGTTATACAACGTCTTCGACAAGCCTGTCTGCCGACTAAGGCAGGCTCAGACTGACAGCTTAATAAGTTAAAAATGATTTACCTTGTACTCACAACATTCATTTTATGGAAATACAAAAAGATATCCGCCTGGCAGTTTTAATTGATGCCGACAATGTGCCCTACAGCAATGTAAAAGGTGTAATGGAAGAAATAACCAAATACGGCACACCAACTTTTAAACGCATTTATGGCGACTGGACAAAACCCACGGTAAGCGGCTGGAAGAATGTGCTGCTTGAAAATGCCATTACGCCCATACAGCAATACAGTTATACCAGCGGCAAAAACAGCAGCGACAGTGCGCTCATCATTGATGCTATGGATATATTATATTCGGGCAAGGTGGATGGCTTCTGCATCATCAGCAGCGATAGTGATTTTACACGCCTGGCAACCAGATTACGTGAAGCCGGGATGAAAGTGTTTGGCATCGGGCAAAAGAAAACACCCAACCCTTTTATAGTTGCCTGCGATAAATTTATTTACATGGAGATCATCCCGGTATTTGGCGCTGAAGATGTGGAAGAAGTAAATCCTGCTAAAACAAAATCCAGCAGCCCCAAACCAAAAACAATTGTGGATAAGCTGAACAAAGAAACATTAAAATTAATTGCGCATACCATCAATGACCTGGCAGATGAAAATGGCTGGGCATTTTTGGGAGATGTAGGAAACCTGATCTTAAAAAAACAACCCAATTTTGATCCGAGGAATTATGGATTTCAAAAATTAACCCCGCTGATCAAATCATCCTCCCTGTTTGAAATTGATAAAAGAGAAACGGATAAGGCAGGGATAAAGCTGGTGTATATCCGAAATAAGGAATAACAGCCACCTTTTATTTTGCTTTATTAAATTAAACCAGATTACTTACAAATAAAACAGGCCCGCTTTTTAATTTATCTGGCCAATCGTCCAGTTTTGACCATCAGATATAGCAATAATGGTTTTTACAGAAATTGTACTTTTAAGCTCGTAAAAAGAACCAAAGGGCAGGCATGTTCCACTTCCGGGACATAATAATCCAGCTACAGTACCAACCTGTGCGGAAACTGCATTGTCATTGTTGCGGATATAATACACCCTGCCTGCACAGGATACAGGAGCGGGCAACAGATAATATTCATTTCCTGCTGCGGGGCTTAATCCCAGATAAGATTTTTGATTGTTTATTAAAGCCGGTGCAATTAAAGTTCCTCCGGCTATATTCATGGTTACGCCAACTGCAACTGTTCCATCAACCTGCAGAGTACTGTTTGGCGTAGCACCCACAATAGTGGCAATTCCAACATCCCCTGCTGATGTAATAATCATACGCTGAAGATCGTTGGTACCCAATTCAATATCGGCATTCTGGTAATTCCATATTCTGGCTGTATTAGAACTGCTGTTATCTTTTAAGCCTGTATAAAAACCGTTTGTTGAAGGAGGAAGCGAGGTATTGGTGACCATTACACCTGGCAGCAGGGCTCCGGTTCTGTCAATAATATGCAATTTTGCAATTGGGCTTACCGAGCCTATGCCCACACCATTTGCAGTGATGCGCATTTTTTCGCCATTTGTAAAATCGTTACCCAAACCAAAGCGCAATGATAAACTGTTACCAAAAGAGCCATCTCCAAAATTCCATAATGAGGCATTGGTATTGACCGTATTCACATCATAGCCAACAAAAAGTCCCTGATCACAGGCATTGGTGTTAGCCGGGGTATTGATCCGTATTCCGTTACGTGAACAGGGAAAAATTGCTGCCATTCCTATCCGCATATCTAGAGTATATTGCGGATCAGTTTCGCCCAACCCCTGGGCTATCGCCGGAGTAAAGCGCACTACTTCGTTATTGTTAAGCCCAATTCTCAGGCTTTGTGCTCCCGATAAATTATTTCCGTAATTCCAGATAGAAGCATTGGCAATAGAATTAAAATTATCCAGCCCCATAAAGAAACCATTATCGCAGTTATTATTGAAGCCTGCCGGTTTTATTCTTACCCCATTGCGGCTGCAGGGATTAACTCCTGCTGAATTTAAAGATGCATCAATTTCGTATTGTGGATTTGTTTCGGCGCCAAAACCCCAGAAACCACTGCTGTTGCTGATACGTGAACGCTCAAATGAATTAACAACAAAACGAAGATCGGTACTGTTGTTGGTGCCCAGGTAACTGGATGCAGTAACATCACTGTTGCCGGTGGTAAGCCAGTTTTGCGGAGTGGTGCTGTTGGTAAGCCAGATCCAATCGGTTCCGTCATAAAAATGAAAACCGATGCTGTCCGGTGCATTTTGAAAAATCAGCAAACCTGTTGCAGGTGAAGCGATGAGGTTTCTTTCAGTCTTGGCCATTCTTGGTATTAACAAGCCCTTGGTTATACTTTTTATATCCAAAAGTGCACTGCTGTTGGCCGAACTCCCATCTGTATTAACAGCAAGTGATTGTGCAGCTAAGCCGGTGCTTAATAATAATGCAATAATTAAAATGGAGGTTGCTTTTTTTTTCATAACTCATGGTTTTTAGAAAGCCCTTATTTATAATAAAACCCGGATTGGGTTGATAATAAAACTAAAAAATAAACCAGTAGCCAATGGAGAAAATTATACAGCCCGGATATGTAGCATACTAAATTTTATCAACACGTTTGGTTCCGCTATACAACTCATACTCCAACAACCTGCAATCAATTTTACTCGTATAAAATTCAATCCTGCGGCTGGGTTTTAAACCGATCTTTTTGGCAAGCTCCAGGTTACCGGTAAAGATATATCCAAAATAACCCTTGCATTTCTTCTTTAAAAAATCGCCCATGCGGCTGTAGGTAATTTCAAGTGCTGCTTCCACGCCCAGGCGGTCGCCATACTCGGGGTTAAAATAAATAACGCCGTTTTCTCCCTCGGTCCCGATAGCTATCGGGATGGTTGTCTCTTCAAAATCGCACACAGCAAAATCTATGAATTCTTCCACACCGGCAATGCCGGCATTTATTATTGAAATGTTGATCGCATCTTCACTGATATCTGTGGCAATCACTTTTAATCCCGGTACATCAACAACCTGTTGCTCCAGTTTTCTAAATTCAACATCATACATGGCTTGTTTGTATCCAACCAGGTGCATAAAAGCATAATTAAAACGCAGCAGCCCGGGTTTGCGGTTGGTAGCCAGCAATGCGGCTTCAATGGCCACTGTTCCGGAGCCACACATGGGGTTTATAAATGTTGATTTCCGGTCCCATTTGGTTGCCAGCAATGTAGCTGCGGCCAGTGATTCCAACATGGGTGCTTTGCCGGGGATTTTCCGGTATCCATGTTTGGATAGGGTTTCACCGGATGTATCAATAAAAATTTCGGCCAGCGATTCTTTCCAGTATAAATGAATAACGGTCTTGTCCAGTTCGGGGCCTGAGTTAGGGCGCTTTCCGGTTTTATCTCTAAAACGGTCCACAATGGCATCCTTCACTTTTACATTGGCAAATAAAGAATTGTTGATGGTATCATTACTCACATTGCTGCTGATGGAAAAATAACCGTCAACCGCCAATACATTTTCCCAGGGAAAATCAATCAGTGTTTTATACAGGTCATCCGCATTATCTGCATTGAATTCTTTTAAAGAAAATAATACCTGGCTTGCACAACGCAGATTCAGGTTAAGTTTTATGCAATCCTGCAGGGTTCCTTTCAGTTCTACACCGGTTTTAAAAATCCGTTCGGGTTTAAAGCCCAATGCAGCTACTTCCAGTTGTAGCCAGGGAGATAAGCGGTTGCTGCAGGTTATAATGATACGGCTGGTTGTTTCAAAAATTTGCATGTTGCAAACTTAAAACTTATAACTTAGAACTTATAACTTTGCTCCATGCTAAAAATCAGTAACCGCGGCATGCAAATGCCAGCATCTCCCATTCGTAAATTGGTTCCTTATGCAGAAGCTGCTAAAAAAAGAGGAACCACCGTATATCATTTAAACATCGGGCAACCGGATATTGAAACGCCGCCTCAAATTCTGGATGCAGTGCGGCAATCTGATTTTAAAGTGCTGGAATACAGCCATAGTGCAGGTAATGAAAGCTACCGCAAAAAACTGGTGCAGTATTACAAAACAGTGGGTATTGAGATAACGCATGAGCAGATCATCATTACAACCGGCGGCAGCGAAGCCATCATTTTTGGTTTTATGGCCTGTATGGATGCCGGCGATGAAGTGATCATACCTGAACCTTTTTATGCCAACTACAATGGCTTTGCAGTGGAAGCCGATGTTACCGTAATACCTATAAAATCGAGTATTGAAACAGGTTTTGCATTACCGCCTATTGAGGAATTTGAAAAAGCAATTACCTCAAAAACAAAAGCGATCGTTATCTGTAATCCCAATAATCCTACCGGCTATTTATACAGCGCAGCCGAAATGGAGATTTTAAAACAATTGATAACCAAGTACAACCTGTATTTGTTTGCGGATGAAGCCTATCGCGAATTTTGTTACGAAGGAACACATACAAGCGCCATGCACCTCACCGGTGTTGATAACAATGTGGTATTAATGGATACCATCAGCAAGCGTTACAGTGCCTGTGGCGGACGCATAGGAGCCTTTGTTACCAAAAACAAAGCATTGCTTGATGCTACCATGAAATTTGCACAGGCCAGGTTAAGCCCGCCATCATTTGCACAAATATTGGGTGAAGCTGCAGTAGATTTGCCGGCCGATTATTTTAACGGCACCAGGGCCGAATATAAATTGCGCCGCGATACGATCGTAAAAAGGCTAAATGCCATTCCGGGTGTTTTTTGCCCCAACCCGGGCGGCGCTTTTTATGCCATGGCCAAATTGCCTATTGATGATTCTGATAAATTCTGTCAGTGGCTGCTTGAATCTTTTAATTACAACAACCAAACCCTGATGCTGGCACCGGCAACAGGCTTTTACAGCACACCGGGACTGGGTAAACAGGAAGTGCGGCTGGCTTATGTAATCAATGTACATGCCATCAATGCCGCAATGGATTGCCTGGAAAAAGCACTGGAGGAATATCCCGGCAGGATTTAAACTTAATCAATGAAAAGATTGTTTTTGTATTTCTTATTTTCTGTAATTGGATTGATGGTGTTTTCTCAGGATTTTATACTGGATAAAAGAACGAAGGTCAAAAACAATATGGTAAAATATTATGCAGATAATAACAGAAAATATTCATCTGCAGAAACCGATAGCTCCATCAGCTTTACACTACAGGACACGCTTTCCTTGCCTGCAACCTCAATTTTCTATTTCAATAATTTAAACCGGTGCATCAGGCAGGAGACCATTTTTTCCTGCGACTCCTGTCTGAATAAATCAATACAGCAATCGCTGAACAACAAATTCATTAAATGGAAGAAAACAGGGCCCGAAACGTATTATGCAGGGTTTCCTTACAATACCTTAATGGAACCCGTAAAAATAAACGGGCAGTTTATTTTACGATATACCTGGATAAAACGAAAAGACATGGAAAATTGATCGATATGCACAAAATCATTGCTTACGCTGCGGCTTTTTTGTTTTGGGCTTTACCGCAACTTTTTCTTTGCTTACCGGATCAAGTATAACGGTTAATGCAACAAACTGGTTTACCATCATCAGCTTCCTGTCTTTATAACCTTTGGCAGTGATCAACAGTGAGTCATCGGGAGATACGAACAGCACTACATTTCCGCTTGGGCTGGTAGTGATGGTTGCCCCGGTTGACAAGATTTTTATAGAAGCTCCGGCAACGGGATTGGCGGTTTTAGCATCCGAAACCATCACTGCATAATTTTTTTGTGCAAAAACTAAAAAGCTACTCAGCATCAAAGTTCCCAGCATCATCAATTTTCTCATACAAAGTTTCAATTTTTAAGCTCCGTTAAATTTTATCGTAAATGCGCTTTTAAAAATGCTACTGTCTTATTCATGGCATCATCGGTATTGCTGTTATTAAACCCATGCCCGTCTATATACTCGTAATATTCATTGGGCACACCCAGTGTATTCAATTGTCCGCGCATCCATTGACTTTGATACAGGGGAACTATTACATCAATGGTACCATGAAAAATGATCGTGGGCCTTGAAGTGGCAGTAGCAACAGCATAAGGGCTGTTGGAATCGTATAAAGGAACATTCCAGGGAGCATTATTGAATGGTATCAGAATATCCCGGATATATTTACCCATGAACAAATTAAAACTGTTGTACCAGGTCCAGTCGCTCAGTTTTGCAGGTCCAAAAAAATCGGCAACTGCCCTTACTTTGTTATTTGTATTGTATTTATAGGTGTATAACATGGCCAGGTGTGCACCTGCACTGGCTCCTACCATGGTAAGTGTATCCGACACCACAAAATTTGTCTTGTTACTGATCATCATGTTTACAGCATCGGTGATATCGCTCATAATTTCGGAATAATGAACAGAAGGGTTACTGGTAAGGCGGTAATTGATATTGGCAATGGCTGCATCGGGCCATTTTTGCCTGAGCAGGTTTTTGTAATAATTCATTTCAGATTTATCGCCGGCCTCCCATCCTCCACCATGAATGAGGATGATAACTTTGGTAGCTGTGTTGCGGCCACCCGGTAAATAAATATCCATTTTCTGTTTAGGATCTGCGCCATAGGCCGTATCTAAAATGATGCGCTCGGCAAGCGGGCCTGTTCCACCGCCGCCGGTTCCTCCCCCGCCGGCAGGATCTTTAATACATGAACCAAAAGAAATGATTAAAAGTAAAGCAAAAGAAATACCAGGGCCGCTGAAAAAAGAAAATCCCTCAGGCCATTTTAATCTGCAGCAGTTTTGCATAATGTAATTTTAGGTAAGAAATGTTTTTTGGGTATTGAATTCACTGACAAGATATAAATTTCAAATTTCAAAAAGAATGTTTCAGTTGTTAAAACTTATGCTTTAAAACTAATGGCGCAATAATATTTAACAGATATTTTCATTTTTCCGCAGAAGCTTTCGATATTTCAACAGTCCATTCGCTTCCACTGTAAATTTTATGGGCAGCAGAAAAATTTCCCATATTCAATGCAAATGACAATTGCAGCAGGCTGTTCAAATAGGCCAATGGTTTGCCTTTTGCCACGCCGCCAAATGTTTCCACATAAGGCATACGTGCCTGGTACTTTTTTTCGGGATAGCCAGCGGGATTGTTTTTATAAATGGCCACATCCAGTTTTTCGCCAACATGTATATTCAACTGCTTAAAAAGTGCTGCAGGTATATTTGACCAGATATTGCCATACTGCACATCCAGGATCGCAATGTTCCCCTTTATTTTCATTCCTTCCTGAACCGCTTTTTGATAAGCAATTTTTACAACTTCCCCGGGTAATGCATTGCCAACCTGTTCAAACGTAATGGCACCCGAAGCCAGTTTAGCGGCCGTATATGCATACACATCCCGGCCATGAAAAGTATAAGATCGTTCAGAATCTTTTCTCCTGTTCAATGCTTCATCAATCTGCCTTATTTCCGATATACCCAAAGATTCGGCAATTAATGTTAGCGTACCATTGTCTGGTGTAACAATAAAATGCCCGGATCTTGTTTTCAGTACTACCGATCTTCTTTCGGTACCTACACCCGGGTCTACAACCGAAACAAATACAGTTCCGGCAGGCCAGTACATTACCGTTTGTTCAAGCCGGTATGCTGCTTCCCAGATATTGTAGGCCGGAATTTCATGAGTAAGATCAAATAATTTCAGATCGGGAGAAACGCCGGTTGCAACTCCCTTCATAGCAGATACGGCTCCATCCTTCAATCCAAAATCAGATTGAAAAACAATGATTTTATTTTGTGCAAAAGCAAATTGCAGCAATGCAGAAAATAAAATACAGCAAATAAAATTCTTCATATTGCTATTCATAATCACTTTTTAATAATAAAAAATCCCTCAAAGACACGAAGTACACAAAGAGATTTTTTATTATTACGGCTTTGTGATCTTTGTGCCTTTGCGGGACAGCATATGCTTCAATTAAACCTTAAAAATTAAAGGCCAGCTTGGTAAATAATCTTCTGCCGTTAAAGCCCATCTGTACAGATTCCCATGGCCCGCCGGCTTCATTGTCAAATGACTGGTAGCGTGCATTTTGCACTGCTGCAAAATTCGGATGTACATTAAAAATATTATCAGCTCCAATAAACAGGCTTATCTTTTTTGAAAATTTATAAGATGCAAAAAGGTCAACCGTAACTTTAGGTTTGTAATTAAAGATCTCCCTTTCCACATTTATGCCGTCGCTGAATCCGTCAATATCAACATAAGGATCAATGCCGGTAAAGCTGCCCGAAATAGCAGGGTCGCCCGGGCCGTTCGTTCCTGCAGCACTGGCTAAACCTGTCCAGCCAAATCCCAAGGACTTCATGTTGCCAAAGTAATTGACATTGGTTCCAAAACCGATATTTCCAATGGCATATTGCAGGCTGAAATTAAATTTAGCGTTTGGTGCAGATGCCAGCAGAAAAGCTTCTTCCCGGTCGCTGAAAAAAGTTTTGCGATGCCTGTAACTGTCATCCAATGACTTCGGAATGTTTACTTTATCCACTTTCATGTTTTGTATGTTACCTGCAAGCAACACTTTTAAATTATTTTTTCCGATCTTCTTCGTGTAGTCAACCACGATATCTAATCCGTAATTGGTGGTATTGACCGAATTGCTGAAAAACTGTGCAGTTTGCACACCAATAGCTGCCAGTTGTGAAGTAAACGCCGTTGGCAAAGTAGCATCGTCCTTATCAAACAAGCCCGACAATACGATACGGTCTTTTACTTTAACCATATATCCATCCATCGTAAAAGTCAACCCTGGTATGGGTTTCCAGGCAAAGCCAAGACTTGCATTAACTGATCTTTCTTCTCTCAGGTTGGGGATTCCGGCAGATTGGGTAATGGCATCGCCATTGCGTGCAATGCGTGACTGTACCAAAGCACCGCCGCTGAATGAAGTAAGTGTATTGCTGAAATTGATCTGTTGCAGGGAAGGTGCACGGAAACCTGTACTTACCGACCCACGCAGGTTAAAGTTATGGGCAACTTTATAACGCGTGGCAAATTTAAAAGTTACTATAGATCCAAAGTCAGAATAGTTCTCAAAACGCACAGCAGCATCCATTAACCAGGCCTTGCTTGCATTCAATTCCACATCGGCATATAAGCTTATGTTATTACGGTCATCTGTTATAACATCTTTAGGACTAAAGCCCGGAAAACCCTGTGCACCCGGGGCCTGCTGGAAAGGATTGGGGAAGGTATCCCAGCTGGCCCTTTCTCCTTCGTAAATAGAATAACGTTCATACCTGAACTCGCCGCCAAAACCCAGGTTAAGGCCCGAAGCCACGGTACTGAATGATTTACTGATATCTATATTGAACGTATTTTGTAAAAAATTAAACCCGCCGTCATCAAAATGTGTGGGCTGGGCTGCACCGGCAATCATGATTTGAGATGCATTAAATGTTTTATCTCCGTAATAATGAAAATCATTCCGGCCAAGGGTATTGCTGATATCCCAGTTCCAGTCTTTGCCCAATTTACCCTTTACGCCTGCAGCAAAAGAAAAATCTTTTATTTTGGTTTGAATGTGTGGATTGTAATATATCTCTCCATCATTTGCTACCCGCATAATATTACCATCAAACCTCAGATTGCCGCCTGCATCAACCGGAAAACGGTCGGGCCTGGCGCTGTAATTGCGGGTATAAGCATACGCATCTGATGATTTGGCATTAAACCCACCAAATGAATAAAAAGTAGTTTTACCGGTTTTGCAGGGAATTTCCATATTATACATGATGCCTCCGGTAGTAACCGAACCATCTCCAAACGCACGGCGGCCTGTATTGAGTGGCAGTGCATTTTTGTTTGTCCATACATTGGTATCAGCTACCTGCCTGAATGTTTTTGCCTGGCTTAAAAAATCGAATGAAACATTGATGAACCCTCCGTTTTTGCCTAATGCAACGCCATTGTTGGCCGAAAAAGTAAGTGTGCCGCCGTCAATGGGCCGGCTGTAATAATAATTATTGGTATTCCTTGTTTTATAAGCATTGTATTTGGTATCATAATAACCCGCCCAGCCGGCATTGATTGACCAATGATTTACATCTCTTTTCAAAACCACATTCATTACACCTGCCATCGCATCAGATCCATACTGGGCCGATGCCCCATCACGTAAAATCTCGATCCGGTCAACGGCCGATTGTGGAAATGCATTAAGATCGGCACCGGAATTGCCCCGCCCTCTTGTTCCAAATAAAGCCACAAAAGCAGTCTGGTGACGGCGTTTGCCATTTATCAGTACCAGCGTCTGATCCGGACCAAGGCCACGCAGGGTTCCCAGATCAATATGATCTGCCCCATCGGCGCCACTTTGTTTATTGTAATTAAAAGAGGGTGCAGCCATATTTAAAGCAGAGGTAAGGTCCATACGGGCTGTGGGTAATCCTACCTGATTAATACGGATCACATCAACCGGTACTGCTGTTTCAATTTTTGCACGTGGTGCGCCGCGGCTACCCACAACAACCACATCCCCTAATTCGGCAGCAGCAGGTTCCAGCGAAACGCTGATTGAAGTTTGATTGGCAACACTGATCAACACGCTTATGTAACCAATACTGCTTACTTCCAGCATGTCGCCGGGTGTAGCTTTAATAGCCACTGTACCCCCGGCATTGGTTGCAGCGCCCTTATTGGTTCCTTTAATTTTTACCGATGCATCAGCAATAGCCTTTCCGGTTTTAGCATCAGAAACTGAAACAGCATAATTATTTTGTGCATGCAGCAAATGGGAACCCAGCACCATGCTGAGTAATAGCATTAGTTTTCTCATATCAGTAGTTTTGTGTTGTAAAGATGCCAATAAAAATATAAAATTATTAAATTAAGTTATTAATCATTGTTGATAAATAAACAGATACCCGGAGGCGGTAAAATAATATTATACCGTTAGTTATTTATTTTTGCCATTCCTGTTTCCTGTTATACAATTATATAATTATCCTTATTGATTATCATGACGAAAAAAAAATCAGTTGTTTCATTGCTTTTGCTGATAGCACTCATTCTGGTATCACTTCTTTTTCCATCAGCGCAACTTACTGCTGTTGCCGGTAATATGGCCATAGACAAGGCAGATACCGCATGGATGCTTACAGCCACAGCTCTGGTTTTACTGATGACTCCCGGGCTTGCTTTTTTTTATGGCGGTATGGTAAGCAAAAAAAATGTGATCAGTACCATGCTGCAAAGCTTTGTATGCATGGCTGTAATTACCGTGCTATGGGTTATTGTTGGCTTTAGTCTTGCATTTGGCGATTCCTGGCATGGCCTTATCGGCAATCCTTCTACTTTTTTTATGATGAAGGATATGTTAAATGGAAAACCCTGGCCATTGGCCCCCACCATCCCGTTGATGCTGTTTGCCTTATACCAGTTAAAATTTGCCATCATTACCCCGGCCTTAATAACCGGCGCATTTGCCGAACGGATAAAATTCACTTCTTATCTCTTATTCATTTGCCTGTTCTGCATTTTTATTTACTGCCCTTTGGCTCATGCTACCTGGCATCCTAACGGTATTTTATTTAAATACGGCGTACTGGATTTTGCCGGTGGCACGGTGGTGCATATGAGTGCCGGGTGGGCTGCTTTAGCCAGTGCCATTTACCTGAAAAGAAGAAATGAAAAAGAACATACACCAGCCAGGATAACCTATGTGCTGCTGGGTACCGGACTTTTATGGTTTGGATGGTTTGGTTTCAATGCAGGCTCTGCATTTGGCGCAAACACTTTGGCCGTTACTGCCCTGGCAACCACCACAACAGCTTCAGCTGCAGCTGCGTTTACCTGGATAGTTTTTGATGTTTTTCGTGGCCGTAAACCATCGGCCATGGGTACCTGTATTGGAGCGGTGGTTGGGCTTGTTGCCATTACACCGGCTGCAGGCTACATCAGTGTGGCCCATTCATTAACAGTGGGTATTGTTAGCAGCATGGTAAGCAATGTAATGGTAGAATGGCGCAGCCGCACCTCTATTGATGATACGCTGGATGTTTTTCCCTGTCATGGGGTTGGCGGTATGGTAGGATTTCTGTTAACTGCCATTTTTGCCAACCAGGCATTAAACACGGCAAATACAACAGGCAATGGTTTGCTGTTTGGAGAAACACATTTATTTGTGGTTCACTTAATTACCATGATAACGGTATCTGCGCTGGTATTTGGCGGTACATTTTTATTGCTGAAAATAACCGACCTCATCACTCCATTACGTGTTAATGAAGATGAAGAACGGATAGGACTTGATTTAAGCCAGCACGGAGAGAAATTATAACAACGCAGGCATAATCATTTAAATACACAACACCCTACCACCGGTTTACCTTGCACCCGGCGGGCAATGCAGTTTTAAATAATTGGTATATAAAGTACTCAGGTGTTCAAAAGTACCTGCCCCTTCCGAAATACTGTGCGACCTGTTGGGATAGGCCATATACTGAAACTGCTTATTGTGTTTTATCAGTTCATTCACCAGCAATTCTGCATTGCTGAAATGCACGTTATCATCGCCTGTGCCATGTATATATAATAAATTCCCTTTTAAATCTTTGGCATAGGTAACCGGTGAACCGTTAATAAAATCTTCCCGGTTTTCCTGGGGCAGACCCATATAGCGTTCCTGGTAAATGTTATCGTAAAATAACTGGTTGGTTACTGCGGCAATGGCTATCCCGGTTTGAAAAAGGTTGGGATACCTGAACAACAGGTGCAAGGTAGAGGCCCCGCCGCCGCTCCAACCCCAAACTGCTGTGCGTTCCTTGTCCATATATGGTTTCAACGAAAGCAGTTTTTCAAACCCCTTGGCCATATCAACAATATTAACATTGCCGATTTTGCGGTAAATAGATTTTCTCCAGGCCGCACTCTTCAATACCGGCGATCCCCGGTTATCAATCGTTACCTGTATATATCCATCTGCCCGGATATCTCCGTTGTATAAAAAATTATTTTGTGCGCCATAACTGTCTAAAACGGTAGATGCTGCCGGTTCTCCATACACATAATAAACAACAGGATATTTTTTTGTAGAATCAAAATTTTTGGGCTTGCTGATCCAGGCATTCAATGTTATTGAATCATCGGTTTGAATTTTTATAAACTCAACATCAACAGTACTGTCTGTTTTAACCGTAGCTTCTATACTTTTTGCTTCATGCAAAGGCTTATTCTCGGGTAATTTTATCCACTCCTTTACCGGTGCCACATTATGGCTTGAATAGGTATGAAAAGCAAATTTTCCGTTTGGTGATATCTGGTATCCATGAACACCATCCCGGCCATTGGCATAAACCGGGTCAAATTCTTCCTTTGTAACATTTTTTGCATTAAAGATCCGGTTAAGCAATGTAGGCTTTTCTATATTTAATTTATACAGGTATAGCTGTGTGGAATTGTAGGGCGAAGCAGTAAAATAGATCAGGTTATTTGCCTCATCAATACATTTTATTTCATCAATATCATAAGGACCGGTTGTTAATGCAACCTCAGATTGTCCATCGCGGCTTATTTTATAAATATGGCGCCAGCCGTCTTTATCGCTAACCCAGATAAATTCTTTTCCGTTATTTATCCAGTTCCATCCCCTGGGATCATCAGTATTTAAATCAACCCATGCCGGGCTGTTCTCTGCCCAAAATGTTTCCGCACTCCCATCAGTAACATTGCAGTAAATTAATTTGCTTTCCTGTTGCTTTCTGTCGAGCTGCTGCACCACCAATTGGCTGGTACCCGACCACTCCATCCTTGTTAAATAATGTTGTTGAGGATCGCCTTCAATTTCCATCCACTTAATTCGTTTGGATTTGAGGTTAACCACTCCAATTTTTGCGGCAGATGGCAGTTCGCCAACCTTAGGATATTCAACCGGTATTATCTGAGAATAGTTACTGTCAGTAGTATTCAGCATATAATAATCCTTTATTTTGGTGGCATCCAACTGCCAGAAAGCGATCATGGTCCCGTCGGGGCTCCACCTGAATCCATCCCGGCAGCCAAACTCCTCTTCATATGCCCAGTCAAAAGTTCCGTTTATCAGTTTACGGGTACCGTCTTTGGTTAGTTTTGTAATTTCCCCGCTGCTGATGTCTTCGCTGTATATGTTGTGGCCGCTTACATAAGCCACCGATTTTCCATCGGGCGAAAATTTTGCAAACATCAGTGATTTGGCCGGAAGGTTTTTACCCATCCGGGTTAATTTATTGGCAATGATATCATAAAGCCAGTAATCGCCCCTGGTATTGTACCGCCAAACTTTAACGGTATTGGTAAAAATAAGCACCCGGGTATAGTTGTTGTTGAATTCGTATGATTGCGGCACCAGCTGTTTGTTCGATTCCGGGTCTGTAAGTTTAGACTTTTCAACCACCATCGTTTCTTCCTCGGTAACCGGGTCTATCTGTATGATGTTACCGTCTTTCAGCCGGCTATAAGAATTCCCATCAGCAGTCCAATTAATTTTCCCCCGGTTTTGCGCTATAGCCAATTGTGCAACACATATAAATAATACGAGAATTTTAATCTTAAAAACTGACATATTTGTTTGGTTTTGAAATTTAAAATTACGCAATTACGGCAACCTTTAATCAGCTTTGCTGTAAAAGCATTTATTTTTGCATGCATGGAAAAAGAAAAGCTGAGGCTGGATAAATATTTATGGGCCATCAGGCTGTTTAAAACCCGCAGCCAGGCCGGCGATGCATGCGATAATGGCAAAGTGAAGTTTAACAGGGAAAATACCAAAGCAAGCCGGGCTGTACAGGTGGGAGATGAATATGAGGTAAAGACCGAAAACAAGCGGTGGGTAATACGCGTAACCGGTCTGTTATTGAAGCGTGTGCAATACAGTGAAGCAATTAAATATTATTCCGACATTACTCCTGCTGAAGAACTGGACCGGATTCAATTTCAGGCCGCAGTATTTCATACCGGTAAACGCATGAGCAAACAGGGGCGGCCAACAAAGAAAGATAAAAGGGATCTGGAAGGTTTTATGGACTTTTGAATAATGAACAGGTAGCAAGGAATTTTGAATGATGATCGGTACAACCAACTTCGATATTCAAAATTCCTTGCTCCTTGTTCGATATTAATTTACTTTGTACAATGAATATAGATATCATTTCGGTTGTTCCCAACCTGTTAGACAGCCCTTTTTCGCATTCCATTATGAAAAGGGCCAGGGATAAAGGCCTGCTGGAAGTGAACGTAATTAATTTAAGAGACCATACCACCTATGCCCGTGCACAGGTAGATGATTATGCATTTGGCGGCGGTGCAGGTATGGTGATGATGATAGAACCATTGGTGAATGCCATTGAAAGTTTACAGAAAGATAAGGTTTATGACGAAATCATTTTTTTAACTCCCGATGGTGAAAGGTTTAACCAGCAAATGGCCAATGGCCTCTCTTTAAAAAATAATTTACTGCTGATATGCGGCCACTACAAAGGTGTTGACCAGCGTTTCCGCGATCATTATATTACCAGGGAAATTTCCATAGGCGATTATGTGTTAAGCGGCGGCGAGCTGGCTGCTGCGGTTTTGGTGGATGCTATAGTCAGACTGATCCCAGGAGTGCTTAATGATGAAACATCTGCACTCACCGATTCTTTCCAGGATAATTTACTGGCTCCGCCGGTATATACAAGGCCCGAAGAATTCCGCGGCTGGAAAGTGCCCGAAATTTTAATGAGCGGAAATCATAAATTAATTGACGAATGGCGCCATGAACAAGCTGTTAAGAGAACGGAGGAGAGAAGGCCGGATCTGTTGGATTAGTTTACCATTTACTATTTACCATTATCCTTTAACAATACGCCCATGGTAAATAGTAAACAGTAAATTTATAATTTTCTTGCCCACACAAACTCTGCAAAACCCAGCAGGTCCCAAAAAATATTGCCCTGCAGTTTTTTACCGCTTGCCCAGGTTTTAATTATTCTGAAAGGCGTTGCCATAATGAACCAACCATTTCTGCGCAGGCCACCTTGCAGAACTTTACATCCATTTGCTTCAAGTAAAGCTGTTAATTTTTTAACCGAGTAAACTCTTACATGCGTGGGGTCATCCTTAAAATTTAAAGAACCCTGCATGCTTGGCAGGCGGGTGCTTTTTTCTCCGGGATACTCCAGGTAAATATAACCGCCGCTTTTCAGTTTGGGCAACAATCCTTTTATCACTTCATCGCCATTGTACAAATGCTCAATCACATGTGCAATCTGTATGGCATCAAAATAATTATCAGGTATGGTGTTAAAATTCAGTTTGGTAAGATCCATTTCGTAAAAAGCATCCATCAGCTTCAGGTCCTCTTCGCTGTTGTTGTAATCTCTTTCCATATCCACGCCGTGATATTCACAATTAGGAAAAACCGTTTTGGCTTTTGTGGCAGAGTGGTTACCGGCGCCAATATCCAGCAGCCGGAATGGTTTATTACCAAATGCACGTTTTAAAAAACTAAACTTGGTTATAAAAGAAGAGGAGAATGCTTTCAAATTCATGCGCAAAGATAAAAAAGCCGCTTCAGGTAAAAGCGGCTTTTTTTAAAGTTCATTAAAATCAGTCTTTTTTAACTCCAATAACCGGCAAGGCTTTTTCCCTGATAAGGGCATTGAATTTCACCAGGTCTTCATCCATGATTTTTTTAAGTTTATTCAACTGTACATCTGCCTGGCCGCCCAGTTCTGCAAAAGCCTCTTTAACCTGCCTGGCAGGAGCGGCATGTCCGCTTGAAGCAAAATCATATAACCCCGATATTTTATCATCCAAACGGATCGGATAATTCAACACATCCTGGCCGCTTTTGGCCTTGGTTTGATGCAGCGCTTCTTCAATGGCCGTCATTTGTTTATTGATGGTATCGGCCTGTTGCTTAATCTCCTTCGGCACATCTTTACCCTGCTTGTCCATAAAATCATTGATCTGCCTGCGTATGTCACGGATATTTTTTCCGGCTTTTTGTATGTCATTAAACTTGTCCCGTACCGCAATGAGGAAATTGAACTGCTCCTCATAATCCTGCTGCGAAACACGATACACCGGGTTGGCCTTTATATTGAAGCTTCCTTCAGCTGAATCTTTTTCGGCTTTAATTTTATAAAAATACTGACCCGGTGCAGCTTTGGGGCCAGGAACGGTTCCATGCCAGATGATCTGTCCCTCTGCTTTTTCGGCAGGCGGATACAGCATATTCCATACAAACTGATTCATACCCGCATTCACGTCGATCTTATCTTCCCTGTCCTTTGCTTTGGTTGAAAAAGTTTTAATGAGTTTTTTATTTTTATCCAGTATGTCAATACTCACTTTGGCCGAATCGGAAACCTGCTTAATATAATAATTTATGACAGACCCGTTTGGCGGATTCATGCCAGCATTTTTTGGATTGGGAATCTGAAAACCATCATAACGATAAGCATCATTTACGCCAAAGGCAAATATGTTCTTATCCGTTATGCTGTTGTCTTTTTGCTGCACAACAGATAAATCATCCAGCACCCAAAATGATCTTCCCTGCGTAGCTACAATTAAATCGTTTTCTTTAATGGTTAAATCAGTAATGGGTACCAAGGGTAAATTCAACTGAAAGGGCTTCCAGTTCAGGCCATCATCATAGCTGATGTACATACCATATTCTGTACCACAATACAAGAGGCCGGGTCTTTTTCTGTCGGCCCGTAAAGCCCGGGTAAAATGCATGGCGCCAATTCCATTGGTGATCTTTGTCCAGGTCTTACCATAATCATCTGTTTTAAAAAGATAAGGCGCAAAGTCATCGCTCTTATATTTTGTACCCACAAAATAGGCTTTGCCTTTTTTGAACGGATCGGTCTCTACACAGTTCCACATCATCCACTGGCCGGCTGCTGCGGGGGTTACGTTTTCCCAGTTTTTTCCACCGTCTTTACTAACATGTATCAGTCCGTCATCGCTGCCGGTCCACAACAGGTCTTTTTCCAGTGCAGATTCTGTTGCCGTAAAAACGGTACAATACACTTCTACACCGGTATTGTCTTTTGTAATGGGCCCGCCGCTTGAAGCCTGCCTTTTTTTATCATTGGTGGTCAGGTCTCCGCCCAGGGCCGTCCAGGATGCTCCTTCATTTTCTGTAACAAATAAATGGTTTCCGCCTGCATATAATTTCCGGGGGTTGTGCGGCGAAAAGAAAATGGGAAAGTTCCATTGAAAGCGGTATCGGGCAACATCAATACCTCCGCCGAGCGGATCATCGGGCCATACGCTAATGGCCCTGTTCTCGCCGGTTTTATGATCTAACCTGGACAGGTATCCGCTGTAATTTCCGCCATATACCACATCCGGGTTAAGCGGGTCGGCAACCACATAACCACTTTCAAAACCCGCCGTTTCCTGCCATTCGTTTTGGGTGATCTGGCCACCGCTGCTGCGTGACAAGATCCTTACAGTTGTATTATCCTGTTGAGCTCCCAGTATGCGGTAAGGAAAATGATTATCGGTACTTACCCTGTAAAACTGCGCAGTAGGCTGATTCATGTATGTGCTCCAGTTTTCTCCGCCATCAAAACTTATTTGTGCTCCGCCATCATCTGCCACTATCATCCGGTTTGCATCTGCCGGGTCAATCCACAGATCATGATGATCGCCATGTGGTGTTCTGATTGATTTAAAGGTTTTTCCGCCATCGGTGCTTTTTAAAAAATTCACATTAAGTACATACACAGTGTTTTCATTTTTAGGATCCACAAAAACTTTCGTGTAATACCAGGCCCGCTGACGAATGCTGTTGTCACTGCTCTGCAAGGACCAGGTAACTCCTGCGTCGTTACTTACATATAATCCGCCAGATGCATTTTCCATGATGGCATATACCTTATCGGCATTGCTCTGGCTTACCGCAACACCAACAATACCCCAAAGCCCTTTTGGTAAACCTTTGGCTGCTGAAATGTTTTTCCAGGTTTCGCCTCCATCAATACTTTTCCAAAGCCCGCTGCCTTCTCCCCCGCTTTCCATACTGTATGGCGTGCGCAACATGCGCCAGGTACCTGCATACAACACAGCGGGGTTGCCGGGCTCCATGACCAGGTCGCTGCAACCGGTTTGGTTATTTACATACAAAACCCGTTTCCAGTTTTTTCCTCCATCGGTGGTTTTAAAAACACCACGCTCTTCATTGGGGCCAAACAAGTGTCCCATGGCTGCTACCCAAACGATGTCGGGGTTTTTAGGATGAATGACAATGCGGATGATATGCCGTGTATCTTTTAAACCCAGGTTGCGCCAGCTGCGTCCGCCATCATCGGTACGCCAGATACCAAAACCTTCGCTCACATTTCCACGCAGGGAATTTTCGCCCTCGCCAACATACAGAATGGTTGGGTCACTTGGCGCTACAGAAACACAGCCAATGCTGCCCCCGAAAAATTTATCCGAAATATTTTTCCAGTTGCTTCCGCCATCAGTCGTTTTAAAAACGCCACCTCCGGTGGCTCCAAAATAAAAAGTATTCTTTTGGTTCAGATCTCCAACAGCAGCTGCGCTTCTGCCTCCGCGGTATGGACCAATGGAACGGTATTTTACTGTACTGAATAAAATACTGTCTTCGCTCTGCTTTTTTTGCGCATTGATATTTGCTGAAAAGGCAAGTATGGTAATAAGCAGCAATAGTTTTTTCATAATCATAAATTAGTACCGGAAGGTACAAATAAAAAGTGTCCGGGAATGCCCCGGACACTTTTTAATATGCGTTGTTTATTTAGTTTACTTTAAATATTTTTTCATCAACAGCAACGTTGGTTATTATTTTATCATGATTGGTTACTCCCCGCGGGCTAACGTTGGTGTACGCAAACCAAAACCCATTTTCATTTTGTTGATAATTTCTGTAGCTGGTTTCTACGTCTTCCAGGTTACCAAACTGAAACATTTTGGTGCTTGTTTTAACGATCTGGTTCGATTTGCTGCTGATAAAATATACCGTAACATTGGTATTGGGCGATGTTACTTTAAGTTTATAACACATTACCCCGCCAACCGTTTCATTTCCGGCCATTTCAATTTTAATTCCTTTTTCTTTATAATTGATGAAAGGGCCGTGCATGTCTAATTGAACCTGTCCTGCTTTAAACTGGTCTTCCAGCAGTGGCCTGGGCGCTTTATCTCCCTGAACAGGGGTAAATATCCATCCCTTTGCAGGGGTTATCACCTGAAAATTATTGGTTCCATTGGCTTCAATATCAATGCGTGAGCCAACCATATGTTTTTTGGTGGTTGTAATATTAATAGGCGATTGTGCCCCCATTGCGGTAAAAGTACCGGTCATCAATGCGCTCTTCAATGTCATTATTTTTTCCCTGCCGCCCATGGCTTCAATATGCCTGTTGATGATCTCTTCCATGGTTTGTGCCTGCACAAACTGAACAGACATCAACAAACAAATAAAAACTCCAAGGCTGTATATTTTCTTCATTAATCTTTTTTTTAAACCTGTAAAAACAACCTTGATCTTTATACCTGGCTGTTTATAAAAAAATTACATATCGTGCCTGTAAGCACTTTCCGGTATCACCTGGTTAACTTTAATACCAGAAATGAACACGGTGCCAAACTGCTGTGTGATGCTGTAAGCCATTTTAACACCTTCAACATCTTTGTAGTCTGCATAATCTGTTTGCATATCAGCTTCCTGGCCATTTACTTTTCTTTTATCCCTGGTTCTTCTGATCATATAAGTTGCCGGATCAATAAAAAAAGTTACTTCCTTGCCGCCTGCAAGGGTTGCCTTTATTTTAAAACATGCAGCACCGTCCACATCTTCCTTGCCCTGCAACTCCACTTTATGGCCTTTTGCTGCATAATCAACCAGCGGGCCGGCAATATCCAGATCACCCTGGTTTACTTTAACCTCATCCGCATTTTTGGGTTCAGGTTGCTGCATACCCTGAAATGGCATATAAGTCCATCCCTCTTTATCGGTCATCATATCAAAGCCCCGCATGCCCATTGCAGTAATATCCTGACGGTTAAGTTTACCGTGCACCTGTGTTAAGGTTAAAGCAATTTCTGTTCCCTGGATAGAAAGGCTGCCTTCCATTACCACGTTACTTATTTTACTTAAATTATTTTTACCCCCCAAAGCTGCCACATGTTTGCCGATCACATCCTCAACTGTTTGAGCCTGTACAAACTGTACACATACAAGAGCCAGAATTACGAATCCGAAGAGTATTAAATTTTTCATACTTAAATTTTCAGGGTGTAAATATACAGTAAAAACAAAGCAGCTTTTCTTTTTTTGATTTTCAATTATACGTACCTTAACCCTTTGATAACATTTAATAAAAAGCAGTGGATTCAAACATGATCAGTTTCAAAATACAAGGCAATATTGTTGATATAAACTCAAAAAATATTTTTTACGGAGAAATGGAAGTTGCAGGAGGAAAGGTAGCATCCATAAAACCGCTCACTACACAAGACCCCAAACTCAAAACTCAAAACTTTATTCTTCCCGGCTTTATCGACAGCCATGTTCATATAGAAAGTTCCATGCTGGTACCCTCTGAATTTGCAAAACTGGCCGTGGTGCATGGCACGGTGGGCACCATCAGCGATCCGCATGAAATAGCCAATGTATGTGGCAAACAGGGCGTAGCGTTTATGATTGACAATGGAAAAACGGTTCCGTTTAAATTTCATTTTGGCGCACCCAGTTGTGTGCCGGCAACCGTTTTTGAAACAGCCGGAGATGCTTTATCTGCTGCAGATGTGGATGCATTATTGCAAAATGACGACATCTTTTATTTAAGTGAGATGATGAATTTTCCGGGCGTGCTTTTCGGCGATGAAGAAGTGTATAAAAAAATTGCATCAGCAAAAAAATACAGCAAACCGGTCGACGGTCATGCGCCAGGATTAAGGGGTGATGATGCAAAAAAATATATTGATGCAGGCATAAGCACCGACCATGAATGTTTTACTGCAGATGAGGCATTGGAAAAATTAAAATACGGGATGAAGATTTTGATACGTGAAGGAAGTGCTGCCAAAAATTTTGAAGCGTTGATTGATCTGATGCATGATCATTTTGAAATGATGATGTTTTGCAGCGACGATAAACATCCGGACAGCCTTGCTGACGGGCATATCAATCAACTGTGTCAGAGGGCCGTTGCCAAGGGAATTGATGTGTTTAAGGTTTTGCAGGCGGCCTGCATAAATCCTGTTGAACATTATAAAATGAATATTGGTTTATTAAAAAAAGGCGATGCTGCTGATTTTATTATGGTGGAAGACCTGGTGAATTTTAAAGTGATACAAACTTATATTAATGGTGAATTGGTTGCAGAAAAAGGCAAGTCATTGGTCATTGGTCATTCATCAGAGCTGTTAAACAATTTTGATTGTGATGAAAAAAATATGTCAGAATTCAAATTTAATATTTCAGAATTCGGGGAAACAGTTTATGCTATTGAAGCGCTGGACGGGCAATTGATAACCAATAAAATCATTTGCAAACCAAATGAAGAAAATGGTTTTTACGAGAGTGATATTGAAAATGATATTTTAAAAATTGTGGTTGTAAACCGTTATAAAAATGCACCGGTTGCAAAAGCCTTCATTAAAAATTTTGGGATAAAAAAAGGTGCCATGGCATCTTCCGTTGCACACGACAGCCATAATATTGTAGCGGTGGGCGTGGATGATGAGAGTATATGCATGGCAGTGAACCGGGTTATTCAACAACGGGGTGGCATAAGTGCATGCCATGCCACCGGAGATGCATGGGACAGTGCCGTACTTGGCTTGCCTGTAGCGGGTTTAATGAGTAATGAGGACGGGTATACAGTTGCAGCAGCGTATACAGCTATTGATAACATGGTTAAGGAAAAAATGGGATCAACTTTAAGCGCTCCGTTTATGACCTTGTCTTTTATGGCACTGCTGGTGATACCACATTTAAAACTAAGTGATCTGGGTTTGTTTGACGGAGATGGCTTTCAATTCATTTAAAACTAATCGGTCTTTGCGGCATAAATTTTCATAGCTACACTGTCTGTGCCGATGGGCGCACGGGTTTTGGTTTTAAATGCCATACTGTTTCCGGGAGCAATGGTTTCATAAATCACTTCATGGTCCCTTTGAAGCAAGGCTCCGGTTTTACTGTAGAAAGAAAGTTCTATATCCACATCTTTATAACTGGCAACGGTTGCATTATTGGTAACGGTTCCTTTAATAACGGTTTGGCCTATCAGGTTTTTTTTGTCGCTGCCTTCAACCGTTAAAAAGCGTTTGGGATTTTTCTTTTCAGTCTGCTCCAGGGTTTCTTTGGTTTGTTCGTATTTGTCTTTTGCTTTGCCTTCTGCAGCTTTTTCATCACTGCCGCAGGCTGTAAAAACAAAACTTAAAATAAATAAAGCCGCTATCACCTTGTTCATTGGTTGTAAATTTGAGTACAATAAAAATACATTTTTATGAAACAGAATGTTAAATTAGTTTTGTTGTACTGCAATCACTTAAATATAAGTTAAAGCGTGTGATGCAGAGCAAGCGTGCGACGCCAATGAAGTTGAGCCTAGCGCTGCTGCCGGGAACAAAAAACTCAAAACAACAAACTCAAAACCCTCATGGTTATTAATTTAAGTGAAGCACATTCCCTGGTAAGCAATTGGGTGAGCGAACTCAGGGATACTGAAGTACAACAGAACCGGATGCGTTTCAGGCGCAATCTGGAACGTATTGCCGAAGTAATTGGCTACGAAATAAGCAAAAAAATGCCCTGGACAGAAAAGGAAATAACCACACCCCTGGGTATCAGCAACAGCAAGGTTTTGGCAGAGCAGCCGGTTTTGGCAACCATATTACGTGCCGGACTGGGCATGCACACTGGTTTGCTGAATTATTTCGACAAGGGCGACAATGCCTTTATCAGTGCATACCGCAAACACAACCCCGATGGCAGTTTTGATATTCATATGGAATACATGAGTTGCCCCGAAGTAGAAAACAGGATCGTGATCATCAGCGACCCGATGATCGCCACGGGTTCATCGCTGGTGAAGTCAATTGAATTTTTAAAGGAAGAAGGAAATATTAAAGAACTGCACATTGTTTGTGCCATTGCCTGCACGGTTGGTATTGAATATGTAAAAAGAACGGTACCCAAAGCCACCATCTGGTGTGGCGATATAGATGATGAAATTACTGCCAAAGGCTATATCGTTCCGGGTTTGGGCGATGCCGGCGATTTGGCTTTTGGGGCAAAAATGCAGGGATAAAACCAGTTTAGGGTTTAGGAGTTTAGTGTTTAGTGTTGGGCCACCTTTCGCCAAAACAACATTATTTTATTTTAAGGGAACTTGCCGGGAAGGCACACACAAAACCCAAAACTCAGAACCAAAAACATTTCTGTGCAGCTTTTTAGCGCAAATCCTTATCTTTATTGTTTCCTTATCTTTATCGTTCTGAACATTTATTAAAAATGAGAAAATTATTAGTTTGTATTGGTGCCCTGCTGGCAAGCCAGGTGGTAAAAGCTCAGGATCCGCATTTTTCGCAATTTTTTGCTTCCCCCCTAACGCTTAATCCGGCTTTTACCGGTAAATTTAATGGTACCTGGCGTTTGGCTGCCAACCACCGGGATCAATGGCCTTCTATACCAAAGGCATATGTAACCACCAGTGCTTCTCTGGATTTTCCTATTTTAAAAAGCAAAATACCGGAAAAAGATGTTTTTGGTGTGGGTATTTCAGGACTTACCGATGCAAGTGCCAATGGCCTGCTGAAACTGAACTATGGTTCTGTGTCCATGTCGTATCACAAAGCACTGGATGAAAATGGCTATAGTACCATTGGGGCTGGTTTCCAGGCCACTTATTCAAGTTTAGGACTGGCAAGGGATAAGTTAACTTTTTCGGATATGCTTACCCAAAACGGTTTTACCGGGCCCACTTCTGAAGTGATACAGGGTTCCAACAAAAACTATTTTGATATCAATGCCGGGCTTTTGTATTCCGGTTCTACCAACGGACAGAACAATTTTTACCTGGGTGCCAGTATGTATCACATCAACCGCCCCAAGGTTGGCTTTCAGGATAATAACTGGTTTTTAAGCGGCCGTATCTCGGCTCACGGCGGAGGTTCTTTTCCGCTTTCCGACCTGTTAACAGTTCATGCATCTGCCATTTACCAGGTACAGAACAAAGCCAGCGAAACCATATTGGGAGCAGCTATTGCAGCCAATTTAAGCCAGGATGCAGAAAAACCAAGTGCCATTTATATTGGTAGCTGGATCCGTTTAAACGATGCCATCGTTCCTTACCTGGGACTCGAATTTGGCGGATTAAGGGTTGGGATCAGTTATGATTTTAATATTTCCAGTTTAAAAGCCGCAACCCAGTCACGTGGAGGTTCCGAATTCTCGGTTATTTTCATCAAAAGGCCGGTTGATTACCAGGGAATTCCCTGTCCCAAGTTTTAATAACCCAAATCTTATTATACAACAAAAAGGCCGGCAAAACCGGCCTTTTTCTATTTGCCCCTGTTTAAGACCTGATCCATAAAAAAAGAATATACTCAAATGATAATTAAATAAAATACTTCAGAAAAAAGTATAATTCAGTCTGGTCGTCATTTTATACCCATTTTACTTTGGCAATTCAGATAGTTTTTGATACTTTTATGCCTCATTAAATAACCAAAACATTTATGAAAAAAATCTACCGTTTTTCATTGTGTATTTTGTTGTTATTATCCTTCTCATTTTCACTGACTGCACAAAATTCATTTTTTGCACCAATGGATGAGTCTGCTGTTTCTTTAACGAACAGCAACCGGGTAATAATTCCCACAAAATATAACACAGTGAAAGCTGACGTGAATCAGCTCAAAACTTTCCTATGGTCATTACCATCGGAAAAAACTGTGAACACGAGTACTGCACCAATCATGCAGGTTCCAATGCCCGACGGGCGAATGGTACGTTTTCGTGTTTGGGAAACACACATCCAGTCTTCCGAACTGGCTGCCAAGTTTCCAACAATCAAAACCTTTGCAGGACAGGGTATCGACGACCCTCATGCAACCATCTGGTTCGATTACGGACCAAGGGGCTTTCACGCCCAGGTATTAACTGTTAACGGATCCTATTACATGGATCCTTATGCAGTTGGAAACACAACTGATTATATCAGTTATTTCCGTAAAGATTTATTGAACAACAAAGGTAGTTGGACATGTGATGTGCCCGATTACACCCCAAAAGCTGGTAGCAACAACATTATTGCTGCTGCCTGCCGTGGAACAGAAATGAGGACTTACAGGCTTGCAGTAGCCTGTACCGGTGAGTATGCACAGGCTCCCGGTATCAATGCAGGTAGCAACCCGGCAATTTTACATGCTGCGATTGTAACCTCTGTAAACCGTGTGGTAGGTGTTTACCGTACTGAAGTATCTGTCAGTATGACCCTTGTAGGCACCAACAATTTAGTAGAATTTTTAAACGCGGCAACTGATCCTTTTACAGGAAACAACAATGCCAATGTTTTAATTAATGAAAGCCAGACTGTTTGCGATAATTTTATCGGATCGGCCAATTATGACATCGGGCATACATTCAGCACCGGTGGTGGTGGATTGGCCCAGTTAAACTCTCCTTGCGGACCTTCAAAGGCAAGAGGTATCACTGGTAGCCCTAATCCAACCGGCGACGCCTATGACATCGACTATGTAGCTCATGAAATGGGTCACCAGTTTGGTGGTAACCATACCATGGCTGGCTGTGGTTCATCTCCGGCCAATACCAAGCTTGAAACAGGAAGCGGTACAACCATTCAGGCTTATGCCGGTATCTGTGGCGGTGAAAATATTCAACCCAACAGTGACCCCTTCTTCCATGCAATGAGCTTTGATGAAATAAGCAATTTCGTTTCGGGCGCAGGTGCTGGTTGTGGAACCACCAATGCTACCGGAAATGGTATTCCAGTTATTGGTGCGCTTACCAACAATGGAGCCAATATTCCTATCAGCACTCCATTCACTTTAACAGGAACAGCAACCGATCCCAATAACGATCCACTTACTTATTGCTGGGAGCAATGGGATGCTGGTGGCGCTGTTAGCTGGAATGCCGGCGCAACTGCTGGTCCAGGAAATACGGTTCCTTTATTCAAATCAAGGATACCTAAAACAACCGGTTCAAGAACTTTCCCTGATATAGCCGTGATTTTAGCAGGTTATCCCGCAGCTCCTCCGGCAGCAATGGGTGGTTTAAAAGGTGAAACTTTATCACCGGTTGCCAGGGCAATGAAATTTAAATTGTCTGTTAGAGACAACAGAACCGTTGGTGGTGGTTATGCATCAAGCGGTACTGATGGCTGTCAGACCAACACCGTTTACCAGGTGAACGTGATTAACACAGGTGCTCCTTTTGCTGTTACCGTTCCCAACGGTGGCGAAAGTTATACCGGTGGTTCTACACAAACAGTTACCTGGAATGTGGTTGGATCAAACGCAGCTCCTATAAGCTGTTCGGATGTAAGAATTACCATGTCAACTGATGGTGGTCTTACATACCCCACTACAGTTCTTGCCAGCACACCCAATGATGGTACACAGTCAGTTACTATTCCTAACGTAACTACTACAACTGCCAGAATGAGGGTGGAGGCAATTGGTAATGTTTTCTTCGACATTTCCAATGCCAATTTTAGCATTACTGGTGGTACCGCAACCAATCCAACGGTTACCATTAACCAGGCAGCTGCACAACCCGATCCTACCGGAGCAACACCCATCAACTTTACCGTGGTGTTTGATCAGGTAGTTACCGGTTTTGCAACCGGCGATGTTACCTTAAGTGGTACAGCGGGTGCTACAACAGGTACAGTTACCGGAAGCGGAACAACCTATAACGTTGCCGTATCTGGAATGACCGGAAGCGGAACTGTTATTGCTACTATTCCTGCTGGTGTTTGTGTTAATGCACTGAACGAAACAAACCTGGCATCTACCAGTACCGATAATACGGTTACGTACAATGCCCCGGCTGCTCCTCCAACAGTTACCATTAACCAGGCAGCTGCTCAGCCCGATCCTACCGGAGTAACACCCATTAATTTTACAGTGGTGTTCGATCAGGTAGTTACTGGCTTTGCTACCGGTGATGTTACTTTAACTGGAACTGCTGGTGCTACTACTGGTGTTGTTACCGGTTCTGGAACAACTTATAATGTGGCCGTAACCGGTATGACCGGAAGCGGAACGGTAATTGCAACTGTACCTGCCGGTGTAGCGCAGAACGGAACTGCTCAACCTAACACAGCATCAACCAGTACTGATAATACTGTTACTTTTAATTTCCCTCCAGGATGTACCAGTGTGAATCCTGTTCCAAACCAAACAGTTTGTAACGGAGCATCTACATCGGCTGTAAACTTTACCAGCCCAACACCAGGTACTACTTTCAGCTGGGTTAACAATACAACATCAATTGGCCTTGCTGCCAATGGTACCGGTAACATTGCAAGCTTTACAGCAACCAATGCTACTGCTTTGCCGGTTACAGCTACGATTACTGTTACACCAACTTTAACAACTGTAACCCCAACAACAACAACCTTTAATTTCACCGGTGGTGCACAAACCTTTACCGTGCCTGCAGGTGTTAGTTCAATTAATATTACAACACTTGGTGCCCAGGGCGGATCTGGTGCAGTTGGAGGCAATGGTGCTTCCGGCGGCGCTGGTGGCTTAGGTTCCAGGGCAACAGGTACATTGGCCGTAACTCCAGGCCAGGTACTAACCATATTCGTAGGTGGCCAGGGTGGTTCACCTACATCAGGATTTAACGGCGGCGGAACAGGCGGTAATGCCAATTCCGGCGGCGGCGGCGGAGCCAGTGATGTAAGGTTCCCCGGAGCTTCATCTGCAGACCGTATCATTGTTGCCGGTGGCGGCGGTGGTGGCGGAAGAGCAGGTTGTGAACCCAATACTGTTAATGGCGGTGCCGGTGGAAACGGAGATGGCAACGGAGCCAATGGTGTTACTTCACCAAACGGTGGTGGCGGATTTGGAGCCATCGGAACAACACCTGGCGGAGCCGGTATCGGTTGCGCAGGTTTCTTAGGATCACCTGGCCTTGGCGGTTTTGGACCTTCTGGCGGTAATGGCGGTGCAGGCCAGACTTGCTGCTGCTTTACTTTCGGCAGCATCCCCGGCGGCGGCGGCGGTGGCGGCGGCTTCATTGGCGGTGCCGGTGGTGGCGGTGGTTCTGCAGGAACTGTTGGCTGCTCTGGTAACGACAAAGGCGGCGGCGGCGGTGGTGCCGGTGGTACTTCAAACACAGGCGGTGTAACTGCCGGTGTAATTACTACCGGTATTCAATCAGGTAATGGCCAGGTTGTATTAAACTACAACGTAACCACTATTTGTAACGGACCAACTACTTCATTTACCATCACAGTTAATCCAACTGCAACTGTAAATACAGTACCTAACCAACAGGTTTGTGCCGGTTCACCAACTACGGCAGTAAACTTTACAAGTCCTACCCCTGGTGTAATTTTCAACTGGACCAACTCTGATCCTACAATAGGACTTGCAGCAGCTGGTACAGGTAACATACCTTCATTTACAGCTTTAAACCCTGGTTTTACCCCATTGGTTGCAACCATAACAGTTACACCGCTGGTACCAGTAGGTGGAAGCATTCCCGGAGGCCCTGTTACTTTCACTAACTCAGCAAACATTGCTATACCTGCATCAGGTACCGGCAGTGGTACTGGTAGTGCATCCAATCCTTATCCATCTAATATCACCGTGTCTGGTGTTCCCACCACCGGTGTTGTTGTGGAGTCGATAAGGTTGAACAACATTCAACATACCTGGTCTGATGACATTGGTGTATTATTGGTAGGCCCGGGCGGTCAGAAATTTGTACCAATGGCCAGAGTTGGCGGATCTGGCGGTTTTGATAATGCGGCAACCATCACCATCAGAGACGGTTCTCCGGCTATGCCAACAGCTACCGCAGCAATACCAACCGGTACTTATGGTCCAACAGCACGTACAACAGCCATTTGGCCTGCTCCGGCACCTGGAACACCCTATAGCTATGCAGC
>CALRVV010000021.1:0-62355 GCA_943371705.1 Chitinophaga pinensis | reverse complement strand
CCGCCACCACCACCACCACCCCCACCACCACCGGCAGCGCCAGAAGCACCACCAGCTCCGCCTGCACCAGCAACACCTCCTGAAAATTAATTCATAAAAAATGCCTCCTGATACCGATAGCTATCGTTACAGGAGGCATTTACCTATTTTTAAACTGTTGTTTTAAACTGCAAAACTTTCGCCACAACCACAACTGCGGCTGGCATTGGGATTGTTAAAATAAAATCCTTTGCCATTCAAGCCGTCGCTGAATTCCAGTTCGGTATTAACCAGGTACAAAAAACTTTTCAGATCGCAAACAATTTTAATGCCTTTATCCTCAAAAACCTGGTCCATGGGTTTTACCTCATTATCAAAATCCATTTTATAACTCAGTCCGCTGCAACCGCCGCCCACAACGCCAACTCTTAAAAAATGAGCATCGTCACCGGCAACACCGGCTTCTTCCATCAGTTTTAAAACTTTGGCTTTTGCTTTATCGCTGATGTAAATGCTGTTTTCAGCCCCCACCATACCCCCCCCGCCCCCTGAAGGGGGAGCTTGGGTCTCTGCAGTTGCAGAGTTCGTTACGATATTTTCGGTTGTGCTGGTCATATAATTAAATACCCTAAAAAAATTGAGACTCTAAAGTTCCCCCTTCAGGGGGCGGAGGGGGTTTTAGTGAACCACACTCTCTTCAAACTTAATTGCTTCCATACCGTTCTTAACACGGTAATCGTTAATAGCAGATTTGATGGCATCTTCGGCCAACACACTGCAATGTATTTTTACAGGCGGAAGGTTTAATTCTTCCACGATATCCATATTGTCAATTTTCAGTGCGTCATCCACACTTTTTCCTTTAAGCCACTCGGTAGCCAGTGAAGAAGAAGCAATAGCAGAGCCACATCCAAAGGTTTTAAACTTTGCATCGGTTATCATACCTGCATCATCAACTTCAATCTGAAGACGCATTACATCACCACACTCGGGTGCGCCAACCAGACCGGTTCCTACATTTTTTGCGCCTTTATCCAACGTACCTACATTCTTTGGATTTTGATAGTGATCGATTACTTTTTCTGAATATGCCATTTTTTTATATTTAAGATTTGAAAATTTTCAATATCGAATGCTTTTAAAAATCAAATTTTATATTCAACATTTATACATTCGCCATCCATTTTAATGTGCTGCCCACTCTATTGTGCTCAGGTCAATTCCCTCTTTATACATTTCCCAAAGCGGACTCATTTCCCTTAGCTTTAAAACTGTTTCGCTTATAGCTTTGATGGTGTAGTCAATCTGTTCGTCGGTTGTAAATCTTCCCAGTCCAAAACGAAGTGAAGAATGTGCCAGGTCATCGCCCAGGCCCAAAGCCTTTAATACATAGCTGGGTTCCAGTGATGCAGATGTACAGGCCGATCCGCTGCTTAGTGCTATATTTTTATTAAAGCCCATCAACAGGCCTTCTCCCTCCACATGCTTAAAAGAAATATTGGCCACATGCGGCAAGCGGTGCTCACGGCTTCCATTAACATAGGCTTCTTCCAGTTTCAATAATTCAGTTTCCAGGTGATCCCTCATTTTGCTGATGCGTTTGGTATCTTCCTCCATTTCCAGCATACACAATTCGCAGGCCTTACCAAATCCCACAATACCGGGTACATTCAGGGTTCCGCTGCGCATACCCCGTTCGTGGCCGCCTCCATCCAATTGAGCGGTTACTTTTACCCTTGGATTTTTACGGCGAACGTATAAGGCACCAACCCCTTTGGGGCCGTACATTTTATGCGCTGTAAAAGCCATCAGGTCAATGCCGTCTTTATTTACATCTACCGGTATTTTACCTACCGCCTGTGTTGCATCTGTAAATAATAAAACACCGTATTTACGGGCAATGGCACTGATCTCTTTTATCGGCATCACTACACCAATTTCGTTATTGGCATACATGATGGAAATTAAAATGGTAGTAGGTTTAATGGCCGCTTCCAGTTCTTTTAAATCGATCAGGCCATCAGGCTGTACCTGCAGGTAAGTTACTTCTCCTCCCGATTTTTCAATATGCTTACAGGTATCCAAAACGGCTTTATGCTCTGTGGTAGCGGTAATGATATGATTGCCTTTGCTGGCATACATTTCATAAACCCCTTTAATGCCCAGGTTATCGGCTTCGGTAGCCCCGGAGGTAAAAATGATCTCCTTCGGATCGGCACCAATCAGTTTGGCAACCTGCTCACGGGCATAATCAACTGCTTCTTCCGCTTCCCAGCCAAAAGGGTGGTTACGGCTGGCAGCATTACCAAAATGCTGTAAAAAATACGGGTTCATGGCTTCCAAAACCCTGGGATCCATGGGTGTAGTCGCATTATTGTCTAAATAAATGGGCAATTTCAACATAAAATCAACTTGTTTAGTTTCTGTTCTTTATAACGCAAATTTACTGCAAAAGGTTCTATTTTAGCTGCCGGTATATTGGTTTAACAGTCATTTTTCCGATTTCGTAAACCGATGGGCTTTTTAAAATATTTTAATTCACTTCGTGAATTTTAATTTGCCACTAATTACACTAATTGCCACGAATGCTGCATTATTAGTAAAAATTCGTGTTATTCGTGGCTTAAATCAATTTTATGTATTCACTTCGTGAATTTTAATCTGCCACTAATTACACTAATTGCCACGAATGCTGCATTATTAGTGAAAATTCGTGTTATTCGTGGCTTAAATCAATTTTATATATACACTTCGTGAATTTTAATTTGCCACTAATTACACTAATTGCCAGGAATGTTGCATTATTAGTGAAAATTCGTGTTATTCGTGGCTTAAATCAATTTTATGCAAAAAATAGAACATATCGGCATTGCCGTAAAAGAACTCGCCATATCGGTTCCCCTGTTTGAAAAACTACTGAATAGCAAATGCTATAAAACAGAATTGGTTGCCACCGAAAAGGTAAACACGGCATTTTTTAAACAAGGTGAAACCAAGATCGAACTGCTGGAAAGCACCGACCCCAATGGTGTTATTGCAAAATTTATTGAGCGTAAAGGCGAAGGCCTGCACCATATTGCCTTTGATGTGGCGGACATAAAGGCTGAAATGAAACGCCTGCAAGGCGAAGGTTTTGTTTTATTGAATGAAGAGCCCAAACACGGGGCTGATGATAAACTGGTATGTTTTCTGCATCCCAAAGGAACCAATGGGGTATTGGTTGAGTTATGCCAATCCATTTGAACACTTCCTCCCCGTGACTAACAGGGATGGGGCGGCCCTGCGTTTTTCACTCAATTTAAAAATGGGTTATATTTTTTCTCTTCGCCTATAGTGGTCACCGGGCCATGTCCGCTGTACACCACCGTTACATCAGGCAATACAAATAATTTTTCTCTGATGTTTTTTAGTAAGGTTTCATGATCGCCCCCCGGAAGATCGGTACGGCCTATGCTGCGGTTGAACAACACATCCCCGCTGATGATGAAATGTTGTTTGGCACAATAAAAACAAATATGGCCAGGCGAATGACCAGGGGCCTCAATTACATCCAGTTCATCTTCGCCAATTTTAACAATATCTCCTTCCTTCAGGTACCTATAGTCTCCTGCATAATTATCAAAAGGCATATTATACATCAGGCCCGATGTGGGCGCATAATCCAGCAGCTTTTTCTCCTTTTCGTGCAGGTTAAGTATAAGGCCCCAGGTTTCGGCCACAAATTTATTCCCAAAAACATGATCCAGGTGGCAGTGGGTATTAAGCAGCATCCGGGGCAATAAACCGCTCTTTGTTATAAAGCCCTTCAGTTCATCCTTTTCTTCGGGAAAATAACAACCGGGGTCAATGATCAGGCACTCATTTAACTCATTATACAGCAAATACGTATTTTCCTGAATAGGACTGAAAACAAAGGACTTGATTTTTAACATAATGGCTTTTAAATTGTTTTTTAATGATTAACACGAATAAAGTAATTTTAATTCTCAATATTAACTTTAAAGTATGGCAAAGTTCAGCAGAATATCTCTAATTTCCTTTTTCCTTTTAACCGCTTCCTATTTTGCTGAGGCCCAGGTAAATGCTGTGGAATTTGGTAAGAACAGGGTTCAGTACAAAAAATTCAAATGGAGTTATTATCAATCCCGCAACTTTAATATATACTACCATCAAAATGGCGAAGAACTGGCCAAATTTATAGCGCAGAGTGCCGAAAAAGAATTGCCGCAAATAGAAACCGCTGCCGAATACAGCATGCAAAGGCGCGCCAATATAGTTTTGTATAACGATTTTGCCGAAATGCAGCAAAGCAACATAGGTTTGGGTATTGACTGGCAGAACACCACTGCGGGCACCAAGCTGGTTAACAATAAAATGGTGGTTTATTTTGAGGCCGATCACCAAAAACTGCGCCTGCAGGTAAGGCGCGGCATTGCACAAATTTTAACCGAAAACCGTTTATTTGGCGATGATATTGGCGAAGTGGCCGGCAACCAGGCATTACTGGATTTGCCCAAATGGCTTACCGATGGATACATCAGTTACCTGGCGCAAAACTGGAGTACCGAACTGGATGATGAAATGAAAAGTGAGATGCTGAGCGGCGATTACCCTAAATTTTCCAAATTTGCCTTTGTTAAACCGGAACTTGCCGGCCATGCTTTTTGGTATTACATAGATGAAAAATACAAAAAAGAAAATGTAACCTACCTGCTTTATCTGGCTACCGTTTATAAAAACCTGAACAAAGCCTGCCTGCAGGTTTGTAAAAAGAAATTCAAGGAAGTGCTGGCCGAATTTATGGAATACCAGGATGACAAGTATTTTAAAGATATTGCCAAAAGAAAACCATACCCTAAAGGCAATTATGTAGATGGCTTTACCATTAATAACCGCCTGGATTATTTCAGGTTTAATGTAAACCCGGTCAAGCGCAACAACTCTTATGTGGTAACGCAATTCAAAAAAGGGATCGTACGGGTTATTTACAACGATGAGTATGAAAACAAGACCTTGCTGAAATACGGCATCCGCAGTTATAAAAACGAAATGAATCCCAATTACCCGATGATGGCATGGGATCCCAAGGGTACCAGGATATCTGTATTGTATTCCACAGAAGGAAAAATAAAACTGTTTGTATACGACATCATAAACCGTCAAAAACAATACAAGATCGACCTTACCCCGCATTTTGACCAGGTACAGGATATGAAGTATATGCTGAACAGCAATACCCTTTTATTAACTGCTGTAAAAAACGGCCATACCGATATCTACACTTTTGAAATACAAAATGAAAAAGTAAAACAGATCACCAAAGATGTTTATGATGACCTGGATGCTTCTTTTGTGGCTTTCCCCGGTAAAACCGGCATCATCTTCAGCAGCAACAGGCCAACGGCCGCTGCAAAAAGCAGCGATACCGTTTTACCCAGCAACAGCAAATACAATATATTTTTAATTACCGATTTTGGCGATAAACCCGAGCTTAACCAGATTACCCAGCTTTCAAGATTAAAGTATGGCAATGCCCGCTCTCCCATGCAGTACAACGAAAGCCATTTTACTTTTGTAAGCGACGAGAATGGGGTGGGTAACCGTTATGCAGGTTTCTTTACCACAAAAAAAGCCGGGCTCGATACCTTGGTTTTAATTGCCGACCAGATTTTACGTAACCCCTCAGCAAAAGAAGTTGACAGCACCTTAAGGGCATATAAAAAAACAGATGTGGACTCAGTAGCAGTGGTTTCCATTTCAGAAGATTCGGCCTATACTTTTCCGTTAACCAATTACCAAAGCACCCTCGCCGAAACCCGCATTGCCGGCGACAACAATCAGGTTAGTGAAGTTACCCGGCAGAGTGATGATAAGGTTCTATATAAATTAAAGATCGATGAATTTGCTTTGCGCCGCAGAAACATTACTGCCCAGCCAACTGCATACATGAAAAAACTGATGGGTGAATACCAGGATACGGCTGCAGTAAAAAAAGCCACTGCTGCTGTAAAAAAAGAAGATGATATTTTTCAGACAGAATTTGCAAACGAGAAAAAAGACAGTACTGCCACGGGAAATGAAATGACCGGTTCAATAGCCAGGTACGATGTGTTAAAGACCATTAAAAAATACAGGTATAAGCCACCAAAGTTTTCTGTTGATTATGGTTCGGCAGGATTCAGCACCGGTGTATTGATAAACCGGTATCAACCATACAACGGAGGTGCAGGCCCAGTAAGATTAAACTCGGGCACACCATTAAACGGGCTTATTCGCCTGGGTACAACCGAACTGCTGGAAGATGTGAAAATTACAGGAGGGTTCAGAATATCAACCAATTTAAAAGACAATGAATGGTACATGAGTTACCAGAACTACAAGCGCAGGCTTGACTGGGGAGGTACTTATTACCGCAATGTGGTAGAAACTGCTTTTCCCTTATACGATGTAAATGGAACAATACTTGATTACCTGGGCGGAAGGATATTTACCAATCTTTACCAGGTAAACGTCAGTTATCCGTTCGACAGAAGCAAAAGTATCAGGCTAACCACCGGTATACGTTCAGATAAAGCCGTGTATTCGGCCGACAAAAACTTTATGTTTACCGTAGGTTTGGAAGATCAGAAAACACTATACTCTACCACCAGGCTGGAATATATTTACGACAATTCGATGAACCCGGCTATGAATATCTGGAACGGGCTTAGATACAAGATCTATTTTGATTACAACAGGCAAGTCAATAAAGTACAGTTTGCCGAGGGGCCCAATACATTTAACC
Source organism: Chitinophaga pinensis (assembly GCA_943371705.1). GTDB lineage: Bacteria > Bacteroidota > Bacteroidia > Chitinophagales > Chitinophagaceae > Ferruginibacter > Ferruginibacter pinensis_I. Next base: position 55,592 of record CALRVV010000021.1, on the reverse strand, counting down.
TGGGTTTTGATGCCCGTTATTATTATCCCATTTACCGCAACTTTATATGGGCAGGCAGGGCAGCCGGAGATTTTAGCTGGGGCAACCAAAAACTAATTTATTATTTAGGCGGTGTTGATAACTGGCTGATGTTTGGATCAAACACAAAGAGCAACGGCGATGACCGGTTCTTTAATACAAGAAACCGGCCTGCCAATGATCAAAACTATGCATTCGAAAGCCTTACTGTAAATATGCGTGGTTTTATACAAAACGTGGCCAATGGAAACAATGCAGTGGTGATCAACAGTGAATTCAGGTTACCCGTTGTGTCAACATTCTTTAACCGCACATTGAATAATTCTTTCCTTAATAATTTTCAGATCGTACAGTTTATTGATCTGGGAACAGCCTGGAACGGTGCGTACTCAGGTTTAAAACGCCCCATCATGACCTATGGTGAATTTCCACAGCCGGTAGTGAAAGTAAAAGCCGGTGGCATTGGTCCTTTTGCCGGTGGTTATGGTTTTGGTGCCAGAAGCACTTTGCTGGGGTATTTCTTAAAGTATGATGTGGCCTGGCCTATGAGTGGTTTCTTTAAAGGAAAGCCCATCATGTATTTTGCATTGGGCCTCGATTTTTAAAACTTGCTTGAACATTAAGTATTTGCCTGGCTTAGATAGCCGGGCATTTTTTTTAATGTAACATACAATAGATAAAAGAATATCGTGAACACAACAGTAATAACCCAGGTTTGTACATGATTAAATGGAGAAATAAATCGTTGGCTTATTGAACTAAACAGCCTGGTTGGGTTACTCACTATATCCCAGCTGTTAAACCTTAAAAACCTGCCCAGATAAACACCAAATGAGCCAAGAAACAATATGAGTAAAATCAACGGCGCCTGCATTTTTCTGATACCTATGCTGCATAAAAAAGATTCAACCCTGTAAAGCGAAATAAAAGCCAGCATTAAGCCAATAATTGCCGATGAAAATAAAATCAGCACATCAAACCATTTAGGAACCTGGCTTTGCAGTTGAAGATGGATAAGATCGGTAACAATATACAAGGCGTTGGGAAAGAATGCAAGCCAGCACAAGAATACAAGGGCCGGTTTCCATTTGCTCTTAGTTTTCATTTTTTTAAACAAACTGCTGATCATAAATGGCACCCAGGCTAAAAAAATATTCCACACCAAAAAAAGGTAAAGCAAACTCCCGGTGTAATAAATCCTTACAGCAATAAGCAGCCCGATAAAGGCATAAAATGCCAGCAAAAAGTACCGAAATGAATTTGAGTTTCTCAATTTTAAATCAAGTTGATTATTTTAGGAAGAAAAATTACCGCACCCGTTATTAAGCTGAACAGGGCAGCTACCAAAACTGCTCCTGCTGCAATGTCCTTAACTTTTTTAATGCCATTATGCCTTTCCACATGAATTATATCGCAGAGTTTTTCAATCGCTGTATTTACCATTTCCATGGTAAATACAAAAGCTATGCAAAAACAAACAGCTACCCATTCAAGGGTTGAAATGTTGATCAAAGCAGATATCAGCAAAGCGATCATTGCCAGCAGGGAATGAATGCGGAAATTAGATTCTGATTTAAAACAGGATCTTATACCTGATAAGGCATATTTAAACGATAGGATCAGTTTCATTTTTTTATGTATTTACATCTTTATTTTTTGCTTTAGCTGGTCTGCAGGCTCATGCAGTATCTCAAACCATTTCCAATGGGCTATAGCATGGGATTGTTTGCCTCGGCTGTATGCTTTTCGGAAGCTGGCCCAGTGCTCTGGCATGGTTGCCCAGCCATACAACACCGTAGCCACAACCGGAAAAGAAACATGGCCATTTCCCAGCATAAAACATTGTAAACACCCTTCGCCTTCGTCGGTGGTATCATAATCAAGCAGTATATGCTTGATATCATGCCGGGCATAATAAGGCAACAACTCCAGTTGTTTTTTTTCCAGAAAATAAAACAGGTGCTTTCCCATGCTTCCATCCGGAAAATGCGATAACGCTTCCCGGCTGAAAGGAAATACCTCTGGCTTTCTGATTAGCCTCAATACCGGCAAAGCCATCCGGTGGGTGAGGTAAACCAGCAGTTTCGACCTGCATTTTTTAAGCAGCAATAATATTTTCATACTCAGGATGTTTTGTTGTCAATACCATACCAATCTATTTTTCTGCTCAGGTACATGGCCAGGGCCAGCAAAACAAATAACCCAATACTTCCAAATAACAGGGCATTGTCCTGCATCTGTATCAATACATAAATAAACAGATACAGCATAGCAAGCAACAGGGCAAAAATGAAAGTGGTTTTCAGCTTTTTAAAAATACTGTATGTATACCAGCTTAATAAAATAACGGTGGCAGATGCTGCGGTTAAATAGGCGGCCGGAAAAATAATATACTCCGATATGGAAAGCAGCAGGATATAGAAAACCACCAGTGCCATTCCGATCAAAATATACTGTAACGGATGCACGCGCTTTTTCTGGAATATTTCGGTAAAGAAATAGGCAAAAAAAGTAAGCGCAATAACCAGTATAGCGTATTTTAACGAACGCATGGTTTGTGCATAGGCGTCGAAGGGCGAAAGCAGTATTACCCCAAATGTACTGGAAGCAACAGCGTATTTCGAAGGGCTGTTGCCGGTAAATATTTTCGGAAAGTCGCGGTTGAATTCAGATATTTTCCAGTGGGCCTCAAAATAATTTTTACTGATTTTTTCCGAATCAGGCAGGTACCTTCCGTCAAAGGCCGGGTTACTCCACTTTGAACTTAAATGCACCGCAGTACTGCTTCCTGTGGGAGTAAAATATAATTTCTCCGAGCCCTGCAGGTTTAGCTGAACAGAAAATTCGAAATCGGTGTTTACAAATGCAGTATCCAGTTGAACCGGAGCATTGATCCCCTGCACCGCCAGGTTATTTTCGGGCAACCCAGCTTCCATAGCCATTGGCTGCCCATTCCATTTGATCACCTGCTCTTTTAGTCCTTTCAGGTCGGTAATGCCTATGCACAGTTTGGCTTCGGCCCATTTAACAGAAGCCGGGTTAATGTTTAGCGAATGGAGCGAATTTTTTGAAAATTTACCTTTCAGCAACAATGGCCTGGTGGTGTACACCGGTACCTTATAAATGCTCCGGTATCTTATTTCGGGTTCAAGTATACCGTTTATGTCGAGCTGTTCGGGAAGTATGTTCAGGTATTTGTTAACTACCGTATTGTTATCCGTTTCACTGTATGGTATCACCAGAAACGGGCCGGTGATGGTTTGTGCGGCAGACCATTTGTTGCTGATCTCCCGGGTTACTTCCTCTTTTCTTTCTTTGCGTTCATTAACCAAAAACATAATAATAAAAGTGGGAATAAGCAATGCGAGCACCAGAAAACCGATAAAAAACGATTTGATGACCAGTTTGTTTCTTTGCCAGAAACTGAGCGGTTGTTGAGATTCCATGGTTTGATTTTTATTTTTTAAAAGTACTTTGTATTTCAAAGTGAATGTACAAAAAAATTATTTTACATATCCTATCATTTTTGTTAAAGCTTCCAGGTGCAGTTTAAATGCCTTCTCCCCGTTTTTTGTAATGGAATAGGTTGTATTTGTTTTTCGGCCGATAAACCCTTTTTGAAACCTTACAAATCCACTCTCTTCCAGGGTTTTTAAATGGCTGGCCAGGTTGCCATCGGTGATATCCAGCAGTTCCTTCAATTCATTAAAGCTTACGGCATCATTTACCATCAGGGCACTCATGATGCCCAGGCGTATGCGGCTGTCAAAAACTTTATTCAGATTTTCTATCGGATTCTTCATTCGGTATGAGCTTTTATTTCCTTTCGTATTTCCACCACATCATCACCCCGTACAAAATATGTAATACCCCAAAGCCCATTGCCCAAAACTGCAGGCCGTATCCGATCCACCACAGGTTAAAAATACCCAGTACCAATTGACCGTAACCCAAATACCTCACTTCTCCCAAAGTATATTTACTGGCATTTACCAGTGCCAGTCCGTAAAAGATCAAACAGCCCGGTGCTACCAGTTGAAACTCTCCCATCTGCATCATCCTGATTAAAAAAATAGCGCCAACGGTTATCGGTATTACCATATTCCAGAATAAACGAACAGTGGTAGTACCCCACATGGGCGTTCCGTTTTTTTTGCTTCTTAAATAAGTAAAAATAAAAGCCGATACAAATGCTGCCAGAAAAGTAATGGTGGCAATCCAGAAAAGATCATTGATCAATGCATAGCCATTTGAGGTCATCAGCAGGCTGAGCTGGCAATCGCCCTTTACCCAGCAGTTAATTTTCTGGCTGGCAAACCAGGCCCCTGCCAGGGCACAAATACCGGCTGCAATACCACTTAATCCGCTCAGACTTATAAAGCGGCTGCTGCGTTCCATCATCTGTTTGATGTGTTGCAGGTCTTCCAAAGGTTGTTGGGGCTTGTTCATATAAAAAGCACTTTGAAATACAAAGTACGATATTGATTTTGAATTGTGCAAATTATTTTTTGGGCCCGGCAGTTGTATTTTATTCAACTGCGGTGGCGTTACATGGAACATCCCGATTTCTTCGGGACCCTTTTACAGCATATCTTTACCTGCCTGCCGGCAGGCAGGTTCTGCAAATAATAAACAGTCTCTACTAAAACACCACCAACTCAAATGCCAAGAATTTCATTTCTTTCTTTTTGTATACTCCTGTTTCATACGGGTATTTCCCAAACAGCAATCAACCCCGCAGCCATTGATATTGTAAGGGATTCATTTGGCGTACCGCATATTTTTGCCAAAACAGATGCCGAAGTGGCCTATGGCCTGGCCTGGGCCCAGGCCGAAGATGATTTTAAAAGCATGCAGGAAGTGATATTGCCTGCCAAAAATTTAATGGCTTCGGTAATGGGTAAAAAAGGAGCAGCCGGGGATTATGCATTTGCGCTGTTTCGCTGCAGAGAAATAACCGAAGAAAAATGGAACACCCTTACGCCCGCATTTTTAAAACTGATCGATGGGTATTTACAGGGTCTGAATACCTATGCCAAAAAACATCCCGATGAGATCATACATAAAAAAATATTCCCGGTCACTGCAAAAGAATACATTTCTTCATCTGTATTTGCCTTAACCATTTTTAACGGAGCCGACCAGGCCCTGATGCGGATCTTTAATAACCGCGAATGGGAAGCGCCTGAATTGAATAAAAAAGGCAGCAACTCGGCCGCCATCAGCCCTGCTAAAACGGCAAGCGGCGAAGCTTTTCTGCTGATCAATGCACACCAGCCCAATACCGGCCCGCAATCTTTTTATGAAGCTCATTTATGCAGCGAAGAAGGATTGAACATTACCGGTGGTTTATTGGCCGGTGGCCCCTGCATTTTACACGGCGCCAACGAAAACCTGGGCTGGGCACATACCGTAAATTACTGCGACCGGCTGGATGAATTTCAATTAGAGATGAACCCGGATAATGCTTTGCAATACAAATTTGACGGGCAATGGGTTGATCTGGAAGTAAAAACAATCAAGCTTAAAATAAAAGGCATTCCCATCAACGTAAAAAGAAAAGTATACTGGAGCAAGTATGGCGCCACCATGAAAAATGAACAGGGCTTTTTTTCTATGCGGCTTGGTGCCAACATGAAGATTGGTGTGCTGGACCAATGGTACCAGATGAACAAGGCAAAAAATTTTACAGAGTTTTATGCTGCATTGAACAGGCAGGAGTTAAGCATGTTCAACATCATGTATGCCGACAGGTATGATACCGTTTTTTATATCAACAATGCGTTGATGCCTGTACGGGATGGCACCAACGGCTATAACTGGAAAAAAACCGTGCCCGGTAATACTACCAGCACATTATGGACAGATTTCAGGCCTGCAAAAGAATTACCGCAATACATCAATCCTAAAAGCGGGTTCTTGTTCAACACCAACCATTCTTCTTTTTTAGCATCGGCTGCTGCAGATAATTTAAAGCCTGCTGCATTTCCTAAAACTGATGGCTGGGAAGAATACCACCTCAACCGCAGTGTACGTTTCCTGGAACTGTTTCCGCAAAATGAAAAACTGAGTTACGAAAAATTCAAGCAGATAAAATTTGATAAGCAGTTACCGGCAGTAATGCAGTACCCCTACAAACTGGATTCCATGTTCCTGTTAACCGAAGCTGAATACCCTGCACTGGCATCATTGATTACAACTTTTAAAAACTGGGACAGGCACGGTGATGCCAACAGCAAAGGCGCAGCCATATTTCTGCTAACCTATGAGCATCTGAAAAAACAATTGCAGGGCCAGGCGCCAAGGGCAATAACCAAACAGGAGGCTGTTGAAACATTTATGCATGTAAACAACTACATGCAAACCCATTTTGGAACAACGGATTTAAAACTGGGCGATATTCAAAGGCTCGTAAGGGGCGATAAAGATTTACCATTGGGTGGCCTGCCCGACCAGCTGTCGCCGCAATGGACCGAACCGTTTTATAACGGCAAACTGAAATCGGTTGGAGGCGACGGCCTCATCATGTTTGTGCGTTTTCAAAAAGAAGGGTTGCCCAAAATTGAAACCATCAACATGTATGGCGCCAGCGCAAAGCCCGGCAATAAACATTTTGATGACCAGGTGGACATGTATTTAAAACAACAAACCAAAACGATGACACTGGATAAAGCAACGGTGTATAAAAATGCAGAGCGGGTTTATCATCCTGAATAAATAATAACCTTTAATTTTCATTTGCTGCCATCGCTGCAAATTTCACCAGCTGCCAGTATGGAGGGCGGTAACCGTTCTTCTTAAAAAATTCATCTGCCAGTTGTAAGGTTTTATTTTTTACTGCTGCATGCATGGCCACAAAGATCTCATTCTTTAATGCCTGGGTGGCGCTCATCCCCTCGGGTATCAAACCAATTTTACCAAAGCGGTTTTTGATCATGCAGTAACCTTTTAAGACTCTCGCAATGGGCAGTTTCCAGGTATTATAACCGATCTCTTCGCCTTTATTTGCTTTTTCTAAAAGCGCATCCATGGCTGCATTATCCACATGGTCTTTAAACAATGTTTCCGGTTCACGCCATTCGGCCACTACAGACAGCTGGGGATCATATTCCAGGTCGGATGGCATTTGGGTAACAAAATTTTCTACCCCAAAATCGTGCAGCCAGTTTACCACACCGGGCGATGAAATGGTTGATGGGTATTTCCATACCTGCAAACCATTTTTGCGGTATGCATAAGATGCCACTTCGGAACAAAACATTTCGGTGGTATCATTAAAATTCATTTTAAAATCATACGGGATATGGCGCTTGCGGGCTTCGTCAAACATTAATTTTGCTGCTTTTTGTGGCAACATCGGATCTGCTTCAAGCAATGGCAAATTAAACCGGGGCCGCATTACCATAAAACGTAGTTTTTTATCCTGCTCGTATTGTGCAACAGATGCAATGGCAACACCTTTTTCAATATGTGCTTCAATCAAAAATGGTTCCTTTGTTTTTTCATCTACATAGATCATTGCAATGTGCGAAAAATTGCCCGGATAATCATTACCTCTTGATATTAATGCTGATACTTCAGCACCTCCCCTTGAAACCAAGAGGTCGCCGCTATGCACTTCAATACCAAAAATAGAAGCAGCAGGTGTTACAGACCATGCAAAGCCTGCCTGCATTTTGGCTGGAAAACCCAAACCAGGTACTTGTAACAGTACTTCTTCCACGGCTGCACGCAGGCCATATAATAAAGTGTACAGCGTGTTTCTTGTAACAGCGTCATCTAAATTCCATTTCTGTGATTGAAATTTTACCACGTTACGTACCATGTTATACTGATCGGTCATCCAGGGTATTTGATCTTGCCGTAAGGCAATCAGTGAAGCCAGTACAAAAAAATTGTTCTGAAGTTTTATCCAGCCAGGATCCGCAGCAGATACATTTTTATCAATGAATGCATTCAATTCAGCTGCTGCCATTGCCTTTTTTTCTGTGATCAAAGAATCCAATTTTAATGTATCCATCTGCCTGGCCTGTTTAAACAATTCCTCCATCTGCAGCCATTGCGCATCGCGGTTCCAGGCGAAAGGCCTTTTACCGGTTCCTGCCTTAATATCATTTTCGTTTGAATCGGGAATGAGCAGCAGAATGTAAAGCACACCCAATGCGGCAATTAAGTACAGAATTCTTTTAGCGAATTTTTTCATCAGAAATTTTTAGAGAGAATCCAATACTGCAATAATTTTAGCAGAAGCTGTAGCAATCTCTTCTTCACTGATCGTTAGTGGCGGTACAATACGCAGGCAGTTAGCAGCAAATAAAAACCAATCAGTAAAAACGTAAGAGTCGGGGCGCTCTAAGCGACCTGAATCTTGTACTAAAGCATCAATTACTTTTTTATTCATCTCAAAATCCTCAAACTCCACCGCCATCATTAAACCACGGCTTCTTACTGCTTTAATACTTGCATGATGCAATAATGAAATGAAAAGCGCTTCTTTTTTCATTACCCTATCAACCAGTTTTTCATCCAGCAAAACATGCAATGCAGCCATACCGGCAGCACAGCAAACCGGGTGGCCGCCAAAGGTATTGATATGCCCCAGTACGGGGTTATGTGAAAGGGAATCCATTATTTTTTTATCGGCCACAAAAGCGCCCAGCGGCATCCCGCCACCCAGGGCCTTGCCCAGCAATAAAATATCGGGCACCACATCAAACTGCTCAAAAGCCCAAAGGGTTCCGTTGCGGCCAAAGCCACATTGTATTTCATCGAGTATGAGCAGGGTACCGGTCTCATCACATTTTTTACGAAGCGCTTTAAGCCAGCCGTTTTGCGGAACCAGCACCCCGGCTTCGGCCTGTATGGTTTCGGCAATTACACAGGCACTGCGTTCGCTGATATGCTCCAGGTCTTCAAACGAATTGTAATTCAATTGCAAAATATCGGGCAGCAAAGGCCGGAAAGCCTGTTGCCAGTATTCGCTGCCCATTACACTTAATGCACCCTGTGTACTGCCATGGTAAGAATTTTTGAACGAGATGATCTGCGTTCTGCCGGAAAATCTTTTGGCCAGTTTCATGGCTCCTTCTGTGGCTTCGCTGCCCGATGCAGTAAAGAAAACCGAATTGAGGGAGGGAGGCAAATGGCCGGTAAGCAATTTGGCGTATTGCACCTGCGGACTTTGCACCAGCTCGCCATACACCATGATGTGCAGGTAATCATCAAGCTGTTTTTTTATAGCATCGATCACTTTGGGGTGCCTATGGCCCACATTGCAAACACTGATGCCGCCGATCAGATCAATATATTGTTTTCCGTCCGCATCAAAAAGTGTACACCCGTCAGCCTTAACAATTTCAAGGCCGAGGGGGGCTTCGGATGTTTGCCCTACATGATCTAAGAATAGTTGCCGGTTGTTCATCATTATCTTATTGCTGCAAATTAATGCTATCCTGAAATAATTACAGGAAAATATCCTTTTACCCGGCCCGTAACCCGGCTCATTTGCATACCAACGGTAAATATTTAACTTTTATCAAAAATTTAAAAAGCAAAATATGCGTAATTTGTATGATCAATGCCCGGCCAAATTTTTTAATGAATCATTTAATGAAGTTTTTAGTTACCCTGCTCCTTTGTGTTTGCATAACAGGTTATTTATCTGCACAGGATAATAATGGCCGCCCTAAAATCGGGCTAACCCTTAGCGGTGGCGGGGCTAAGGGGCTGGCGCATATTGGTATTTTAAAAGCGATTGACAGTGCAGGCCTGAAAATAGATTATGTTACCGGCACCAGCATGGGGGCCATTGTTGGTGCTTTATACGCATCGGGTTACAGCGGAAATGAAATTGAGGCTTTAAGAAGGGATATAGATTTTGATGTGCTCTTCAGCAACAATGTTCCCTTAAAAACACTGTCGATGGAAGAGAAGGACCAGTATAGCCGGTTTGCCATTGAACTACCCTTCATCAATAATAAAATACGGTTAACTACCGGTGTTATAGCCGGCCAGGAACTGAACCTGAAATTTTCGGAACTGTTTTTTCATGTGTATAATATCCGGAATTTCAACGATTTTAAGATCCCTTTTAAATGTATGGCCACCGACCTGGAAACGGGTGAGCTGGTTGTATTGGATACCGGTAATATCATTTCAGCCCTGCGGGCCACCATGGCAATACCTTCGGTTTTTTCAGCAATAACCGTAAATAATAAAAAACTGGTAGATGGTGGCCTGGTCAGGAATTTTCCGGTTAAAAATGTAAAGGAAATGGGCGCCGACATTGTAATTGGAAGCAACGTTACAAACGGCCTTGCCAAAATTGACAAAATTAAAAACCCCGTTGATGTTTTATTACAGATGGCTTTTTACCGGGAAGCCGGGGATTTTAAAGAAGAACTGCCCTTGACCAATATATACATTCACATGCCGATGCCCGAATACAATACCGGCAGCTTTGGAAGTGGCGAGGAGATTTTAAAAACCGGCATAGAAACCGGCAGGCAATATTATCCCATTTTTAAAAAACTGGCCGACAGCATCAATGCGCTGGGTATTGCAAAAGAAAAAAAATCAGACTCAATTATAAACAAAACAGTATTTATTAAGAACCGCCAGGTATCGGGACTACAAAAAACATCCGCACGGTTTTTCTTTCATCTTATGAATTTTGATGACCAGAAAAACTATACAGCCCTTCAGATCAATAAAGGCATACGCCGTGCCATAGGCTCCCGGTATTATGGCAGTATAACATACGCACTGGAACCCCTGTCGAAAGACACTGCCAACATTATTTTTACAGCCGAAGAAAACCCCAGTACTTATTTAAAGGCAGGCTTATACTATACCCGCTTCAGGGGCATTAATGTAAATGCAAATTTAACCAGCCGCGATTTCATAATCCCCAACTCACGGAGTATGGTTTCCCTTTCCATTGGAGAAAGTACGCAAATTGAAGCGGAGCATTTTCAATACCTGGGCCGTATTAAAAATATTGCTTTTATAGCCGGGTTCAGGCTCGATAACCAGACCATCAATACATTTGAGAATTTTAAAGTTGATGGAGCATTTAAACAGAATTTTTCTCAAACTTTTTTAAACTTTCAAAACAGCGGCAACAATAAAGTGGCCGCCGGAATAGGAACAGCTTTTGAATATATCCGTTACAGCCCGTCCATAAAATCGGTAAATGAAGTAAAAGGGAGGTTTACCAATTTTAAAAGTTATGTGTATATGAAATACAACAACATGAACCAGATTTTTTTCCCTTTAAAAGGACTACGGATAAACGCAGAACTGGCACAGGTTTATAACCAGGACCCTACTATAACACAATTCCAAAATGGTGTACGCACAATACCTTCTACCCTGAATTTTGATAACTTTACCCGGTTGATGCTGGATGCCACCTTATTTACCCCTATTAATAAACGATTTACATTATTATCGGAGTTTCAGGCAGGCGTAAACTTTACAAACACGCCTAACTATCTCAATAATTTTTATATAGGCGGGCTGGTTGGCAGTTTCAGAAACCAGATACGATTTGCCGGATTGCAGGAAGCCACTGTAAATTCATCGAGTGTGGCTGCATTGCTCCTGGGATTAAGGTATAACCCTGCAAACAATTTTTATATCACCGGGCGTATTAACGGACTGGTTAAAAATTTCGCAACCAAAAGAAATTCCACCTCAAGCAAAGATGGTTTAACCGGTTATGCCTTAACTTTTTCGTATAAAACCCTCATTGGGCCAATAGAATTAAGCGCTATGTACAGCGACCAAAGTAAAAAATTACAGTCGTATGTGTTGTTAGGAATTCCTTTTTGACAATTATCACAATTAAAGCTCAATAAAGAGATAAAATACAAGAGTGATCAATTTTCACTCTTTTACTAAAAGACAAAAAATTAATAAACACCGTTGCCAATGAAGTTGAACTGACATTCAAAAGCCGGGCTAAAAAAATTAAAATCATGCCAGTGATCTTACCAGTTAAAGGAATACTACCAGGCTTTGGAAACGACTGCTATATTGCCCCCAACGCCACCATAGTTGGTGATGTGGTGATGGGCAACAACTGCAGCGTTTGGTTTAATGCCGTACTTAGAGGCGACGTAAATATGATACGTATGGGCAACAAGGTGAATGTACAGGACGGAGCGATCATTCACTGCACTTACCTGAAAGCCGCTACCATTATTGGAAATAATGTAAGTATCGGACACAATGCAATAGTACATGGATGCATCATTCATGATAACGTGCTTATAGGTATGGGTGCCATTGTGATGGATAACGCCGTAGTTGGCAGTAACAGTATCATAGCGGCAGGTGCCGTGGTACTGGAAAACACCCATATAGAACCGGGCAGTATTTACGCAGGCGTACCTGCCAAAAAGGTAAAAGATATAAGCCAGGAAATGATCAGCGGCGAGATAAACAGAATTGCAGATAATTATGTGATGTATAGCGGGTGGTTTGCCCCCCAGCCCCAAAAAGGGGGAAATGGCGAAGATTGAGGCGGGGATTGAAATAAAATATTATCTTTATTACATGAAAAAAATACTACTTGTCTTTGTAATGGCTTCATTTTTATTAAGTGGCTGTTTCATCAGCAGGATTTTCAGCAGAAAAGAAAAAGTGGGCTGCCCTACTGATGGCAGAAATGTGGGTGCAGAAAAATTACTGAGCGATGAAAAGGCTATGAAGGCTTCTAAGAAAGCAAAATGGAAAGGTGGCAGATAGTTTGTTTGCTAAACTTTTTTAAGACAACGTTTTCCAATATTCAACCAATTACGGTTGCTCCTAAGCCGTAATTGACGACAACTGCGGCATTTTAAAATCCTACTCAATTGCCCACCCACTTTCATAATACCTGAAAGCAAATTTCATTTATCAGATTAACGATGCAGAAACGCCGGACCGGGATTTTCAGTACCGTGGCCAGTTTTTAAAGCTGCATAACAATATGTTCAACGGTGTTGATATTTAACCCTACTGAAAAAATCTTGTTAAAAACAAAAATGTGGCTATGGAAGTGGCTCATTTTCCGGAGCATAGAATATATTAAGTTTCCCGTTGGATGGCTTATAAAGCAAGCATAAGTATATGTAAGGATTGCGGGGAAAGCTAACCAGAAACAAACAACCAGAAACCAGAAACATTTCTTAATAGCTTTTCTCATTGATGCTCTCCAGTATATTGCAATAGCTGATGTACCGGTCCATATGTATGCCGCCTTCCTCAACAGCCAGTTTTACCGCACAACCCGGTTCGTTTAAATGCATGCAATTATTGAATTTGCAGTCGTTTATCAATGCACGCATTTCGGGAAAATAGTGTGAGAGTTCTTCTTTTTTAATATCAACCAACCCCAGTTCCCTTATACCCGGTGTATCAATTATTTTCCCTCCGCCATTTGTCGGAAGGTCAAACATTTCGGCAAAAGTGGTGGTATGCAATCCCTTACCGCTCCAGCCGCTTACATCCTGTGTTTTTAATTTAAGTTCCGGAAAGACTGCATTAATGAAAGTGGACTTACCCACGCCTGAATGTCCGCTCAGCAATGTCACTTTACCTTTCAGTAAATTCTTTACCGCTTCTACCCCATCTCCTTTTTCAATACTCATACTTAAAACCTGGTAGCCAATGGCTTCATAAATACCTTTTACCTCGGCAAATTTGTCTTCTTCTTTTTTGCGGTACAGATCGCTTTTATTAAAAACAATGATGGAGGGAATATGATAGGCTTCGGAAGTAATTAAAAAGCGGTCAATAAAACCCTGTGATGTTTTGGGGTCTTTAAGCGTGGCAAACAACAGCGACTGGTCTATATTGGAAGCAATGATATGATGCTGGTGTTTATTGGCTGGTGATGTACGGGTAATATAGTTTTTACGCTTGCCAATTTCTGTAATGGTAACCGAGCCCTCCACTTCATTCTCCATTTCAATATTCACCAGGTCGCCCACAGCAATGGGGTTGGTACTGGTAAGCCCGTCAATTTTAAATTTACCCAGCAGCCTGGCATTAAAGCTGTTGCCTTCATCATCTTTTACCTGGTACCAGTTGCCGGTGCTTTTATATACGGTTGCATTCATTGGGTGCAAATTTCATGAATTAAAATGGAATTGTTTCGTGCAACTTTATTTCTTTCAATTCCAGATATGTAATTTTTTACAAAAATGCAATCGCACAAATCTGGAATTGATATTTTGAATGGGTAAAATGATTCAGGTCGCTCCAGCGTCCCGACTCATTTTAAGGAAATTTCCTGAATACGGTAAACTTCAGCAGCATCTCCAAAAAAAGCAATACCAGAGCGGCTATAACAAAAGGAAAGAATTTTTCGGCATATCGGGTCCGGGTTGAAATTTCCACCTTCGACTTTTCCAGGCCGTTTATTTCATCATAAATACCGGTAAGGCCATCATTGTCTTTTGCCCGAAAATATTTGCCGCCAGTTTCCGTTGCAATTTCTTTCAGTAGTTTTTCATCAATAGAAACCTTGCCCTGCTGCATAACCACCCCCATGGGTGTATTTACCGGTTGTGGTGCATAGCCATCGGTACCTACGCCAATGGTGTACACTTTTATTTGAAATGCTTTGGCTATTTCCTTGGCTGTCTGAGGATCTATCAGTCCGCCATTGTTCTCTCCATCAGTCAGTAATATAACCACTTTGCTTTTAGATTTGCTGGTACGCAGCCGGTCCACGCTGGTGCCCAGCCCCGATCCTATGGCCGTGCCGTCTTCCAGCAGTCCGTTGCGTATATTTTCAATGGCCGAAATTAAAACCGTATGATCGGTGGTTAACGGGCATTGCGTAAAACTTTCGCCCGAAAAAATCACAATGGCAATGCGGTCGGTAAGCCGCTTGTTAACAAAATCTATGGCTACATTTTTTGCTGCTTCCAGGCGATTGGGTGTAAGGTCCTGCGCTGTCATACTGCCGCTTACATCAATACACAATACAATATCTACCCCCTCACCTTCGGCATTTTGTTCTTCAAACATGGTTTGTGGCCTTGCCAGCGCAGCAATGATAAAAATGATGGCCAGCAACCTGAATACAAAAAGCAAATGCCTTAACCCGGTTTTCCAGGTAGATAAACCCTTTGCCGAAATATCCGAAACAATGATGGTTCCCTGTCGTTTACTGCTTTTAGTTGCATACCACCAAATCAAAACAGGTATTACGATCAGTAACAGCAAAAACCACGGTTGGCCAAAATTTATATTTTTAAAGTAGTCGAAAAGCAAAATAGGTTTATGGTTTGTGGTTAGTAGTTTGATGTTCCGTTAAACTAATTGTTTCTTTTATTATTTGCAGGGCATCTTCACTTTGATCGGGTAAGGGAAGATACTTTGCAAATTTCACTGCATCGGTACAACGCAGGGCGGTGGCCAGGCTGAAAATATTTTCTGCAGGCAAAGTAATTTCCTTGATACTTATTAAAAGATCGCCGGTTGTTTTGCTGAACAGGTTTTTACCCTGTTTGCGGCCCAGATAATTTTTAAAGATAACAGCCAGTTTTATGTGATAAGCTTTTATATCAGCAGCATCCTGCAGATTAAACCGGCTCAGGCTTTTAAGTTCTGCCATCGCTTCATCAAAAGGCGAAAGTTTTGATACGGCAGTTGCAGGTACATCTTTCTTTTTCTTTTTAAAATATCGGTATAACAGAAAACCAATGAGCAGCAAAAGCAAAATGCCGCCGGCAATATACAGCCATAAATAATTGACAACCGAAACCTGTATGATCGGTTTGATATCCCGCAGTTGGCTCGTACTGTCTGCCATAAAAGAAACACGTACAAGAAAGGAATCAGTTTTTACAACCTGTGCTGCCTGTGTGGCAGTTCCTGCAAACTCCACAGGCATGGCCGGAAATACCCATGTACCTGAATCAAAGCTGGTGATGGTGAAGGTTTGCGCTATGGCTTTGGAGTCGTCTTTAAAATTTACGGTATCTATTTTTCCTTTTTCCACAATTTCGAAGTGGGGAATGGAATCGGGAAAAGCCAGCCATTGGGTTACTTTACCCGAATTAAGCGGTAAAGGTGCTTTAACAGTAAGTTTAAACTGACCTCCTATTAAAATATCTTTTGTATCGGTAATGGTTTGCAGGGTTTGGCAAAAAGCTAATTGCATGAAAAAAGAAAAACAGACAGTAAATCCGGCAGGTATCACATTCAATTGGTTCTTTTTACTTGTCATTCCTATTTTAGGTTAAGTTTCTCGTTTCTCGTTGTTTGTTTCTCGTTGTTCATGTGTAAAAGTCATTAAATAACAGGAACAGCTCAACAAGAAACCAGATACGGGTAACGTTTTTACATTCTGTTAATAAAAAACTGTTGTAAGATTTTTACATAGTCATCATCAGTTCGCACATGCAATAACTCTGCTCCTGCTTTTTTAAAATAATTTTTACTCAGTTCGCTTTGCTCCATAAAATGCTGCTGATAATGATAGCGTACCAATTCATTGCTGCTGTCTATCCAGGTTGTTTTATTCGTTTCGGCATCCTGCAGCTGCAACAGGCCTGCATCGGGTAATTGCATATCCATTTTGTCGTACACCCGTATTCCTATTACATCATGCTTATTGCCAATTACCTTCAGGTCATCGTCATACCCTGTAGTTAAAAAATCGCTTAAAATAAAAGCAATGCTGCGTTGCTTTACCGAGCGACTGAAAAATTTGATGGCATCATCCAGGTTGGTACCCTGCTTTTTAGCTTCAACAGTCAGCAGTTCACGCACAATATATAAAGCATGCTGCCTGCCTTTTTTAGGAGGAATATATTTTTCTATCTTATCGCTGAAGAAAATAACACCCACTTTATCATTGTTGTTGATGGCACTGAAAGTAAGTACAGCTCCCATTTCTACGATCAGGTCCTTCTTCTGCCTCGCAACAGTGCCAAACAAATTACTGGCGCTGGTATCAACCAGCAACATCACGGTAAGTTCCCGTTCTTCTTCAAAAACCTTGGTAAACGGATGGCTGAACCGGGCACTTACATTCCAGTCAATAAAACGCACATCATCGCCTGCATAATACTCCCGCACTTCCCTGAAGCTCATCCCCTTTCCTTTAAAAGCAGAATGGTACTCACCCGTAAATAAATGCGTGGTGATCTTCTTGCTCTTAATTTCAAGCTCACGTACCTTTTTTAATATTTCTTCAGTTGTTAACATGCATGTTTCTTGTTACTCGTTCCTTGTTATTTGTTACTCGTTATGCTCTTTTTATTTCATGCTGTTTGCATCAGAAAAAACGAGAAACGAACAACAAATAACCAGAAACGAGAAACATATTTATGGTACATTTACGCCTCTTAATATCTCGTTTATGATCTGTTCAACATTTACATTCTCTGCTTCTGCTTCGTAGGTTAATCCGATACGGTGCCTCAACACATCTTTACTGATGCTTCTCACATCTTCCGGAATAACAAAAGCCCTGTTGTTTAAAAATGCATAAGCTTTTGCAGCCAGTGCTAAATTGATACTTGCCCTGGGCGATCCTCCAAAACCGATCAATGCCTTTAGTTTAGGCAGGTTGTATTTATCGGGATAACGTGTTGCGAAAACGATATCTAAAATATAGTTCTCTACTTTTTCATCCAGGTAAACCTGTCGTACCAGTTCTTTAGCGGTTAAGATCTCGCTGGTAGATGCCACCGGGTTTATGGGCGGAAAACTTAAACCAACCGTATTTTGCCTGATGATCATTTGCTCTTCGGTCTTACTGGGATAATCTACCACCACTTTCAGCATAAACCGGTCAACCTGCGCTTCGGGCAGGGGATAAGTTCCTTCCTGCTCAATCGGGTTTTGTGTGGCCAGTACCAAAAAAGGTTCGGGCAGTTTATAGGTTGTATCGCCAATGGTCACCTGTCTTTCCTGCATGGCTTCCAGTAAAGCGCTTTGCACTTTTGCCGGGGCCCGGTTGATCTCATCTGCCAGTATAAAATTGGAGAAAATAGGACCTTTACGCACCATGAACTCATTTTTTGACTGGTTGTAGATCATAGTGCCCACCACATCGGCGGGCAACAGATCGGGTGTAAACTGTATACGGCTGAAATCGGCATGTACCGCCTGCGCCAGCGATTTGATAGCGAGTGTTTTTGCAAGCCCCGGTACCCCTTCCAGCAAAACATGTCCGTTGCTTAAGAGACCGATCAGTAATCTTTCGATCATGGTTTGTTGTCCAACGATCACTTTACTTAATTCATCATTAATGCGGGTTACAAATCCGGATGCACCGGTGATTTTTTCGTTCAGCAAACGGATGTCTTCAGATGTTTGAACCATAGGTTTAGTTTTACCTCCTCCGCCTCCGCCAACCGGCGCAGGAACTATGGAGAAGATTATGTTTTATTAAATACCTGTTTCAGGCTGGTGCGCAAAATACGAACTAAGCAGTACAAAAATTTAGCCGTTTTTACGAAGGGTGCAAATCTTTGTTAAAATCATTATAACTTTAGTAAAAACATGTAACATGATAGACCAACAACTCATAACCACATCCAACACATTAGAAGGTTACCGCATTACCAAACACCTGGGCATTATAAGAGGTATTACCGTACGCAGCAGAAGCATATTGGGTAATATAGCCGGCGGGTTTCAGACGCTGTTAGGCGGTAAGATCTCTATTTATGCAGAGCTTTGCGAAAAGACCCGTGAAGAAGCTTACCAGTTTATGATTCAGCACGCCAATGAACGGGGCGCCAATGCCATCATCAATATGCGTTATGACGCCAATGAAGTGATGAACGGCGTTACCGAAGTGCTGGCTTATGGAACGGCCGTGGTGGTGGAAAAAATATAATATAACAACACTAACATGTTTGCTATAAACTGGAAGAAAATATTCTGGTTCCTTTTCTGGACATGTATCATTTGCCTATCACTGTACTTCTACGTGATGACCTTTGTAGAATATAGTTATGGCAATATTCCAGAAAATTTCAAACTTGGATTTTTCGAAAGCAAGATCTGGTTCATTGGTCATATCGCAGGAGCAACAGCTTCATTGCTATTGGGTCCTTTACAATTCTGGATTAATTTCCGAACTAAACACATCAAATATCACCGAATCGCAGGGAAAATATTTATTATCGGCTCATTGATTGCAGCAATATGTGCCTTTCGAATTAACCTGATGTACGATTGTAAACCCTGCAGGGTCTCACTAGGTATTTTATCTGTTATCTGGCTTACATGCACTGCTGCAGCATGGTGGGCTATAAAAAGAAAAAATATTAAAGCCCATCGCCAGTTTATGGTAAGAAGTTATACTGCTGCATTGGCCTTTGTTTTTATCAGGATATTTACTTTACTGGGTTATGACAGATTCTTTCCTTTTCTTGATACGCTGAACGAAAAAAGGGTTACCGGGGAATGGTTGTGTTGGGTCGTACCTTTTTTAATTATTGAAATATACATGGTTTGGTGGCCTGTGTTGTCACTAAAACAGACATCAATCAAAAAACAAATACTTTAACTCAAATACTTTCCTGCAATCGGCATCCTTCTGCCCACACCAAATGCTTTTGGCGAAATGCGGATGATGGGACAAAACTGGTTACGCTTGTATTCATTGTTGTTTACCATCTTCAGCACACGGTCTACCAAAGCTGCATCAAATCCCTGCGCTTTAATTTCATTGGGTCCCTGCGTTTTTTCTATATACTGGTAAAGTAATTTATCAAGCACCTCATAAGCCGGCAAAGAATCTGAATCTTTTTGTCCGGGCCTCAGCTCTGCACTGGGAGGCTTGGTTATGATGTTGCCCGGTATGATCTCTTTATGCCGGTTAATATAATTTGCCAGCGCATAAACCTGTAACTTATAACAATCGCCTAAAACGCCAATACCGCCTGCCATATCACCATACAGCGTTCCGTATCCGGTAGCCAGCTCGCTCTTGTTGGAGGTATTCAATAAAATATATCCAAACTTATTGGCAATGGCCATTAATAAATTGCCTCGGGTACGGCTTTGTATATTCTCTTCGGCTATGCCAAAAGGCAGGTCCTTAAAAATGGGCTTTAGTTCATTTAAAAAACTGTTATAAATATTTTCAAGCGAAATGATATCATACGGATTAGCGAGGTTCCTGCTCAATTGCTCTGCATCACTAACCGAATGTGAGGTAGAATATTGCGAAGGCATTAATACAGCCCTTACGTTTTCTTTTCCCAGCGCCGTGCAGGCAAGTGCCAATGTAACAGCACTGTCAATTCCACCGCTGCTGCCCAGTATGGCTTTGGTAAATCCCATCTTGGTAAAATAATCTTTGATGCCTGAAACAATGGCATCGTGCACCATTTCAATATTGAGGGTTTCTTCCAAAGTAAGGGGGTTCAGTTCTTTATCCGGCATACGGCCGGCTGGTTCAATAACCGGCGCATCTATAGTTCCATCATCATTTAAAACAAAAGATTGAATGGCTTCTTCAAAACGTGGCAACTGGCCGCAAAGATTGGCCGCTTTATCAAAAACCAGCGAAGCGCCGTCAAAAACAACTTCTGTCTGGCTTCCAACAGCATTGCAATAAAATAAAGGGAGCCTGTATTTTTTTACGTTTGCTTTAATGGTTGCTTTTCTGTCTTCATCATGCGTATAATCAAATGGCGATGCCGATAAGTTGATCATTACATCGGGTTGCTGCTTCATCAGTTCATCCATTGGGCAATACCGGTACAGGGGATTATCGCCCAGATTCCAGATATCCTCGCAAATGGTTACGGCCAGTCTTTTTCCTTTAAACTCCATGATGCTCCAATCGTAAGCCGGTTCAAAATACCGGTACTCATCAAACACATCATAATTGGGTAAACAGGTTTTATGGGCTATGGCTTTTATTTCTTTATCGTACAATAAAAATGCAGCGTTAAACAGGTCCTTTCCTTCTCTCACCGGATTACGGTCTGGTGCACCAATCAAAACCCCAATGGTATCGGCATGTTCTTTTATTATATCAATGGCTGCATAACTTTTTGCAATAAAATCTTCAAATTCCAGGAAATCACGGGGGGCATAACCGCAAACACTCAACTCACTGAAAACGATCAGGTCGCCACCTTCCTGTTTTGCCGTTTCTATGGCATGGATAATCTTTTGCGTATTGCTTTCAAAATTGCCGATGTGATAGTTTTGCTGTGCCAGGAAAATTTTCATAAAACAAAAATAAGCCACTAATGGCACGAATTAACACGAATAAATCCAAAAAAACACATGAAAGACAGATATTTGTAAAAACTACTAATGACTGATTTAATTTATAAAGATGAAGCTTATGAGCTTACTGGCATTTGTATGGAAGTACATAATGAATTAGGGTCCGGCCTGTTAGAAATAATATATAAAGAAGCTATTGAGTGGGAACTTGATGATCGGATAATTCAGTATGAAAGGGAAAAAGACTACCCGGTTTATTAAAAAAAACATCTTTTAAGAAAAAAATTCAATGCTGACTTTGTTGTCTTTGATAAAATTATTCTGGAAGTAAAATCGAAAGAAAGCATTTCTAATGAAGATATCGCCCAAACAATTAATTATCTTAAACTATCACGTTGCCGCCTTGGATTAATTGTAAATTTTGGCAGAAGTAAATTAGAAATAAAAAGATTGGTAAATTAACTTGCTTTGATAGTTGATGTAGGTTGTGTTACTATATAAGATATCATTTAACATTCGTGTAAATTAGTGCCATTCGTGGCAAAAAATAAAAATTATGAAATATTTTTTTTCTATCCTGGCATCCATACTTTTATTTTCCTGCAACAGCAGTGATAAAACACCTGATGTTTCTAAAATAAAAATTGAAATAACCAGCAAGCGTTTTGAACAGGAGCTTTTTACACTGGATAGCATAAATTATACGTCCAACCTCAACCAGCTGATCGCCAGATACCCGGCTTTTGGAGAAAATTATTTGTCTACCATTTTAAATACAGATCCTGCATGGCCGGAAGACAGTGTTGCTGTTTATGTTAAAGGTTTTACAAATGCTTATAAACCCGTTTTTGACAGCGCCCAAAAAGTCTTCAGGGATTTTGGCCCGTTTGAAAATGAAATTAAACAGGCCCTGCAGTTTGTTAAACATTATTTCCCATCGTACAAGGTACAGCAACAGATCATTACCTATATCGGCCCCCTGGATGGGTATGGTGATATTCTTACAGAAGATGCCATCATCATTGGCCTGCAACATCACCTGGGTAAAAACTTTTCCTTATACCGATCTCCAATGGTTCAGGAAATATATCCCGAATACATCAGCAACCGTTTTGAACCTGGTTATATTGCGGTGAACTGCATGAAAAACATGGTAAATGACCTGTTTCCCGAAAAAATGGACGATAAGCCACTGGTACAGCAAATGGTGGAAAAAGGAAAGCGGCTTTTTATACTCAGTAAACTGCTGCCCAAATCAGAAGAATATACACTGATAGGATATACCCGGGAGCAGTTAAAGGCCGTGTATGAACATGAAAGGGCTGTTTGGGACCTGTTTGTACAAAACAATTTTTTACAAACCATTGATAACAATATCATCAAGAACTATATCGGCGAAGGGCCAAAAACGCAGGAACTGGGTGAAGGGGCTCCGGGAAATATCGGCAGCTTTGCCGGTTGGCAGATCGTAAAAAAATTCATGGATAAAAACCCGGGCATTAGTTTGCAAAAACTAATGGAAACAGATGCTGAACTGATATTTCAGCAGGCAAAATACAAGCCTTAAAAAGTTAAGCAGCTTGTACCTGCTGCATCAAATGAGCGGGTTTTTTACCCAACTGCTTCATTACCCTGAAATGTGAAGCCACTGCTTCAGACATGGTATCATATTTATTATAAGGCACGTTAAACTCTTTAGCCTTTTCCATCACAATTTTACTGATAGCCGGATAATGCACATGGCTTATTCTCGGGAAGAGATGGTGCTCTATCTGATAATTCAATCCCCCTACAAACCAGGAAATCACTTTATTTCCCATGGCAAAATTTGCAGTGGTCCTCATCTGAAACTCGGCCCAGGGCGTTTCCAGATGCTTTGTGGCATCAAGGGCTACATGCTCAAACTCGGTATTTTCAACCACATGTGCCAGCTGAAATACAAGTGATAAGATGAGCCCCATGACCATATTTAAAACAAAATAACCGACCAGCCAGGGTAAAAAGCCCCAAACCATGATGGGCAATACAATATAAAAAACAGCATACAGTATTTTTGTTGCCCAAAAAATAATATGATTTTTAGTGCTCATTTTCCATGCTTCGGTAGTAAAGATTTTACGGGAAAAATATTTTGTAAAATCCATAATGTATATCCAGAAGATAGTGGATAAGGAATACACGGGCAGCAGGTATATGTACTGTATCTTATGCGCAGGAACCCATTTTTGCGATTCACAATGGCGTATGATGGGGCTCTTGGCAATATCGTCATCTATGCCATCTACATTGGTATAGGTATGATGTATGATATTGTGCTTTTGTTTCCAGAAATATGAGTTTGCACCCATTGCATTTAAACTTAAACCCAAAAAATCATTCAGTTTAGGATTGGTGGAATAACTTCCATGGTTGGCATCGTGCATTACACTAAAACCGATGGATGCCAAAGACCCACCCAGCACCACACAGCATAATAAGCCCTGCCAGTTGGTTAATGGTACAAACATTAATAACCCATACATGGCAAGCGCAGTGGAAACCAGGATGATGGTTTTGGAAAACAAGCGCCAGTCGCCCGTTTTTTTAATATTGTTCTTAACAAAGTATGCATCAACAGAAGATTTTAAACTTTGATAAAAGCCATTATTTTGATTTGAAAAGGTGATTTTTGACATATCCGGTATTGAAGGTTTTATTGAGCATCATGTCATTAATTTTTTTTAATGATGATGCGTTGATCTTGTTAAGGCTGAAAAAGAAATTGATTTAACTTTAAGACAATGAAGATAATCAAAAATTACCGTTCCAAAAGGTTAAATCAGTTAAGCTTGAATGGGGCACACATATCAAATGCAGGAATTACTGCATCAAATGTTCTTTCGTTATTAATATTTTCCATAAGATAAGTGCCGCTCATTTTGCCTATCTCGGAACGAAGGTTGCATCCGCTTACATACTGATAAGAGTCACCGGGATTGATTTGCGGCTGCACCCCCACAACACCTTCGCCTTCAACCTCTCGCATACTGCCATTGCTGTCGTAAATAAACCAATGCCTGCGCAAAAGTTTTACAGGAAAAGCATTGTTATTCTCAATAGTTATCCGGTATGCAAACATGAACTCGCTGTTTACAGGATTGCTGTATTCAGGCTGATAATATGTTTCCACACTTATGGTAATACCCTCAGATATTTTTGAGATCATAACCAGATTTTATGCAAAAATAGGTATAAAAACTGCTTTATTTTGTAATATTACCATTCACTTACTGTTAAAAAACGAATTATGCCCATAGAAACACTGCATTACAGCAATGGTGAAATTACCGTTAACTGGAAACCGGAAATATGTGCCCATTCGGGAATTTGTGTAAAAGGACTGGGAGAAGTTTTTAACCCACGCCGCAAACCCTGGATCGATATGACCCGGGCAGAAACACAACAGATCATTGACCAGGTGAAAAAATGCCCGAGCGGGGCTTTGAGCATTGAAAACAAAGAAGTCTTTTAGTTGAAGAATAATAATTATATCTTTATTTGATATACAGAACCCCAATGAAAAAGACCTGCATAATAATCCTGTTCCTTAATGTTTCCTTTTCTGTTTTTGCCCAAAAAACATTCCAAAATATTTCTTTTGAAAAAGCACTTGAACTTTCGGGCGAAACCGGCAAGTTGATTTTTTTACAGTTTGAATCTGCAACATGTAAGCGCTGCAACGAAGTGGCTGATAAAGCTTTTGAAGACAGGGAACTTACAATAAAGCTTGAACAAACTTTTATTTGTATAAAGATCGGCCCGTCTGATCCCGACAGAGAAAGGATCAGTAACCTGTATAATGTAAAAGAAAATTTTGGCTCACTTTTTTTAGATCAAAACAAAACACTCATTCATAGTTTCCTTAAGTCTACCACAAGGGCTGTTGAATACAAAGAGCAGATTGATTTAGCCATTTACAAATCCGGAGAAGAAGCCCGTATTAATGATCTTGAAAAAGAATACAGGAACGGAGTCAAGTCTGTTGAAATGATTGAGCTGTTGTTGCGTAAAAGAAAAACCCTGAATCTGGAAACAGATTCTTTACTGAATGAGTATCTTTCAATTTTACCATCTGATTCCTTAAAATTATGGTCCAGGCTGGCTTTTATTGCACAAATGGCACCAATTATTGGCAGTGCTGCTGATATTCAATTACGTAAAGATTATACAATTTTCAATAAAGCATGGCGATCTATTTCATATCCCGATCGTGTTATCATAAACAACCGTATTATACAAAAATCTTTACAAAAGGCCATCATGGAAAAGAGTGAATCCTATGCTTACCGGGTAGCCTCTTTCGTTCAATCAACCTATTCAGGTGATTTGGCCACTGGTAAAAAATATTACAATTACAATATCCTGAAGTTTTATAAAGAAACAAATGACACCGTTAATTACCGGGTTCGTGCAATTGATTATTACGACAGCTATTATATGACTTTATCTGTAGATTCCATAAAAAAAGCTGACTCTGTTAAAAGAAGTTTACAACTGAACAAACACAGGATTGCTGCTGCAAATAAGGCAGATTCCGGCAGTTTTAAACAAAGGCAGGTTATTCAGTTTGCATTTGCTCCGGCAACACAGCATTTCACTAGTGAGCTTAATTACGCTGCTTTTAGTTTTTACAAAATGTTTGATGACCCTTTCAATACCAATAAAGCACTGCAGTGGAGTAAACGGGCAAATGAGTTTTTTGAAACACCCGAAGCGATGGATACTTATGCAAGGTTGTTGTATAAAACCGGTAACATAACTGAAGCTGTAACATGGGAGGAAAAAGCCATTAGCCTTAAAAAGAAAAGGGGATTTCCTGTTGCAGAACTTGAAGCCATACTTGCCAATATCAAAAAGGGAAAGCCAGATATTGATGACTGATTATTTCTTTACGTTCTTATATCCGTTCTTCTGCAGCCATTGCCATATCTTTTCCCGGTTATCGCCCTGCACAATGATGTCGCCATCTTTTACCGAGCCGCCGGTTCCGCAGTATGATTTAAGTTTTTTGCCCAGGTCTTCCATATCGGATATGGTGCCAATAAAACCTTCAACCAGGGTAACGGCCTTGCCGGCCCGGTGTTTGGTATCAAGCCTGATTTTTAATTTTTGTTCGGCCGGGACAATGGTTTCCTGCGCTTCAACATGTTCATCCGGCAGTTTAAAATCAGGGTCGGTAGAGTAAACCAGGCCACCTGCAGATTGTCCACGGGACACTGTGTGTATTTTTTTCTTAGCCATTGTTTTTAATTTAGATGACCACCGCTTTTAAACTCAGATCCAGGCTTCGGGCCTGGTGAATGATGGCACCGCTGCTGATATAATCAACCCCGGTTGCGGCATAGGCTTCCAAGTTATTTAAATTAATACCGCCACTGGCTTCGGTTTCATATTTACCATCAATGATTTTCAGGGCTTCGGTAATTTGTTCAGGATTAAAATTATCCAGCATGATGCGGTTTATTTTTCCCACCTGCATCACTTTATGTACATCGTCCACACTCCTTGTTTCCACCTCAATTTTTAAACCCGGTTTTTTTTGCTGAACATATGCATATGCAAGCTCAATGGCTTTTTCAATACCGCCGCAATAATCAATATGATTGTCCTTCAGCATGATCATATCATACAAACCAAAACGGTGGTTTACCCCGCCGCCGATCTTTACCGCTTCTTTCTCCAGCAGCCTGAAATTGGGCGTGGTCTTCCTGGTATCAAGCAACCTGGTTTTGTACGGCAGCAGTTTTTGGGTGTACTGCCTGGTAAGGGTAGCAATGCCGCTCATGCGTTGCATACAGTTTAAAACCAGCCTTTCGCATTGTAAAATGGTATGTACCCTTGCTTTTACTTCAAAAGCGGTATCGCCATATTGCATGGCATCGCCGTCATTTAAAAACGCAGTAAAAACAATATCGGGCTGCATGTACCTGAAGATCTTTTCAGCCACCTGTACCCCGGCAATTATGCCGGCTTCCTTAACTTTTAAAACAGCCCTGCCCTGCGCTGCAGCATCAATGGATGAAAGGGTGGAATGATCTCCATCTCCTATATCCTCGGCCAGGGCATTTTTTATGAGCAGGTTTAACTGATCGTTATAATCCATAACAACAAAGCTAAGAAAGAACTCAAAAACAAAACCCCGTAAAATACGGGGATTAACAATTAAATCAGGTGTAATTATGGTTACTTCTCAAAACTAATGGTTTGCAGTACCTGTTTATTGCCTTTCAGTTTCATATAAACAGTGGTACGGTATGTGCCCCCTTTTGTAATCAATGAGCCAATACAAAATTGCGATCCCGCATTTTCTCCTTTATGGGTTACTGTAAAAGTTTTTACAACATTTGTGCTGAAGAAATCTTTCAATACCAGTTCAGCCTGGCTTTTGCTGTAACTGTTTGATTTATCCGGTGTGTTTATCTCTACCGTATTATCAAAAAACCGGGCAATTTCTGCTGCATTACCGGCTTTCATAGCCGCTATCACCTCTTCAATACTCGAAAAAAAAGTAAAGGAACTTAAAATGGCCCCGATGGATATTACAGTAAAAAAATGTTTCATAGCATGCATTTTAACAGCAATAATTTCACTAAAAACGTGCCAAGAGTCAATAAAATTGCCGTTTTTCGGCTCTATTTATACCCAAATGACAATTATCAGGCAAAATTAGCTGCAATTATTTTAGTTTTAATGAATGGAAGCTAAAAAAGTTATACTCATCATTATGGATGGATGGGGCCTGGGGAAGGTTAAAGAAAGTGATGCCATTCAACATGCACAAACTCCTTTTGTTAGTTCTTTGTATTCAAAATATCCCAATACCACATTGGTTACCTGCGGAGCGGATGTTGGTTTGCCCGAAGGGCAAATGGGCAACAGTGAAGTGGGGCATTTAAACTTAGGTGCAGGCCGTATTGTGTACCAGGAATTGCAACGGATCAATGTGGCTATACAAACGGGTGAATTTGCAAAAAACGAATCGCTGCTTAAAGCCATACACTATGCCAAAAAAAATAATAAACCGCTGCACCTTATCGGCTTGGTAAGCGATGGAGGCGTTCATGCACATGTAAACCATATAAAAGCACTAACCGGTATATGCAAACAGGAAGGTTTAACGAATGTACTTATTCATGCATTTACCGATGGCAGGGATACTGACCCTAAAAGTGGACTGGGATTTTTAACCGCATTACAGGAACATTTGGATAAAACGGTTGGTAAAATTGCCAGCATAACCGGCCGCTATTATGCCATGGACAGAGATAAAAGATGGGAAAGGGTAAAACTGGCCTACGATGCCCTGGTAAACGGCATTGGAGAAAATACCCCCGACCTGTTGGCTGCCGTTAAAAATTCTTATGAGGCAGGTATTACAGATGAGTTTATTAAACCCATCATCAACCAAACATTACCAAACGTAAAAATTAAAGAGGGCGATGCCGTGATCTGTTTTAATTTCAGAACAGACAGGTGCAGAGAAATTACCGAAGTGCTTACACAAACAGATATGCCTGAAATGGGCATGAAAAAAATGGAGTTGCATTATACCACCATGACGCAATATGATCAGCAGTTTAAAAATGTGCAGATCATCTTTGATAATGATGACCTGAAAAATACGCTTGGCGAAATTCTGGAACAAAACCATAAGACACAGATTCGAATTGCAGAAACTGAAAAGTATCCGCACGTAAGTTTCTTTTTCAGTGGCGGAAGAGAAGTTCCTTTTGAAGGTGAAAAAAGAATTATGATCCAGTCTCCTAAAGTGGCCACGTACGATCTGCAACCCGAAATGAGTGCACCGGAAGTAACCGCAGCCATTGTTGCCGAGATCGAAAACAAGTCGGCCGATTTTATTTGCCTCAACTTTGCAAATGCAGATATGGTGGGCCATACAGGTGTTTGGCAGGCCATTATTAAAGCGGTGGAAACGGTTGACCAATGTGTTGAAAAAGTGGTTACAGCCGCACTTCAAAATGATTATGCCGTTTTTTTAACTGCCGATCATGGCAATGCCGATTATGCCATAAACGAAGATGGGACCCCAAACACGGCGCATACGGTAAACCCTGTGCCGCTATTTTTAATCGACAATCATTTTAAAGATAATATCAAACCCGGAAAACCTGCCTTATCGGCCGGAAAACTGGGTGATATTGCCCCTACTATTTTAACACTGATGAACTTACCTGTTCCTGAAGAAATGACCGGCAATGTTTTAATTAATTAAAAAATAAAATTTATGCTTAAGAAAATTTTAAAAAGAACGTTTCAGATCTTGCTGTTGGCTTTTATTTTTATGCAAATATTTCGCCCTGAAAAAAATATATCCGAAGGAATCAGCAAAGATGACATCAGCAAAATATACGCCATACCGGCAGATGTGCAGACCATTCTGAAAACCAGTTGTTACGATTGCCACAGCAATAACACGGCTTATCCCTGGTATGCCAATATTCAACCTGTTGCCTGGTGGCTCGATGATCATGTAAAGGAAGGAAAAAAAGAACTTAATTTTTCTGCATTTGCAGGCTACTCTATCAGGCGGCAGTACAGGAAACTGGAAGAAATAAATGAATTGGTTAAAGAAGGGGAAATGCCCCTTGATTCTTACCTGTGGATACACAATGATGCCAAACTGAGTGCGCAGCAGAAATTAGCTTTGGCAAACTGGGTTACAGCAGTAAGAGATACCATAAAAGCAAATTATCCGGCAGATAGTTTAGTAAGGAAAAAATAACCGCTAACTTTACTTTCTATTTCATGTATCGTTGTAAAAAAATAATTGCTGCATTTGTGCTGTTGCTGATCGTGGCAACACCTTTATTTTTTTCTTTTTCGGTATTGGTAAAACAACAGATTGCGCAATCGCAGCGAAATGAAAGGTTCAGCAAAGAGATCCTGCAAACCATAACGGTTTCTACATCAGAAATTTATTGGGTATACCCGGAAAAAGAAATACTCTTCAAAGGCAGACTATTTGATGTAAAATCTTACACAAAAAATGGGAGCAGCATTTCTTTAACCGGTTTTTTTGATCATAAAGAAGATAAACTGGTACAACAGATAGTAAAGCTTGCGCTGCAGAAAAATAAAGCAGGCAGCCCTTTAAGTGAGCCTGCAATCAGGTTTTTATTTTTTTCGGTTTATGCTATTCAGGATGAAATAATTTCCGGGTTAAACTGGAGGTATATTTCGCAAAAGTATCATCAATATGATGAAATGATTCCGGCAGAACCTTCCCCCCTGCCTTCACATCCTCCCTGCTAAAAAATCTCATATTTCTATTTGGGGGCACACTAAGCTGTGCTGATTCACTACACAAAGCCTGTAGTGATTATTATTTATTTCATTAATTCTATTTTCATGAAGAAGATTTTTATATCATGGGGCTTACTATTTCTATCCTTTGCCGGATTTTCTCAGGAAAACAGCAATAAACCTGATACCACTTTAAAACAGATCAATATGGAGGAAGTAGTGGTATCTGTAAACAAATGGGAACAAAAACTAAATGAGGTTCCCAATAAAATCACCAAGGTCAACAAAACCGAAATTTTACGCAACAACCCGCAAACAGCTGCTGATATGCTTACGCAAACCGGAACTGTTTTTGTTCAAAAAAGTCAATTAGGTGGTGGAAGCCCCATGATACGCGGGTTTGCAACCAACCGCATATTACTGGTTATTGATGGTGTTCGTATGAACAATGCCATTTACCGCAGTGGTAATTTGCAAAACATAATCAGTATTGATGCGTTAAGTACACAAACCGCTGAAGTGATTTTTGGGCCCGGATCTTTAATTTACGGCAGTGATGCCATTGGTGGTGTGTTGGATTTTCACACATTGAATCCCCGTTTTGCTGCAGAAAAAAAAATGCTGCTTACCGGAAGCGCCCTGGCAAGATATTCTACCGCAAATAAAGAAAATACTTTTCATGCAGATATCAACCTGGGATTAAAAAAATGGTCATTCCTTTCATCGTTCACATACAGCAAATTTGATGATCTGAAAATGGGCAGGAATGGCGGACAGGATAGCTACCTGAGGCCCGAGTACGTGGAAAGAATAAACGGCGTTGACAGTATTGTTAAAAATAACGACCCGCGAGTTCAACGCTTCAGCGGGTACGAGCAAATCAATTTTTTGCAAAAGATTCGTTTTAAACCAACAGAGCATTTGGATATGCAATACAGTTTTACATATGCCGGAACAGGAGATGCTGCCAGGTACGACAGGTTGATTCAATACAGAAACGGAAGATTGAGGTTTGCTGAATGGAAATACGGCCCGATGCTTTGGCGTATGCATAATGTACAGGTAATGCACAACAAAAAAAACGCTTTGTATAACGGTTTGCGTACTACCATTGCTTACCAGAATTATGACGAAAGCCGTGTTGACAGAACCTGGGGAAACAATACCCGTAACGCACAGGATGAAAAAGTTACTGCCATCAGTATTAATATAGATGCAACAAAAAAACTGGGAAAAGGAGAGTTATTTTATGGTATAGAATATGTACATAATAAAGTAGGGTCTGCCGGCAACAAAACCAATATTTCAAATAATACCGTGGTGAAGGGTGTTAGCAGATATCCCGATGGCAGCACCTGGAGTACATCAGGAATTTATAGTAGTTACAAGGTAAATTTTACGCCTAAGTTTACTTTTACTGCGGGTTTACGATATAGCTATAATACAATTAACGCAACCTTTGATACTACTTTTATAAAGTTCCCTTATAAAAAGGCTGAATTAAAAAAAGGGGCGCTTACCGGCAATCTGGGATTGGTTTTTCGTCCCACGGAAACCTGGCAATTCAATGGTAATATTTCTTCAGGATTTCGTATGCCCAATATTGATGATATAGGTAAACTGTTTGAAAGTGTACCCGGCAATATAACCGTTCCTAACCCTGAACTGAAACCTGAATATGCCTGGAATTTTGAAATAGGGGTTATAAAAAACATAACCCAGAAATTCAGGCTTGAGCTAAATGGTTTTCATACAATTTTAAATGATGCTTTAGTACTTCGCCCTGCAAGGTTTAACGGCCAGGACAGTATTATTTTTGATGGTGTTAAAAGCCAGGTTGAGGCATTGCAGAATGTTGCGAAAGCTACCGTATGGGGTTTTCAGGCCAGTGTTGAATATTACATCATTAAAGACCTGTCTGTGATAACTCATGTTAACTGGATAACCGGTAAAGAAACAGACGATACAAAAAATGAACAGGTAGCCTTGCGTCATGCTCCTCCCTTTTATGGGAGCACATTTATAAGATACCGTTATAAAAAGTTTTTTGTTGAAGCTTCGGCAAATTATAACAGTCAGATAAAAAATGAAGATCTGGCTCCATCCGAACAGGCCAAGACAGATATTTATGCCAAAGATGCCAATGGCAAACCATATTCACCCGGTTGGTATATGTTTGGTTTAAAAGCTTCGTTACAAATTACAAAAAACCTGATGGCAACAACAGCTTGGGAGAATTTTACAAATCAAAGATACCGCCCCTATTCATCAGGAATTGTAGCTGCTGGCAGTAACTTTATTATCGGGTTAAGGGCCAGCTTAAATTAATTAACAGCATATTTTGTATGTAAAAGGCCGCCATAAATGTATAGCGGCCTTTTGTTTTATGCAAAGGAAGTTCTAAGTATTTGATTATTATGGTTTTACTGATCAGCAATATTATATAATATATACATATAAAGAAGTGATCATGCTGCTAAAATACATTTACCAATGCAGCATATTTGCAAATGATTTTGTCTATATTTATAGGGAAATCAAGCAATATATGACGGAAGAGCTTATGCTTAGCGGATGCCTTCGGAATAATGCCACTGCCCAGGAGGCATTGTACAACCGTTTCAGCCCACGAATGCTGGGTGTATGCTACAGGTTTGCCAAAAACAGGGAAGATGCCGAAGATATGCTGCAGGAAGGTTTTATAAAAGTATTTTCTCAAATGCACCAATACCGGAATGAAGGTGCACTGGAGGGTTGGATAAGACGCATCATTGTACATACCTGCATTAATGTACTTAAGAAAAATAAAAAGTTCTCTGACAGTATTGATATTTCAAATGCAAACAGCATTCATACAAAAGAAGAAATGATACCCTCCATCATGCAGGCAAAACAGGTGGTGGAATGTATCAGGTCCTTACCACTGGGATACAAAACGGTTTTAAACCTGTATGCCATTGAAGGGTATTCACATAAAGAAATTGCCTTTATGCTTGATATTGAAGAGAGCACGAGCAGGAGCCAGTACACCAGGGCAAAATCAATGCTTGAAGAAATATTGATAAGAAAAAAAATAATTCAAAAGCCAAAGAAGAAGTCGAACATTTTTGGTGCTGTATAACTTTACCTGATCAGGTAAAGCCAAACCAGTTTCAGAGAATACCAATAACTGTTATGTTTAAATAAAATGATTAAGCAAGATT
The DNA here is from genome assembly GCA_943371705.1 of Chitinophaga pinensis. Classification (GTDB taxonomy): domain Bacteria; phylum Bacteroidota; class Bacteroidia; order Chitinophagales; family Chitinophagaceae; genus Ferruginibacter; species Ferruginibacter pinensis_I. Next base: position 21,861 of record CALRVV010000021.1, on the reverse strand, counting down.
TTTACAACGATGAATTTGAACAACTGCTGAAAGAAAATGCAGATCAGTTCAATATGTATCCTTCCAGGCGGGTTTGGCACAGCATTTACAATAATCTGCACCCGGGCCGCAGGTGGCCTTCTGTTGTTATCAGTTTGCTTTTTATAAGCTCCTTAATACTTATCGGATATTTAAATACCGGAGAAAATTCAATTACCCGGCAAATAAACAGCAGTTCACCCGATAATATTGCTGCTGAAAAATCTGTACATGAAAAAAATACGCCCCCTGTAACCGGTCAACATAACCAGGCATTGGCTGATTACAAAACAGGTAAGCCATCTGAAACACCATACAACAATGCCTTTGATGATGTAATGTCCAATGAAACTGATTTTTACACCTATACGGTTGTAAAAAGCAACAGGCCGGTTTATATGTATTCAACAGCTGTACCATCACAGGATATTCTGCCTACTCCTGAAACCACAGCATTAAATAATAATGAACCTGATATTATACAAACAGTAAGTAATTATATAAAATCAAACAGGATATTTGCCGATATTGCCGTTTTCAGCAAAAAGAACAAGAGCAATGCATCAAAATCAGGCGATAATATCCCCAAAACAAGCGACCAAGCTGATTTAAGCACCACGGCATTAGACAATACCCAAAAGCCATTAACCCCGGCCGTTGATAACATTACAACAGAAACAGCAAAAGAAACCAATACCCCGGCAGCACTTACTTCAAAAAATGAGGCAGATAAACATATGATCAGCAATGCCGACAAAGCCTGGATGGAAAACTATGCCATGCAAAACAAACCTGCTGCAAAAAAGTGGAAGGGACGGTTAGGATACCAGTTTTACGTTACCCCTGCTGTTAATTATCGCAAGTTAACAACCAAAGCCAAAGGTTCAACAGCACCTTTTGCCACAGCCGATATAAACAATGTAATCAGCCAGAAACCAGGTTTTGGATTTGAAGCAGGCCTGGGCCTCAATTATGCCGTTGCCAAAAGATTACAGTTAAAAGCCGGATTACAGTTCAATTATACTAACTATAATATTGATGCTGACCGTGCAAGCCATCCTGTAATAACCACTATTTTATTAAATGACCCCTCCACAGGTTATTCTTATACTGCAGCAAGGACCTCTACCACATCCAATAAATATAATTCATCGGCATCAAGCCCGATCACTTTACATAACAGAACTTACCAGGTATCGGTACCCATTGGTTTTGGATATAAAATATCAAGCAAGGATAATGTGGAGTGGTTTGCAGGAGCCAGCGTGCAACCTACTTATTATTTTGGAGGTAAAGCCCACCTCATTTCTTCCGACCTTCAAAGTTATGTATCAGAACCCTCTTCTATCAGTTCCTGGAATTTGAATTTAGGATTTGAAACTTATATGAACTTTAAGATGGGGACTTACAATTTACAGGTAGGGCCCCAGGTACGCTACCAGGTAAATTCTACTTACAGAAGAGATGTGGCCCTTATTGAAAAGCCATATGCCGTAGGCCTCAGGTTTGGATTAACCAAAGGATTTTAATATACCCATGATCTGAATAAACGCAACTATACACAATTGTAAGTGTTGCGCTTATTTATGATGCTCATCTTAAGGTCGCTTACCCGGAATAGCCCTGTTTTTGCAATCCCATCCTTTCCGTTTAATTTTGAACAATGAAAATAATATTCTCTGTACTGGTATCAGGTTCTTTATTATTATCCTGCAGCAACCGGGATAAATCACCTGGTAAATCCCCGGTAAAAGACAGCATTGAAAAACAAAGTTTTTTTCCGGTCACTGATTTTATAAAAGGGGAGATATTTAATATTAAAAAAAGCGGCATCAACCCTTTAAAATACACCACGGTAAAAAACCGTACCGATTCGGCCTGGATAAAAATTGAGGAGCTGGATACTGCCTTACAGGAATTTTTAAAGCCCGTTATTGATTCAGCAAACTTAATTACCCTTTTTACCGAAAGAAGTTTTTTGGATCATAGCATTGATGCCATAACGCTTACGTACGACCCGGTTACCACACTGCCAGACAGTATGGAACTTACGCACTGGGATGTGTATATTGATCCCAAATCGAATAAAGTAAAGCGTATTTATATGGTTAAAGATGTTGAAAAAAACAAAATCCTGCAACTTACCTGGGTAAGCAATAAATGGTGCAAGATCATCAGCATTGTTACAGGCGAAAAAGGTGTATCCACCATTGAAAAAGAAGAAAAATTCATCCTGGATTTTTAAAAGCCAATGACACAAAAAGAATTTTCGGCCATTGCTGCATCTATACCCACACAACCGGGCATTTATAAATATTATGATGCGGCAAATGAACTGCTGTATGTTGGCAAGGCTAAACACCTGCGAAAAAGGGTAAGTTCGTATTTTTCCAAAACCTTTACCACCTATAAAACACACGAACTTGTTCAACGTATTCACCATATTGAATTCACCATCGTTAATAACGAACAGGATGCCTTTCTGCTGGAGAATACACTGATCAAGGAGTTTCAGCCCCGCTTCAACATCAGTTTAAAAGACGGAAAGACCTATCCTTATATTGTAATTAAAAACGAACCGTTTTCCCGGGTGTTTTTTACCAGAAGAAAAATCAAGGACGGCTCGCAATATTTAGGGCCATATACATCCGTTGAAAAAGTGAGGGAATTGCTTGATTTTATCAGGCAAACCATCCTGTTGCGTACCTGTAAACTGAATTTAACGGAAAGCAATATAAAAAAAGGCAGGTTCAAGGTTTGTCTTGAATACCACCTCGGAAATTGTAAGGGCCCCTGCGAGGGACTGCAATCACTGGATAACTACAATGAAGATCTGAAGCAGCTTGTAAATATTTTAAAAGGAAACCTGTCTCCGGTTATACAGCATTTTAAAAAAGAAATGCAGGACCATGTAAAAAATCTGGAGTATGAGAAAGCTGGTATCCTAAAAGATAAAATTGAACACCTTAAACATTACCAGGCCCGTTCTACTGTGGTTAATACACGTATGGGTTCCGTTGATGTTTTCTCTATTTTAGAAGATGGAGATATTGCCTATGTAAATTACCTGGCCATTAATGCCGGCACAATTGTGCAGACAAAAACCATCATGCTGGAAAAGCAGTTGGAAGAGACTGCTGCGGAAGTACTCATTTTTGCTATTGCGCAGATAAGAGAAAGCTTTAGCAGCATCAGCCGTGAAATTATTGTACCGTTTGCAATCGATTTTCCGCAGCAGGATATTGTTATCACAGTGCCCAAAGCCGGCGATAAGAAAAAACTGCTCGATCTCTCCGAAAAAAATGTAAATCATTTCAGGGAAGAGATCAGGAAAAGGAAAATGCTTAAGCTGGAAGATAAAACTGCCGATGAAAAAATAAAACTGCTGCTGCAATTGCAAAAAGACCTTCAGCTACCTGCTGTTCCGCTGCATATTGAATGTTTCGACAATTCAAACTTCCAGGGAAGCTACCCGGTTTCGGCCGTAGTATGTTTTAAAAATGGTGAGCCAAGCAAGGCTGAATACAGACGCTTTAAAGTAAAAACAGTAGTGGGCATTAACGATTTTGCTTCCATGGCCGAAGTTGTTTCCAGGCGATATAAACGGCTGCTGAATGAAAAGCAACCGCTGCCACAGCTGATCATAATAGATGGCGGTAAAGGCCAGCTAAGTGCTGCCATGCAAAGTATTGCTGCATTGAATTTGCCAGGCACCACCTCCGTTATAGGCTTGGCAAAAAATGAAGAAGAGATCTTTTTTCCGGGCGATACAGAGTCGGTTAAATTACCCTGGGATAGTGAAAGCCTTAAGCTGATACGCAGAATAAGAGATGAGGTACACAATTATGGCATTACCTATCACCGTAACCTGCGCAGCAAGGGAACTTTTGTAAATGAGCTGGAGCAAATAAAAGGTATCGGCAAGGCTACAGCCAATGTATTGCTTAAAGAATTCAAGTCGGTAAAAAACATAAAATCAACATCCGTTGAAGATATTGCAGCCGTAATTGGTAACGCCAAAGCGGCTTTGTTAGATAAATCTTTTAAACAAGAACCAAATTGATATCAGTTTGCATAATCATTCTAACATGAACGGGTAAACGTAAGAATAAACACCACAGCAGCTCTTTTATGTATTGATATAAACGGGCTGTAGATTAATAAAAATGCCCCCGGATTTTCGGGGGCATTTTTATTATATTTTCCGGCATTTTAATATGACCAAAGATCCTGTTCATAGTTAAATATCTTTTCTTTAATATTCTCACCTTCCAGCAATTGAAGTATGCCTTTGTCTTTTAAACCAGGATATTGTTCAATAAACCTGTCGTAAGGGTTATCAATGGTACTCTTAACAATACGGCCATAAAACATCCTGCTTTCAAAAAGGTCTTCCCAACTCATTCGGGCTCCATAGTTTTTGCCGTTGTACACGTCATACTTCGAAAAAATAGGCCTCATATCGGGGTAGTAAACCCAGAATAATTCCTGTGTACCTACAAACTGGTTTCCCTGTGTGGTGTAAACATTCATAACAGGAGCAATGCCCAATATACGCCAGAATAAGCGTGAACTTTCTTTGTCGAAGATCACTTCTTCCTTGATCCTGAATTTATAAAATGAATCCAAAACAATATCGCGGGTAGTTGTGTCGTACCTGGTAACATTGCCCAGTGAATCGTAAATCGGAACAATAACCACATCACCGGCCATTTTACGAACAACATCACCACGGGTCATAGGAGTAGTAAACCGGTCGTCGATAGCATCGAATACTGTTACTGCGCTATCCTGGATTGCTTTGAATAAAATGGAAATGAAGCGTTGATTACCGTTGTTTTCATCGGCAGAATACCTGAATGGCAGGTTTATTTTTTCACGGGTATCAATCTCTCTCCATATTTTATGGCGGTACATGGCATCATCAGCCCTTAAATTTTCATAAGTTAAGGGTGTTCTGTCCTTAAGCGTGGTGGTTTCCACTGCTTCGTCGGGGCGCAGTGATTTTTTTACCACTTTTATTGGCAAACTATCATTGAAAACAGCAGGAGCAGGCGCTTCTGCAACAGCAGCCACCTGAACACTGTCAACCTGAGGTGTAGTAGGCGATATTTTTGCCTTGGTTTTAGAAGCCGTTGTTTTACGGGTACTGGCACGTTTTGTGGAAGTACGTGTAGTTTTCTTTTTTTGAGCTTCTGCAATGTTAACAAATATGCACAGGCATACAGCCAGCAAAAAATACTTAAAATACCTCTTTTTCATAGTTTCATATTTTTAAAACCTTAGTAAAGTGAGAATCCCGGAGGATTTTGAATTGTTCTGGGTTGCCCGTCTGGCCCTACCACACGAATATTATCAAAAATAACTGTTGAACCGGGTACCAGTGTTTTCATATAATCGCCGGCGCCTCCCAGGCTACCACTGGTTAATGAAATCTGTTTAACGTTTCTGTCACCAGGGTTCATAAAGTATACAGTACCACCGGTAACATTAAATTTGGCCTCAAAGTCAAAGTTCTCCAGATCAGCACGTACAAACTGCTGGCTTCTGAAAACCACAGCCTGCATTCTGCCACCTGAACTTGGCCCAACTTTAATGATTGGATCCGGAATGCGCTTGATACGGAAATTAAAAGTACTTGGCTTGCCATCGGCAGTTACCGTAATACTTGCGTTTCCTATTGCAGATACTTTTACAACACGTTTTGAACCGGTACCACTGATAGCGCCACCAGTCATAGAAACGGTGGTTTTATCCCAACCAGTTGGAGAACCAATGGTAACAGGATTGTCAACACCAATATAAAAAACGTTCATTTTATCCAGCATCACTGCTGCTCCACCCGGTGTACCTACGGTATATTTGATGGTGAATGGTTTTGTTTCTTTGGTTCCATCAGGTTTTGTATAGGCCACATTAACGGTTACACTTTTTTCTCCGCTGCCGTCTGCATTAAATTCCTTGATGGCAACGCCATCTGCATTTACAGGAACAGAAGATCCACCAATACTGATCTGAGGTTGAGCAGCTGTACTGTAAGCACCTACACCTGCTGTAATGGTGATTTTTTCGCCGGGCATTACGTAGTTTGAACTTTGTCCTACCACTGCTGCAAACTTATCATATACAAATTCAACTGCACCAATCTTACTGTGGATATAACTTACAACGGTGTTTTCAGCATTTTTTACGTTATTCTGAAATTTGCTGAGCATGGTTAGTGCTGCCACGGTTGGTGTCATATGAAAATAACCGGTTGTAAAAGGTTTTGTTCCCCCTTCTTTACTGGGAACCGGATCGGTATTTACCGGAAAATTTGCCGCAAACCTGGCAGGAAAAGAAGAATCAATAGCAAGCATGTTCTTTTTATACTCTTCCAGTTTTGCTTTTAACAGGTCGCCTTTTCCGCCTGTTTCAAATAATCTTGTTGAAGCATCCAGGTTATCTTCTTTAAAAGAGCCGTCTTCTTTTAAACCTGCAGCCTGCATCAGTTCCATCTTCAGGTCTTCTATATACTTCATTACATCTTTGGAATACTGCTCAGCCTGTACTGCTTTTGGAGCCCATATATTTGCCTGTGCAGCATATTGGGGATCTTTCTTTTTATCTTCCAGTGATTTATACAAAACCGAATTGGCAGTAGATATATTGGTATTTGAGCCTTGCAAACTCTTATCTACTGTTTTAAAGGCTTCTATCACTTCCGCTGAAACGTTCAGCGCCAGGATGGCGGTCAACACCAGATACATAATGTTGATCATCTTTTGCCGGGGCTCTCTAGGTAAAGCCATAATATTTTAGATTTACGATTGTTAAATTAAAAATGTTTTTAGATACCGGGGGTATTAACCCTTTACAACCGGTTGCCCGTTATATTAACGGCCTCCCTGCATTGCACTCAGCATATTGCCATAAACCGAGTTTAATTTACCCAGGTTATTGGCCAATATACCAATTTGATCTTTTGCTTTACCGGCATCTTCAACAGTACCCATCATGGTTTGGCTGGCTTCGGCCAGTTTACCATAGAATGTATTTAACGATTTTAAATGGTTATTGCTCTCTTTCAGCTCCAGCTCATAAATGGTGTTTAACGACCCCAGGTTTTTGGTTAATACCTGAACCTGCTCGTGAAAACCTTTGGCACTGTCAGCCGCATTGCTGAAACTGCTCATGGTTGCCGCACTGCTGGCAAAAGCAGTTGACATATTTCCTAATGCTGTAGTAGCTTCTTTGGTCTTATTGCTAAAATCTCCGGTATTTTTAACCACATCGCCAATTTCATGCATGTTACCCACGGTTGTTTGCAGTTTTTGAAAACCTTCGCCCAGCTTTTTTAAGTTGGTTGGTGTAATATCAGCAGTCTGTAACATTTTGTCCATTGATTCCAATGAAGGGTTTGCTCCAAGATCATCGGGCTGCAGATCCTCTTCATGACGCTTGGGCTTAACCCACTCTATTCCGGCATACACAAGAAAGATCGCTGTTTCCGTCCACATTCCTATGGTTAACATCATATCAGCATATGATTGGTGTGTAAGTTTTGCCCATGCAGCAAAAATAATTACAGCAGCGCCGGCACTTACTAAAACGTCAATTAAAGTTAAAAATGTTCTTTTGTTGTGAGCCATGGTTTAAAAATTTAGAGTTTTAATTGGTGGTTATTTAAAGTTTGGTGTAAATACTAAAAGTACCCGTGAACTATTTCACATATCAGGTACTTTCAGTAAATCAGTTTAAAATTTTTGGAATAAGATATTATTTTTTCTTGCCCTTTTTCTGAGCCGGAGGTAAATCAATTACACAACGAAAGCCAATATAAGATTTTGCCGTATCCTGGTATTCATAAGAACGTGATCCTGTTCTTAAGAAATAACCAACATCTTTCCAGCTTCCGCCACGCAAAACCTTACGTTTGTCGCGAGGTTTATCAGTTTCCTTGGCATCGTACCTGATATCCGGATTCATATCATGCTGAAAATTATAAGCTCCTTCATAATATAAAGAAGAGGTCCATTCTGCAACATTACCTGACATATTATACAAGCCAAAGTCATTGGGCCAGTAAGCATCAGCACGTACCGTGTAAAATCCGCCATCCTCTGGATAATTACCGCGGCCTGGTTTAAAATTAGCCAGCAGGCAACCTTTCCTGTTTCTCAGGTAATAACCGCCCCATGGATAATCAGCCTGTGAACGGCCGCCTCTTGCTGCGTATTCCCACTCTGCTTCTGTTGGCAACCTGAAATCTGATTCTGCTGTTCTTTTCTTTGATTCCAGGTAGGCATTCAGATAATGGGTTCTCCATTCGCAGAAGGCTGTAGCCTGTTTCCAGCTTACACCAACTACAGGATAGTTTCCAAATGCAGGGTGGCTGAAATATTTTTTGGCCATTGGCTCATTATAAGAATAAGCAAAGTCTCTTACCCAGCATAATGAATCGGGGTAAACAGGTATTGCTTTCTTAATGATAAATTTAGAACGGGGAATGGTAGCATCTCTATTCTGGGCAGCAGCCTTGTAATCAAAGATTTCTGATTGATATACGATCTTATTGGCATCCAGTTCTTTCTTACCAAATAAACGGTTATCGGGAGTAACAATAATGGCATCCACTTTTTCCATGGTGGCTTTATCACCCCATTTGATGGTGTTTGCTTTCTTCCAATCAATGTATTCATTACCATCTGTACCTTGTTTAACGTACCCCATCAGCTTGGCTGCTATGGAATCTCTTACCCAATGGGTAAACTGGCGGTATTCGTTATTGGTAATTTCGGTTGCGTCCATCCAAAATCCATTAATGGAAACTGATTTGTTTCTGGCGGTAAGTGCATAACTCATGTCCTCATCACTTGATCCCATGTGAAATGTCCCGGGTGGAATATAAACCATGCCAGGCGGTTTTGGTAAGCTCCACCTTGAGCCAGGAGCAACCCCTATGAGCTGACCTTTATCAACGGCGTAACCACCGCCCGATTTACTGCCAGATTTTTTACAACTGGTAGTTAAACTTGTTGCAGCTATAAAAGCTACTAAATAGAACAGCCTGTACTTCATTGTTTTTAACTTTGAGGGTATTGGGCAAATGTAATGATTATTTTGATTTATCATCATTTTTATGATTGATTCAATAATTATTTTTTAGATAAAATGTGCCCCGAAAATTGTAAACGAAAGAAAAACCTAAATATTGTGTTACTGGTTCATATCTTATCCCAGATTTCAACAATGGCTTCAACCGGTTATAATTTTGCAGGAATGGTAAAAAAAGGCCTTGTCAACATGATTATTCCTGCGTGTAATTTCGTTTGTTTCTGCTTACCGTCAAAATAACAGGCAGCTTTCTTAGCCGCTTTTAATAAAATTAACAATTCCATAGCCTGGGTAATACAACAATGCTTAAATACTTTTTTTAAACCCGGATTAAAAATGCTCTATCCTTTCCAATACGCTATGGCAAAGGATTACGTTTCTTCCAGTCAGATGAAAAAAGAAAAAATATAACCATCGAACTATCCCCTGTTCATACATACCGTTAACAAATGCAGCAATGATTATTTATCCTTTCACGCATGTAAAAGCGCTGTTTGGCAGTCACTTCACAGCAACCGTTTTTACCAGCCCTATTGCTGTTTAATAAATGTATTATTTGTATTATTTCTATATTGCAATACCGTAAAAATTACATTTGTATCATAATGGTTTGGGGTTTATAAGCCCCGATTAAACCGCTTTTTTCGGTTAATGTCTATTTGTTAAAAAAAACCTAAAAAATAAGCTTCCTGCAATTAAAACAGGCACCGGGCAAGCAAGTGTACGGTGATTGAAGTATTTATGAAATGGGCGGGTAGGTTTCACAGTCAGATACCTGCAACTTATTAACCATTCTGCGCTCCATTGCAGATAAATACAATCCCTGTATGATTGAGGTGGAATTAATGTAAATACCTGTTATTTCTTTTTAAAGGAAGAAAGATAAATCTCCAAAGCGCTTACCATGCTGGGGGCCTGGGGCTGTGGCGCTTTTATTTGCAAAACAAGCCCTGCTTCTTCTGCTGCCTTAAAGGTATTGGCACCAAATACGCCTATAGCGGTGCCATTTTGCTTAAATCCGGGGAAATTTTCCATCAGGCTTTTTACTCCGCCGGGGGTAAAAAAACATATCAGATCATAATTTTTTGCAATAACATCTCTTATATCATTGCTGACGATCTTATACAAAACCGGCGTGGCATATTCGCATTTATGCATTTTGAGCCAGTTGGTTATTTCACTATCAAAAGACTCAGAACAGGGATAAAGAAATTTCTCATTGTCCTTATGCTTATTAATTACATCAAATAAGCTCTTGTTGGAGCCATCGGCACTGTAAAAAACCTTGCGTTTCCGGTATAGGATAAATTTTTGCAGGTATAGGGCAACTGCTTCTGTAATGCAGAAATATTTTGTTTCCTGAGATACACTCACTTTCATTTCGTCGCAGATGCGAAAGAAATGATCTATGGCATTGCGGCTCGTAAAAATAACTGCCGAAAATCCGGCAATATCTATTTTTTGCTTCCTGAATTCTTTGGCCAGAATCCCGTCAACTACTATAAAAGGATGAAAATCAAGGTTCAGGTTATACTTCTTTGCCAGCTCAAAATATGGCGATTTTTCGCCATCCGGCTTAGGTTGGGTAATGAGTATTTTTTTTACTGTTTTACCAGAGGTTACAGTGTTTTTTGAACCAGTTTTAACCATAATCAATGCTGAGTGGTATGCAAAATTACAGGTTTTTGTTTAAATAAAGCATTAAACCCTTGTAAATCAACAATAGGGGTAGTATTTCTAACCCGGTTATGTAAAGCAAAAAATGGAATTTGCTGATTTTTAACTGATTTTGAACCAACCCGTAAGAACGGAAAAAACGCAGTAAAAGAAAAACCCCAATAATGATTAGTGAACCCAGGGCCGCAATTTTACCCAATTGCACATTTGAAAAAGATAGAAAAATAATAAAAGGCACCAGGAAAATACCAATGATCTTGTTTATCAGAAAAATTACAAAAATGTAAACATTGACCGATTCGCGCAACCCGGTTATCCATCCTGTAAATGTTAAAGTGCAGAATTTTATAAAATAAATCAACCCCATCAATGCAATAGAAGAAAAGATAAATATCCATTCATTTCCTGTGCCTGCCATCTTAAAATGCGATAAAAGGGCATACCCATAAAAACCACCGCTGATCACGAAAAAAATATTAAAAAGAAAAGAGGGTAGTTTTGCCTGCAGCAGCTGATCGGTGATCTGGTTTTGCCTGAGCGAGGTATTAAAAAACACCCTGAACAGGTTGTTGAAATACCGGCTGTAAAAATATTTCAACATGGCCAGCAGCAATACCAAACCCGCAACCATATAAAAAAATACCTCTTTTGGTTCGTGATTTTTTTTTTGCACTTCGAGTGCAACTGGTACAGCCCCGCTGTTCAATAATTTGTTTTTGAGCATGAATGCTGGCTGGTTAACAGCCGATTCATTAACCGTATCGGCTTGTATTAACTTAGCAGCAGAATCGGTAATGGGTAAAGTGATTAATGAATCCTGCGGGCCAATTGCGGTATCTGCTTGCTGGGCACATAGCGAAGCAGGTAATAACATGATAAACAACCCAAATAAAAGAATCGGCTTCACCAACAAAATAATTTTACTGCAAAAATAGATGCTGGGGATGATAGTTTTAAAAGTAATTGACATATCCAAAATGTATTTTGGATGCTTCCCTGAGATTAAATGATACATCGTTTTGTTTTCCCGCCGCATAGCTGATATTCAGTAACCCAAACCTGGTTTCAAACACCAGGCCCAGGCCTGCTGCAAAAAAATTATTATTCAGGTCTGTGGTTTGATATTTGTTTTTAACCCATCCGCCATCAACAAAGCCAAACATGTAAGAGTTTAATGCAAGCCTGTACCTGTATTCGGCTGTTAAAACAGCATACTGTGTTGCATAAATACTTTCTTCGTTAAAACCCCTTAATAGTTTGTATCCGCCTATTTGAAAAAGTTCGTTGCGGAATGTGCTGGGACTGATAAAAAGCCCGCCATTAAAAGCTGTTTTTACCGTAGCCTGTTTACCAACCGGAAAAAAATGTGCGGCACCTAATTTTACCCTGAACTGGTAGGATCGTGCTTTTACCGAATCATATAAAGCGGCATAGTTGAAAAAGGGGTCTTTTAAATTAAGGATCTCGTTATTCTTTTTAATGTTTTTAATACCTACTGCACCCGTAAGTTTTATCTCATTGCCGCTACGGGGATTAAGCCGGTAATCGGTTTTATTCCATTCATACTCCAGGCCAATGTTTACGGCAGTTACGTCAATATTGGGAGGCAGTTTTTTTGTTGCTTTTACCAGGTTGGTATCTACCCCGGTACCCAGTAAAAAACTGTTTTGCCATTGCCCGAATATTTTACCGGATTGATGGGCTGATAAGAGGTACTGCAAACCAACAAGTGCATTAACCTGCAAAAAAGTAGAGTCCTTTTTAAAAAGGTCAAATGCAAAGTCGAAGCCAAAACTGGAATTGAAAATATAAGGCTGCTGAAAACCCAGGTTCAACCTGGGCGATTTGATCTGGAGTTGCTGCCATTTCAGTAAAATGGTTTCACCGTTGCCTAAAGCATTTTTAAGATCCAGATTTACATCGGCCGTTAACTGCAGTTTACCCGACTGGCCGGCACCGGGCAAAAAACCAATTAAGAAGTTGGCCTGGCTGCTTCTTTTAGGCGCCAGGTAAAGATTGAGAATTGACCCGGTACCCAGCATGGTAACATCGGCCGGTTGTACTTCCTGTAAATACGGGAGATCCAGCAGCCGTTTACTGACCATGCCCAGTTTCTCTTTGTTGTATAAGCTGCCATTGGCAATGCCTAAATAATGACGCAGGAATTTTTTGGAGATCTTTGCCTTTCCCAAAACCCTGATACTGTCGATAAGATACACAGGGCCCTTTCTGGCACGAAGTAAAGCATCCATTTTATTATCATCCAGCCTTATGCTGTCTAAAAATATTTCAGCAAATGGATAGCCGTTCTTTTCATAATAATTTAATAATTTTTCCTGCAGGGCCTGCACTTGCTGTATGTTCAGCAGTTTGCCTTCAAAATCTTTTTCCCTGAAGCGGCTGTCGTCCATGGCAGCTTTTTCAATACCATCTGCCTGTAGTTTTATCCACTGGTATTGTTTACCCAAAAACAAATGAATGGTGGTGGTGTTATTGTTGTCATAAATACTGTCAACCGAAGCAGTGGGATACCCTTTAGATCCCAGTAAAGCAGTTAAAGCCAATACATAGGTATTGCACAAAGCCTTATTGGCAAACTGCCTTTGCAATTTTAGCGGCTCCGCATTAAAGGCGCTATCTTTGTCGATGAACAGTATGTTTAACCGGTAGGGAAGGTTTTTTACGCCCTGGGCACTGCTGCCTGATGTGGTGAGCAGCATGCTCATACACAACAGTACAGGAAACAGGTTTTTACAGCATATTAATTTAACAGGCGCCATTAATAATCAAATCTAAAATAATATCCCGATACTTGACGGGGCTAAAACCAAAATCTTTGCCGGGCATTTATATTCATATCCCTTTTTGCAAACAGGCCTGCCATTACTGCAATTTTCATTTTTCAACCTCACTGGCACAAAAAGAAAAAATGGTGGAGGCGATCGTGAAGGAAATAGCCTCATCCCCATCCAGGCCCCCTCTATCTCTCCGCCAGCTGGCGGAGGAGGAAATCCCGAAGATCGATTCGGAGAAGAGTGCGAAGGATACAAGAGAGATTATTTCAACACTTTATTTTGGCGGCGGTACGCCAAGTATTTTGAGCATTGGGGAATTAAAAATGATCTTCGGAGCGTTACAGTCACGTTTTGTTTTTGCAGATGAAATTGAAATAACGCTGGAAGCAAATCCTGATGATATTGATGCGTTAAAACTGAAGCAATGGAAAGAACTGGGGATTAACCGGCTAAGCGTTGGCATTCAAAGTTTTTTAGAAGAAGAACTTAAATGGATGAACAGGGCGCATACGGCTGCCGAATCCATTGCCTGTATTGACCTGATCAAAACCGCAGGTTTTACTGATTTTTCTGTTGACCTGATCTATGGTTCCCCCATTTTAAGTGATGATGACTGGAAAAAAAATGTGGCATTGGTCATTAAAAAAAACGTTCCGCATATTTCCTGTTATGCTTTAACTGTTGAACCCAAAACTGCGCTCGATAAAATGATTGCGCAACATAAAAAAGAATCTGTTGATGCAGAAAAACAAGCCCGGCAATTTTTATTGTTGATGGACTGGATGCAGGAAGCCGGTTATGAACATTACGAGATCAGCAATTATGCAAAAAAAGGTTTTAGAAGCAGGCACAACAGCAGCTATTGGTCTGGTGAACCTTATTATGCTTTTGGCCCTGCCGCACATGCATTTGACGGCAGTAGCAGAAGGTGGAATATTGCGAACAACAGTGTGTACATTCAATCCCTGCAAAAAGACCTGATACCTTTTGAAGAAGAATTACTAACCCAAACACAGCAGCTTAATGAATACATTATGACCTCGTTAAGAACGATAGAAGGATTGGACCTGGATCATGTAAGCAAGACTTTTGGTGAAGAAAAAAGTAGCAAGATTAAAGTAGCAAGTAGCAAGTATGAAAACACCGGCAAATTAAAAGCAATAAATTGTAAACTTATTTTAACAAGGGAAGGAAAATTATTTGCCGATGGAATTGCGGCGGACCTGTTTTTCTGAGTGGTGAGTATGTTTCCGCAGGTATTTAACCAGCTCAGCCAGGCTTAAACAAAGCACCATTAAAATCAAAGCGGTACTGCTGATATTAGAAAAGGAGAATGGCATGGTTTTATTTTCTGTATAAAATTACACCCATTTTATACCAAACACAACTCAATACTGTTAAAACCTTCGGCAGCCGGCAGGTTTTCCCATAAAATTTTATAAATGGTATCTGCAATGGGCATATCGGCCTGTACTTTCAGGTTTATGGTATGTATGCATTTACTGGCATTATACCCTTCGGCAACCATGCTCATTTCCAGTTGTGCTGCCTTAACAGAATAGCCCTTACCGATCATATTGCCAAAGGCCCGGTTACGGCTGTGCAGCGAATAACAGGTAACCAGCAGGTCGCCAAGGTAAACCGAAGCGGCATAATTATTTGACTTGTGTTCTTCTTCCGGCCTGCGTATGCCGGTATGGCCCACTTCAATATTTTTTATACCGGCCTTTTTTAAGAATCCGGCCATTTCATCCGCAGCATTGGCAATGAAAACACTTAAAAAATTATCGCCGTAATCAAGTCCGTGGGCAATGCCCGAGCCAACTGCATAAATATTTTTTAATACTGCAGCATATTGCACACCATAGATATCCTTATTTTGAACCGTATTTAAATACCCGGTTTTAAAGCAGGCGGCAATATCATGAGTGGCTTTTTCATCAATACCCGAAAAAGTGAGGTACGATAATTTTTCAGCAGCCACTTCCTCTGCATGGCAGGGGCCAAGTACAGCAAAATAATCAGCCAGGTCAACCTTAAATTCATTTTTAAGATATTCGTTAAGCAACAGGTTGTTTTCAGGTAAAATTCCCTTGATGGCCGAAATGACCTTTTTACCCTCAAAAATATTCCTGTTAAGTCCACGCAATGCATCATCCGTATATGCCGAAGGGATCACTATTACTATGCAATCGCTGTTGGCAATCACTTCGGCCGGATCTGTTGTTAATTTTATTTTTGAAGTATCGAGATGGGCAGCAGGTAAATACACCGGATTATGTTGCCGTTCCTGTATGTGTTTGATATGGGCCTCACTGCGGTTCCACCAGTAAATGGTATTGCCGTTGTCGGTTAAAATTTTTGCTATGGCTGTTCCCCAGCTTCCGCTTCCTAAAATTCCGAAATGCATTGTTTCTTGTTTCTGGTTAAACGTTATTCGTTTCTCGTTGCATTAAATTAAAAACTGTATTTGTTAACTCAAAAATCTTGGAATTAAACTAAACGTGTAACAAGTAACGAGAAACAGTTTTATAATCCCAATTTATCCACCGCCAGCTGCGCTGCGATCTGGCTGGCATCTTTTTTATTATATCCTTTTGCTTCTGCTATCAGTTCCCCGTCTACCGTAGCACCAATGGTAAATAACCTGCGGCCGTTCTCAAATTTTTCATTCAGTGTTTCAAACTCAAGGGCCTTTCCGTTTTTATTGGCCCAGCCATATAACCTGTTCTTTATGTTAATTTCCAGGTCTTCCAGGTCATCAATAAACATATGCGGCATAATGATGCATTTTTCCACCCACTTGTGCGTACCTGCATAACCTTTATCCAGGTAAACAGCGCCTATCAATGCTTCCAGGGTATTGCCGAATATCTGGGATATCTTCAGCGCATTATCATATTTGTTGTAAAAAGTAATCTTTTTTAGTCCCATTTTTAAAGCAATGTCATTCAGCTTCTGGCGGTTAACCATCTTGCTTCTCATTTCAGTTAAAAAACCCTCGCCTTTATATGGATATTTTCTGAAGAGGTAATGGGCTACTACCGAACTTAAAACCGCATCTCCCAAAAACTCGAGGCGCTCATTATTTTCATCGGCACCTTCCCTTACGCTGCGGTGACTGAGAGCCGTTTTGTACAAGGTAATTTCGCCGGGTGCAAAACCCAGTACATTACTCAGTTGTTTTTTAAATTCCCGGTTATGGGACTGGCTTTTAAAAAAATTTTTTATGAATTGCAAGATTAATAAATTGATGCCGTGAAATTAATCTTATTTGCTGTCAAAATAATAGAAAGAACCCGGATGGTTAAAAATTAATGCCCTTTGAATTATTTAATATTTGACATTCCGAACAGATCCTTATCATTCCATTTTGGCCGGGTTGAATTTTGCGCTATTGAGTAACTGATCAAAAAATTTAACTGAATATATGTTTTGGCAGCAGCAAAATCAAAGATACCATCCATCCCATCTGCAGCCTGGTGATAATATTTAGCCCTCCATTTCTTTACAAAATCTGTAAGGTTAAAACCCGGCACATTGGTTTTAGTACCATATTTAATGTGTAATGCCGGAATTCCATTCATAACAAAACTGTATTGATCGCTGCGTACAAAACGGTTTTCATTCGGTTCGGGGTCTTTTTCTACTTCCAAACCAAGATACTTCGCAGCAAATTTTACATTATCCATGATACTGGAATGCTCAGCCCCCAGGGGAACTATTGAAAGAAGCGGGGCTATCACGGTTGGCATATCGGTATTTACATCCGCAACAATGGATCCTTTAGGCACAGTTGGATTTGCTGCAAAGTAAGACGAGCCTATCAGTCCCATCTCTTCGCCGGTAACCATTACAACCAATATAGAACGTTTTGGCTTTGCTCCCGAAGATCTATACACCCTTGCAATCTCAAGCAATGAAGCCACACCCGATGCATTATCATGTGCCCCATTATAAATGGAATCACCATTGACTACCTTTCCGATCCCTACGTGATCGAGGTGTGCAGAATGAACCACGTATTCATTTTTCAAGACCTTATCTGAACCCGGTATCAGGGCAACCACATTATAACTTTCAAAATCGGTATGCGATGTTTTGTAAGCAATAGATATACTGAGGGGCAGATCAAACCCTGCGGGTTTCCCGTTCTTCAGGTCTTCGAGAACCTCCTCCATTTGCTTACCAGAATTCAAAAAGAGTTTTTTTAATAAAGCAATGTTCCCGTAAATACCGGCCTCAACATTACCTGCAAACCCACGTCCATAAGCGGCCGTTTTTTCCGGGTTCAGTGCCGTATTGGATTGAAGGGTGGGATTTTGATTTCTACCGGGCCTGGCAATGGGATTGATCCAGATAAAAGCAACTGCACCTTTTGCATAAGCCGTATTTATTTTATTTCCGGGGTTGGAAAAATGTGCAGTCAGTGTGGAAATCAAACCCGGGGGGGCTCCATTTATAAAAACAACAATTTTTCCGGCCACATCCAGATCCTTATAGTCTGAATAACCTCCAGGTATCTCCACGCCATAACCGGCAAAAACCATCTGGCCCTGCACAGCAGTATTTTCCTTTAAAGGATGCGGGAGCGGTGTATATTCCCTGTCAAATTGCAATGAATCCGTATTGCCGTATTTATCCTTCAGGATGGCCACGGATGAGGAATTATTCACCAGTGATTTTCGGATAATGAGCTTTTGAGTAAATCCATTATTATCTCCACCGGGTTGCAAACCTATTTTTTTGTACTGGTCAATCACATAATCCACTGCGGTCTGATACCCTTCGGTTCCAGGGTAACGTCCCTTTAATTTATCATCGGCCAGAAATGCTATATGGGCGCGGATGGTGTTGGTGTCTATCAGGTCCATTGATTTTTTTATCCCTGCAGAAATTTTTGGTTCCTGCGAAAACGCATGACCTGTGTTAAATAAACAGATAACTAACAAATATTTTTTCATACCCGAAAGATATAATAATTACATCACTTGTCAGGGTTGCTGCTAAAATAAAAAAAAGGAATTAAACTGTTTAAGCAACATACTTTTTCACAATAACACTTGCATTATGCCCGCCAAAGCCAAAAGTATTGCTGAGGGCAGCTTTAACCGTACGGTGCTGTGCTTTGTTAAATGTAAAATTAAGGTTAGGATCCAGTTCCGGATCATCGGTAAAATGATTGATTGTTGGGGGAACAATATCTTTTACCACTGCCATGATACAGGCCAGTGCTTCCAGTACACCGGCAGCGCCCAGGCAATGGCCGGTCATACTTTTGGTTGAACTGATGTTTAAATGATAGGCATGATCGCCAAATACATTCAGTATGGCTTTTGTTTCGGCCAGATCGCCCAAAGGCGTAGAAGTGCCGTGTACATTGATGTAGTCAATGTCTTCTGCTTTCAAACCGGCATCTTTTAAAGCTACATTCATTACATTTTGAGCGCCCAGACCTTCGGGGTGAGGAGCTGTAATATGATGTGCATCGGCAGTAGCGCCGCCACCGGCAACTTCGCAGTAAATTTTGGCGCCACGGGCCAGTGCGTGTTCCAGGCTTTCCAGCACCAAAACACCTGCACCTTCTCCCATCACAAAACCATCGCGGTCTTTATCAAAGGGGCGGCTGGCAGTTTTGGGGTCGTCGTTTCTTTCACTAAGTGCTTTCATGGCATTAAAACCACCCACACCCGGGGAACTGATAACGGCTTCGCTTCCGCCGGTAACAATAATATCGGCCTTACCCAGCCTGATGGTATCAAATGCATCAATAATGGCATTGGTACTGCTGGCGCAGGCGCTTACCACTGCATAGTTGGGGCCCCTGAAACCATAACGCATGGATATCTGCCCTGCAGCAATATCCAGGATCATTTTGGGAATAAAGAAAGGATTGTAACGTGGTGTACCATCGCCTAAAGCAAAGTTGCTCACTTCTTCGTAAAAAGTAGTGATGCCCCCAATGCCGCTGGCAAAAATTACCCCTACCCTGTCCACATCAACATTTTCTTTGCTGATGCCGGCATCTTTAATGGCTTCATCGCTGGCTATTAATGCAAATTGGGTAAAACGGTCAATTTTCCTGGCTTCCTTACGGTCGAGATAATCGGTGGGTTCAAAATCTTTAACCTCACAGGCAAACCTGGTTTTAAACTTGCTGCAGTCGAATTGTTTGATATAATCGCAACCACTAACCCCCTCAGCCAAACCCTGCCAATATGTTTCAACAGTTTTGCCTAATGGAGTCAGTGCGCCCAATCCGGTAACTACAACCCGTTTTAAATCCATAAAATTTGCCTGTGATAGTTAAATTAATTACTTAGCATGCTCTTCTAAGTAAGCATTGGCCTGACCTACTGTAGTAATGGTCTCAGCCTGCTCATCGGGAATAGAAATATTAAATTCTTTTTCAAATTCCATAATAAGTTCTACGGTGTCCAAGCTATCGGCACCTAAATCGTTGGTAAAGGAAGCTTCCGGCGTAACCTCTGCTTCATCTACTCCTAATTTGTCAACAATTATTTTCTTTACTCTTGTTGCAATGTCTGACATGATATTTAATTTTAGTTTGTATTGGTTGCAAAAATATACATTTTGAGGTAATTACAAAGAAATAGATATTGTTTACTTAATTAGCTTATTTATGCAGTTTTACAGATACTGGTTTAAAACCGGCAACAAATTTCACTGTACTTATGCCGGCCTTGTCATTTGACACACTTATCAATTACAGTTTTTGTATATACGCTACGCCAAAAGCAAATAAATTGTATATTGTTATCCCGTTCCTAACCAAAACTACAATCTTCATTAAAAAAATCCCGTTATGGCCTTAAAACAAATAGACCACGGTACCAGGGAGTATCAGCAAATGGTAAACCTCCGTAATGAGATTTTACGTAAACCATTAGGTTTATCCTTTACGCCCGAAGAACTGGCAAAAGAAAAAGAGGATATTTTAATAGGCGCTTTTGATGATGATCAACTGCTTGCCTGTTGCATGCTTACCAGGGAAGGAAATAACTGCCTGCGGTTAAGGCAAATGGCCGTTCAGAACAACCTGCAGGGGAAGGGTATTGGTGCCAGCATGATGAATTTTGCTGAAATTCTGGCCCGTGACAAGGGTTATAAAAAACTGATCATGCATGCCCGGGAAACAGCGGTTGGATTTTATGAAAAACTGGGCTATAAGGTTGTAGGCGATAGATTTACAGAAGTAACCATTCCGCATTATGTGATGGAGAAGAAATTATAAGTTTTTAGTTCTTAGTTTTTAGTTCAGAGCTTTACAGTTCAGGATTATGCTGGAGATTTAGTGTTTTCCCCAACTAAGAACTAAAAACTAAAAACTCAGAACTCATTTCTTCGCTATCTTCTCCCTCAAAATCTTCCTCGCCTCATGCACATCATCATCTTCAAAAGCATCTTTAGGCACAATAAAAAATGAGCGGCTGTTAAAGTACAGGTGATAAAAATGCGGGCTTTCTATCCAGTTGCTGAATTCTTTCCAATCCCAGCTTCTGCCACCTCGTTCATTCTCGATCCGGAAAACATCATTATTTAAAATTGCTTTGAACCGGTCGCGGAATGTCTCTGCCTTTCTGTACACCATATAAGGCAATAGATACCAGAACAGGATCATTAAGACAAACCACAAAAGTGAGCTGATCAAAAAAGCAAAAGGCGAGATCTTTTTAAAAAAGAATAAACCGGCCGAAAGGATGGCAAATACATTTACCAGTATCATCATCACTTTTATTTCCCTGCGGGTAATAAAATGATAACGCAATGCCTGAATAACCTTTCTTTTATCGTAGGTAAAAAACTGTGAAGTCATCAGGCAAAGATAAGCAAGCAAATCAGTTACAAAGCCCGGCGGCTATTTTTCCGCCTCCATCAATGGGCATACCACCAATCACTTTTCCCCGCAGGGAAACATTTACAAAACAAACCCGCATATTTTCTGCCTTGCCTTCGGGTGTACTGTTATCTGCAACGGGTTTGGTATCCCCAAAACCAACAGCAATCAGCCTGTTGCAATCCACTCCCATTTCAATTAATTTGCGGCAAAGGGCCATGGCCCTTTTTTCGGTAAGTGCCTGGCTCATTTCAGCGTTGCCGCTGTTACCGGTATGGCACTCTACCCTTAACTGGCTGATGTACGATTTATCGGTTAAGTATTTTTTAATAATTTCCAATGCGGCAATACTCTCCGGTTTTAACATGTCACTGCCGGTTTTAAACAAAACGGGTTTTGTGATTTTTACTTCGTTGC
>CALRVV010000020.1:0-69413 GCA_943371705.1 Chitinophaga pinensis | reverse complement strand
GTAGCTGTTGCTTTAATGGTATAGCAGGTAGCACTGTTGGCTCCATTGTACCCAAATACCCTGATATAATAGGTGCCTGCAGCCTGGTTATTTAAAGTTACTGTTTCGGTAGCAGTTGAACCTGTACCCGAACCTATTGAAGTACCGGCACTGTTTAAAATGGTTAAATCATAATCAACACCGGAAGGGCCAACTAAGTTGTATACAATATTGCTGGTTGCTGTAGTAACAATTTTAAAGTAGTCGTTATCGGTTGTTGTGGTAATGGCAGCCGAATTCGTAATACCCGAAACAATAGTAGCAGCAGCAGTTAAAGTTTCATTGGGTTCAAATGCTGTACCACAACCTGTTCCTCCTCCTGTGGTAAACTGGGCCTGTGCATAAGTACTTGAACCTGATGAACAGTTTGTCCTTACTCTCCAGTCATATAAGCTTGCTGATGTTAAACCACTTAATATAACAGAAGTTGATGTGGTTGCTGTTGCAGCATTGGTCCAGGTGGATGATGATGCCAATTTATAATCAATATCATAATTTACTGCGCCACTTGCAGCAGTCCAGCTGACAGTGGCGCCAGTTGTTGTAATGGCAGATGCAGTTAACCCTGTTGGCGCACTGCAGCCAACAGATGAACAATCAACATAACTTAATGTCTGGTCTGTTCTGGAACTGGAAGAACCCTGTGATGCACCAATACCCATGCCTCTTCTGGCAAATGCTTTTATAATAGCGCAGCTGTACTGTGCGCCATAAAATAAAGTGTCTGCTTTTAAAATGGCATTGCGGCCATCTATAAAACCCGGACTGCAGGGCTGTAAGCGCATGCCTTCACTTACCAGTTTTAAAGCAATGGCATTACCACCGCCGCCGGCAGGGTTAAAAATGTTTGGATTGATACCGGCTAATTGAATGATCTCCCAGGTCATATCCCAAAGAGCAGTGCACCAGATGGTGCCTACTCCATGCGGTACGGCAACCGTAGATAAATTACCATAGGTCAATGGGTTTACGGTCATATCTGTACAATACCTGTACTGGCGTATACCCAGTCCGGTAATGGCTTGATTTAAGGCATAGGTTCCAATTCCCCTGGGTTTGCTGAATCCGTCGCCGGCTGCAGCTGTACTCCAGTCGTGTGTGATCATCAATCCAAAATAATCGCTCCAGCCTTCGCCCATTTGCTCGGCATTGGTTAAACAGGTACTTCCGTTACCGGTAAAGCGGTTGCTGATGCCATGTGCATATTCATGGGCAATGATACCATTGTCCACATCTCCATCACGGTCAGGTGTAGGGGCTGTCCACAGGTACATCTGCATTCTGCCCTTGCCTCCATCGGCAGGGGTGGAGAAATTGGCGTTGTTGGTGCCACCGCCATCCTGGGCTTCGGCCAGTACATAATCATTACCTGTACCGCCACGTCCCTGGTTATTGGCCTGGAAATTTCTGGCTGTTTCGGTAAAACCGTAGAGGTAAGACAGATCATGCATCAGGTTATTCCAGTAAAAAAGATTGGTTGTATTGAACTGCTGGTTGGGTGCAGTAGTTCTTACAGTTGGTTCCAGCGTTAAATTGGGAACAAAATTAAAAGTTAAAGCAGGCTGTGCCGTGGTAGATGTTTCGGTAATGCCAATGGCATTGGTACCTGCGCGGTCTTCATATGCGTGTACATTATTACCCCTGGTGGTAGAATAGTAGGTGGTGCCATCATAATGCCAGCCTAAGGAGGTTGCATTACCGGGCGATTTGGTCCAGGGGTCGGTCACCAGTGCAGGTGAGCCACCCGGGTGAATGGGGCTTTCTGCAGGTTGAGCCACTACGCGGTAACTTGCTGTAGAAACAACAGCCGGACCGGAGCCTGCAGTTTGCAATGTATTATATAAATGATTGCCGGCATTCTGGCTTTTATGTTGCTGGTGTTGTTTGGCCGAATGGTTTTCACCATCAAAATTACATTTTATGGTTAGGCTTTGTTTGTCGATAAAAGCACCGGTAGATGCATCAATACGGGCAAGCCAATAATCTTCATCCGATTTTGGTGCCATAAAAACCTGCCAAACCAGTTTCAATGCTCCGGTTGTTTCAATCGGGTACCAGACCAATTCAGCAGTTACATTTTCCAGAGAAAAATTCAGGTTACCAAAACTGGCTTTGCCATTTATTACTGGAGTATTGGTAATACGTATGTTTACTGCATCTTTTACCTGTAAAGCATTAAGTGATGCCTGTACGGCATTTGCTGCATTTACTTTTGGAGCAGCACCGGCCTGGTTGCTTTTTAATTCAGGAGCCGGAAACCGATCCCCCACATTAGATGCCAGTGCACCATTATTAAATGCCAGCACCTGCATACGGTTATACACCGGAATGCCCTGGTAGGTTTGTTGCAGATACACCATCCTGATATTTGAAGCGGGGATGATGTACGAATTTAATACAACTGAATTATCTATATCAGCCTGCGTTAACCCGATGGAAGCAGCCTGTTGCTGAACAAGCTGTAAACCAGCCTGCCTTTCATTTTCTGGCGTTTGTGCTGCAACCCAAAAAGAAAAAAACAACAGGGCAGAAAAAGTTAAAAGTTTCTTCATAATGCAATTGATTTTTTTGTAAAAAAAATAGAGGTTTTTAAAACGAAGTTTAAATATAAAAAAATTATTTATTGTTTTTATCATTAAGTTATTAACATATTATAATTTTTTTATAGTAATTTTCGCAGGTAGTTTTACGATAAAACAGGCAATTGTTTGTAAACAGTTTTCAATTACGATCAATTTTCTGTTTTCGGTAAAAAGTCCGGCAGTAGTTTTTTTTAACCGTTTTTTAGTGCTGTTCAACATACCTGAATTATTCCCTTGCATCATTCATTAAGTTTTTTATTATCTTACTATTCAACTTTTTAACTCAACTAAAACAAACAACATGAAAAAACTTATTGCGGAATTTATCGGCACTTTTTCATTGGTGCTTTTTGGCTGCGGGGCTGCGGTTGTATCCGGCATATCAACAACAGGCCCGGCCGGTATCGGATTACTGGGTATTTCCCTGGCTTTTGGCCTTGCAGTGGTTGCTATGGCTTACGCCATTGGCCCCATTTCGGGTTGTCATATAAACCCCGCCATCAGTATAGCTATGCTGGCAGCGGGTAAAATGACGGCGAAAGATGCAGCTGGTTATGTGGTTGCACAAATTGCCGGGGCCATTGCCGGTGCTGGTGTTTTATATATTATTGTAAGCAGCCAGGCAGGGTTTGATAAATTGGGTGAATGGGGGTTAGGTGCTAACGGATGGGGCGAGGGTTACCTGGGTAACTATGCAATGATGGGTGCTTTTGTTACCGAAGCTGTTTTAACCTGTCTTTTTTTACTGGTGATTTTTGGCACCACTTCAAAAGAAGGAAACTCAACCACAGCCGGACTTGCCATTGGTATTACACTTGTATTAATTCATCTGGTAGCCATTCCCATTACCGGCACATCTGTTAATCCGGCCCGAAGCATTGGACCGGCAATTTTTGCCGGGGGAAAAGCATTAAGCCAGCTCTGGCTCTTTGTAGTGGCACCGGTAGTTGGTGGTTTACTGGGGGCAGTTATCTGGAAAACATTACTGGAAACAAAAGAAAAATAAGTTAACCCGGAATAGTTTAGAACAATAAAATGTATAAGCCCCGCTTTTTACAGCAGGGCTTATACATTTATTCAGGTAGATTTTTTATCTTTTTACAATCTGAATACGCTCCATGATCAGGCTGCCCTTATCAATGGATACAGGTATTGTAGCGTTATTTTTAAGAACCAGCCAACCGCCATCCGATTTGTTGTAGCTGCTTACTTCGTTAAAATTGATGATATACGATTTGTGCGTACGCATGAAGCGTTTGTCTTTACCCAGTATGTCTTCAAAATTTTTAAGGTTCCTGCTTACCAGGTGTTTGGTTTTATCGGCCATATACACTTCCGAGTAAGCGCCTTCACCTTTAATGTACATGATATCTGCCAGGTTCAGCAGAATTAAACTGTTTCCTGAAGGCACAGCAATTTTTTCGAAGTTTTCGTGCTGCATGTTTTCGGCCAGTGCCTTGTATTGCTGAGATTTGTATTTTTCTAACCGGGCAACGGCCTGCACCAGTTCTTCGGGTATAATGGGTTTCAAAAGATAGTCAATAGCCGAAAGCTTAAATGCCTGTATGGCATATTCGTTATATGCCGTGGTGAAAATGATGGAAAAATCAATTTCATTTTCATTAAAAAAATCAAGGAGCTCCAGTCCGCTGTAGCCGGGCATTTCAATATCCAGCAGCACCAGTTCCGGCTTATATTTTCTGATTGCCTTTACCCCTTCGGGCAGGTTTTCACATTCAGCCACCAGTTCTATATCCTTGCAATATTCCTGCAGCAGCAGCGAGAGAGAGACCCTTGCCCTTTTTTCGTCGTCTATGATGATTGCTTTCATTTTCAGTTATTGTTTACCGGTATGTTTATGATTACTGTTGTGCCCAGCGATTGTTGGGCACCGTTTTGCTTATCAATATTACTGATGGTTATTTTCCGGATGTTGTTTTTATTGAGTAAATCAATACGGGTTTGCATGGCTTCGGTTGCAAAAGACCGGTGGTTTTTATTTTTTATGGCATTCAGTTCGGCACTTTTTTTCATGCCTATTCCGTTATCATCAATACTGATACGGAGGTTGTTCTGTTCCTTTTCAAAAATTACCGATAAATGTTTTGCACCGTTTTTATGTAAAAGTCCGTGTTTTACTGCATTCTCAATATAAGGTTGCAGCAGCATGGCGGGTATTTTAATATGGTCAGCATCGCTGATGTTCACCAATTTTATTTCGTATTCAAAATCCTCGCTGAACCTTGCTTTTTCTATATCAAGATAAAGGCCAAGTGTTTTTATCTCTTCCGATAAAGGGATGGTTTCTTTTTCCGACATTTCCAGTATGGTTCTTGTTAAGGCCGAAAATTTTGATAAATAATTAACCGCCTGCTTTTTATCATTGGCCAGTATATAAGATTGTATGGTATTTAGTGCATTGTAAAAAAAATGCGGGTTCATCTGCGATTTAATGGCTTTTAGTTTTGATTGATTCAGGTTTTTTTCAAGGTTGATCTTATCAATGATCAAGCTGTTTTTCTTTTTTATTTTATTGATCTGTTTTTTAAAGATGACCCAGAATAAAAAAATGATCAGCAGGCTTATGCCCGATATGAATAATTTAGTAAGCCAGAATGGTTTACCAATATAGAATGAAAGGCTTTCTACCGGCGCATTTTTAAGGCCGTCAATTTTAAGTTGCAGCTGGTAATTTCCCGGAGACAGGGAAGACAGCACCAGGTTTTTATTATCGGCATTCAGCCTGCCCCAGGCATTGTTGTTTACCTTATACAATACGGTGAATTTCTGGTTAGGTATAAAAGAAAGTGTTGAAAAATTTACCATGATCTCATGTTCACCATAACTGAGATTTTTCAGTTTATCTGTTTCAACCCTGTTGCCGTTTACTTTAACCTCGTTGATAACCAGTTTGGGTGCTGCATACACATCAATTTTATTGTTGTTTTTGATCAACATGCCACCTGCAGTTAAAAAATATATTTTCTGGCCAATGACCATTAGATCAGTTACTTCGAGGTTGTTGCTTACCGGTAAAATATTTTTTGATTCTTTGGTTACCGGGTTGTATTCAATAATGGCATTTTTGGTGAATAAAAAAACAGCATTGCCCTGAATTTTAAATTTGGTAAACCGTTCGTTTGCCAGGTTGGGTGGTAATGGAAAAGGGGTGATATGATTTGCCTGGTCAATTTCCAACAGTTCTTCGTTGGTAGTAAGGGCAACAATTTTATTTTGCCGGTATTGCAGGATATTAATATAAACAGGGTTGTTTTTATAAAGTATATCTTCTGTTTTTTGCATGGAAACGCATTTCAATCCATTATTGGTAGCATAATACAAGCAAGCATTGGCCGGGTTATAAGCCGTTGATTTTCCGTTTGTATTTGCAAGCAGGATGGTGGTATTAAATCCTTTGAACAATCCACTGTTGATGTTACTGGTTTTATGTTGCCAGATGCTCGTATTGTTTTTATTTACTTCCAGTAAACCGCACATGCCGCTTGCAGCAAATGAGTAATAACGCTCATCCACTTTTTTAACATCTTTAATGGCTGTGGAAATTTCATTTTCTATTTGCAGTTTGTTGTTAAGTATTTTAAACCGCGAAGAAGTGAAATATATTTTTTTAGAGATGGAGTTGGCAGTTAATTGACGAATGGGGTGGTTGCTGTAGTTTTTATAGATATTCTGCAGTATTTCTTTTTTGTGTTCAAAGGAATAAATGCTTTCATTTTCTGTACCAATTATTATACGTTCATCCAGCTGCGACATCACGGTGGGCCTGGGTTGTATTGGTATGAAATTATTATCAAAGTCAGGGATGAACATCAGGCCGTTATTTAAAGTAGATATCCAGTAATTGTTTTGCCTGTCTTTATAAATGTATGATATGTTAGCTGCCGGGTAAAAGTTTTTCCCGTTCCCCTTTTCAATGTCGTACCTCGTAATACCGTTTGGAGTGCAAAGCCAGGTGTATTGATCCGTAACTGCAATATTTTGAATAAATGCTGCTGTATTGTTAAATGCTTTTTCCCGGAATACGCCCTTGCTGTATGTAAAATAACGGTTAGAAAATTTTGATGTAAACAATAATTCGTTTTTGCTTTGCTGTATAATGGGCGCTTTAAAACTACTATCAAAGTGTGGCCTGGTATCTTCATTAACCAGGATACGATTGTTTTTAATACCATACAGCCTGTTGCCCAAAACATAAAACATCTCATTGGAAGTAAAGGTTGCCTGTATATTTTTTTCGCCAGTATGTACCGTGGCTGCAGGGCGCAGGGTTTTCAGGTCAAACAATAATATACTTTCCGGTTGTACCAGGTACAGCTTGTCGTTGATGATGCCATATTTTATATAGCCGGCCGATTTGGGTTGATCAAGGTTTTTTAACTGGCCTTTTTCAACATAATATAAATATCCGTCAAAATTGCAATACCATATACGCCCGTATTTATCTTCATTGATGCAACTGCCGGCTTTGGACGTTTGTCCGTCGGATGTGTAGGTATTAAACTCAGATCCATCATACCTGCACAAACCCTTATCTGTGGCAAACCACATAAAACCTTTGCTATCCTGAAAAATATCATACACGCTGTTGGAGGGAAGTCCGTTGGTATTGTTGATGGTATAGTAAAACGGATCCTGTGCATATACAGAACCGCCAATACAAAACACCAACAGCCAGATCAATTTCAAATTCACTTATTTAAACAAATGTATAAAATCATGTGCAATCGGCTGGTACGGGTTTACCAAAGCAGCTTTTGCACTTACCAACCCGTGATTATTGACAGGGTTTCATAATCAACAACTATCATTTGTTGCTCTCCGGCCAGTCCTTTTCCTGCAACTTGTTCTTTGTTCCCGTATTATTGTGCATTGCGCCTTATTGCTTATTACATATTGCACATTGCTTGTTTCTGCAGCCTTCTTCCTTGTTTCTTAAACCCAAAACCTGTTTTGGTAAACTGTATGGTTCACCACAAGTAAGGCGCGGTCATATTTGCACTATCAAATTGATGCGCCTTGCAATAATGCAGGTGCGGAAAAATAAACAATATAAGATATGAAAGCACTTTTGCACATGTTACTGGCGGTACTTATTGCAGTGATTGCCATACCGGTTACTGCCCAAAACCAAAATAAATCTTTTGCAGATTTTGGCACCGGCAGCTATTCTACCTATAAAATGGAATCAAGCTATGATTATAATAATGTTAAAAAGTACAAATTCGAAAAAGTATCCAAGCAATGGCCTGTAACCATGCAACAGGGAGCGGGTAAGGATTTTGAAGGCAACCCGGTAATTGAAACGGTAACCATATCCCGCCAGGGCGTAATAAAAGAAAACTTTGTACCTGATATTCCGGAAAATCCGGTGTATTTCGGATATAAGGATTTCAGGATAACGGTTATCGGCAATAAGATCTATCAATATGAGTGGAGTAATGACAATGCCACCATCATCTACATTTTAAGTAAAGGCGATGTTTCCGGTTACGAATCAGAAAAATCAACACTCGAAAATCATGTAAGAGATGCCTTTAAAAACCAGCTGGCAGCCAGGGGCAAGTTAAATGAAGTAAAAGCAGCCAATGCACAAAAAGATGCAGCAGAAAATACACTGAAAGGCAAAACTGTAAAATCCATTGAAATTGAAATGGTAGAGATCCCCAAAGAAATGGGATTAAGAAGCACCGTAAAATTTGGAATAAAAGCTACCACCGCTGATGGTAAAACTTACAGCACACCAAATATAGGAGGTAAAACACCCTGGGCTGATTTTGATATAAAAACGACTGACGGCATTTTTGTGGAAGAAGCCATTGAAGTACATGAAGACGCTTCAAAAGTGAGCAATGATGAACTGAAGTTTACTGTATCATCCAAATATACATCTGGTGTATCTGCACAAAAAATAATTCCACTCACGTATGAATTTACCAGTTATACCATCAAACATATCGGGCGCTATGGCAACCAGTGGAGAAGGGAAGTGGGTGGTGTTCAGATGGCTTCCAGAGGTGAAGATGGTAAATCGCTGGAACTGAAAATACAGAAAGGACTAACCAAAAACAGTAACCTGCCTGTATACAAAATAGAAGTAATAGATACCAAAACAGCCAAAGTGATCAACCGCCTGAAACTGTCGCAAAATACACTCATCAATGTGCGTGTAAACGGCGGT
Source organism: Chitinophaga pinensis (assembly GCA_943371705.1). GTDB lineage: Bacteria > Bacteroidota > Bacteroidia > Chitinophagales > Chitinophagaceae > Ferruginibacter > Ferruginibacter pinensis_I. Next base: position 60,593 of record CALRVV010000020.1, on the reverse strand, counting down.
GATGGGGATAAAGGAAATGACCGCAAAGACCGTAAGGCCGACGATGGCATGGATGGCGGAAATGGTGGTGATGTCATCATATCCAAATCAGCCGATGCTGGCAATGTGAACATAAATATTGTAAGCACCGGAGGCAAAGCCGGCAAGGGAGGAAACGGTCCGACTGCTTTCTCTAACGGCTCACCCGGCAGGGATGGCAGGGATGGCAAGATTACAAATAAAACACTTGCAGGAGGTTTGGGCTGGTAGGCAAAATTAAAAATTCTCTATAAACTAAAACTCAAAAATAAAACTCAAAATTAAAAATTATGAAAAGGAAATTTGTAACACTGCTGTTGTCATGTGCAACATACTCGGTATCGCTTTTTGCACAGGCCGATCTGGCAGCCATCTCTGGTAAATATTTTGCCGCCGATGGGTTTGAATTTGAAAATGCCATGAAGATGAAAAAGAAGCAGAAAGATGATATCAGCGTAACATTTGTTGGCGAGGCAGATGGTAAAATACAAAACCTGGTGTTGGTAAAATGGAAAGGTGGGGAGTTTAAAGCTTTTTTAGATGAAAAATTATACAACAAGAAAAAAGTGGTATGGTTTAAGGAATCTGAAAATACGCTCTTTGAACTGGCGCCAGGCGTTTTTGCCATTGCCAATAAGGACGGAAGCCAGGTTGGCGATGTACTGGCCAAAGATAAAAATCAATTAAAGGATTTTGATATAGAAACAGCCAAAGCGCTGATTGATGAAAAAACAAGTGAGTTGAAAGGGGATGCCGATAACGCAGCGCTTGCCAAGTATATGAAATTTGAAGCGTTTAAAAATAATTTAGACAAAGTGGTTTTCGGCGATAACAGGAATACATTTTATAACGCTTATGGCGAGCCTGCTGAAGATCCAAAAACGCACATCAAATCGCAGCTTATAGGTAAACCGGTTTGGTATAATTGCTATTCAAAAACCAATGCTGTTGCCAAGTACGGCAAAACAGCTGAGATAAATATTGAGTATGAAATGGAAGGGGTGAAGGTTGACCGCAAATCGCAGGCAAAAAAAGGCCGTAACTGGGCCAGCAGTATTCCAAAAATTGAACCAAGGGATGATTACAAATTCCTGGGAGGCCGCCCGGTATGCGATGGCTCTGCAAAATCATTTGATTATGCTTTTCTGGCTTTGATGAATGAAATGAATGGTAAACTGTTGTTTGGTAAATCATACAATTTAAAAGTAACGGTATATGCCTATAAAGACGGTGCTAATGTTGGTAAATTGGGCGAAGGCGTTATTGCCATGAAATACGAACCTGAAAGCCAGGCTGCAATGGACTTATGGAAAAAATGGGTTGACGAACTGTAATAATAAAACTAACTGCTGTCAAAATACAGTAAGCCCTTTGAATGATTTAATTCAAAGGGCTTCTGTTTTGTGTATAGTTATATGATCCGTTACTTATGGTAGAATGGGAATTTAGAATGGGTTGGATGCTTTTGCTGTTTTTAAAAGTTTGGAGTGCTATCGGCAGCCAATGCTGAGAACAAAAGAACGCATTTTCAGCTTCGTTACCAGGCCGGTGTCAGGCTGTTTTAAGAGATATAAGTTCTATCAAAAAGTAGTTTATCCTTTAATCAATCAACATTTAAAACTACATGAATTATAGCATGTCAACATCAAATCATACCGGCAAGCGCCTGTTGCAGAAATTCTTTTTTTCTTCTGGCTACTTCCACTTTGGAATTGTCACTCATCAGTAAAATTCCCTGCCTGTCGTATGCCTGAATATGAGCCGGGTTTACCAGGTGTGATTTGTGTACCCTTAAAAAGCGTTGTCCTTCCAGCATTTCATCATATTCCTTCAGCGTTTTTGCTGAAATAAAAACTTTGTTCCCTTTTAAAAAAATGTGGGTGTAATTGCTTTCGGCCTGCAGCCGTATGATCTCATCTAGCTGTACATATTTTATTTCGGAAGCATCGGCCAGCGCCAGTTTGAATTTCTCCCGGTTGCCCTGTGCTATGTTCTGCATAAAATTACGGAAGAGTATCTGTCCTGCAGGTGCATATATCCGTTTTACTTTATACCGTTCAACTGCTTTTTTTAATTCTGCTTCATCAATAGGTTTTAATAAATAATCCAGTGCACTGAAACGGATGGCCTGTATGGCAAATTCATTGTAGGCTGTTGTGAAGATCACTTCAAAATTCCAGTTGTCAATATTGGTCAGCAGGTCAAAACCGTTTTGGTGGGGCATCTGAATATCCAGGAAAACAATATCAGGTTGAAAGGATCTTAACAAGGGAACAGCATCCTGTACACTTCGGGCCGTTTGCACGGAAGTAATATCGGGGCAGTACTCACCTACCAGCCATTTAAGCAGGTCAATAGAAGACTGCTCATCGTCAACAATCAATGCTTTTATCATGATTCTTCGGGGTTATAGTATGGTATGGTAATAATTACTTTTGTTCCTGTTGCCTGATCTGCATTATTGTAAAGGTCAAAGATTTCAACTTTGGCAGGTTTGCCTGTTTTCTGTTGCATCAGGCTTAATCTTTCTTCAATAATGCCAATACCTTTACTTTCGTGTATGGTAGATTTTATTTTATTTTCCTGAATTTCTGCAGATTTTGCACGCCCGATCCCATTGTCTTCAATTGTACAGGTCAGGTATTCTTCTGATATATTGTTTATACGAATTGAAAGTTTCTTATCACCTTCTTTATGCAGTAAACCATGCCAGATGGCATTTTCTGCAAAAGGTTGAATCATCAATGAAGGAAGCAGTATTTCGTCATTTGTTAAATTATCATCTACTGTAATCTCGTATGAAAAGGATTGATCAAAACGAAGTGATTCCAGTTCCAGGTACATATTGAGGATCTTCAACTCTTCATCAAGCGGTATAAAATTCTTTTCTGCGAAATTTAAAAGTGTTCTCAGGAAATTGGAAAACACCGTAAGGTATTTGTATGCCCTGGTAGTTTGTTGTGATACGATCAGGTGCTGAATAGAACTCAAAGAATTGAAAAGAAAATGGGGGTTCATCTGCAGCCGCAGGTTTGAAAACCTGGATTCAGCCATTTTTATATTGAGCCCCATCAGCTCCAGCTTGCTTTTTTCCATGGCTCCCATGGCAATGGCATGTGATATTTTAGCAGAGCACAAGGAAGCAATTGTTTGCAGTGTTTTTAAATGCTGCTGTGTAAAGAAATTCCTTTTCCGGTTTTCCGAATCAATGATGCCGATCACTTTTCCTTCGTGAATGATGGGAACGGTTATTTCTGACAAACGTTTTTCATCATCAACAATGTAGCGGCTGTCTTTAGATGTGTCTTTAATGATAAGTGCCTTTCCGCTTACGGCTACATGCCCTACAATGCCGCTGCCCATTGGTATACTTATAGGGTTGATAATTTCAAATGCCTTTGGGTTTTTTGGCCCGTAAGCCGCTTTTTGTACCAGTTCATTTTTTTCTTCATCAAGCAGGTAAATCACACAGTCGTCAAACCGCAGCATGTAGATGCAGTTGCGGCAAATATCCCACAGGATATCATTCACCGATGATTTCTCGTAAGCAGATCCGGCAAAATAGTCAATTACTTTCTCTGCTTCTTTTTCATTTTTTGTTTTCTGGTAGTATTTGTATAAAGCAAAAAGAACTGCAGCACCAAATACAATACATAGCAGCCTGAACCAGTTTTGTTGCCACCAGGGTTTGTTTACAACCAGTTCAATATTGTAAAGTGCACTATACCAAATATTACCATCGCGGGATGCCTTTACTTCAAAATAGTATATGCCGGGTTGCAATATGGTGTAAGCTGCCTGTCCGGGAGTAACAGGGCTTTTCCATTCATTATCATAACCGGTAAGCCGGTACATCATCTGTATTTTTTTACTACCCGATATTTCTCCTGAAGAAAAATTAAAAACAAAATTGGAAGTATTATACGGAACCGATATGGACCTGCTCGTTGTAAAGCCAAAGGTAGTGTCAGCACTTAGTAAAGCATTGATGGAAGGGTTTAAAGGCTGTGATATACTGTTCATCTGGTGAGGAAAAAAATAGGTAAGGCCTTTATCAGTCCCCCAAAACATTTCGCCGGTATTGCTTTGATGGGAAGACCGCATTCGCAAACCTGAGCCTTCTTCGTAAACGGCAAATGTTGCAGTTTTTGGATTGTATCTTAAAATACAACTCAGGTTTGCGATCCATATATATCCTTTTTCGTCTTTTAATATTCCATCGCAGCGGCCGTTTTTTAATCCATTACTGAGGTTGTAATTTTTTATTTTGCCGGTTGCTGATAAAACGGAAAGGCCCTCAGGGGTTCCAAAATAATAGTTGCCCAGGTCATCTTCATTCATGGCAAGAACCGTATTATGGATCAGTCCGTTTGAGGTATTATATGCTTTGATCGTATTTCTGCTTTCATCATAACACCATGCTCCATTAACCGTACCGATCCACAATCGCCCTTGTTTATCCCGCCAAAGAGATGCACAGGCAATTTTGCTGATCTTTGAAAGAACGGGATGTTCACTGAATTCATGAACAGTAAATCCGTTTTTTTCAACCATGTATGTTCCGCTGAGCGTACCCACCCACATATTACCCCTGGTGTCGGTAATAAAGGCATTGATCCATCTGGAAGGAAGGAATTTTGCCTTACCGCGTATCGAATCCGCCATTTCAGCAATTGTTTTAAATGCTTTGTTCAGGATCAATACACCTTTTGTTGAAGTGCCCACCCATAAATTTCCATTATCATCAAACTTTACCGCCCTGATCGTTTCTCTTCCCTGAATGTTGACACCATTGTTTAAATAGCAGGGCACATATTTTGTCAAATTATTTTTCCTGTTCCAGTATATTAACCTGTCCTGGGCACCCATCAATATGCTGCCGTCACCGGCTTGTGTAACGGATTGTATGAATCCGTCGAACACAGCTTTGTCATCATTTATAAAATAGGGCTTATAACCGGCCTGGCTTATCCGGGTATTAAAATAGTGAAGTCCTGAAGTGAGTGTGGTTACAAAAAGATACCCGCTTGCTGTATCGTATTTGATGCGATATGTATTGTTCCCGCCCAAACTTCTGGGGTCAAAGGGGTCATGTTCGTAATGCATCACCGTTGTATCATTAAAGTCTATGAAATAGATACCGCCATACCTGGATGTAACTGCAATAACATTTTCTTTTATTGTTGTACTGGCCCGCAGGCTTCCGGTAATCGGTCTTTTAAACTGATCTGTAAGGCCCTTATATTCTTTAATTACTTTTTTTTGACTGATGCTGATCAGGTAAAAAATATTTCCTTCATTTGTAAACGCAATCAGTTCGTCTTTATTGACAGGGGTAATTCCTTCGATCTTCTGAAGTGGCAAAGACATCACTACAGACATATTTGCATAGTTATACAAAACCAGGTTATTATTCCCATAAAAAAGGATGGTGTCTCCATTTACATTATTGACCAGGTTTAATGAACCAGGAAAAGGCATTTCACCGGGAAGCTTAAGTTTTTCCAGTGATACAGCGTTCTTGCTGTTCAGGTAAAACTGTTGTTTTCCTTTAATGGCAATAATGCCTTTGCTTTTTGTGTAGAATATCCTGGTAATTCTCGATTTGTCTGCAGGGTCTCCTACTGTAAAAAGCCGCAACCTTCTTTCCTCATCAAGCATATTGATATTGGGTGCATTGCTATTGATCCATATCTTATTTTCGGGATCTGCAATAATATTTTCGATACTATTACCGGCCAGCAAAGGATACCGGTGTTTTTGATAAGAGGTTATTTTGTTTCCATCATAGCTGTTTAGTCCTTCCGTAGTACCAACCCATAATATGCCGTTTTTATCCCTTGCTACTGCGTTTACCGTATTATCGCTAAGCCCCTCTGAAGTACTTAAATGATAAAATGCCGGTGATTGTGCATGCACCGGCAATGTGCTGATAATGCACAGGCTTAAAAAAAATATTTGTATACTTTTTACCAATATGGCAGGTATGATGTTTTATGTGAACTGAAAATACTTCTTTTTATTAAAATACCTTTCATTGATTGTAGTTATTTGTTCTTTTTCAAGGCATCAATTTGTTCCTGCATACCAATGATGTATAAAGTAAGTTCTTCTACTTTTTCCATTAATCGCTTAGTCATATCGCCCAATTGTATTCCATTTTTTTCAACCTCAGCAGCTGCAGGAATATTTGGAAGGTGTTTATTTTCAGTTATGTATTTTTTCACTTCTGCCAATGGTTTAAGCTTGTAATTTTTTTCAAACACATAGTCGGGCCAGCTTCCGGTAGGCAGGGCTGTAAACTCGGTAGCAATGGTTTTGCCGTACACGCTTAACCGATAGCCTGTAGCAGTATTATGTCCGCCCATTGTATAATTCCCGTCGGAGTGGAGTACAAACGGGTAAGAGCTGTTACGATAAATGTAAAAATCTCCGGTACTTGCGGTAAGAAAAGGATTAAATCCGTTATAATTGAATCCAGCCCGCCTGTATCCACCATGATACAAAGCTATGCCGGTATTGTCATTTTCATCTTCAGCAATAGAAAAGCTATATGTAGAATTCGGATCGGCAGGCATGTTAATCCCAATTTGACCTTTGTAATTAACAATGAAGCGGTCTTGCCCTTTTGTCCGGGCAATGAAGGAGCCGTAAGTATTGGAAAGGTTCGTACCTATTTTAATATCATCGCCTACCAGTTGAATAAACCCTTTGTCAACATTTGCATTCTTAATTTGTAAAATGGGGTCAGTGGCATTTACGGTTAATATGGAAGATGGGGTAGTGGTCCCTATACCTACATTTCCATTTTCATCTATCAGCATCCTGTCAAGTAATTTTGTTTGAAAGACCAGGTTGCCGGTAGTATTGGTTGAATTGGTGCCCAATTTCAGGTCATTTCCGGTTGCCTGTAAAAATCCTTTGTCTACCCCGTTATTTTGCATTTCAATCCATGGATTTGTTCCGTTAACAGTAAGTAAACCTGTTGGATTGGCCGTGCCTATACCTATTTTACCGTTTTCATCAATCCACATCCGGTCAACGGCCTTGGTATTAAAAACAATATTGCCTGTTGTATTATTTGCGTAAGTGGCTAAACGCATATGATTACCACTTGCCTGTAAATACCCTTTGGAGGAACCGCCATTCATAAAATCAATGGCGGGGTCGGTAGCATTAATGGCCAGTTTTTGTGTTGGGTTATTGGTGCCAATACCAATATTTCCGGTATTTATATTAAATACATGTGTGCCGGTTTTGTTCCAATGCTTATCAATACTGTTCATCAGTTCAACCCAGCCCCCGTTGATATCACCCCGGTACATCCAGTAACTGTATGTATCCATATCAAAAACGGTTAAGCCTGTGGCAGGGCCTGGTATAGAAGTTCTTTGAAGGGTTGTTAATCGCGGCATCAGCAAACCTTTTGAATCACTTTTTATATCCAGCATAGCTGAATTATGCGGGGCTGTTGCATCTGTATTGATGGATACACTTTGTGCAAACAACATAGCAGGAAAAACGATTGACAGTAAAACGGTTATTTTTTTCATCTTTTTTATTTTAGAATTCAAAATTAAATTGATGAATTCCGTTTACTATACTCCGATTAGTTTAAGGCTGCCACTTCTTATTCTGTGGTAATTGTTGTTCTGATTATTTTAATTGCAACGGTGTGTTCCATTTTTCAATCATCAGTCAACGATCACTTCCTGCAAATGTTCTACTCTTTTATCCAGCAATACCTGCAGATAATACATTCCTTTAACAAGGCCTGCTGTACTTATTTTGTTTGTCCATTTGCCGCTTAATGAGGCAGAAAAATTTTTTCTGTTTTTAATGTTTCCTGATGCATCGGTGAGCAAAATATCAGTTTCGCCGTTTTGTTTTTGATTGATTTCAAACAACACTTCATTGTTGGCAACCGAATGAACATGAACCATTGATTTTTTACCGCCGGCAGGAGGAAGGTATTGTTGTGGCGGCAGTTTAACAGTACTATCATTGGAGCCTATTCGAAATCCGGCAACGCCACCGCTTCCACAAGGACCAATAACTGCCCTGAACTGTGTATTTTCTTTTGATGTAAAGCCATCCTGTAATTTTACTTCATTACCTCCGCGCATCTGAACTTTGGTTCCTGCTGATGCTGTTAAAGTAGCGGTTGAGACTATATTGCCGGATGATTCATAAAATTTCTGGCCTTCCAATGTCCCAACAAGATTTAGTACCGGTGGGCATACGCTGTACAAGCTGCTCTCCCAAACACCACGTCCGAATGTTGATGCTCTTATTTTATTGCTTGACTGTGAAAGTACAAGGTCAGTTACAGGTACATAGGGCAGGTTATTAAAAAATGGCACCCAGTCGTTTGATCCCGAAGCCCAATAATAAACTCCGTTATCAGTTCCTATATATGCATTGTTACCATTATCAATCACGATGCAATTGACCGGTACGTTCGGCAAACTACCACTCCGGTTTTCCCAGGTAACACCGAGGTCATCTGAGTAATACACTTTTTCATGTTCGGTATACCCGCCAAAAGTTACCCAAACTCTGAAAGAGGAAGTGGGGTCAACATTAATATAGGTGATCTTTGTATAATTGTTACAAAATGTTGGAGCATTGCTGAGTATATTTGAGCCGGGCCAGGTAGCACCGCCGTCATCGCTTCTTCTTAAAATACCTACTGTGTCATTGTATTGTCCGCCACCCGCAATGTAAACACGGTTGCCATTACTGGGACAAGTCTGCAGTGCCCAACCTGCCTTTACGCCTGTACTTTTTATCCAGTTAACCGGATCTGTAGCATTGGTGGTACGCCACATATCATCCTCTCCAAAAAATAATGCATTTCCTAAAGAAGTATGAATGGCCATCGTTGGGGCGAAAGGTCTTACTGAATTTGGTGGCGTTAATCCTGAACTGTTATTGCCATTGTTGAAAAAACGCCTGATCCCCCTGTTGATAATGGCATAGTAAACTGAAGTGTCAGCAGCATCATACCCGGGAGTAAACCCATCAGAGCCGTTTATCATTTCAAAGTACGAACTGCCATAAACTCTTTTTTTAACTCCGTTATCCTGCAAGCCAGCCAGCATCGCAATATAATTATCAGGATTTACAGCCATCCGGTACACCTGGCTTATGCTCATACCTTCAGTATGGTTATACCAATCGGCTCCATTATTTGTACTGCTGTAAACGCCGCCATCTGTGGCTGCCCATAACTTATTATTTATGGGGTTATAGGCCAGCTCATGTATATCGCCATGTAAATGGCCACGGTATAACCAATCTTCACCTGAATTTACACTGCGCCATACTTTTACTGCAGCCGCCGCCACGGTGCTGCTCGACAGGTTACTTACCGCCAGTGAAAGGTCATAACTGGACTGGCCCGAACTGTCAACACCTGTGGAGTCGGCACCAAGTATATTGGGATAATTACTTTTTCTTGTAAAGCTCAAACCGGCATCAGTACTTTGCAGCAATCCCTTAAAAAGGCCGGTTGATGCTGAAACGCCACCTGCCAGGATATAAACAAGGTTGCTGTTAGTTGGAGCTACATCTACATCGATCCTGTCTGTAGGGTTGTTCAATAATGTGTCAATAGACGCGTTTTGTGTAAAGCTTACCCCACCATTTGTACTGTAAAAGAATTTTGCAACATTGCCTTCTTTAGATACCGTATAGCACCGTGCAGCATTGCCTGGTTTGAACTTAAGATTGTAAAAACTACCACGGGTATCAACTGAATCCCATGTGTTGCCTCCATTAACAGTTCTATAAAGCCCCTGGTTGGTACAGGCAAAAAGGATGTCGGGGTCAGTTGGGTGTATCACCAGTTTAAAACCACTGAGGGTGGAATAATCGGCCCCGGGAAATGCACCCGTTTGTGTCCAGTTTGCTCCTCCATCTGTTGATTTCAGTACACCGATCGAAAGCCGCATGTACCCAAAGCCGCTTACTAAGCCACCTGAAATATTGCTGTCACCATCGCCGGTTAGAATATACATGATATTGGGATTTCCGTGATTGATGGCGATCCCGCTTATGCCTAAGCAGGGGATATCGGGCGTAAGGTTTGTCCAGGTTGCCCCGGCATCCGTTGTTTTCCAAAGTCCGCCGGTTGCTGCGCCTGCATAAACTATGCTTGAATTTACAGGATGAAAAGCCAGCCGGTCAACGCGTCCAATTCCTTCCGGTGCTATAGTAGGTCCTACCAGGGTCCAGTTACCAGCTGTGATATTGGAACTGTTACTATTAAGATCTGACCGGTTAAACCGCCTTCCAAACTCCTGTTTTGCAACCTCCAGATTTTTCTGGTTGATGTTTACAACCCGGCCATCCGGCCCCAGCCTGTTGCTCATATAGTATTCGTAGCGTCGCCAATGTTTTAAATTCCTGTCTACAACCTTTGTGCCCAGGCGGCTAACCGTTGACCTATTGTTATAATAGGCCCTTACTGTTTTCATTATCGTGGCAAGATCCTGTTTGCCTTCAAGCTGTCGGTTGAGTACAGAATCATTTTGCGCATACATTAACATGTCTGCCAGCAGTAAACAAAAAAATAGGGAAATGAACTTTTTCATGCTCAGTTGCTTTTGATTACTGTATGATAACTTCCTGTATATGCTCAACCCTGTTGTTTAATACTACCTGCAGATAATACATTCCTTTAACAAGTCCTGCTGTACTTATTTTGTTTATCCATTTACCGCTTGATGAAACAGAAAACTTTTTTCTGCTTTTAATATTTCCTGTTGCGTCGGTGAGCAAAACATCAGTTTCGCCGTTTTGTTTTTGATTGATTTCAAACAACACTTCATTGTTGGCAACCGAATGAATATGAACCATTGATCTTTTGCCGCCGGCAGGGGGAAGAAATTGCCGGGGAGGAATTTTTACAGTAGAATCATTTTCAGGCATACGAAAACCTGCCACTCCGCCACTGCCGCAGGGACCAATGGCTGCCCTGAAATTCGTGTTTTCCCTGGCAGAAAAACCGTCCTGTAACAGTACCTGGTTGCCGCCACGCATTTGTACTTTACTTCCTTCAGAAGTTAATAAGGAAGCGGTAGACGAAATGTTATTGGAAGCTTCATAAAATTCCTGTCCTTCCAGCGTTCCTGTTATATTCAGATCTGTTTCGCAGGTACTGTACAGTTCACTGCTCCAGATACCACGGCCAAAAGTGGAGGCCCGTATCCTGTTCTCTGTTTCAGAAATAATCAGATCAGTTACGGGTACATAGGGGAGGTTATTATAAAAAGGAACCCAATCTGTCATACCTGTACCCCTGTAGTACACGCCATTGTCAGTGCCAATGTAAGCATTGTTATTGTTATCTATAGCAATGCTGTTTACGGGCACATTGGGCAAAGTACCGCTTCTGTTAACCCAGTTGCCGGCCGGGTTTGTATTATAGTCGCAATAAAATACTTTCATATTATCGGTAAACCCGCCAAATGTTACCCATACACGCAAAGAATTGGTGGGGTCAACATTGATGCTGGTAATTTTTGGATAATTAACCGGAAAGCCGGGGTGGTTACTTAATATATTTGCGTTGGTCCAGGTCGCTGCACCGTCATCACTGCGCCTTAATATTCCATTGTTGGCATTATAAGCATTTCCACCAGCCGCATATACACGGCTTCCGTTACTGGGGCAGGTACGCAAAAACCAGCCTGCCAAAGTAAAAATGGAAGCGGTCCAGTTTGTACCGTTATTGGTAGATCTCCAAACACTATCAGATCCAACAAACAAGGCGCCGGGCAAAGAAGTGTGTACTGCTAAATTGGTTGCCCAGGTTGCTGTAGTTTGTACAGGCGTGATGTTTGTGAAATTGTTTCCCCCATCAAATGACCTGCCAATGGCCTGGTTGTTTATTGTGTATATAGTGTCTGAATTGGTATTATCGTACCCCACTCCAAATCCATCGCAACAGGCTATTTCATCAAAAAAGCTTGTTGCCCCGGTTTTTCTTTTTACTGCATTATCCTGGGCGCCGGCAATCATATTTATATAATCATTGGGGTCTACAGCCATCCGGTAAAACTGGGTGATGTTCATATCCTGAAAATGGCTGGTCCAGCTAACACCATGGTTAATGCTGCTATATACACCACCGTCTGTTGCAGCCCATAATTTATTACCTATTGGATGGTATCCGAGGTCATGCACATCATCATGTAAGTTTCCCCTGTAGGTGAAATTGTTTCCGGAATCTGTACTGTTCCAGACCTGTATGGCTCCGGTTACTATGGTACCGGAATTAGTATTGCTTACAGCAATTGCCAGATCATAGTTGGATTGTTCAGCTGTATCAATACCTGTAGTTGCCCTCCCTAAAATGTTGGGAGTATTTGTTTGAAGTGCAAAGGTCAGCCCTTGGTCTTCGCTTAATAACAGTCCCCTGAACCTGTTTAACCCTGGGTTGCCAGCAGCCCCCGGCACTCCTCCTGCCAGTAAATAAACCCGGTTGGGGTTCGAAGGTGCTACAGCCAGTTCAACTCTTTTTGTTGGATTGTTTAACAGGGCTGTAACTGAGTTTACCGTATCCCAGGTTAATCCACTGTTGGTACTTCTTAAAAAATATGATCTGGAAAAATCAGGTTCGCTGTTAGTGGTGTAACAAACATTATCGCTGCCCGGTTTAAATTCCATATTAAAAAAGCGGCCGCCTCCAATATTCAACCCCCAGGTTTCCCCGCCATTGGAAGTGGCCCAGATGCCCTGGCTGGTACAGGCGTATAAGATATTATTGTTAGTAGGGTGCATGATAAGCCTGTAACCTGTAAGTGATGAATAATCAGCACCCGGAAAATCTCCTGTTTTTGTCCAGTTGGCTCCTCCATTGGTTGATTTTAAAACACCGATGGATAAACGCATATATCCAAAATCTTGTACAAATCCCCCAAAATTACTGTCACCATCTCCGGTAAGAATATAAATGGTATTTGTATTTACAGGGTCAATGGCAATGCCACTAATGCCACCAGACGGAATATCCGGTGAAAGGTTGGACCAGTTGGTACCGGCATCGGTTGTTCTCCAAAGACCGCCCGCTGTAGTACCGGCATACACTGTGTTTGCATCAGTGGGGTGAAAGGCCAGTCTGTCTACCCGGCCAATTCCGTTGTCCGTATTCATAGGTCCCACTACCGTCCAGGCTCCTCCCGAAATAGATGCTGTATTTTCTCCTTTATTTGTATGTGTGTTCAACCTGCTGTTTATGCCCGTTGCTTCCATCATTTTCTGGTTGATGTTTACAAACTCGCCATTGGGGCCCAGCCTGCTGCTCATATACCACTCATACCTGCGCCAGTGCTTCATTTTCCTGTTCACTGCATCAATACCAAGCCTTGCTTTGGTTTCCGTTGAGTTGTAATAAGCTTTCACCGTATTCATGATATCCGTAAAATTTTGTTTGCCCTGCAATTGTTGCTTCAGTAAAGTATCATCCTGTGCATAAGCAACAAAAACCTGGATAAACAATAACCATATTAATATGGATAAACACTTTTTCATCTTTTATAATTTTGATTTAGATGGCATAAAAAAATTATTGCTTCGCTTTTCCACCGGATCCTGCGGATAATTTTTCTATCTCTTTTTTTAAATCAATGATATACAGGGTGAGTTCTTCAATTTTCTCCATCTGCATTTTCTGCATTTCGCCCAGGCTGATCCCTGTTGACTCAATTTCTTTGGCAGAAGGGATACCCGGTAGGTGGTTGTTCTTTTTAATATAATCTTCCACCTCATCAAGCCCGGGGCGTTTGTATGATTTACTGAACACATAATCGGGCCAGTTTGATACCAGGCGAACCAGCACTTCGGTACAGATCATTTTTCCATCAACAGCCAGCTTGTACCCGGATGGGGTAACAGTTGTGCCTATACGCATATTGCCGGTTATTACGGCATTGCCATCTACGCCCAGGCGGTGGGCACCACTGAAAGCAGCGGGATCGCCGATATACACATTGCCTCCTTCATTTTGTAAATTAAGGTTTGCGGCAGCTCCGTTAGTACGTGCCATTATTTCATTAGCATCTAAAACCAGGTTACTTCCACCTTCGGTGCCCAGCATCAGGTAACCATGTGTGGAAAGGCTAGCTTCATAACCGGTTGCGACCTGAAATTTTCCTACAGGAGACGAAATGCCAAGCCCGATATTTCCATCATCTGCAATGGTCATCCGGTCGGTGCCGCGTATATTAAAAACAATATTCCCGGTTGTGTTTGAACTGTATGTCCCGAGCCTCATATTATTTCCGCTGGCCTGTAAAAATCCTTTTTCAGTGCCTGCATTTAAAAACCTGATTGCCGGGTCAGTTGCATTAATGGTAAGTTTTTCGGAGGGGCTGGTGGTTCCAATACCCACATTGCCGGGGTTGTTGGTATAAATATGCGTACCTGTTCGGTCCCAATGTTTATTCAGGCTGTTCATTACCTCAACCCAACCACCATTTACATCACCTCTGTAAACCCAATGATTATTGGTTTCAATGTCATATACTGTTAATCCAAGCGCCGGTCCGGCAATAGAAGTTCTTTGAAAGGTGGTCATGCGGGGTATCAATAAACCCTTTGTACTGCTTTTAATATCCAGCATGGCTGTATTATCGGGTTGTGAACCATCGGTATTTATTGATACACTTTGTGCAATCAACCCGGCTGGAAAAATTATTGCCAGTAATAAGAAATATTTTTTCATGTCATTAAAATTTAAGATGTCAAGTTATATTACGAGTGTCTTTTTTCCTGTATACCATTTAGTTTACGGTAACCTGTTCTTATTCTGTGGTAAAAGCCCTGGAAATGATAAGCCGTTGTCTTTGTTTATCCCGATGAAAAAAATATGAGATTATTAAACGGTATTTTATTTTTTACCTGTTACTAAATCATAACAACCGTTTACTAAACAATAAACACACAGCAGATTAACATGGGTATTTTTGTTTTAAATATAAACACCATGAAAAAGCTTAGCACTGGTTTAATAATTATCTCGCTTTTTTTTAGCTATAATATTGCTGTTGCCCAGCCCGGTTTACACGCTACCGGCGGGGCGGTTATTACGGTGCAAAACGGTGCTGCAATTTATGTTAACGGGCCAATAAACCTGGCCAATACCAGTACTTTTAACAATGCAGGGACGGTAACCATTGCCCGCCAGGGAGTTGATACGGCCGATTTTAACGACCAGTCTGTTACCCCTTATGCCTACGGTAACGGTAAATTTATTTTTACCGGCTCGGGTGTTCAAAATGTAAAAGGCGGCACTTTTAGTAAAGTGGATCTTGATAATGCCTCGGGTTTAAAAATGCTGAGCAATATCAATATCGGTAGTAACCTCAATCTTATAAATGGATCAATAAGCATACAGGCAAACACCCTTACCCTTAATGGCAGTATTACGGGCAGCGGTTTTATAAAAGGTTCCCCGGTATCAAACCTGCACATTACAGGGGTGGCCGGTAACATCAATTTTGATCAGACAGATTCGCTTTCACGCTCACTCAGAGACCTGGTGCTTAACAACGGCAATGCAACTTTGGGAAATGAATTAAATGTATATAATGAAATGCTGCTTACCGCATCCACACTAAACCTGGATAGTAAACATCTTACCTTAAAATCTACTGATGCTAATACAGCACGTATTGGAGACCTTACCGGAAGCACACTCAGTAATGCCAGTAATGTAACCATGGAGCGCTTTATCAAATTGCGTACACCCGGTACCGGTTACGGTACCGGAAACTACGGAAGGGCCTACCGGTTGATCACTCCAACAGTAAATACGGCCAGTTCCATGCGGTTTAACTGGATGAACAATGAAATGAATACGGCTGTTGGTGTAAGTATAAACAATGCAGCGCCGGGCTATGGTACTCAAATCACCGGCGCCGGTGGCAATGCCAACGGTTTTGATGTAACACAAAGCAATGAGGCATCGCTGTACAATAGCGCCAATGCAGTATCGCCCACATACACTGCAGTGGGCAATACCAACGGAATGCTGAATGCACTTACCGGTTATTTTATTTACATACGAGGCGACCGCAGTATGAGCACCACCATACCGTTGTCTGTTAATATGCCTACCAGCAGCACCACGCTCAGGGCAAACGGCACCATTGTGCAGGGGCCGGTTACCGGTTTTACCAATGCATTTACCGGGGGCGGGGCACTTAACCTGGTAACCAATCCGTACCCATCACCCATCGACTGGCAGGCGGTGCGTGCAGCCAGCAACAACATCACCGATTACTATACTTACTGGAACCCCAATGTGGGAACCCGTGGCGGATTTGTAACGGTAAGTTCTTCCGAAATGGGGCCGCAAAGGTATATTCAATCTGGACAGGCTTTTTTTGTAGAATCTGATGGAGTGGGTGTGCCCGTGGTAAATATCGAGGAAAGCCACAAAGCTTCGGGCAATAACAACGAAGTATTTTTGGTGCCACCACCGCCCAATGAGGCATTTTCTACCTTACTGTATTTTAAAGAACCAAGCAATTACCGCCGCCTGGCCGATGAAGCAAGTGCCTGGTATGGCAATGGTTTTGATACTGCTGTTAATGCAAAAGATGCCAAAGAGATCAATAACTGGAATGAGAACATTGCTATACTGCGTGCAAACAAACGCCTTTCGGTAGAGCAAAGGCCGGTGATTATTCGCAGGGATACCATTCCACTTTTTATGAATAACATGAAACAGCGTGATTATGAATTCGAGTTCAGGCCACAGGCTTTTACCAACACATCGGTAAGTGCAGAACTGATTGATAATTTTTCAGGTACAAGAACATTGCTGAGTGTTGTTGACAGTACAGTGGTTAATTTTTCTGTTACTACCGATCCTGCTTCTGCAGCAACAAACCGTTTTATGGTAGTGTTTGGAGCCATCGGGACCCTGCCCATAGATGTGATAACGATAACCGCCCAGGCAAAGAATGGTGGGGTGGATGTTAAATGGACATCCAAAACAGAAACCGATATGGACAGGTATGAAGTGGAGCGTTCGGAAGACGGAACAGGGTTTACCAAACAAAATACAACCAGCGCCATGGGTAACAGCAGCTTCCCTGTAAATTATAACTGGTTTGATGGTCAACCGGTTAAGGGCAATAATTTTTACCGCATTAAAGCATTTGACAAAGCCGGCTTAACCCGGTACAGTGCTGTAGTAAAAGTAAATATCCAGGGATCGCCGGCAGGTATCAATATATACCCAAACCCTATTACTGGCAGCAATATCGGACTGCAATTGAACAATATTGATAAAGGTACTTATACGCTGATGTTGTACAACGACCTTGGCCAGCAGGTTTATCAAACAACCATTTATCATACCGGCGGAACTGTATTCAAATCGATCCAGGTGGGTAAAGCGCTGGCAAACGGTACCTACAGGTTAGTGCTCATCGGTATCGGTGGAGAAAGATTTGTTACACAGATCATTAAAAACTAACTGTATGCATTCTGCAAAGTGCAATAAAAGAAAAGCCGGGGGTTTACTGCCTGTAGCACTTGCCCTGCTGTGTTTTATAATACCGTTATTTACACTGGCCCAGGGCCCGCCCGATCCGGAAGACACACCCATTGATGGCGGTTTAAGTTTATTGCTGGCAGCAGGTGCAGCTTATGGGATTAAGCAATACAGGAATGTAAAAAAAAATCAAAAAGAGCAGGTATGATCAGCAGCTATTGCCTGTCCAGCAATTTCTTTTTTTGCATTTCGTATTCCTCTTTGGTTAAAGCACCAGCTTTATACAGGTCGAACAGTTTTTTTATTTCATCGGCCACCATTAGTTTTTTAATATCATCCGGAGCAGTTTGCTTTTGAGGTTGAACGGCAGCAGGTTGTTTTGCTTCGGCTTTTACTGTTGGTTGTCCTGGTTTACTTTTAAAGGGTTCAGGTATGTTTAATTCCGATGGTTGCCCGTTGTAATCTTCTGTAGCCCTTTCAAAATTGATAAGTATATCTGTTTCTTCCTGCTTCCCATCCTTGTATGTTAATGTACCTGTAATGCGTATACTGTTGTTATCGGCGCCGGAGTATTTAAAGGCTTTTACATTTTTAACCAATATGCTGCTGTTTTGTAAAGCATAGGTATTGTTTTTTGCCAGGCTTTGATGAAATTTTATAAATTTAAAATATCCCGCTTCCGATATACCTGTTGCCAGGCGTAAAGTATGCCCTTTGTAAATTTTATACCCGCCCGATGTGGTAAGGGTATCATTTTCAAAACGGGGCAGGTTTTGTGCCAATGACAGTAAAGGAAGCAGGAGCAGGGTAATTAATATAGGTTTCATGTTGAAATTTTTATGGAGCTGTTATAAAGTTAAGCACTTAAGGCAATAGCGAAAAATAAAGCTGCCTGTTGCAGCAATGCCATTTGCAATCAGCCAGCAGGTATATTTTACATCCCGTATCCCCTGTAATCTTTTCTCAAAAGCTTAACTTTAAGTATTATTTAAGCCAATGCGTTTTATTATCAGTTTGCTGTTTGTTTTATCAACGGTTTGTGTACGATCACAAACACTGGTGCAATGGTCGCAGTTGGTGCAATGGGACGGAGTAAGCCACTGGTCGAGGTATATCAAAACTTTTCCGGCGTTCCAGGGGCCAAATGCGTTGCCCGTGCCCCGGGTTGGCAATGGCCTTATCGACAGCAGTTTTTTTATAAGCGCCGGCGGCAGTTTTCATTTTTCAAAAGGGGATAACACACAGAATTATACAGTGTATGCAAATTATTGCCTGGTAAAGGAACTGATATCAATGGATATATACTGGGTGCCTTATGAATACTACCAGCTTTCGCATGCCATGAAGGAAGAGCGACGAATCTATCCGCAGTTTTATTATGATAAAAATGGAGAGGGAGAACTGCACCTGAATACCAATTTCCAGATTTTAAAACGCTGGAAAAAGTACATCAATCTGAAAGCCAGGATAGGATACCGTTTTCCTTCAGGATCAGGTTTTGGTGCAGCCCGTGATATTGATGCACCGGGATATTATTTCGACATCTCCTTTGGCAAACCCATCGGCCGGAGTGGATTGACCTGGACAGGTATGCTGGGTTTTTATTCCTGGCATATTGAATCGGATAAAAATAACCAGGATGATGCCATACTATTTGGTACCGGCCTGCTATGGGATAAAAACAGCTGGCGTATAGAAGCCAATGTGGCCGGCTATATTGGTTACCTGGAAGAGAGCGGCGATAAGCCGGTAGTATTTCGTATGCAAGCAGAGAAAAGAATACAAAGATTCAGCGTACTGCTTGGCTATCAGCAAGGGCTGCACGATTTTGATTACAGCACCGGCGAATTGGGTGTTAAGTATATTATTAAACGATGAACAACGGCTATCATACTAAACAGTGATCTTCCGGTCTCTTGCTATATTTTTCCAAGTGGCGATCCATTGGCCGTTTTCGATAACCTGTACAATGTCGTACATGGCAACCGAAGGGCAGATATGCCAGGGGATGGCATACAAAATATCACCGGGTGCAAAGGCAGTGCCTGAACCGTTTTCCAAAACCAGGTGTTCTTCACTTTGTGCAATGGCCTGTAAAAATTCATGCTCCGGAAAGAAAACTCTTTTGCTCAGTTCATTTTCTGAGGCAACAGATTTATGCCCGAGATCGGTGCAAATTTTTCCTGCTGCGGGCAAAGAGACCACCCGTGTAAGCAATACGGCAGCAGGCACAAATGCCTGTTCGGGGCAAATAAGGGAATAACCTTTGTCCCAATAAATGAATGTACCCGGACTGCATTCTATACCTGCCCGTTTGGAATGAACAGAAAAACCGGGAGAGCCCCCTGCAACAATGACCGGTTTGGGCAATCCGGTATTTTCAATTTTGTTAGCCAATAATTCCACAAGCGCAAAAGCATCATCACATTTTTTTTTCTTTGTTGAAAAATCAATATCCCGGATATGGCCATCATAGGCATGTAAACCTTTGATGATGATACCGGCTGCCATTGAACAAAACCTGTATAATTCCAATGCTTCATCGCCGGGGTTGATGCCGGTTCTGTTCATGCCCAAATTAAGATCGATATACACAGGCACCTGTACACCGGCTTCGCTGAATGCGTTGGATTGAGCAGCAGCGGCAGCAGTATTATCTGTAAGACAGGAAAATTGTGTAGCCGGATATTTTTTTATGAGTGCAATGAAACGCTGCAGCTTTGGGCCAACTGGCTGGTAGGCCAGTAACACATCTGCTGCTTTTTGTATGCCCAGCATTTCTGCTTCGGCAATGGTGGCACATTTGAATTTGGTGATGCCTGCATCCAACATCAGTTGTACCACTTCGGCGCACTTATGCGTTTTTACATGTGGACGAAGCCGGTTTATGTCGCCAATCATTTTTATGGCGGTTTGTATGTTGGCTTTTACCCTCTGGGGAAAAACCAATAATGCCGGCGAATCAATTTCGTGGGTGTTGGAGATATGGAACCAATTGTTGTTAGTCATAGATTTTGTTAGTAAGCCTACCAGTATATCAATTTTGAGGAAATGAATTCACAAATGACTATTTCAGTATCAGTTTCTATAAATACGATTATATATTTCTTTTTGTAGGTAATGCATTTGTAACCTGCAGAAGCTCTTTGTGGTTCACGGCAAAGAGGGTAAGATTTGATACTATTGGCAAGTGTTTTTAAAAAATCGTAAGCAGCATCTGTAAATTTATTAGCTGTAGCAATCATGCCTTTTGATTCTATAAACCAGGCAATGGCTGCAATGCTTTCAGCGGCAGATAGTTTTACGGTTATTTTTCTGCTGCCCATTTCCTGATAAGTTTTTTGCTGTATGCACGGGCTTCATCAATGGTAAATGTTTTTTCGGTCTTGGTTTTTAAGGCAGCTTTTTTTTGCAATGCCTGGTAGTCTTTTTCTGGTATCAAGACGTATTTCTTTTTATCAATTACAATCTCGGTCATAAAGATGTCTTTTGTAAATCAAATTTACTAAAATTATAGGGTGTTTCAAAAATTGACAAATATGGGTTGAAACTGTATGCTCACGGCTGGCCGGAGCCAGCGGAGTCCTGGGGATGCGTATTTCAACATTTGTTTTTCAAATGCCGGACACAGTCCGGAAGACCTGCCTGCCGGCAGGCAGAAATAAAACGGCATCAAGTCATCCTGACGAAAGACTTGCGCCAGAACGTATCAACCCAAAACAAAAAACTCAAAACCCAAAACTGAAGTTTTAGGGAAATGGTCAGACGAGGGCATCAGACCATTTCCTCCACCCATTTATCCCTGTCATCAGGAGAGAATTTCCAGGGTGCAAAATTATTTTCAATATTGCCAAACATTACATTCCATTCCTGCGGGGCATTGCTGTCTTCCATGATCAGGGAGCGGCGCAGTTCCAGAATTATTTCAAGCGGGGAGATGGATACGGGGCATTCCTGTACACAGGCATTGCAGGTGGTGCAGGCACGCAGTTCTTCTATGGTGATGTGGCTGAACAGATTTTTGCCATCGTCTTTAAATTCGCCATTGGCTTTTATGTTTTTGCCCACAGTTTCCAGGCGGTCGCGGGTGTCCATCATGATCTTACGCGGACTTAATAATTTACCGGTTTGGTTGGCCGGGCAGGCAGCAGAGCAGCGGCCACATTCGGTGCAACTGTAAGCATCCAGTAAATTTTTCCAGCTCAGGTCAAACACATCTTTGGCGCCAAATTTCATGGGGGCGGCCGGTTCGGTTGGTGCCAGTTCGGGCTGCATCATGTACTTTACTTCGTTCTGTACGCTTTCCATATTGTGCATACCGCCAACCACATCAAGCCTGGCGTAATAGGCATTGGGGAATGCCAGTAAAATATGCAGGTGTTTGCTATAAGGCAGGTAATTTAAAAAGGCAAATATTCCGATGATATGCAGCCACCAGCAACTGCGTTCAATGGTGATCAATGTGGCCTGCGATAAACCGGTTAATGAAGGGGCGATGATGCCTGAGAAAATAAAATTACCGGTATCGTGGTAATGCGCAGCACCCTGTAGTTGTAAAGCACGGTCGGTGCTGTTCATAAACAGGAACAAGGACATTAAAATGATCTCGGTAATTAAAATATAATTGGCATCGCCGCGTGGCCATCCATTAAGATCTTTGCTGATGAAGCGTTTCAGCTTGATGATATTCCTTCTTGCTAAAAAAATGACACACACCGCAATCACGCCAACAGCCAGTATCTCGAAAAAGTTAATGAGGAAAGTATATAAACTGCCAGTATACGGAAAAAATAAACGGTGAGTGCCCAGCATGCCATCGAGTACAATTTCCAGTACTTCTATATTGATGATGATGAAGCCTGCATAAATGATAAAATGCATTACGGCCACCAGCGGGTTACGGAACATTTTCTTTTGTCCGAAGGCGAGCAGGATCAGATTTCTCCAGCGTTTGGAAGGGTTGTCGCTCAGGTCTTCGGCTTTGCCTAAAAATATGTTGCGGCGTATGATACCGATGTTTTTGCCAAAAAGCCAGATGGCAAATGCAGTGAGGGCGATAAAAAGTATTTGTTGTACAATTTGCATCGTTAGTGATTGTGCCGCTAAGGTAATTAAATTCTGCCTGCGACAGAAGGGTTAGCGAAGGATTGTTTATTGATTCTGCCTATGGCAGAAGGGATATTTGCCACAGCCGCACAGAAGCACGGAAACGTAATTTGTATTTTTCTGTGTTTCTGTGCCTCTGTGGCAATAAATAATTAAATTCGTGCTACAATGGAACAACGAAAACAAATACTAACAGCCGAAGTCGCCGATAAAAAGCTTCGCCGCATGGCACTACAAGTTGTAGAAGAAAACTATACCGAAACCGCTTTAGTGCTGATTGGGATCAAACACAACGGAAGCGTGATTGCAGAAAAGATAAGCAGGTACATTAAAGAAGTGTTTACCGGCGAGGTGCAGGTACTGGAACTGATTATGGATAAAAAACATCCACTCGACATCCACTTAAATACCCCAATGGATTTTAATGGAAAAACCATTGTGCTGATCGACGACGTGGCCAACAGTGGGCGTACCATGTTGTTCGCTTTAAAACCGCTGCTGCAGCAACTTCCTAAAAAAATACAAACACTGGCCCTGGTGGAAAGAACGCACAAAACCTTTCCGGTAGATGTGGATTATGTGGGCTTTTCGGTTTCCACCACGTTGGATGAACATATTTTGGTGGAGGTGGAAAACGGGGAAGTGATGGGGGCGTGGCTGGATTAACCTCACCCCAATGAGCTACGCTCGTTCCTTTGCAAGGAACTCCAAAGGAGAGGGGGTTGTATCTCGTAACCTTTGATGGCTTTTAATTAAATTGATTTTTTGTTGCTTAGAAACCAAGCGCTTTTACCTTAAAACTTCCGTTTGAAAATTCAAGTGCAGGCATGGGTATTTTTACTACGTTGAGTAACCGCAATGCCAGTTTCACTCCTTTTTTGTTGGTTTTAATTTTAGTGAGGTCAATATCCGGGCCCAGGTACCATTGCCGGTAACGTTTTATATCGGTACGGTTAAAATTGATATTGCCGTTTGCATCTTTGCCAATATTTTCATTGGCGCCAAACATACCTTCGGCACCGGTGCCTACTGCTATGTTTAGCCATCTGGGCCATTTGCTTTTGGGAAAGAAGGAATGAATATTGGCACTGAGCCAGTAGGTTTGGCCGTTGTAATCTTTTAAGAACCGTTCGGCCGTACTGGTACCAAAGATGGTGTTGCTTCGCTGATTTAAGCTTGGGTCGTTATAAGATTTGCGGTGAAAGGAAAATTTCATTTGAATGCGTTGTTCGTCCCAGGCCAGTTCCTGTGCAATCAGCATACCGCTGCCTATAAAGTTGGCGCCAATGTCGCCCCAGCTCCAGCCCCATTCGGCACTGTAACCATCCAGCACTTCAATTACGGTATGATATACCGGCCCGCTTAATCCGCCATACCAGATGCGTTTTTTCCGGCTTACACCGCTCCAGCGCCAAAGTTCCATGCTGGCCAGACTTTCGGCGTATACGCCATACACATGGCCTATTTTATCCATGCCTTTCCATTCGGGCATATCATTAAATACATGAAAATTGCTTTGCGGGTAATTTTTGTACCAGGCATGATAAAACCCAAACATGGCACCGCCGTAACCGGCAATATTGGCAGCAGCAATGATCTTAACACGCCGGTTAACCTGCTTCTTGGTTAAACTGTTAGCTGGATCCCGGGTATTCAACACCGTATCTCCATGGTTATTTTTAAAGTCGGGCGGTGTAAATTTTATTGTTGAGTCCTGGGCAAATGAAGAACAGGTAAATAATACGCTTATAAAAAAGCTCCATACAGATTTCGGCGTACAAGTGTGCGACGCCACCGGAGATGATCTATGTACAGAGGCTGGGTTCATAAAAAACAAAAATAAGCATAACGGCTGTTGTTATTGCCAATGGGTAAGATTTACGGATAAGTTAATAATGAAGATTTAAAATTTAGGAGCTACGGCTACAGGCATCTTTTTGCCGTATATAAGTTTGTTAACATTGTTTTTGATGATATCACTCGCTATTTGTTCGCCAACATTTGTGTTGTTTCTTCTTTGCCATGCTTCATTCCTGGCTATTATTTGCCCGGTGGTTAAAGGGTAGCTTGGCCAGTGCATTAATTCTCCACCTCTTATTGCAGTGTATTTTACAACATGTGGAGGATTGTTATGCATGGTCATAAGCCTGACCGGCTTTTTATAAGCAGCAACCAGCAAAGGATTAAAAGTACCGGGAATTACAGGTTCTTTATTTGTCTGTGTATTTTGTGCACGGGCAGTACTTGAAAAAATCATCAGCATAACAAGTCCCGCGATTTTTCTTTGCGTATGATTGTATACATATTTTTGGCAATAAAAAGGCATGTAACAAATTTACTTATTTTGCTTAATTGATGTTCGAATAATTTATTTTTGAGCATGTAAATCAAAAACAATGGATGCTTTAACGCAACAAAAAATCGATCAATGGCTCAGCGGTAATTACGAACAGGCAGTAAAAGAGGAGATACTGGATCTGCAAAAGGCAGACCCTGCAGCACTGGAAGATGCTTTTTACAAAAACCTGGAATTTGGTACAGGCGGGTTACGGGGCATTATGGGTATTGGTACCAACCGCATGAATAAGTATACTGTTGGCATGGCCACGCAGGGCTATGCCAATTATTTAAAACAGTGCTTTGGGGATGATATCAGTGTGGCCATTGCTTACGACTGCCGCAACAACAGCAGTTTGTTTGCATCCATAACAGCCAATGTGTTTGCTGCCAACGGCATAAAAGTGTATTTGTTTGAAGCGCTGAGGCCCACGCCGGAACTGAGTTACGCCATCCGTACCTTGGGTTGCAAGGGTGGTGTGGTTTGTACGGCCAGTCATAACCCCAAAGAATACAACGGGTACAAGGCCTATTGGGATGATGGCGCTCAAATGGTGCCGCCGCATGATAAAAATGTAATTAAAGAAGTAGAAAAGATCGCATCGGTTGATGAAGTGAAATGGAGTGGTGGTGAAGCAAACATAGTGATGATTGGCGAGGCCATGGATACGGAATACCTGAACATGGTTAAAAGCTTAAGCGTTTACCCCGATGTTTGTGCGGCGCAAACTGACCTGAAGATCGTTTATACTCCCATACATGGAACGGGAATTAAGCTGGTGCCCAAAGCTTTGCAGCAACTGGGTTTTAACAATGTTCATATTGTGGAGGAACAAAGTACACCCGATGGAAATTTCCCAACGGTGGTCTATCCCAATCCCGAAGAAACAGAAGCCATGAGCATAGGCCTTAAAAAAGCCGCTGCGCTGGATGCCGATATTTTACTGGGTACCGATCCCGATGCCGATCGGGTGGCCATTGGCGTAAAAAACAAAAAAGGCGACTGGGTTTTGCTCAACGGCAACCAAACCGCTGTGCTGGCATTTAATTATATGATTGAGGCCCGTAAGGCAAAAGGCATTGCGCAAGCCAATGATATGGTGATCAAGACCATTGTTACCACTGATATGATTGATGTGATTGCCAAAGCCAATGGGGTGGCCTGTTACAATGTACTTACCGGTTTTAAATGGATCAGTAAAATGATCAGGGAAAAAGAAGGGAAGGAAAATTATATCATTGGCGGCGAAGAAAGTTTTGGATTGATGACCGGAGATAAGATACGTGATAAGGATGCCATCAGTGCTGTGGCACTCAGTTGCGAAATGGCTGCTTACGAAAAAAATAAGGGCCGCACCCTGTTCGATAAACTGATCGGTCTGTGCGTGCAATACGGTTTTTATAAAGAAAGCCTGGTAAGCGTTACCAAAAAAGGAATGAATGGTGCTAAAGAAATAGCTGCCATGATGGAAGGCTACAGGAATAACCCGCCGCTTACTATTGATGGCGCAGCGGTTGTTGAATTACTGGATTATGAATTGCAGGTAGGAAAAAATATTCAAACCGGCGCAGTGCGTACAATTGACCTGCCCAAAAGCAATGTGCTGCAGTTTGTACTGGCAGATGGTACAAAGATATCGGCCCGGCCAAGCGGCACCGAACCTAAGATAAAATTTTATTTCAGCGTGAATGCCGGTCTGGCCAGTGCAGATGCTTTTGATGCAACAGAACAATTGCTGGATGAAAAGATAGCGAGGATCATAACCGAGATGGGATTAAAATAATTGCGGCATTTATTGCTTAATCTTGCAGCTACAATGAGAACATACGAAGACAGTTACCAGCATAAAGGCCTGCGCAAAAAACTGATGGACATCCTCCGGGAAAAAGGGATAACCGATGAAAACGTGTTAACTGCCATGAATAATATTCCCCGGCATTATTTCCTGGACAGTGCTTTTGACAAGATCGCTTATGAGGACCGGGCCTTTCCCATCAGCGAGGGACAAACCATTTCGCAGCCGTATACCGTTGCCTATCAAACGCAGCTGCTGCAGATCAAACCCAACGAAAAAGTGCTGGAAATAGGCACCGGCAGTATTTACCAGGCAACCGTATTGGCCGAAATGGGAGCCAAGGTATTTACCATAGAAAGGCAGAAAAAACTATTTGAGCAAACCAAACAGTTCATCTTTAAGAACCAATACCCCAACCTGAAATTCTTTTATGGAGATGGTTTTGAGGGACTGCCCACTTTTGCGCCGTTTGATAAAGTGATCATCACTGCGGCAGCGCCTTTTATTCCGCCCAAATTAATAGACCAGCTGAAGCCCGGAGGCAAAATGGTGATACCGGTTGATGAAGACCATCACCAGCGGATGCTGCGCATAACCAAAAATGCCGATGGCACTACCAGTGAAGAGGCTTTTGAGAATTTTAGTTTTGTGCCGATGCTTTCCGGTAGAAACGGATAAATAGTTGCTCGTTGCTCGTTGCTCGTTGCTCGTTGCTCGTTGCTCGTTGCTCGTTGCTCGTTGCTCGTTGCTCGTTGCTCGTTGCTCGTTGCTCGTTTTGAAACAGAATATTAAAGTTAAAACAAACCATTAACTATCAACCTTCAACCATTAACTTTTCCCCATGCGTTTCTTCTCCAAAATAACCGTTTTATTCAATGCCTGCTTTTTAGTTGCAGTTGTTTTCTGGTATATTGAAAAAAACAAGGACTATGAAGGCAATGCAACACAAATATTGCCGCTGCCCTGGCTGGAAGGGACTTTTGTAATATTGGGTTATACGGCAATCTTTGTAAATGTTTTGTTTTTGCTGTTAACGTTTATATTTTATTCCCTCAAAACCAATATTACCATACCGCGCTGGATCATTATCTTTAACATCATTATTTTTTGCTGCCAGGTTTATTTTCATTTTATTTTAAAGTAGAGTATCCGGCTTAATTGCAATATGAAAAGAAGTTTGAATTCTTGAGTTGCTCACATCAGGGAACTGAATTTGAGTTTACAGAAGTACAAAAGTTAAATCAGGGAACCAACCCGAAATCGGGCTGTATTCGATTTCGGGGCTCTTTTTTTGTTACTTTTTTGGAGAAGCAAAAAAGTAAAAACAAAAAATCCTATTATTTTTATTAACTCAAAGTATTGAACAATTTTATTTGTTTCTTTCTAAAATTCTAACTAAAATAAAATAACCGGTATGATTCACAACATCCTCAAAGACAAAAGCACCAGACTTTTTATTTTACTGGCCGGAATTTTTATTACCAGTGCATTGCTGGCAGAAGTAATCGGCGTTAAAATATTTTCGCTGGAAGATACGGTTGGTGTACCCCGTGCCAATATCAATTTGTTTGGCAGCCCCTTCAGTTTTCATTTAACAACCGGAGTATTGTTGTGGCCAGTTGTTTTTATCATGACGGATATCATCAACGAATATTACGGTTCCCGTGGCGTAAAATTCTTATCGTACCTCACCATTGGATTGATCAGTTATGCCTTTCTCATTTTTACCGGTGCCATTAATCTTTCCCCATCCGAGTATTTTTCTGTTGGCAATGGAATTGATAAACCAGACAATGCTTTTAGAGGAATCTTTGGCCAGGGTATGTGGATCATCATTGGCTCGATGGTGGCTTTTTTGGTAGGGCAGGTGCTGGATGTGCTCATCTTTCACCGCATAAAAAAAATGACCGGTGAAAAAAACATCTGGCTAAGGGCAACCGGCTCTACTTTAGTATCGCAACTGGTTGACAGTTTTGTGGTACTGTTTATTGCTTTTTATGTGGGCAAACGCATACAAACCGGCCAGGGCGATGCCTGGAGCCTGCACCAGGTGCTGGTTACCGGAACCGGCAATTATATATACAAATTTGCAGTAGCCATACTGCTTACCCCGGTTATTTATGGGGTACATGCCTGGATAGAAAAATACCTGGGTAAGGGCCTGGCTGCCGAGATGAAGCAGGCTGCCATGGGGGCTTCATAGCTTTTTTAGCTTTATTATAAAATTTGAGCTGTGTTTTTTGCCAGTACGGCATAAAGTAAGTAACTTAAGCCCTTCTTATTACTATAAAAAACGCCCAATTGCATATCAAATTAAATGCTGTTTATATACGGTTACGGAAAAGTTATTTTCTATTGATCTTAACATTGACCATTGCCAATACTGCCTTTGCGCAATGTCCGCCCAATATTGATTTTGAATTAGGCGATTTTTCAAACTGGGCATGTTTTACCGGAAGGTTAATTTCACCAAGCAATCTATCGCTAAATCCTTCTGCACCTATTGCCAACAGGCATACCATTAACCGTTCTGTTCCAGGAAGTGGCTTAGATCCTTTCGGTTTTTTTCCTGTTGATTGTCCTAATGGAAGTGGCTATTCTGTAAGGCTGGGTAACAGTTCAGGAGGTGGTGAAGCAGAAGGTATTTCTTATACTTTTACAATACCTGCCGGCCAAAACCAATTTAATTTAATTTACAATTACGCTGCTGTATTACAAGATGGTGGGGTTAGTCATGACAGTACAAATCAACCCCGGTTACTTATACGGGTAAGAAATGTAACAGATAATACAACTTTGAACTGTTCTTCTTTTCCTTTTATTGTGGGAGGTTTATCAGGCTTTATTGTATCTCCAGTAAATTCTACTGTTTTATATAAACCCTGGGCTGCCAATTCTATTAATCTCAATGGTTATGCAGGAAAAACAATAGAGATTTTATTTGTTACCACAGATTGTGGTTTTACTGCCCATTTTGGATATGCCTATGTAGATATTAACACTCAATGCCAGAGTGCATTTATAGGTGCAGCCTATTGTCCGGATGATACAGCGGTTAATGTAACAGCACCTTTTGGATATGAAACTTATCAATGGTGGAATATTAATGACCCTGCCACCATTCTGGCAACTACACAAACCATTAATATTACACCACCGCCTCCGGCAGGAACAATACTTCAGGTTGCGTTAAAACCATTTAATGGGTATGGTTGTCCGGATACCTTAACTGCTGA
The DNA here is from genome assembly GCA_943371705.1 of Chitinophaga pinensis. GTDB lineage: Bacteria > Bacteroidota > Bacteroidia > Chitinophagales > Chitinophagaceae > Ferruginibacter > Ferruginibacter pinensis_I. Next base: position 30,588 of record CALRVV010000020.1, on the reverse strand, counting down.
ACTCGCAGATACATTAACGGTTTTTGCCAATGCAGGCCCCGACCGGTTATCCTGTGAAAGGGCGCCTGTACAAATTGGTGTAAATCCCAGTCTGGGGTTTGTCTATTCCTGGAGCCCGGTCACAAATTTGAGTAATCCCAACATTTCTAATCCAATTGCCTCGCCATCTGTTACTACAACTTATGTGCTTACGGTACGCAATTTTGGTGGTGGCTGCCTCACTACCGATACGGTCACCATAAAAGCGGCCGTATTAGATACCACAGTTAATGTATTGGGTCCCCTTGTAGGTTGTATAACACCGGCCAACCCTACCACATTAAAAGTGGGCAGGGGCGTTGCAGACAGTATTCAATGGTACCGCAACAATATTGCCATACCGGGCGCCAATGATACGGTGTACAATGTGGTGCAAACAGGCGCTTATCATGTTACGCTGTTCAGTTTCCAGGGCTGTAATTTATCTTCTTCAGATGTAGATATTTTTGTAAATCCTACTCCTGTTGTTGACTTTGGTACCAATGCTTTAATTCAGTGTTTTAACAACCATCAGTTTGTTTTTACCAATAACAGCACCATCGCCTTCGGTACCATGAATTATAATTGGAATATGGGAGATGGCAGCCCTGCATTAAGTACCCGTGATGTAAGTTATAGTTATGCCGATACAGGCACCTATGTGGTAAGGCTGATCGTTACCTCTGATCAGGGCTGTATTGACAGTATTTCATACACCGTAAAAGTGTATGAAAGCCCGGTTGCGGCTTTTGATGCCAATACAAGAGGAATATGCCAGAAGATCAACGATTTTATATTTACCAACAACAGTACTTTGGGCGTGGGTACCATGACGTACCTCTGGGATTATGGAGACGGCAATACCGATACCACCCGCAATGGCCGGCATTATTATACAAATCCTGGTACTTATACGGTAAGGCTTACGGCCACCACCGAAAAAGGATGCCCTAATGATTCTGCTTTTAACATTACCGTGCATCCCGAACCGGTAGTTGGTTTTAGTGAACCCAATGCCCAGCAGTGTTTTGGAAATAACCAGTTTAATTTTATGAATACCAGTACCGTACTGACCGGCACCATGCAATACCTGTGGGATTTAGGAGATGGTACCAGTGCAACAACAACAGATGTTACACACAGCTACGGTCAGGCCGGTGAATACACGGTAAAAATGGTAGCAAGAACTGATAGCGGCTGCGCCGACAGTATTTATAAAAACGTAAAAATATTCAAATATGCCATTGCTGATTTTAAAGTAGATCCGGTTTGTGTAAACCAGCGCCTGCCTTTATTTAATCAAACTGTTAATACATCACCTTCAGTGCTTACCTGGTTGTGGGAATTTGGAAACGGTGCCACATCTGCTTTGCAAAATCCGGTGTACAGTTACCCAACTGCGGGTAACTATACCATAAAATTAACGGTGAGCAATGTGCATTGCCCCCAAACATTATCTGTAAGCCAGCTTGATGTTACTATTGATAAAGCTTTGCCCGGTATCCGGTATCCCGATGTAGAGGCCGTGATGAATTTTCCTGAAAAACTGCAGGCCAGGCCAATAGCCAACAGCGTTTTGTGGACACCAGCTATACACCTTGATGCATATAATAGTTACAGTCCTGTTTTCAAAGGGCTTAGTTCCCAACTATACGAAGTAAATTTAAAAACCCGAACCGGTTGTGTAACGGTTGACACGCAATATGTAAAGATTAAAAAGAAGATTGAGATTTATGTACCCACTACCTTTACACCCAATGGCAATGGGCTTAATGATTACCTGTATCCGGTGCTGATGGGTTTTCAAAAGCTCAACTATTTCAGGATATTCGATCGCTGGGGTAAATTATTATTTCAAACAACCACAGAAAGACCGGGTTGGGATGGAAGGGTTAAGGGAGACAGGCAGGAGATACAAACCGTGGTGTGGATGATTGAGGCCATTGATGTGGATGGCGTTACACACCAACGGAAGGGTACAACCATATTATGGCATTAGAAAATTGCTCCAATAAGTTCAACACTGAAAAATAAAAAAAGCATCCCGTTTCCATCGGGATGCTTTTATTTCATAGGAAAGAATCATTTTAAAAGAACCGTATACATTACATCAGTTTTCTTCTCATTTCAGAAGCTGATCTTTGTCTTTTTTGTAAATTCCACAGATCCAGGTGGCTGAATGTGCGGCTGTTGCCGTCGTTTTTTACATCAACAGCAAGGGTCTCTTTTGGTTCATTAAATAATTCTTTCCCGTCTTTTTTGCTGAGCGGTGTACCTACACCCATTGTTTCACTTTTCATGTTTTTATTTTTATCGATTTTTGTAACATGGAATTCGCCAATTTACATTTCCTTTTTGTTTTAACTTTCAGGATGGCTCATTTCATGTTTCTATTTTTATTCATTACGTTTTTGTTTCTCAAATGGTCAGACATTATAGCCTGGCAGCGGGTTTTAGGGCAAACAGGAGGTTTTAAAAACCAATGGCTATCGCGGTAGTTCTGAATTGCGGCGCAAATATACAGCACATTTACTTCTGCACAAGGCAAAACAGGTGTTTTAGCGATTAATGAATTGTTAAAAAGGGCCCGTAAAAGAGATTTCTGCCTGATTTCTTAACCATTTGCTGATCTGCAATACTAAAAAAGGCAATTATTTCCGGCACATTTTCAGAGATTTAAAACTGAAAATGGATATTAAGCAGGAGCATACAGTCATTTTATGCAGGTATTACTTTTACGGGTTGGCGGGGATAGCATGATTGCATACACCATTATTGATATGGTTAATGGCTCCATATTAAAAGGGGCAATCATTGACCGTAAATAAAATCTACCTTTGCATCCTATCAGCCGGGTTATCGTTCCGATTTATTTCGGAGAGGAAAGTCCGGACAGCACAGAGCAACACACCGGTTAACAGCCGGCTTCGGTATGTTTGGTGGAAACACTGACCATGGCGAAAGAGACAGGGCCACAGAAAATTACCGCTCCTCTTTTGACATGCTTCGACAAGCTCAGCATGACAAAAGGGGAGTAAGGGTGAAAACGTGAGGTAAGAGCTCACGGGTTTTTGCAGTAATGCATAAACAGGGTAAACCTTGTGTGCTGTAATGCCACGTATACCGGCGTTTGAGGGCGGCTCGTCCGATGCCGAAGGGTAGGCAGCAAGATTGTGCCAGTAATGGTACAACCAGATAAATGATGACCGTCCCTCCCGATAGCTATCGGGATAACCGGGATAACAGAATCCGGCTTACAGGCTGATAGATTTTTTTGAACATGGATGCTTTGTTACCTCTGCATCATTTTTTAGAGCCACATTGGTCTTGTATCATGCGGTTCAGCAGGATGAATTGCAAATCGGGTAATGCCGGTTATTTTCTTCAAGCAATCCTGCACTGCCAAAAAATACAACATCATTAAAATACAGGTATCATGACGTACTTACGCTTTACCATAAAACCAACAGGGCTTTTATTTATTTATCTTATTGTATTCGGCACAACAACGGTTCATGCACAAAAGCATGTACCGGTATTGGAATATACCGTTTCTATGCCCGAGCCTGCGAGCCGGTACTTTCATGTAGAACTTTACTGCAGCGGAATTAATGAAGCTGATATAAACCTTAAGATGCCGGTATGGATGCCCGGATATTACCAGCTGATGCATTATGCAAAAGCGGTTGAACAGGTAGCTGCAACTACCTTAAATAACGAAAGCCTGGCAATCACATTGGTCAATGAAAACACCTGGCGCATCAGCAACCCGGGGCGTAAGGGGTTCAGGCTGCGTTATCTTGTAAAGGCCAACAAACAATTTGTTGCCAATAGTTTGCTCGACAGTGCACATGGCTACATCATACCTGCTTCTGTATTCATGTACCCCGAAGGACGGATCCATACTCCCGTTACCGTGAAACTGAACCTGTATGAGAAATGGAGCAATATTGCAACAGGGCTGGAACCCGTTGCCGGCAAGATCAATACATACAAAGCTCCCGACTTCGACATTTTGTACGATTGCCCGATACTGGTGGGCAACCTGGAAGCACTTCCTTCTTTTAAAATAAATGACATTGAACACCGCTTCCTGGCTTACCAGCCTGGTAATTTTGATAAGGTGTTATTCATGGATAAACTAAAAAAGGTGATTGAATCTGCTGTTGCTGTTATTGGGGATATTCCTTACCAGCAATATACTTTTATAGCCATAGGCCCTGGCAGGGGAGGGATAGAACATTTGAACAACACCACCGTTAGCTTTAACGGAGATGGCCTGGATAAACCGGGGGCTATGAACCGCATCATGAATTTCCTGGCACATGAATACTTTCATCACTACAATGTAAAACGTATACGGCCATTTGAACTGGGGCCATTTGATTACGATAAAGGCAGCAAGACCAACCTGCTTTGGGTAAGCGAAGGGTTGTCGGTTTATTATGAATATCTGATCGTAAAAAGAGCGGGTATCGTTGATGAAGAAACCCTGTTCAGGAATTTTGAGAACAACATCAATGCATTTGAAAATGATCCGGGCCGCTCGTATCAATCGCTAACGCAGGCAAGCTACGAAACCTGGAAGGACGGCCCCTTTGGCAGGCAGGGAGAAGAAGGCGACCGGTCGATCTCTTACTATGATAAAGGCCCGGTAGTGGGGTTACTGCTTGACCTTGCCATACGAAATGCCACAGAAAACAAAAGGTCACTGGATGATGTGATGCGTTTATTATACTGGCAGTATTATAAAAAACTGCAGCGTGGTTTTACTGATGCCGAATTTCAACAGGCTTGTGAAACAACTGCCGGCATTTCCCTGAACCAGGTATTTGAGTATGTTTATACCACAAAGGAAATGAATTACACTACCTACCTTGGTTATGCCGGTTTGAGCATATCTTCCCAAACCAATACAGAAACCGGCAAAAAAAAATATACCATTCAGCGATCAGCGAAACCCGGTACACTGCAACAGGATATTTTGCGATCGTTGCTCGGAGACCATTGATGACGTGTAAACCTTCAAATGCACTGTGCGTTTAAAACCACTGTGATCCTATTTACTGAACATACCTCCATCTACATCTTTAATGAACTGAATCAAACCCGGAAAATAATTCTTCTGGTCATCATACATGCTCATGTGGCTGCCGTTGGGGCAGGTAATGTTTCGGCCATTAGGCACCTGTGTACTCATCCATTTCATGTGTTCGGGATCCATGGTATCATGTTTGCCGCCAATGGTGAGTGTGGGTGTTTTTATTTTGGGTAATTCTTTGCTTACATCCCAGTTTATTAAATTACCGCCAATGCCAAATTCGCTGGGCCCCTGCATGGTAACGTATAAACTCTGGTTTGTTTTTGATAAAGCCCGGTTCATGGGTTCGGGCCATTGGTCTAATGGTAACCGGCAGATATGTTTTGCATAAAAATGCGGCATCAGCAACTCCATATATTTTGGATTGGCAAAATCGCCTTTGGCTTCTATCTGGCGGATGGTATCTAAAATCTTTGGATCGAACTGAGGTGCCAGCACTTCCTGTGCATATTTGCCATAAGCCGGGCAACTGCTCATCATATTGCTGATGATAAGGCCTTTCAGGTTATCCTGGTATTTTAATGCATATTGCATGGCCAGTATGCCACCCCAGCTGTGACCGAGTAAATAAAAATTATCCTTACTTAAATTAAGTGCTTTGCGCACCTGCTCTACTTCTTCCACATATCTTGCCAGATCCCACATGGTGGTGTCCTTTGGATTATCTGAAAGGCCGCAGCCCAGTTGATCGTAATAGATCAGTTCAACACCCTCGGGCAATAAAAAATTCTCGAAACATTCAAAATACTCATGCGTGGCACCCGGGCCGCCATTTAATAAAAGCAGTTTTATTTTGGGGTTGTTGCCCAGGCGTTTTGTCCATACATTGAATTTGCCTTTGGGGGTTTCAATGGCGATCACTTTAACACCGCCGGTTTGTACTTCTTTGTACAGGTCATCTGCTGAAGCGGTAACCGTTTCTTTGTTATTATTATTGCAACTAAGGATTGCTACCGCAAAGAAGAAGGCGAATATTTTCTTCATAAAATAATTTTTAAGTGTTACTGTTTATCCCGCAAAGACACAAAGAGCAGAAAGGTTTTCTTTGTGAGCTTAGCGGCTTTGTGGGATATCTGTAAATTCTTTAAAGATAGTTTTTTTTACAGATGGCCAATCGGGCTTAATAAAACTAAAATATACAGTATCCCTTACTTGTCCATCTTCATTTATCATATGCTGACGTAAAGTTCCTTCTTTTACAGCACCAATTTTCAGCATAGCACCCTGTGATCTTAAATTCAGCATGCTTGTTTTTAATTCAATCCTGTTAAGACCTAAAGTTTCAAATCCAAAACTCAATAATAAAAATTTGCAGGATTTATTGATACCTGTACGCTGTAATGCAGGATGGTACCATGTCCAGCCAATCTCTACTCTTTTATTGGGGAAAGAAATATTGCCATACCTGGTACAGCCTGCATATTGATCGTGCTGTTTATCGTAAATGGCAAAGGGGTAGGAGCTGCCTGTCTTTTTTTCTGCCAGTGCGGCATCAAAATATCTTTTAAAATCTGCTTCGCTGCGAACTTTAGCGCTGGTAAATTCCCATAGTTCGGTGTGCATGGCAATGGGTAATAACCATTCAAAATGTTTTTCAGTAAGCGGTTCAAGCCTTGCACGTTCGTTTTCCAGTATATGCTCCTGTTCAAAAAAATGGTCTGTTGTGATCATGGCATTTGTTTTATCATAGCGGCAACTATTTTATCAATGGGTAAACTAACCGACTCCTCCGAAAAATCATCCCAGTCTATAAAACGGAAAGTTTCTGTTTCACCGGTTTCTTCATACATCTTTAATTCCCGGGCATCAAAATCAAAGGCTTTGTTTCTCAGGGGTGCTTTAATGGGTTCCAATGCTTCAGCAAAGTAATATACAGAAATGATCTGGTGTGCTGCATTAAATGCGCTTTGCTGGTAAAAATCGGTTGTGTAAATATGACCTGTGACCTTAACATTTAGCTGCATCTCTTCCATAAATTCCCTGGCCAGGCATTCCCTGGTGCCTTCGCCGAATTCCAGTCCGCCCCCGGGAAATTTAGTGATGTAAGCGCCCCGGATAAATTCGTCGCTCACCAGCACCTGCTTTTGCAGATTAATTAATATGCCGTACACACGAATATTGAACATGCTTATTTTTTTAACCGCTTAAGGTAATTCCATACGGCCAGGCCAAGAATTACAATTGATAAAATTACCGGTATCCAAAAAGCCAAATGGCTCTCGCTATACGGAATGGGCACATTCATACCATAAATACTGGCAATTAAAATGGGGATACTTAAAAATATGGTGAGTGTAGTTAACCGCTTCAGCACTGCATTCTGGTTATTGCTGATGATGCTGGCAAAGGCATCCAGTGTACTATTGAGGATGTTGGTATAGGTATTTGCCATTTCAAGCGCCTGGGAAGTTTCTACAATAAGGTCTTCCAGGAAATCCCTTTCCTCTTCCTTTAATTTCAGGACATTGGTTCTGCTTATTTTCATCATCAGCAGTTCGTTGCTGCGTAAAGCGGTAATGAAGTATACAAAACTTTTTTGGATACGCATCAGTTGAAGCAGTTCTTCATTGCGGTTGCTGTCGTATAGCTTTTGTTCAAGGCTGTTGCGCCGGGTGTTAATTTCTTTCAGGTAATCCTGGAAATTGGTGGTTATTTTTTCAAAAATTTTCAATACCATCATATTCATCCTGTCGGGGTTGCGGTGCTGAAAAGTGCTCAGGAATTTTTTGATGGCTTCATTCTCAAAGGAGTTTACGGTAACGATCTGGTTATGGGTAAGTATGATACAAATGGGAATGGTGATATAAAAGGCATCACTCAGGTTGAAAGAATTGTTTTCGGTGGGTGTTTTGATCACAATGAGTTTTACATCGTCTTCAATTTCATAACGGCTGCGTTCGTCAATATCCAGTGAATCTTTCAGAAAGTCGATGGGGATATCCATGTTTTCACTCAGTTCACTGAATTCTTCCTGCTTGAGCGGAGGCAGCACATTCACCCATACCGCGTCGGTATGCTTATCAATAGCCACGGTTTTGTGTTCTATATTTTTAAAGTACTGAATCATGGGGTTTCAGAATATTTTGTATGCTGTGTAAATGGTGTTCGGTATGAAAGATAGTGAAATATCCCAGTTCACGAAGCGTAATGCGGCCGAGGAGCGGATGTTTTACCAGGTAATTGTCCAGGTCTTTTTCCGACCTGTTCTTTTTAAGGGTATTGATGAATTTTGCCGCAGCCTTATTCCATTGATCAATCAATGTTGACTTGCGCTGCCTGCTGTCGGCGGATCTGGGTATAAACCTGCCGCCGGCAACACCTCCTTCACTTAATTTTTTATAGTATTTATCCTTTAACTCATCAAATGTTCTGGATTTCCGGTTTGGTGTGCCTCCCATCCATCTTACCAAAAACAGGGGCAGGTACCATGCCAGGGAACTGGTGTTGGTTGAAATAATAAGATGCTGCACATTTTCTGCTACCGACCATTTTTCGCCCATCCGGTTAAAAAAAACAGGTTCCTCAATACCGTTACCCGTTTGTGTAAGGTTTGTAAAAACCTTTTCAGCAGCCGATATGATCTCTGTTTTGGTCATATTTCTATTACGCCTTTATACACCAGTTCTGCCGGTCCGCAAAGCCAGATATTATCAAAATGTTCGTCATCAATTTTATTGAACTCTACACTTAAATGTCCGCCGGGCGTTTTTACTTCCACCCGGTTAAAACCTTTTTCATTGTGTGCATTCATTAATGCCGATGCAGTTACTCCCGTTCCGCAACTGAGGGTTTCATCTTCTACGCCCCGTTCATAGGTACGCACAAAAATGCCGTCTTCATCAATGGTTTCCACAAAATTCACATTGATGCCTTCCTTTTCAAACTGTTTGCTGTAGCGTATTTCGCGGCCGGTTTCCGGTACATCAATATCCTGCACATTGGTTGCAAATTTTACAAAATGCGGTGAACCGGTATTCAAAACCGCATATCCCGAATGGTATTCAACCATGTTCACATCCTGCATTTTTAACCGGATATGATTTTGCATATCGATATCGGCTTCATGTTTTCCATCAATGGCCATAAATTCGTAGGTACTTTTGTGCATGCCCTGGTTTTTGGCAAATTGTACCAGGCAGCGCCCGCCATTTCCGCACATGCTGCTTTTATTGCCATCGGCATTAAAATAAACCATTTCAAAATCAAGTTCGGGGTGTGTGTTCAGCAACATCAGCCCGTCGGCACCAACACCAAACCGGCGGTCGCATATTTGCTTAACCTGCTTTTCGGTAAGACCATCGTATTGATGATCCCTGTTTTCGAGTATAATAAAATCGTTGCCGGTGCCCTGGTATTTATAAAAATTGATCTGCATGTTAAATAGTTGATTCTGATATTACCTGTAAAGATTGTTTAATTAAATTTTCAACAGCCAATTGGCCGTTGACCGAAAATGTTTTGCTGATGCGGTTGGCAACAATGGCACTCAGGCTCAGGCAATGATGCCCCAGTGCATTTCCCAGTCCGTATATGGCTGATGTTTCCATTTCAAAATTAGTAATCCGGTAATTCCCAAACTTAAAATTTGTCAACTGGTCTATCAACATCGGGTAACCCAGTCCCAGCCTGAGTACGCGGCCTTGCGGACCATAAAAACCCGGACAGGTGACTGTAATGCCATGATGATAATCCTTTGTAAAATGTTTGATCAGCGAAGCTCCTGCCATATTGATATACGGTGAGATTTTGCCCGAATGTAATTGTGTATGTGTGCCAAAAGCCTGTATGATCTGGTTTTCTTCGTCATTGTTTTCCTGGCGGTAAAAGTGCATCAGGTTATCCAGGCCAAGGCCATGGGTGCTGGCTACAAAACTGTCAACCGGTATATCTTTTTGTAACGAACCCGATGTACCCAGCCGGATAATATTAAGGCGGGTAAGCGTTTCTTTTACCTGCCGTGATTCAAAATCTATATTTACCAGTGCATCCAGTTCGTTTAACACAATATCAATATTATCCGGCCCAATGCCTGTGCTTACGCAGGTAATTCTTCTGTTACCGATATAGCCGGTGTGGGTAACAAATTCGCGGTGTTTATTTTGATATTCGGTTTTGTCGAAATGTTTGCTTACTTCAGCAACCCGGTCGGGGTCACCAACGGTAATAATGGTAGGGGCAATCTCTTCCGGTCGGCAATTTAAATGATACACTGCACCCCGTTCATTGATGATCAATTCCGATTCGGCTATGCGGTTCATATATTTTTTGGTTTAGTACTGGGGTTGTGTAATTTTCTTTAAAATTACCCTATTTTTGCACTTGTAAAAAATGAAATGTACATTCGATATTAACCAATTCGAAATTCAACATTTCAATCTGGTCCTGTAGCCGAGTGGCTAGGCAAAGCTCTGCAAAAGCTTCTACACCGGTTCGAATCCGGTCGGGACCTCAACTGTAAACTACGTCATTGCAAAAAAGCGATATTTTCACTTTACCCGCAATGACGTTTTTATTTAAAAGATTATGTTAGTAAAATACCTGCACTGGCTGGGCATTGCCGCCTGTTTAACTTTAATAGTGAGTTGCTTTTTGCCCTGGACCCATCATGCCGACCTGAATCAGTCGTTTACCGGATTTTACAGTTACGATAACCATTACGGCAAGCCCGGAAAAATGCTTATCTTTTTTGCTGTATTGATTTGCCTGTTCATGCTGTTGCCCAAAATATGGGCTAAAAGGATAAATCTGTTCATCAGTGCCTTTATATTGGCGTATGCGGTTAAAACCTACATCCTGTTTGGCTCCTGCTATAATAATTACTGCCCGCAAAAACTGTTTGGCCTTTACCTTATGGTTGGCTGCACTGTATTTATGCTGCTGGCTTCTGTTTTTCCCTATGTAAAAATTGCGGATAAAAATAAACAGGCTTAATTTTTCTTTACTTCTTTTGACCAGGCATCTTTTAAGGTAACCGTGCGGTTAAAAACCAGTTTGCCGGGTGTTGACTCTTTATCCAGGCAAAAATATCCTTTGCGGATGAACTGATACCGGCTTTCAGCGGTGGCAGCAGAAAGCGAAGGCTCAACTACGGCATTGTTAATGATCTGCAATGAACCGGGGTTGATGGTGTCTTTAAAATCTCCTTCTTCGCCCAGTGGATTTTCTACGGTAAATAAACGGTCGTATAAACGTACCTCTGCCTGTACTGCATGTGCAGCACTTACCCAGTGAATGGTTCCTTTTACCTGTATACCGCTGCTGTCGCTGCCACTCCTGCTTTCAGGTATATAGCTGCAATGAATCTCTGTTACCACTCCGGATGCATCTTTGATAAAGCTTTCGCATTTTACAATGTAAGCACTCTTTAAACGTACCATGCTGCCGGGTGCAAGCCTGAACCATTTTTTTGCAGGCTCTTCCATAAAATCTTCCCTTTCTATCCACAGTTCTTTACCAAAAGAGAGCAGCCTTTTGCCTAAAGATTCGTCGGGCCCGTTCTCACTTTCCAGTATTTCCGTTTTGCCCGTTTCATAATTATCAATTACCAGTTTTACCGGGTCAAGCACAGCCATTACCCGTAAGGCTTTTTGGTTCAGGTCTTCCCTTAAACAAAATTCCAATAAGCTCAGGTCAATAAAGTTTTCCCTTTTGGCTACACCGATCTTATCACAGAAGGTGCGTATGCTTTCGGGTGTATATCCCTTTCTTCTGAATGCACTCAGTGTGGGCATACGTGGGTCATCCCAGCCATTAACATGTCCTTCATTAACCAGTTGCAGCAACCTTCTTTTACTCATCACGGTGTAGGTCATGTTCAGCCTGGCAAATTCATATTGGTGCGAAGGAAAGATCTCGAGTTTTTCAATGAGCCAGTCGTATAATTCACGATGTGGAATAAATTCCAGCGTGCATATGGAATGTGTGATCTTTTCAATGCTGTCGCTTTGACCATGTGCAAAATCGTACATCGGGTAAATACACCATGCATCGCCGCTGCGGTGGTGGTGTGCATGTTTGATGCGGTAGATGATGGGGTCTCTCATGAGCATATTGGTGTGCGCCATATCAATTTTTGCACGCAATACTTTTTCTCCATCTTTATATTTACCTGCTTTCATGTCGGTAAAAAAAGCAAGGTTTTCTTCTATGGTCCTGTTCCGGTATTGATTTGCTTTGCCCGGTTCAGTAGGGGTGCCTTTCAGGGCTGCAATTTCTTCGGCAGTAGAATCATCCACATAGGCCAATCCTTTTTTGATCAGGTCAACTGCATAATTGTAGAGGGTTTCAAAATAATCTGAGGTATATAATTCTTCGGCCCATTCAAAGCCCAGCCATTTGATGTCTTCTTTTATGCTTTCCACATATTCTGTTTCTTCTGTTACCGGGTTGGTATCGTCAAAACGAAGATTGGTTTTGCCGCCATATTTTAGCCCCAAACCAAAATTGAGGCAAATAGACTTGGCATGGCCAATGTGCAGGTAGCCATTGGGTTCGGGTGGAAAACGGGTGAGGATGGATTTGTATTTGCCATTATTCAGGTCTGCCTCAATTATTTCCTCGATAAAGTTTAGGCTTTGCACAGCATCCCGTGGATTTTCTTCGCTCATTATTCTTATTTGAGGGGCAAATTTACGGTAAGATGAGCAAATATAAAGAATGGCATACCGGAATAGGGCTTAGCCCAATGGTTTTTAGCGCGTTAACCAGGCATACATAGTAAATACAGCAACACAGCAGCGGCTGCTGTCATGATCATAAGCGCAAAAAACCCCAGCAGGTTTAAAGTGCGGCTGTTCACATGATCGCCCATGATTTTTTTGTTATTGCAAATATGCAGGATGATGGCGATCAAAACAGGCGCGGTGAGGCCATACAACACTGCTGTATAGATCAAAGCCTTAATGGGCGAAATACCCACATAATTTAATGATAAACCAATTATAAGTGAAATGGCAATGATCACATAAAATGCCTTTGCTTCATGAAATTTTTTATCAAGGCCCTGTTCCCAGCCAAAGGTTTCTGTAATGATATAAGAGAGGGACCCGCTTAATACCGGTATGGCAATTAGGCCTGTGCCTATAACCCCAATGGAAAAAAGAAGGTATGCCATATTGCCTGCCAGCGGTTTGAGTGCCATGGCAGCCTGCTCAACCGTATCAATCCGGTGAATGCCTGCATTAAATAAAACTGTTCCCGTGGTAAGTATGATAAAGAACATCACCAGCCCTGAAAATGACATGCCAAAATCAACATCCTGTTTCATTTCATGAATTATCTTTTTATCAACCACCAGGTGCCTTTTTTTATGTTTCATTTCCTCCACTTCTACAGATGCCTGCCAGAAAAACAGATAAGGCGAAATGGTGGTACCCAGTATGCCTACAAGAATAAGGATAAAATCCCTGTCAAATTTCAGCGATGGAATGAAAGCAGCTTTAAGGATCGCTGACATATCCTGTTTATGCAGGAACGGTACGATCAGATAAACCAGCAGTACAATGCACATATATTTTAATACAGCAGCAATTTTGCGGTAGGGCAGATAAATGATGAGTATCAGCAGTAAAATGGTAAAAAACACACTGAAATAAGTTGCATCCACCGAAGGGAAAAGCAGGTTTCCAACAGCACCCATAGCGGCTATATCGGCGCCAATATTCATTATGATGGCCGGAAAACTGAACAGCAGCATTAAATATAAAACCGGCCTGGGATAATATCGTTTAAGGTTTCCGGTTAGGCCATGTGCAGTAACCAAACCTATTTTTGCACACATCTGTTGAATGGAGGCCATCAAGGGAAATGCAACAACGGCCGTCCATAAGGTGGAGAGCCCATAGGCAGCACCGGCTTGTGAATACGTAGCTATTCCTGACGGGTCATCATCACTCGCACCGGTTATTAATCCGGGGCCAAGCTTCTTCCAGAAATTTTTGATCCTGGAAAAAATGATTTTTTTTCTGGTCATTTTTCAAGGTTGAAAAACCGGTACAAAATTTCCCCGTGCTCATTCACCCTCATCTTAATTTGATCACATCTCCTCACTTTTATTTTTTTTACAAGTGCGAAATAAAAATGCCTTTTTATTATCTGCAGTACATGTAAATAATAAAAAGGCAGCTGATTAAATAGCTGATCCGCTACGCCCTGCCCATATTCCTTAAATGCAGGGTATGGGAAACAATGGCATGACGCATTTTTTTGAACTCAATATATTTTACACCGTACTCTTCGCAGGTCTTTTTAATTATTTTGCTGATGGCCGGGTAGTGGATGTGTGAAACTTTCGGAAACAGGTGATGTTCTATCTGAAAATTCAAACCTCCCACAAGCCAGGAAATGAGTTTGTTTTTTGTTGCAAAATTTGCAGTGGTTTGTACCTGGTGAATGGCCCACTCGTTTTCAATGGTGTTGATGTCAGCATCGGGAACGGGGAATGTGGTTTCTTCTACCGTATGCGCCAGTTGAAAAACAATACTTAACACCAGGCCGGCAAACATGGCAATGATCAAAAAACCTACAAGCCATTTTACAAATCCCAGTAACATAATGGGCAGTACGATCATCATAAAATAATACGCCGCTTTGGCTATCCAGAAAGCAAAATGCTCGAATGTGCTCATTTTTTTAATGGGAACTTCACCTACTTTTTTTCTGAAATACTTGCGGTAGTCAGATTCGAACACCCATACCAGCAACAATAAAGTATACAGGAACCAAACATAGATATGCTGAAAACGGTGTATAAAATATTTTTTCTGGGTTTTACACATCCTCAGCAGGGGCTTTATTTCAATATCATCATCAATACCATCTATATTGGTGTAAGTATGATGAATGATATTGTGTTTATTGTTCCACATAATGGCACTTGCACCGAGGGCATTTACCGAAAAGGCTGCGATCTTATTCCATATTTTACTGTTGCTGAAACTGCCGTGGCCACCATCATGCATTACATTAAAACCAATGCCGGCAGTTAAGCCTCCCATTAAAAAGCATTCCAGTATGGCCACCCAGTTTGGCGGAGTAAAAAACAGCACGTGCACATACAGGGCTACATACAAAGACCACAATAAAACTGCTTTAAAATACAGGCTGAAATTGCCATGAGCAGGAGTTTTTGATTCTGAAAAATAGTTGTTTACCCTGCTTTTGAGTTCCTGGTAAAAATTAGATCCTTGTACATTAGAAAATTTAGGGGTTGCCATAATCGATATTTGAATTTTATTACTTTTTTGTAGTTATGTATTTTCTTTAATAATGGAATCAAAACTTTTGAAACCGATCATTTTTTCTGAAATGAAACCTTCGGCATATTTTACACCAATCATCTTCCCAAACCATTTATGCCTGTAAATCACACTGTCTAAAAAATCAGGTGTTGATATATAGGTTTGTGGTTCATCAGGTAAACTGTTATCAGCAGAAAAAACACCGGTTGCTGCGGGCTTTGCATGAAACTGTGTTTTAAATGCCCTGATGGCCTCAATTTTTTGTTCAAAAACCTCAGTAATGTCGATCACAAAATCGGGTTGCAGCATCCTGTCCTGTATATACCTGAAAACATATTTCGGACGCCAGGCCTGCTGAACAGATCCGTTTGATACCGTTTCTATTTTCATTAATCCGGAAAGAAAAGAGGCATCGGCAACCAGTTTTGATGAGCGGCCATGATCGGGATGCCGGTCTTCGGGTGCATTACACAAAATAACTTCGGGTTGATACGCCCTGATGGCGGTTATTACCTTTCGTTGGTGCATTTCATCATTTTGTAAAAACCCATCTGCCATCTGCAGGTTTTCCCTTACATCAACACCCAGTATCCTGGCTGATTCAGCTGCCTCGCTTTTTCTGCTCTCTGCAGTACCCCTGGTTCCCAATTCGCCGGCAGTTAAATCAATGATGCCCGTTTTTTTTCCATTTCTTTTTTCAACGAGCAGGGTGCCGGCACAGCTCAATTCCACATCATCGGGGTGAACACCAAACGCCAAAATATCTAACTTCATACTTACTGGTAAATTTCTGCATGCAATTTAACTCATTTTGGCCAATAAGCCGGTAGAATTGCCGGGGCAGAAGTACTATTTACGTACTTGTTAACACAAAACCGGGCAAACTGTTGTAAATAAAGATCCGGCATTATAAATTGTGGTATCTAAAAGCAATTGCAGATACACTATTTATCAATCATTAAAGGGGAGGAAACGTAATAATTGAAACCATAAGTGCGGCAAACCTCTTTTAAGATCATTTCTATTTCAATGTCATCTCCGCGGGGATCATAATCCTGTTTAAGGTTACTGCTGAAAAAGAAAGCAACGGTTTGATAGAACCGGGCAGTAAAACCTCCTTTATATTCTTTAATGATGTTGTAGCAGTTGTTTCCGGTTTGCCGGTTGATCAGCTTCATTAAAACCTTTCCCTGGTAAATGGATAAATTACTCAGCGGATCAGTAAATTCCTTCTTAAGTTCCTTCTCCCTTGTTTTAATATACTCTTTCCTGGCCTTTTTATCTGTTACCGTTGCCAGCCTGGCATTCATGTCATTTAATATCAGGCCCGAACGTAAGGCATATGGATAGGTAACAATGATGGCATTCCGCAAACGTGTCATTTTTGCGCGGTTGGCCATGTTGGCATTGGCAATGCGGGCATAAACGGCAAAATTGTACAGTGTTTTTGCTTCAATGGTATCGCCTTTATACACCACGGCATACGTGCTAAGGGTATCATATCTGCCATTTTGGGCATAGGTATCTGTGAAACCTGCAGTAAGCAATACCAGCAGGAGTATTAAAGAGCGTTGACCATATTTGCGGCGATTCAGCCTGTGCATACCGTAAATTTACAATTCAGACTAACATTTATATCATTATGTTGCTTAAGGTAACCTTAAAATTCCCCATTTATTGTGTTATTTTTTTCTTTTGTGGCTGTTCACAAAATGAAAAAGCAGAGCAGGAACTGGAAATGCAACGAATACAGGACCTTGTTACCGAAGCCAGAATTGACTCTGCTTATAGATCCATAAAAAGCCAATGCGATTCGTTGATGGCGTACCGGGTGCCGCAAATGGTGGATTCTTTTATGAAAAATTCTGCCCTGCTGCAAAACTTTTTCGACAGTACTTTGCTGTACAGCGATGCGGATAAAAAAGTGGAAAAAGTCATTCGCAGCTTACAATCCGACTGTGATGTTAGTTTGCAAAAAGAAACATATAGAATAGCCCGGCTGAGGCAAAAAGCAAAGCCAGTGCGGCATAAAAGGTAGAAAGCTTTGCCCTTTTAACTGCACTCATCACCAGGCCAATGGCCATAATGATTAAACCAAGCCACACTAAGTTAATGCCGGGAAAAACATATGCCTTCAGGGTTACATACTGTATCAGCTTATCAGACTCCTTGAAGCCGATCTTTACCTTACGGCCATCCGATACACCGGTGAATTTTACATACATGTTTTGTGCATAAACCGTATCATCTATCTGGTTAAGCCCCATCGAATCAACCAGTATGACCGGCATCGCGGGGTACCGTAAGCTGTCTTTACTAATCAGGGTAATATCAGCCATCAGTGCTGCATCCGTGGATTTAAAATTATACTTTTCGTTAACCGGGTTTTTTACCACGCGGTTAAGGATGATGATGCCATTGCTGTAAAATGCAGTATCTCCTTCGGCCATTTCTTTTATAACAAACTGTGCAGTATCCTGTACTTTACTATCATTAACTGCATAGGAGATGTATGTAAAAATATCTTTGAATAAATACATTTTTGTGTCGGGATTGCTGCTCATGTTGTTGTCCTTCATCAGGTACACATCGGGCTTCAATGTAAACTGGTCCAGCACTTTTTTTGTTTTGGCATCTTTACGTTGAAACAGCAGTTCATAAAATCGCCTTCCTTTTTCGTTTCCAAAGGAATCACGCAGGTAGGTCACTTCATACTCGCCCAGGCTGGCAGGTACCTGGCGTATCAGGGTTAGGTTTTCCAGCGGGTTATCGGTTTGTTTGGTAAGCGGGTCTTTACCGGATATTTGCAAATTAATGCCGTTGGCCCTGCTGTTGCTGATCACTTCTTTATTGCTGGATGAAATCAATATACCGGCAATCATGAGTGAAAAACCAATGTGTGCAATGGAGCCGCCGGCAGATTTCAGTTTTCCGTTAAGGCCCGTCCATATATACAGGCCATTGGCTATTACCGCATAGATGGCGGCAAACAGGCCTACATACACTGCACCTAAAAATCCGGCTCCCATTTTGTAATAGGTAAGCGGATAAAAAACAGCCATCAAAGCAGTGATCACCGCTGCAATTATGGTGGGTATCACGATCTTTTTTAAAACAGCACCCGGTTCAGTTTTTTTGTATTTGAAATATTGCGTTACGGCACTTAACAAACCAATGATGATGGCAACCAATACCATTACCTTATTGTACGAAAACTCCACATCTTCGGGTTGGGCAAAGCTGGTTCCAAAAATTTTATTGTAAACAGGTACCGATGTTTTTGCAATGATGAATATGGCGGATAAAAAGATGACCAGCGAACCAATGAACATCCAGAACTCGCGGGAGTTGGTCCCTTCTTCTCTTTGAATGGACGGGATCTTTTTCAGGTTGACGATCAACAGGGCCATTGAAGGAATGGTAAATGCACCTACAAAAAGCAGGATCATGATGTTGATGGCCTTGCCTGCATCTGTAAAAGCATGCACCGATGTATCGCCTAAAACGCCTGTACGGGTTAAAAAAGTGGAGTAGAGGATAAAAATAAAGGTAAGAAAAGCAAAAAGGTAACTCGATTTTAAAGAATGCCCGGTTGCCTTATAAATGACCATGGTATGCAGGCCGGCAATTCCTATCAGCCAGGGTACCAGGGACGCATTCTCTACGGGGTCCCAGGCCCAGTAACCACCAAATGATAAGGATTCATAAGCCCATTTTCCTCCCATCATAATGCCCACACCCAACACACAGGCACTTACCAAAGCCCAGGGCAGGGCAGGGGTTACCCATTCGCCAAAGCGTTTGGTTTGTATACCTGCATAGGCATAGGCAAACGGAATAATGGTCGACGCAAATCCCAAAAATAAAACAGGCGGATGTATTACCATCCAGTAATTGCGGAGCAATACATTCAGGCCAACCCCGTCTTTAATAAAAGTTAAGTAATCAGGCTGACTGAAAATAGGGCCTTCAATTTCATTACGGGTAAGGGTAAACGGGTTGCTGCCCAATCTCACATCACCGATGTATAAGCCAAGCAGCATCATCGTTAAAAAGATCTGGGCTAAACTGATCACCGTCATTACGGGCGCTTCCCATTCTTTTGATTTGCGTATAATGAAGATGCCCAGTACACTGTGCCAGAAGGTCCACAATAAAAAACTACCTTCCTGTCCTTCCCAGATACAGGCCAGCAGATACTTAGGCTCCAGTTCCAGTGATGCATGCTTATAGGCATACATGTATTCAAAATAATGATTGGCGCAGATGTAAAAAATGGTTGCAAAAATTACCGAAGCAGAAACCAGTTGGGTAATAAACGCAAGCCTGGCAAAATTCAGCCAGGATCTTTTTTCAGTCAGATCAGCTTTGTTGCCAGAAATAAAATAAGCTACAGTTGAAATAATGGATGCAATAAATGCAAGCAGTATAAAAAAATGCCCGATTTGTCCGGGTAGCAGGTGTTCTCCTTCAAACTTCATTGTGTATTTTTATTTAGATGCGGGGGCCTGTTGATCAGTGATTGTTTTTTCCAGCTGCGTTTTATCATCTTTATATTTACTGGGGCATTTGAGTAAGATGTCTTTACATTCAAAATGATCACCCTTCATTTTTCCTTTCATCACAATGCGTTCACTTTTTTCGAGGTCGGTAGGTTTGCTGTTGTGAAAAACCACTTTTGTTTTTCCACCCAGGCTGTCAACAGCATAGAAGCTGAGGTAATTGGGGTTATTCACGGCATCGTATTCAACCGGCATCGTTTTATCCAGTTTGGCTATCAGGTGTACAAATTTGCCCTGTTTTTTTTGTGCCGAACTGATGGTCTCATAAGTAGAAAAATCGCCCGCCGAAAAAACAATGAGCGCAACTATTGCCGCAGCGATGGCTACCAAAATGATAATATGTGTTCTTTTCATAGTAATAATTTCTGCGCAAAGGTAACCTAAAAGCCTATTTTTTATTCATTTTATTTATCCTGTTCCTCATACACCAGGATGATCTGCATCATGTCGTTTTGTTAAACTTTTTTAACAAAATGAATAATTGCTGAATTTTTACGGGCGGTTATTGCAATCATAAGCAGTAGCTTATATTTGCAGCGTTTTTATTTAAACATCAAAAGCCATTCGGTTCAAATACATTAAAAGCGATGACTGATCTCTCAAATTTTGATCCCAACTCGGTTGGAAACCCAAACAACAATATTTTTGGTTTACCCTTTTCTGAAGAAGATGCAAGGCTTATTATTTTGCCCATCCCCTGGGAAGTTACGGTAAGCTACAATGCAGGTACGGCAAGGGCTCCCGAGCATATTTTCAGTTCAAGCCTGCAGGTAGACCTGTATGACCCCGATGTGGCAGATGGCTGGAAACAGGGTTTCTTTATGCAGCCCTGCGATAAAAAAGTGCTGATGAAGAGTGATTACCTGCGCAAGGAAGCCGAACTGCTGATCAATTACATAGCGCATGATGAAGTAGTGGCTGATAATAAATTCATGTGTAAATCACTGAAGGAAATTAACGAAGGCAGTAATTTTCTGAACAGCTGGGTTTATGACCGTACCAGGGCATTGCTGGATTCGGGCAAACTGGTTGGCCTGCTTGGCGGCGACCACAGCACCCCGTTTGGTTTTTATAAAGCCATTGCCGAAAAACACGGCGATTTTGGCATTTTGCAAATTGATGCCCATTGTGATCTGAGAAAAGCCTATGAAGGATTTACCTATTCACATGCCTCTATCATGTACAATGCACTTGAAGAAATTCCTCAACTGCAAAAGCTGGTACAGGTTGGCATAAGAGACTACTGTGAAGAAGAAGTGAACTATATCAATGCCAGCAAAACCCGTGTGGTTACTTATTTTGATCAGCACATCAAAGAGCGCCAGTATGAAGGCGAAACCTGGAGGCATATTGTGGATGAAATCATCAGCCACCTGCCCGAAAAAGTATTCATCAGTTTTGATATAGACGGGCTGGACCCGAAACTTTGTCCGCATACCGGTACTCCGGTGCAGGGAGGCTTTGAAACCGAACAGGTTTTTTATATTTTTAAAAGGCTGATCCAGAGCGGCAGAAAATTCATTGGGTTTGATTTAAATGAAGTGGGGGTAAGCCATGATGAATGGGATGAAAACGTGGGTGCCCGTTGTTTGTTTAAATTGTGTAACCTGCTGGTAGCCGCTAATCCCCCGGCTTAATGAAATATAGCTTTACTATAAAAGACAACAACCAAAAAGCTTATTACGGGTTTACCTGGTTTTTGTTTTATTTACATGTGGCTGCGGCAGCCCTTACCTTAAACAGTTCCGGCGATCCTGTAAAGCTGAGTATGTATATATTACTCGGATTTTATTTTGCCATCGGCATGGTGTATTATTTCTACCGTAAACACAGCAAGGCCACCGGGATTTTTAGCCTGCTGCTGGCTTTTTTTTACGCACATTTCTGGTTAACCCAGTCAGGTTTTATTGCACTGCTGATTTTTGCAGCGGTTTATATTATAGTATCCATCGTAAAAGGTAAAAGCACAACCGTAGTTTTTTCGGATGAGGGGGTACATCTGGCACGCGTGTTTAAAACCATCATTTTTCCCTGGGCAACCCTGGATAACGTAATTTTGAAAGACGATTTACTGACCATCGATTTTAAGACCAATAAAATATTACAGGTTGAAATAGCTGATCAGGATACAGCCATTGATGAAACCGCATTTAACCGGTTTTGTATCCAACAGCTTAACCGGAAGACGTAACTTTAATGTTAATTGATAAAACAAACATGTTAACAGCAAGCCCTTATATATTATATTCAGACGGTGAAGGAAATATTTTTGAAGATACTACCCTGTATGCCACAGGCCGGAGTGGCTGGGATGCTTTGCCTGTTCCGGTTGATGAGTGGATCACCTTACCTGCCGGCGGTAACCTGTACGAACTGCCCGGGCGCAAAGGCATTGGTATTGATGTAATAAGCGGGGAGATGCGGCTTTGCGAAAAAGGCTGGGCCGTTGCGGCGTTTATTCCGCCGGCGCATACCGGTTTGTATATGGCCGCTTACGAAACAGAAATAGACGCTCCTACGCTACCGTTGTTTTGTTATACGGCCGCTGCATGGCTTGATGAAAAAATATATGTACCGGCAGTCAGGATTGAAAAAGACATCCGGCAGGAAGCCGAAGGTTATGTAGAAGAACTGATTGAAAACGGAACAAAAAAATTGTTGGCCGCATACCCGCATAACCGCCTGGTAAAACATTTAATGGAAAACTGCTGCATGACCTATACCTGCCCGGCAGCCAGGAATCTGGCCATTGGCCGGTGGGAGTGCCCGGTACCCGTTTCGCCGGCCTGCAATGCAAATTGTATCGGCTGTATTTCTTTTCAGCCCGAAGAAGAAACCATCATCAGTACCCAGGACAGGTTAACTTTCAAACCTACGGCCGAAGAGATCGTTGAATTTACGGTACCACACCTGCAAACCGCCCCCTTTCCACTGATCAGTTTTGGACAGGGTTGCGAAGGAGAGCCTTTATTGATGTGGGAAACTATCCGTGAATCCATCATCGAAATAAGGAAGCATACACAAAACGGCAGCATCAATATCAATACCAACGGCAGTATGCCCAAAGCGGTAAAAGCCCTGTGTGAAGTGGGATTGAACAGCATCAGGGTCAGCACCAACTCGGCACGCAAAAACATTTACACATCCTATTACCTGCCAAATAATTATGAATTTGAGGACCTTATTGAAAGTTTAAAGATTGTGCGTGCTTATGGGGGCTGGACAAGCATTAACTATTTTGTTTTTCCGGGCATGACGGACAGCATTGAGGAATATGAAGCCCTGAGAAAACTCATAAAAGAAACCGACCTCTGTATGATACAATGGCGCAATTTTAATATTGACCCCGATTGGTACCTGGGAAAGATCGGGGTTGCCGATACCGGCGAATGTATGGGCGTTAAGCAGCTGATGGAACTGATACAGGAAGAATTCCCCCATTTAAAATTCGGATATTTTAATCCTTCTATGGAAAGAATAAAAGGGAATTTTGAAGTGGATTTTGCGCATTAGGATAGCTATTGATAATTTACACTATATTAATTAAAATTTATGCAGATGAGCAGTCCTGTGTTTAAATTAAGATTATTTGGTATTGCCACTTTCCTGCTATACATCATTTCTATGATGTTTGAATTCCCTTCCGCAGCAAAATATTATGTTACCCGGCTGCAGCAAATTCTGATCCTTGTCACTTTTGTTATTTTTGTAATTGTAATCCTGTTGCAGCTTTTCAGATACTATATTAAAATCAATCAGGGTGAAGAAGAAGAGGAGGGATCATGACAGGCCCTTGACATGAATGCAGGTTGCTAAAACCGTAAAAATAATTTCAGGTAGATGGTATAGTCATCACTGGTTTCCCAGTCATTATACGGCCTTGTTTTATACAGGTATTCCCCTTTTTCGGTTCCGGCAAAACTAAATGCACATTTTCCTTTTTTGCCATTACCGCAGTTCAATACCTCAATGCCCACAAAAAAATTCTTTTCCTTAAAAGTAAAATCATAGGGGGTAAGGTCAAATTCAGGTACCTTGGAATCTAACGATAAGTTGTAAACGTACAAACTTACCGAATCAGTAATGATCTCATCGCCGGGCACACCGTTTTCAATATAACGTATATGCAACCTTAATAAACAGGTGTCGCAGGTATTGCCTGCTTTAAACCTTATCTTATCAATCTTGAATTTATCATAGGGCAAGTAGAAAACCCTGCCTATTTCGCCTCCGGTATGTTCACTATTCCAGCTTCTGTAATACCCGACTGATTCAGACTGTGAGCCAATTACTTCATGCGAATTAAATACGGTTACCCCATCAATTGTTTTTACTATTTCGGAAATTGTGAAAACAGATTTGGCCAGCGCTTCAGTTACCGGCATTTTTATAGTTTTATAACCAACCGATGAAATGAGAAGCGTATCTTTTTTTTCTGATTCGTTAACCTGCAACTGAAAATAACCTGCTTTGTCAGACATGGTCTTTTTCCCTTTATGCTGCTGCAGTTCAACACTCACAAATGGGGCAGGAGATGATTCTTTCTTATAAAGGATCTTACCCTTTATGGTCGCCTGTGCAAAACTGTTTTGTGAAAAACATAGAAAGTAAAAAAATAAAAGCAGGGAAAAAATATAAAAAAGAGGATAGCGTGATTTCATATTAAGGTATTGACTGGCCTCTTAAGGGATTTTAATTTGTAAAAATACAATAAAGAATTTGAGTAGCACGTAAGCAGTTGAAAAATGTTACAGGCGGTAACTGGTTTGCCGCAGCAGTCCGGCATCAGATTATTTATATTTCAATTTCTGAATGGATGATGCTGTTTAAATCATGTTAATGCCAGATTTATTTTTTAAGAGATCCGGGATAATCCAACACCAGCTGGCAAAAAGCTTTCACACCCACAAACAACCGGCTGTCGTCAATCATAAAATCGGGCGTGTGGTGCGGTGGTGCGTTCTTTGCATCGTTGCCACGGGGCATTCCTCCAAAATAAAAAAAGAAAGCCGGGGCCTTGGTACCATAAAAACTAAAGTCTTCGGCACCGGTAACCCATTGCATTGGCCGCACGTTTTCTTTGCCGGCAGCTGTTTGTAAAGCCGGTAGCATTTTTTCAACCAGTTCAGGAGTGTTGTAGGTTACCAGGGTTTTATTATAAAAGATCACTTCGGCAGTTGCATTAGAAGCTTCAGCAATTTTTGCTGCTGTTAATTTCATGCGTTCCTGCACATCTGTTTGCATTTTACTGTCCAGTGTGCGTAATGTTCCTTCCATAAATGCCTCTTCAGGAATAATGTTGAACCGCACACCGCTGTTTATTTTTGCCACAGTAATTACAACCGGGGCGTTGGTGAGGTCCATCTGCCGGCTTACAATATTTTGAAACCCTTCTATGATCTGAGCCGAAACGGCAATGGGATCAACACCCAGCCAGGGCTGAGACCCGTGTGATGACCTGCCTTTTACTGTAACGGTAAACCTGTCGGCCGACGCCATAAAAGAACCTGCCTTATATTGTATATCACCGGCCGGTATCCACGATTCGATGTGCATGCCGAAAATAACATCTACTTTGGGATTATCCATCACACCTTCCTTTACCATCAATGCTGCCCCGCCTTCTTCGCCTTCCGGCGCCCCTTCTTCTGCAGGTTGAAAAATAAATTTTACTGTACCTGCTATATCTTTTTTCATGGCCGATAATACTTTTGCGGTGCCAATCAGTATGGCCACATGCGCATCATGCCCGCAGGCGTGCATAACCGGCACTTTGGTATTTCCATATACGCTGCTGTCTGTTGACGCGTAAGGAATCTGAACCCTTTCCTTTACCGGTAAAGCATCCATATCGGCTCTTAAAGCAATAACAGGCCCTGGTTTTCCGCCTTTTAAAATGGCAACTACCCCGGTTTTGGCAACTCCTGTGCTGATCTGTAAACCCAGGTCTTTTAATTGTGCGGTAATGTATGCTGCTGTTTTATATTCCCTGTTGCCCAGCTCTGGAAATTGGTGCAGGTGCCTTCTCCATTGGATTAATTGATTTTGTATGGCTTCTGCCTGTTTGGCTATGGCATTGTTTAATTCCTGTGCAGCAAGGGGCATAGTAAAAAACAACAATACAAAAAGGGTTGGCAATATATTTTTTTTCATTTTTAATTTTTGTGTTGAGCAATAAAATACCGTTCATCATAATTTGGATGGGTACTTATTTTTTTTAGCTGTATTAATTTAATATTCGTAATATTGCTTGCTAAACTGTAAAAAAGAAAACAATATACGATTAACAAAGATCTTATGATTAAAACCTTTACTTCTTCTCTTACTTATTGATTTGTTCTTGTAAGAAATTTCCAGGTAATCTTTTAATTATTTCCTTTTTGCCAAAGAATTAATGATTTCTTTTATCATCCCGATTCATTATGTATTTCAAATTTAAAACAACATCTAGTATGAGAAAAGCGTTACTCTTTATTGTTCCGTTGTTATTTTGTGTATTCAGTATTACTGCACAAAATATCAATGCAGAAGAGCAAGCAGCCATCGGCCTGGTTAGTGCAAGCAAAGCCAAACTGGGACTGACTGCAGAAGACCTTCCTAATGTTATGGTGAGCAGAACCTACCAGGACAATGCCACCGGCATCAGAATGGTTTACCTGACCCAGACTTACCAGGGTATTCCGGTATTTAATCAGATGCTCGTTCTCGCCTTCAGGGGTGATAAACTGGTGTCTCAGGCCGGTTCTTTTAACCACAACCTGCAAAAATTTGCAGCCGGTAAACAGACCACCCCGGCGGTAACAGCTCAATCAGCTGTACAATCTGCTTTATCAGACAGGGGTTTACGTGCTTCGCAAATGGCTGTAGCCATCAGTACAAAAGACAACGGACGTAAGGTTGAGTTTAACGACATGGGTGTTTCCCGTGAGCATATTACCGCACAATTGATGTGGACACCTGTAGAAAATACGAATGAGATCAATTTGTCCTGGCATGTGTACATCATCCCTAAAGCCACTGCCGATTACTGGATGGTTTGGGTAGATGCGATAAACAACCGCATTTTAGGATTTGATAATTATACAGACTATTGCGATTGGGGAGCACCGGATGTATCTGGTGCAACCAAATATCCGGGTTTTGCCTTTGGGCATAATCACGAGCATGCCTCTTGCAGCAAAGCTTTTGATTTTAAGAAATCTGATGATCCTTCTCTGGTAACTACTGCGTCATACAGGGTAGTGCCTTATCCTGCAGAAGCTCCCACTTTTCCTAATGGCGCACATGCCATCAGAACCGATCCGTGGGTAGCAGCACCCGGCAATGCCACTACATTAAAATGGCATACCGGACTGGCAGCCACAGATTACAACTATACACGCAGTAATAATGTGTTTGCATACCAGGACAGAGCCAATGACAATACCGGTTCTATTCCGGATGCAGTAACTTCTACAACTGCTTTTCCTAATTTAACTTTTGATTTTACGCCTGATTATACCGTTAATCCAACACAAACAACGCCGGTGCCTAATCAGCAATTTAATACGGTTAACCTGTTTTACTGGAATAATGTGATTCACGATATGATGTACATCTACGGATTTACAGAGGCAGCTGCCAATTTCCAGGATGACAATCTTGGCCGCGGTGGTGTTGGAAATGACCATGTGAATGCAGAAGCCCAGGATGGTGGCGGATCCAACAATGCAAATTTTTCAACACCGGCAGATGGCGGAAGCGGAAGGATGCAGATGTATTTATGGACAGGTGGAACTCCCAACAGGGATGGTGATGTAGACAACGGAATTGTTGTTCATGAATATGGTCATGGTATCAGCAATCGTTTAACCGGTGGCGGTAGCGGTGGCTGTTTGGGAAATGCCGAGCAAATGGGTGAAGGATGGAGTGATTATTATGGATTGATGTTTACCCAGGACTGGGCAACAGCAACCCTGAATACCGGTTTCAATTCGCCAAGAGGTATCGGAACCTACGCGTTATTTCAGCCTCCAACAGGTTTAGGTATCCGTGGCCAGCGTTATTGCACCGATTTTGCAATTAATAACAGGGTTTACCTGGCATCATTGCCAACAGGTCCTCACCCAAGAGGTGAGATCTGGTGTGCAACTTTATGGGATATGACCTGGAATATCATTAACCAGGTGGGTACCATTAATCCAAACTTATACAACCTTGCCGGTGGTGGTGGAAATGCCATAGCCATGAGGCTGGTTACCGAAGGAATGAGGTTGCAGCAGTGTAATCCGGGCTTTATCAGCGGCCGCAATGCCATTTTACAGGCCGACCAGGTTTTATACGGCGGTACTTACAGCTGTTCTATCTGGGAAGCGTTCAGAAGAAGAGGTATGGGTGCTTTTGCATCTGAAGGATCTACTTCCAGTGTAACTGACCAGGTTCCTGATTTTACTGCACCCATTACTTTAGGGGCAACAGTTAGTGCAGCTACGATCCCTCAGGGTTCAAATTTAACATATACCAACAGTATAACAACCTGCTCCGCAGTGTCGGGCTATACGTTAAGAGATACTTTACCTACCAACGTTACCTATGTTAGCGGGGGTACCTATGATGCGCCTAACCGTGTAGTGAGTTTTGCAGTGAACCAGGGTGCAGGTACTACCAACTATCCATTTATTGTTAATGTAAATGGAGGTTCTTATTTTCCTCCGGTAACTTTATTTACCGAACCTGTTGCTACTGCAACCATACCCGCAGCATGGACTGTAACTACTCCTGCCGGAAATCCATGGACTGTTTCAACAACAGTAAGTAACAGTGCACCCAATTCATTTTATGTTCAAAATATGGCTGTAGCCGGAGATCAGAGATTAGCCACTACCGCAACTTTTGCCATACCCAATAACTCTTATCCGGAATTAAGTTTCTGGCACAGGTGGAATACCGAAGATGGATGGGATGGAGGTGTTCTGGAGATCAGTACCAACGGCGGTACTACCTGGAATGATGTAGGCTCAGCTAATTTTACGCTGAATGGTTATAATGGCGGCCTTGGTGCTGCAGCAACCAATGCACTAGCCGGAAGACTGGCATTTACCGGACTTCAGGCTACATTTATCAATACCAAAGTGAATCTGGCTGCTTATAACGGACAGTCTGTTATGTTGCGTTTCCGTTTTGGATCAGATGACAATACTGCCGCACCTACCTCACCGGGAGGATGGTGGGTTGATGACATCACACTCAGCTACAAAGCTGCAGTTAACATGCGCTCAAGTTTATTTAATGCTTCTAATGCAAGGGTTTCATTTAAAGATAATATCACAGAAATAACGAATGTTGTTGCAACCAATCCGAATGTAACCATCAACCAGGCAGCAGCACAAGCTGATCCTACTGCGACTTTGCCTATCAATTTCACCGTGGTGTTCGATCAGGCAGTTGTTGGTTTTGCTACCGGAGATGTTACCATCAGCGGCACAGCTTCAGGTACGCCAGTGGCTACAGTTACCGGAGGACCTACAACTTTTAATGTTGCTGTAACGGGTTTAACTTCTTGTGGAACCGTAATAGCAACCATTGCAGCCGGTGTTTGTACCAATGCTGCACTGGATCCCAATAATGCATCAACAAGTACTGATAATACAGTTACTTATACCGGTGGTACTCCACCTGCCGTTACTATCAACCAGGCTGCGACGCAGGTTGATCCGGCAACAACTTTGCCAATTAATTTTACTGCAGTCTTCAATCAGGCGGTTACAGGTTTTACAGCTGCTGATGTTACCATTAGCGGAACAGCTCCCGGCACGCCGTCGATTGTTATTTCAGGTGGACCATCTACATATAATATAGCTGTATCTGGTTTTAGCGGAAGCGGAACGGTAATAGCTACTATTCCTGCAGGTGGTGCTCAGAATGCCTGTGCACAAACGAACGCTGCATCTACCAGTACTGATAATACAGTTACTTACAATGCCCCTGCAACTCCTCCTACTGTTACCATTAATCAGGCAGCAGCACAAGCGGATCCTACTTCG
The DNA here is from genome assembly GCA_943371705.1 of Chitinophaga pinensis. Taxonomy (GTDB): domain Bacteria; phylum Bacteroidota; class Bacteroidia; order Chitinophagales; family Chitinophagaceae; genus Ferruginibacter; species Ferruginibacter pinensis_I. The sequence continues at coordinate 647 of CALRVV010000020.1, read as the reverse complement.
GCATTGCCCATCAATTTTACAGTAGTATTTGATCAGCCAGTTACCGGATTTGCAACGGGTGATGTTACCATTAGCGGTACAGCAACCGGTGCTCCTGTGGCTACAGTAACGGGAGGCCCTGCCAATTATAATGTGGCGGTAACAGGTCTTACCGGAAGCGGAACAGTGATAGCCAGCATTGCAGCAGGAGTTTGCCAGAATGGTGCAGCTCAGCCCAATGTTGCTTCTACCAGTACTGATAACACAGTTACTTATAATGCCCCTATTGTTTGTACCAATGTGAACCAGGTGCCAGACCAAACAGTTTGTCATCTGTCACCCACAGCGGCGGTAAACTTTACCAGTTCTATTCCCGGTACTACGTTCAGCTGGGTTAATAACAATACAAGTATAGGCCTGGGTGCCAGCGGTAATGGTAACATACCAAGTTTCATTGGTACAAACCCAACCACAGCACCTGTTACTGCTACTATAACAGTAACGCCTACCTTAACAACGGTAACACCAACCACAACAACCTTTAACTTCACCGGTGGTGCACAAACCTTTACTGTGCCTGCAGGTGTAAGCTCTATCGACATCACTACATTGGGTGCTGAAGGCGGAGCAGGTGCAACCGGTACCAATGGAGCCGGTACTGTACCAGG
>CALRVV010000019.1:0-70505 GCA_943371705.1 Chitinophaga pinensis | reverse complement strand
CAGCATGGTTTTACCGGCACCGGGCGGTCCGATTAATATGGCATTGTGTCCACCTGCTGCTGCGATCTCCAGCGCACGCTTGATATTTTCCTGTCCCTTTACATCGCAAAAATCAATTTCAAAATCACTTTGTGCTTGTGCAAATTCTTCTCTTGTATTTACAATGGTTGGTTGTATGGATGCTTCATTGTTAAAAAATTCAATTACATCTTTTAAATGCGATACGGCATACACATTGAGGTTGTTTACCATTGCTGCTTCCCGGGCATTTTGTTTAGGAACGATGAGCCCCTTAAACCCTTCCTTACGGGCCTGTATGGCAATCGGCAATGCACCGGTGATGGGCCGGATTTCTCCATCCAAACTCAGCTCACCCATAATTACATACTCAGCCAGTTTTTCAGGATTTTTAATTTGTTCGGTGGCACCTAACGTACCAATGGCAATGGGAAGATCGAATGCAGTACCTGATTTTTTTATATTGGCCGGAGCCAGGTTTACCACCAGTTTGGTGCGGGGCATAAAAAGCTTATTGCTTTTAATGGCGCTTTCCACCCTTTGTAAACTTTCTTTAACTGCATTATCAGGCAGGCCAACAATAAAATAATTTTTGCCCTGGTTGTTTACACTTACTTCTACAGTAATGTTGATGGCTTCAACACCATAAACGGCGCTGCCATAAGTTTTGATGAGCATGGGTACGAAATTTCAATAAAGTTAGAAGAAAATTAATGGAAGAAAGAAGAAAATTTAACAGAGATAAATTGCCAATAATTTGTCGTCCATATGGTAATTTAAAAAAATGCGGATAAAGGAGTTACAAGTTCCGATATCCGTATCAGCCTCTTAATACTGTGCATAATTATTAAAAAACACGATTTTTAAACACAGCCTGTTATTTTATAATCACTATTTTTTCATGAATACGTTCCTGGCTGTTAGTAAAAAGGAATACCGCGTTATAAATACCTGCAGGCAGATTACCCAGGTTTAATTGCTGGGTTACCGTATTCATTAACCGGTCCTGCCGGTATACCTGCCTGCCGGTTTTATCAAATAAAAACAGGCTTTTACCTATATTATCCTTGTTGAAAGAAACGGTAAAAATTCCGCTTCCCTGATTAGGGTAGATGTATACAGTGCTGCCAGATCTGCCTTCAACCTTAACAGAACGTATAATTGAAAAAGTAGATTTTCACATCTGCTCCAGCATCTCCACCACACCTTCTCTCTTTAAAATCAAATACCCAAGCCGGTCGTTGCTGATGCCATCTTTTAAATGATAAGGAAAATGAAGTTGTCCGTCAATAACTGATGTTTCAAAATATTTAAAATCAATATTAGGGTACCTCTTCAGTTCTTCGCCAATTTCATATAAATGTGTAGAGAGTATGAACAGCGAATTCTTTATTTTCAGAAACCCTTCAATGACTGTGCTGCTGCACTTCATGGCGTCCTGCACATTGGTTCCTTTAAAGAGTTCATCGATCAGTATCAGCCATTTTTTACCGTCGCTTATTTTAGTGATGGTGGCTTTTATGCGCTTTACTTCGTTGTAAAAATAACTTTCGCCTTTGCTGATATTATCCACCACATTGATGTTACTGAGCATGCCATCAAAGAGGGTCAGTTTCATTTGCTGGGCCGGCACACCCATTCCGATATGGGCCAGGAAAACAGCTGCCCCCACCGATTTAATGAAAGTGCTTTTTCCGGCCATGTTGGCGCCGGTTAAAAATAAAAAATTTGTTTTCTGATTCAGTACCACTTCATAGGCCACGGGCTGCTGCACCAGTAAATGATACAAACCTGTTGCTTCAATAACAGGTTGGTTGTTTTGCACAAATTCAGGAAAGACCAACGCATATTTCTGCACTGCCCTGGCCATGCCATACCAGGCATCAATTTGTGCATACAATACCACCAGGTCAAGCACATGGTGCTTGTAGCCATACCGTATAAAATGAGCCAGTTCCAGTTTTTGAGCATTAGAGAGTTCTTCTGCATCCTCATATTTTTCCAGTATTTTAAAGGGCTCTTTTGTAATTACTTTTTCAATGGCCGTTAAAACTTTTTGAAGCGGAGCCGGTATCTTTTCTTCAGAAAACAATTGCAGCAGAACCTGAAACCCTTTTATAAAATCAAAACAATGCCTGGCCGAATAAGTTACCAGCGAAAAATCGGGGCCATGCAGCAATTTATAACTGTATGCTTCTAATGGAGATGGATGGGCTGGTATGGTACTGACCGGAGTATCGAAAAACTTCTCCACTACCATTACCGTACCATTGCTGATTTTGGTTGGCCACAGCTGCTGTTTTTTGATAATGAGCTGCAGGGTTTGCTGTACGGCAACAATCTCTTCCTGTGTTTTTAAAGCGGTTGAAAAATTGATCCTGAGCTGTTCACTGCCATGTGTTGTGGTACAAAGATCAAGTTTGCCAAACACCGAAACATCTTCCCCGCTGTTGAACATTAAAAGATCGGCAAGCGTTGTTTTGTCTATATCCATAGTACAATGTGGAATGTGGAATGTGGAATGGCGAATGTGGCCCGGCTTTTTAAATTTTTACATTCGATATTCAACATTCGATATTCGTAATTTTATATTATCTGTTGAAAGTAAGTCTTCTCCCTTTTGTTGCTTCATCAAAGCTTCCGTTATTGTAAACCAGGTTGCCACTTACAAAAGTCTTTTCTATAGATGCAGGAAAGGTAAAATTCTCTAAAGGGCTCCATCCGCATTTGTATAATATATTTTCCCTGGTTACGGTTGATGGCAGATCATTGTCAACTACCACCAGGTCGGCAAAATAGCCTTCCCGTATATAACCCCTGTTCTCGATCAGGAAACAGTCGGCTACGGCATGGCTCATTTTTTCTGCTATTTTTTCCAGGCTGATTCGCCCTTCTTTATGATAATGCAGCATTAATAATAAAGGATGCTGAACCAGCGGTAAACCTGCATGGGCCTGCTCATAATCCCCCTGCTTTTCTTCCCAGGTATGCGGCGCATGATCGGTTGCAATAACATCCAGGCGGTCATCCAACAAAGCTTTCCATAAAGCTTCTTTATTATGTGCCGCTTTTATAGCAGGATTACATTTTATTTTATATCCCAGTTGTTCATAATCATCGGCCGTAAAATGCAGGTGATGTACACATACTTCGGCCGTTATTCTTTTTTCTTTCAATGGCATCATATTGCTGAAAAGCTGCAATTCCTTTTCGGTGCTGATGTGCAGGATATGCAGTCGGCTTCCGTATTTCTGTGCAAACTTTATGGCAATTAAAGAAGATTCAAAACAGGCTTCTTCATCTCTGATCAACGGGTGATCAGATGCGGACAATGCTCCTTTTCCATTTTTTATTCGCTCGTAATTACCTTTTATGATGCGTTCATCTTCGCAATGCGTGGCTATCAGCATTTCACTTTCCCTGAATACCTTATCCAATGCACTATGGCTGTCCACCAGCATATTGCCCGAACTGGCACCCATAAATATTTTTACGCCACATACATCGTGTTTATGATCGTTCATTTTCAATACCTCATCAGCATTGTTGTTGCTGGTGCCCATAAAAAATGAGTAATTGGCCAGCGATGTATGGGCAGCAATGATATATTTATCTTCCAGCAACTGAGGGGTTAATGCATTGGGTACCGTATTGGGCATTTCCATGTAACTGGTTACACCTCCGGCAACGGCTGCCTTGCTTTCGGTATATATGTTTGCTTTATGGGTAAGGCCGGGCTCACGAAAATGCACCTGGTCATCTATCACTCCCGGAAAAAGGTGCTTCCCTTCTCCATTGAACTCCATTACCTTATACTTCGGATCGATTGCCCCTGCAATTTTTTCAATCCTTTCACCGTTTATCAATACATCGAGTGACTGTATTTTTCCTTCATTTACAACCTGAATGTTTTTAAAAAGGTATTTTTGCATAACTTGACATTTGTTACCTGTTAAACTAAAACTATCTGATGCAATTTATTAAAAGCTTATTCAAATTGCTGTTTTTTATTTGCCCCGCATTTGCAGCAGCACAATCTACTTTTTTAGCCCCCGGATCAAAAGACGTACATTTTGTTGACCGCATGGAGATCAAGCAACAACGGAATACCGATCTTAACTTTTCCAGCGTAAGGCCTTTTAACAGAAAGTATATTGTAGAACAGGTTGAATTTATTGACAGCGCCCGCCTGGGTTATATAGACAGTACCACACACAGGGACAAATACGTGGAATGGAACAGCCAGGCACTTACCGACCTGGATGAATATAACCTGACCAGCTTTTTAATGAATAACAGCGAATGGGTTACCGGGCCAAAAAAGGATTTTTTAAGCAAAAGGCCATTGCTGAAAACCTTTTACAAAACCAAACCCAATTTCCTGGAAGTAAAAACCAATAATTTTTTCCTGGCGGTGAACCCCGTTTTTCAATATATGATGGGGGTTGAAACCGGTTACAACAAACCCATTTATTTAAACAGCAAAGGCATCACTGCAAGAGGAACGATCGGAAAAAAAATCGGTTTCTCTACCTATTTAACCGATAACCAGGAAAGAGGCCCGCAATTTTTTCAGCAACAGGTCAACAGTTCCAGGGCTGTACCCGGCATGGGTTTTTACAAACCATTTAAAACAAGCGGATACGATTATTTTGATGCCCGTGGTTACATCACCGTAAGGGCAGGCAATGCCATAGATGTTCAGTTTGGCTACGACAAGAATTTTATTGGCAATGGTTACCGCAGTTTATTTTTAAGCGACTGGGGCAACAGTAACCTCTTTTTAAAACTGAATACCCGAATATGGAAAATAAATTATCAGAATTTATTTATGGAACTGATGCCCCAGTTTAAAAGGGTTGGAGATACTTTACTTGACCGAAAATATGCAGCCATGCACCACCTGAGCATGAATGTAACCAAATGGCTTAATATCGGATTATTTGAGGGCGTGATCTTTGGCCGGAAAAACCGTTTTGATTTTCAATACCTGAACCCCATTATTTTTTACAGGCATATTGAAGGTACTATTGGCAGCCCCGATAATGCCATTGCCGGATTTGACTTTAAAGCCAATATTGCCCACAGGGCCCAGTTATACGGACAGTTTTTGCTGGATGAATTTGTATTATCTGAAATAAGAAGAAACAGGGGAAGCTGGGTTAATAAATGGGCCATCCAGGTTGGCATAAAATATATTGATGCCTTTGGCTTACCCAACCTGGATATTCAGCTGGAAGCGAACCGGGTAAGGCCATTCACCTATACCCATAACGATACAGTTTCAAACTACACCCATTACAACCAGCCACTGGCCCACCCGCTGGGCGCCAATTTTCAGGAATTTATTGGCATTGTGCGCTATCAGCCTGCTCCCAAATGGCATGTGTTTCTGCAGGGTATTTATTATTACCAGGGCCAGGATAGTGCGGGCAGGAATTTTGGTGCCAACATCTTCAGGGATTACAGAACCCGCACCCAGGACAATGGATTTAATATTGGCAGCGGCAATAAGGCAAAGGTGCTTAATGCTTACCTGCAGGTGTCTTACGAAATAAGGGAAAATATTTTCTTTGAAGTAAGCGGACTTTACCGGCATGCTAAATCTTTACTCAATCCTGCGGCTACCACCACAACCATGTTTACAGGCGGTGTAAGAATTAATATGTTTAACCGGAGATACGATTTTTAACAGCTAAATTTATTCTACTGTTAATGAAAAGAAAACAGACCTGGAATTGATCTTATCAATTACGTTTGAATATTTCAGGTTTTGATCCCTGGCGTGCAGGTTACCCAGTCCCCAGCCCATCTTTACTTCCGGTGTTAATACAAACATGGGAAAATAAAAATGAAAACCCAATCCAACCTCGGCAGCATAATCTAATTTCCTGAGCTTTATCTGTTCCTCAGCTTTGCGGGCTCCGGCATTGGATGCAAGGTCGTACTCTACTTTACCACCGCCGATCATATACACTTTAAAATTGTTGATGCGGTCGCTGCTGAATTTTATCTGAACCGGTATACTCAGTGAAATCGACTGTACTTTTTTCTCGGTAACAAAATCCTCTCCGGCCGGTATATCGGGATAGCTGAGGTTATATAAAAAATTACGTTCGGTAAAAGTAAGGTTAACCGGATAGGTTCTCAGGTCGAAATGTTTGCCTAAACGTATGTTAACCAGCCAGGCCAGGCTTACTCCCGTACTGTTAACACTTTCAATTACTGTAATACTGTCTAATGGTGCCTGGTTAAGAAAAATGGGATTGTGCGTAAACGCAAAATGCGACCTGTTGGAACCCAGGGTAATACCAAACCGGATCCTTTTATCGTCATGTTCTTCCTGGTTTATTTCCTGCCTCAATTGGCCAAAACCAATCAAAGGAAAAAAGAAAAAAACCATACCCGCATTAATTATTTTTCTCCGCAATAGATGCTGCATATGCCTAAGCTCAATGGTTTAGTAAAAGTTTTAGTATACCCCAGGTTATCCAGGATATTTGTAAAATTCTTTCCTTCCGGAAAATGCTTGATTGATTCGTCGAGATATTGGTATGCGTCGCGGTTTTTTGAGAATATTTTACCTGCCACGGGGCAGATGACTTTCATATAAAAATTATACAGTGGCTTTACAAAGGCTGATTTGGGTTTACTGAATTCCAGTACTACCAGTTTTCCGCCCGGTTTTAACACCCGTAATATTTCCGACAATCCTTTTTCCAGGTTTTCAAAATTACGTACCCCAAAAGCCACAGTTACCGCATCAAACGAATCATTTTTAAAGTTTATTGTTTCACAATCGCCATTTAACAGTTCTATGGTGTTTTCAAGCCCAAGCTTTTGTATCTTTTTGCGGCCCAGTTCCAGCATACCATCGCTGATATCTATACCTGTAATCTTATCAGGATGTAAAATATCATTTGCCATAATGGCTACATCTGCTGTACCGGTTGCCACATCCAGTATTGTTTTGGGAGATGCTTTAAGCAATTGCCTGATGGCTTTTTTTCTCCACCGGATATCGATACCTGCGCTTAAAAAGCGGTTTAAAAAATCGTAGCGGAAAGCAATATCGTTAAACATACCCGCAACCTGCTGCTTTTTATCAAGCGCCGAATCTTTATAAGGTACTACCGTATCGTGTGCGTAATCCGTCATGGGCAGCAAAGATAAGGCGCAACAGGCAATAGACAATAGACAATGAGCATTAGCAATTGTTAATACTTTATGGGATTTAAAATGGCTGCGTTCAATAACTATTGACCAATAACTAATGACTACTGACCAATGACTACTGACCAATTAGCAATATCTTTGCCCAATGCAAATCAAGTCAGCCAAATACGTTATCAGCAGTCCCGATTTTGAGAAATGCCCGGTACCCGACAGGCCGGAATATGCTTTTATTGGCCGCAGCAATGTGGGTAAATCTTCGCTGATCAATATGCTTTGCGATAATGATAAACTGGCAAAAACCTCGGGCTCGCCCGGAAAAACCCAGTTGCTGAATCATTTTGAAATTTCCTCGGCCCCTACTCCAAAAGCAAACCAGGCTGCCCCGGCTTCGGGTAGTGCAAAAAGAACGGCCTGGTACCTGGTTGACCTGCCCGGCTACGGTTTTGCCAAAGTAAGCATTAAAAGCCGCAACCGATGGGAGCAGATGATAGAAAATTACCTGCGAAAAAGAGAAAACCTCACCATGGTTTTTGTGCTGATAGACGCCCGGCACAGCCCGCAAAAAATTGACCTGGAATTTTTAATACAGTTGAGAACCTGGCAGGTTCCGTTCTGCTTAATTTTTACAAAAAGCGATAAGGAAAACCAAAGTGTTGTCAGTAAAAATGTAAAAGCCTTTCTGGAAGCCATGAAAAAAAACTGGCAGTTTTTACCGCAGCATTTTGTAACAAGTGCCGTAAAGAAAACGGGTAAGACTAAAATTCTTTCTTTTATTGAGGAAACAAATAAGAGTTTGGAAAGTAAAGCGGATTAATGACTGGTGGCTGTATTTTCGCAAATACAAACCTGCTGAATTGCAGAACGATTGTTTTAGTTCACCACCTTGTTGGCGCAGCTGCTGCTGGCAAAGGCTTCGGGTTTGGCCTTAAAGGCAAAACCCATTCCAAGGATGTAGCCCATGGCTTCACGCAGGGCTTCATTGCTTTTAAACTGCGGGTTGGTATTGATGTCGGCATGCACTTCCATATCCACATCGTACATGGTGAACAGGTCGCATAGCTCATAGGCGATCTCAATGCTTTTTGCTACTTCTACCAGCATCCTCTCTTTAATGCTGTACTTAAGCAATGTTTTTTCGTTGTGAATAAACATAAAGCCGCCATGGCCTTCACGCAAAAAAACGATCACCGTGGCAAATTCAGTTTCCTTGCCTTTTACCTGGCTGTCGGTGCCAATACAAACTTTTAAATGATAACCGGCTGATGATTCTCTTTTAATAACCTGTTCAACAGCCTCTTTAATGTGCAACTGGATGGGGTCTCCGTTAAATTTTCTCCATAACATAAAAATGGGTTTTTTAAAGTTACGGATAAAATAATAGAAAAAAACCTCCGTCAACTGAAGGGGGAACTGGGCAACAGTAAAATAATTTAAAAGATAATAGAAACTTAACAGCTTGTAATAATAACAGCACTCGCAGTTTTGATATCTGAGTTCCCCCTTCAGGGGGCGGAGGGGGTAAAAAAAAGGGGGGCAGCCCCTAACGCTACCCCCCGACTTACACATGAATCTACCTTACTGTCTTATAGTCTGCTCTTTGTTGTTTGTTTAAAAAAAGGTGAATGCCCGGTTCAGGTTTTACCTAAAAATAAATGGACATCATACATGTTCACTTTACCAACCGGAAAAAAGGGGGGAAGCCCCTAACGCTACCCCCCGACTTACACATGAATCTACCTTACTGTTTTATAATTCTTTCTGTTTGTTGTGCGTTATTTCCTGCTGACTGGTTGTTGCTTAAAAGGCGAATGATATACATGCCGTCTGACTGATTTGAAAAATATACACGGTTCATGCCTTTCAGGCCATTACCGGTTCTGACCGTTCTGCCGTTCATATCGCTTATGATGTACTGGTAATTGGCGGCTGCATTAATAATGATCTCGTCACGTACCAGGGTAGATACGGTGAAAAGCTTTTCAGCATCTTCGGTTCCCTTTAAAGCTATGGTATTGGAATACACCGTTTGGTTTAATACCGAAGTAACTTTTAAGCGGTAGAAAATGGTATTGCTTTTAAATGGTTGGTATGAGAACCGGCTGGAAGCTGCATCTGCACTTGCAAGCAACCCAAAACGGGTACCATCATCTGATGTTTGCACTTCAATGGTTTTTATTGGCTCATCTGCCTTAATATTCCAGCTTAGATTGTGTTTTCCTTTTTCAATTGTTCCGTTCAGGCGTACATCATGTATAGGTAAGCCGCTGAATGAACCGGTAATGGTATAAGAACCCAGACTTCCATATGCCCCGATATTGCTGTTTCCTGAACCATATATTTTAAGGTAGTACGTGCCTGAATTTAATATGGTATCTACCGTAACACCAAGAGTTGCCAGGGGGTCGAATGTTCTTATCAGGGTTGATGAAGCATTGTACAATTCCAAAGCAACATCCAGGTCGGCACCGGAAGCATTGGCTCCTACACTGAATGGATTAACCGTTAAATGGAAATTAGAATTTGAATTTAAAGTAAACCTGAAAGCATCTTTATCTGTATTGGTGGTGATGATGCCGTTAACATTAAAAATATTTCCAGGAATTGCGGTTGTACCCGCACTGAGTGTTTCGCTGTAATCATCGGTGCGGTAACCAAACCCATTTTGCGAAGTAATGGTGGTAAGGTTATCCTGTATTGCGGTGCAACCGTATGGTGTAGGACCGTCGTTCCAGTTACTGAAATTCCTTACCAAACTGTTTCCCATAATCGGTGCCCATCCTGTTTCGCCTGTTCCGTACCCGGTGTTATAGGTTTCGATGGGGGTAATACAGTCATTTTGATTATATTTTGACTGGTGCGCCAAACCAACCGTGTGGCCTGTTTCGTGAGAGATGCACTCAGCCACTCTTTTTGGGGTATATGACAGCCGGTCGCTGAATACAAATGCGGGGGTATCATCTCCCCAGGTAAAAGTTCCGATGTAGCTTACACCTGTAGTACCCGGAGCTGTCCAGCTGCTTGAATTGGTTATAATAATTCTGATGCGGCTGGTGAGTGGTGCTGCTAAAAATACGGCAGAATCGGTTGTAACATTAACATCAAAAGGCCTGAAATCTTCCGCAACACGGTTGAATGTTTCAATTATTTGCGGATCAGTTAAGCCTGAAGCTGCACAGTTGATCGGATTTCCGCTGTTCCAAACGGAGCTTTGCACATATTGTCCGTCAAAGTCAAGAAAAATGGTTGCTGTAGCAGATGGATAACTGTTTAATTTGGGTACACTGAATGCACTATATGAAATCAGCAGCAGCGCCGGGCATATCAGTAATGTAAAAATCTTTTTCATGCTCAGGGGTTTTTAGGTGGATTGTTGGATATGTGTTAAGTGCTTATTTATTATATCATTGAATGCAATCCGGCATTACGCGGTCGGTCTCTACCTTTCTTAACTGATAATTCCCTGTTGCATTTTTTTTCAGTTCAAATCCGTCGAAATAATTTTTATTGATGATGCGGCCAACGTAAGAAAGCGAGCCATCGCCGTTTGTGATTTTTGAAATACTGAATATGGTATTGGCATAATCGGGCGATACCATCACAGCCGATTGCAGATTGGCATATTTTACCAGGTTACTGGTTATATTTCCTGCAAATGTAAAATTGTTTGAAAATGAAAGGCTGATGGTTTGTCCCGGGGAAGTATTGAATACTCTCGCTAATTCCTGCTCGCTGCAATCAATCACTTCGGGAAAACTGCTGAATTGTTTAGGTTTTGGAGTATTGGCCTGGCCAAATCCTGTCATTACCGTTAGTGATAAAAATAATGACAATGCATAGGTAGCATAAGGTTTCATAGGATTCATTGTTTCTAGGTAAATTGGATAATACCATACTGAAACGATGTGCCGGAAATTTTATTATCTTTTTTAACGAAAAAATATTGTTTCCGCTATGAGTTCGTAAAACTACCGGTGTTTTTCACGTATTTATACGATAATGATCAATACTGGCCGGTACTTAATAATACCAGGGTGCAGGCTTCCAGGCATTCAATATGGTTTTTACCGGCCAGGGCGGCCAGTTCATCGTTCTCGGCACCGGGATTAAAAATTATTCTTTTTGGATGCAGGGATATCATATAATCGTAGTATTCTTTTTGATGCCGGGCACCTAAATAAAGGGTTATGGTATCAATGCCCGAAGCCTGTATTTTTTCGGTTACAATGGGTATACCGGCAACCATTCCCGTTTTATTACCGATGGCAACAACGGGGTGTTTTTTATTACTTAACCGGATCATAGCCAGGTTACTGGCCCGTGCCGGATTTTCGGATGCGCCCAATACCAGGGTTTTTTTCATTTCCATGCTAATTTAAAAATCTTGCTTTTACTTCAGGCGTAGGTATCATACAGGAATCTTTTTTACCAAACCATTTGTACCGGTTTCCGGCAATCCAGTTGTATATACCATCCCTGATAAATCTGGGGACAATGATCAAACTATAACACAAAGGCCAAAGCCCTTTTAAATGCCGGCAAACCCTTAATGCGGCCGTAGATTGTTTATACACCACTCCATCTTCAATAAAAATAAACGACTGCATATCATCGGCAGGTAAGTTGTAATGCTGCAGCAATTGCTGGCCGGCTTCACTTTGCATGGGCGCAAAACGAATATTTGCTCTGGTGTTTCTTTTAAGTGTGAAGTTTACGGTGCTGTTGCAGAAATTGCAAACGCCGTCGAATAGTATTACAGGATGATCATTCATAAAAAACAAAGTTAGGCCGGATTGTTTTATTTGCATCATTCATTTGTCAGGCCAGGTATCCCCGCAGGTTAAGTATAAACATTGAAATGAAGATCAGTGCAAAAGAAACAAACATGGTATTCATCAATACCTCACCAATTTTAAAAATTCGTTTTTTAGGAATATCGTACATGGGGTAATAAGCAAACTGGGTAATCAGTTTACCCGTCCAGTACGCAGCAATTAAACCGGTTAAGGCAACTGCCAGGCCCGTATGGTTTTTTAATTCTGATGTGAAGAGGATTGAAATGAGACCAAAAGAAAAATTCAGTCCCTGTATATACCTTCCGTAAGTTTTTGCAATTTCCTGGTTAAGCGGTTTTAGCTTTTTAATATCATTATACCAGTCGAAAACCCGGTGGCGGATGTAAGGATAAATGATCGCGGTAAATATCTGGCCGGCACCGCCAAGCATGATGAGCCAGTTTGGAATTTCAAATTTCATACACTTGATTTTTATTTTAACATGGCTAAAGGCCGTTGATTCATTTTTCTCACTTCATCAAAACACAGCCAGGTATAAAAAACGGCCATGAATGGAGCTGTTAACAGCAGTATATAAAAAGATCCAAATGGCATCGTGGCCACTGCTATAAAAGCAATAAAGTGATATACTGATCTTACCCTACTCATCTCTAAAGACCTGCGGTAAAAAAGATGAACGATCATACTAAACACCTGCCAGCCGCCAACAACAAAGTATCCAGATAAAAATGTATAATCCCGGTTGATGATCGTTGCAATGGCGAACCCGGTTATCAAAATGATGCTTATCCAGGTATCCATTGTTTTAAACTTTTTCATGATGATATATTTTATATTTTCAGAAATATTTGAAACATATTTTCTAAATAAAAGCCGGAATTTTCCAGCTTGATTTTTGGCGCTTCAGCAGCGCTATTTAAAGAACTTCAGCAGGCTACCCAGGAACCAGCTCTCATCTGCTTTGATCATTACATCCAGTACTTTATCGGCCTGTCCGCCAAACTTGCGGATGCCTGCAATGGTATCCACAAACTGTTTTACATCTTTATCTTTTTTATCACCTTCTATCTGTTCCAGCTGACTTAACAGTTTAAGCATAGGATCCAGTTCTCTTTTTTTTCTTTCCTTAATGATCTGTGTGGCTACTTTCCAGATGTCTTTTTCGGCGGTGAAGAATTCTTTGCGTTCGCCGGGAATCAATATTCTTTCTACCAGGCCCCAGTCAATCAGGTCACGGGTGTTCATATTCACATTGCCCCGGCTGATGCTTAGCTGCTCCATGATGTCATCCTGGGTAATGGGATCGGGACTGATGAGCAGCAATGCATGAATTTGTGCCATGGTGCGGTTGATGCCCCAATGCGTGCCAAAAGCGCCCCAACTGCTGATGAACTGTGCTTTTGCGTCGGTAAGTTTCATGATGGCTTATTTATACCACAAAGATAATGCAGTTTTTGAATTTTCAAAATTTATTGAAAATATATTTTTGGATCGTTTTCTAAAAAGTACCATGCTGATATACCAGTGCAAGCGTGCCCCTAAAGCTTTCGGGGCCACAGAAGCCGATTAAAGAAATATTGCCGGGTTAATAATACCATCTTTATTTCATAAGTAGTCCAACGGGCTACGTTGAAATATTAGATGGTCCCGATAGCTATCGGGAATACCGATAGCAAAAAACTTTGGACTAAAAACTGGTATAATCGGTATAAAACAAAAAAGCGCCAGCTTTTTAAACTGACGCTTTCATTTATTTTCTTTTCCTGATTACAACAACATCGTAACCGGATTCTCTAAATACTTTTTAAGCGTTTGCAGAAAAGCCGCCCCCACAGCACCATCCACCGTACGGTGATCGCAGCTCATGGTCAGTTTCATAAAGTTGCTTACGCCAAATCCCTCGCCTTTTTTAACCACGGTTTCCTTAATGCGGCCCACCGCTAATATGGCACTGTCGGGCGGATTGATGATGGCTGTAAACTCTTCAATATCCATCATCCCCAGGTTGCTGATGGTGAAGGTATTGCCACTGAATTCCTGAGGCTGTATTTTTTTATCCTTTGCCTTACCGTATAGTTCCTTTGCTTCCAGGGCAATTTGTGATAAACTCTTCTGATCGGCAAAACGTATCACCGGCACGATCAAACCTTCGGGCGTAGCCACCGCACTGCCTATATGAATGTGATGGTTCATGCGGATAAAGTCACCCATCCAGCTGCTGTTTACATTTGGATGCTGGCGCAGCGATAAAGCCACTGCCTTTATTACAAAATCATTGAAAGAAATTTTTACCGGGCTCAGTTCATTGAGCTGCGTACGGGCTGCCATGGCATTATCCATGTTGATCTCCATGGTTAAATAAAAATGCGGTGCACTAAACATGCTTTCGCCCAGGCGGCGTGCAATTACTTTACGCATTTGGGTTAATGGAACATCGGTATGGCCTTCCTGTCCGCCTGCGGTAAATGCAGCAACTGGTGCTTTAGCTTTTGAATCGCTGACAGCGTTTTCAACCGCTGTTGGGGTTGCAGCTGTTGGCACATAACCATCCACATCTTTTTTAGTAACCCTTCCTCCATCGCCGCTGCCGCTCACTTTACTGATGTCGATCCCTTTATCTGCTGCCAGTTTTTTAGCAAGTGGAGAAGCTTTAACTCGTCCGTTGGAAGAAGTTGTTTCTTGTTGCTCGTTGGTTGTTTCTTGTTGCTCGTTATTGGAAGCTGGAACCCCACTTTCTAAGGCAGACTGCACACTGCCAACTGATGACTGCCCACTATTTTCACCCGCTTTCTCAGCCGCTACATACGCACTCACATCAGTTCCGGCCTTACCCACTATGGCTATGATCTCATTTATTTTTGCGGCCTTACCGGCTTCTACGCCTACATATAATAAGGTTCCTTCTTCATAACCTATCACTTCCATGGTTGCTTTATCGGTTTCCACATCGGCAAGCACATCATCGGCTTTTACAAAATCGCCTACTTTTTTATTCCATGATACAATTTTACCCTCTGTCATGGTATCGCTCAACAACGGCATTCTTATTTCTTTGGCACCGGCGGGAAGAGAAACTTTTTGAGTTTGGGGTGGTGTCCCGATAGCTATCGGGATGGTTTTGGGTTGAGCAGCCCCGGTTGCGGGTTTATCTGCTGCTTCTGTTTTAACTTCAGCTGGTTTGGCTGCATCGCTTACAGGATCCAGTAAAGATGTATAATCTTCTCCTTGTTTTCCCACAATAGCGATGATCTGGTTGATCTTGGCAGCTTCGCCGGCAGGAACACCAATGTATAATAAAGTACCATCCACATAACCATTCACTTCCATCGTTGCCTTATCGGTTTCCACATCGGCAAGCACATCATCTGCTTTTACGGTATCTCCCACTTTTTTGTTCCAGGATATTATTTTCCCCTCGGTCATCGTATCGCTTAAAAGCGGCATGCGTATCACTTCTGCCATAATATAAATCGCTTATTTTAGATTGAGGTTCGAAATTAAGGCAAAATAGGGAAAAGTACAGCTGTTTGCACTAATAATCGAGTTCAAGGCGCAGCCTGTCTTTCAATTCCTTGACCAGGGGATATTCTTCCACTATCTTAAGATATTGCTCCCTTGAGCTTAAGGGCTTTTCGGCTATTTCGCCATTTCCTTCTTTTTCGATGATGGTAACCGAATAAGTAAGCTGCCGGTTACAGAAATATTGCTGCAGGTCGTCAACCAGTTCGGCTCTTTCCTGCTCAATGAATTTTTGCTGAATATTATTCCCGGTAATGATCTCGATGGAGTTATTATCAATGATCTTTAACTCAGCCATCTTAAAATTAGTTACCGCCGAATGGTTCTTTTTGGCATTCAGTTTTTCTATAAAATGATCCCAACAAATGTTGAGTTCGGCTTCGGTCAGTTCCTTAACTTCTTTACCATTTTTATTTTGTGCAGTTACTTTATTCCGGATGGCAGCTAAAGAGCCGAGTGATTTTTTGGGTTCAGTATTGAGCGGTGCTGTTTCAACCACTGCTTTTTTCTCAATTCGCTGTTCCGGTTCTTCAATAACCAGTTTTGCTTCTGACTTTTTTTGAACAACCGGCTGAGCAATAACGGGCGGTTCAATTTCTTTAACCCTTATGGGCTGAATAGATTTAAATGCAACCGGTCTGGCTGTTTCAACTACTTTTTTTTTTGAAACCGTGCCTTCGTTGTTCACCATTTCTACTGCCTGTAACAGGTAACAGAGTTTGATGATGGCCAGTTCTACATGAAGACGTTTGTTGCGGGCCTGCTTGTAATTGATCTCAGCTTCGTTAAGCAAATTTAATGCTGCAATAAGCCAGCTGGTTGCAATTTGCTGTGCAGCCTGCAGGTATTTTTGCTTAAAATCATCGGCTACTTCCAGCAGTATGGCTGCCTTTGTATCTTTACTTACCAGCAGGTTTCTTATAAATTCGCTGTAGCCCTCCAGCAAGGTATCGCCTTCAAAACCTTTCCTGTTTATTTCATCATACAGCAGCATGGCATCACTTAAATGCTGCTGCTGCATATGATCCAGCATTTTAAAATAATAATCCTCATCTAAAATATTCAGGTGCTCTAAAGTATTGCTGTAGGTTAATTCACCATTGCTGAAACTAACGATCTTATCCAGTATGCTTAAAGCATCACGCATACAACCCTCGCTTTTTTGGGCAATCACATGCAGGGCTGCTTTCTCGGCCTGTATCTTTTCCTTATCGCAGATCTCCTGCAGGTGCTCAATGGTATCGTTATTGGTGATCCTTTTAAAATCAAAGATCTGGCAGCGGCTGAGGATGGTAGGCAGGATCTTATGCTTTTCTGTTGTGGCCAGGATGAAAATGGCATAAGGAGGAGGCTCTTCCAGGGTTTTTAAAAATGCATTAAATGCCGATGAACTGAGCATGTGTACCTCATCCACAATGTATACTTTGTATTTGCCTGCCTGTGGAGCAAACCGCACCTGGTCTGCCAGGCTGCGGATATCGTCTACCGAGTTGTTGCTGGCAGCATCCAGTTCATGAATATTCATGGAAGTACCTGCATCGAAAGAAACACAGCTGTTGCAGGTATTGCAGGCTTCTCCGTCCTTAGTCTTGTTTTCGCAGTTGATGGTTTTGGCAAGAATACGGGCACAGGTGGTTTTACCCACACCCCTGGGGCCGCAAAATAAAAATGCATGCGCCAGCTGGTTATTTTTAATGGCATTTTTTAATGTGGTGGTAATATGTGCCTGCCCCACCACGGTTGAAAAATTCTGTGGCCTGTATTTTCTAGCTGAAACAATAAACTTATCATCCATACACTGCTAATTTCGGTAATCTGATCTGGAAATCAGAATTTGTTTTTATTCCTGTTGAGAAGCTGTCAGAAAATATATTTTGAAACAACTAAATAGTTTTTTTTGCCTAGCATTACACAACTTGTCCCGTTTGTAAGCGGGAGATCTGCACGCATTAACCGGCCCGCAGATATCGCAGATCCCGCAGATTTTAATTATCTTTTCTGCAAGCTCAGCGGTTTTTAGGGCACCCTGTTTTTATGATACCATGGGGTGCCTGTGAAATTCCTTTGTTCTGTCGAATAAATACCGGTAAGTTGCCAGGTTACGGCTGCGGAAGGTATCTCCAAAATTCTCTGCTACGTTTATCATTTTGGGGTTAAAATCTCCTATCCACTGAATTTCATAATCCAGGTATTGCTGGTTTGGTTTCTGTACAATTTTCCGGCACTCTCCAATAATATACGAGTCTATTCCCTTGCCCTGCCACTCGGGCACGACACCAAAAACCAGCCCTACAAATTTTCTTGTCTTATTAAACTTTTGCCGCCAGGCAAATTCCAGTTTTTGTAACAGGCCAAATTTGCCCCCGAGGTGTTTAAAATACTGGTTTATATCAGGCAGGTTTATAAACATGGCAATTGCGGTACCCTTGTAATAGGCAAAATACGAGATGTCTTCATCCATTACTGGTTTCATCTTTTTAAACATCAGCAATACCTGTTCCTTATTCATTTGCTTTAAACCGCCATGCCCTGCCCAGGCCTTGTTGTATACCTCTACAAAATCAGCAGCATATTTTTCCAGGTTATTTTTTTTGATGGTCTCCATGCTGATATCAGGGTCATTTTCATGGACTTTGTGCCTTTCCATTGTTTTTTGTGCAAGTGGTTTGACAGCATCCAGGGCAAAGCAAACCTGGTTATAAAACACCTTAAATCCATACTGTTCAAATAGCTTAACATAATAAGGCGGGTTATAATTCATACAATACAGCGGAGGCGAAAACCCATCAGTAATTAATCCCCACCAGCGGTCGCGTTCGCCAAAATTTATTGGGCCGTCCATGGCTTCCATGCCCTGTTGAACCAGCCAATGGCGTGCAGTATCAAATAAAAGGTCAGCCGCATCCTGGTCATTGATGCAGTCAAAAAAACCGATCCCGCCTACGGGAACATCATCTCCCTTGTTCTTATATTTTTTATTGATAAAAGCAGCAATGCGGCCAATCAGTTTACCGGTATCATCTTTTAAAACCCAGCGAATGGCTTCTCCAAAACGAAAGGCTTTATTTTTTTCCTTATCAAATGTAACTTCAATGTCCTTATCCAGCGGTTGAATCCAGCTGGGGTCGTTTTTATGGATATTAACCGCAACCTGCAGAAACTGCCGGGCGGTTGCTTGATCGGTAACAGGAATTATTTGCATATGGTAAAATGAAGCAGCAAATATAATAAAGACCCGTTACTTAAGTTTTCAAATATTTGTTCCTTACCTATACAGGCATCAATCAGAAGCAGCGTCAGTCATAAAAACCGGATCATACCTGGTACAGGTATTTTTTCAGGTTAAATATCTGATCTTAAACTATGCTGTATTACTTATTTAAACTAAATTTACGAATACAATGTAATTCAATGAAAAATACCATTTTA
Source organism: Chitinophaga pinensis (assembly GCA_943371705.1). GTDB lineage: Bacteria > Bacteroidota > Bacteroidia > Chitinophagales > Chitinophagaceae > Ferruginibacter > Ferruginibacter pinensis_I. Next base: position 51,570 of record CALRVV010000019.1, on the reverse strand, counting down.
TATACTGCATTTGCAACTGCAGTTTTATTTGCAGCCTGCTCCAAATCTGATCCCGCACCCACGCCACCACCTCCTCCTCCGGTTGACCCCTGTTCGGGTGTGGTTATTTCCCCGGTAGCCAATGTAACGCATTCCATAACCGGCCAGGCCATTGGAACCATTACGGTTACTTCACCAATCGGCTCGGGCTATACCTACAGCATTACAGGTGTACCTTACCAGGCATCTGTAAACTTTTTTGGCCTGGCTCCCGGCAATTACACACTGAGCGTAAAAAATTCCAATAACTGTGTGGGCACCAAAGCAATAACCATTAACGGATATGGCCCCAAATTTCATGCGGTAAGAACAATTGTGAACGGCTATTGCGGACCCTGCCACTTAAGTGGCACTTCAAACGGGGGTAAAAATTTTGATGCAGACCTGGATATTGTAAACTCCTGGGACAGAATAAAAATAAGGGCTGTAGATGGAAACCCATCTTTTATGCCGGCAGCTCCCAATGCCCAGTTAACTGCCCCTGATAAACAAAAAATTGTTGACTGGGTGAATGCGGGTCACCGGATCACTGATTAAAAAAATAAATGACCTCATAATAAGAACCGCCCCTGCAAAGTGCAGGGGCGGTTCTTATTTATTCAATATACATTTTATTTATCTCACTTTAAGCATTGGCCTTACCTGTTGGGTGGTGCCATTTTGGAAACGGGCATAATATACACCGGTGGGTAAATGAGATGCATCAAAATTTATCTTATCGTTGGTGGCAGCTAAATAATCTTTCTCCAGTAAATTAACAATAAGCCTTCCGGCGGTATCCATTATCTGAATAAGTGTGTGTCCTCCTGCGGTACTAAACCTGATCTCGGTAGTATTGGTGAAAGGATTGGGCCAATTGGTAATAATACTGCTGCCTGAAACAGGAGGCGGAGGCGGAGGTGTTACTTTACAGGTATTTCCTTTTATTAAAGGCAGGTCCTGCAACTGGCTGTTAACGTTAGGCGGAAACAATGCCTGTACCGTTGCTTTGGGAAGACAGAACCATCTTTCCAGTAAAGTGGAATAAATGCTTCTGAAATCATATTGCATAGGTACATTGTCATTTACCGTGGCAACCGGTTGTATTGTTGGATTATCACCCAGCATACCACCATCAACAGGTTTGCCAAAAACAAAAAGAGGCGCTCCCGAACCATGGTCGGTACCCACACTGCTGTTGCTTTTTACCCTTCTTCCAAATTCACTGTAAGTCATGCCCACAACCCGGTCTTCAATTTCTAAAAACACGAGGTCGTCCTGGAAAGCCTTGATTGCAGCGCTTACACGACCCAGTAATGTGGCATGCGCACCCACAGTGGTATCGGTGGTGGTGGTTTGCAGGCTGTGTGTATCAAAGCCGCCAAAGCTTACCATATATACCCTTGTTTTTAATCCGCCTTTTATTAGACGGGCAACAATTTTCAGCTGATCGGCCAGGCTGTTGTTGGTTGGATAAGCACTTTGCGCGGTAACCTTGGCTGCAGCAGTGGTAATTGTTGTAGCATATTGCTGGGTTTGCTTGGCTACCGAACGTATATAACTCAATTCCTTTCCGGCTTTTGTGCCGGGCACAGGATCATTTGTTCCATTGATGAGTTGATAAAAAGAAGTGGCACTGGTGATGCTCATGGCCATATTTACGCTGGGGCCCTGCGCCGTTAAACTGGCTGTAGAACCTATTTGAATAGCCAGCGGATCAGGTGTATTGGCATTGGGATAACCGATCGGGAAATTGGGATATTCATAATTTAAGTAACGGCCTGCCCATCCTGTATATACTTCCTGGTTGCTGTTACTGCCTGTCATCCAGATATCGGTTGCCCGGAAGTGAGAAAAATTGGGCTGCGGATAACCCACTGCCTGTACAATTTTTAATTTGGATTCATTATACATGGTTTGCAGGCCTGTCATACTGGGGTGAAGCCCGGTATTGGCATATCCATTTAAAGCCAGTATCCTGTTTTCGGGAATGGCCACATTGGTACGGGCTGCATTATAAAGATTATAGGTACTGATGGGAATCACCATATTTAATCCATCATTTCCACCGGATAGCTGTATGATAACCAGCACATGATCGGTATCTGTTACACCGCCCATTAATGCCTGTACCAATGGCGAATTTTCATTTAAAGCTTTTACCGCATACCCGCTTATCAAAGCAGGTAATGTAACAGCTGCCGATTTTCCTAAAAATTCTCTACGTTTCATATAAAAAAATTTATTACAGAAAAAGTATTATTTGTGAATCGTGAATTGTGAATCGTGAATAAAAGGCATGGTGTATTTTCTTTAGCACACACCATTCTCGGTTCACCACTCACGCCTCTCGTATCAGCTCAATTGATATTCACTTAAGTTCATGATATACCTGAACAGATCTCTTATTCTTACGTTTACCGTATTAAAATTTGCCGTTGTAGGATTTGCTATATAAGCAGTCCAGGCATTTGTCCAGTAGTAATCGTACTGTTGCCCGGTTAACAGCATTTGAGTTTTCATTTGCTGTTTTACCTGCGGCGATACATTCATCCGGTATAAATATTTCAGTGCCTCATCAATCAGGTCATTGGGATTACCGGGATTGGTTAATGTTCTGGCATAATTCACAAAATCAAACTGCATCCTGAACCCGTTTCTTATATAACCGGAATTGGTCATCACATCCGTAAACTGGTTTCTTTTTGGTAAAGAGTCTGATGTGATCCACAATTCATGAAATAATGGCTCCTGGTAATAAGCAGGCATACCGGCCACATTTGGCGGGTCGTGCAAATTCAATCCCATCAGTATCATAAAGGAGTACAGGGTATTCCAGTGTCCATAGCTGGTATTCCAGTCAGTTGCCAAAGGCATAGGTACATTATATTCCCGCATACTGCCAATCACAATATCGGCCGGCGTTTTAATGACACAACCCTGGTTAAGCACATCATAAAAATGTTCACTCTTGAACAAGGCACTCAGTACCGGTTTAATTTCATAATTATTGCTGCGGAAAATATCAGCCAACGGCGTAATCACATTGGCTTCGGTGGCTGCATCAATTTCATAATATACAAACCAGCGGTAAAATTTCCGAACCAGGTATTTGGCCACTTCATTCTGTGCAAATATCATATTCAGCAAATCGGTAAGTTCCTGGTCTCCGGCTGTGGCACCGGTTCTGCCCGGTATTACGGTATTGTTGTAAAATGATGAAAAAGTTTTGGCTACGGTGCTGTGCCGGGCCGGATTAAAAACAGTTTGGTAGGTATTAAAATTGATCTGCCACCCGGTTAACACCTTGGCTGCTTCTTTAACATCGGCCTCGGTATATTTACTATCTGGTCCTTTGCCAACGGTAAACAATTCCTGCAATTCCCTGGCATAGTTTTCATCGGGTGCCGTTGCGGTATTTAAATATCCGTTCAGGTAACGAAGCATGGCCAGATCCAGCGTCATGCTTCTGACCATTTGTTTATAATTGCCCAGGCAATGTTGCCTGATGGTTGTATGCTGCCGGTATATCCAATTGGCATAACCCACTTCATTGGCCTCGTTTCCAAATTTATCTATCCACAAAAAGATCATTTTTTCCCTTATACTCCTGTCCTGGTTGATCAACACGCCGGTAAACCATTTTTTGTACGATGCCATTCGCTGGCTTTGTACCGTACCATCATTATTAATGTCATTTACCCAGGTAGTTCCCTGTGCAATATTGGCATCGGGTGTACCCGGCTGGGTTGAAGTGGTATATTCTTTAACCGGGGGTAATGGGTCTGGCGCTGTGGGGTTAAGCAATTCATCCACAGACTGGTTCATGGTGAGTGACGCAAAATAATCCACATCGGCTTTTTTAGCTCCAAACATGGTTCGCTTTAAAAGATGGATCACTTCATTGGTGCCCCAGGCGCCAGTGTAGGGATTGATACCACTCAACGTACGTGCCGGAGATACTATTTGGCCAGTTTTTGATTGAGCAGGTGCCTTTTTTTTGGGTTTGCCCGCTGTAAGAAAGTCTCTTCTGTCCATAGCAGTTTTTTTGGTGACTATGATATAAATTTAGTTACGACTGAATTGCCCGAAAATAGTTTAATCAGGGAAAGAATTTATTTTACTGGATTACACACCTGCACATAACGCTGCCCCGGTATTTTTATTTTGATTTTCTAAAGATATCAATATTACTGAATATTTTCAATAATTCCTGCTATCCCCTGTCCGCCCCCAACACAGGCAGTTACAATACCATATTTCTTATTCAACCTTTTCATATCATGGGTTATCTGTATGGTAAGTTTACAACCGGTACAGCCCAACGGATGGCCTAATGCAATAGCGCCACCGTTTATGTTGACGATCTCAGGGTTTAATTCCAACGTGCGTATTACAGCCAAAGCCTGGGAGGCAAAGGCTTCATTTAATTCAAAAAGATCAATTTGTGCCATACTCATACCTGCCTGTTTCAATACCTTGGGTACTGCTTCAACAGGCCCAATACCCATAATACGTGGATGTACACCGGCGCTAGCACAATTCACCAAACGGGCTATGGGTTTTAATCCCAGTTCGTTTATCATCCTTTCGCTCATTACGACCACAAAAGCAGCACCGTCGCTGGTTTGAGATGAATTACCCGCAGTAACCGAGCCGCCCAAAGCGAATGCGGGTTTTAATTTTGCCAGTCCTTCGGGTGTGGTATCAGCCCGTACCCCTTCATCGGTATCCACCACAAAATCCCTTTTTTGCTTTTTGCCTTTGGCATCTAAGTAAATCTCATTTACCGTAATGGGTAATATACCCGATTTAAAGTAGCCTTCCTTAATGGCGTTGCCTGCTTTTGCATGGCTGTTAAAGCTAAATGCATCCTGGTCTTCTCTGCTTACTTTATAGTCTTTAGCCACTGCTTCGGCAGTAAGGCCCATGCTTAAATAATAATCGGGTTCTTTTTCTGCAATGGTAAAAGAAGGTACGGTTTTCCAACCGGCAGTGGGCACCAGGCTCATGCTTTCGGTTCCTCCGGCAATGATGCATTCAGCCATGCCGCTTCTGATCTTTGCGGTGGCCATGGCAATACTTTCCAGTCCGCTGGCACAATACCGGTTAATGGTAATGCCGGGTGCATGAATGCCTACAGCCCTGGCAGAGATCATTCTGCCTACCTGCAACCCTTGCTCAGCCTCAGGTACAGCGTTGCCCACAATTACATCATCCACTCTTTTTACGTCGAGCTGGGGCACGGTGGCCAGCAACCCTTTGATCACATCTACTGCCAGGTCATCGGGCCTGTAAAAACGAAATCCGCCTTTTTTACTTTTGGTAATGGCTGTTCTGTATCCTGCTACGATGTATGCTTCCTGCATGGTTGAATAGTTTGTTGTTTGTGGTTGGTGGTTTGTTGTTGGGTGCTTGCAATTTGAGAAGCGTTCATTTATCAGGAAGCTTAACTACAAACCACAAACAATTAACCACAAACCAAAAATGGTTGTTTATGCAACTTTATAGACCAAAGTTATCATTTCTCCATGAAAATAAAAAACTGATTGCAGTGGCGTACTTTTGCAGCGATGTATAAAGTCCTTCGTTCCATTTTATTTTGCTTTGATCCCGAATGGGTTCACTATTTTTCGATGAATGGGTTAAAGATGCTTTGTAAGATTGCCTTTATAAAAAAGCTAATAGGTACAAGCTTCAAACCCCCGGTAAATATTCCATATTCCACATTTCATATTTCATTTCCCAACCCGGTTGGCCTGGGTGCCGGTTTTGATAAAAACGCAAAATATCTCAATGAACTGGAAGCCCTTGGCTTTGGTTTTGTTGAAATAGGAACAGTAACCCCACTCCCACAGGCAGGAAATGATAAACCCCGTTTATTCCGCCTGCCAAAAGACAAAGCACTGATCAACCGCATGGGTTTTAATAATGATGGCGTTGAAGCGGTTGCAAATAGATTAAAGGCCTGGAAAACGAGAAACGAGAAACAAAAAACAAGAAACGGGAAACGACTCATCATTGGCGGCAATATCGGCAAGAACAAGATCACCCCCAACGAAGATGCCTGGAAGGATTATGAAAAATGCTTTATTGCCCTGCATGATCATGTGGATTATTTTGTGGTGAATGTAAGCAGTCCCAACACGCCGGGGTTAAGGGAGTTACAGGACAAGGATGCGTTGCATAAGATTCTGACGAACCTGCAAAATCTAAACGCTAAACGTCTAAACCCTAAACCAATCCTTTTAAAAATTGCACCAGACCTTACGCAGGAACAAATTGATGATGTGATTGCACTGGCTTTAGAAATAAAATTAGATGGCCTTGTTGCAGCAAACACCACCATCAGCCGTGAGCAACTCCTGACTCCTGACTCCCGACTAACGGCTATAGGTGCCGGCGGCTTAAGTGGCTTACCTGTAAAAGCAAGAAGTACCGAAATTGTAAAATATATTCATCAAAAAACAAACGGGCAAATTCCTGTTATTGCCAGCGGTGGTATATTCACCGGTGCCGATGCAAAAGAAAAAATGGAAGCCGGAGCATCTTTGGTACAGGTTTGGACAGGATTTATTTATCAAGGCCCTTCCATAGTAAAAAACATTTGTAAAGAGATCAACCACCTTCAATCTTAAATATTAAATACCAACTATAGTATGGAACATCTATTCACGTCAGAAAGCATCATCAGTTTTTTTATCCTGGTTGTACTGGAAGTGGTACTGGGTATTGACAACGTGATTTTTGTAAGTATTATACTCAGCCGCCTGGATAAAGCAAAAGACAAGAAAAATGCACGCCGTATGTGGATGATCACCGGTATCCTTTCACGCAGCCTGTTGTTACTGGGACTGGGTTGGCTGCTGTCTCAAAAAGGGAAAGCCGTATTTACCCTTTTTAACAAAGGATTTGACCTGGCCAGTATTGTAATGCTGGCAGGCGGTTTATTTCTTATTTATAAATCGGTGATGGAAATACACCATAAACTGGAAGGTGAAGACCCCAATGTATCTGCTAAAAAAGAAAAAAAAATCACCCTGCTGAATGCGATCGGGCAGATCATGCTGATAGATGCTGTTTTTTCATTTGACAGCATCATTACCGCCGGAGGAACTGCAAAACATGTAGAGATCATGATTGCAGCAGTTGTTATTGCCATGGGGGTGATGTTCTTATTCAGTCCGGCCATTTCAGCTTTTATTCATAAACATCCTACACTTAAAATGCTGGCACTGTCTTTCCTGGTCATGATCGGCCTCAGCCTCATTATGGAAGGATGGAATGCAGAAGCGGCCCATGAACTGAAACTGAAAAACTATATTTATTTTGGTATGGCTTTTTCATTTTTAGTGGAAATGCTGAACCTGGTGATGCGGAAAAGAATGGAGAGGAACAGGCTGGTAATATTGAATGAACCGGTACTTCCGGATGAAGAAGAAAAATATACAGATCAGGCGAAGTAAATGAAAAATTATTGAATTACGGCAATGAAATAACTGGTTGGCGGCGGATCAATTGGAATGGCTGATACATTTCTAAATCTAATTGTAATATTGCCCGCCGATGAAACCCTTGCCCAGGCAATGATGATACCGGCAGGTAAATTTGTTGACGGAGAAACACTTACCGCTCCTGAAATGCCGGCGTTGGCAACGGCTGTTACTACATCCAGTTCATTATTTGCAGCTACTGACCCCAAATCGATAGTAACTGTATTTTTAATGATGGCTGAATTTACCGTGCCCACAATTCCTAATTTAAAACTGCCATTTGCATCCAGTGTTGCCGCAGGCAAAGTGGTACCAATTCCTGTGCTGCCATTTTTTGTAATGGTCATTCGTGTTGAAATACCTCCTGTGGCAAATGTTAGAGAGCTATCAGCGTTAAAATTAATACTGCTCCGGTTATTGATCAATTCGGTACCCGATATAATGGAAGCAGCTGCTCCTGAAGGATTCATCAATTGCAGAAAATTAAAGCCGGGGTTTTCAAATATTCCGGTTGAAGAAGTGAAATAAGCAGCTCCCGCAACGTTTCCCCGGCTTACATGTAATTTAGTTTGCGGTATGGTTGTGCCAACACCCAATAAACCGGGGACCAGCACTTCTCCCGTATTTTTTACAGTCATTCTGTTGGCAAATCCCGGTGAATTAAATGAAATGGAACTATCCGAATTAAAATTAACACTGCTTCTGCTATTGGTTAATTCTGTACCCGACATAATGGAAGCAGATGCTCCTGAAGGATTCATCAATTGCAGAAAATTAAAGCCGGGATTTTCAAATATCCCGGTTGATGAGGGGAAATAAGCAGCACCCGCAACGGTTCCCCGGCTTACATGTAATTTGGATTGCGGTGTGGTAGTGCCAACACCCAATAAACCGGGGACCAGCACTTCCCCGGTATTTTTTACAGTCATTCTGCTTATAAAACCCGGTGAATTAAATAGAATGGAGCTATCCGGGTTAAAATTAATGCTGCTTCTGCTGGTGGTTAATTCGGTACCCGACATAATGGAAGCAGATGCTCCTGAAGGATTCATCAATTGCAGAAAGTTAAAGCCGGAACTTTCAAATATCCCTGTTGAAGGGGTTACAAATAAAGCACCTGGAGTAGTGCCGCTACTTACATGCAGCCTGCTTTGCGGGTTTGTGTTACCTACGCCCACCAATCCGGTTTTTGCAGCAAATATCCTGGTGTTGTTTCCACCGGTTCTTATCAAAACAGCACTATCGGCTGCAAAAACAATTCCGCTTTTAATGAATGTGGATGCATTGCCTGCCAGTATCCCTGTTTCATTTGCATCCGGGCTAAGTAACTGAATATAATTACTGGCATCATCTTCAAACAAACTAACTCTAGTTGTTGGTATAGTTAATAGATTGCCTGCAAAGCCTTTAGTTACATGTAGCCTTACTGATGGTGTGGTAGTACCAACACCTACTTTGTCTAAATTTCTATTGAATATGTCGTTACCAACCTTTGCCCAATAAGTATCCTCATCACCTTGCAACCACAACCATTTGGTTCCATCAAAATATTGAAAGCCCACGCTATCCGGACTGGTTTGATACACCAGCAATCCTGTAGCAGGTGCAGCTATGGCATCCTTTTGTGCCTTGGTCATGCGTGGCAACAGTAAACCTTTGGTGGTGCTTTTTACATCCAGCATAGCACTGCTGCTGGCTGTGCTGCCATCGGTGTTTATGGAAAGGGATTGACCGATTGCTTGGTTGTAAAAAAATAAAAGTAGAAGGAAGTAAAAATATTTCATAAGGATCGCCAGTTTAAATAAAGATAATTATTTCTCATGTCATCTTATCCTTTCAAACATTATCTTTTCTATTCTTTTATTCTCCTCATTAATGCAGGAAAAAATGCTTAAATTTTTACAAAAAAACAAACCAAAAAGTTTACAACCGCAATATCCTGCTATTCAAAAGTTGAACTAAATAATACATAAGCGTGTAACCGCTACCAACCCCGCTGTCTCCGTTCTTAACCTGGTATCACCCAGGCTTACCGCATTAAAATGATGCAGCAATGCCAGGTCAATTTCCTCCGCCGTAAAATCACCTTCGGGCCCAATTAAAATAATTTTTGAAGAAAGTGATTCATTGTTTAAATCAGATAAACTTCTTTTGTCCCCATCCATACAATGGGCAATGAATTTTTGCTGTTGTGCAGATGATTTAACGAGTTCATTAATTTTTGTTGGCTCATGCAAATGCGGCAACCAGCACTGCTGGCTTTGCAGCATGGCACTCACCAGGATACTTTTCATCCGGTCGAACTTAAATGCCGTTTTTTCCGTTCTTGTACATACCAGCGGAATTATTTCTGTAACCCCGATCTCGGTTGCTTTTTCTAAAAACCACTCAAAACGGGTATTGTTTTTTATGGGAGAAATAGCGATGGAAATGTGGAATTGCGAATGTGGAATATCGAATGTTTGTATAATTTTTACAGCACATCTTTTTCGATTATTATCAATTATTTCAGCAGTAAATAAAACGCCTTTGCCATTCGTTAACTGCAGCTGTTCGCCGTTCTGCATACGCAATACCTGCACCACATGCTTGCTGGTGGCTTCATCCAGCACCAGATCCGTATTCGATGCAATCAGATCTTCTTTATAAAAAAACGGAAGGGACATTTTTATTTTTTAATTGTAGCGGTTGGATTTATTTAACAGCCGCTAGGATTTACAACCGCTGACGCGGATAATCCAGCAGTCAAACTTAAAGAAAATAAAAATGGAGAATGAGTTTTTTGAAAACATTCTCCATTATCCATTAAAAAATTATCCATTATCCATTATCCATTAAAAAGGTGCATCCTCATCAAACTCCCCGTCATTCATCTTGCTGCCCTTTTGTATGTACAGTTTTGCACCATCGCCATCATCACCCTTCACCGGTTTCCAGCTTCCGCCGGGTAAGCCGCTGGCAAAATCGCTGCCGCCTTCCTCTTCAATGAATTTCTGAATATGCAGCAAGGCTTTCAGTTTAACGGTATCCAGACTGCCGTTACGGTGCTTGGCTATCTTTACAAAGGTTTCCCCTTTATTGCTCTCTCCCATTTCGTTGCTGGTAATATCATAATACTCGGGCCGGTACAGGAACATCACCATATCGGCATCCTGCTCAATGGCACCCGACTCCCGCAGATCACTTAACTGCGGAATTTTTGCACCCTCTTTTCTTTTCTCTACCTCACGGCTTAACTGAGATAAGGCAATGATGGGCACCTGTAATTCTTTGGCAAGCCCTTTCAGGTCCCTTGATATACGGCTGATCTCCTGCTCCCGGTTGCCGTTGCGGTTTTCGCCTGCTCCACTCATCAGCTGCAAATAGTCAATAATGATAAGGCCAACATTGTGCTTGTTTTTTAACCGGCGGCATTTGGCCCGCAGTTCAAAAATATTCAACGCGGCAGTATCATCTATAAAGATGGGTGCTTTGGATAAGCGTTCAATGCCATTTTTATACAACTGCTTCATCTCATGCTCCTCTAATTTACCCCTGGCAATTTTTTCTAACCATATTTCACTTTCGGCGCTTAAGATACGTTGCACCAATTGAGAGCTGCTCATCTCTAAACTAAAAAAACCTACTGCGGTTGGTTTGGTTGGATGCATGGCGGCACTCCTGGCCAGGTTTAAGGCAAAAGCCGTTTTACCCACTGATGGCCTTGCGGCCAGCACGATCAAATCGGTTGACTGCCAGCCATAGGTTATCCTGTCTAACGAAGGGAACCCCGTAGGCACACCGGTTATATCTTCCTGCCTGTTGCGCATGTCTTCAATACGCTGAATGGTTTTTACCAAAACCGTATCAATGCTGTCAAAGTTTTTACGCAGGTGATTGTTGGTGATCTCAAAAAGCTTGCCCTCTGCCTCATCCAGCATATCAAAAACATCGGTGCTGTCTTCATAGGCATCACCAATGATCTCGCCGCTGATGCGGATTAGTTCTCTTTGAATAAATTTTTGTAAAACGATCCTGGAGTGTGCTTCAATATTGGCCGATGAAACAACCGCATTGGTAAGTTTGGTCACATAATACGGGCCGCCCACCAGATCCAGTTCTTCACGAAATTTTAATTCTTCTACAACGGTCAACAGGTCGATCGGTAAACTTTTTATGGCCAGTCCCTGCATGGCTTTGTAAATGCGCTGGTTGGCATCTACATAAAAACACTCGGGTTTTAAAATTTCAACCACGGTATCAAATGCACTTTTTTCGAGCATGATGGCACCCAGTACGGCTTCTTCCAGTTCCTTTGCCTGTGGCGGAACTTTGCCATACATCATGTTGGTGAGGTCAAGCGGTGCTTTACGACGCAGCTTTTTGTCTTTATTAAAATTTGTAAGTTCCATATGTGCTGTGTACTGCTGTTTGTTAGGGTTATGCTGTGCAGGCCGGCTAAGGTAAAAGCAAAAAACTATAGTTTATTAACATTGCTGTTTTTCTGTTTGCTTACATTCATTTTCCACGGCTAATCCACAGGCAAAGGTAACATTTTAACAGCTTATGCACATGCTTATCAACAGGCATAATTCAAATACAGTCGGGCTACGTAACAATTTATTAACATGGGCATTATCCAAATTCTTTTTTTCTGCACCTCCAACAGAAAAAAAATTGTTTGCATTCCTTAGGTCAAATTTGTAGTTTCTTGTACCCCTTTTTTTATTGGCCGGGGCAAAAACCAACACACTAATTTGTCATTAACTATCTTTGCCGATCAATATTAAACCTAATACCTGAATGATTATAAGTTATAACTGGCTTAGTGAATACCTGCCCGAGATCATAGAACCTGAAAAACTAAGCAAGATCCTTACGTCTATAGGGCTTGAGGTGGAAAGCCTGCACAAATACGAAGCTGTAAAAGGAGGCATGCAGGGATTGGTGGTTGGTGAAGTGATCACCTGCGAAAAACATCCTGATGCCGATAAATTAAAACTTACCACGGTAGATATTGGTACCGGAGAAAAACTGCAGATCGTTTGTGGTGCAGCCAATGTAGCTGCCGGGCAAAAGGTAGTGGTTGCTACAATTGGTTCAACCATTTACCCCGTTAACGGCGAGCCCATGACCATGAAAAAAGCAAAAATACGTGGTGTGGAAAGCCACGGAATGATCTGTGCCGAAGATGAAATGGGTTTAGGCGAAAGCCACGACGGTATCCTGGTTTTACCTGCCGATACCAAAGCCGGAACACCAGCAGCCGATTATTTTAAACTCACAGATGATCATATTTTTGAAATAGGACTTACCCCAAACCGCAGTGATGCCATGAGCCACCTGGGCGTTGCCCGTGATGTTTGTGCCTGGTTATCGCACCACAATAAAAAAGAAACGGTGGTAAGATCACCTTTCAAAAATGCTTTTAAACCCGATAACCAGGGACTTCAGATAGAAGTGGTGATTGAAAATACAGAAGCCTGCGCACGCTATGCCGGCGTAAGTATAGAAGGCGTTACCATTGCCGAAAGCCCCGACTGGTTACAAAAAAGATTAAAAAGCATTGGCCTGAGGCCCATCAATAACATTGTCGACATCACCAATTTCATCCTGCATGAAACCGGACAGCCCCTGCATGCTTTTGATGCAGATGCCATTACCGGAAAAAAAGTGATCGTTAAAAACATGCCCGAAGGAACCGCTTTTGTTACCCTGGATGAAAAAGAAAGAAAATTATTTGCCGATGACCTGATGATCTGCAATGCCGATGCGCCCATGTGCATGGCAGGCGTGTATGGCGGTATTCACAGCGGCGTAACCACTGCCACTAAAAGTATTTTTTTGGAAAGCGCCTGGTTTAATCCAACTGCCATACGCAAAACCTCTTTAAAACACGGTCTGCGTACCGATGCCGCCACCCGTTTTGAAAAAGGGGTTGATATAGGCAATACCGTAATTGTATTAAAAAGAGCAGCCCTGCTGATCAAAGAAATTGCAGGCGGCCAGATAGCCAGCGATATCGTTGATGTATACCCTGCCCCAAAGGAAAAAACTGAGGTAGCATTAAAATACCACTACCTTAAAAAATTAAGTGGCAAAAATTACCACGGCGATACGGTAAAAAACATTTTACACAACCTGGGCTTTGAACTGATAAAAGAAGGCGATGATGAAATGCGTTTTACAGTGCCTTACAACAAACCCGATATCAGTATTGGCGCCGATCTTGTAGAAGAGATCATGCGTATTGACGGTTTGGATAATGTAGACATCCCTGCCATGATCACCATTGCTCCCGCTGTGGAAACCCTGGCACATGAAGCTGCCTGCACAGAAAAAGTTGCTGAATACCTTGCAGGATCAGGCTTTCAGGAAATTTTTACCAACTCCATTACCTACAGTGGGTATTACCATGAGGCTGTTTTGAAGCATACGGTAAAAATGATAAACAATTTAAGCGAGGAACTGAACATCATGCGCCCGGCCATGATGGAAACCGGCCTTACCTCTGTTGCCTACAACCTTAACCGTAAAAACAATGACCTTACATTTTTTGAATTTGGAAAAACATACGGCGTAAACGATGCCGGAAAATATATTGAAAACAATCACCTTACCATTTATATTACGGGCAATAAAACTGCCGATGGCTGGAAGGGCAAAGGAGAAAAGGCCGACTTTTATTTTACAAAAGCAGTGTTTGAAAAAATAATGAGACTGCTGGGCTTAAACGCAGTTACCTATACCCAGGCCGAAAACCCCGATCTGTCAAACGGCCTGCAGGCCAGCATTAAAAATGAAAAGATTGCCGAAATAGGTTTGATCAGCAACAGCAAACTGGAACGCTTTGATATCAAACAACCCGTATTTTATGCCGACCTTCACTGGGACCGTTTGCTGAAACTGAATAAGAAGAACAGCATTCAATATAAAGAAGTGGGTAAATACCCGGCCGTAAACCGCGACCTGGCCATTGTTGTAAATAAAGCCCTTCCTTTTGAAGCCGTGGAAAAAGCAACCGCAGCGGCCAAACTAAATAAGTTAACTGCTATCAGTTTGTTTGATATATTTGAAAGTGAAAAGATCGGTGCCGGTAAAAAATCAATGGCCATCAGCTTTACTTTTTTAGATGAAGAAAAAACAATGACCGATACCGATATTGACAGCATGATGAATAAGATCATCGGGGCTTATGAAAAAGAACTGGGTGCAGAGATCAGGAAATAAAAAAGACCCCCTGACCCCCTGAAGGGGGAAATGGAGTCTTTTGACCAGGATCAGCTCACTATTTATAAAACAGAATACTTTTAAACAATTATACTCCAGGTTCCCCCTTTAGGGGGCGGAGGGGGTTTTTATGAGTGATTTAGAACAACATATCAAACGCATCACCAATAAACTTCAGCAACTGCTGAAGAACTACCAGCTGTTGCAAAAAGAGAACCAGCGGCAAAGCGAATTAATTGCAACCCTGCAACAAACAAAAGAAAAGGATAAAGAACAGATCGGTGCTTTGCAGGAAAAAATATCCATTTTAAAAGCCGCCACCGGCAAAATGAACGAGGCCGATAAAAAAGCATTTGAAAAAAACATCAACCAGTACATTCGTGAAATTGACAAATGTATTGGCATACTAAGTGAATAATCATGGCAGAACTCATCCCCGTAAATATTGTCATCGGCGATCGTACCTATCGCATCAAAACCAATCCTGCCGATGAGGAAGCCATCCGCCGCACCCTGAAAACCATCAACGAAAAAATAGTAGAATTTAAAACCCAGTTCTCCGGCAAGGATATGCAGGATTATATTGCCATGGTCATGATCTGGTATGCCACCCAAACCAGCGCCGAAACCAACCCCGGTTTAGAAAAAGAAATGGCAGATGCCCTGCTGAAGATTGAGCAGCAGCTGGATAAAGTGAAATAAAGCACGCTTCAAAAAAATAACTGCAGGCTGTACAACCAAAGAGCAAGTTGTAAATAAAATACCTCCTTACAATATTGGTATACTTTCAGAAAGCCATTATCTTTCTTAAAAAACTAACCGTATGGCTGCCAACCTGTATCAAAAAGAAGCCATTTCTTTTAAAGGTCTTTTTACGATCCACTTTTTAAGGGCATTGTTTAAATCGATGTGGCTGTTCTTTCCTGCCGGGGTATTTTTGGTTTTTGCCTGGGTAGCATTCTGGCAGCTCAGCCAGGGAAAAGACCTGCTGCAACGCACCCTGGAGAACAGGCGCATCTTTGCTTTGTTCATCATTGCCGAAGTATTCTGGACCTACATCACCTGGTATACCTGTTATTTGATCAGCAAAATAATATTGGTAAGACTTCAGGATCATACCCTTGATAAAGATACCGTTCACTGGCGTCGTATGCTGATACAAATGCCCAGGTTTATGGCATTCAGCTGCCTTACTATTATTTTACTGGCTTTTTTTAAACTGCATACCCATGCCGGCCTCAACTGGCTGTTTTATTTGATCCTCGGCATCTCAACATTTGTGTATACGGCAATCTATGATTTCTGGAGTATGCAGGCAGACAAGGTGAATGATGATCTTAAGTTTCCGGATAAGGAGTCTAAACTTAGATTCCTGAAAAGATACCGCCAGGTTACCGTTGCTGTTTTGGGATCTGCTTTAACAGCCATTGCTGTTTTCCCCTCCTATTTTTTCCTCTTGCTTTTACTCATCCTTTTTCAGATAGGGCTTGTACTGCTGCTGGTATTCAAGAAAAAAATATTTATTGTAGAGAACCCGGATCTAAATGGTGATGGCATACAAAATACACTTGTTGCAAAAGTAAAAAAACAGGTTTTCGGAATTGAAGAACGTTTTTATACCCGGGTGTTCATGATCGTACTGGTTGCCGGTTTAATTTTTTACCTGGGTACTATTTTCTCAATTGCGGTGTCCTGCAACATCGGGGCTGTGCCATTTATTTTATTTGCCTTCGGCATTTTACTCATCTTAGGCAACGGAGTTACATTACTGTCTGTTATTTTCCGTCTTAATCTGCATGTGGTAGCCATGATCGTGGCCTTTATTGCCGGTTTAATTCATGAACCACACCATACACAGCTTCCTGCAAAAAAAATGGCAAGCCATAGTTTTAACAACCGCCAGACCCTGCCGGAGTATTTTAAACACTGGATAGAACAAAGAAAAACAGTACTGGATGACACTTTGAATAAAAAAGAATACCCCGTTTATTTTGTACTGGCAGACGGAGGTGCATCCCGTTCGGGCTATTGGAGCGCTTCGGTAATGGCCAGCCTGGATAGCCAGACAAACGGTAAGTTAACCGCACACCTGTTTTGCCTTTCCGGTGCATCAGGTGGCAGTGTGGGCAATGCCGCTTACTTTAATTTATTACGTGCCAAACAAACTGATTCTACAGCAAACGCAGCAGGTGTTCAAATCGTGCAGGATTACCTGGAGACAGATTTTCTCACGTATACCATTGCCCGCATGCTGGGGCCCGATGTATTCAGATATGTGTTGCCCTTGTGGTTCATCAATAACAGGGCCGATGCACTGGCCTCGGTAATGGAAACCGGTTCGGGCAGCGACAGCAGGCTTTATAATACCATGTCTGCCGCTTTTTCTGAGATCATTACACAAAAGAACAAGCCCTACACCTTGCCTGTTATTTGCATCAATACCACCCGGATGCAGGACGGTATTCCCGGAGTGATCAGCAACATCAGCATTACAGATCCCCGGTTTAATAAACGGGTAGACCTGTTAAATCTGTTGGGCGAACAAAGAGATATAAAAATGAGCCAGGCAGTGGTGTTGGGTGCCAGCTTTCCGTATTTAAGTCCGGCAGGCAGAATAAACGATACCACAAAAACCAAAGCAGCTCATTATTTTGTTGATGGCGGCTATTTCGATAATTCAGGTTCGGGGGTGGTAAGTGAAATGATCAATATCCTGATCCAGGACTCCCTGTACAAAAAATATAAGCACAAACTGAGATTTTATGTGCTGCATGCCACCAACAGTCCGCAAAAAGATGCGGTGCTGAACAAAGTAAATCCCCTGGTAAATGACCTGGCCACACCGGTAAAAACGCTGATCGGTGCCTATGGCACACAAACCCTGGTGAACGACCATCGTTTATTGAACCAGTTGAAAGTGATGTACCCGGATAAGGAACATTACATAAAACTGAATTTATACGATTCCCTGATAAAAATGAGTTATCCAATGAACTGGGTCATTTCAGATTCGGCCCTGGCTGCCATCAATCGCCGGCTGTACAACAACCCCGAAATTAGCAGGCTGGCCAATGATATTAACCAATATTAAAGCCCGGGTTTAATAAAAACAACGGTTGCATACATAAAAATGAGCCTTAACCGGATCATTTGCAGGGCAATTTTATTTGGCCCCAACCCCCTAACCCCGTTTTCTATAAACAATATTACTTATCTTCGTAGGCTAAACATCTCATTTAACTTGTATATGGATAAAGGGGAGTTATATATGATTTTGAACCGTTTAAAAACAGAGACAATCAATGGATCCGATTATAATTTACATTATCATTGGCGCAGCTGCGCTGATACTGGGCATCGTACTGGGTAAACTGGTTTTTGCCAAAAACACCCAAAAACAAATAGCAGAAGCTGAGCAACAGACTCAAAAGATCATTGCCGATGGCCAGTTACAGGCCGAAAACCTTAAAAAAGAAAAGCTTTTAGAAGCCAAAGAAAAATTTGTGCAGCTTAAGGCCGATCACGAGCGTGATGTGATGCAGCGCAACCAGAAACTGGTTGAAAGCGAGGCCCGCATCAAGCAAAAGGAACAATCCCTTAATCAAAAAGACCAGAATCTGGAGAAACAGATCAAGGACAACGAAGTGATCAAGGAAAACCTGAACCGCCAGACCGAGATCGTAAACATCAAACGTACCGAACTGGAAAAACACCAGGAAGAACATATCCGCCGCCTGGAAAAAGTGGCCGGCCTCAGTGCCGAAGATGCCAAAGCCCAGTTGATCGAAAGCCTGAAACAGGAAGCCCACACCAAAGCTTTGGTAATACAGCAGGAGATCATTGAAGATGCCAAATTAAAGGCTACCAAAGAAGCCCGTAAAATTGTTATACAAACCATACAGCGCACGGCTGCCGAAGCTGCCATTGAAAATGCCATTACGGTATTTAACCTGGAAAGTGATGAGATCAAAGGCTCTATCATTGGACGCGAAGGAAGAAATATACGTGCCATAGAAGCTGCTACGGGCGTGGATCTTATTGTGGATGACACCCCGGAAGCCATTGTACTTTCCTCATTCGACCCGCTGCGCAGGGAAATTGCCCGTTTATCGCTGCAGCGCCTGGTATCCGATGGACGCATTCATCCGGCACGTATTGAAGAAGTAGTGGAAAAAACCAAAAAACAAATAGACGACCAGGTAATGGAAATTGGTGAGCGTACCGCCATGGAACTGGGCGTACACGGGCTGCATAAAGAACTGATCAGGATGGTTGGCCGTATGCGGTTCAGGTCTTCATACGGACAAAACCTGCTGATGCACAGCCGCGAAACAGCTAATCTTTGTGCTATCATGGCCTCCGAACTGGGCATGAATGCAAAACTGGCCAAAAGGGCCGGCTTACTGCATGATATTGGTAAGGTACCCGATGAAGAAACGGAATTGAGCCACGCATTATTAGGAGCCAAACTGGCCGAAAAATATGGGGAGAACCCTGCCGTGGTTAATGCCATTGGTGCCCACCACGATGAAATGGAAATGCAATATGTGATCTCTCCAATCATCCAGGCTTGTGATGCTATTAGCGGTGCAAGGCCGGGTGCAAGGCGCGAGATCATGCAGCAGTACATCCAGCGTATCAAAGACCTGGAGAACCTGGCCATGGCCTATACCGGGGTTGAAAAAGCCTATGCTATACAGGCTGGCCGCGAGTTGAGGGTAATTGTAGAGGCTGATAAAGTGACCGATGGCGACAGCGATAAACTGAGTTTTGAAATAGCCCAGAAGATACAAACCGAAATGACCTTCCCCGGCCAGATCAAAGTAACGGTGATCAGGGAAAAAAGATCGGTGAACGTAGCAAGATAGTTCTCAGTTTTTAGTTCTTAGTTAAATACTTTAAAATCAAGCTATATTATTTAACCCGGCAGCTTTCTGTCGGGTTTTTTATTCATATAAGCAATTGGGTTTAATCCCAACTTAAAATAAAAGAGTTAGAAATCAAAAAAACTCTGAACTAAGAACTAAAAACTCGAAACTTTCCCCTACCTTTGCCGTCCGTAAAAAATCATATAATATGAACGCAGTAGCATTTGTTCATGAGCAATTGGACACAAAAGGAAAAGCAAAACTTCCTAATTTTAAAGCAGGTGATAACATCACTGTTAATTATAAAATTATTGAGGGTACCAAAGAGCGTATCCAAAGTTTTAAAGGCGATGTCATTAAACGCCAGGGAACAGGCGCAACAGCCTCATTTACAGTACGTAAAATGAGCGATGGCGTTGGTGTAGAACGTTTATTCCCCGTTTTTTCGCCCAATATCGAAAGTATTGTGCTGAATAAAGTGGGTAAGGTAAACCGGGCTAAATTGTACTATTTACGCGACAGAAGCGGTAAAAGTGCCCGTATCAGCGAAAAAAGAAGGGCTGTTGCCAAGAACTAAGCAGGCCATAACCTATATAAAAAAGCGAAAAAAATATTTTTTCGCTTTTTTTTTGCATTTTCCACAAATTGGTATTATTATTGTGTTCTGAATATACAATTCAAGATCCTTCGCAAAGACGTTACCACTGATTTTTTAAAACATTTAAAAATTTAAACCATGAGAAGGATCATTCTTTCACTCGTTGTGCTTTTTACCGTAGCGTTTTTAACTTCATGTGCCAGGGGCATTTCACCTGAGCAGGCCGCCAATGGCAAGGCCAGGTGTGGTAAAAATTATATCCGGTAAGCCTTTCATCATCATTTGCCTGCTGTTTCCAAACTATTTAAGGATAATTTTGCTATCTTAAATAGCGGGGTAGTCAATATTTGATTTATCTTTACCGCCTAAATCAAGATTATGACTTTATCTGTTCTGAGCAATATTCTTTTATTCTCATTGCCGGGTGGCAGTGAGTGGATACTTATCATTGTGGTAGTACTATTGATGTTTGGCGGTAAAAAAATACCCGAACTGATGAGGGGTATTGGCCGTGGAATGCGTGAGTTTTCCGATGCCAAAAACAATGTTAAGACAGAGATCGAGGAAGGCATGAAAGAAAAAGACACTGCAAACAAAGCAAACTAAACCAGGATCATTCCTGTATTTCGGCTGAAGTGTACCCTTTTTTACGGGCACACTTCAGCCGATTTTTATAAAGTGAACCGGCATTCTATATGTTCCATTTCCAAAACATCAACCATTATCACCAGGATCTTACGGCAAACAACACCAGCTGTGTGGATGCCGTACAATATTACCTGCAACAGATCGATGCCCGTAAAAACCTGAATGCATTTACCGAAGTATACGCAGCAGAAACTTTGGAGCAGGCTGCAGCACTGGATGAAAAAAGAAAATCCGGCGAACCCTTAAAAAGGCTTCATGGCGTGGTGGTTGCCATTAAAGATGTACTCTGTTATAAAGGCCATACCGTTACGGCGGCCTCAAAAATTCTGGCAGATTTTAAAAGTGTATATACCGCCACTGCGGTGCAGCGCTTGCTGGATGAGGATGCCATCATCATCGGCAACTGCAATTGCGATGAATTTGCCATGGGCAGTTCCAATGAAAATTCGGTGTATGGCCCTGTGTTAAATGCAGTGGATCATACAAAAGTGCCCGGTGGCTCATCCGGAGGCAGCGCCGTTGCTGTTCAGGCTGGTTTATGTATGGCCAGTTTAGGCAGCGATACCGGTGGATCAGTAAGGCAACCGGCAGACTTTTGCGGCATCATCGGCCTAAAACCAACGTATGGACGCATCTCACGCTATGGATTGATCGCTTATGCCTCTTCCTTTGACCAGATAGGGATATTCGGAAATAATATAACTGATATTGCTTTGCTGCTTGAGGTAATGAGTGGAGCGGATGAGTATGATAGTACAGCCATACAGTTGGCAGTGGGCAGTGGGCAGTGGGCCATGGACCACAGTCAATCAACAAAGAAATATAAGATCGCTTATTTCAAAGAGGCGCTTCATCATCCATCGCTGGATAAGGAAATAAAAGAAAAAATTTTAAACCTGGTAGAAAGCCTGCGGGCAAGCGGGCATACCGTTACCGAAATTGATTTTGACCTGCTGGATTATGTAGTACCCGCTTATTATGTATTAACCACAGCCGAGGCCAGCAGCAACCTCAACAGGTACGACGGGATCAGGTACGGACACCAGGCTACAGGCAATATTAAAGATTTAACAGAGTTTTATAAGCAGAACAGAACCGAAGGTTTTGGCAAAGAAGTGCAGCGCCGCATCATGCTGGGTACCTTTGTGTTAAGCAGTGGATATTATGATGCCTATTACAGTAAAGCACAACAGGTAAGGAGGCTTTTGGTGAACCAGACTGAGGCTATATTTAATGATTATGAAGCAGTTATCATGCCCACCAGCCCAACCACGGCTTTTGACATCGGTTATAAAAATGATGACCCCGTGGCCATGTACCTGGCAGATATCTTTACCGTATTTGCCAATTTAACCGGCATACCCGGCATTTCGGTTCCGCTGTTCACGCACAGCAATGGCATGCCTTTTGGCTTACAGGTCATGACAAAAAAAGCAGATGAACTAACTTTGCTGCAGTTTGCTGATCACCTGGTAAAACAGCAGGCACAAAAAGAAAGTAATTAATGAAGCGAGTTTTATCCATATTCTTTATCACCTTGTTTTTACTCAGCGTAAATACATTATATGCTTCAGCATTGCAGCAACCCCAGCTTACTACCGATACCACCATCAATGAAGCAGAAGAAGATGAGGCCATTGAAGATGTTTTAAAAAGAAGAACGCCTCCCCCAAAAGAAAAAGTGCAGTATGTGAGCCAGGTTACCAAATATGGATTTAAAAACCTGTTTGCCAAATACAATTACAACCCCATGCTACCCTATGCCGCACAGGTAAACCCCAATGCAGAAAGTTATATGCAGGATTACCTGAAAGCCCATTCAAAAAGCCTGCTGGAATTGAAGAATTGGGGACAGCCCTATTTTAACCTGATCGACAATATTTTAAGCCAGTACGGTTTACCCCGTGAGTTAAAATATGTGGCGGTAATTGAAAGCAATTTAAAAACCAATGCTACCAGCTGGGTTGGGGCTGCAGGCCCCTGGCAATTTATGCCACAAACTGCCAGGGAATATGGCCTGGTGGTAAATGCCTATGTGGATGAAAGGCGTGATTATGTTAAAAGTACCCATGCTGCTGCAAGATATTTATTGAACTCGTATAAAGTGTACCACGATTGGTTATTGGTATTGGCCAGCTACAACGGCGGACTGGGCAATGTAAACAAAGCCATACGCAACAGCGGCAGTAAAAATTTCTGGAGCCTGCAATATTACCTGCCCGGCGAAAGCAGGAACTATGTAAAGAAATTTATTGCCACGCATTATGTTATGGAAGGTTCGGGTGGTGTTACCACGGCCGGTGGATCTTTCAACCCCGGATTTGATATGGGCGGCGGTGCAAACCCTTATGATATTAAACCCAAATTAACCGACGAAGAAAAAGAATTTGCCTCTACCCAAAGCATCACCGGTAAATTCAATGCACTGGTCATTGCCAAAAACCTGATGATGGACATTGGAACCTTTAACCGCTACAATCCCGATTTTGATAACATGATGAGCATCAACGGCAATTACGACCTGCGTTTGCCTTCCGATAAAATGCAGCTCTTCCTGGCCAATAAATATGTTATCCTCAATGAGTGTGTGCAGCTTTTACTGGGCGAAAGTCCGGAGCCGCCACCCAATCAGTCTACCACATACCCTAAGCCAAAAAGCAATAAAAGAAAGGGTAAATAATATTTGCTGAAAGTAATTAGCATTACATAAGCCCAACGGTCGCTGTTGTTGTCAGCCGCCATGGTTCCGGGGCGAAGCTTTTCGTTGTATTTCTGCCTGCGCTATTTTTCTATAAAGTTTTTATGCGCTTAAATATTTTGTATTGTGTTTCTAAAACAGACATATTAAAGCCATGAGCAGCATTGGGCAATAAATAGTATTTCTTTTTGGGGGCTTTTATTTTATTAAAATATTTTTTTGTTTTTTCCTTGGGTGTTAAAATATCTTCACTGCCTTGTATTAAATATACGGGAATTTGAAATTCAACATTGTCTTTCATTAGGTTAATTGTTGCACTCATTGATTGAACGCCCAATTTACTGTCGCCTGTATAATTTACAAACGAATAGTCATCGCCATCACTTCTATTCTGGTTGTCTTTTGCATTGTCATAATCAGGAGAAAGCACAAACCAGTTATCAGGTGCAGGAATTGAATTTTCCTTTTCATATTTTTTTAGAACCCTGAATAACTGACCCACTTTTTTTGCCCTGTCGTAAGGAGGTTTCCCTATTGTGTTTAATATTTCTAAAGCCTCCTTATCATTTTTGTTCTCTGCCATTTTATAAACCTTATTATAAAATTCTATATCAATTTCAGGATTCACTATTTGAGCATGTCCAACATAGGCGTAAAAAAGGTCTGGTCGTTTTGTTGCTATTTTTACGCCAAGTGCCGAACCCCAGGAAGTACCAAATAAAATAAGCTTTTGCTTTCCCAAATACTTTACAAGATATTCCGATAGCTCAATTCCATCGTTTGTCATAAGGTCAATGGTTAATGGATTTGCTTTTAAATATTCCGGCGTTAGTTCTTCCGGGGCATATCTTCCAAAAGTTTTTCCTGTTCCCCGCTGGTCCCATTGAACTATAATAAAATCTTTCTCCCATTCCTTGTAGAGTTTGTCTGCGTATGGACTTAACGGACTGCCAGGCCCTCCGTGAATAAATAAGATTACCGGTTTAGAGGCCTCTCCTTTGATGGTTACCCATTGTTCAATACCATTGATCAAAATATATTTTTCTTCAGAAATTTTGCTTTTTGGTACCGAATCCATTTTAAAAAATCCAGCATGTGCTTTTGCAAATGGAATTGTTAATAATAAGAAAAGGATAAATACATTTACCCAAAAAAAAGAAATTTTATCTGTATGGTACATCTTCATAAGGAAACACTCCGTGCCTTTTAGTTGTTTTAAAGTTACTGCTTTATTATATGCTTTCATTAATGTTTCCGTTGCATAAAAGGGTCGGTTGACAATAACTAAATACTTCGTCCCGGCGGGGTTTTACAACCAAACGCTATAATTTATCAGGGGCTTAACCTGAAACCCCGCTGCCGAAAGCTGCTTAACCATCATACTGCCACTCTATAGATCTCTGTAATGTGACGGTAAAAAATGCTGTGTTCAAGATCGGGGTTTCGCAGAAAGGGTTCTTTAATTAGATGATTTCATAGCGAAAACCCCGCTTGAACAAAATGCCAAATAGCAAAAGCCCTTTATTGATTGTCCCAAATGTCCCGATTAGTTTGTCTGTCATGTCATTAAAAAGCTTGCGTACAACGTTTTGCGGGCTTACGAAGGTGGCGATTATTAGGACCAACTTTCTACGAAGCACTGCAATTCGAATACAGAAAAAACTGTCTTAGGAAACTCGTTACCGCCACTTTTGCAAGCCCGCTGTTAGTGCTAGTGCTGTTCTTCTGCCTCTGTCCAACTGTCAATCTTTGAGGATAAAGTCCGTAATACTTTTTACTAATTCATTTGCGATCGGCAAATCAGCCTTACTATATGTTGCTACGTTTGCTTGTAAGTCTCCCTCTATAATTCTTAAAATGTGATTCATGTCCTTGATCAGTACCAATTGGGCTTTTTGATTTGCATTTGAGAGTCGCTTGGCATCTTCAACTGATACTTGAATATCATTCGTGCCTTGTAAAATAAGTGTTGGTATTGATAGTTTTTTTATTTCGTTTTGAGGGTCATATTTAAACCACGAAATTATATATGGTTGAACAGTTGGCCTGAAAAGTGTATTAAGCATTGGAGGCACATTATCAATTGTTTTTCCATTTTTTAAGCTGTCAATAAGAGGAAATGATAAATCCTGAACTTCCTTTGGTTGAGAACTTAATTGTTCTTTTAAAATTTTGTCTGCTGACTGGCCAGCACCTGCAATGGAAATAAATTTGTCAGCATTTGTTCCCGCCAGCATTCCAATCAATGAACCTTCACTGTGTCCGATGACAATGATTTTTGAAAACCGGTTGTCTTGTTTTAATAGTTGAATCCACTCTTTTGCATCATTTACCAGGTCGTCAAAGCGAAATTCTATTTCATTTTTTCCGGCCAATTGACTTTCAGCTATTCCTCTTTTATCATACCTCAATGTCGCGATATTATCTTTTGATAATTCAGATGCTAATATTTTCAATGAATTATTTTTCATCATCGGATTATTACCGTCTCTGTCTGTCGGTCCTGACCCTGCAATAATCAGTACAACAGGAATTTTTTCAAATTTTTCCGGTGTTGTTAAAGTTCCGAATATTTCTCCCGTTTTTGTTTGAAGGGTAATTTTTGTTTCAATAAAGGTAGTGTCGCTGTTTGCCCAAGCGTTTACTGTCATTATGCAGAACGAAAATAGAATTAAGAGATTTTTATTTTTTTTCATTTGTGTGTTTTGTTAGTTGCGTATAATTATTTATTTAACATGCTTTTTTCTTTTTGAAATTCGGTGTAAGAAAAAACTATTGGCACAATTACAATCAGGAATATTATTGCACCGAACACTATAGAATATAGAAGGTTGTCGCTAATGAAAAAAGCAAGAATAGCCATAAGAATCCCGCCCACTATCCACAGCCGACCGCCTAAGCGATGTGTTTTCTTCCACACTTGCTCATTTTTCAGAGTCCAGGGAGTGCGAATTCCAATGAAATAATTAGGCCTTATGGTTTGAAAATAATTGCCAAGCATGGCAAATAACGCACCGATTAAAGCAAATAATACATTAGGATTTTTTAAACTCCCTGTGTAACTTATATATAAAAGATAAGTTGCTAAGAGTGAAATAAAAATTGTTAGCATAAAACGCAGGGTGTAGTACTTGTCACCCATTTGTTGAATTTTCTTTTTTGGGTCTATCGCCGGAATTATGAGCATTAAAAAGTAAATCCCAATCCCTAACGCTCCTGGAATAAATAACAAGGAAGTTATGCTTGACCAATCGTTCGCAACTCCATTCATGTTAAAGTGGGTTGGTACTTGTTCGGGCAATTTGTTCCAAATTGTTGCGAGGTAAACGTAGGGCAATGCTATTAAAGCCCATAATATTGATTCTTTAAGATACTTATACATGGATTTATTTTTTAAGGGTTAATATATATTGAAGTAAGTCATCCACAATTGTTGTGTTAATTGAATAAAGAACAAACTGTCCTTGTTTTAATGTAGTCACCAGTCCCGCACGTTTTAGTTTGTCAAGGTGATGCGAAATACTTGGTGCTGTCATATCAAACTTGGCTGCAATGTCTCCTGCTGTCATGTCCCGCTTACGTAACATTTTTAGAATTTCCCTTCGTGCCGGGTCGTTCAGGGCTTTAAAAACATCGTTCATTTATTTTTGTTTATTGAGTACATTAATTAAACATTTAGACAAATGTCTAATTATTTAATTACACTACCAAATGTTTTTTGAATTATTTTTTAACTCACTGAAAATAATGGATGTTAAGTCAGGCAAATTGTTTAAAAGCGTAAAATATTACCTGCCCGGCTAAAGCAGGAATTATGTAAAGAAATTTATTGCCACCCATTATGTAATGGAAGGTTCGGGTGGTGTTACCACGGCCGGTGGATCTTTTAACCCCGGATTTGATATGGGCGGCGGTGCAAACCCTTATGATATTAAACCCAAATTAACCGACGAAGAAAAAGAATTTGCCTCTACCCAAAGCATCACCGGTAAATTCAATGCACTGGTCATTGCCAAAAACCTGATGATGGATATTGGAACCTTTAACCGCTACAATCCCGATTTCGACAACATGATGAGCATCAACGGCAATTACGACCTGCGCTTGCCTTCCGATAAAATGCAGCTTTTTTTGGCCAACAAATATGTTATCCTCAATGAGTGTGTGCAGCTTTTACTGGGCGAAAGTCCCGAGCCGCCACCCAATCAGTCTACCACATACCCTAAGCCAAAAAGCAATAAAAGAAAAGGGTAAGTAATATTTGCTGCAACTAATTAGCATTGCATAAGCACAACTGTTGCCGTTGTTGTCCGCCGCCTTGGTTCCAGGGCGGAGCGGTATTTAATAAAGTTATGCTCTACAAACAATTATTCATCATTGTTTTTATGTTGTTCTGCTCTCTTCTTAATTCCCTTCATACATTTACTCATCATTACAATATCGCCAAAATCATACAACAGGTAATATATGATCCAAAATCCCTTCCATACGTATTTTGTCCTGAGCCTGGTAAGCAGCCTGGTTTGCTGTGTATCAACTGCATATAAATACCAAAGCCAGGTTGCCCTTCCTTCTTTGTCTACCCATAAAATATATTCATTTTCCTTAAAATCCTTAACCCACATACCATTCTTTTGGTCGGGCGTAAAAGGAATGAATTGTCCGGTTTCAATGTTTTGAAACTCAGGTAATAGCTCATCAGAACTTTTGATGCCGGCATTATCCATCCAATCAATGCTATACCATCCTGCACGTTTGCTACCTATTTGAATGATCCATTTCCAGATGATTTCAGGCGTGGAGTTGATCGTAATTCCTCTTGTTGCATTAAAGTCAGGATCTGTCACCAGGCTGTCGGATGGGAAACGAAGCGCCAGATCTTCGTCAGTAGCTCCCCACCTTAAATGCCAGGGACGTAAAATAAACAGGTAAAGACCTGCCAGTGCCAATAAAACCCCAATTATGATTATTAGTGTTGTCATAACTGCTTGCTGTTAACGAACAGGTATTGCTGCAGGTGAGGAATTTATTGCTCGTCCTGCCCGGAACTACTGCCCATTAAAGATTTAAAAGTACAAGATAAAAACTAAAAGCTCAACAGAATTCCGTCTTCTGAAACCGCTGCTGATAGCGAACTACAGCCGAAGATCACAACGTCCAGCCACACTTGCAGCAATACCCTTGTTGTGCGTTCGTGCTTTTTAATGCCAATGCCTGATTACCATTTCCCAAAGAAAGGAAGCTATTAAAGATCCAATAACACCGAGAATTATTGCGGTAATAGATGAAATGATTATTGTCCAAATTGGATAAGCTTTAATGAAGTCGGCAATTCTAAAATACAAGCGTTTTCTAATTTTTTTAATCTCTTCCTGAGTACTATCAATAATATTTTTAGGTATTCTCGCGTTCGCTAATGCTTGCTCACAGGAAGTACAAAGAATAGGTTTATTAGTCGAATAAATTGCATTGTTCTTAATACCATTCATATCGAAAATACATCCTCGTGTTTCATCATGTGCAAAATTTGTTTCTTCAGTCATTAAAGGAATCCGATTCCCATAGCGCCGATAAACGAAAGCTGACGAGTACATAACTCTAAGCGCCAGATTTTCTAAAGGAATATTTTTAGCAAGTAATATGTCATTCATCTCATAATAAGACATACAAATTCGATTTCCTGGAAATCTTCTTGCAAAATAATTGTCTTCGATTGGCACATTAGTTATTGCAATTAAAACATCCCCATCGAAATCTGTGGGTAATTGTTCCAAAATATTTTCATCCGTAAACTCCCAAGCCGGCCCATCAGAGTCGGTGGTTATTGTATAAGTATTTAATGGCTTAATAATTTCAAACAATTCAGACTGCCAATTGAGAAGTCTGTTAATATCTAATGAAAGCGGAAGATGGCCGAGTAAAGCCAACTTAATTTTTACTTTGCTCATAAATTAGGGTGTTGGTTTGTATGACGCACAACTCTTGTATTTGCGCTATTACCCACTGTTTCTTATTGATTATAAACAATCCCTTCCCCCTCAAAGTTTCGCATAAATTCTCTTGCAAACATTTATACACCAAATATATACTTTGTAACCGGTATAACATATACCCCAAACTTGTAGTTTTTGAAATTAGCTGGTTTAACATATAAATGTTTTTCTGCAAAAGTGTCTATGGGGTTGTGCAACAGGTTGAACGGGCTGTGAATACATAAATTGGGCATTTCGTTTGTATTTAAGACACTAACCAGGGCAGGGGCAATCATCTATAATGTGGGTCTGTGTCCACCCGTAGAGTTTTGCCTGTGCGTTGGCACAAGGTAGGCTCTTTTGCAAGGTTGGCTTTGTGACGGGGTTTTGTGTGCCTGGCAAATGTGCCTGTCTTGGTGCATGGGCATTTCATATAAACTAAATCATTTAATTAAACCTAATTCTCTACCTATGTCCTGATACATTTTAGATAGCGGTCGTTTATGAATTTCATCTTCTTTAGAATAATTTCCCAAAATCATTCTGTCTATTTCACTGTCATTAAATTTAAGTCCATTATAGGTTTGTAAATAGGCTCGGTATTTCTCAGAATAAGCAACTTTACTTTTTATTACTAATTCAAGTACATGGTCAGAATGTTGCTGATATAATTTGTCAAGTTTAAAAACTTCTATATGCCCATTTAATCCATGTTTTAATTTTACTTCTACACTAGCTTTATCGAAAAAAGGATTTAAGAAGTTTATATGCTTTATTTTAAAAGTAAATTTAAAATTATTATTCTCGATAAGATATGGGTTAATTAGATTCACGAGTAATGGGTCATTCCCTTCTTTAGCCCCAAAGCCGTTGCAAGTTTGGCACGATGGAATCAAGTTATAGAATGTTAATGCAAGAAAAGGGTAGATATTTGTCGGATAGAAATGGTCTATTTGCGGTTTGATTTTACCAACTTTAGAAACATAATAAATATAATTTCGATTACAATATGGACATGTATCTACGTTAATACTTTTAATGAATTCAAGTTTATCAAATTCTGACTTCTCATAACCGTGAGAAATAAACACATTACGAAGTATCAAATTTTCATTAGAATTCGGTATGGTAAAATTTGGATATGCAGCGGATACTCCAGCAATTATACTTGGCAAATTTTCTGGACTAGCAAGGACTAAGTTTCGAAGATTATCTCCATTCAATAAATCTGTCAAATAAGTAATTGTATCTTGAGTTAGAGCGATTACTGTGGTTCTCCCAATCGTGCCTGCTGCTATAACCGAATTAATGCGTTTTGCAATCAATTTTTGTGCGATGATCAAGTGTTTTTCAGCTTCAATACTATTTTTTTGCAGTTTAATCATTTTCTAACCTATTTAATTCTTCCCTTAATTCAGAAATCCTTTTTGCTTTATCAAACTTCGAATAATACATTTCTATTAGTTTTTCTTTGAGAAAAGGTTCTCCAATAAGTTGAATCTCACTCCAAATTGAATCTCTGTTTATTTTTTTCTTATTTTTTGTTTCATCTGGATTCAGATTGTCAATTATTGTTTGAATTCTATTTTTTGCGAATTCGCCTATAAAGCCATTGTTTAAAAAAAAGCTATGAGCAAGAAGTTCATGTATATTGCCTCCATACGTTTTAGTATTTTCCCTGTTTGTTTCAGGCATTCCATGTTCCGTTAAGAAAAGAATATTATCATCTGGAATATCAGAAAGAATAAATGGTGAATGGGTAATTAGTAAAATATTTATGGCATAAATCTCTTTGAGATCGATTCTCTTAATACTTTCTATGATGTCATTAATCAAGTTTCTTTGCAACTCAGGATGAAAGTATAATTCTAATTCATCAAAAATTACATTTATACGCTTGTATTTGTTTACTACAAATTTGGAATTGATAGAACTTAAATTATTAAGATGATATATTAAAGTTGCTATACTATAAACTCTTTGCTTCTCTCCAGAACTTAGTAAGCTAAAAGTATCTGCGTCTTTAAACTCAATGTCAACATTAAAAAATGCAGGTGGTAATATATCAATCAACTCTTTTCCTTTCAATTTACTTTCCTTATCCAATTGATTGGATAAATATGATACAGTAAGTTCAAAAGATTCTTTTCTGTTATAATAGAGTTCGTTAGTTAAGAAATTAATAGCCTGAATTAATTTGAAAATCACATGACTATTGTCTTGCGACAACATGAGTAGGAAATCATCTGCACTTTGTACATTCTCGTAAAAAAATCTAAATAGATTCTTGTATGGTTGATATTTTGATGCAATACTTTTTAATTTATATATTATGTATTCTATAGCATAATTATTCAACTTTGTATCTTCAGGTTTAAAGTTTTCGTTTTTTAAAAAATATTTAAAAACTAAAGGAAGGATTAATTTACCATGTTCTTTAGTATTCTTAAAAATCGGGTTTCCTGTTTCATCGTACTCAAATTTATCTTTGTTCAATTCAACCTTTAGTCTATAAGCAATTTTTTTATTAATCACATTTCTTAAACTGTCTTCTGCATTAATTCTCCCAGAAGATTTGCCAAGTATATTGGATATTAGTCTTGATTTTACTAGATATTCTTCATTGTTTATTTCTATGTTACCTTTTTTTCTATATGGGTTTAAAACAATTGGAGTTTGATAGCCATCATTTTTATGAAATATCCTTTTAACCCAATCGCCAAGAACTAAAGAGTTTAAAGAGTGAAGAGAATAGTTAATTGAAATTGTATAGAAAAAATCATTTAGATTAAATGTTGCATTTTTTGATTCCTCGAAAATTCCGTTAATCCAACTGAATATTTTTATTTTTTCGCTATGGAGATTTAATAAAAATAATGTTTCATCAATTTGGTAAAATATTTCAACATTAATATCTTCAACAATGTCTTTTGAATTTAAAAGTCTTTCTTCTTCCTCGTCGAAAAGAATTTCGCATATAACCGAAAGATTGTAGCATGAAACATAAAACAATTCGACTAAACTGCTTTTGCCAGAACCATTTTCACCTACAATAGCAGATATATTGACGCTGATTTTCTTTTTATATCTATTAGTGAATGAATATAAATCCAGAGATTCATTTTTTTTGGTTAGTTTCCTTTTGCCATCCTTATATTCGGAGAAATCATATTCATTATGAAATACATAGGGTATGTCCTCTTTCAGAATTTTCGTAAATTTTTTATTGCACCCTGGGAGAGGCCTAATTGCTATTAATTTAAAATCTTTCACTTGAATAAATTGAGTGGTTGTTTAAAATAGTAATGAGCTGATTTCATCAAATTCAATTTCTTCTTTACTCAGCCTACTTTTAAGTTTCTTTATATTTATTTCAATAAGCTTGTCTCCTTCAATCTTTAAACAATCTTTGAAATTTTTGAAAATATAGTCAGCGGAATGTCTAGATAAACCATAATTCTGAAGAGCAATTACTATTGAGTTTTGCGTTCCGTATTCAAGAAAGGTTGCCCAATTCACACCTGCATTTTCTTCACCAAACAATTCTACAAGCATAGCATAGTATGTGTTAAAGTATTTTTCAAATAGAAAACGTAAAACGCCCTCAATATTATCAATAATATTTCCAATTAAAATATTAATGTGATGCTTGCTATTATCAAATACCTCATAAGACGGCGTACCATTGCGGTATCCAGCCATTAAAGTGCTATTGGTTTTGATGTAGTATGCAATTGATTCATTTATGATTTGACTCAGCGGAATACCATTAATCCACTGGTTCATTAATACGGCAAAGTAATCAAGTTGTTTCTCTGACTTGAAGACTCTTTCTTCAGTATTCCAATGGAAGTAAGTATATAATTTATGTAGCCATTCTTTGCAGACCTCATAAGTAACCCTATTGGGAAGTTTTATCTCCGATGGTGTTTTCGACAGTTTCTTTAGTGCAATGAAAACATCGTTTTGTATTTTTAGTTTAATTGAATGATTTGTATTTAGAACATTGGAAGGCACTTCAATTGTTCCGTTTTTCTTTTTAGCCAGTTCAATAATATTTTCTTTATTGTCAGCGATTAGCTTTTTAATTATTTCGCTTCTGTAATTGGCTCTTTCGATTTCCAGTGTATCAATACTGATAATATTCGCAATGTATTCTAATATTTCTTTCATTGTGCCTGATTCAAACTTGATATCAGGATTTTCATTTAATACTTGTTCTATTTTTTTTAATTTTTTGTCGATGTAGTTTTCAACAGAAGGATTGAGTTTTATTTCCATTCCAACCTCAAGTAATTCTTCGGGTTTTTTCCAATCTTTTTCGGTTTCCTTTAAACAAATAATGTTGCCTGATAATTCATGTTTTAACCGACCTGCTCTTCCAGCTAAATTCCAAAAATCAATTGGCTGAAAGGTGTTTCTTCCATTTTTATTATTTAAAATAAATACATTTTTTGCTGGTAAATTGACGCCCTCTAAAAGTGTCGAAGTGCAAAACACGTAGTTTATTTCTCTTTCCTTGAAAAGGCCTTCTACTTTATTTCTTATAATCTGTGGTAAATTTCCAAAATGATATCCAATACCTCGATTTAAGAATTCACCTAAGTAGTAATCTTTATGAATATAAGCTCTAATTTGGCGAATTACTCTTTTTACATTTCTTGAAATTTCAATTTCCTTATTTCCATTTTGCTCATATAATTTAGCTGCTTTATCAACAGCGTCGGCTTTTGAGCTACAATAAACAATATTACTATCATCGCCTCCCATGGACGATATGATGTCATATATACTCGCTGATTGTGCTACCACTTTAGGCTCAAAAAAGTATGTGCCATTGTCCAAATAATGGGTTACTTTTTTTGTAGTGAGGTCAACGAAGAATAGATTTTGTGAGACTGGAGTTTCGATAGTTCTGAAAAACATTTTTTCGTCTTTCTTGAATAGTTTAAGAAAGACCTCTGGATTTGAAACATTTGGAGAAGAAAAGTATAAGTTCAAATTTGGGTATTGTCTCAAGGCTTTGGATATAGCTGAATACGCTGTAACTGCCCTTGTGTCTTTTTCTGCTGCAAGTTTATGAGCTTCGTCAATAAATAAATATGCAATAGGAGGATTATTTTTTTGTGATAGATAACTGAGAAGGCGTTCTGGAGTAAGAACAAAAATGTAATTGTGTTCTGTGGTAGGAAGTTCAGAAGCATTTGAATTTGTAATTACGGTATAATTGTAGTGTTCTAGAATGACTTTTAGTTCCTTATTTAAGTCCATTGAAAATTGATTAATTAAAGCCCTTGTAGGAACCATAATTACAATATTTTCCGGCGGTTTATTGCCGACAACTTTTCTGATAAAGGATTTAATCATGAAAGATTTGCCCATAGAAGTGGGTCCGGAAAAACTGAAATGCTTTGAGCCGCTTATTTTTTTATAAAGTTCAAATTGAGAATCGGTAAATATTAAATCCTCTGTATCGGGAACGGCCTGAATAAATTCTTTCACTTTTTTTTCAAGTTCTCTATCGAAAGGCAATTCCGAGTTATTTTTTTCATTTTTAAGAAACTCGATGCCAGGAAAATTTCCAAGTTTAGCTAAAACGGAATGTGAAAATGTTTGATAATATGGATTAGTTTTAAAATCCTCATTCAGCAACGTTATTATTTGATATGCCTTATTTCGTGCCTTTGGATTTTTCGAATTGGAAAGAATGTCAGCAAACCGTAATGTGTCACTAAGTTCTTTTTCTGTTAATTTAATGCTATTGCCATTTTCTGAAAATAAATTGTTGGCTAATAATTTAGCTGCCTTATTATTTAGTGTAATAAAGTATTCATCTTGTAAAACATCATTTGCTAAACGTTCTATCATTCTTCTGCTCGTGTGATTTTCTTGATGATTTCTTTTCTTGTTTCATCCAATTTCATAAAAGGAAATACATAAACATAAAAGGTATAACTGAATAGCTTATATTCTTCAATTTTCTTTTTGATATGACTCATTTTACTTTCAACTTCAGCTTTAATCTTAGATTTGATTATAGCCAAAAACTTATCGTTGCTTAATCGTTGTTCTTCAGGTGTTGGATTAATTTCAAATCCATCAAAAATTGCAAATGCGTTATTTTTGACTACAGGCTCTTTGTCACTTGCTTTCGGCATTATTACCGACTTTAGAAATTGGTACAAGTCTTCATCAAAAGCTTCTTTGCATAATTGTGAATTGATTAATCCTATTTCGTCATTAATGTTGTTTTTGCTTCTTGTAATAAACTCTTGTATTGATTTAAAAGCATTTGAAATTGAAGTGGTTAAATTCTGGTCAAGTTTTGATTCTCCAAAAATGAGTTGGTAGTTTTTAGGAGATAGCTCCAGCAAGTGAATTCCATCTGAACCTTTAGCATAGTCATTTGATGACAGTTTAATCTCAAGTTTTGTTAGAATTTTGGGTGCTTGTAAGTGAGCTTCAAGAAAGCAATATAAAAGCAACTCTCCTGCTTCACCGTCATTCTGATTGTAATCTCTAAATTTTGAAGCAGCTTTTGCATATAACTCACCATATCTTTTATCTTTCTCAAAATCGAGAATTTCTTTTCTTGATAGCGAAAACGAAATAAAATGGTTTCTCAAATGATTGACTAATTCGGGATAGCAAAATTGATTATTCTCGATTTTGAGGATGTGTAGATTTAGTTTTGAATGAGTGTCTGCAATATCACATTCAATCTCTTTGTAAAAGAGGTCTAGGAATTTTTCGCTGATGCTAGATTTAAAATCCATTGGTATGAATTACATTAATAAGTAATGAAGATACCTAAAATGAGTTAGTTATAATCTAAATGACCGTTGTCCTGATGAGTAAAGCTTGGTTGTTGAATTGTTGAGTTAGTGCTGATAGATATTCGTCAGCCGGGGTGGGCGGGTTGTGCGTTGGCATTTTTAGCTCTTTGCAAGGTTGGCTTTGTGTCGGGGTTTTGTGTGCCTTGCAATGTGCTAAAAATAGCGTGGGGTCGGGTCGGCAAAGTCATGTTAGTTTGAATTTAAGTAGGATGCTGTTTAGGGTGACGTACAACTCTTGTATTTACGCTATTACCCCCTCTTTCTTATTCATTATTAAACAATCCCTTACCCCCAAAATTTTCGCATGTATGCGTTTGCAAACATGTGTATACCATTAATAATTGTTAAATATATACTTTGTAACCGGTATAACATATACCCCAAACTGGTAGTTTTTTGAAATTACCTGGTTTATCGTATTCGTTTGTGGTAATGGGTATTTCGTTTGTGGTTTGTGAAGACAGAAACCAAGGCATTGGGCCACCTGTTGCTGCCCGCCAACTATTCCAGCACTTTCAGCATCGCCGATGCTTTCAGCATACTTTCTTCATACTCCAATACCGGGTTGCTGTTATAGGTAATGCCACCGCCGGTTTGAAAGGAAAGGTATTTATCGGTTTCGTTATACAGTATACTGCGTATCACCACATTAAAATCAAATTCGCCACCGGGGGTTACATAACCGATGGCACCCGAAAACAAACCACGTTTGGTTTGTTCGTACTGCTCGATCAATTCCATCACCCTTTTTTTGGGCGCACCGGTCATAGAGCCCATGGGGAATGTGGCCTGCACACAATCGATCCAGTCCTTGCCTGCTTCCGGTTCGCCGCTTACTGTGCTTATTAGTCCCAGCGGGGTTTTCACAATCAACTCTATAATTTATAAGGCGCTTAACGTGAAACCCCGCTGCCGAAAGCTGCTCAACCTTCATACTGCCACTCTATAGATCTATGTAATGTGACGGCAAAAAATGCAGTATTCAAAACAGGGGTTTTGCTGAAAGGGTACTTTAATTAGATGATTTCGTAGCGAAAACCCCGCTGGGCCATGTGGTGCTACTATATCTCTTTACCCTGACAGGTTGGTATTTGAAGTAAGAACCCTTTGTTGGTGGCAGTTTTAGTATAAAAGTTATGTTAGAGTGTTACCGATAAATTAAGTTGTCCTCCAAGTCCAACCTCAATGATTTTTTGTAGAGTTGAAATACGTACGTCTTTTATGTCATTTTCAACTTTAGAAATATATGCTTTATTTGTACCGCATTTTTCTGCAAGTTGTTCTTGTGTCAAACCTTTTTCCAGTCTTGCGTCGTGTATCATTGCTCCTAACTTGAAAGTTTCATATCCCTTGTCGAATTTATCTCTTTTTGGAGTTCCTTTTTTTCCATACTGTTCCTC
Organism: Chitinophaga pinensis; assembly: GCA_943371705.1. Taxonomy (GTDB): domain Bacteria; phylum Bacteroidota; class Bacteroidia; order Chitinophagales; family Chitinophagaceae; genus Ferruginibacter; species Ferruginibacter pinensis_I. Next base: position 13,830 of record CALRVV010000019.1, on the reverse strand, counting down.
AATTAACACGGCAAGTGTCTTTGTGTTATTTTTTGTTTTCATAATATTCCTCCTTAATTTTTAATGCTTTCGCAATTTCTTGTTTGGGTGTCTTTTGTGTCTTTTTCTGAAAGCCATTCGCTAATACGACTAATTTACCCTCATCAAAGAAGCAGAAAATTCTAAAAATGTCACTCGCAAGTTGAATGCGAATTTCGTAAAGCCCATCTGTACCTTCCAGATGTTTTAGGTAAGTTTCCGGAACTTGTTGAACTTCCTCAATGAGCAAAAATGTCCAAATAATCTTTTCTCTTACTTTTTGGCGTTGCTTTCTTAGAAACTCCTCGAAGTAATCCTTATAGGCAATGATTGTTCTATATTTTTTTGCTGAACTCACAATGCAAATATACGAAAGTAGTCCGATAGGGCAACTTTATTTTGTGAGGATTTTGTCAAATTTTCATTTGAAAGGGAGTGTCCAAAAAAATTGCCGCCAACTCTTGTATTTGCGCTATTACACGCTCATTCTCGTTGATTATTCAACAATCCCTTCTCCCCAAAGTTTCGCATGCATGCGTTTGCATACATGTATATACCATTAATAATCGTTAAATATATACTTTGTAACCGGTATAACAGGTATTTCGTTTGTAGTTTGTGAAGGCACAAACCATGGCATTGGGCCACCTGTTGCTGCCCGCCTCTTATTCCAGCACTTTCAGCATCGCCGATGCTTTCAGCATACTTTCTTCGTATTCCAATACCGGGTTGCTGTTATAGGTAATGCCACCACCGGTTTGAAAGGAAAGGTATTTATCGGTTTCGTTATAGAGTATACTGCGTATCACTACATTAAAATCAAATTCGCCACCGGGGTTTACATAACCGATGGCACCCGAAAACAAACCACGTTTGGTTTGCTCGTACTGCTCGATCAGTTCCATCACCCTTTTTTTGGGCGCACCGGTCATAGAACCCATGGGAAATGTTGCCTGCACACAATCGATCCAGTCTTTTCCTTGCTCCGGTTCGCCGCTTACCGTACTGATCATTTGATGCACCTGCGGAAAACTGTATACGGCAAAGAGTTCATCCACCTGTACCGATCCCGGCTTGCAGATCCTGCTCAGGTCATTGCGCACCAGGTCAACCACCATCACATTCTCACTTTTTTCCTTGGCACTTTCTGTTAAATAATTCCTGGCCTGTTCATCTGCGGCAGCATTGGCCGTATTTCTTTTACTGGTTCCCTTAATGGGTTGGGAAATGAGTTTGTTGCCTGCTTTTTTCAAATACCGCTCAGGACTGGCGCTTAAACACCAGCGGCTGTTCAATTTATACAATGCCGAAAAAGGATTGGGCGAAACTTCGGTGAGCCTGTGGTAAATATATAAGGGGTCAATTACCGCATCGGTTGCAAAAAACTCCTGGCAAAAATTCAATTCATAACAATCGCCCCGTAAAATATGCTGCCGCAGTTGTTCAATGATGGCAATATAATCTTCCCGGCTGATCCTGTTCTGCACCACAACCGGCGATCCTTTGCCTTCGGTTATCCTGGCGGGGCAGTTGCGGATCTCATCAAAAATAAGTTGTGCATCCCCATCGGTATGTATGGTGATGGCTGTTGCATGCAGTTCCAGCACCATTTCAGGTACAAAAAAATGCAGGTCGCCAAAACCAATGCCATCGGCATTATGCGAACTTAATTGTTCGGTCTCATTTTTAAGGTCGTACCCAAAATGGCCAAACAGCCATTCGTTTTTATTTTCTGCATAAAAACGCCGCAGGGCATCAAAGGCTTGTCCGGACTGTGCTGCTATATTTGTTTTTGATCCGGCAGCCAGCAGGCATTCAAATGCCGGTTTTCCAAAATGGTAATGGCGGTTATCCAGTAAACAAAAAATGTTGAACCGGTTTGCCCAGTTCAACATTTGTAATTTAAAAGCATCAATATCATTAACAGGAAAAGTGCTGCTTGTTTTCACTTGGTAATATTTCCTGTTTACAGGTAGGCTTTAAAAATCGTCGTCATCATCAAAATCATCATCCAGGTCATCAAGCCCCAGGTCGTTAAAATCATCATCTACTTTAAAGTCATCATCTTCATCTTTTCCCTTACCGGGCTTTTTGATGGCTGCTTTTTTACCTACCGATTTTGGAATATCAAATTCATCAAAGTCGGGGTCCCAGTCATCTTCCTCTTCCTCTGCTTTTTCCCAGTCATCATCCTTGTCCAGGTCATCATCATCATCCTCATCCTCATCATCCTTTTTTTTCTTGCCTCCTGCTTTTTTCTTAGGCGCAGGAATATCATCATCGTCATCCAGGTCGTCGACATCATCATCATCATCTGCCGCCTTTTTTTTGGGCGCCGATTTTTTTGCAGCTTCAATAATGCCGGCAAAACTGTCTGCAGCTGTTTTGGTTAGTGTGTCGTCAGATATTAAATTCATAATGCTTAATGGATTATTACTGTAAAATTTCCAAATCTGTTTTACATAGCCAAATAAAATTCAACATTTTTTTATTTTTTTTTATGCAACAACCAGCTGGTCTCTTCCGGGGCCGTTGCTGATATATTTTACCGGCACACCTAAAAATGTATTCAGGTAATCAACATAGGTTTTCATTTCATCCGGCAGGGCCGAAAAATCTGTCATTGCGGTTATGTCTTTTTGCCATCCGGGAAATGATTTATATACCGGTTCCAGGTTGCCCTTGTTCATCTGAAAGGGTACATAATTTTTCTCTTCGCCGTTAATTTTATAGGCATTGCATACTTTTAATTCTGCCAGCTCATCCAGGATATCTGCCTTGGTCATGATAATTTGTGTAACCCCGTTTATCATACAGGCAAACTGCAGGGCAACCAGGTCTATCCAGCCACAGCGCCTTGGGCGGCCCGTAGTGCTTCCAAATTCATTTCCTGTTTTACGCAACTGTTCGCCGGTCTCATCCAACAGTTCGGTTGGAAAAGGACCGCTTCCCACCCGGGTGCAATAGGCCTTGGAAATGCCGAATACCTCTTTTATTTTTTGCGGTGCAATGCCCAAACCGGTACAAACACCTGCCGAAATGGTATTGCTGCTGGTTACATAGGGGAAGGTTCCAAAATCCACATCCAGCATACTTCCCTGCGCCCCTTCGGCCAAAACCCGCTGGCCTTTCTGAATCTTTTCGTTTATAAAATATTCGCCATTTACAATTTTAAATTCACGCAAAAATTCCATGGCCTCAAAAAATTCTTCTTCCCAGGCATTGATGTCTTCCTGAAAATTAAAATTATCCAACAGCCGCTGGTGCTTCATGCGCAGCTTAATATAATCGGTGGTAAAACTTTTGTCCAGCAAATTACCCACCCGTAAACCATTGCGGCCGGTCTTGTCCATATAGGCCGGTCCAATACCTTTTAACGTACTTCCTATCTTTTCATTGCCCTTCGATAATTCACTGGCTTTGTCCAATGCCCGGTGCGTTGGCAAGATCAGGTGCGTTCTTTCACTGATGAACAGGTTCTTTTTATAATCAACCCCAAAAGCAGCTACATTATCACATTCCCTTTTTAAGGTAATGGCATCCAGTACCACGCCGTTACCGATCAGGTTCACCTTGTCTTCATGAAAAATACCACTGGGTATCTGGTGCAATACAATTTTTTTTCCATCTACATACAACGTGTGCCCGGCATTGGGGCCGCCCTGGAAACGGGCTATCACGTCATAATTCTTTGCAAAGTAATCTACAATTTTTCCTTTCCCTTCATCTCCCCATTGTAATCCCAGAATAACGTCTACCATTTTAGATTTACGATTTTACACCTGTATACCTGCAGGTTGATTTTTGATTTGCCCGCCCGGTATTGTTTGGGTGAACAGGCTTTTTATTTTTTATCCAACATCTTTGTACTGCAAACCATGGAAACACTTAACCAAAACGAAGTGTTATCCGGAGGGTGCTTTATAACCGTGTAAAAATAAAATGAAATAACACAACCACCTAAAATGAATTGGCTTTATATAAAATTTACAAAAGAAAGTTTTTTATTCTTTTTCCCGGCAGGAAAAAATGTTACACATAACAACTACTTTTACAGTATACATGAAGATCATATTTTACTACATAATAACCTGCATTTTTTCCCTTACCGGGGTAATGAAGATACAGGCACAGGTGTGTACCGGATCGCTGGGTGATCCGGTAGCCAGTATCAATTTTGGTGCAGGTACCGGTATTGGCAGTGCATTACCCCCTTCAAAAACCTCTTATACCTTTTCGGCAGCCGATTGCCCCATTGATGGCAGTTACACCATCATCAATGCAAGCAACAACTGTTTCAGCTCTACCTGGCATTCGGTACCTGAAGACCATACACCCAATGATGTGAACGGTTATATGATGCTCGTAAATGCGTCCATAACGCCCTCCGATTTTTACGTGGATACCATTAACGGCCTTTGTGCCAATACCACGTATGAATTTTCGGCCTGGGTAGTTAATGTACTTAAAACAACCAGCTGCCAGCCAAGTCCATCAAGGCCCAAACTGGTATTTACCATAGAAACAACCACCGGAGCCATTTTGGGCACGTATTCAACGGGGGATATTATAGAAACAGGCAGTCCCCAATGGAAACAGTACGGACTTTTTTTTACTTCCCCGGCCGCCACTACCACCGTAGTGATCCGCATCAGAAATAATGCACCCGGCGGATGCGGTAACGACCTGGCACTGGACGATATCAGCTTCAGGGCCTGCGGCCCCAATGTGGCCACTTCTGTGATGAATACCAGCCAAACCAGTGTGGACCTCTGTGTTGGCAGTATCACCACCACCGTACTTTCGGGGGCTGTAAGCGGTGGGTATACCAACCCGGTTTTACAATGGCAGGTAAGCACCAACAATGGCGTTACCTGGACCGATATTGCCGGAGCCAACGGAACCATGTATACATTTACGGGTGCTGCCGTTGGCGTTTATCAATACCGGTTAACGGTTGCTGAAAGCGGTAATATTGGTAACATCAATTGCAGGGTGGCATCCAATATCACCACCATCACCATTCATGCACTGCCGACGGCAACAGCGGGTAACAACAGCCCGGTTTGCGAAGGCAGTACCATAAACTTAACGGCCGGCGGTGGCAGCACCTATACCTGGGCCGGACCGGGTGGCTTTACATCCGGGATACAAAACCCGGTTTTTACAGCAACTGCCACCAGTGCAGGAAATTATATCGTTACCGTAAAAGATGCCTTCGGTTGTGTAAATACCGCTTCAACCACGGTATCCACTTTACCCAAACCCGTTTTGGGTGTTTTTCCGGTATCGGCCTCCCTTTGTTTGGGCGATTCGGTTTTGTTAACGGCTACCGGCGGCATCAGTTATCTGTGGTCGCCTGCTGCGGGTTTATCCAATCCCACATCAGCATCTACCTATGCAAAACCTGCCCTTACCACAACCTACACGGTTAGGGCAACCGGCGCCAATGCCTGCACCGATTCGTTAACGGTGCAAGTAGCTGTTTTTAAAAAACCGGTGGTTTCAGCCGGACCGGATAGGGTATTATTAAACGGGCAATCTGCCCGTATCAATGCCGTGCTGGATACGGTTAACGTAAATTATTACTGGACACCCCCCGATTTCCTGGATAACCCTTTGCTGTTGCGCCCAACCACAACACCCAACAGGGACATTGCTTATACCCTGCATGCCGTATCCGGTTCAGGCTGTGGCACAGCAACCGATACGGTGTTGATAAAAGTGTACGAAAACCTCTATATTCCCAATGCCTTTACTCCTAATGGCGATGGTAAGAACGACCGGTGGGAGATCAGGGCCCTGGCATCCTATCCCGGGGCAAAACTGCAGGTGTTTAACCGTTATGGTGAACTGGTATTTACACCAAAAGCGGCAACGGATTATTGGGATGGTACCATTAACGGCAAAAAAGCGGTTGCCGGCAGTTATGTTTACCTGATCAACCTGAACAATGACACGCCTTTGATCAACGGCCATGTTTTAATCATAAGATGATGTGAAAATATGTTTTTGCAACACTGCGGTGCCGGCAATTATTACCCGGTTATGCGTAGCAGTGAGTAAGGGGCATCAGGCCACTTTCAGCATACTCAGCTTACTGCTGCTGAATTTGCGTTCGGCATATTCCAGGGTTACTTCAAATTCCTTTACTTTTTGAGAAGGCAATTCAAACATGGCATCGGTAAGTATGCTTTCGCAGATACTGCGCAGTCCGCGGGCGCCCAGCTTATATTCCAGGGCCTTGGTAACCATAAAATCAAACACAGCCGGTTCAAATTTAAGTGCTATACCTTCGATCTCAAACAAACGGGTAAACTGTTTTATCAAAGCATTTTTAGGCTCGGTTAAAATGCTGCGCAAGGTTGCTGCATCCAGCGGGTTGAGGTAAGTGACCACCGGCAAACGGCCCAGCAATTCGGGTATTAATCCAAAATGTTTAAGGTCAACTGCATTCACAAAATGCAGGAGGTTATCCTGCTGGTATTCCTGTAATTCTTTATTTACATTAAAGCCAATGGCATTGGTATTTACCCGGCGTGCAATGATCTTGTCTACCCCATCAAAAGCACCACCGCAAATGAACAGGATGTTCTGGGTATTTACCTTGATCAGTTTTTGCTCGGGGTGCTTGCGCCCGCCCTGCGGTGGCACCAGCACTTCGGTTCCTTCCAGTAATTTCAATAACCCCTGTTGTACCCCTTCGCCGCTTACATCCCGGGTAATGGATGGGTTATCACTTTTACGGGCGATCTTATCGATCTCATCAATAAATACAATTCCTTTTTCTGCAGCAGGCACATCATAATTGCAGGCCTGCAATAAACGGCTCAGCATACTTTCCACATCCTCACCCACGTAACCGGCTTCGGTAAAAACCGTGGCATCCACAATGGCAAAGGGCACATTCAGCATGCGTGCAATGGATTTGGCCAGCAGGGTTTTACCCGTACCGGTTTCGCCCACCATGATGATGTTGCTTTTTTCGATCTCTACATCATTCTCCACTTTTTGGTTCAACCTTTTATAATGATTGTACACCGCAACGGCCAGTATTTTTTTTGCGTCATCCTGGCCAATTACATAATCATCCAGGAATTTTTTTATTTCTATCGGCTTTCTTACGGTAAGCTTATGAGTCGTTGAACTGCTTTGCTTATTGTCTTTGGTACTGCCCAGTTCCTGCTCAATGATCTCTTCGGCATGCTCTACACAATTTTCGCAGATATGCCCGTCCTGCCCGGCAATGAGTATCTTAACCTCATCGCGGTTGCGGCCGCAAAAAGAACAATGTAAAGTTTGTTGTTTAGCCATTTATTTATCCGATTGATCTGATCTTCACTTAATAATAAGTACAAAGTTACAAAAAAGCCATTTGATTGCTTAATTAGACAATTCCCCTTCCAATAACGTTGCTTTTTAAATTTTATGATAAAAAAAGAGGCTGTCTCAAAAGTCCCACTGATTGTCATATTGAGCTTGTCGAAATATAACAATCAGTGGGAATCAAATCTGTGAACATTTCGATAAACTCAATGTGACAGATTTGATTCCTTTTGAGACAGCCTCTTTGGTGTATAAATACGGTTTTAGCTTTAAATTTTTGACAAAACGGCATCCACAATGCCGTAATCTATGGATTCTTTGGCATCCATCCAGTAATCGCGGTCAAAATCCTTCATCACTTTTTCAACGGTTTGCCCGCAGTTCTTTGCCAGGATCTCGGCTCCCATCAGCTTGGTTTTCCTGATCTGCTCTGCCATGATCTCCAGATCGGCACTGGTGCCCTGCCCGCCGCCGCTGGGCTGGTGTATCATCACTTCTCCATTTGGAAAAATAAAACGCTTGCCCTTGGCGCCGCCACTAAGCAATATACTGCCCATACTGGCAGCCATACCCATACAAACCGTACTTACCGGCGAGCTGATCATCTGCATGGTATCGTAAATAACCATGCCGCTGGTAACCACGCCACCCGGACTGCTGATGTAAAAAGTAATTTCTTTTCCGGGATCAATGGCTTCCAGGTACATTAAGCGGTTGGTAATGTCCTTTGCACTTTTGTCATCCACTACGCCCCATAAAAAAACCTTGCGCTGTTCAATAAATTTTTTATCAAACTGCCAGCTGCTCATCATTTTTTCCATCGGGTTTTCCGGAGTTCCGTCTGGCTTTTCTTCGTCTTCAAAACGTGTATTGTTGTTTTTATCCGCAGGATGCTGTGCATATAAGTTCATAACGATTGGTTGTTTTATTTTTGATCTTTCTTTTGTTTACGCTGGTTCATGATAAGTACTTCATCGATCAGGCCGTATTCTTTTGCTTCTGTTGAGGTTAGCCATTTATCACGATCGCAATCTATAGCCACTTTTTCTACCGGCTGGTTGGTGTGAAAAGCAATGATCTCATACAATTCATGTTTCACTTTCTTTACCTCATTTACGGTGATCTCAATATCGGTTGCCTGTCCGCCTGCGCCGGCACTGGGCTGGTGCATCATAATGCGGCTGTGCTTTAATGCTGTACGTTTGCCCACAGCGCCTGCACACATCAACACAGCGCCCATACTGGCTGCCATACCGGTACAGATGGTTGCAATATCGGGTGTAATGAACTGCATGGTATCATACATACCCAGTCCTGCATATACACCACCACCGGGGCAGTTGATATACATCTGTATATCGCGGGTACGGTCGATACTTTCCAAAAACAATAATTGTGCAGTAACAATGTTCGCCACTTCATCATTGATGGGATAACCCAGGAAAATGATCCTGTCCATCATCAGGCGGCTGTACACATCCATCACGGCTACATTCATCGGCCGCTCTTCAATGATGTTGGGCGTAAGATTGGTGACCCCCCCAACCCCCCCGGAGGGGGGGATCTGGGCAACAGCATTGGGTATGTTGTGCTTTAAATAACCATCCAGCGTATTGCTGCTGATGCCTTTATGTTTTACTGCGTATTTTTCAAATTCTTTTCCAAAGTTCATAATATGGGGTTGCTGTTTTAATAAATCCGGTTAAGCAAATATAGTTGATTGTGGTACTTTAAAAAAAGTATGAATAAATTGTTTAGTCCCTGCTGCGGCTCTGATAAATTAAAATATACTGTACCAGCATGGCAATGGAAGCCAGTGCAGCAACCACATAAGTAAGTGCTGCCCACTTTAATGCATCTTTGGCTTTTACGTGTTCGGTGGCGGTGGTTATACGGGCATGATCAAGCCATTTAAGCGCCCTGGCCGATGCATCAAATTCAACAGGAAGTGTAATTACAGAAAACAGGGTTGTTACTGCAAATAAAATAATACCTATCAATAAAATGGTTGAATTGCCCCCGCCAAAACCCAGCATACCCAGCCCGGCAATAATTACCCATTGCGATAAAGTACTGCTGATCTTTACCGCAGGCACCAGCCGGCTTCTCAACATCAGCATGGAATAGGCCGTTGCATGTTGTACGGCATGGCCACATTCGTGCGCTGCCACAGCGGCAGCAGAAACATGGGTGCCGGCATAAACTTCCGGACTGAGGTTTATTGTTTTATTCAGCGGATTATAGTGGTCAGATAAAAAACCATCCACAGAAACAACCTGTACATCATAAATGCCATTGTCCTTCAGCATTTTTTCGGCTATTTCTTTACCACTTAACCCACTGCTGGTGGGCACTTTGCCATATTCGGCAAATTTGCTTTTTAAACGAAACTGCACCAGCATACCAAGCCCCATGAAAACCAGGGACAGTACAATGATCTCGAAGGTCATAATCTTTTTTTTATTGATTATGATTTACAAAGAATACGCCAATTTGATTTTAATGACATTTCGGCAAAAAAAAGGAGAGCATTGCTGCTCTCCTGTAGTAACTACTAACTGCTTATTTTTTTATCAGTTTCTGCACTTCGCCTATTTTCTGGCCTTTTTCGTTTATCAGGCTGATCATATACATGCCCGCAGCATAATTACGCATATCCAGATTAATGGTATTTGATGATGCGGTGATCTGTATTTTAATACCCGCCAGTTGCTGCCCAACTGCATTTACGATCTGCAGGGTAGCCTGCCCTTTATAGGAGGTTTGGAAGCTTACAGTAAGGTTGGTGCTTACAGGATTTGGATTAACTGTCATATGATCCGTACCGGTACAATTGTTACGTACTGTAATGATTGGTGAATAACTGAACCTGCCATCTATATCCACTGATTTTAGCCGGTAATACTTAACGCTGTTTGGCTGCGTTACTGAAACCTGGTACGACATTCCGTTTGCACTGTTGGCCGATCTGACTTCTGCCACTGCCGTAAAATTCAGGCCATCGCTGCTTTGTTCAACAACAAACTTCTGGGAGTTAATTTCCAGCGAAGTTTTCCATTGCAACACCGCATCGCATTTACTGGCAATGCCGGTAAAGGAGGCCAGTGTTACCGGTAATGGAACAAACGGACGATCAACGGTAATTACTAATGTAGCTGTATCGCATAAGTCGGGACCCGAAGTACAGGTTGCCACAATAATAATAGGTATGTCACAAATTCTGTAACGTAAAGAATCTATACCGAAAAATCCAACGCCAGGCGTATATTCAATTTGCCCGTTTATGGGGTTCACAACAGCCGTACCATGCAATGGTGCAAGAGTAATAGTTGGTATAGTTAAAGGATGATCATCAGGGTCACTGTCATTATCCCGCACATTGGCATATAGTATCTGATTCATGTAGGTGTTTTCCGCATCATTTACCGCAATTGGAGCATTATTTGGCGGGTTTTGAACCGTTATAGTTACCGTAGCAGGTGCAGATGTTTCCGGCGTAACGCCATCATCTGTAACGGTATAGGTAAATGTTACTACACCCGTAAAACCAACTGCCGGAGTAAAGGTAACGGTACCATCATTATTATTTACCAGTGTTCCGGAGCCGCCGGGGCTAAGTGCACTTAAATTGGTTACTGTTAATGTACCATTTTCCGGATCGGTATCATTACCAAGCAGATCTAATGTATTTTCATAACAGGGAAGAATGGTTTTAGTATTCGGGTTTGCAGTGGGCACCCGGTTAAGAACGGTAACGATCAACCTCGCTATGTCGCACAACGGGCTGCCACAGGAAGGAGCAGGTTCGCAAATGCGGTAAAATAAAGTGTCTTTACCGGTGAATCCGGGGTTTGGTGTATACACAATATTGTTGCTGCCATCAACGGTAGCAGTGCCGTTTAAAGGTGCTGTTGCAATGCTTACCGTTGCGGTGGGCACCATTCCTTCGGGATCGGTATCGTTTGCTTTTACATTGATCGTTTGGGCAACGCCTGAATTAGCGCCCGGTAAAGGAGCATCATCAACTGCATCAATTTGTCCGTTGGTGATGTTAATATAAACAGTGGCAATATCAATTAAGCCTGAGCCTGTATGGGTAACCTGGTACGTTAGTGAACGAACGCCATTGAATGTGGTGGTGGGTGTATAGGTTATTACCCCGGTAGTTGCATTAATAGTTGCCATACCTGATGCCGGCGGGGTTATTATTGCATACGTTAATGCACCTGCAACCGGGAAAAAATCATTGGTTGCCGTTGCTATATTAACCGCTATGCCATTGGCTGTTGATGCTGTATCCGGCATGGCCATTGGGGCACGGGTGGGTATGGCAGAACAAACAGGCACTGTGTACGAAACCAGCAGTTGCGGCCTGTTGGCTACTGTTGCGTTTTCTGTTGAGGCAAATTGAATTTCTGAGTTAAGGTTTTCAGTGGTAAACTTGCCCAGAATGCCATGATTTGAAAAACTGCTGTTCACCCATCCCTGTACCAGACTGATAACTGTAAAGCTATACACAGCATTGGCTGCTACAGATAAGGTAGCTGTGGCTGTGGCATCAAAATCACCACCTGCGGTTGTCCAGGGTGTGCCCGCCATACGTTGCTGCCAGTTGGCCACACCTGCAGCACCGCCACAAGCGCCTGTGCCTTCCGTCCAGTCATTGGTAACGCGGTGAATGCTGACATTACGTGCGGTGGTAGCCCCGCCAATTTTTACCAACCTTACCGTGGCACTGGTTATGGTAGCGTTAGCTGGTATAGAAGACAGATCGTATTGAATAAGTGGCCTGTCTTTTGCCGTGGTGGCAGGGCCATTTATATACATTATATTACAACTGCCATAATTCTTGAGTTCATCACCGGCATTGTTGTTCCATATATTAGCATCTTCTGTTGCCGTTAAGGTTACATTAAAGCTGTTAGTGCCGGTTTGATAAGTTCCGCTGTTGCAGGCCTCATCTGTAATGGTAACGGTAACGGTTGCCGTATTATAACCACCGGTACCATTGGTAACCCGGTAGGTAAAATTATCGGTTGGCCCGCCAAAATCGGCATTGGGCACATAAGTTATTGTATTATCTGTGTTGATGGACACCCTGCCATTGGCCGGGCCCGATGTAATGCCAATTACTGTTAATCCTCCGGCATCATTTGACAATACATTGAATGTTCCAATGGCATCTTCGGCAATGGTAAATGCATCGTTGGCAGCTGCGGGAGTGGTACCCCCGGTTGATGTGATGGTTAAGGTGCTGTTGGCACATAATGGAACCGGGGTAGCATTGTTACAGGCGGTATAGGTAAGTACCAAAGGACCGGTAAAATTAGCATCGGGTGTAAAAGTAACATTGCCTGCTGCGGTAAATGAAACGCTGCCATTTACTGCACCGGTTACATTGGTTAAGGTAAGGGGCAATCCTCCCGGATCTGAGTCGTTGGTCAATACATTTACAGTAACCGGTGTTCCGGTTCCGCAGGTAACACTGATAGAGGCATTATCCGGAACAGGAACAGGAGGTTGCGGGCCGGCAAGTATCGTCACCGGAAAAGATTGAAAAGAAGTTCTTCCGCAGTTATCAGAAACCTTGCAGGTAATTACACAGGGAGTTGGGCCTGCTACAACAGGTGCTGTAAAAGTGGTAGTGGCAGCTGTTGGGTTCGCAAATGTTCCGCCACAACTGCTTGACCATAAATAACTGAAGGTAACCCCTATCAAAGGAGATGTTGCCGAAACGGAAACATTGGTGACTGTTCCGCCATTGATATTTTGACCTGAAGTTAATCCGGTAACCGTAATATTGGGTGCTTTGGGCTGTACCTGAAAAAAACTAAAATTAAAAAAAGCCCTTTGTGCTGCCACATCCGCCGCAGTACCTTTATTATGGGTATGCCCCGCTTCGTACATCACATACCCGCGGCCCGGGTCATCAAAAGCCCTTCCGTAAAGCATCAAAGCGGCAATATTTCCGTTTGCCAGGTCAGGAGCCGTTACATTGGCCTGGGTTGGGTCGTAAGTAATGATCTTTACACCCGGCCTCCATCTGGTATTGTTAGGAGCTACACCCTGTTTGGGCAAATAAATCTGCTCCGATCCATTTAAAAGCGCCGCATCCGTGGTACCCAGATATTGGGCAATAGGGTCATCAAAAAACTGGTGTGTGTATGGTACCGAACCATTGGTATGTGCAGTCCACAGGGTTAAACTGTTATTGGGCCAGGGTATTGGGGCCACGGCACTGGTACGGGTGGAAAGAAAATTCATTTGCTGCGTGGTATTGCCAGGATTGATACAGTTTTCCAACGCACTAACCGCATGGCAGGCAGCCCAGATAGAACCCAGGCTGTTCAGGTTCCAGTTAAATAAATTACTATGCGTAGCCCAGGTGGGGTCGGCGTGCGGCATTACAAAAAAATCGTCGCAGGCATCCAGTGTTTGTGGCGATTTCCAGTTATAAGCCCCGGGAAAAGCGGCATTGGTAATACC
>CALRVV010000018.1:0-71349 GCA_943371705.1 Chitinophaga pinensis | reverse complement strand
ACTTTGCCCTTTTTGGTTACCAGTTCGGCCCCAAAACGAACATCGCTGATGGTCATTTTACAGAAGTAACAGTTATCTATACCCGTTTTAATGGGTACGGGTCCAGTAGTGCAGGATGACAGGCTCATCAAAAACATAAGGGAAGCAGTGGTGGCTGTTAATTTAATTTTTCGTAAATCATTGCGGCTGCTGCGCCAAACCATAAAAGTACAAAAAACCAACAGGGCTCCTACCCCCACAAAGATCCATCCACCCAAATCAGGCATAGAGTATGCACCAAAATTAAGCAGTTGCTTAAAGCCTATTAACGGTGGCTGATAAGCCATTCCCGGTACAATGATGGCTGCATTGGGATCCAGGTTATGGCCGTAGTTATATTCCCATCTCCAAAAATCATACATGGCTAAAATACCAAAGCTTACAAATAATACGGTCAGGAGATATAGTAATTTACGCCTGGCAACAATACCGGTTACTATAAATAATAATGCAAAAAATCCAATGATGTAAGGCAACAACGTAAACTCTATAAAATCTTCGGTATGCAAGGTCTTCATACCAATATAATGGTTCAACCCGTTAATGATATCTACATTTCCTCCCAGTTTATCCGGATAGATGAGCAACATCAGTCCTTCGGGATATTGCGGTGCTACCAGGTCGATGCGCCACATGGGCACAAATAAAACGGCAATCAATGCAAGCCCGCAAAGTATCACCAGCAACCTCACCCAACCTTTCAAGGTATCCTTCTTCATGTTTTCATATTTATAGATTCAATAAAAAAGGAACAGGCTTCTGTGATCAGCCTGTTCCTTTCCCACATAAAATCACTTCTTTTTCAAGGTGTCGGCAACAGGATAATTTTTACCTGTACTGAATAACAATGGGGTATTGCTGCCTGCTGGTGACACCCTGATGTAGCCGGTCATTTCCTGGTGCAGAGCACTGCAGAAATCGGTACAATACATAGGGAATATACCTACTTTGCTGGGCAACCATTTTAAAGTTTGCGTTTCGCCCGGCATGATGAGCAATTCGGCATTGTCGGCCCCTTTAACGGCAAAACCATGCGGCACATCCCAGTCCTGCTCCAGGTTGGTTACATGAAAATAAACCTCATCGCCCATCTTAATACCTTCAATATTATCCGGTGTAAGGTGAGAGCGTATGGCAGTCATATATACATGTACTTTGTTTCCTTCCCTCACCACTTTGGTTGCTCCCTCACCATTTGAGAAATATGGGTGCTTATTTTCTTCCATTTTAAAGAATTTCTGCGAATTGTTTTTTATAAGGTCTGCAGAAATTATTTGGGCATAGTGTGGTTCCCCGATGGTTGGAAAATCGAGGATCAGCTGCATTTTATCTCCGCTGATGTCGTACAACTGGGCGCTTTGCGATAATTCGGGACCGGTAGGTAAATACCTGTCTTTGGTAATTTTATTATATGCCACCAGGTATTTGCCCTTGGGTGATTTGGTATCGCCATGGGCAACAGTTAAGTGGCCAACTGAATAGTACGTGGGTACCCTGTCCACTACCTTCAGATCTTTTATATTCCACTTCACCACTTCTGATGAAACAAACATAGAAGTATAGGCATTACCGTTATTGTCAAATTCTGTATGTAAAGGGCCAAGGCCCGGTTTTTTCACTTCACCATACAAAACGGATTCGTATTTTAAAATAGGAACACCATCAAATTCGCCAATAAAATCTTTTGCTGCAATGGCCTTGATCATTTTATCAAAACTGAATACGGGAATTAAAGCGGCTAATTTTCCGCTGCCTACAATGTATTCGCCTGTCGGGCTTACATCACAACCATGCGGAGATTTGGGGCATGGAAAAAAGTAACAGATGTCTTTCAGGTCTTTGGCATCCAAAACGATAACTTCTGTTTTAATTTCGGAAGTTGCTGAATGGGTAATATCGCTGTACCTGTTGGATGCATACCGTACAGATTGTTTTCTGCCTTTACCGGCTTTGATATATTCTTCCGCTTTTTTCCAGTTTACGGCCATAATAAAATCCTTATCCTTCTGCGAAGCATTCACTTCAAGCAGGGTGTTTGCCTGTTCGGTATTGTAACACGAGAAAAAGAACCAGCCATGCGATACCCCTTTACCAGCACGGCTTAGATCAAAATTAACGCCGGGGCATTGTATCTGAAAGGCGATATCCATTTTACCATCTTCCTTTGCCACACTGATAAAACTTAAAGTGCCTTTAAAATTTTGTTTGTAGGTATTGATGGGCACATCGCCATTTTTATCATCGGGCGGCACGCTGAAACGGGTACCGGCTACCACATATTCTGTATTTTCTGTAATGAATGGAGATGAGTGGTTACCGCCACTGTTGGGCAATTCAATGATTTCTGCAGTACGAAAGGTCTTTAGGTCTATGCGGGCAACACGTGGCGTATTATTGGCATTACCAAATGCCCAGCGTCCATCATAATCACCATTGGTTTTCGACATTTGTACGTGGTGCAAGTCATCCCAGGGCACAAAACCATGAGAGGTATTTAACATTGGTTTTGTTTCTTCACTGTAACCATATCCCTTTTCCGGATCAACCGAAAAAACAGGAATTACACGCAACAAACGGCCTGAGGGCAAACCATAAGCACTCATTTGGCCACTGAAGCCCCCGGATACAAAATTGTAAAACTCATCAAACTTTCCCGGTGCCACATAAACTTTTGCCGCAGCATCTGAACTTACTGCCGAGCCTGCATTTTTGGGTTTACAGGCATTAAAGCCAAACAGTACACTGAATGCGAAAACAGCTCCTGTTATCAGTTTAAAATTTTTCATTTTGGTTGGTTTTATGTTGAAGGTTAGTTTTATTTTACACCATCATTCTTACGCATAAATTCATATAAATTCCTTGCGTCATCATCCGCAATATTCTGGTTGGGCATACGTACCAAACAGATTTCCAACTGGGCCTGTGCCTTGGGATCTTTGTTCAGCATGGCATCTGTATTGGTTGTAAAATTCATGATCCATGCTGCGGTGTGGCGGTCTGTTACACCCATCCAACCGGGACCAACAAGTTTTTCGCTCGTCAGTTTATGACAGCTCACACATTTTACCGTATACACTTTTTCGCCTGCAGCTGCCATGGTTGCATCCAGTTTTTCTGCGATCGCAACATCTTTAAATTTTCCCTCGCCCCTTTCCGGGTCGTAAGACGGATTCCCGGTTGTGGTTGTTTCAGCCGGTGTTTCTGAATTTGCAGCTGTTTTATCCGATGAACCGCCACCACAAGCGGCTATAAACACACCCATAAACAGAAGGATTGCCAGTTTTTTCATGATTTTCTTAATTTTTATTATTTAATTTGATTGCACAAGATTACCTGCAATACCTGCAATATTTTATGCGTTAAGTCATAACTGACCTAAATAAGGCATGTTGAATTGTATATTATTCAGCTACAGGTAACTGATTTCAGTAGTAATTTGCATATCTGTATGCTCAAAACTGACTTATATCATAATAAAACCTGTATATAATCACCCGGCAAAAGTTAAAGAATGAATACATTTGATAAAACAGAAATGAACTGACATGATGATAGATATTGATATACTGCTGGCCTGGGGTGCAGCTTATAAAAAAGTGGCTGCCGGAGAAATTATTTTTCATGAAGGTGCACATTCTTCCTTTTATTATCAACTGGTTTCCGGCAAAGTAAAATGGGTGAATATTAATGACGAAGGAAACGAATTCATTCAAACCATTATTGAACCCGATGAATGTTTTGGGGAGTTCCCCTTGTTTGATGATGAACCTTTTGCAGCAAGCGCTATAGCAGATGAGGACTCGGTGATCATAAGGCTTCACCGTGCTGCATTTCACCAGCTGTTAAAGGAAAATCCTGACCTGCATTTTCAATTTTCCCGATTACTCACCCAACGGTTAAGGTTTAAATTTTTGATCCTTAAAGAACTGGCTAAACACAATCCAGAAAACAGCATATCTACTTTACTGAATTACTTTAAGCAGCACCAGAAAAACATCTGTACCAAATGCAACAAATTAAATTTAACCCGCCAGCAAATAGCCGATATGACCGGGCTAAGGGTTGAAACAGTGATACGCACCATGAAATCCATGCAGCAAAAAGGTGACATACAGATCACAAAAGGAAAGGTTTATTGCTGATTGTGATTTGAATCATACAAATATTATAACCGCCTTGTTTATTTTGCTTAAAGGGTAATTATGGGATTTTCGTTGTTCCGCTGGTTAAAAATATCTGTGTTAAACCTGTTCATCGTAGCTTCACTCGGACTCATTCTGAGGTATAAGATCTTGTATCCCCTTCCGTTCATTGATCAAAAACACTTTTTGCATGGCCACTCGCATTTTGCTTTTGCCGGTTGGATAACACAGGCGATCATGGCTTTGCTGGTTTCATACCTTGTAAAACAGGGGCTCAGTCATTTTAAAAAATATACCTGGCTTTTATATGCCAACCTCATTACCGCTTATGGTATGCTGATTTCCTTTCCTATTGAAGGATATGGTTTGTTTTCCATCCTGTTTTCTACTGCTTCTGTTTTTGTTTCCTATTTCTTTGCTTTTTTTTACTGGCAAGACCTGAACAAAGTGGCTTTAAAAAGCGCCACACATGCCTGGTTTAAAGCAGCCGTTTTTTTTAATGCCCTTTCATCCCTGGGCGCATTTGCATTAACCATTATGATGGTGGCAAAGGTCATTCACCAAAACTGGTACCTGGCTGCCGAATATTTTTACCTGCATTTTCAATACAATGGCTGGTTCTTCTTTGCGGGTATGGGATTATTCACCGATTTTATCAGCAGGCATGCCGGTTCCGAAAATGCACTAACCAAAATCTTCAGGCTTTTTGCTTTTGCGGTTGTTCCTGCCTATTTTCTATCTGCCTTATGGATGAATATTCCGGTATGGGTGTATATACTGGTTATCCTGGCTGCCGTTGCCCAGGTAATTGGCTGGATCTGGTTTGTTAACCTCATTAAAATAAACTGGAATCAGTTAAAACAATATATTTCTGGTACGTCAAAGTATATACTTGCCTGTTCAGCCGTTGCACTATCTGCAAAACTGCTGTTACAACTGGGTTCCACTATTCCGTCCCTGAGCGACCTGGCCTTTGGTTTCAGGCCCATTGTAATTGGATATTTACACCTGGTTTTACTGGGCGTAATTACTTTATTCCTGCTGGGTTGCATGTTTTCAGAAAATTATTTTTACTCCAGTAAAAAAGCGGTAACCGGTATATTTATTTTTGCCGGAGCTGTTATTATTAATGAGATTTTATTGATGGTACAGGGTGTTGCTGCTATAACTTATACTGCCATACCTTATATTAACGAAATGTTGCTGTTTACGGCATTGCTTTTATTTACAGGTGCATTACTCATAAATTTTACCAGTAAAAAGAATTTGCAAAAATGATTTGAATCACAGTTTACTGTTTTTTACAACCGCAACTTTGTAAAAAATAAAACACATGATCCACATAGCACAACAAACACTGGCAACAATTGTAACCAACAATCATAATACAGTTCCGGTACTGGAAAAACATCATCTCGATTTTTGCTGTAAAGGAAAAAGAACACTGGAAGAGGCCTGCAGGGAAAAAGGGCTTTCGGTTACAGCCATCAGCGATGAACTTGAACAAACAACTGCAACTCCACCCCGCAATAAAATGCCGTTTAATGAAATGACTGCAGAGCAATTGATCAGTTACATCCTCATTCACCATCATTTTTATGTAAAACAATCCATGCCCACCATACTTGCACATATAGAGAAAGTTGCCACAAAACATGGTGAACGTTTCCCTTATATGGTTGAAGTGTTGTTTTTGTTTAAAGCAATACAGGAAGAGATGACAACGCATATGCAAAAGGAAGAGATGATCTTATTTCCCCGTATAAAAGAGGTGGCGGCTTCTGAAGCGCATATGAATTTGTCTGAAATTTATATTGCCGGCCCGGTAAAAGTAATGGAAGAAGAACATGATCATGCCGGAGAAATCTTATACAAGATACGCACACTTACAGATAATTATACTCCGCCGGCAGATGCCTGCACCACATTTCAGGTATGCCTTTCAGAGTTAAAAGAATTTGAAGAAGACCTGCACCGGCATGTACACCTCGAAAATAATCTGTTGTTTCCGCTGGCTGAAAACCTGTTTACCCACCGTATTCACCTGAACTAAAAAAATGTAAAAAAAGCCAGCTTTATTTCCGGTGATCATGGTATTGTATCTTTCAGGTATCGTTTTAAATCGGTCATCCGTGATTTTTTCACGGATTTTTTTATTCCCGGTTTCAAATCGCTGTCATTTCAGCAGATGACCATTATCATAAAAATAAACTTACCCTGAATATAATTTTGCAACATGCAACTCTGGAAAAATATCATCCGCCGTCCTTCTTAAATATCCATCTGCGTATTACGGGATCTTCCACACCAGCCATTTTATCATATTAAAATACAGTTTGTATGCACACCATTATAGAGCCATTCAGGATCAAATCTGTTGAACCCATTTACTTTAATACCAAAGCAGAAAGAAAAATAATTTTAGAAAAAGCATTTTATAACCCATTTCTTATTCATTCCAATGATGTGCTGATAGACCTCCTCACAGACAGCGGCACCAGCGCCATGAGCAGCAACCAATGGGCCGGCATCATGCAGGGCGATGAATCGTATGCCGGCAGTCCCAGTTTTTTCCGTTTTGAAAAAACCATACAGGACATTACCGGTATGCCGCTGGTAATACCTGCTCACCAGGGAAGGGCAGCAGAAAAAATACTGTTCAGTGTACTGGGTGGCAAGGGAAAATATTTTGTGAGTAACACGTTATTTGATACAACCCGTGCCAACATAGAGTTTTCAGGTGCCGAAGGCATTGACCTGGTATGTGAAGAAGGAAAACATCCTGTAATTCCTGCACCGTTTAAAGGAAACATGGATGTGGAGGCTTTTAAAAAATTCATAGAAGAAAAAGGCGCTGAACATATTCCGCTTTGCATGATAACGGTAACCAATAACTCTGGCGGCGGGCAACCGGTGAGCATGCAGAATATCAGAGATGTAAAAAAGATATGCACGGAACATCATATTCCACTGTACCTTGATGCATGCCGTTTTGCAGAAAATGCCTGGTTCATAAAAATGCGTGAAAAGGAATTTGCCGACAGCCCCATTCCTGATATCGTGAAAGAAATGTTTTCCTATGCCGATGGCTGTACCATGAGTGCCAAAAAAGATGCCTTTGCAAATATTGGCGGCTTTTTGGCCATGCATGACGAAGCCCTGGCCAGGCAATGTCGCAACCTGCTGATCATGACGGAGGGCTTTCCTACTTACGGAGGGCTTGCCGGCCGCGACCTGGAAGCCATTGCCATTGGTTTAACCGAAGTAATGGACGAACATTACCTGCAATACCGGATACGCAGTATGGAATACCTCACCAACAAATTAATAGCTGCCGGCGTACCGGTGATGCAGCCTGCAGGCGGACATGCAGTGTACCTGGTTGCCGATGATTTTTTGCCTCAAATACCTGTTGATCAGTACCCCGGCCAGGCCCTGGTAGGTGCCCTGTACGAGCATGGCGGCATACGCAGTGTGGAAATTGGTTCATTGATGTTTGGCAAATACAATGAACAGGGAAAATTAATTCCTGCTGCGCTGGAACTGGTAAGACTGGCCATTCCCCGCAGGGTATACACACAAAGCCATATTGATTATGTAGCCGAAGTGATCATTGAAGTATTTAACAACCGTGAAAAAATAAAAGGATTGATCATTGTGGAAGAAGCACCAACACTCAGGCATTTTACAGTAAAACTTAAACCTGTTCAATAAAACCAACAACATGAAAAATATAAAACACAGCTGGGCCGAACCTTACAAAATTAAAATGGTGGAATTATTGAAAATGGCCACCCCCGCCCAACGCAAAAAAGCCATGAAGGAAGCAGGCTACAATACTTTCTTATTAAGATCGGAAGATGTGTATATCGACCTGTTAACCGACAGCGGCACATCGGCCATGAGCGACCGCCAATGGGCTGGTATGATGATGGGTGATGAAGCATACGCAGGCAGCCGTAATTTTTATCACCTGGAAAAAGTAGTACAGGATGTGTATGGATATAAATACCTGATACCCACACACCAGGGACGTGGAGCCGAAAATATTCTTTCAAAAATATTAATTAAAAAAGGCGACATCATACCCGGCAATATGTATTTTACTACCACACGCCTGCACCAGGAACTGGCCGGAGGTAAATTTGAGGACATCATCATTGATGAAGCGCATGACCCTGAAAATGATTTTCCTTTTAAAGGCAATGTGGATCTGGATAAGCTGGAAAAACTGATCAAAAAACACGGTGCCCCAAAGATCCCTTACATCAGCATAGCCACCAGTGTAAATATGGCCGGCGGACAGCCCATCAGTATGCAAAACTTAAAAGCATTGAGGGCACTTACCAAAAAACATAAGATCCGTGTGATACATGATATGACCCGGGTGGCAGAAAATGCCTACTTCATTCAGCAAAGAGAAAAAGGCTATGCAAATAAAACGATCAAAGAAATTGTGAAGGAAATAAACAGTTATACCGACGGTGCAACCATGAGTGCAAAAAAAGATGCATTGGTAAACATTGGTGGATTTCTGGCCGTGAACGATTGGGATGTTTTTGAAGAAGCCAGGAATATGGTGGTAGTATATGAAGGATTACACACGTATGGAGGATTGGCAGGCAGGGATATGGAGGCCATGGCCATTGGTATTGGTGAAAGTGTTTCTGATGAGCATATCCGGGCAAGGGTTGGACAGGTTATTTACCTGGGAGAAAAAATGATGGAGTATGGTGTACCCATTGTAAGGCCCATTGGCGGACATGGAATTTTTGTGGATGCAAAAAAATTTCTGCCGCATATCAAACAGGAACAGTTTCCGGCACAAACACTGGCTGCAGAAGTGTACCTGGATGCCGGAGTGAGAACGATGGAAAGAGGTGTGGTATCTGCCGGCAGAAAAGCCAATGGTGAAAATTATTTTCCAAAACTGGAACTGGTACGGTTTACCATTCCACGCCGGGTATATACACAGGCACATATGGATGTGATTGCCGAATCTACAGCCCGTGTGTATGAGCGCAGGAACAGCATCAAAGGAATGAAGATGATCTATGAACCTAAATATTTGCGGTTTTTTCAGGCAAGGTTTGAAAAACTGTAAGGCTGAATAACACCCTTATCAATAAAAAGCCGGCCCTTTATTGTAAGGCCGGCTTTTATGATGTATTTATAAAGTTAACCCTTTACCGGTATCCGCTTCAACGTTTCCAGTAAATACGGCCAGAATTTCTGAACCGAACTGATCTGCACTTTTTCATCCGGAGAATGTGCACCACGGATATTGGGGCCAAAGGAGATCATTTGCATGTGATGATAATGGGTGCCCAGTATACCACATTCCAAACCGGCATGTACGGCATTTACATGTGCATCGGCATGATACATTTCCTTATATAGTTCACTCATTAATTTCACGATCGGGGCTTCTGGTTTTGGTACCCAGCCCGGGTATGAACCCCCGAAATTTGGAGTTGCCCCAATGATCTCAAAAATATAGCTGATGGTTTTAGCCAGGTCGATCTTCTCACTGTCTACCGAACTGCGGGTCAGGCAAAGTATGGTAAATGCTCCTTCTTTAACCAAAACCCTGGCCAGGTTATTGGATGTTTGTACCAAACCGCTGATTGCCGGGCTCATCCGGTGAATACCATTGGGGCAGGCGGCAATGGTTCTGAATAAATTATACTGAAACCCGGCATCTAACACTGTTTCCGGCACAGCAATGCGCTCAATACTGATGCTGAGGTTTGGGTCGGTACTTTGATATTCATTTTTCAAAACCCTTTCCTCCCCTTTTATATAAGTTTCAAAAGCATCTGCATGTTCTGCCGCAACCGAAACTTCAGCAAATGATTCCCTGGGAATGGCATTCCGCAACCCCCCACCATCAATCAAAGAAACTTTAACAATAAACAGATCAGCCGTATTTAATAAAACACGGTTAATTAATTTATTTGCATTGGCCCTTCCTTTGTAGATATCCATACCGGAATGGCCACCGGTTAACCCTTTTACCGTTAGTTTAAACCCGGTATAACCCAATGGCATTTTTTCTGTCTGATAATTTCCATTGGCACTCACATCAATACCGCCGGCACAGCCAATGGTTAATTCATCATCATCTTCGGTATCCAGGTTCAATAAAATTTCTGCATCCAGTAGTCCACCTTTCAATCCAAGTGCACCGGTCATGCCGGTTTCTTCATCAATGGTAAAAAGCGCTTCCAGTGGCGGATGCGGGATATCATCAGCAGCAAGAATTGACATGATAGAAGCCACACCTATCCCATTATCTGCTCCCAATGTGGTTCCTTTTGCTTTTACCCAATCATCTTCAATAAACATATTGATGCCCTGTGATGCAAAATCAAAATCGGTATCTGCATTTTTTTGATGTACCATATCCAGGTGGCTCTGCAAACAAACAGTTTGCCTGTCATGCATACCCGCAGTTGCAGGTTTCTTAATGATCACATTTCCAATATCATCTTTAAAGGTTTGCAGGTTTAACCTGTTACCAAAGTCGATCATGAACTGAATAACCCTTTCTTCTTTTTTTGATGCCCTTGGAATTGCATTGAGTGCAGCAAAATTTTGCCACAATGCAGCAGGCCTTAGTTCATTCAGATTTGTATGCATATACCAGATGTTTTAATCATGCTAAATTAAACTAAACAACAAAATTACCGCTCAGAATTTTAATATAAAAAAAACGCTTCAGTTGCCTGAAACGTTCTTTTCAAAAAATTAAAATCATTGACCCCAATAAAGTAATTACTCACTATTTTAAATTAGACCAGATACTGGAAGCTTATGAAACTTTTGGAAACGCCGCAAATGAAAAAGCATTAAAAGTAATATTGACAAATTAAAGAACAACATACAAAAAGTGTGAATGATGCAACCTATTTTTTCTATTATGTAATAATAGTGTGCCATAACAAAACCACCTTTGCAATGAAATGATTCAATCAGCTTTTAAAAAAATAAAAATGACAGCAAAAATAATAAAACCCATATCAGGAAACATACTACTGGCAATAACGGCAACTGCCATGATCTTTTTCTTTTACTCCTGTGGCAAAAAAATTACAGCAGCCAAAACAGAACAGCCGGCACCCGTTGAAAATGTTACTCCTGCTGCTGTTGCAGAAAACAAAGGGCAGGTGCAGATCAAAAGAGTTGCAACCGGTAATTATATAGTACAAATAAATTTAAGGGAACTGGAAGAAGTGAATAAACTGGAAGCTACATCTAAAAAAGCTTATATCGTTTGGATGAATGCAGAAAATGAAACTGCAAAAAATCTGGGTCAGATAAACAGTAACTCAGGCTGGCGTTCAGACCATTCAAAAGCTACTTTTGAAGCCATATCCGTTTTAAAGCCAACCAAGGTTTTCATTACCGAAGAAGATATGGCCGGAGTTAAGACACCGGGAAAAAATATCATCTGGTCTACAAACAGTTTTTAACAAACAGGTAAATCATATAAAAAGCCGGTCACCATCAATCCTGATGGTGACCGGCTTTTTATGTGGAGCTGCAGGGAATTGTATCATTTCATAGGATGCTTACCCAGCTTATCTTTCAGCGAGTCAATATTTATTGACTCTCGAATTACTCACCTATAATTTAATTACATTCCTTTTGTTTTACTAAACCTCATACCTTTCTTATACTTTAGCCTGGGAGTACATTAGCCCAAGTTAAAAGCTAAGTAAGAAACTCTTTGACCCCGGGTTCAAGATTGAAGGCTCATATTTTTCGCTACAGGCGTTCCTTTTAATCCCTCATTTACCAAGTGCCCAAGGAATTGTGAAAATGGTTCAATATCCTGATTAACGCTTGCTTTTTCCAAAGCCTGCATATAAGCATCTCTTTGTTGTACTGGAATCACTGTCCATGGATAACCGCCAGAAGCAAGCATAGCATTCATTAAAAAACGACCCATTCTGCCATTACCATCCATATAAGGATGTATAAAAACAAAAATGAAATGGCCTAATACTGCTCTTACAGAAGCTTCGGGTTCCAGTTTAATAAGTTCAAATAAAACTGGCATGGCATCCCGAACTGCCTCCCTGTTTAATGGAACGTGTTTAGACTGGCCAATGTATACCTGGTGATTTCTGTAGCCGGCTAAATCTGCTGGTTTTATAATGCCTGCTGTAACACTCGGCCCGAATAATTCCCGGTACCAGTCTCCATGATCAGCATCCAACACTTCACCAGCATTTGCACCTGCTAATATTTTACCAATTGTTTTTTCTACCGCCTGGAAAGCCTCCCAATATCCTTTTGCGGCCATTGCATCTCGTTGCTTCCGGTCTTCTTCATTATCCTTATGATTCCACGTTCCACTGCGTACCCGTTCTATCAATTCCGGTGTTACTTTATATCTTTCGATGGATAAAGAGTGATACGCATCTGTTACGTAAATTTTTTCAACCAACTCCATATAGCTTTTTTTATCTATTGGAATACCGGGTTGCTTTGGGAAATTTTTAATTACTATATCCCTCATCTGATGCCACATCAATTTTAGCCTGTTACCATATGGAGATCGTTGATGATTAGAAAGCGGAACAATAATTTTATTATCGAATGGATCGGATTCACGGACATTATATCCGGCTTTTTCCATCGTTTTTAATATTGTATCTGCTATACGTTCCTGGTTGATATTGCGAAATGCTCCTGCCATGCGACCCGCAACAATACTTTGCCCCCCTTCCAATAAAAGCGTGAGAATCTGCGAAGCATCTTCAATCATGGATAGTGCTGTTCGTGCATCTGTTGGATTTTGGGTGAAAGTATTTGGAGAAGCCTGAATAAGCGCCGCCGGTAATGAAAGCATGCGAATACCGTCATTTTCTAATATCTCATTTTTTACGGGTAGCGAAGATTTTATGTGAAACAACGAAGTATCAAAAGGCAGATCTGTTTTATTATTACTTGCCTTTGGTGATTTTACTATCAATTGTTGCGGAACAGTTGTATTCCCTGCATGCAACATGAGGGACTGTTCAGGAGAAATACACCATTCGTCTCCGTACATATTTTCCAGAACCTGAGAGCAAAAGTGCCAATATGAACTGTACCATGAGGTACTATCTCCTTTGGCTTCATTAGGAGGGGTCATCATGTACCAGCCTTTGTACACTTCCTTTATAAACCCATTTTCTAAAAGCCGGTCCTTATGTGTACGGGATAATGCATCCGCTTTAATGGCTACAATTCCTTTATCCTGCAGTTCCCTCAGTGCATTTAATGAGGTGGCTAATTTTTCTGATGGTGTTGCCATAACTAGTTTGGAATTGTGTGTACTAAAATTAGTTTATACTGATGTATCAAAATTAGTATATTCTGTTGTACTAAAATTAGTTTATTTTGTTGTATTATAATTAGTTTATCCTGTATTTATTAAATAAATAATTGATTATCATTACTTTAAACTGATACTGGATGCAAAAATATAAAAAAAATGTGTGAGATTAATTTCCAAAAGCCGAAGCAGATTGAGACCAAAATGGGTCTTTAAAGGAATCTTTAGAAAAAATATCTTGTATCTTCTGCCAGGAAGGAAAAATGGTTTTTATAAGAAAGTCTTTGAAATTGCTATTATCCATTACCGGAATAACATTATTTTGATTAGCACAAACCACTCAAGCCATTCAACTTATTTCGGAACGTTAAGACAAGAACAAGGCATAGAGACCTATATTTTTACCACCCACTCTTTATACAATTTATTTTCGGCTGCTTTTTCGAGTTGCTTTATTTCAGCAGCCGTGTAGTTTTGCTTGCGCAGATTTTTGGCTTTTGTATCATTGATTAACCCCACATCAGTACGAATAAGCGCTCCTTTTGTTTTTTGAATCAATTCTTTATACAATGGTTTTGCCGGAAAATTTTCTGCCCCACCCCATTGTGTGGGTACTTTATCCTGAACCAATGGCATAAATGCTACTATTTTTTCCTGCTGCATTTTTTCCAGGCCACTTACAGATGCTGTTCCGTTGTGGCTACCATGATGACCTACTTTGTAAAAAACAGTATCACCCAAAAGATCATTGGCATCTTTGCCCCCATTCTTTTTTAATGCGGCAGCTACTTTTTCATCATGCCAACTCATCCAGTTGCCCGATTGTGCATCAGCGGGGAAAAGCAACACTTTATCCCCAATAGTAATGGCCATGGCCAGGCTGGTATTGTTTACATAACTGGTTAATGCTATTGCAAATTCGCCTGCTGCATCCAGCCAATCGTATTCTATCTGCCTCCATTTATTTTTACTGTTGTTGTAAAAGCTGTCATTAAATTCTTTTTCTTCTTTTGCATCTAACTTATGCTTATTGCTGAAGGGAGACCTGATGGTTTCATCACCTGTTAAGGTGTTTAAAAGTGCATTGAAATAAAAGCTGCTTATATTCATACCCAACCTGGCAGCAATGGCATACATTTCACTTTCGTCTTCATCGTTTTTTATTCCCTTTAAATCACTATCATATGGTGGCCCCAATATGAAAAATTTTATGCCCTCTGCTCCTTTTACATCATCTATCACCTGACCAGGCTTTTTATACATTTTGCTTTTCAATTTCACCTTTGACTTGCCTTTTACATACTTCATGGCATCGTTTATTTTCAGGCGAACACCCAGGCTGCCCAGGGCCATCGTATCTTCAAAGGCCAGAGCGGCTAATGCATTTTCGAAATTTTGCTTACGCATTTTCAGGCTGCGTTTTAATCCATTTTGCCGAACATGACTTCCTGCATTTTGTTTTATCTGTGCCAAGCTTTTGGTAATCATGTTTTGGAGGGCCTTGACCTTTTTGCCTTTTTCTTCAAATAATTTGCGTGCGATGGGATCAGTTTCATTTTCGGCCCAACTCATCCAAACCTGCTTAAACGTAATGGTATCAAACAACTCTTTGGCCTGATTAAAACCACTTACATGATCCTCGTGCTCGTGGGTTACAACCACCAAATCAATGGCATCATCTATAATGTGATTTTTTATATCCTCCACACATTGGACTATACTTTCTTTTTTTGTTTTGTAGCCGCCGCAATCAATCAACATGGTAAAGCTGGTTACACCCTGTTTTTGAAAAAGCAATAAAAAGCAATCGCCAATAGAACCGGTGTTATACATTCTTATAACTATACTATCTACCTTTTGCATAAATAACTATTTTGAATTGTGTTTATGAATATGCGATAATGGCTCAACCTGTTTTTTTAAAGCAGCAATGCCCGTGCTTTCGGCGTAATTACCATACTGGCAGCGGTACTGCATAACAGCCCTTGTCTGATTTGGCTTATAAACCGGTTTTCGTTTGTTTATGCCCGGCATATCCAATATGGGTTTACTGATCACATATTTTAGTGTGGCGGTTTTTTCTTTCTTTTTCCCATCAACCTGTTTGCCTGTGTTTAAATCAAATACCAATGTACAGCCCCCCCTGAACAAAAAGCTGCCATCACCAAAGTCATCTACAGGATTATGCTGAAAGGTTGAAGTATTGTATGTATTATTATCTTCATCGTGCTCAACTTTTACTCCGCAGCTTTGTGTTAATAAAATAATGACCTGGTTCTGTATATTGCCATCGGGGCCTACCCTGTTGTTTAACCGTATATCCTGTATATCTATGGAGGCCCTGCCGGGGTATTTGCCGGAGGCGTGTATATGCAAATGTTTAAAATTTTTTGAAATAGCCAAACCGGTTAATTTTTCAAAGGCCTTAGCATATTTTTCATCATCGAAAATTTTTTCGACCAAATGATCCTGCAGGCCCTTAAACCGTTCTCCTTCTGCAAACAGACTTAAGCCTTTTTTTCCTACAATAAATTTACGAACGGTATTAAAAAGCATGCGCCTGTCTTCTACATAGCTGATCTCATTTTTAAATTCTTTTAAAAAATCGCTCAGCAGTTCAGCGAACTCATCCAGTAAGGCGGAGTCTTCATCAGCACTATACACCAAACTTTCTACCGATAAATTATTGATACCTTCCGGGTAAATACCGCGTTTTCTAAAGGCATCAATAAAGGCTATGCGGTAATTGTATTTGTCATCATTTACCAATTCTGCATCGGCAGTAACCAGGGCCCTTAAATAATCACCGAAATTAATATCGACAGGCGGGCAATAATCCAATGCCCTGATACACATTTTTAATACATGGGATGCTGTTTTGGCTGCCTCGGCCGCCAGGCTATTGACCAAATAATTATTTAACTCGCCAGCGGGTAATACCCCTGTACCTCCTGTTGCAATTTTTATGATCTCAGCACTTCGATGATTGTATATATTGATAAAGGCATCAAAAACAGCGGCGACTAAAATTGAACCCCGATCGTGGCATTCGAATTTTGTGCGGTATTCGTTCAAGTCTGGTTTTGCCCTTTCCCATTTACCGCCTTCTTTTTTGCCGATGGCATCTCTTAAACTACCATGACTACCGGAGGCTTTACCGAATTCAACTGCTAATTTACCCAGGAGGGTTTCTGCATTGAATGTGCCTTTTGTTTTTGCAATTTCGTGTTGCATCACGTTTGCGAAAGTAAAATGCTGAAACAGGGCCACCATATCGGCAAAGGCTTCGTGAAATGCCCAAACATCGGGGTGTGTAGGCTCCATAAAACGGCTGAACATTCCATCAAGAATTGCATGGGTTACCTCATGGGCAATAATATCATGCGACAGACAGCTGTACACAATGCTGCCGGGCATGTGCAAATCGGCACTGGCCGGCGTTGCGTTGAAGTATCCGAATAGAATGGCTTTTCGATCGCTTGAGTAATAGGCATTTGGACCTCTGAATGCATGAGGGAACAGCAGTAGTTTATCAATAAAACGCCTGGAATAAACAGGGTGTTTGGGGTCTCTTTTTTTTACATCTTTGATGACATATTGCGTAATATCTTCGGTAACCGGGCTCCATTGAATTTTGCGCCCAATGGCTTTTTCAAAATTTTTAATGGTGTTCATGGCTACTGCGTATACCATTTGCTGATGAAACTGCGGATTACTTTCGCTGGGTTCTAATCCTTCATTTGCCAGCGTATGCTGTTCGTTTAAATCGACCGGCCTGTAGGTGCATTTACTGCTGGGGTCCCGATCCACGACCTTAATATACTCCCCATCGGGCCCGGGTTGCAAGTCTTTTTCCCATGAAACTTTGTAGGTTATTTCATTGATATGGGCTGTTTCCAATTCCAATGATAAAGATGGGTCGAATGCATAGCCCCTTAGTTTACGGTATGGGGGTTTTTTACTGATTATTTTTGACATAATATTATATTAAAGATGGACAGTATAATTTTACCTGGAGCTCTGTAAGGCAGGCGGCTTGTTTCATCAGGCAATCAACCTGTTGCTTGCTTAATGCAGTTAGATTGGTACCAACGGTTCTCGCAATTTTTCTTTCTTCGGCAGTTGGTTTTTCAATATCGTTGTAACCGGTTTTTGATTTGAGGTATTCAGTTAATTCCGCTTCATACTTTAACGGGTCATTAATCCATTCGGGTTTTAACTGCAAAGCAGTAATGACCGAATCAGTAATTTGTTTACTGGCCAGGTTTTTAATAAACCCGGGAATACAGTTTTCGATATCCCAACCTAATGAAAAATAGGCCACCTGTTTTTTTGAGGTTTCGGCATTTTCATAAACATCCTGGATCATCTGTACTTTTTTTATCCTGGACATGAAAACATCCACAGTAGCGATAAGCAGAGAAATGGCATTGTTGTAAGTTCCATTTATTTCGGAGCCACCGCCGGCATCACTTGTAATAACGTGTGATGCAGCATACCTGCCTGACTGCATGATCTTATGAATTCCCTGATTATCATAGACCCCTCCATCTACCAGAACGGGATTAACGATTGCAGCATCTGCAGGGTTTTTAAAATACTGCTTTGCAATCTTTACCGGAGTGAAAGCGAAAGGCACGCAGGATGAAGCCATTACAGCCCGGGCAATGGGGAAATCTGTTGATTTGAATAAGATGGGAACTTTGCGGTACTGGTATTTAGTATCCTGCATCCATTTTTTAGAAAATGTGAATGGGCGGGCTGTGTGTATATTGGTAGAACCTATGACCAGAACCGGGTGATCGGGCAGATCGCCCAGTTTTTTCTTGTGATAAAAAAACTGATCGTAGATTGTTTCAATACGTTGACTAACCGGGAAAATACGGAACTGGAATTTAAAGAGCAGTATTACACAAATGACCAAAAATACCGGAAATAACCATGCATATGGTGTAAACAAAAAATAAAATGCCGGACCGAGGAAGATCAATACAAAAGCTACCAGCTGGAGGAAAGTACCGGAAAGTAATACCTTAGTGATGACATTTTTTTGCTGTAAGCCTTTATAAAGGCTTTGAGAAAATTCAGGGTAGTTGTCTTTTTGAAGACAATAATAAGCGCCAATAATGGAGCCGCCAGAAATAGTTGAAATAACATCTGTTTGCCGGAGAACACCCATTTCCTGTAACTTATCCAAAGTACCTAAGTGAAAAGCAGCAGCCCTATAGCCACCCCCTGATAGGGAAAGGCCGAGCCTGTTGGGAGCATCTGACATTTATTGGGGGTTTAGTGAAGGGTAAAATACATAATATTTTTTATATTTCATATACCACAAAGTGGGAATAGAATTTGGAAAGAAATTGAATGATTATAAAAACACAAATTCCAAATTAACTTTACCGCATATTCTGTTAAAAAACAATGAGCTTATACGATATGAAACAGCAATCTATTGAGCATAGAATTATTATTAATAATGCAGGGCTTGTTTTATTGTGGCCATTTATACCTGCTTTTTTTAATGAATTAGGATTAACAAAGGATGAAAAATTTATTTCTAAAAATGATGCTATCAGAGCAGCCTGGTTATTGGAATACCTGGTTACAGGACAAGAGAAAAATAATGAAAATGATATTTCTTTAAATAAATTACTATGCAATATTTTTACTGTACGTGTACCTAAAAAACACTTAAAACTAACTTACCCGGAAATAAAAGAGTCAGAAGATTTACTCAAAGCAGTTATACATCATTGGAAAAGTATAGGGCATTCAAGTGTAAAAGGATTTCGAGAATCCTTTTTAAAAAGGGAAGGTGAACTTATATTTGGAAGTGAGGCGGTGATACTGAGAGTAGATAAAAACGCATTGGATATACTACTTGATCTGTTACCCTGGAGTATTGCAATTATACAATTAACATGGATGGAAAAACCAATTACTGTTGAATGGAGGTAAAAATAATTACACAACGATAAAAATTGATTACTCCTGGTCAATTACATGAAAATATCACAGGCTTTGATACTTTAGTGTGAGAGAAACTCCCGAACACTTTCTTTTTGTAAGGATG
Source organism: Chitinophaga pinensis (assembly GCA_943371705.1). Taxonomy (GTDB): domain Bacteria; phylum Bacteroidota; class Bacteroidia; order Chitinophagales; family Chitinophagaceae; genus Ferruginibacter; species Ferruginibacter pinensis_I. The sequence continues at coordinate 51,767 of CALRVV010000018.1, read as the reverse complement.
TGAATTCGCAGAATTCATCAATTGAAATAAACTCCCCTCTCCTTTTTTTGTATTTTTTGCGGATACCGGCAAGCAGCTTCCTTGCGGCACGTTCTTTACGGCCGGTAATATTCATGATGTCTTTTGCATAAATGACTATGCGTTTTGGGATCGTTTGATGCATAACCCTGCACGTTCGGAACCGTTGCTTTTTTGGTTTTAATTCTCATTCTATTATTGTGGTGAAATGCAAAAATATGATATTTCTAACAGTGCACTGTACATGTTTTTGCAACCACACTAATCTTTAAATTTTAAAAAAATGGCAAAACAAAAAGGTATAATCAAACTGGAGGGTACTATCGGAGATATTACCTTCTACAAATCGCAGGACGGTTTCCTTGCTAAAGGAAAGGGCGGAATACCTGCTGACCGTATTGCAAACGACCCAAATTTTGCAAGAACCCGTGAAAACGGTGCAGAGTTCGGGAATGCCGGCAAGGCCGGTAAAACACTTCGTACTGCTTTACGTGCCCTATTGCAAAATTCCAAGGACAACCGAATGGTTGGCCGCCTTGCATCCAAAATGGTTGAAGTGATCCAGGCGGATGCTGTAAATCCCCGCGGCCAGCGGAACGTAATTGACGGCGAAGCTGAGTTACTGGAAGGCTTTGACTTTAACAAGAACGGTAAACTAGGCCGGGCCTTATACGCTCCTTACACCGCAGTTATTGACCGTGTGTTGGGAACATTGACCGCTAACCTTCCGGCATTTGTTCCTGCAAATATGATTGCGGCACCCGGCGGCACCACCCATTTCAAGATCGTTTCTGCAGGTGCAGAAATTGATTTTGAGAACGAAAGTTTTGTAGTGGATACCAACGAAACTGCAATCCTGCCATGGGACAATGCTGCGACTGCTGTAATTAACCTGGCTAACTCGGTTACTGCTAACAGCACTCACCCGCTGTTTCTGGCATTGGGTATTGAATTTTACCAGGAAGTGAACGCTGTAAAGTATCCATTGAGAAATGGCGCTTTCAATGCGTTAAGCCTGGTGAAAGTTTCGGGACTGTAAACCTCACCGCCCCCCTCCGACTCCCCCCCTTAGGGGGAGGGGAAGAACTTTTTGGTAGAGAGGGACTTAAAACTGAAGCAATGAAACTGGAACTGATCAGAACATATTTTCCGGATGGTACGAATGGAACCATTTTCCTTAATGGAAAAATATTGTGCTACTCTATTGAGTTACCATGGCACAAAAACCTGTCGCGTATCTCATGCATACCGGAAGGAACTTATGAACTGACGAAGCGATACAGCCCAACTTTTAAATGGCACCTGCTACTGAATAATGTGCCGAACCGGCAATTAATATTGATTCATGCGGCTAATGATGCCAAAAAAGAATTAAAGGGCTGTATCGCACCAGTTTCGCTTTTAACTGCAGAAGGGAAAGGCTTAGAATCCAGAATTGCACTTAAAAAAATTAATGCAATTGTTTTTCCTGAGTTAGACCAAAAGAAACAAGTTTTTTTAACCATTAAATCTTAATCACATGCTGTCAGGACTTCTGGATCTTTTGATCAACCTGATTGTTCGATAGAACGATCAGGTAATTAACCTCAATTTTTAACCAATAAAATCGAGTATAAAATGATTATCCAAATTATAGAGGCAATCACCTCTGCCTTATCAAATTTTTTGAGTTAACCAACCCTATTTTTTAACTTTTAAATATTCGGAGTATGTACAGCGGAATTATAGAGGCACTGACCTCTGCATTACTAAGCATTTTTAGTTAACAGAAACCCGATTTTTAATATAACCCCTGAGTTATGAAAATTAAACAAAGAATAAAGTCACCAACACCACCATTTTTTAAGAAGATCCGGAATATAGGACTTGCAATTGCTGCAATTGGAACCACGGTGCTGGCTGCACCGGTTAGCCTGCCGGCAATTGTTTTAAAGATTGCAGGTTACCTGGCCGTTGCAGGAAGTGTTGCAGGTGGCATTAGCCAAACTGCAGTAAAAGGAGAATAACATGAACCAGCATTATTTTGACAATAGCACAAAGGCAGGAACCATTGGCGGTACGCTGTTAACCATCCTGGTTAACATTAATGGCGCCGATCTTTTTAAAACAGGCATACTTGCAGCCGTGGGCGCCGTTGTCAGCTATTCAGTTACCCTGTTACTGAAATTATTAATTAAGCTTTTCAAAAAATAGTGCTTCGGTTGTGGTGGCCGAAGTATAAAGTCAGCCCCGGCCTAACTGCCGGGGCTTTTTATTTTGCAAAAACAACTACAGTTACATCATGGCTTTTGTTTGCCGGTGAAATATTTGTGCAATAAATAGCTTTGCAAATTTTCGGAAGCTAACAGCTGCTGACCTAAAGCAGATTTAAGGCTTTCCAGTTTATCCAGCGAATTTAACAACTCCTGGAATTTTGACCAATCATCATAGACTGCCGGTGCCACTTCCTTAAGTACTGCAGCAATATCATTTTTGTTGATAAATGGAATGGCAGAGCCACGCAAATGGACCTTAAACTTTTTTGCTTTGAATAGCGCATACACCAACCAGAAATAAAACTGGAAATACTTTTCATTTGAGCAAACCATTGCAAAGGAATTTGCCCAGGGTTTTAGTGAGGGCTTACCAGCATTCTCACCTTTTGCCAAAACAAAGAAGACATTTGACTGCACCAGTGCATTTGAATGATAGCAGCGGATTTGAGGAAACATCATAATAATTAAGCTTTAAGTGATTCTCACTTCTTTTGAAAATTTTAACCAAAAGAAAAAAGAGAAAAAAAGAAAGCTCAACACCCAAGCGGCGTGGCTGGACAGGCAAGGAGGAACGGAATAAATGAAAGCCTTATGCGGCTGGGCTGTGTTTATGCCGTAGTTCCTTGCCAGGCCTAAGGACAGGACTGTGATAGCCGCTTAACTTTGCTGGATTTTTTTATGATATAGGAAAATGATTAAATAATTTTTGTACTTTTTATTAAAAATGAGACGCTTTAAACAAAAACAAGAGAAAATTATACATCAACCCAATACACTCGAAATTTTTGGATGTTTATCAGGAATGCCTGACTATTCCAAAATATTATTAGAGAACATTTCTGTAAAGCCTTACTCTGATTTTTTAAAATGGTTAATAACTGTGAATTTTTTTATTGACAAGGAAGAAATAATTAGTATTAAAAAAATTGCAGCAGACTTTAACACTGAGACTGGAAAGGTTACAAAATGGCTCAAGGAAATATACAAGGATATTTTCGAGCTTAATTTTGATAACCGGGAATTATTTCAAAAGAAAGGAGTCAAACTACAGTTGTATATGAAATCCTATGATAATTATTGCATGTTCTTTACTTCAATGCCTGTTGTACCAAGGGAGTATGAAACAATTAAGATACCATTTGTCAAAGGAGTAGTTGGCGAAGATCAATTCTTTGTAAAAAGGGTTGAACATATTGTAGAAGATAATTCAGTAGAAATTATGCTTTGGCTTGAAGCTGGTTCTGTGAATAAATACAGGCAATTTGCTTTAGATAAGGCATTGTTCCAGGGACATATTGGATTTGGTGACATCTACTGGAAGTATGCATTTGAACTGGATAAAATTTTAAAAGAGACTTACAGAAATTAAATGACAATAACCTACACAAACCCACCAAGGAAACTCTAATAGGATTTTCGGCAAAAGCGCCTGCGGCAAAAAAGAAGTATGGCCGTGCGGCACACTTGTCCGCACTGTAGGGATTGCGAGCCTTTGACGGCCGCCGGAATAAGGAGGTACGACGAAATGGAGGCGGACGGCGAGCCCCCACAAAGGGGCTGGCAGTAAAGCATGAGGTACGAATGCGATGCCAGCACCATAGGAAGCCACCGAAGTAAATTACCGCCAGCTGGCGGACACGAAGGTGGCTGAACTATGCAAGTGAACCTTAGCGCTGCTTTGTGAACTGGAGGTACGACAGGAGCAATAGCAGACGCAAGGTGAATGCAGCCTAAGTGGGGCTACCGGCGAGCAAAATAAAAATTGGCAGCGGGTGTACTGAAGCCTGCTGAAATGAAATAGCGAGGAAGCAGTGGAATGGAGCCAAGTGAACCGTGCAGCAGCTTGCGAAAGGGACTGTGCATCCTGCCTGGATTTGGGATGTGTATGGCGGCAGGATGCCAGGCACTGTAGCAACAGCATGGCAGTGAGCATGGTGCAATGGAACGGATGAGGAGCGGTTGAATGAAGCTGGCTGAAGGACACAGTAGCTGCCGTGAGGAATGAGGAGGAACTGCAAGTAGTATGACAAACCTGCGATAGCTGCCTGAAAGGCAACCCACTTTTACAATTGCCTTAAAAGTATTTAACGAGGAAAATTGTAATAGTGGGTTGGTTTGGCATATCTACTTGCTGACGACGATTGACGAACACCTTTTTACCGGATTTTGCTGCAGAATGGATTGGGCGCAGCAAAAGAACAGAAAGTGGCGTAGCCACACAAAAATCATCCTAAGTTTAAACACAATTGTTTTTATAAAAAGTATCAGTAAATATAAATTGAAGTTAACAACTAAAAGCCAAATAGTTATTCAAGCTCCGATATTAAGTAAAGTAGAATTACCTGCCGAAGACAACCTTGTCAAGTCCGTATTTTGGCAAACCCAATCTTGCATTTGTTTGATAGTTGTGGATGCTTCCATTCAATTGCTTGCTTTGATTTAAAAAGTAAAGTAAAGTGTCAAAGCCACCTTTACAAAATGATTTTATAAAGCTGGTTGATGCTTTTTTGTTGGGCTTTTGGAACAGGAACTTGATGTTAAACTTGAAAGACTTGAATACTTACTACCACAACACTTGCAAGTGTATTGTGTTTTTTCACTTCCTTCATACAAGGCGTGTTTGTTTCCTTCGGGATTTTTAGAGCAGGAACTTGATGTCAAGCTGGATACACTTGAATACTTACTGCCACACCATTTACAATAAAAGTTTGCCATTATGTTTTGGTTTAAAGTTATTGTAAGTACCCCTTATTTCAGACAGTTGTTAATTGCATAATTTCATTATTACCAATCTTTAATTTCCATTCTTCCGGTGTCAAATTACCCAATGCTTCATGAGGTCTGCGTTGATTAAATTCTTCTATCCATTCCCGGGTCAGATAACGCACTTCATCAAGCTCAAAGAAAACATAGGCATCAAGTATTGCTTCTCTGTAAAGGCGATTAAAACGTTCGATATAGCCATTCTGCATCGGTTTTCCTGGTTGAATGAATTGTATCTCAATTCCCTTTTCATTGCACCAGAACGCAAAGTCATTTGAAGTAAATTCAGGACCATTGTCGGTTCTAATGGTTTTCGGGATTCCTCGTTCTGCTATAACCCTGTCCAGTGTTCTGATTATCCTTTTTGCTGACAGGGAAGTATCTACTTCAATAGCCAACACTTCCCTGGAACAATCATCCATAACGTTAAACGTCCTGAACTTTCTGCTACCCACCAGGCTATCACTCATAAAGTCCATGCTCCAACTGCTGTTCAATGCCGTTTGTTGCAGCAGGGGTTGTTTTACCCGGGCAGGAAGTCTTCTTTTACCACGACGTTTCTTGTTCAGCTTTAAGAGCTTATACACCCGATAAACCTTTTTATGGTTCCAGGCCTTGCCTGATCTTCTCAGGTATGCAAAGAGCTTCCTGAAGCCGTATGAAGGATGCTTGTATGCCAGTTCCTGCAATGCTTCAATTATAGCACTATCATCACGTTTACTGCTGTAGTAAAACTGACAGCGAGGTAAGGATAACAACCTGCAGGCCCTGCTCACCGGAATACCTTGATCACGAACCAGTTCTTCGGTTAGCTGCCTTTTTGTGGCAGGGCCCAGCCTTTTTTTGAGAATAGATCTTTTAGGATCTGGTTATCCATGGCCAGATCCGCATACATTTTTTTTAATCGGGCGTTTTCTTCTTCCAGATCTTTTAAACGCCTTACATCGGAAGCTTCCATACCACCGTATTTGCTCTTCCAATTGTAAAATGTGGCTTCGGAAATACCTAGTTCCCGGCAGATGTCCTTGGTAGGAACACCAGCTTCCTGTTTTTTGAGTGTGGAGACGATCTGGGTCTCCGTAAATCGTGTTTTTTTCATAATTGACAGTTTAAATTTAAGTTTTTAACTCTAATTTTAAACTGTCTGATTTTTAGGGACACTTACACAGCAATGGGTTGTAAGGGACGAACAGAAATTAGTTTATTTGGCTGCTTCAGGCCATTTACTGTTATTTGAAGTATGACATTACTGTAAATGGCCAGATAAATAAAACAACCATCTTCTATCAGTGTTGAATTCCTATAGTTTTGAATCAGGCGATCTTTAATCTTATAAAAAAAGCCCGCCAGCTGGCGGGCAAATAACTAAGGAAGCATAGCTAACCAACGCTTGGAACCTGGAGCAGGATAACGAACCTTACCAGTAAGCTTACCATTAACTACATAAGCATACCAACCATTAGCTGAACGCCAAACTTTACAATTACCTGATGAACACCATAACTGATACATAACATAAAATTTAAGAAATGAAAAAATATAAATACAGAACTGTATCAGCCATTGGGCATCGGCGCACTCCAAAATTTTTTAGCATAAATGTTGGCACTTCGCCTGGCTCCCGCGATGGGCATCGGGGCAGGCAGTGGGACAGCCGTAGCGCCGGGCTGTGTTTATGGCTAAAAAAATTTGGATGCGACCGGGTGGGTTTTGCGTGGGGGCGCCAATGGCTAACTTTGTGTAGTATTTGTTTTTTTCGCAGGAACGGAATGATTATTAGGATGGTTACGGAGAAAAAAGCAGTAGAGAAACATTATAAGGCCGTTTAATGATTCATGGAAAAAAACAACGGTTGATTGGTAAATATTTAAAATATATTTTCTTGTTTTGAAAAGAGAGTATTAACTTAACAATTAATAACACACTTAAAACGCTGTAATTGAGGGAAGCTTTGAGTTAATTGGATTAGGTGGAGATAACTCATTTTAAAAATGACAAATGTTATTGGCGCTTAAACAACCTGCCTGCCGGCAGGCAGGTACAAAATGTATAACACTTTAGTTCTGATACCTCGTGTTTGCACTGTTGAGCGGGTAGTGTGTAATAACATCAATATTAATGTTGTGCGTCAGCATAGACCAACCCATTCAATAGTTTTAAGAATTTGTAAAATAATACTTGAGATGAAAAAGACTTTAATCGCTTTGTTTTTAAGCCTGACAGTTTGTATCTCTTTTGCTCAAACCAGCTCAGACTCATCCAAACATTTAACTTTTAAAGGTGTTCCGATTGACGGGACACTTGACCAGTATGTATCGAAAATGAAACTGAACGGATTTACACACCTAGGCACGGAAGACGGCATGGCAAAGTTGCAAGGTGATTTCGCTGGTTATAAAGATTGCTATATCGGAGTTTCTACCTTAAAGCAAAAAGATTTGGTTCATAATATCGGCGTTCGCTTTCCAGCAAAAGATACTTGGTCAACACTTTCTGGAAATTATCTTGACCTAAAACAAATGTTGACAGAAAAGTACGGCAAACCCTCTGAGGTAGTGGAAAAATTTGATACTCAATTCCAGCCAAAAGATGACGGTTCTAAAATGTATGAAGTAAAATTAGACCGTTGTAAATATTATTCGATTTGGAAGACAGATAAAGGAGAAATTCAGTTATCAATTGAGCACAAAAGCGTAATAAGCTGTTTTGTCAAGTTAGCTTACTTTGACAAAATTAATGGTGCGGCAATAAAAAAGCAAGCATTGGACGACTTATAAGAATGCCGAACGCACAAAGGCCTCGAATGTTGGCTGCAATTCTAAAAGTCTTTACATTCGAAACTAATCGCCGAACTACTTTTAATTATTATAGGACATCTAAATAAAATTAGCGCAGTGACAAAAGAATTTCTTTTAAATCTTTTAACTACCGCAAAAATTCTAAATATAAGAATTAAAGGTAAAATCTTGTCTATGAAGGATGATGATAAGGCAAGTAAATTAACTAACAGTTTACTTCGAGAGAAACAAAAATTAATTGAACTTAAAAATCAATGTGATGAATGGAAAATTCCTTTGGATATTGTTTCAGAGCTTAGAAATATTGATAAAATCAATGTGCGTAAAATTACCAGAGCAAAAAGAAAGCTTCAAAGATGTATTGCTACCTCTAATGAATCACCAAAAAAAACGGTAATCCGAAATAATACTGCACAAAAAAATCGAGAAAGAGGTACGGTAAGAAAAAATAAAGATGCACAAATTTCTACTCAAAAAAGCATTCGAACAGTTTCAGGGGGACTCCCTAGTTCTCATTGATAGCGAACTGCACTTGGATGTGAGTTAACTGCTAAACATCATAGATGATATTATTCGGATAAAATGTTTTAAATTCCAACTCACCTGTTTCCCTGAAAAAAATCAGTCCATCCGGATTAATAATCATTTCAGCACCGGTTTCATTTACAGGAGAATGATTGGACTTTCCTGGCTGCATCAATTGCACCAATAAATTCCTGTACGGCAATGTGCTCCCAATCACTAAAAAGATACTAAATGATGCACCTGCACCAAGCAGGTCTTTTAACTTACTGCTGTTTACTTTATTTAGCTTGGGAACCAGCTGCCAGATATCATCTATTAAAACCAGAAGAGGATCATACCCGCTCTTTTTCTGAGTTTTTCTCTTAACAAGAATCCGGTGAGTTGATGTAAACAGCCGCCGTGCAGTTTTAATATTTCCCCGTTCCGGATTGTCAATTATATATTTATTTATTGATGGAGAATCAGGTAAAATGGTAGAAATTTCTTCTCTGCCAATTAAAAGGCATTTAGTTAAACCCTTTTCATTTTCTTTGCTAAACTGTGTGAAAAACCGGGTGATCTGCCTATAATCTATATAAGACACAAACAGATGAGCTTTTAATAGTACTTCCGTTACAACCAGCTTGCCGGAACTGTTATATCCAACTGTGTAATTCAATCGTACTGTTTATTGCAAATTTCGGAGTATTGCGGATCATTATGTATGTGACTATGAAACTTAATTTTTATACGCCAAACAAGCCCACCTATCCAGTAAATAGCATTTAGCTGCCCTTAGTTCAGCTACATCAATAACTACAGCAGTTGATTTTCTTAGCTGGGCCACTTCTTCATGTACCTGGTAATAGGCTTGCTTAATACCGGTATCCGACAGCACTTCGTTATGCCCGATATCCAATAATGTACGGCAATGCTGCATATGCGACACCTCAATCTTCTTTCCGTTTACGAGGTATTGTACCCCATGAGGCCTGTTTTTTGGAAGCGATTTTTCCTCGTCTTGCAGCAAGTAAACAATAAGCCTCACCACAATAAAAAAAATAAGTGCGTATGGCATGGTACAAATTAATTTAACTGAATGATAAAAATGTTATCCAGTGCATGGGGTATGTCTTTGTCTTATACCCCGTTTGCTGAATCTTATACGCTTTACCCATATTGCGCCTGCTTTACCACCTAATGCTTTGCTCTGCGCACTGGGTTAAAATAAAATTAAGTTTTTTAACCGGATTGATGCAGGTTTCTGGCAGATAGCTATGATATTAGAAGGCTATAAACATCATACTGAAACAAAATGCCTGTTATCTACTACTTCTTCCCCACTCCACCGATAAGCCACCAATGCTCCCTCTTTTGCAACACTGAAATCCACACAAATAACATTGGCAGCCTGTATAACAGGATATTTATCTTCGAGCCAGTAATGGCCAAAAAACACCGGAGGTGCATCAGCAGGATAAATATTAAAACTTACATCGGCTGGTATTTTTTGAGCTGATAAGGCAGGCGGACAATCAAACAAAAAATCATCAAAATTATTGGACCCCGGGTTTACCCACCATTTTATCCGGTTGCTGGTTCGGGGATGGCCATCCTTATCATGCCAGGCATATTTTTCCGGAATATTGAATTCTTTGCCCTTTAAAGTATCATTGATCACTTTGTAAGCAACCGTACCTTTTTGATGGGAGGAGCGCAACAATAAATCGTTCAGGGTATAACAGTTGTTTACCTGCAGCCAGTTGATATGATCTGCATCCCAGCAGGCATGCACAACCCGCAAGTTTCCCAGGTCTAAAAACAAGGGTAAAGTATAAAACCACTCCAGGTAGGATTTCCATTCATCCGGATAGTTGGTAAACTGTTCCAATGTAGCCTCGTGCTGTTTATTATGAACTGCGTTGTGTGATCTGTAGTAATTGCCATCCTCTCCCTGCTTTGCATAAGCAACCGCATTGTATTCATGATTGCCCATAACTGCAATAGCAGTACCAGCTTCCACCATGCTCCTGACCAACATCAGGGTTTCCCTTATTTCGGGGCCTCTGTCTATATAATCGCCAACAAAGATGACCTTTCGGTCAGCATGTTTCCAAACATCATTAATTTTAGCGTAGTCAAGTTTTGTTAGCAGTTCTTCCAGTTTGGAACAGTGGCCATGTATGTCACCAATAATGTCGTACAAATTTTTATATTTTTTGGTTTTGAAAGTAAATATTTTAACCAGTAAAGATTAAAACAATTGAGGCAATGTTATGTGTATTTATTCAAATGAATGTAGATAAAAGAAACAAATCCTTTTTAAATCCCATTGTAAATAATCCTAAGCCTGAAATAACTATTTCGTATTTCTCAGATTAACCCCGTTCGAAAAGGTTTAATTATTATAAACTTCTTCCGCACGTTTAAAAATACTATCGCTAAATTCCTCCGAATCAAATAGCTGTTTCCATGATATGAGGCCATTTATTTTACAATCACCCTTTTTTTGTTTATCGATAATATTAATTTTTCCAATCCCTCTTGGTGATGTGAACGCCTTTGATATGTAATATTTATTGGAAGCTAAAATGTAAAAAACAATCTGGGGTGGTTTAATCTTTAAGAATTCAAATACCCCGCAGATCAATTTTTCATCAATTTCAAATTCTTTAAATTGTTTACTATCTAATTTACCTGCAGCTTTCGCTTCAATAATTAAAATTGTATCATTTGAAAATAACACTAAGTCAAAAGTGCGTTTAATAAGATTAACAGCATTTGAACCAATATTCTCTATTTTTTTCAAATCTTCAAATTTTTCTTTCACACCAAAACCATGGCTTTTTAATAAATCTCTATAAAAACAAGTTTCAAAAGACGCTTCCCAATCATCATTCGAGTTCAAAGAGTTTTGATTGTTAAATTCCTTCACAGGACTCTTTATTGTATTAATCCAATTAATAAATTCCTTTGCCCTTTCTGGAGTATTTATTTTGTGATACAAATGAGAACAAAAAAGTCTCTCTTCTCTTGTAATTTCTATCCAGGCTTTTTTGTCGAATATATACTCGTGTCCCATTTAAACAATTTTTAATTTCTCCAAAATACGCACCATCGCCTCCGTATCCAATTTACAATATTCCAGCAAAGCATTTCTTATTTTTTGCTTTTCGGTATCGTCTTTAATATTCAACAACCCCTCAAAAGCAGCCATCGCTGTACCCCCCTCACCTATTTCCAGGTCATTATAGCTTAGTTCGGGTACCAGCGCCGGTAACACCGACTTAATGGAATAAGAACCGTTCATCTCCGGGGTGTAGTACCATTTTTTCTGAAAGGGTTCCATGAGGTCGATGATGCGGTTAAGGATCCTATCAATATCCCGGGCATGTTGAGGAAACAGATCCTGCAGTTCTTTTAACCGGGTGCACTCGAAGGCCTTATTATACACTAAAACGCTTCCTTTGCCTTTTGTTGCCACTATCAATTGAACGATGAAGGCTTCTCTCGGGTCAGTTTCGGGTTCTCCAAGGAAGGCTAAATGCGTTACAGGGCCATCCTCGGTACTTTGTTGATGAACAGAGAACTGGAAAGGTATCTGTTGATAGGATCTTGAATTATTGTAGATGGGCACAGCTGGCATGAAGGTCTCAAAATCCATGAAAAATAAGGGATACTTTAGCTGGCTTAGCCAATCCCTCATATTATCCTGCTCTATATGAATATAGTTTTCCAAATGCGCTTTTACTTGTAACTCTTGCGAGGTAGTTAGTGAGTACCCCTCCGGCAACTGGTGCAGTTCCAATACGCCGCTGTAGTACAGGTCAAACTTCTTATCCCCGTTTAGCCTGGTGAGGTTGAAAACAGAGATATCGGGTATATGGCCCCAGCAGTGATCCATGAATTCACATTCGTAAGGGTCGCTGCAATGTGGGCCGATATCTTTTTTGGGCTCCGTTTTTAACAAAAGTGTTTTTTTATTTTCTGCAACCCATGCTTTAATGTCTTCCTGCAGGGCCAACACTTCTTTTTTTATAGAAACGATTTTAAAAAGCTGCTCCAGATCCAACGGCCCCTGCCGAACATAATCCCTGTTTAAATGAATGATGGAAATATCAGCCAATGTTAAACCGGCATTGGTAATTACGTAATACTGGAGTGCCGCATCGGTTATAAATTGTTCTTTTACTTCCGTGGAGGCTTTTACTTCATAAGCATGCCACCGGCCTTTTTTATACACCAGGATATCCATGGCTGCCATCACCCGGTTGTACTGAAAAGCGGGTTCATAAATGATGGTTTCGCCATTGTTGATCCAGTCATGTGTTTGTTTGATGGCTGCCGGGTAACTGAAATAATCTACCGGTGTGGCATCTTTACCACCCGGAAATAACTGCTGGGCCAGTAAGCCGGTATTGGTGCCTTTTGTGAATACCATTTGCTGAGCATCCGATATTTCCGGCCTCAACTCCGGTTTATTCTTATAGAGCCAAAGCCGTTTGGGACATTGGAAGCCCATCATGAAGGTGGATTTGGAGAGGAGGTGGCGGGATTTTTCGGGTGCAATCATTATAAGTAAAATATTAGCAGTTTATTAAAACACATTATTTTCTATATTTTCTTTTTGTCTTGACACAAAAAGAAACAAAAAAGTCAAGAACGAAACGATATACAGCCCGTTTCGTTCCCCAGCTATTTTCGTCATTTGTACTACTGTGACTTCAACATTTTACCTCTACTCTTAGATGCACAGCGTAAAATTTAATTGCTAAAACTTTAAATTCATTGCATTATTTGTTTACAACTTAACAGATTCTTCTGTAATCATGGCCCGTTACTGATATCGCTTCAATGTATTACCTAATTGCTTTTTTATTTCATTGCGTAGTTTTGCCGGGGAAAGGACTACCAGCTCTGCTCCATAAGAAAGTAATTCCCGGATGAGATCGTAGGTGATGAACACAACCAGTTCAACAATCACGACTTTATTGTTTTCTTCAATAATTTTTTGCGATGTATGTAAAGGATAGGTTTTTACATACTGCCCCTGTTCATAGTTGAATTGTAAACGAATGGTCTGCGGCTTTTCATTGTCCAGGCTGATGATGCCAAAGGAATGGGTAAACAATTCCTTTAGATTGTATGTATAGATTTCCCGGAATTTTATTTTGCTGATGTCTATATCTGCCATCCTGTCGAGCCCGAATGTTTTTAACTGGTTGTCCTTTGTGTCAACAGCAACCAGGTACCAGCGTCCCTGCGATTCTTTAAGTGCCAGCGGATGCACCGTGCGGTTGGTGATGGTTTCATCCCAATACTTATAATGCTGAAAGTTAACAATACGTTTGTTTTTAATGGCATACAACAAACCATAAAAATGCTCCAGCCCTTTGGGCTTACGGCTTTCCAGGAAAACAATATCCTCAAATTCCTGCGATGCATGGATGGCATTGATGACCTGGTAAGATTCCAATAAGCGCTGACTGTGCTCCCGTGTTTCGGACCGGCTTTTTATAAAATATCTTTTATCTCCTTTTTTTTCGTTTACAATTTCAATGTCTAGCTGTGCATATATGTCTTTTATATCCCGCTGCAGGGTTCGCAGTGAAATATTGAAATCCTTATCCTGGATGGACGATTCATCCTCCAGGTATTTTGCGATCTGCTCATAAGTGGCTGGCCCCCTTTCGAGGCGTTTTATGATGAGTGAGAAACGGGATATGTATGTTTCTTTTGGCATAATTTCTAATACCTGTTTTAACTTTTTACTTCTTTAATACAATCAGTGCCTTGCCGGAAATTTTTGATAATTCTCACTATGTCATTTACATAATCCTCTTTAGAAAATCTACCGGCAGGATGTTCCGCATCTATATACAATTTATTATTGCTAATCCAGTAATCATACTCAACATATTTTCTCTCATCAACGTTTACATCAAGATCTTTAAGGAATAATTTAACAGTATTGGCACCTATAATAATATCCGGTTTATACACATTTATCTGGTCGAGTAAAATTTGGGAATGCTGCCTATAGGCCTCGCTTATATCTGCATTATCTGTTGAAGTATCTGCAGGGAATTTTTGAACATTCATGATAGCCATCTTTTTTAAAGCATCAATCATTGAATCATCTTTTTCAATATTCTCCATATCATCCCATAATGGAAATTCATTAAAAACCGAGTACATGATATAAATAATCGGGTACCACGTAGTTTTAACTCCGCCTGCAGTGTGAAGCTTTTTAGAATCATTTAATAACCCGGACAATGACCATGTTTCCGTACCATCGTTATCAAGGTCATATGGCTCTTTTAGTATCCATAAAATTTTGGGATCCGCATCAAAATATTCATCATTATTTACAATTCCATCCGTAATTATTTGCCTGCATTGTTTGTCAATATAAGGCCTGTAATGTTCTTTAACCCTTTTATCAAGTTGTTCAATTGCTTTGGTAAATGTGTCAAATGTATACATAGTCTTTATTTTTTTACATTGTACTGGATAAAAAACCTATCTGCGGACGGTTATTCGTTTTAAACTGGTAGCTTTCATTTTCGGTATTATAAATATCAGCAAGCGTCATAGGTTTGTTTACAAAATAATCTTTAATACCGGATTCCTGTAATAATACCCGGGATTTTTCAATGGACAAGGGTTTGAATTCATAAATGGCTGTCAAACGTCCTTTACGCAACAGGGCCTTGTCAATATTATGCAGGTCGGTATTGAAAGTGGCAATAACCTGTATGCCCAATGTTTCGCCCAGCAGGCCATCAGTAAGGTTTAATAACATGGAGATACTTGAATTTTTATTGGTATCCCTGGATATGAGCAATTCCTCCGCATCTTCTATTACGAAAACAGTATTGGCATTTTGTATTAACAGATTAGCCACACTTGGAGCGTCGAGGTTACCAGCCAGCCCCGGAGGCATAAAAATTACTTTTTTATTGATACAACGAATCAGGTAACGAATGTAGGTTGACTTGCCGGTACCTGGCAATCCGTGAAAAAGAATCAATCCACTTTTATCTCTTTGTTTTAAAGAGGACAATAATTTTTCATGCAGCATGTACAAATCATCGTTATAGTTTTTAGTAAGGACCAGTTTAGGTTTTTTTAGTTTTAACGGATACGTATCCAGGCCTGTTTGGCCATTGGTAACCATACAAATATTCTGCGTTTTACGCCTTCGCCTTATAAATTGTTTGAACTGCAATGTAAGTTGTTCAGCCTCTTCATCCTGGTTGCAATCGTGAAGGACATTAACTTCAAAAGCATCCAGGTTAATCAATAACCCGTTCTTCAGTAAATAAAAAGCGTCTGTATGCTTTAATGACTTTTCTTTTCTGTCGTAAGACTGTGTGCAATGTTTATTTATTATTTCAACACTTCCCTTTGTCTCCAGCCATTTTCTCAGCCGGGTTCCATCTATGTCGCGGATAATTTTTATACTGGGAACTTTTTTAAAATAGGCGTAATATAAGCGGGATGCTGCTATATAGATGCCCCCATCGGAGAAAAGGTTGAAATTGTGGAGTTTGGGTTCGGGTGATTCCATGATACTTTGGTTTTAATGATAGAACAAAAATATCTTAAGGTAGCGACAGGGGATGTCGTTGTAATATCTATATTAATCTTGTTCAATTTTATAAGAAATAGTGGTATTTTCATTTTCTAAATCATCAGTCAATGAAACAAAATTCAAATATTTATTTTGAGCCCTGGATAGGAAAAAACTATAACACAAATAGTGAAAGAATATTACTGCTGGGCGAAAGCCATTATGATAAACATGGAAATGTAAGTGAAAACTTTACAATAGAAATTATAAATGAATTTTTGGATTGGGCAAAATACAAATATTTCAACAACACTGGGTTGTTATTTAACAAAAAAGATCCTAAAGAAATCTGGAACAATATTTCATTTTCTAACATTATTCAAACAGCCTTCCCCAATGGAAAGACACAGCCCACACAGACAGACAAAAGCAATATTCCCCTGAATTTTGAATCTCTTTTAAATATATTAAAGCCGACAAAAGTTATTGTTTTATCGAAAAGATTATGGGAGTGGCTTCCGGAAAATAATGGTACACAAATCGATTCAATAAAAGTTGGAAGAAGACATTCAACATTATGGAGGTATCAATATAAAAACGGATCATGCATTGCTATCTGCACTTGCCATCCCTCATGGATGTTTGGTAAAAACGGTACAGTTGAAGAATGGCGTGCAGTAGTAAAAGAATTTTTAGCTTACGAATCATAGTTTTGTCAGGTGCGGGCCATAAAACAATGGCGAGAATAATTTAAGAATGCTACTTTTCAGAAAAACCCCTGCTCTAGTTCCCCACTATCACCAAAGTGCTTTTAGTTTTTTGGCATCATTTGCTGAAATTTCTTTTGATCTTGGTTTATCGAGAGGTTTCTCCAGATCCAAATCTTGTATTAGTGAAATAAATTTTGTAAGAGAATGTTCTTCGCCGCTTCCAGTATTGTCATAAATGATAATTGTTTCCCCCCTTTTTCTGTCAATTCGAAGTATTGTTGCAAAGGGAAATACCCATCTTCTTGTCCGGCTTTTATTATGCCAATTCATCATTACCTGATCTCCTTCTTTTGCCAGTGAAGAAAAGTTTGTACTATTCTTGAAATAGATACTACTAATATCATCATTACTATATTCTGACTTTTCTATAACCTTCATTTTTGATTCGTCTATTCTCCCTTCAACCCTTTTATATTCTCTATCTGACAAATCTCCCAAAGAAACATACCAATAACGGCTGCCGAATTTCTTAGCCCTTGTTTTTGATTTTGTACCAGGCTTAAAAGGACGCTTAACAACTTCAATTTTTAACAGCCTGTCAATATGCTTTCTTGTTAAAGCAACCGTTCCTTTTTCCTCTATCAGATTGTGGCAAAATGATTTTACCTGAGAAAGTAAAATATCATCTTCTGTGACAACGGCCGATTCAATTAAGGTTTCTGCACTCCTATTGGATAAATTTGCCGATCCTATTACTAAAAATGAATCTGTCAACAACAATTTTGCATGTACATTTTGATTGGAATATATTACAACCCCCTTTTTAAAATATGCATCAAGAACTTTGGCAGAAGTTGCGCCAAATTTTATTTCATAATCCGAAGCGTCACAAATAAGTATGTCGCCCTTGGTAAGTTGCAAATTGCCGGAAGTAACATAGGCAATACAAGCAATCTTTGTTTGACGCCTGGCAAATAATTTATTTACTTTCTGCCAAATATCACCAGTTAAAAATTGTTCCATTTTACGACTTTGAAATTATTAATTCCTCATCCGGCTGTATTATTTCTTTCAATCTTAAAGATATATTTTTCCAGTTAGTGTTCAGGTTAACTGTCCTCACAAGAATTTTGTGCTTCCTGTATTGAAACTCCAGATTATAATCTGTTTCAATCGTTGGATAAAGTAAGATCCCGGTTGCATTTTGTGTTTTCGTATCGAGCTCTTCCTGGTTTAAAAGGTAGCTGAATAGCTGATAAAGATTTGCCGACTTAATCTTTTCCTTATCATAGTTTATAGTCATTGTTTCACTATAATACTTTGTATCAATAATTATTTTCTCTGTGTCGTTCTCCAGAGATATATCAGTTTCCATTTGAGGCAAATACTGAAAACTTTCATTCTCTGTGTTTTCAAATTGCCACTTGATAATTTCACTTTTTACAGTATAATATTTCTTTTGTTCAATTTTGTAAAAATTTCTAACAAAGGATTCAAACAACTGATTCATTTTACGTTCGTCTCTTGTAAAGTCTGTAAACTTAAAAATTCCCTGCTCTTCAGAAGGCAATAGGTTCTCATGTATGATCTGGCATACATTCATTATAAAGCCATAAAAACGATTATTCCTGTTAAGTTTAACCTGCTTAAAGACCGAAGTTGTCAGTTCAATTTGTTCAATACCTGCAAGCATTCTTAGTAATGAAATCAATTTATCCTTTAATTGACTGTCAAGGTCTTTTGTTCTTGCTAGTTGGTAAATGGTTGTAACTAAAATTCTATTTGTTAAAATGTTAGGAGATAAATCGGCGTAAGTGCAAATGGTTTTTTGCCTGAACAACAGATTACTTTTAAGTGTTTGACTTATCTGCACTTTCCCCTTTACGCCAGCTATTTCCTCTGTATGATTAATATAGTTTTTGTCGATACCACGTTTTAAAAGTGAATTGGTTCCGTTAATTAATATTTTTGCAAACAGATCAAGTAATTCAGTTTTGTCATCAATTGAAACATTTACACGTTCCTTTTCATCCAGCTTGTTCCAGGCATAAGAAAGCAGGAAATAAATATTTTCTATTGGTATTTTCATTTGTTATCGTGCCAGGATTTTTCTTATTTCAGCTACTTTAGATGCTTCATCAAACCATATTTCTTCTAACAAAGGTTTTAATTCAAAGCTTAAAATCTCATTCCACCATTTATTTTCATCCATGCTATTTTCATATGTACAGAAATAACTGTGACCAATTTGAAAGCCTTCGCCAAGATTAACATCCTCCTTTATTTTATCATTCACTCTGGTAACCGATGAGCAAATATGCGCAACCATTCCATCTGAAAGCCCTTTTGCTGTAAGAAACGAACGAAAAGCGGTTGAATAATCGGGTTGAAGTGAAATAAAAGCGAAACGCCTCCTTAAAGCATAATCAACTATAGCTAAAGACCGGTCAGCTGTGTTCATGGTACCTATAATGTGTAAATTTTCCGGCACATAAAAACGATCTTCTTCATCCTCAGCATAGGTTAATTTCAGGGCATACTTTTCCTGTCTTTTATCCACTTCAATCAGCATCATCAATTCACCAAATATCTTACTCAGGTTCCCCCTGTTTATCTCGTCTATAATGAAAAAGAACGGTCGCTCGGGATGTGCCAAAGCTCTTTGGCAAAATAAATAGAAAATACCATCCTTTAAATCAAAGCCCCCCTTCTGTGTTGGTCTTAATCCCTGAATAAAATCTTCGTAGCTGTATGATTGGTGAAATTGAACCATTTCAATACTGGCATCATTCACTTCCTGCATTATTTCATATGCCAGTTTACGTGCAATAAAGGTTTTACCAACTCCCGGTGGACCTTGTAAAATGATATTCTTTTTTCTTTTTAACAACGCTACTGTTTGCAAAAAATCTTCGGAACTTATAAAAGGCTTATCAATATCGTCCGTAAACTTGTATTTCTTAGTGCTACTATTTTGTAAAATTATCTCGGTAATAATATTTTTATTGTCTATAATTTCCCGAATGACATCATATTCTTCTTCAGTTAGTTTAAATAGGCTGCCCTGGTTATTAATGAAGACTTCGCACTTTTGCAAGGCCGGATTGTTTTTTAAATCGTTCCAGTGAACCGGTATTTCCAGTTTTTCAACTAATTCAAACTCAATTTCTTCGCCCTTAGCAGTATTATGTATGCCTTTTGTTACTTCGTAAATAGCTTTAATTTGCTTGGTAGGCGTACTTTCATAACCAATAATCAAATCGCCAGGCTTGGCCGCTTCAAAATATTTATAAATTCTGCGTTTATTACCTTTTTCATTGTGTGTTGTATAGGTTTGGCGCTGTCCCTCAATATGATTGCTGATACTCCAGATTTTAGGATTTGCATTAAGCCACCAGAAGTTTAACGGTTCTGTTTCCATTTCCTCTGTCGACGTTTCATATTCTCCTTCAGGATCAGTAACAATTAAAGGAGTGGATTTTTCAGGAGTATATTTTAAATTGTTCTCTTCAAATACAGTAACCAGTTCAGGATACATTCTTGCATATTCAGCTAAAATAAATTCATAGACTTTTGTTGGGCTGAAAGTATCAGGCCGGAACAGCGTTTTGTAGTTTTTTAATGTATCCGCTTTGTATTGATAAATTTTGTCTGTGATCCATTTAACTTTTCTTTTGTGCCTATAGGATTCGGCATTTTTATCATAGCTATAGGGCCCCTGAATTACCCCAATACCAATACATGTATTTACGCCCTTAGTTGCAAAAACAACATCACCAATGTTAGCCGTTTTAAATAACCAGAGGTTCCAAGTCTTATTTGATTTCACATCTTCTGCTAACCCGATTAATTCATTTAGTTCTGCTTTCGAGTTATATTTATTTAGATCACCAAAATCAAAATCAATGGCGATTAGTTTTTCATCATAAAATCGTTGCCATTCCGACGCCTGGCTTCCCGGTGCAAATTTGAAATAATTTTTGCTTTCGTCGTTTAGCCTTAAGATTTCAGCTTTTTGCTCTTTAAAAATATTGAGCACTTCTATATATGAGCTTACATTCTTTAAATTATCAGGACTGTGGTCTTTTATGGAAAAGCCTGCCATTCTTCCCGCTTCCGGTGATGCACCTAATCGTAAAAAGAATTGGTAGCTATCACGATGAGACTCTTTAGTAATTGGAAATAAAGCCAGCCAGCACCAATCGCTCCCAAAATTTGATGCGCCTTGAAAACCTACTGTGTGAAAAGTGTATTCATTTAGTTGAAGCTGTACAAGTAAATCCTTTGCAATTTGATCTAAATAATTCAGGACAGTTTCCTTAATTGTTCCCCTGTAAAAAAAGCCATGAAAAATACTCCAGGGCTTTTGCCAATTGGCAAATAAATCTCTTTTAAACAGTTCATATTCTTCAAGCTGTTTTAAAAATCCTTCCTTGTAATGACTGAAGTAAGCAAGATCTTTAGTTCTTATTTTGTCTTTTATTTCATTTACAAGTTCCTCACTGGCTGCCTGGCCCTGCAATACCCTGCGTGCAACTTCAGCTCTGAGTAAATTAACCGGTTTAAAATCACGATCCGGGTCGCCATACTCTTTGAATATATCTTCAACTATTTTTTGATCAAAACTATTGATAGCACTGTATAACAGATCAGGCTGATCTGAGTACATTCGAAATTGCTTTGCCAGATCGGTTACATATTGAAATTGAGTTTGCATATTTATTTTATTTGTTTTAACAGATATTCAAAATATTCCTTTCTGTTAGGGCCGAAATATTTTTTATATTCATCTTTACTAGAAGTATAGCTTTTATCATTATTACAATAATAACAGGCTAAAACACATTCGTCCTCACCATAACCATTTTCCTGTTTATCAATTTCAAGAACTGGCCCTCTCTTACCATCGCCCTTCACTTTTCTTGTTTTTAACAACTTTGCATTAATAAGCCTATTTATATCATGGATAGATGTACCACAATAATAGCATTTGCAATCGTATTCTTTAAGCCGAGCGACATACCAGTTTGCAAGTGCTATGCCACCTCCGAATGCAGCATGTTTTTTTGAATAAAGTTTTTTTACTCTTGCCCATTGTGGTTCAAAGTATTTATTATCACACATTTTGCAGTTATTTAACTTTTAAAATCGCATTCCTAAGTTGCCCCGTATTTAAGAAAATCATAAAGACATACCAATTTTCTGAATGAGCTAGTTCGTTTTATCGAATCTTCCTTAAAACAAATCCGTAAAAATTTCAGAAGCTGCGTGATATCAATGTTCTTTACTTCTAAAAGCAGGATGTAATTCAATGAATGCTGCTTATCAAATGCCTTTACAATTGAATTAATATCAGGATGGTTTCTCCTTATCTCAACTTGCTTGTTTTTGTATGCTTTGGGATTTAAAAAACATGCCGGGCAGTCTGTTTTAATATTGAACTTATCTCTAACTTTTGTTATCCCTGCAGCCGTTAGCCCCCCTGTTTTTGTAAGTAAATTTTCTTCTCTAAGGTATTTGAAAACTGGAACGTAACCGTTGCCTTTTGCCATTTTTGGAAAAGTATAATCTATCAACTGTTTTGCATCATAATTTTTGTTGTCATGCAAAATATCTTCTATGATATCTGTTGTATCAATAGCTTTATAACCTTGCGAGGAAATGAGTTTGCTCGCTACACCAACGCCAATTGCATATTCAATATTAGTATCATCAGTAATTGAGTCAATATCCTTCACAAATATTTGTGAGGATGGATTACTTGATTTTACAAATTCTACCACAGCATTTCTTAATTTCCTTAAAATCTTTACCGGTATTTGTCTCTTAAGAATAGATAGTGTTTCAAAAATCGGTTCAAAAGAGTCCGTTTTAATTAATTTTATAGGCAGTACTTTAGTATCAGGTAATTTTATACTGCTGTCTTTCATTTCAAATCCTGTATTTTTTTGCCATTCAACAAAAATCAGCCTGTCTTTCAGCTTATCTAAATTTTTAGGTTCAACACATTTTACTATTGAATCAATAATTTGCTGAATATTTTCATCAGATAAAGAGTAACCTATAAATATTATTGGATGTTCGACAAAGATGGTCAACAGTTTCGCAGCTAAATAGGCGTTCCGGCTGTTAAAATCGTTGTAATCCTCTTCTGTAAGAACAAGTGATTGAGGTTGAGAAATACACCCATGTATTTTATAGATTTCGCCAATGGAAATTGACTCAGAAAATAAAAGTTCTTGTTGACCAATATATACATTAAAATCCGGGAAAGCATCTTCCATAAAACCATCCCAATTCGTAGTGATTATTCCATCTATTACACTATTTTTAAGCAAGTTTATTTCATTTTCAAATGCCTTTTCGAGCTTTTGTATTTTATTAATAAGACTTGAAATTTCAATTTTCAAAGGCAGATTAGTTTTTTCTTTAGCAAGTACTTTATTGGTATTCCTTGTATCCTTAAACTTAGCATCCTTCCACCAAACTTCATGAAACTCATTTGCTAAAATACTTGCTATTAAGGGTAAATTGCCATTACCTTTAGACTGAAAATATTCGAAGTCTCCATTAATATTTGAGCTTTTAAAAAATTCAATCAGTAAATCTTCCCAAGTAGGCAAATTCAAATACCTACGTGATAGACCGGAACCAATAAATAAATAAGGATTAGTTGTAAACTTTTTTAAGTGATCAAATAGGTCTGAATTCATGTTGGCTAAGTTTTGTTATTTACGCAACGCTTCCTTTAAAACCTGCTGCAATAATTTTTCATTTTGCGCCGCACTTTGTTTGATGCTTGCTTCTAAATCACCGCAGTTTTGCATTAGTTCATCTAGTTTTTTAACTATAAGAGTCTGTTCTTTAAGTGGGGGCAAAGGAATTCTCATGTTATGTGCCTGGGTAACTGAAATATTAGCCTGACCAGCTATACCCTTGGTATCAATGGAATTTATCTCAGACATTTCATTCAAATACCATGAAACAAAGAAATTCATTTCTTTTATAAACGGCCTTATCAAAACAGCCGCCTGATTAAAATTACATTCAGGCAAATCATCAGGTATTATGGCAATCTTACCCAACGGTGGACCAACTATATTCATTAAAATATCACCGGGATATGCTCTGCATCTTTTCAACTGTCCATTATGAATTTCTTCCTTTATGTATTGGGGCTTATGAAAAAAATCAATTACCTGGTTTCTTAGGTTATACATTTTTAAATAAGGAATACCTTTTTCTACAAAAGCAGATTGAGCAGGAGTACTACCACTTGTGATATATGCAATTTCTCCTAATCTGCACCAAACCCAATTTTCAGGTATTTGATATGGTTGATCTTCTAATTTAATTTTAGGAATTTCTTTTCCTTCTTTTATTGTTTTTGCTGCAATCAGTTTTTCTTTTTCTGCTTTTATCTTCTTTAGTAATTCATTTGCCGGTTCGTCTTTTGGGTTTTGCTTTACCAATTTGCCTTGAACTGCATCCTGTAATAATTGCTGGCGAAGTTTTTTTACTAAGTTCAATTGGTTTTTTAATTCGAGATCTAAAACATTACTACTTTCTTGTGAATTGATAAGTTTTTTATAAAGAACCATTTGTTCTGAAAAATCAGGAATTGAAATTTCTATATTGCATAAGTCTTCAAACCTTAATGCTTGCCTTACTGTACCTCTTGCATAAAAAATGATTTGACTTAAGCCTTCATTGGATTTGAGAAACTTTAATAGCAATTCTGGAATTATTGAATTTGGTTTTGGTTTAAAAATAACATAAGCAGGACTTATTAAACCTCTTGTTTCATCTGAAACTAAGCCAATAGAACCAACATTCACCCGATAAGGATTATATGCAAAACATCCTTTTTCGATTATTTTATAATCTTCTGCTTTGTCCTCTGCGGCATATTTTGTTTTAATAATTCCATCATCATTACTAACACCGAAAAAGTCTAGTCCAATAGCACCTCCAACATCTTTTGCTCTAACTGAAAAATTGTCAACCAATTCTCCTAACTTAACTTTTCTCCAGCTCATTTCACAGATTGTTTTAGTTGATTCAATAATTTATGGCTGTTTTCAAAACTTTTTGCAAGAAGTTCCATCAAATCTGTACTGTTTAATTCCTTAGCTTCTGCTTTCTTAGTTGGGTTTTTAATATCCAAATCATAACCTCTTTCAATAATTGTTTTAATATTTACCTTCCAGGCAATATCAGTTTCTTTTCTTTTTGACCACCATTTTTTTATGGGATCAAATTCTTTGGCTTGTATGGGCCTTGTTTTATTATAGGCCTTGTAGCCTTCGGGCATTCGGTGTTCGTAATACCAAATATCTTTTGTGGGTGTGCCTTTATCGAAAAATAACAGGTTAGTAGACACAGTTGCATAAGGCTGAAATACAGAGTTAGGAAGTCGTACAATAGTGTGCAGGTTACATTCTTCCAATAGTCTTTGCCTTATTCTTTGCTTTACGCCATCGCCGGTAAGGCTGCCATCGGGCAATACAATGCCGGCCCGGCCAGCATTTTTTAATAAGTGTATCATTAATATTAAAAACAAATCGGCACTTTCTTTAGTGCGGTAGGTTTGAGGGAAATTGCTTTCGTTACCATTAGCAACAATGCCACCAAAGGGCGGGTTGGCCAGAATTACATTTACCCGGTGCTTTTCGGTAAAGTTGCTAAGGGGCTGGTCTAATGCATCGCCAAATTTAATATTCGGTATTTCAATATCGTGCAATATTAAATTAGTAGTGGCCAATAAATATGGCAGTGGTTTGTATTCCCATCCTGCAATATTTTTTTCAATGCTTTTTCTGTCGTTTACATTTTTTGCCTGCGTTTTTAAATGCTCAATAGCACAGGTTAAATAACCTCCTGTGCCGCAGGCAGGGTCTAATATTTTTTCGCCCAGTTGCGGGTTAATAATATCAGTAATAAATTGTGTGATAGCCCTAGGTGTATAAAACTCGCCGCTTTTGCCGGCGCTCTGCAGCTCTTTTAAAATGGTTTCGTACAACTCGCCAAAAGCGTGGCGGTCTTTGGCAATGTTAAAATCAATTTCGTTCAGCTTGTTTAGCACTTTACGGATATTGATGCCGCTTTTCATGTAGTTGTTATTGCCTTCAAACACCTCCCGTACAATTACTGCACGCTGATTGCCGGTACTTAAATCCAGGTTACGCAGGGCAGGAAATAATTGCCTGTCAACAAACTCCAATAGTTCATCTCCTGTCATACCTTCATCATCACCTGCCCAGTTGCCTTTTTCTTTTACCCAATGAAATTTATCAGGAATAGGTGATTTGTATTTATCATCAAGCAGTTCCAGTTCTTTATCCTTATCCGAAAATATTTTTAAGAAAAGCATCCAGCCTAATTGTTCAATGCGCTGTGCATCGCCATTTAGGCCGGTATCCTGCCACATGATATTTTGAATAGATTTTATTATGCCGCCTATGTTGCTCATGTTGTTGTTAATATTACTGCTGTTTTAATTTCTATATCAGGGTTAATGTCTCGAATCAATATTTTCATTCCATTAAATGTATTACCTATTGCATATACATCATCAATTAATAATAATTGTTTGATATTTTCATTTACGTTTTGATTAAAACAATTTACATCAAGGAGATAACTTTGCCTTAATTCGAAATCGGCTAATTCTCGATTAGAATTTAAAGCTTCAAAGCCATTGACTTTTGAAAAACAACCAGATATATCAATTGCATTAATAAAATTTAATTGTAATTTATTCTGTATGTCATCAACAAAAAATCTTGTATTGCTAGGTGCCACAGCAAAAGCAAAGGTTGCATCTAAGGCGAATATTTCTTGAATTTTATTCATTAATACTGATAAAACGTATTTTTCTTTTTTTGAGTTCCAAATATCTAAAATGACATCTGTATTTTGATTCCTTTTATTATAATAACGGAACCTATGAGGAGCATTAAGTGCAGAATTATTTTCAGAAGGGTTATATCTATGTAATGAGATGTCTGGCATTTATGCTATTTTATACAATTCCTTTTCTAATTCTTTCACAGCATCCAGGTATTTTTCTTTACTTCCAAATTCACTGATTATTTCTGTTGGCGATCCAAAATCTGTAAGCGGCTGTACTCTTAAAACTTCCATACTTTCAATATTAGTAATTCCTTCATCGGCATATTTATCCAGTAAAGCTTCTAATACTTTTTTAGCCTGTTCACCATACTTGGTAAAGTAATTCCGCTTTTTTACATTGTTAGCTCTCTCCTTTCGTGTTAGTGGTGGCTGGTCGTAAGCAACATGGCAGATCAAATCAAACAGATCAACCTGCTTATCCACAGCGTCATACAAGGCTTCTACCATAATGCCCTTTTCCTGCAATTCGGCAATGATTGCTTCTTTTCGATCAGTAGTATTCCATTTATTTAAAAAATCATCCAGCGAAGCAAAATTTTCCTGTATGATCTTTCTTGTATGGACTTTAAGACTGGTGGTGATGGGTTTGCCGTGCTGATCGAAATACATTTCACGGCTAACCAAAACAGAAACATCTACACCATTTACATAAACTTTTTCCCGCTTGGCATATTCCGGTTTTTTTTCTGAAGCCAGGTTTCTGATAACAGGAGGTTCTACAATAACCTCATCGCCGGTTACCTCATCAATAATGGGTGTGATGTCGTTTTCTTCATCGTCAACAATGCTGCTCAAATCAGTGTCTTCGGTAACCGGTTTAATTCTTATCGGATCTCCATCGAAATCTTTATCGGCAAATAAATCAGTAGCATTTCTAAAATCTAAAATGGTGAAATATAGTTTACCAAACTCTTCATTTATTCTTGTGCCCCGCCCAATGATCTGTTTAAACTTGGTCATTGAATTGATATTGGCATCAAGTACAATTACTTTACAGGTTTGGGCATCAACACCGGTCGTCATTAACTCGGATGTAGTAGCAATTACCGGGTACCTTTCTTCGGGGTTAATAAAATTATCCAACTCCCTTTTTCCTTCATCATTATCGCCGGTGATCTGCATGATGTATTTGTAATTCCCTGCCACCAAATCTGCATTTTGCCTTGCCAATGCAGAACGCATTCGTTCAGCATGGTCAATATCTACACAAAACACTATCGTTTTTGCAAACCGGTCATATCCTTTTAAAAACTCAGTTAGTTTTTTTGCAACCATTTCTGTACGCTCTTCAATAACGAGGTTACGGTCAAAGTCTTTACGATTATAAATACGGTCTTCAACTTCGTTTCCGTCTTTATCAGTCTTACCTTGGTCTGGTCTCCAACCTTCTGCATCAATATTTAAAGCAACTCTTATCACACGATATGGAGCAAGAAAACCATCATCAATTCCCTGCTTTAGTGAATAGGTATAGACAGGCTCTCCAAAATATTCTGTGTTACTGGTTTCTTTAGTTTCTTTTGGCGTGGCCGTTAAACCAATATGGGTAGCATTTTTGAAATAAGATAGAATCTCTCTCCAGGAACTATCTTCTTTTGCGCTACCTCTGTGGCACTCATCAATCACAATAAGGTCGAAGAACTCCGACGAAAATTGTTTGTACACATCAGCATCTTCATCTGTGCCTGACAAGCCCTGGTATAAAGCCAGGTAGATCTCATAGCTTTTATCAATTTGCCGGTGCTTAACCACCGTCATTTTATCTTTAAAGTGTTTAAAATCGCCTCTCCTTGTTTGGTCAATCAGGGCATTACGGTCGGCTAAAAACAAGATGCGTTTTTTGGTCCCGCTTTTCCAAAGCCGATGTATGATTTGAAATGCAGTGTAAGTTTTACCAGTGCCGGTGGCCATCACCAGGATAATCCGGTTTTGCCCTTTTGCAATGGCTTCCACTGTTCTGTTTATGGCAATTTGCTGGTAGTATCTTGGCTTTCTTCCGCTACCGTCAAAATAATAATCCTGCGAAATAATCTTTTCGGCTGCAGGCGTTGTAATGCCTTTATAGAGCTTGTATTTTTCCCAAAGTTGTTCCGGTGTAGGAAAGTTGTCTAAATCTAATTCTGTTTCAATATTGGCATCTGTGGCTGTCCTGTCGTGAAATAAAAAGCCATCGCCATTGCTGCTAAATACGCAAGGGATGTCAAGTATTTTTGCATAGTCCAGCGCCTGCTGAATTCCGGCTCTTACTGAATGGTTATTGTCTTTTGCCTCAATGATTGCAATGGGAATGTTTGGTTTGTAGTATAGAATGTAGTCGGCCCGTTTTCTTGTGCCCCTGGCAGTTAATTTTCCCCGTACATAAATCTTTCCATCAGTGAAACTTACTTCCTCCAAAACCTGTGAAAGTTTATCCCACTTTGCATTTTCCAATGCCGGGGTGATGTATTTGGTGCAGATATCCCTTTCGGAAAGTGTTTTTTTGTTCATAAGCAGTACTGTGGGCACTAATTAAAAATAAGTAATATTTTTATCTTTCTGCGTATTGATAAAGCAATGGAGTGAAAAGTGACTGGTGCCAGTATCTGGCGCCGGAAAACTTTGATGGCGCCGGAAGTGCCAATAAGCGCAGATTGCAGCGAAAATGACTGGTGCCAGGGCTGGTGCCGAATCCGGCGCCGAAATCCGCCTTGCTACAAAAGTGAAGATCTCGGTTAAAAATGGTTGGCGCCGACTGGTGCCGGAATCCGGCGCCGGAAAACTTTGATGGCGCCGAAAGTGCCAATGAGCAACAATTACAGTGAAAATGACTGGTGCCAGGACTGGTGCCAATATCATTAAAGGATTGCCAATAATGGGGTATTAAGACATATTAGACCTATCGATATAATCAATTGCCCGGCGGGTAGCTTTATACTTTTGGGCACTGCTATTTGGTTTATCGGGGATTGTATATGCTAAGAACCCTTCTGTAACCAATTTCGGAAGCAATCGCTTCAATGTTCCGCTTTGAGGCGATAGCTTTAACATTGTGGCTATTTCAGATTTAGAAGAAGTATTACCAGCACAAATAGCAATGATTGAATACTCAGTTTCGGATAAGGAAAATTCGCCTTCTTCTGCACCCAAGAATAAACTATGAACAGGTATAACTGCCAAAAAACTGGTTTTCTCTTTGTCTGTAATAAAGTTGGGGAAAGGCGATTCGTTTCTTTGCATTTCCCTGTAAATCTTTGGAAGACCGGTTGCTCTTCCTTCGGTTAAATCAAGTTCTTTTAGAAAATCTCCGATACGCCTGTTTCGATAGTCTCTGCTCACCACTCTCTTTTGTTTCAATGCATCATTGTCAACCGGGGGCAATGGACCTGGGAAACTTAATATTTCAATTTTGTCAGGATGGATATTGATCTCAATGCTATTCTGATGTTCATAACTTCGATGATAGTATGCATTCACCAATGCTTCTTCTACAGCACCAAAAGGGTAATTAAAAAACCTGGCGGCTTTAGCCTTGCCTCTTACTTTTATTACTCTTTCCTCAATAATATTTGTTTTAATAAAATCGAGGGCTGCCCTTATCTGGTGATGCACCGGGCCAGTCAATTTTTTTTCTGAAAAAGAAGTGCCTGTGTCATCAACGAATTGTATAATTTCTGTAATTGCTCCACGGAAAAAAGAATCCGGACTTTTATTAAAAAATAAAAGACCAACATTGATTGGCTTTAAATATTCGTCAGGGCCGGATACAATTTTCATTTGGCGACAGAGTTCATTGAATGGCATAGAAGCAGCTGGTTCAAATAGTTCGCTTTTTATATCCTGCAAAAACTCCCGAATCAATCCAAGATCTAAATCAAATAAAGAAGCATTATGGTTAACCCTGTCATCAAAAGGAACGGCCGCTGCCAATTCCATCAATTGTTTTATTTCTGCGTGTTTGGCAACCACTGTGGTTGAACCTCTACGTACATAGTATTGCTTAGCGCCTGCTTTGGTTGAGAGTGAAGGAGGAGCTTTATATGGCCTTGTCTGGCCACCAGGAACCCAGATTATTAAAATCTGTTTTTCCTGGAATAACACTGGTTCTGAAACCGGTGAGTAAACAGGATCAATTTGATGGGTGAGCTGGATTAACTCTTTTTGAATTTTGTCTATCTGAGCAGGGTCTAACCCTTTTGGTGGCAATATGGGAGTTCCATCCTTCTCTGCAATGCCTACAATAATGTATCCGCCGCCCCAATTATTAATGTCATTGGCAAATGCACACATTGTATGAAGCACAGCTTCCGGATTCCAGCCTTCTTTAAATTCTATCCTGTCCCATTCGACTGTTTGGCCCGTAATGAGATCGTTTATGTTGATGGGTAATGCCATGTGTTAAATAATATATCAGTTTCAGATTACTTCCAGAACCTGAAAATTATAATTTTTATTGGATAGTTCAATTTAGTAAATCAGAGGTTTACAATCGAAAGAGATTTTAATATGCCAGCAGTGACTTTTTCAACTTTAAATTGCCAAATGGTTAGGCACCAGGTCTTTTTATTGCGACAAAAAGTAAAGGATTGACAGGTAATTGTAAAAAAGTCTTTAAAATTAGCAGTCAATTTGTCATATAGGAAATAAGTAATACAGAAAATCAGCTTTGCGAATATTATTAGTTTTAAATAACTAAATACTTTAGAATCGTTAATAGGCCTTCATTTCCGCTGAAATCCATAGCTGTAAAGGGATACATTTCAACATGTGTGCATATTAAAATGTGCCAAAACGCAACAAATTATAATTATTGGCACAATAATGGCAAAAAAATACCGATGCTTTGGACAGCATCGGTTTAAATCCCGCTGAGGGGATCTGGTTTAGCGACCGCAAAGATAAGGGCTAATCGTATACGAAAACATAGCTGCGCCTTCTTCTTCCCTCTCTTTTGGAATTGATTAATTGATACTATCCAGTAACGCTGTAGGACTCTATTATTAACAGGTGTATTGTGCTGTGCAATCAAGGGCAGCGCTATACTGCAAATAAAACTATATGGCTAGAGAACATGTAAACCATTCGGACATTGCTGAGTTTGCAAAAGAAAAAGTCAATCTACCGAGAGATAAAGCGAATGAATACAGGGCCCAGGTGCAACGATTGAGGGAGAAACTGGAAGGGTATATATCTGAACATCCTGATTTTACTCTGAAGAAAATGATTTTGTCAGGTAGTCTTGCAAAAGGCACAGCACTACGCTCATTAAATGATATTGATGTAGCCTGTTATATAAGCGGGGCTGAGGCACCCAAAGATATTCAGAAGCTGCTTCAATACCTGGCTGAGCGCCTTCGTAAAGCATTTCCAAATTTCAAGCCCGAGCAGGTTCAACCAAAAACCTATAGTGTAACTGTTTCTTTTATGGGTAGTGGTTTGGATGTGGATATAGTGCCTATATTATATGATGGCGATCCCAACTGGTACGGAGATTTGGTTAGCCAAGATGATGGATCACTATTGAAAACTTGCATTCCGCGGCACTTGGAATTCATCAGTAAACGTAAGAAGAAGAAGGAGACGCATTTTTCACAGGTTATCCGATTGGCTAAGTACTGGGTACAACATTTAAAAAACGAGAAAGAGGGATTCCGTTTCAAATCGTTTATGGTTGAACTGATCATGGCAAAACTCCTTGATGACGGTAAGGATTTCTCAGATTATCCTGAAGCGCTTCAACAGTTTTTTACCTACCTGGCAAAAAGTGATGTGCGGGAATTGATTGCCTTTAGTGATTACTATACATTATCAAGCTTAGGTTCATTTGCCGGCCCGGTTAAGATTATTGACCCGGTAAATGCAGGTAACAATGCAGCCAAGCTTTATACAGCGGGACAAGCTGACGCAATCTTGGAAGCGGCGATTGATGCCGGAGATGCCATTGATGCAGCATTAGCAGCTCCAACAAAAAAGGAAACAATTTATTATTGGCAAAAGGTTTTTGGCCCCTCATTTCAAATTTAAAATTATGAGTTATAGTTACACACTATCTGAAACAAAGTCGTTTACTGAAACGCATGCGAAGCACATCGCATCAAAAGTTGCAACAGACCTCAAAAGAATGCAACGTTTTTATGGAGAGCCCCACGATGCAAGCATCAGTTCATATGAGAGAGAGATGATTGAATTTCTTAAAAAAGGATATTTAGGAACTGTTACCTATGGATATAAGAAGAACGGTAACTGGATAGAACCGACATTGAGATACACTGCAAGGGAATTATCTGATATTAATTCAACTGATGATGATCCGGGGAAAATTGCGGCTAATGCTAATATAGAAGGTGCTTCATTCTACTCATTTTTAACGTATAGTTCTGCCTGGGATACACTTTCACAGGATCAAAAAGATGCGTTTAAAAGAACCTTACCTTTTCAAAGGGGTTCTGCTTCAGAGCCCGGGATAAACGGGTATATGAGTAATGATAAGTCTTATTCAGCAGGTGGTAAATCAGTAGATCGCTCAACCTTAAAAAAATTTTAAATGGAAAACTTGAAACCAGGTATTGAAGAATTATTTGAACAGGCAGTTGTTTATCCCGATACTGAAATGCAAGATCGCCTCTCTATGCTTGTGGGCCTTGATGAGCAAAAGGATAAACTAAAAAAGATACTCAGCTTGTTGGTTAACCCCGGAGGTATTGATGAATGGGCAAAAAAACATCATCCGGAAGCAAAAAAACTAATTAATATGGTACTTCGCCGACCACCGTTAATTGTGTTGGCAGGTGATGTAGGATCAGGTAAGTCGGAATTGGCATTTACGATCGGCGATGCTGTAGCGAGACAGGAAAAAATCGGAATAACACTATTACCAATAAGTTTGTCAGCAAGAGGACAAGGCCGGGTAGGACAAATGACCCAGCTTATTTCAGCAGCGTTCGAACACACAATTGAAAAGGCAAAAAAATTAAAGAGTCAAACCGGGAGTTCGAGAGGGGCCGTAATTCTTTTGGTTGATGAAGCAGATGCACTTGCTCAGTCAAGAGAAAATTCACAAATGCATCATGAAGACAAAGCAGGCGTAAATGCTTTTATTCGTGGTGTTGACAGTTTGGGTAACGGTAAGTTACCGGCTGCAGTAATAATGTGTACTAACAGAGTTGAAGCACTTGACCCAGCTATTAAAAGAAGAGCTGCAGAAATACTGTATTTCAAGAGACCGGATAAGAAAGAAAGATATGCGGTATTGGATAATCCGCTTCAGGAATTAGGGTTCCTACAAAAAGATATCGAGGAAATCGTTGAAATAACCGGGGAGCATAATGGTTATGATTACGGGTTCACATTTTCAGACCTGACACAGCGCCTGATACCATCTATCGTCCTTGATGCATATCCTGATAGTAAGGTAACAGCAGCCAGGGCGAAAGAAATTGCTAAAGGCATTATACCTACTTCACCTTTTAAAGAAAATTGATTATGACAGACTGGTCATTAAAAAAACTACTCGAGGGACTTCACGACGATATCCACCAACGATTAGAAACTGCAAGGAAAACGATGGGGCATAATACTTCTAAAGGGGATGCCAGTGAAAAAATATGGCTTGAAATGCTTCAGAAATATTTACCAAAAAGATACCAGGCAGAAAAAGCTTTTGTGGTTGATAGTACAGGTAAATTTAGCGACCAAATAGATGTCGTGGTTTTTGACAGGCAGTATTCACCATTTATTTTTGACTATGAGGGACAGAAGATTGTACCGGCAGAGAGTGTCTATGCTGTATTTGAAGCAAAACAGACCATAGATGCAGGTTATGTAAAGTATGCCCAGGATAAAATACAAAGTGTCCGGAAACTTCACCGGACTAGTTTACCTATACCTCATGCAGGGGGAACTTATCCTGCAAAACCTCCAGTAAAGATTTACGGGGGAATTTTAACTTTGGAAAGCGATTGGACACCCCCAATGGGAACAGCACTTGAAACGGCATTAAATGCTGATAAAGGATGTTTGGATCTTGGATGTATTGCTGCTCATGGTTATTTTATGTATGAAAATGCTTCTGAGAGTTACCAATTTTTTAATGTGAGTAAGCCAGCTACAGTTTTCTTATTTCAATTGATCTCCCAGTTGCAATTCAGTGGAACTGTACCTATGATTGATATCCTGGCCTATTTGCAATGGTTAAATAACCCAGAATCATAACACATGAGCAAAGCACTAAAATATGCAAAAAATGGAGCACTTTTTACAGGCTTGATAAATGCAGCTTTGAATGCAATAAAGCAATTGAGCAAAATGGACTCAAATCCTGAATTAAAGTTCAATTGGAAAGAATTACTATTAGCAACCGGAAAGGGTGCTATCGTTGGTGGAGCTGTTGGATGGGGGGTAGGAAAAATTACGGACTATCAGAATTCGAAGGAACGACCTATAAATACAGATGCCTTTTTATACAATTTGGCTTTAAAAGTCAGGCTTGACAAAAATGACAAAAATTACATTCTGTTATGCCAGAAAGCTGATATTCTGTGTGCAATCTTAAAAAGAGAATTTGAATATGAATTAAAGAGTGACCCAATGAGATTAGGCTCCACCGAAAAAGGAACTGCTCTTAAAAATAAATTTGATATAGATATTTGCCTGGCTTTTAAACCCCATAGTTTTCCTTCAACCAAGGAAATGTTTGAGAGTGTTTATTTATTTCTTAAAAATAATGTAGGGAAGTATTCAATTTATGATTTGCGGGATCAAAAAAAATCAATCGGGGTTATTTTTAATATAACGAATGAGAAATATAAAATTGATATTGTTCCTTATAAAATCACCAAAAGAAAAGGAAATAAAACGACGGGTTATTTATATTTAAACGATAATTCTCTTTTGGGAAATGGTTCCAGTTATACAAAGACAGACATTCATGCTTTAAAAAGTTTGAAACAGTCTGAAACACAAAAGAAAATTGTTGTGGTTCTTAAACACTGGAAACAAAGTAATAGCCTACCACTCAGTTCACATTTATTAGAAAATTTAGTTTTGGATGCTTATTTATATAATCAAAATAGAATTCCGCAAAAATTCACCAAAAAAGTCATAATGGTATTAAAGCATATTGCGGATAACCTAGATGTTGCTGTAATACGAAGCATTGAAAATACTAATAATATTTTGACGAACATTTCTGGCGAAAATAAAACTATAATTATTAATGCTTGTATCGAAGCAATTGAGGAATATGAATACCATCCAAATTCAATAATTGAAACATTTCAATAACCATATATTTAAATCAATTGTTCCCTCCTCCTTTTATTTTTATCATTCAAGGTAATCGTGAGCGATGTGAAGTAACCCCCAAGTATTGCATTCGATTTTATCATTGAATACATTAGTAAGGAAATCGGCGGAAAGACTATGGAATGTTAGAAAGGTTTCACTGGGGATTTTATCGTTGATGCTATGTATAATGAGATGAAGTACTTCTGCCATTTTTCCCATTTCGGTTATAGTTACTTCAAATAAAAAAGGCTGCTTGCTGTAAATACAGGGAACATAATAAGCGAAACTTTCTGCTATTTCTGAAAGGCGCTGGCCGGCATATGCAGCTGAAAGGAATTCTTCGAAAACATCATATTTTTCAATTGTGCCTGCTATTTCTTTACGGGGAATCGTTATTTGAAATACGATTTCGTCTTGCAGAAACAGAAATTCATAAAGGGCTTTGCTATTGTACTGATTGAATTCGGTGATGTTGATCTTTAACATAGTTGGTAGGTTTAGATGGTTTAGAAAGTTTAGTTACCGGATTGCTGATTTTGCTGAAAGTATTTTAGTACTGTAATTCGTTGAGCCAGGGAAATAAGATTGACCCGGTCTTTTAAAAGCAATGGATCTTTTTCTTTATTGGCATGGTATGCCTGCAGCATCTGCAGTATTGAATTTTGATTGCTACCGGTTAATTGATTGATCCTTTCCTGCCAGGCATGTTGCATCATTTCATCTGTGAGCTCTAATTTTAATTCTGTAAAGTGTTCTGGTGTGATATGCTTAAAAATGTGCTGGCCGGCCAGGAATTGCTTATATAGGCTTTCAATGTCATTTTCTGGAGCTGGTGTTTCATCTTGCCTTTTATTTTCGAACTTACCGGCATTGATCATCCATTTGTGCGCTGCAGCCTGCCAATCTTCAATTGGCGTTACGCCTTTTATCTTCCAACCAATGGCTTTGTAGTGATTGAAGAATTTCTTTGCTTCTATGACCGGATAATTGTTTTGTGAAAAGAAGTTTTCAACCTCGGTAATGTCAGCCGGCTGGTGTACCGGATTTGGGACACAGGCGAGACTGTTTATTGCTTCACTTAACTTTTCATTTTTATCAAAAATTTTTTGCGAGGGTGGTTTACTCTCTGTTTTATTAAAATGTTTATGTTTTATATTGTGTCCCATTTTTGGGACTGGTACGGTATCAAAATCGGTACTTGTGGCGGTCAGATTTGGGACATGGTCGGTATCAATTTTGGGACACGGACCTGACCTCACCTCCAGCCCCCCGCCTCCCCCTAAATCCCCCTCCAAAAGAGGGGGACTTGGCTCCGTTGGTGTGCTTGCGTTGGGGTTAAAAAGTTCGAGTTGTTTGAAACGGCTGATGGTTTCTTCGGGAATATCTAAACGTCCAATACTGACTTTGACTGGCAGGAATTTGGAGGCCGATGGATGGTAATAGATATACTTTGCTTCGTGCAATTCTTTCAGGCATTTGTGGTATGTGTTTTTGGAGCCGATTTTACTGAGGTTCATGATATTATCCCGGTAGACGGGAAAGGGATTTTGAAACCGGTTATAATTCCAGTATTGGAACAATGCCAGGTACAAACTGACATGCGACGAGGTAAGCCTCTCATCTTTTTTTACGAGGGTGAAAAAAGCATTCATGTGACGGATGTAATTCATGACTCACCCCTTGCCTCTCTCTGACCTCACCCTGGCCCTCTCCAATGGAGAGGGAGGAAGAAAGGCAGGAGCTTTTTTCGTGAAATAATGTTGATACCCCTGAAGCACCATGTTTGGAAAAAGATGCTTTAGCTTTTTACAGGCTGATCGTTTCTTTCGTTCTGCAATTGAGATGCGGGGTTTGCTTGTATTTTGTTTTTTTGTTTGGCTGCGGCCACGGTAGGGAGAGAACATAATGAACTGATTTGGAGATTTGATAATGAGATACTTCCCGAAATGGTCGGGACAGGTCGCTCCTCAGCATGACAAGGCCTTAAGTCTTCGTAGCAAGACGGAGATTTTTCTTTAAGACATTTTCGATATGCTCGTAATCGTAGTAAATGATGCCGCCGAGTTTGGAATAAGTAAGTGTGCCGTTAATGCGAAGAGTTTGCAATGTGCTGGCGGAGACTTTGAGTACTTCTTTTACTTCATCGGTCTTGAGCCATTTTTTTGTCTGGACCGGCGACTGGTTTAAAAGGCCTTTGATTTGATTAAGTAGTTCGTCCTGGAAAAGCACCAGGTCTTCTTTTGTGAGAATATTTACTGACATAGTGGTGTGATTTTATGACAGCAAAAGAAGTGAAGCGCAGCTTACCAAAACAGTTGCAGGGGTTGCACAACCCCTTTGAAACACTGACTGGGTATGGATATTTTGAAATAAAATATTTTGCCGGATGATGGTTTACAGGTAAATAATGTAACTGGCGGAAAAAACTCTAAAAATTTGGTGTTTTTTCCTTTTGTTTGGTGGGATATTTTTAAAATATTGCAACCCTGTTCAATAATCGTTATATAAAAACCACCAAAATTCAGGAGCCCTTTTTAATATTCATTACAACATACGTACCCTAAAAAACAATTAACGGCCTTGG
The DNA here is from genome assembly GCA_943371705.1 of Chitinophaga pinensis. GTDB lineage: Bacteria > Bacteroidota > Bacteroidia > Chitinophagales > Chitinophagaceae > Ferruginibacter > Ferruginibacter pinensis_I. The sequence continues at coordinate 13,380 of CALRVV010000018.1, read as the reverse complement.
ATTATGAACTAAAGGCTCTGGAGCATATTATTACAATTGTTCTAAACCCAACAAAAATAACGCGGAACAACCTGAATGATGAATTTCTGAATGAGTGCAAACTGCTTGCTGAAAAGGAAAGTGAAAGGATCATGAAAGAATTCAGAGTAATTGCTTTTGGCAAGTACCAGCAAAGCGAACTGGGATTTTATTACCGGAAACACCAGGCAATTTTGGTGAAGTTTGCAGATATTGTTTACGGTTACCTGCAGCCGGAAGAAGCAGAAAATATTTACGGGCTATCAAATGAAGCTTATGTTTTGGATTTTTACAAAGAGATTATGCGAATACCGCTAGATCTGCTGGATTTTATTGAGACCAGTTACCCGGAATATTTTGACCAGGATATAAAATTACCGGAAGCGAAACGGTGGGTGAAGGCGCCGGAGATTAAAAGAAATCTGAAAGGAATTCAAAAAGAAATGGAGAAGCTGGAAATTGATGAAGACCTTATTAAAATAGCCTGCCGCCCTTTTGAGGATTATCTTTTGCCTGATTTGGTGATCAGCTACCATGGGCTTAGCTATGTGCAGGTTTTGCAAGGTGAGTTGATTTCTCTTTTTAAAAAGAAAGCGAAGGCTAATGCACATGAGGAATTGTGTCACCTGCTTTTGCAACTGAATTATAACAGCATCCATTTTTTTAATTACTACGTACTGCAATTGCAGGAAAAAGCGAATGATCATACCATGCTTACGGATCTGTTTACATTTCATTCGCTGAAACTGAAAATAATCAACCAGCTGCCGGTGAAGCCGGGATTGGCATATAAACCCGGACTACCGGAAATAAGGGACCAGATAGGCTCCTGGATTTGTGAAGAATTGTATTACCTGGAAAAGCAGGAGCGGGTTTTACAGCAATGGGAAAATATAAAAAAAGAAGAACGATCTAACGAGTCCAGGATTCATACCAGTTTATCAGTGTCACAGCTTGCGCTGGCGGTGAAATTGCTTGTAGAGTCGAAGGTCATCAGCAATACCAATTCGGCAGAATTGATGAGGCTTGTAGCCCGGAATTTCAGAACTGACAGGCAGGAAGTAATTTCGGAGGATAGTTTGCGCAATAAGTCGTACAGTTTTGAATCATCGACTGTAAACAGGTTGAAAGATGAAATTATAGGCTTGATGAATTTAGTGAGAAAATACTGATGGGGTTTAGGGGTTTAGGAAATTAATTATATTTATGAGCAAATAGATTTTTATTCTAAAACGCATACTTTATGAAAATAGCTACCTGGAATGTTGAACGTCCGAAAAAAACAGGAACCCGTGTAAAGCACCTGGTAGATTGTTTGAAAGCAATTGATGCTGATATTTTGATTTTAACTGAAAGCAATGATGCTATTTCTTTTGGTGATGATTACAATTACTTTCACACGGATAGCTTACAAGAATCTTTTTACAAGGAAGGTGAAAGAAGGACCAGTATTTATTCGAAATATCCGCTAACCGCTACCCTCCCTACATTCAGGGCTGATACAAGTATTAGCACAAAGTTGAAAACCCCTTTTGGTGAACTTGCTGTTTATGGTACAGTAATTGGGATTAATGGCAACCGCAGAAAAAATTTTGATGCTGACCTGGATCAACAACTGGAAGATTTTGAAAAGATTTCAGCCAAAGAAAATATCTGCATTGGCGGGGACCTGAATATGACTTTTTGTGATAATTATTATTACACAAAAGAGGGAAGACTAAAGCTTAATAATTCATTTAGTGCATTGAAACTTACCAACCTGACGGCAAGTATACCGGAAAATATTGATCATATTATTATCAGTGATGCGTTTATGAAGGGTAAGTCGGTTCAGCTATTTGAATGGAACAGGGATAAAAAACTGAGTGACCATATTGGTGTTTGTGTAACAATTACAGAAAACGGTAATTCATAAAATCCGGCAATTAAAAGTTGGGCGCTTACTCTTTTAGCAGATCGGCCAGTTCCCGTTCATTTAGAAACTCAATAAGTTCCTGCAATGCGTGATAGGTAAATCCTTCGGAGCTGATGAGGCTTGCAACCGGAATCATAACCATCTCCCCTATTGTTATAACTCCCAGTTTTTTAGAAAATGATTTGAAATCCTCTGAGAAGGAAAGATTGTTGATTTTTTGATTTAATATTTCGTTTTCTGTTGCGGGCATAAAAAAGACGTGGTACATACTACCGTCTCTGAGGCACCCGCAAAGGGCCTGGTCCACAATAGCTGTTACCACGCCCATGGCGTGGCGACAGTCTATCACTGAGTGGACTCGAAAAATTTGCGGGTTTTCAGAAACTCAAATAATAGCTAATCGCTAGCAATATTTTTATAACACTTGTACTCGTAAAGATAGATTAAAATGAAAAACCGCAAGTAGATATTTGTATTTAATGTTATTTCATTTACCTGAGTAATTGCCTGAAAATGTATGGTATGAGGCATTTGATATAAATATCAGGCTGTGGAGGTTACTCTGGATACAATAAACCTATACCAGGCTATTGATAGCGTAAAGAAGAGGTTTTGGGAGAAGTTTGTGATGGGGTTGGCGGGGGTGTGAGGCTATTTTGTTCTAAAAATCGAAAATTATATGCTAGAATAAACTCTTTTTGTGGCTTTAAGGCCAGGTGGTTTTCGTTAAACGATATTTTCAAGGAAAAAAACTTTCTCTTTTTCGATTGTTGAATTATGTATATATTTATTCAAAATAATAAATGTATTAGTATTATTGCCTGCATATTTAAAAAATACTCATTTGCAGAACATTTGCTTTTGTACCGACACACAACTGATAGAATCAGCCTTTAATTGAATTTTAAACAACAAATACTAAACAAAACAACAGTATGAATAAAGTAAAAATTACAACAACAGACCTTTTTTTGGCAATTCTTGCTGTCTTGCTTATCAGCGTAAGTTTTTACCAAACTTGGTTAGGACTACAACAAATATTTGGAGGAAGTTCTATGATTATAGCATTAGTGCTTTCCCTTATGCTACTTTTTCTATTATGGCAATTAAGAGTTGCTAAAATAAGAGGGAATTCTACAACTGCCTTAAGTTGGATATATTTCTTCTTTGCTTCATTCTGCTTTATTGCAAACTTCAATGCCTTATACACAAGGTTTATGAGAACCGATATTTATACCACAGAGCTAAGAGACATAAATGATAAATTTAGCAATTTGGAGACAAATGTTGAATCTAAATTAAATTATTCGGTAGCTGATGCCAAAACAAGACAAGCAATCCGAAGTGAGTTAAACCTGTTAAAAATACAAATTACCGACCCCAAGAATATCGGTATTGGTCCTGAAGCAAAAGTGATAATAGGAAGAATTGAAAAACTAGTTGGAAAAAAGGTTACACCATTAACACCTATTAGTCAAAATCCAGCAGGCTATGAAGATTTAGCAAATAGAATGGAAGAACAAATTGTTCAAATGGTATATAATCTTACCCCTGAAGAAAAAAATCTAATGAGTGATATCAATAATGCTACGTTAAAATGGAATAGAGATATTCAGAGTTTGCTTTTGAAATCTCATCAAGATATTGACGATATGGCACAAGGGCAAATTGATAAAGCCTTAACAGAGTATAATAAGTTAGGAAGTAAAGCCCAGTCAATATTAGGTGATGACAAATTTAAATTTGAAATTGATCATGCTAACACGCAAGAAGTTGGCAAAATTGGATTTGCTTTTAATCATGCTATTAAAAACTTTAGTATTTACCAATTTGTTGTATTAATGGGATGTGTCCTATTAGATTTTGGGATAATGATTATTATACTTTTAGTACCAACAGATAACAGAGGAAATCAAAATAATCACGGCAGTGTCTTTACTTCAAAAAGAAGTGGAAAAACCTTAATTCCTAAAAATTAAATTATCATATGAGTAACGAAAACGATATAACTAAACCATTATCATTAGGCGATGACGAAGCAGTAAAGCCTACAAGTCATGAAAACAATGACCGAACAGACTTTGTTCCTTTAGCAAATAATAATAGTGCCGAGATAAATAACACTGATAGCCATTTTGTATTCTTCTTTGGGGTTTCAGCTTCTGGAAAATCGGTTATTTTATCATCAATATTATATTATCTAAGTTCTAAAGCGGGTGTACTCCGCCCTAAACTTGGAACCCCTAACACAAAAGAGGCACAAGTCTTACTTGCTGATTTTTTTGAAAATATCAGGCAGGGTATACTGCCTGACAGAACTACGAGAGACCAAGTTACAAGACTGGACTTAGTATTTGAACCAAACAATAAATCTAAAAAGGTTCCTCCAATAAATTTAACCTTTTTAGAAACTGCTGGAGGTAACCATCAAGACATTACCAGGGGCGGCACTTATCATAGTTCAATTGAAGCTTACCTCAATGCAAATATACCCTTGAACTTTATTGTTGTTACCAGTTATGATACGGCTCATAGAGAAGATACTCTTATAAATGAATTTTTGGACGAGTTGGAAAGAAAAGGTAAAAACCTAAAATCCATTAATGTACTTCTTGTAATTTCTAAATGGGACAAATCCGGCAGAATGGACGTTTCTAGTGAAGAAGAATTAGAAAATTTTATAAATGAACGGCTGCCAAGAACTAACAACCGTATTAATTCATACGAATTAAGTAAAACTTATTTTACTATTGGCAAAATTGAAACAACAGGTAGTGGTGAAAGAATTACTTTACTAAATCTTGCCTCTGCTGAAATCCTGGCAAAGTGGTTATACGAAAGTATAGTTGGCTATCCTTTAGACTATGAAGGTACTTTTTGGGAAAGGATAAAATTTAATTTTTAAAATGCGAAATACATATTTATTTGGGTTTGCCACATTTGGACACCCTAATGATTACCGACAATCTCCTTTCAAATTTGACGATGAAAGTATTGCAAAAAGTGTTAGAATATTCGATTTATCTAACGCCATAAAAATCTTTCCTAGCACAACTTTATTTTCTGTTAGAAAAGAAATTATTAATGGTGTACCGGGTGTATCTTATTCAATTTACACATATGCAAAGGAAATGACTTCAACCAGGGAGGGGACCTTTATTGGCTCTACCATTTTATATACAAATGAAATTGGCGAAGAAAATATTACAATCGGAAAATTAAATGAGTTCCACTCTATTCTCGTTAGAGAAAACACTAGTAATACAATTTTGAAAGTAAACCACTCAAAAGATTTCAGCCATTCAAAAGATTTTTTGTCGGATTTTGAAAAAATAGAATTTCACTTAAAGCCAATCATTGATTTAAGCAACTATAGCTCGACTAATAAGAATATAGTAATCTTTTCAAGAATAGATCCTAACACGTTAACAACTCATTTCAAAGAATCATTAATTCTATTAAATAAATTTGATAACGTATTTTTTTCTGATAGTAGAGATATTATCGAATATTGTCGGAATAGGAATATCTATATAGTTACTGATGAAAAAGGGTTTGAAAAAGAAATTGAAAACGTAAAATATGAAAATCAACAAAAGGTAATAAACTATACTACGGATATTGAGAAGGAAATACTGCGACTAGAAAATGACAAAAACAAAACACTCAATGATTTTAGGCAACAAATTGAACAAAACGAAAAGATTCATCAAGAAAACGAAAGTAAAATCAAAGAGTCAAAAAACGATTTAGAGAAAGTAAACCAGTTTTATAATGATTTTTCTTCCAAAATAAAGGATTTAGCTAATCAACTAAAAACAGGAAGAAAATTAGATGATGCAAAACTGATATACAATGAAAATAAGAGACTTTTTATTAACGGCGTAAGCCAGCTTAAAAAGCCAATCTTTATAAATAAAATTCCAAAAGCCAATGCTAAAACAAGCCTGCGAATTGAGCAAAAATTTCCAGAATATCAAAGCAGCCAGCCAAGCATAAGAAGCAGCAGAGAAGAAAATGAAGAAAAAGTAGAAAAAGTAGAATATAGAATAAACCTCTATAAAGTTGCAACATTTGCATTATTACTTCTGCTTATCTGCACCTGGATATATTTTCTGTTTTTTGTGAAAAAAAATGAACAGAAAATTATTCAAGATCCAGAGCAAGAAATTACTGCTCAAACAACACCAGCAGTTAAACCACAAATATCAAATGTACCTCTTGAAGCATTGAACCCAAAACCTAATTCTGAATTGAGCGAAAAGGATTATCGTATCATTGCAAAAAATATTCAGTACCGCACAAAAGCCGAAGATATTGTAAAAGTAATCTTCGAAAAAAATCCAACAGATATAGCTAACAGCTACAAAGGACAAGAAGTAATTTATGCAAAACAGATTATTGAGTTAAATAAAACTTGTTTCGAAGAAAAGGATGGTGTTTTTCTTTTTGCAAAGGACACATTAAGGCATATCCCATCATTTAAAAAGCAAAAATGAAAAACAGATTTTACAACTTTTTGATTAGCTTTTTATTTTTCAGCTGCGACCACCCAGAAGGAAAAAAGTATGAACGAAACCAAGGAGAACATAAAGAATTCAACATCAAAAACAACCCTGAAACAAAAACCAACGCCACAGAAATAACACTACCTGATAATACAAATTATAAAAGTAGAAATGTACTTCAAATGGAAGTTGAAAATGGTGTACGATATGTGTGGATTGAGATAAACGGCATAAGACTTAGATTTATTTTTGATACAGGGGCGAGCAGTATTTGCATTTCACCAGCAGAAGCAACTGTTTTGTACAGACAAGGAACATTAAAAAAAGAAGATGTTTTGGATGTTGAGTATTTTCAAGATGCAACAGGAAGAATTTCCGAGGGTACTAAGATAAACCTTAGAGAGGTTAAAATTGGCAATATGATTCTGCAGAATGTAAAAGCAACAGTTGTAGATAACATAAATGCACCCCTCTTGTTAGGACAAACCGTTTTTGAAAGATTTGGCAGCATAGAGATTGACAATGAAAAAAGAGAGATAATTTTCAAATGATAAAGCTACTTTTTTTCTTTTTAACTTTTTCAGCGTTAGGTTGTAATCATCCGGAGAGTGGGAATTACGAAAGATATAAAAGCCAGGAAGCGCCTTCAAGTAACCTAAGTTCAAATGAAGAGAATCATGCAGGCTATAAAGTGATAGGCATTAAAGATGGCGATACATTTGTTCTGCTTATAGACGGAAATGAGCAAACTGTTAGATTAGCCCATATTGACTGTCCTGAAAAAAACCAACCATTTGGAAACAAGGCAAAACAGTTTGCCTCAGATTTATGCTTCGGAAAGAATGTTACCCTTGTTCACAAAAATAAATATGACAGAAACAAACGCCTGATTTCGGAAATAATCTTATTGGATGAAAAAAATGTAAACAAGGAGATAATTAAACTTGGATTAGCGTGGCATTTTAAAAAATATTCTGATAATGATGAATATGCTCAATTGGAAATTGAAGCTAGAGATAAGAAAATCGGAATTTGGAGTGAACCCAACCCTATTGCACCTTGGTTGTGGAGAAAAGCAAAAAAGTAATATACAGACTAAGCACCTCTACAATGTTGGTAGCACATTTGTGCTACCTGATCAATGTGCCACGACAGACTATATTGAAAGATCGAGCATCGTATTAAAATGTTATCAAATGGCTTTTCTTTTTTTAGAGTTTGATTTTGTTTCTAACTTAATGCGAAGTGCCGTCATATCATTACTTACTTTTTTATCCAAAATCTTTGCATAGTGCTGAGTGGTTCGCAAATTTTTGTGACCCAGCATTTTACTTACAGACTCGATAGGAACATTGTTGGAAAGTGTAACGGTTGTTGCGAAAGTGTGGCGGGCTATGTGATACGTGAGGTCTTTATTTATTCCGCAACAGTCTGCTATCTCTTTCAGGTAAGCATTCATTTTCTGATTGCTTAACACAGGCAATAAACAATTTTCATTTTTTGCTTTGGGATTGTTGCTATACTTATCAATAATTTCCAGTGCCGGCGGCAGCAATGGAATATGTGACGGTGAATCAGTTTTTTTTCGGTGCGTATGAATCCATTTATTACCATCTATGCCTATAACAATATTTCCCGGTGTGAGATTTTTTGTATCAACATATGCAAGGCCGGTGTAACAACTAAAAAGGAAAATATCTTTTACCTGGTTAATGCGATCCATTGCAAAAACCTTATCATGCAAAGCCTGCAATTCTTCTTCTGATAAAAATGTTCTTTCAACTTCTTTTACTTTAATCTTGAAATTTGCAAACGGATCTTTCGCAAGCCATCCATTGGAAAGACAAATGCGGATTATTTTTCCAAAATTCCGGATATACTTTACAGTGCTGTTATTATTGCACTTTTTTTCAGAGCGCAGGTAAAAATTAAAGTCTGTAAGAAACTCATGATTGATCATTTTGATATCCATATCAGTAACACCAAATTTCCATTGCATGAAATTGACAACATGCTGCAGGGATGTTTCATAACGGTTTAAAGTAGACGGTGAATATTCTTTATTCACCAACTGCTTCATTTCTTTATTGTGGTTTTCAAAAATGGAAACGAGCATCCTGGATTTATCGGGTTTGCCAGACAACCGGTTAACGATAGCTTGGGCTGTTACAGGTCTTTGGTTTTGAATAAGGTCAGTTTGATTGAGGTAAGCTCTTGCCATTAGGCCTTCTAAATGTGAATTTAAAAGCCTGCCGCTTTCTTTAGTACTTGTCGTTCTACCCGCTTTATCGTCCCAAAGTGAGGGATCGCATTCCCGCTGAGCGGTCATTTCTGCCCGCTGGCCATCTACCGTTATACGCATGTAAATGGGCTGTGGGCCTGATTCATACTTCTTTGGCTTTCTTAAAAAAAAGAGCAATTTGAATGTATTACTCATAATTCGGGAGTTAATGTTTTATGGGAAAAACTGCCCCGTAAATGTAGTAAAAAAAGGTTGAAAAAACAAAGTAAAATTCAGTAAAATCAATAGTTTCAGGGTAAATTCGGGAGTTCTCTTTTGAGTGAATTCAACTCCCGAATTACTCACCTGAGAGATCGTAAAATCATTAAATTTGATAAATTGACCTAAATAAAAAAAGCTATAAACATTTGGTTTATAGCTTTTTAATGAAATTCCGTAAGGGGAAAGTGGAGCTGCAGGGAATCGAACCCTGGTCCAAACATATCCGCCGTAAGCTTTCTACATGTTTATTTATGCATTGATTGTTGGGAAACGGCAGGGGCACAACAAACCAACCGAAACCTTAGAAGAATGATCTTGAGCAATGGTCACTTCATTCCAGAGCAGCATTCCGTTTTTGTTTTGAGTCGGCGGAAGAACATGGTAACAGAACAACCTGTTCAACGGCCCTAATGGGTGCTAATCTATCGATTAAGCAGCCATGGCATACTGAGTATTGCCATATAAAATTTTCGCATTCAGATTAAACTGCTAATTACGCAACGCAGTACATGCTTACACTTACAAAGAACTATGCTGTCAAAACCGGTCAGCCCCTTCAAAATCGGCACTTGGTAGCTTCATCCAACAAATACAAAGTTACAAAAACTTATCCACAGGCCTTCACTTTGCCTGCAAACCATCACAAACAGACTGGTAAAGGCAAAACCCCGTTTTTTCTCATTACAGGCAGCCTAACACATTAAATTTTAGTTAATTATTCAAAAATATTTGTTAAAAAACTTGTTTGGTTTATATTTTTTTTATGTATTATTGTAAGCGTATAAGGGCTGTATTGCATTAAACAATAATGTTTTACTTTGTTGTTTATTCCACTTTAGCACCCGAATATCCTTCTGAATAATCATACAATATCCTAATGAAAGTGTACCCATATCTTATCAAACCATTTTTGATTCTATTAACAATTAAATAATTTTTATGAGAAAAATTATCCCCTTAATCGTTTTGATGGCATTAAGTGTGTTTTTCACAAAAGCACAGAATGTAAGTCAGTCCGATAACGAGCTGGCATTAAAGTTGGCCAGCCAGTTGGTTGCCAATAATGACGCAGCCAGCGGAATCTCTGCTGATATGATCAGCAGTTCCAGGGTAGTAACCAGTTACGAGGATGCTACTACGGGTATACGTTATGTTGGCCTGCAACAGACTTACAAAGGTATCCCGGTTTATAACCAGGTACTGTCCCTTGCTTTTAAGAACGGCAAAATGGTGTCAAATTTTGGCGCCTTTGATCCTGCTATTGAAAAAGCGATCAACGTTGCTTCAGGCATTCCGTCGGTTACGGCAGAATCGGCAGTTCAGTCTGCTTTGTCCGACCGCGGTTTCCGTGCTACACAAATGGCCATTGCCATCAACCGGAAAGATGAAGGCCGTTTGATTGAATTCAGTGATATGGGAATTTCCCAGGAAAAGATCACAGCCCAGTTAAGCTGGGTGCCTGATGAGGCAACAAAAACCTATAAGTTGGCCTGGCAGGTTTATATTATACCAAAAACTACTTCCGATTACTGGATGGTTAGGGTGAATGCAGTTGACAACAGCATTTTAGGTATGGATAATTATACCGACTATGACCATTGGGGTACACCTGATAATGGAAGTAATGTAAGATATCCCGGATTTGAATACGGACTGGCCGTTTCAAATAATACCAATACTGCAATTAAGAATTTTTTCGATTTTAAAAAAGCAGATGATCCTACATTGGTAACCACGGCAACGTACAGGGTAGTACCATACCCTGCAGAAAGCCCGGTTCACCCGGGTGGTGCACCGGCCTTACGTACCGATCCCTGGAATGCCCCTGCTGTTGTAGCCAATGCGATTACCTTAAAGTGGCATACCCGTTCCACAGCCACTGATCATATGATCACAAGGGGTAATAATGTTTGGGCATATCACGACAGATCCAATAATAATGCGGGAGATTCTACGCGTTCAGCTACTTCAACTACAGCTTTTCCAAACCTCACTTTTGATTTTGTTCCTGATTTTACACAGGAGCCAACGGTAACCACTCCTCCAAATCAACAGTTTAATATTACCAACTTATTTTACTGGAACAATATCATACATGATATATTATATGCTTACGGTTTTACCGAAGCCGGCAGGAATTTCCAGGATGATAACCTGGGACGTGGTGGTGCCGGAAACGATTGGGTTAGAGCTGAAGCTCAGGATGGCAGCGGAAGCAATAATGCCAATTTCAGTACACCTGCTGATGGCTCATTGCCAAGGATGCAGATGTATTTATGGACGGCACCAACCCCTGACAGGGACGGTGATGTGGATAATGGTATTATTATACATGAGTATGGCCATGGGGTAAGTAACCGTTCTAATTCAGGAGGTACTGGTTGTTTAGGCAATGCTGAGCAGGCCGGTGAAGGATGGAGTGATTATTTAGGTTTGATGCTTACCCAAAACTGGGCAACTTCTACTGTTAGTTCGGGTTTTAATTCTCCAAGAGGTATTGGAACCTATGCCCTCAACCAGCCAAATAATGGCCCTGGCATCAGGCCGCAAAGGTATTGTACCGATTTTACGGTGAACAATGCAACCTATGCAACCTTGCCCGGACAGGCTATTCCTCATGGAGTAGGTTGGGTATTTTGTTCGGCATTATGGGAACTTACCTGGGAACTGATCAATGATCCAAGCACAACAGGTATTGACCCCAATTTATATAATTTCTCCAGCACAGGTGGCAATGTGGTAGCACTCCGTTTGGTGATGGAAGGCCTCCGCTTACAGGGATGCCAACCCGGTTTTATCACTGCAAGGAATGCTATTCTGCAGGCAGATACAGTTTTATATGGTGCCAGTCATGCTTGTGCTATCTGGAGGGCTTTTGCAAGAAGGGGCATGGGATTTGGTGCTGCACAGGGTTCTGTTACCAGTATAAATGACCAGACAGTTTCTTTCACTAACAATCCGGCTTGCGGTGTAGTTGTAGGACCAACAGTTACCATTAACCAGGCTGCTGCACAACCCGATCCTACTTCAACAGCTCCGATAAACTTTACAGCGGTATTCAGTGCCCCTGTTACCGGATTTGCCAATGGCGATGTTACTGTAGGTGGAACTGCCGGGGGAACAATTACCCAGGTAATAACAGGAGGGCCTACTACCTACAATATAGCGCTTTCGGGTATGACTACAGCCGGAACGGTAACGGCTTCTATTGCAGCAGGTGTTTGTATCAATGCTGCAAATGAACCAAATAATGCTTCTACCAGTTCAGATAACGTTGTTACCTGGAATCCTACTCCACCATCTGTTTGTACCACTTTTGTGGGCACAGTTGGCCCGGCCAATACTGCTGTAGGATTAAGGGCTTTCAGGGATGGAACACCTTCTACTTGTGCTGTTCCTGGCCCATGTACTCCATCAACTTTAAGTGGTGGCTACCATTATGTACAGCATACCTGGACTAACCCGGTTAATGCGCCTCAGTGTGTTACGGTAACCTTTACCAACACAGCTACAAACTTCAGCTTTGTAACAGCCCACAATGGTGCTGTTGTATTATCAAATTTCTGTACTAACTGGCTGGGCGACCCTGGATCAAGTGCTCAACCGGGTACACCAATTGTATGGTCATTTACTGCCCCACCATTAGCTACTATCGTTTTCCATGTGGGTAATACTACTGCAGGACAAACTGCAGGATACCAACTTACTATTGATGCACCTATATGTGTTGGTGCTGCTGCTCCTACTGTAACGATCAACCAGGCTGCGGCACAACCCGATCCTACCGGAGCTTCACCTATTAACTACACAGCCGTGTTCAGTGAGCCTGTTACAGGTTTTGCCAACGGTGATGTTACAATTGGTGGAACAGCCGGTGCAACAACCCAAAATATTACCGGTGGGCCTACCACCTATAATATAGCAGTATCTGGTATGACAGGAAGCGGAACCGTAATACCGACTATTGCAGCCGGTGTTTGTACGAGTGTCTCTTCTTCTACAGCCAACTTAGCTTCTACCAGTACTGATAACACAGTTACTTATAATGCCCCTATTGTTTGTACCAATGTGAACCAGGTTCCAGACCAAACTGTTTGTCATCTGTCACCCACAGCGGCGGTAAACTTTACCAGCTCTATTCCCGGTACTACGTTCAGCTGGGTTAATAACAATACAAGTATAGGCCTGGGTGCCAGCGGTAATGGTAACATACCAAGTTTCATTGGTACCAATCCTACCACAGCACCTGTTACTGCTACTATAACAGTAACGCCTACCTTAACAACCGTAACACCAACCACAACAACCTTTAACTTCACCGGTGGTGCACAAACCTTTACTGTGCCTGCAGGTGTAAGCTCTATCGACATCACTACATTGGGTGCTGAAGGCGGAGCAGGTGCAACCGGTACCAATGGAGCCGGTACTGTACCAGG
>CALRVV010000017.1:0-75809 GCA_943371705.1 Chitinophaga pinensis | reverse complement strand
TCTATCGCAAACCCCTAAGTTGCGCAGCAACTTCCCTTTGTGCCTTCGTGCCTTTGTGGCTAAAATAGTTGCGAAGCAACCTGCGCAGCAGCAAAATCAGCAGTTCCTAAAATGGACTCAGCCTTTGTGTTAGACAGAACCAAGTGCGATCCAGCTAAAACAAAGGCTGATAAATTGACAAAACAATCTCCTGCAAAACTAACTGCAGTCCCCGTCACTCAAACTATTCATTTCTTAAAATTTTGTGAAAATATTTTAACCCCAAAAATCCCTAAATTCGCATCGTTCAACCTGCCTACCGACAGGCGGGATTTCAACCTTCAACCTTCAACTATCAACCTTCAACTTTCAACTATGAACCCTTGGAAAGAATACCAGGAAAAAAACAAAGACCGTTTTTTAAGCGAACTCCTCGAACTGTTACGCATACCCAGTGTTAGCGCACGCAGTGAGCACAAACCCGATATGATCGCCTGTGCCGAAGCCGTAAAGCAGCGCTTAATTGAAGCCGGTGTTGATAAAGCCGAGATACATGAAACCGCCGGCCACCCTATCGTGTACGCCGAAAAAATAATTGACCCTGCCAAACCCACGGTGCTGGTGTACGGCCACTACGATGTACAACCCGCCGATCCATTAGAGCTTTGGAACAGCGGCCCCTTTGACCCACAAATTGTAGATGGCAAAATTTTTGCCCGCGGCAGTTGCGATGACAAGGGCCAGTTTTACATGCATGTAAAAGCATTGGAAACACTCATACAAACCAACACGCTCGAAAACAATATCAAGTTTTGTATTGAGGGCGAAGAAGAAGTAGGCTCGCCCAACCTGGCCACTTATGTAAAAGCCAATACGGAATTATTAAAGGCCGATTGTGTGCTCATCAGCGATACCGCCATGATCAGTTTAGATACCCCCAGTCTGGATATTGGCCTGCGCGGCCTCAGTTATATTGAAGTGGAAGTAACCGGTCCCAACCGCGACCTGCACAGTGGTGTGTATGGCGGCGCCGTGGCCAACCCCATTACCATACTGGCAAAAATGATCGCCAGTCTGCACGACGAGCACAACCACATTACCATACCCGGTTTTTACGAAGCAGTACTGGAATCCTCTGCCGAAGAAAGGGCCTTAATGGCCGAAGCACCCTTTAACGAAGCCGAATACAAGGCCGACCTGGGTGTAAACGAACTATGGGGCGAGACCGGCTACAGTACCAACGAACGCACCGGCATACGCCCAACCCTGGAGCTCAACGGCATCTGGGGTGGTTATACCGGCGAGGGTGCCAAGACCGTGTTACCATCAAAAGCATTTGCAAAAATATCGGCCCGCCTGGTACCCAACCAAAACAGCCATACCATTGCCGACCTGTTGATAGGCCACCTGCACACCATTGCACCGCCTTATGTAACCGTAAAAGCCACCCTGCACCATGGCGGCGAGCCCTACCTTACCCCCATGGACAGCAATGCCTATAAAGCCGCAGCCAAAGCCATTGAAACCACTTTTGGCAAAGCCCCCGTACCCGTACGCGGCGGCGGCAGCATACCCATTTGCAGCTTGTTTGAGCAGGAACTAAAATGCAAGGTAGTGCTGATGGGCTTTGGCCTGGACAGTGATAACCTGCACAGCCCCAACGAAAAATTTGACATTGCTAATTTTTATAAAGGCATTGAGACGATACCTTATTTTCATAAGTATTTTGAGGGGTAACGAAATCTCTGTCATGCTGACGCAGGAAGCATCTCGAAGCGCTGACATTATAAAGCACGAATAACCTATTTACATCCCGGTAAGTTGATTACCGGGATTTTTTTTGACAAATATTTGTTTTTCATGGCGACATCGTTGTGTCACTCACTTTTACGGCATACCACCGTGGAGCTTTTATTAAAGCGTAGTTAGACTGACATATTAGTTACTTAAACAGAAACATTATCTAATTTTTCATTTCTTTTAATAATTACTTTAATTTGGATTAAATAAAAACTATATTTAACGATATTTAACTCAGACACAGAATGATAAAAAATAAAAGCTCATTTTTTATTTATCTAGCAAAACATGATTCATTAAAGAATAATTTTCTTTCACTCATACTTGCTAAAAATCCCAATATTGATATTTCAAAAAGGGAATCTTTTTTTGATAATCTTAGTCGGTTTTATGGTATTCATAAGCTAGACGAAAAACAACAATTAGAGGAACTAATAGATGATAATTCTGCAACAATTGATTCGTGGATTAATTCAGATTTAAGAATTAAGAACATCCGTCTTCAATCATTAAGAGGTTTTCCTAAAAGCGAAATTCCTTATGGAATTAATTTTACCGATAAGACCGGTAATATTTCTAGCACGGTTATTTTAGGTGGTAATGCAACTGGAAAATCATCACTTTATGATGCAATTGAATACAACTTTTGCAAACGAATTGGAGAAGCTGAACTAAGAACTGGCAAACGATTGAATGATGAGGCAGAAGAATTCAAAGATTTTCTAAGACATTTCAACAATCCGTTTTCAGAAACAGACTGTGAAGTTAGAACAGGATCAAGAGTTTTTAAGATTAGTGATATTAATATACCGAAGGAAATTCGAGATAAAATAAATCCAAACACTCATTTTATTAGTGACTATGATATCTATGAATTTGGAAAATTAGATTATCGAAATAAAGGAGATGGCACTTTTCAAAGCATAATTGCACAAAGTGTAGGACTTTCCGAGTATATAGAAATTGAAAAACACTTATATCTTTTTACAAGCTACAACAGACAAATTGAATCAAATAATGTCAATAAACTAAATAAGGAAATAGATACGGCAAAAAAAACTATTGAAAGTAATCAAAAAGCAATTCTCGAAAAACAGGAGCAAGAAAGAAGTCTGCAAGAAAACTCAAATAATTCAGCCAGTAACAGCACCACAAAATTTCTTATTGACCTGAATGAGCAATTGAAAAGGAAGCCATTCCAATATTCATTTGATTACGATAGCTTTAAAACTGAGGTTGGTAATTTTAAACAGCTCTACGCCCAATATTCAACATTAAGTATAAAGTCCGGTAGCTTACAAGAAATACAATTTTTGGAAATGGGAATAGCTTTAGTCGAAAAACATGACAACTGCCCTTTTTGTAATAATTCCAAATCAAGTAAAGAAGAAATAAAAGAGTACGTAAAAAGCAAGATTGACGAAATAAATAATTTGAATGAGTTAAGCAAAAAACTGAATACATCATCAAATTACATTACTGAATATTTTAAACAATTAAATTCCGGTTTAATTTCTATACGAGCAAAAAACAATGAAGAGTTAAAACAAATCCAAGGCAAAACAGAATTTAATGATTTATCACGAATAGCAACATCTTTAGATGGCATTATTGGCAACAGTATGTCAAACGATTTTTCAGGAGATATTCTGGATATTGAAAGCAACAGTAAGTTTTTGAAAGACAAAATTGGATTTATTGATTTTGTGCTTTCACGAAACCAAGATTTCATCAATGACGATTTACAAAAAGCTACAAGCACAATATCAAGATATGAAGGAAAAAGAATGGAAATATTAAGAAAAATAGAAAGTGCTCTAAATGCAACACTTACCACAACATCAGCAGAAGGACAAATCGCCATATTAAAAAATGATATAGAAAAGCTTACAAGAGAGAATATTCAATACTCAAAAGAAATCGAATTAAAAGAGCCAGAACTGTTAAAGGCTACAGCTATTTATGATTTATACACTACAGTAAAACGAGAAGCCAAAGAATATTATACCGTTCTTAAGACGGAATTAGCAAAAGAGACGCAGCAAGCATTTGAACCCATAAAGGATATTGTTGTAAATATTTTAGGCGAATATCTTTATGAAGAGGACAGACCAGTTGACTTGATAATAGAAACAATTCCAGATGAAACTGACCTTGAAACTGGTGATGTTATTTCTGAAATTATTGTGGCTTATTTAAAACAAAGAAACACTACCAACCCTCCTATTTCAGTAAATAAATACTTTAATACTTTCCATTTTCGGTTATTCTGTACTATGGTCGGCATTAGTATAGCAGTAGCGTCCAGAAAGAATACAGGAATCAATCTTCCCTTGGTTTTGGATGATATATTCTATGCAAGTGATTTCGAACACAGAGCTACAGTAGAACGTTTTATTAAACGCCTCTTTGAGTTATTCAAAAAACATACTCCCAATATTCCACTTCAACTTATTATGTTTACACACGACCAAATGATTTTTGAAAGTGCAATATCCGCTACATACGAGAATGAAGTTTCAAGCATCCAGTTTGCAAAACTCTTTCCACACCAGGATTCCAATGAAGTTGACGGGTATAAAAACTTAATAAATGAAATTCCGGCTTATTTGCCACATCGTATAATGCAAAACCAACTAATTTAAAATGTCAGAAATAAACATATCAAATATTGAAACTAAAAAGTGGTATCACTGCAACTATCGGGTAATTGGCGTAGCAATTGGCGTTGTATTTTTATTACTTATTATCGGCAACGGTTATATTTATTACCTAATCAACAAAGAGAAAAAAAGTAGCACAGAATTAATTTCAACCATACTTAACAATTCTGCAAAAGAAAAATCACTTATTCCTGACATCGTAATCTTAAATAAAAATGACAGTAATGGTATAAAAATAGATTCAACCTTAAAAAAAGAATTATTAAAGTTTCTGATTAGTAAATATAATAACGACAGTTCAAAAGCATCCAAGGTTTTTGATATTAAACCTTTTTTATCGTCAACAGATATTAAAGACGAAGATAAAATTGTAAAACATATTGAATTCCTTGTAAATACTGTTAACAAAGCTGTTGAGGAATCGAAAAATAATATTGATACAGAAATATCAAAGATAAATACATGGGTAACAATCTGGATTGGTGTAATTGGCTTTATTGGAATATTCTTACCTATTGTAATCAATATAAAGAGTTTCGATGACTTGAAGAATATTAAATCCAAATCAAAAGAGGCAAAAAAAAATGCTGATGACGCCAAAGAGAAATTGGAAAAATATAAGCCACAATTAGATAGTTTACCGACTCTTATTTCACAGGTAAGTGGCTTTGATAAAAAAATTCAAGCCCAAGAAAACAGGATTGGAAATTTAGATACAAAATATACTGCTATCGAGACAACTGCAACAAATGCTGAAACAAGGTCAGCTAGTACTGAAAAGTTACTTTACACTTTAAATATGGTTTTCAAACTAAAAGATATTGACGGCACTTTTTTAATGTATAATAAAGAACCGTTGAAAGTATTAATCAAATATTTTGAGGAGATCCATAAAGAATTATCTGATAAATCTATAGATTTCACACATCCTTTTGTTTTTGATGCTTTAAGACAATTGGCATTAAGGCTCTATGTACTTGCTCCATACTACTTTATTTCAAAAGAGAATATGACATTGTTGAATAATCTTTCGGAATTTATTTCTGGAAAGCTTGAAGCTGGAATTGATAATTCCTCATTTGAAGAAATACTCCAAAAGTTTTTATTATTAATAAATAAGTTAAAGCAATAATCAAAAAGTAAAACTTTCTGTTAGATTATGAGTAACCTTAAACCAGTACAAAAGAAAAGATTAGAGGCGCTAACATACGGCTTACTCTATCCAGCCTTTTTGGGAAATATGATTTATGATATTATTCTAATATTATACGGATTAATTAAACCTCAAATTCAGCAGAATAATAATGTTAACCTAACATGGTTCTCTTTTTCATCTTTGCTTTTTATAACTGGATTTTATGTCGTTGATTATCTTCATTTATATGTCGACATGAATAGAATTGTTCCTTTAAGAAGAAAATCAAAGGCCTATATTTATTGCGATATTGCAACACCTTTATTGTTTTTCCTTGCATTTGTTTTTGTTAAATTGGGAATTTACTTACCTGCTATTTGGTGTATTGCTTTAATACCTTGTATAATTATGTATTACAAGTCTACAAATAAAAAAAATAAAAAAAACATTTCCTTCTTTAAGGGGTATTGGATTGTTTCTATAATTGTAGGCATTCTATATTCATGCTTTTTTGGGAAAGATTTTCTGCATGGAGAAAAAAAATTTGACGTTAGATATTTATTTTTTATTGTAGCTTCTTTTTCTACTTATACTTATTACGTTTTCTTTTTTTATCGAAAAAGAGCAATGCGTTCCGATATTAGGTTTATTCATGAGAAAAATGATTTGTGATACCCCATCTGGCGCAAGTTTGTTTTGGCTCCCCCATCTGGCGCAAGTTTGTTTTTGGCTCAAGGCACAATCTGTAATACCTGATAATTTCATCTGGCGCAAGTTTGCTTTGGCGTCCTGCAAGCGTGCGGGATTCCCAACACTAACAATAAACCCGAACGTAAAAAAGTGCCGCTGAAAATTTAGTTGTATTTTCAGTACTTCAATCATTTAATTATGAATACAGTAAACAGAAATTTTTACCGAAATCTTTTTATCAGAACCGGAGGTTTTTTTGCAACCGATTTTCTTAAACAGAACATGTATCCCGGCGATTTTTTTCAAATCAGAAATGGAGAAATAATTGTACTTGGAAATATCTTTCAAAATAATATGGTTGATAAAGAAAATATTGAATTGCGTTACGGTGTTCAGCTAAACCCTGCCGCCTGGAATTTCAGCGACGGAATATCAAAACCATACTCAGCGCGTGGAACCGGACAAGGGGCCATTGAAGGATCATTTGAATTCAGTAAACAGATCATCGCTTTTTCAGGAACAGGAAGCTTTATTTTTAAATGCAATGCACCGGAATCTGTAAAAATTTTAAACTGGAACGAAATTGCACAACAACTGATTATTAAACTTACACAAACAATGTATTCTTTTCGTGAGCTTTACCTGGTAACGGAAATAGCTGTACCTCAAGACTGGACCCTTGCCATTTCAGGTTCCGATAATGGAGAACTGGAAATAGCAACCGAGTCAGAAAATGATGGGCTGGTAGATATTTTTGGCCAGGCAGGAACCAAAACAACTCAATCGAAAGGCATAGAATATTACCACCATGAAACAAAAAGAAAACCCGTTTTTTTTAAAGCAAAAAAACTGGTGCCACAACAAGATAAGCTGGAGGGTTTTATTAACGACTATATTCCAGGCAGGATGAATGCAGGTAAATGGGCCAGTTCTTTTTATAAAAACGATTTTTATGAAGATCCCGTTTATGTATCTGCACTTACTGAAAATGCTCAAATGTGCATGACGGATATGTTGGCACCCAACGAACTAAACCCCAACACAGCCTTGCTTTATTTTAGATGGGAAGATGCCGGCCTGGAAGATATTGAAAAACTTTTTTTAAGTTATGGAAATTGGAGAGAGTAATAAAGTTATATTTTTTTGGGGCCAAAGTTGGTCTATCATAAAAACACTTAAGCCAGCTGGTTGGCGGGATGCCGGCTGCCAGGATGGGCGACACAACCGCACACGGCGGACAAAGATTACCTGGTGCTTTAAATCTAATGATTGACGGGTAAAGCCCCATATAGTGCAAGGTACTGATGGGCCAGTTGGGGAATTTACCTTCGGCGACAGAGTTAGGGCATACCCGCCAAAGTAGTACTGTCAGTAGGTCTATTTTCGTATAATATAAGTGTAAAATTCTGTTCCACTGAATTTGCCTGTTCTAAATGGATCCTGCAGAGAATATTCTATTTTGTCGGGTAACCCCTGCCCGTTATAGGTGTGGTATGAATAAGAACCATCCGTTTTATCTATTGTTGCCAATATGTTTTGAGCGTTATATCGATATGTTGTAGTATAAGCAGTTGAAAAAAGAGATAACGAACTGTCAGTCGATGATGATAATCTGCCGCCAGCATCATATAAGAAATTTTGCTTTGAAATAATCGTTTCATTTTTGGTGCTTCCTTCATTGTACAAACTGATCTGGCTTGATAAAAGGCCTTTGTTATTGTAAAGATACTTGTTGATGATTTTATTGCCGTTAACCTCTGTTATATCCTCTGCCAGTTTTTGATTTGCATAATTGTGGCGGGTTTCAATCTTTGTTCCCGGAATATTGGTTTTCACTTTTTTTTCCAGTAATCCGTTTTTACTATATATATAAGTTATACTATCCACTTTTTTTTCACTGGTAGATGTTATTATATAATGCACTTTAGAACGTAGCTTTCCCTCCCCGGTATAATACAATTGATACGCATTGACTAAAGTATCATTATTAATATAATTTATTTCAGAAGTAATTTTGCCGTCCAGATCAAAACAAAAAACGAAAGTCGTAGACACTTCTCCCTGTTGCCTGACTGCATATATCGTGTCAATCTTATTTTTGCTGATGATATTCCCGTCGTATGAGTTAACTGAATATGCATTGATGTCGTTCACCTGACTCGCAACATGTTGATACAATAAAACCAGGATTGTTACATAAAATAATCGTTTCATTGGAGGTAAGTTTGAATTATCGGAAAATGGTTTGTGTTATGATTTTATGATTGTATTCTGCTTGGCAAAATAAAATAAATTGGCTGATGGGAACAAATCTTCTTCGTAGTACGGCGAAGCCTTTCCCCATCTGGCACAAGTACATTTTGGCGCCACCATCTGGCGCAAGTTTGCTTTGGCGTCCCGATCGCCACTATGATCCCGGCAAACCATCCAAACTAGTCATTAAAAACCAAGTTCCATTTGCTGTAGTAAATGCTTTGGCAGCCAGGCTCCGTTAACCATTATACGCCTTACCGTTAACAAGGGATGGCTGTTGCTGATCTTATCTGATAACTGAAACGCTGTTACATAACCGGCATGCTGTATTTCGTACAGTACCTGTGCATCCCAGGCTCCAAAAGGATAGGCAAAGCAGTCAACCTGTTTTCCGGTAATGGCTTCCAGCATTTTTTTGGGTGGCAGCAACTGCCTGCTCATTTGTTTTGGCTGCAGGTGGCTGAGGTTGGGATGATCCCAGGTATGAGCACCAATTACATGGCCCTGCTGTGCCAGTTGTTTAATCTGTCCGCCGGTAAGAAAACCTTTTTTATCAAGGGTAACCGTCATTACAAAAAAAACTGCCTTAAAACCATAACGTTTAAGAATAGGTGCAGCTAAAGTATAATGCTCCCTGTGCGAATCATCAAAACTGATGATCACGGGTTTTACGGGCAACACAGCCTTGCCGTTATAATAAGCTTCCAGGTCGCCGGGAAGGATACTGTGAAAACCACTGTCGTAAAGCGCCTTCATTTGCAGGGCAAATTTCTTTTCACTGATGTACAGCAGGTTTTCGTGAGCCGGATATTTATAGATATTATGATAAGCCAAAACAGGTACCTGCTTCAGGTACGGCTGTACATAACCCGTAGGAGCCGTTTTAACGGGTACAAAACCGGCAGCAATAAACAGTAACTTTAAAATCGGGTTCATCGGTTGCAATGTAATATGGCTGCAACAGAATTTTATTGATGCTGATCATTTAAACCGGTGATAATGATTTTTTCGCCAATAATGGGCTGTCTTAACACACAAAATCCACCTGGTGCATGTATGTTTTGACCGCATCTGGCGCCAGTGAGTTTTATTAAGTAACAATAAAGCCTGGGCCGTGGGTTCTTGTTTTGCAGATTAATTCGGGGCATTGGCAGAACAGTTTTAAAACCCTGTTTCAATTACAGTTTCTTCGCTTTTATAAAGTATAGCCATTAAAAACATTTTTATGTATTGTGTTGAAACCAATCAGCTTGATTATCGCTTCTCTGCCGGAGAAGCAGTATTGAAGAATATCAACCTCCAGGTTCCGGATGCATCAATTTACGGATTCCTTGGGCCAAACGGGGCAGGTAAAACCACTACGCTACGCTTGCTGTTGGGCCTTTTAAAACAACAGCAGGGAGATATTCTGATCTTTAATAAACAGTTACAAAAGCACCGGACCGGCATTTTAAGAAATATTGGCTCATTGATAGAAAGCCCTTCCCTGTATGGCCATCTTACTGCAAAGGAAAACCTGAAGTTGCTGCAAAAGATCTATCAATGTCCCAAAGACCGCATTGAAGAGGTGTTGCAGATAGTTGGCTTGCCGGATACCGGCAGAAAAAAAACGAGCCAGTTTTCCCTGGGCATGAAACAGCGTCTCAGTATAGCCATTGCTTTACTGCACAGGCCGGCCTTACTAATACTTGATGAACCTACGAATGGATTAGATCCGAATGGTATTATTGAAATCAGAGACCTGCTTAAAACTTTGAACAGAGATCACGGTGTGAGTATAATTATTTCCAGCCACCTGTTATCCGAAATTGAAAAACTGGTTACACATGTTGGTATCATCAGCAAGGGCAATATCATGTTCCAGGGAACCCTGGACGATCTGATCAATAAACAACATCATGACTCACGGCTTATTATCGAAACAAATGACATGGATCGTTCTGTGGCATTATTACGGGGACTGCAATTGAACGGCAGTTTTCATGCAGGCAAAATCAACTTGCCTATTCCGCCAAAAGAAACCATTGCCGCTATAAATAACCTGCTGGTTAACGAGGGCATCCGGGTATATGAAATAAGTGTAGTAAAAAAAGACCTTGAAACAATTTTTATGGAATTCATTAATCAATAATTATGAACATAGGATTTATCAACTGTTTTACAGCCGAATGGTTAAAAAAACGCAGAAGCTTTGCTTCGTGGCTGGTATTGGCCGGTGGATTCTTTATTCCGCTTGTCAATATGATTATTTTTATGGTGTACCCAAAACAATTGTTGTCATTGCATACTTCCGGGCAATTTTGGAAATTGCTTTTTCAACACTCCTGGCAAATTATGGCTATTATGTTGTTACCAATGGGTATTGTGCTTGCCGTAAGCCTGATCACACAATTGGAATTTAAAAACAATACCTGGAAACAACTGCACACCACGCCGGTATCGTTCGGCACGGTTTATTTTGCCAAACTGCTGGTTTTACTGGTTATGCTACTACAACTTTTTATCCTGTTCAATATCGGCAATTATCTCTCTGTCATTATTCCGGTTTTATTTAACAGGCATTTTCCCTTTCCCAACTACCCTGCTGACTTTGCCTGGTTGTTAAAAGAGAACGCTGCCTATTTTCTTATGTGTTTGCCCATGGTTGCTTTACAATACATAATCAGTTTGCAGTTTAAAAATTTTATGATTCCCATAGGTGTGGGGCTGGTGCTGGTTGTAGGAGGCCTTATTGCCATATCGTGGAAATATGCTTTTACCATTCCTTCGGCCTATACCGGCCTCTACTTTCTGCAAAGCAGTAAAAGTGCACCACCGGCGCACAATCTTTTTCTTTGGTCGGCCTGCTATTTTTTGTTGTTTAGTTTACTGGGATATTGGTTGTATATTTCAAAAAAAGAAAAAGGGTAATTGTTTATCTTTTTACGTTAAAGCCCCTTATATTATTTCTGAATGAAGAGGTCATTTATAATAGCACTACATATCGGGTATTGGGTTCTTTATCTATTACTTGTTTTGCTCCTTATCCTTTTTATGGAAGCCGGAGGTATGACCCGGCTTTCAGAAAACCAACAACAGATTTTTGGGTTTATTAAAATGATGATCTTTCTGACACTGATCCCGGGAGTTATAGGATTTTACGGTTTTTACAACATCATTTTCACTAAATATCTTTCCCAAAAAAGAATAACGGCCTTATGTATTTATGGTTTGCTGTTTTCCATTCTCACTGGCCTCATCTCTCTTATTTTTCTGAACCTTGCAACCAGGGGCCTTTTGGTAAACCTTGATACTTTTCAGCCATCACTGGGCATGGTACTCTTTATGAGTATACTGGCACTGATACATGGCATTATAGCCCTGGTAATGAGGGGCTTTATAAAATGGTATGCTGATATTAAACTTAAGGAAGAACTGTTGCAAAAGAATTTTGAAACAGAACTGGCCCTGGTTAAATCACAGCTTAGCCCTCATTTTTTATTCAACAGTATTAATAATATTGATGTGCTGATAAAAAAAGATGCAGATAAGGCTTCTGAATATCTTAATAAATTATCCGACATTATGCGGTTCATGCTCTATGAAACCAAAACTGAAAAAATACCATTGCAACAGGAAATTGCATACATCATCAAATACATTGACCTCCAGAAGATAAGAACATCCAATATTAATTTCGTAAAATTTACTGCCGAAGGAGATACGAACAACCGGATGATTGCTCCCATGTTATTTATTCCGTTTATTGAAAATGCTTTTAAATATGTAGTTAATAAAAATGCGATAGATGCCATTACAATCAGCATTACATCAAGCTCAGAAAATATTCAGTTTTGTTGTGAGAATTATTACAGCAATGACCCGGCCTTTAGTAACGAACCGGGCGGTTTGGGTAATGACCTGCTGAAAAAGCGGCTTAATTTACTCTATCCCGGTAAGCACAACCTTATCATTCAAAAGGAGCACCAGGTTTATAAAGTACATTTAACTGTTTACGCCGATGAAGTATAATTGTATCGTTATAGAAGATGAGCCACTTGCCATGGAACGTATGGTAAGTTATATCAAGCAGGTGCCGGAGCTTTCTCTTGCTGAAACTTTCGAGAATGCAGCTTCAGCTATGGAATATTTAAAAAGTAATACTATACAACTTATTTTCCTGGATATTAACCTGGGCGAAGTTTCCGGCATACAATTGCTGGAAACTGTTCATATAGACTGCCCGGTAATTATTACTACCGCTTACCCGGATTATGCATTAAGGGGATACGAATTAAATGTAACAGATTACCTGCTAAAGCCCTTCGGTTACGATCGTTTTTTACAGGCTGTAAATAAAGTAAAGCATCTGGCAGTGATTAAGGAAAATAATACGCCGGCAAACTTCATATTTGTAAAAACCGAAAACAGGGTTGAAAAAATATTTTTTGATGATATTCTGTTTATAGAAGGCATGCGTGATTACCGCAGAATTCATACCAGGCACAAAAAGATAATGACATTACAAACGTTTACCGACTTTGAAAAAAACATTTCTCCGGCTATTATATGCAGGGTACATAAGTCCTATATGGTTGCTATTAACAAAATTGAAACAGTTGCAAAAGGACGCATTTATATTCAATCAAAAAGTGTCCCTGTTTCTGAAACCTATAAACATCAATTGTTTCAGATACTGGGAAAATGATATGACTGCTTTTGTTCCCTGCCCATCCGGCGCAAGTTTGTTTTGGCCACCATCTGGCGCAAGTTTGTTTGGCCCCATCTGGCGCAAGTATGTTTTGGCGCAAGTGTTCCCAACACAATCACCAAACCTGAACGAAAACTTTGTGGGATCACTTGTGTCGTTCTAAATCGCCCGGTTTCCCGATGGCTATCGGGACAGGTGCAACCGGGGTTAGCAAACGAAAATATTATTACATTTACGTACCCACAATCCGTACCCCATGTCATCAAAATACAAACCCGGCGAAGATGCCATTGCACACTTTGTAACCTTTTCAGTAGTAGGATGGATAGATGTTTTTTCAAGAGAAAGCTATAAAGAAATTTTTGTAAGCAGTTTAAAATACTGCCAGGAAAACAAAGGCTTAACATTACACGCCTGGGTCATCATGACCAATCATGTTCATTTAATCATCAGCAGCAACACAAATAAAATTGAAGATATCGTAAGAGACCTTAAAAAATATACCAGCAAACAAATCATTGCAGCCATCTGGGAAAATCAAACCGAAAGCAGGAAAGAATGGATGTTAAATTTGTTCAGCTTCGCCGGCAAGAGCAATAGTAACAACAAGGACTTCCAGTTCTGGAAGCAGGATTATCACCCCATTGAATTGAACACAGCCGATAAATTAAAAGAGCGTCTTGATTATCTGCATGAAAATCCTGTTAGGAGCGGTTTGGTTTGGGAGCCCTGGCATTACAAATACAGCAGCGCTATTGATTATTATACTAATGAACATGGGTTGTTAAAGATTGAGCATTTGTGATCCTGAATCCGGATACAATCCGGTAGAATTGAAAGGCACAAGTGATCCCACAAAGTATTGGTATAAATTTTAATAATTACGTTGGGAACACTTGCGCCAGTAAGCTGGTGTAACACAAGGCCGGGTGGCCATCCGGCGCCGGTATATTTTGGCAACAGTACGGTTATGCTTTCAAATTGCCTGCTAAGCAAAATACCCTTGATTGGGTATGCTTAAACAAAGAAAGCCATGCTACATTTGGCAAATAAATCTTTTTTATGAAAAGAATACTGTTTGTATTTCTGCTGTTTTCAACCACCATGCTGTTTGCACAAGCCGAACAAAAACTGGGCGAAGATTTTTTAAAATCGGTACAGGAAAAAAACTTTAGCCTGCTTAAACCCTGGTTGGGCAGCAATGCCAAAACCATGCAGGAAAAATGGAAACAGGTGGTTGAGAATGCCCACCGCAATGGATTTAATATCAAGGCTGTAAAAATAAAAAACGTAATAGCGGGCGAGCAGGTTCCCAATATGCCCATGAAAACCATTATTGCCATTTATGAATATGATGGTAAGGAATGGGACGACCTGTTGTTAATGATGACATTGGGCAAACAGCCAAAACTGGTAGAAATACCACTTACCTCCTACATGTTTAAACTGGATGAAGAAAGACGGGGCAGGAACAGGATTGATTAAATGTCAGAACGGGTTTTACAAAAATCGCTTATCCCCCGTTTCTTTAAAAATACCCGCCACAGGATATAGCAAAAGTTGGTTTACGGATATTAATTTGAATCATACATTTAAACTCATTTAACAATGAAACGGATCACCCTCATTATTTCAGCATTGATTTTGGCTTTGGTGTCAATATCTGCACAAGCGCAAAAAACCCTGGTTCCTGCAATTACCATTCAAATGCCCGAAGGCGAAGGGTCCAATGCTGCGGCCGTTGTATGGCATCCGGTTACCAAAAAATACTATACCTCCATCGTTGGCAACGCCAGGTATGCAATGGGTATTTATAATGCCAATGGCAAACCCTTTAAAGAAAATATTGATGCCGAAAACGATTACCGTGGTTTTTGGTACAATACCGTAAGCAAAAGAATTGAGTTCAATTGCTACGACTCGGGCGGCATTGGTTATTTTACACTGGATGGCAGGGGCCTGGTTACGGCTAAGCAAATAATGCTTAGTGGCATGAACCAGCCACAGGATCAAAACGTGGGTGTTTATTACCCAACCGGCAACCATATCATTTATCTTAATGCAGCAACTTTTGCCGTGGAAAAATACAATGCCAAAACGGGTTTACCTGTGGGTACACTTACCACTTTACGGGTAGGCTGCAATAAACAAAGCGAGGCCGATGATATGGATGCAGACACCGAAATATCACGTTGGGAAAGCAGGAATTTGAACTCGGTGCAATATACGGGAATGCCCAGGGCAGAACTGGCCATACTGAATTACGATGACCGCATCATTGAACTGTACGACCAGAAAACTGGGCTGATGAGCAGCAGATATTTTAAAATACCCGATTCAGTTACCATTCACCTCAACTTTAATTTTTGCTACAACAACGGGGTGTGGTGGTTCTTTAACAAAGATGAAAGGAAGTGGGTGGGCTGTAAGTAAATGGCATAAAATATCCCTCTGCACGTATCCTGGCTGTTACTTGTTTGGGCCTGTATGAAACGGCGCTTTGATTCACTCATGTTCAGCTGGCATGGTACCGCATCCGGTAACTTATAAAAATGCATGACATTACAGTTTTGTAATAAAATACCCTTTGCCCCGTATACATTGGTATTGATTAATTGCTTTAATTAGCAAAAAAAACACCATGCGCTGTGTACTTTTTTTATTGTTTGTGATCACCGGCACTAACCTGCAGGCCCAGTATTATAAAGATAAATGTGTGGCCGGCAACTGCCGCAATGGCTTTGGGCTTATGCGGGTAAGCACCAGTAATGAACCTTTACCGGTTAATGGTTTTTATGGTTTCGGCAGCTATTATTACTACCTGATGGGCGAATTTAAAAAAGGAAAGCTGGAAGGTAAAGGATGCCGCTTTGAAGTGCCCAGGATCTACGGCAATTTTAAACCTGCTGATGAACGGTACGGTGCCATGGTTAAAGACGGCATAATGCCCCGGCCCGACAGCAGCCTTTTCCATTGGTTTGAAACCGGAAACTATCTTAACAATAAACTGAATGGAGAAGGCTACCTGGCTATATATCATTTTGGTCCATATACCAACGGTGCCAAACTGGTAAGGCAGGGCCAGTTTGTAAATGGTAAACTGGAAGGGAATGGCGTAAAGATCTATTCCAAACCGGGTCAGCTATATGATACACTGACCAGAAATTACAGCAAAAACAACATCGAAATTCAAACGGTCATTACCGGAACCTACAAAAATGATGCATGCAGCTATGGAACCAAAAGCAGCATGTCTTCCACGGGTGTTTGGGGAAATATAACCGGCGAAGATCTGGATAATGAATTCCTTACCGGCTGGGTAATAAAAGATTATATAGACAGTGCAAAGCTGGGAAATGTATCTCCGGGCTTTCACTTTAAGCGCACTGCACCTTACAAAATTATTTTTGTCGGCGGCATCGAAACAGGCAACCGTTTTAGTACTGAAGTGGCGGCTGATATACGAAAAATAAACCTGGACGATGGAAGAATGTACGAGGGCGAAACGGATAATGCCGGAAGGCCATATGGTTTTGGCGAGATCAGGGGCCGGGGATATACATACAAGGGATTTATAGAAAACGGATTGCCTAACGGTTATGGCATTTACTTTGCTTTTCCCAATGTATTTGGCGGCCGTTTCGAAAATGGAAAACTGCTTTATGGCGGAGTGTCGTATCAATCTGGCGGCTGGCCAAAAACCATACAAAGTTATGGTTCTACAAAAAATACTGCCGCTGCAGAATTCAACCTGTTTACAGGCAATGTGTATAACGGCGATTTCCTGGAAAAAACATATGAGTTCGACGCTAAAAACCGCAAATACAAACTCATCCGGGAAAAATCGGGGGTTATGATAAACGGACAGCCTGCCGAAACCTACGTATCGGTTGGTAAAACCAATGAAGACATTAAAA
Source organism: Chitinophaga pinensis (assembly GCA_943371705.1). Lineage (GTDB taxonomy): Bacteria > Bacteroidota > Bacteroidia > Chitinophagales > Chitinophagaceae > Ferruginibacter > Ferruginibacter pinensis_I. The sequence goes on along the minus strand of CALRVV010000017.1, from coordinate 58,682 downwards.
AACAGCGTAAAATTACCAATGGCCGTATTGCTTTTAATGATGTGGTACCCGGCGATGTAGTGGTGCTGGACGGATTGGCCAGCCTGGTGTTAGAAAACAAATACATGCGCATCAACCTGTTGGATGGAAGATATATTTCCGATAATTTTCAAAACCAGTTTGTTCAGCTATCCCGGCATAAACCTGAAATTTTTGAACGTTCCTGTAATTCCTGCAATGGCAAGGCATTTACCACCAGTACATACACTCCTGCTCCACAGGAGGTCACTTCAACTTTCTATCAAAAAAGAACCACGGTAACCGACTTCTCCGTTTGGACACATTATGAACCTGTTACAACCCGGTATACAAAAACTTTTAGTCCGGTTACCCGAAAAGAATTTTGTAAAACCTGTAATGGAACCGGGCGTGAAAAGCTAGCTGCACAACTGAAAGAATAATTGTTTTTACCGGTTAATGGTAACCGGTATTTGAAATTTATCAGGTAGGATATTGTCAAAAGCATTATATTCGGCTACATGAAAACAGGTACACATAAAAAAGCATGGTACGTGATCAATGGCATAACAATCTACAGGATAGCCGCTGCGCCATTTTTACTGGTACTGCTTTTTTATGGCCGGATAGAAATATTCAAATGGTTGCTGGCACTGAGCTTTTTTACCGACCTGATAGATGGCTTCCTGGCCAGAAAATATAAAGTAACCAGTGTGATGGGCACCCGGCTCGACTCCATCGGGGATGATCTGACCGTGCTGGTTGCCATTACCGGTTTGATCGTTCTAAAACCGGAGTTCATCAAACAGGAAAAGATCATGTTCATCTGTATGCTGTCGCTATTTTTGATACAGACCGTTTACGCGCTTGTCCGTTATGGAAAAATAACCAGTTTTCACACTTACCTGGCAAAAACCGCAGCCCTGTTGCAGGGTGTTTTTCTGCTGCTTGTTTTTTTTACAAATGAACCACCACTGTTGTTATTTTATGCAGCAGCCATGGTTACCATTCTGGAATTAGTAGAAGAGACCCTGCTCGTTTACCTGTTGCCGCATTGGGAAACCAATGTAAAAGGGTTGTATTGGGTATTAAAAAATAAAAAAACCAAAAATGCTGAATGATCCGCCACCGGTTTTTCTGCCGCAGCGTAGGGAATAAAAAAATATCAAAATCCCGCTTTAATATAGGCCCACCCTGCTTCCTGTTTTTTTACAATTTCTAAAATGGCCACGGGCACTATGATCGCTTCTGCAATTACACGGGCAGGATCTATTTTTCTTTTTTTCAACGAGTTGTTGCACACCGCAAATACAACCCCCTTTTTATAGAATGATGCTATTTGTGGTTTAAAGTAACCGGTATCTTTAAGCATGGCATACACCGCAAGGCCATGAAATACAACTTCAATTTTTGTATCGGGCGCTTCGGTTAATACATTGTTTAACTGGTTAAATAAAACCCGTTGCTGTGCGGTATCGCCTGCAGGCATTTCCCAGATGATCTTATGCTGGGCATGGGCCGCTGTTGAAAAAAATAACAGCAAAAGAAACACAGATAGCTGATGACAATATTTCATACAGTTGTTTTTATTAAAGTTAACCATTCTGCTCCACATATGGCTGCTTCATAACGGTTGCATTTATTACTTAATCATTTTTAAAAATACAACCGCAAACTTTATGTACTTTTATTCTTCATCTATTCAACATCAAAAAAAAATACCATGAAAGCAGTCTTACAAATCTTCATTGTGCTGGCCGGTTGCAGTTTTATGTTTGCCTGCAATGAAAACACTACACAACAAACAGCTCCAACAGCATCGGCTGTAGCCGACAGTAAAAAGCAGATCGCTGCCATGCTTGATTCCTTTAATGTAGCAGCAGCCAATGCCGACTATACCCGCTACTTTAATTTTTATACCGAAGACGCCACTTTTAACGGCACCGATGCCACCGAGAACTGGGATAAGGCTGCTTATATGGCCTGGGCAAAACCCTTCTTTGATAAAAAAACTACCTGGAACTTTACAGCCATTAAACGCAATATTTATTTTGGCACACATGCCGATATTGCCTGGTTTGAAGAATTGCTGAACACACAAATGAAGATATGTCGCGGCTCGGGTGTAGTGGTAAAGGTTGGTAACGACTGGAAAGTGCAGCAATATGTTCTTTCAACCACCATTCCCAACAGCCAGCTGGATACGGTGATAAAAATAAAAACACCGGAGGAAGATTCACTGATCAGTAAATTATCTTTAAAATAACATGGCCCCGGTGTTGCTTCAGAAAAAAAGTAAACCTGCATGTACTACATTGACCGACATGGTAAAAAGCCCGTACAACCAGGATAGATCTGCATGCTGTTGCTCAGGTTTTTTGTTGTGCTTATTTATAAAACCTGTGTAAAAAAAGTAAGGAAAAAATACCGATCCATATTTGGGGAGATCGGTGTACAGAACAGGGCTGATATTTTACCCGGCAACCATTGCCAAGGGCAGATTTTTTCTTTTTCTGTTTAAACACAAATAAAAAGAATACATTGTAAAACCAAAAGCCATAATTATGTACAAACTTCTTTCCACTATCTGCCTCTTATTTGTTATCAGTGTCGCATCTGCACAGGAAACGGTGGATATGCAGGTAATGCAAAAAATAAAGGACGAGGCAAAAAACAATTCGCAAATTGCCATGATAGCCCACAACCTTACCGATGTGTGCGGTCCACGCCTGACCAACTCACCGGGCTACAACCGTTCCCTGGATTGGGTTACAGAAATTTGTAAAAAATGGGGACTGCAAAACGCCGGCCGTGAGGCATGGGGCGAATTTGGCAAAGGCTGGCAAAACGAAACGGGTACACTGGCCTTAAAACTCCCTTACTACCAGGATATCATTGCCTACCCGGTACCCTGGTGCAAGAGCACAAAGAAAACAGTTAAAACAGAACTCATCATGCTGGATAAGCTTGATTCAGCTTCTATTACCAAGGCCGGTGCTTCTTTAAAAGGAAAGATCGTAATGATAAAACCGGGAGGCACTACCATACCCGATGCTTTTAAAGCCTATGCAACCAGGTATGGGGATACCAGCCTGGATAATATTTCAGAAAAATATATGATAGACCGCAAACAGATGGAAAGCTTTTTGCCTTTTATAAAAAGTGATTACTACACAAAAATTTACCTCGAAAAAATGGGTGCAAAGGGCTTGCTGCTCAGTGGCCGAAGCAACAGGGATGGTACTGTATTTGTTGATGGCGGCACCGGTTATGCCAAAGGATACGAAGCTACCATGCCGGAAATGAAAATAGGCAGGGAAGATTATTTAAAATTAATGCGGCTTATTACAGACAATAAAAAAGTAGAGCTGGAAATGAATGTGCAGAATACGTTTTACAGCGAAGACCTTACCGGTTACAATGTGGTGGCCGAAATACCCGGCACCGATCCTGCATTAAAAAGCCAGGTAGTAATGCTGGGCGGGCATTTAGACAGCTGGGCAGGTGGCACGGGTGCAACAGACAATGCCGCCGGCTGCATTGCTACACTGGAAGCCATGCGCATTTTAAAGGCACTGGGCATACAGCCACGCCGCACCATACGCATTGCATTATGGGGAGGCGAAGAACAGGGCCTGTATGGCAGTTTTGGTTATGTAAAAAAGCATTTTGGAGACCCTGCCAACATGCAATTAACCGCAGAGCAGGCCAATATTTCTGCTTATTACAATTTAGATAATGGCAGCGGTAAGATACGCGGCATTTATACACAGGGCAACCCTGCTGTACGTGATATTTTTAAAGCCTGGCTGGCCCCTTTTGCCGATATGGGCGCAGCCGGTGGTGTTACACTCAGCAATACCGGCAGTACCGATCACATCAGTTTTGATGCAGTGGGCATACCTGGTTTTCAATTCATACAAGACCCGCTTGAATATGAAACCCGCACCCACCACAGCAATATGGATACCTACGATCACCTGAGCATACCCGACCTGCAACAGGCTGCGATCATCATAGCTGCATTTGTGTACAATACCGCCATGCGTAATGAAATGCTGCCCCGCAAACCTTTACCCAAACCCGAAAAATTTGTTTTTGACTTTGATTTTCCGATGTAAGCCATACGTTAAGCCGGGGCAAAGAAAAAAATATGTTGATCACAGGTTGTAACTGGTTGTGCCGGGGTAAAACCCCGGCATTATACTTTCCATGATCATCATTGTTATTTATGCCGGTGGTAAAGGCCGGGGAAAAATATTATCCCTTGCATCCTGCTGATTGTATTTGTAACTTTACGCAAAGCATACATCATGATGAATGCCTATGAACGGGAAGTGAATGCCGCATTAACGGCCTGGCAAAAGAAAATGCTGCGCAGGCCATCCTTTATAAACAATCTCTCAAAAAAACTCCAGACAAAGATCAATACCTGGATACCGGAAAAAGTACACCGGGCCATTACCGCCACCATCAAACAAATGATACGGGGTGTTTTATTTGGTGCCAAATACACCAGTGCCGACACACTCGTAAATGTTAGCCTGCAGGAACGGGAAGAAGCGGTACAAAAAAAAATTGACTGGTACCGCAAAACAGCGGCCATTGAAGGAGGCATTACAGGGGCCGGCGGCATCCTGCTGGGACTGGCCGATTTTCCCATACTCATCAGCCTTAAACTGAAATTACTCTTTGATATTGCGGTACTGTATGGAATGGATGTACACGATTACCGCGAAAGGGTGTACATCCTGCATATTTTTGAACTGGCTTTTTCAAGCGATGAACACCGGAAAAACATTTACCTCAAAATGACAGACTGGGAAGAAAAACGCAAACACCTGCCAGCCGATATGAATGCATTTGACTGGCGTAGTTTTCAGCAGGAATACCGGGATTATATTGACCTGGCTAAAATGGCGCAGCTGATACCTGTTATTGGCGCCCCGGTTGGGCTATTGGTCAATTACCGGCTGATCAAAAAACTCGGCATCACCGCCATGAATGCTTATCGAATGAGGCTGATCAATTTTGGTGATCAGTAAATATGGGAATCTAGTATCTTGAAAAAATACGGGTAACCAACATTGAAAAAAAGTATTACCTTTTTATTGCTCATCATAAACCTGCATGGCATGTCGAAAACAACAATACAGGGTGAATATATGTTCAGAAAAACAGAAATGGTTGCCGGTTTTAATTTTTCGGCTGCCGGAACTTTTCAGTTTTTTTTCAGCTATGGTGCTGTTGACCGCACTGCTGCCGGTACCTTTACCACAGAAGGCAATACAGTAAAACTTAAAAGCAATAAAGAAGCCGGGAAGGATTTTAGTGTTACCGCTCAATCCAAAGAAGCAACCGGGTACACCATCACCTTCAACCATGCCAATAAATATTTGCTGCAGGATATCCGTTGCCTGTTTATGGTGAACGGCAAACAGGAAGAAGCCGTTACCAACAGTAATGGTGAGGTGCATGTTGATCTTGTCCACTGCGATACCATCTATGCACAACATCTTTTATACCCGGATATTTTAACCCTGGTAAAAGACGCCTCCAATAATAATAACCGTTTCATACTTTCGCTTAACCCTTCGCTGGAGCAGCTCAGTTTTAAAGGCATAGACCTTACCCTTGAAAGCGACGGATCACTGAGCTGGCTGCCCAATTATTTTTTACCAATGCCCGGTGTACAATTTATAAAGCAATAAGGTACTTGCAGCTGTAAAATCATTTGTATATTTTTACCGGTATTCTTCATTTTGCCAAATAAATGGATATGAAAATTCGTTACCTGGTTGCACTAACCATCGCTGCCTATACCATTGTTGTTGCATTCCGCTCGGCACTGCGCCAGCCGGACAGGGCAACGGTTACTCAATGGGTTGCCGAAAAGAAAAAATTCAGCATCCGCTGCTCACCCGACTATGTACCCGGTGCAACAGACGATATTCCGCTGCTGAGCGGATGGGGTAATTATAACTGGCCTGTGAGCACCAACTCCGACAGTGCCCGTATTTATTTTAACCAGGGTATCAACATGTATTATGCTTTTCATATTATTGAATCGAGGGCATCTTTTGATAAGGCCACCAGGTTTGACCCTGAATGTGCCATGGCCTGGTGGGGAAAAGCCTTAGCCTATGGCCCCAATATCAATGACTTTGGTTACCAGCGGCCTTCAGAAGCATACCCATCTGCCGTAAAAGCCAATGCTTTAAAAGCCAATGCAAGCCCGGTTGAAAAAGCATTGATAGCGGCTATTGCCATCCGTTATGTATCCGACAGTGCTGCCGACCAGGGCAAATTGAATGCCCTGTACCGCGATGCCATGAAGGCAGTTTACACAGCCTATCCCAACGATGAAAATGTAAGTACGCTTTATGCCGATGCCCTGATGCTGATGCATCCCTGGGATTTGTATGATCATGATTTTACCCCAAAACCATGGACACCTGAAATTGTATCGGTGTTAAAACATACCCTGCGTTTAAATCCAAAACAGCCCGGCGCTAACCATTATTATATTCATGCGGTGGAAGCTTCTGCTACACCGGGTGATGCACTGGCCAGTGCCGGATTCCTGTCTGCTGCCCTGCCTGATGTATCGCACCTTACCCATATGCCCTCACATATTTATATACGTACCGGTTTTTATGACAAGGGGATAGAGGTAAATGACCGTGGACTGGCCGGTTATAAAAAATACCATGAATATTTTCCTGCAACAGAAGAAAATGTTGCACTGTATGCGCTGCATAATATGCACATGAAAATAAACTGTGCTCAAATGGCCGGCAACTACAGCATTGCAGCTGCTGCATCAAAAGAACTGCAACAACAGATACCCGGCTTTTATCTGCAGATACCCGGCGCCCTGGGTAATTACGTGCAATACCTGCACCGTACCGACATCTTCACCTGGTTAAGGTTTGGAAAATGGAATGCCATATTAAATGATGCCGTAGCAGATACACTTGGCTTTACATCGGTATTACAACATTTTGCAAGAGGTATGGCTTTTGCCAATACCAATAAGCCTGCCGATGCAGAAAAAGAACTGGCCATCATGCAAAATAAAATGGCTGAGCCATCTTTAAAAGAAGTTTTTACACCTTTTAATGCAGTGTACGATGCAGCGCTGGTGGGTGAAAACATTTTAGCAGGCACCATTGCAGAAAATAAACAGGACCTGCCCAAAGCCATCGGCTTTTTTACACAGGCTGTAAAGGATGAAGACAAACTGATCTACAATGAGCCCCGTGACTGGCTGCTGCCGGCCAGGCAATACCTGGGAGCTGCATTGATAAAAGCAGGCAATTATAAAGAAGCGGTTGAAATTTTTAAAAAAGACCTGCAGATCAATCCCAATAACGGATGGTCGCTTACCGGTCTGCTTACCTGCTACCGGCAGTTAAAAAACAAAGCCGGATCATCTGCCGTGCAAAAACAACTTAATGCTGCCTGGTCAATAAAAGATATGGTTATTGATGCTGCTGTTTTTTAAGTTTATTTTCATTACGGCTGTATACTAAAAATAAGGCAGCCGCATTTTATTTAAAATGAACTGATGCTGTTTTCTAAAATTCCATCGTTTATTTGCATACAACAGACAACAGCAAATGCAACCTGAAAAAATCAAGACCAAAATTTGTATTGTTGGTGCCGGCCCTGCGGGTGCCACCGCCAGCATATTTTTATGCAAGATGGGCATTAAGCATGTGATCGTGGATGCTGCACAATTTCCACGGGATAAGGTATGCGGCGACGGGCTCGACCTGAACACCATCAGGGTATTGAATCATATTGATCCGGCTATTATTGAAAATGAACTGGTTGCCAATAAAAAAAACTTCACTACCTCGCAGGGCTTCCGGTTTATTTTACCCAATGGACGTAAAGTAGATATTATGCGTACTGATGCGGGCAACCCAACCGGTGATATGGCCAGGCCAATGTTTTTTGTAAGCAGGCGTTTTGATTTTGATAACCTGCTGGTGAGTAAGATAGACCGCAGTGTGGCAAGTGTACAATTATCTACCTGCATTCATAAAATAACCAGAACAGGAAAAACCTGGATGCTGGAAGGCAAGGGGCCGGCAGGCAACATAGCCATTGAAGCCGATTTTTTAATTGGTGCCGATGGCGATCATTCGATGGTACTGAAGCATATTGGGGAACGAAAAGTTGACCGTAATAATTATGCCGGCGCTGTAAGGCAGTACTGGAGCGGTGTAGAAGGCATGCACCCCGGCAACCTGCTGGAAGTGTATTTTCCAAAAAGCCTTCCGCTGTCTTATTTCTGGATATTTCCTTTGCCCGATGGCAAGGCCAATGTAGGGTATGGAATGGCCAGTAACTATATTGCCAAACACCATATCAATGTACGTAAAGCTTTTGAAGCATTGATAAAGACCGACCCGGTACTTATACCCCGTTTTAAAAATGCACAGCCCCTTGAAACGGTAAAAGGCTGGGGTATTCCCATGTCGGGCAATGAGCGTAAGGCTTATGGAGATGGCTGGCTTCTGCTGGGCGATGCAGCTTCGTTGGTTTGTCCCACTTCGGGCGAGGGCATTGGCTCAGGTATGATATCGGGATATGTGGCTTCAAAATTCTTACAGCGTGCGGTTGAGCAAAATGATTTCAGCGAAAAAATGTTTACAAACTACAACCGCGAAATCCACAAGCGCCTGCGTACAGAAGAAAAGATCTACTCCTTTGTGCATGCAATTCCTCCCTGGCTTTTTTCCCGGGGCATCAACGCCATCATATCCACCCGCTTATTCAAGTACTGGATATCCCGTAAAAGCATGAAGCAGTGGCAGGAAACGGCCTATAACAAAAAAATTGAAGTGAATCTTTCATAAAAATCATCGCCCCTGCCATGTATGATGTGGCAACCTGCTGAACATTTGGCCACAAGTATTGTTATTCCTTTCACCAACAAAAGGAAAACACGCATATGGCAAATTATCTTATCATTGGAGGCTCTTCGGGTATTGGTTTAAGTTTGGCCAACCTGCTGGCCGGCGAAGGGCACCGGGTTTCTGCAACATACCAAACGCACCCCGTTCAACCTGAAAATGCACTCATTGAATATCACCAATTGAATGTACTGGATGAAAACATTTCAATTGATTTTTTACCCGAAATAGTAGATGGCATCATTTATTGCCCGGGCAGTATCAACCTGCGGCCTTTTGAAAGAATAAAACCGGTAGATTTTATTGCCGATTTCCAACTACAGGTTGTAGGTGCAATAAAAATGATACAATCCGTTTTGCCCAGGTTAAAAAAGGCAGCAAATCCCTCCATCATCTTATTTTCCACAGTGGCCGTACAAACCGGTTTGCCCTTTCACAGCCAGGTTGCAGCATCCAAAGGAGCCATCGAAGGATTAACAAAAGCATTGGCTGCAGAGCTGGCACCAGCCATACGGGTAAATTGTATTGCCCCTTCGCTAACCGATACCCCGCTGGCGGCCGGGTTATTGAATACAGATCAGAAAAGAGAAGTGAATGCAGCCAAACATCCCCTTAAAAAAATTGGAATGGCCGAAGACATAGCCAACATGGCTGCATTTTTAATTTCGGATAAAGCAGGCTGGATCACCGGGCAGGTCATACATGTAGATGGTGGTATGGGTGCGATCAAATAAATAATGTAGCTGTGAAACATGAATTAACTGAACATGACGTGAACCGCATCATTGAAATGGCTTGGGAAGACAGGACTCCCTTTGAAGCTATATTACACCAGTTTGAAAAAACCGAAGCTGAAGTGATCGTGATCATGCGTAGCCAATTAAAACGCAGCAGTTTTAATTTATGGCGAAAAAGGGTTAACAGTGGTGTTAGCCAAAAACACCTGTACAAAAGAACTGCCGGGATAACCCGGTTTAAGTGCAGTTTGCAAAGAACCATTACCCTGAATAAAATTAGTAAACGATAATTTTTAAATGCCCACTACTGTGTGTTTGCAAAAATTGACAGGCAGGTTAAAATTGGTGCAGGTCTTGCGGAATTGATTCATTTAAACAGATACCGAATTTACCTCATATATACCGGCAGCAATTAAAGGTTTACTATAACACGCTATCCTGTAATGTATCTCTAACAGCTTTTTTCAGCCACCCGGCATTAAGAAAATGCTGCTCCCGGGTATTATATTGAACTGCCGGGCAGGTATAATTTACTGCTGCTTATGTTGCTGCCAATAAAATGAAGACCGTAAAAAAACGGGGATATTTTTTATATCTTTTAAATAACCTAAATTGCAATCATAAAAACAATAAACATGAAATTAAAATTATATACCGTTGCAGCCTTTATGTCTACTGCATTACTGGTTTCCTGTGGCGGAAATAAAGATAAAGAAGTGGTTGATAATTCTATTGTGCCTGCCGGATCGGATACTGCAGCAAAACAACCAAGCGTTACCAACGGCGCTGCTCCTGCTCAAATAACCATACCGGGCGCTACCATGCCTGCCAATACTGTAGTTCCTGGTGCTGTAAATACGCCTGTAAACATTACGCAGCCGCAAACGGTAACCATGAACCCACAAAACAACACGGTAGTAACTTCACCACAGGTGGTAACCCAAACACCGGTGCCAACGGTTACACAACCCGGAATGAACCCGCCCCACGGACAGCCCAATCACCGTTGTGATATTGCTGTTGGTGCGCCATTAAACAGCAAACCGGCACCAGCTACTGCACAGCCAACTACAGTAAGTACCACACCGCAGCAACCGCAGGTAACCATGAAGGAAATTCCCAATACAACAAAAACTGCACCGGGCATGAATCCTCCTCATGGAGAGCCAGGCCATAGGTGCGAAATTGCTGTGGGTGCTCCTTTAGACAGCAAGCCAACAACACCGGCGGCTACACAACCGGCAACAATAGCGCCACCGGCTTTAATTTCGGCTCCTAAAAATGACAACGATAAAAACTGATCGTAGTTCTGTTGTAAACCTGCTTTATTTAATGGCTGAAAATACCAGTTCCTCCAGGTAATTAATTACTTTGGATTCATCTTTTTCTTTGCCAAAATCGGTTAAGGCCGGAAGGTTATTCATGAAAAAATTCTGGAAGTGTGCCATTTCAATAATGGTACTGGAAAGTGATCTGGGGTAGGCATAGGCCGGGTTGCATTCCAGTATAACTTCACCTACCCTGGCACACAGGTCTTTATAGGGCTTAAAAAACTGGTCCTTATTGTCTTCAGAAACATGCTTGGTTAAATACGCTTTTGATCCTTCAGCGATGATGATCTGGTGCAAAATATGTTCGTTAATATGGCTGGTGTTTATGTCATCTTCTACCGTTGCAGCCAGTAACCGGATTATCTTTTTAAGTTTTACTGCCGGGTCTGTTATATTTAAATTGTGAATAGCAATACGGTATTCAAGCCAGCTCCAGTACCAGGCAGTGATATACATCAACAGTTTATGCTTATTTTCAAAATACCGGTAAACCCCTGCTTCTGTAGAGTTAATATCATCGGCCAGTTTTTTGAAGGTAAAAGCTTCAAATCCGTTTTTATTGATTAATTCAATACTGTGCTGAATAATTTTTTTGCCCAGCTCTGTTTGCTCCGGATCACGCAAAAACAGTTTACTATTCATTTTGATCTGAAGAAGCAATTCCATATTATAAGATTTTACGGGTAATTTTTTTCCGTTTCCTGACCTGTTTTTGTGAACAGATACAAAAGTACTTAAAAGTTTTACAATTTTATGAGATAGTTTTACTATCATTTAAAATATTATCACTATCTTCGTATTTCAAATAACAAAATAACCATTATGGAACACATAAACAGGCCAATCAATATTCAATCGCCCGGCCTTAAAATAAGCCAGGCATTGACCGGGTTCATTCAGGAAAAAGTGAGCAAATTATTTACCCATTACAGCGAGATCATTTCCATTGATATGTTGCTGAAGGTTTCGCATACCGGCAGTAAAGAAAACAAAGTGTGTGAAATAAGACTGGTAATACCGGGCAATGACATCCTGGCAAGTGCACAGGCAAAGACATTTGAAGAAGCGGTATTGAGTGTTGCAGAAATTATCAAAAACCAAATAAAAAGAAAGAAATCGAAGATAATAGGCACCAGAAACGATATGTCGATTAAACAGGTATCCCGATTAGATTGATAACCAAAAACCGTTAGTGATGCTCCCGGAATACCGCTTTACCCAAAATCTCAGGTATGAAGGTCTTCTTTTAGCAGCTTAAACATTTAGGAAAAGAAGTGAATGACCGTAATACTTTTCAGTTTAATAATAGAATCACATGAAGGAGATCTTTCGATTTAAATAAAAACAGGACACAACATCTTGAAACTAAACCAGGAATCATGAAATATGTAATATTTAAAATTATGCTGCTGGCAAACCTGCTTTTGATATGCCAGACAGGAATTGCGCAGGCAAATAAAAAAGAAAGCTTCTCTATAAACTTTGGCCCCGAGGTAGCTTTTCCCGAAAGTGCATTAAGAACTACACATAAAGCCGGATATGGCGGCAGCATCAAAGCCGAGTATACTTTTGGCAAACACATAAGTGCTACCGTCAACAGTGGCCTGTTGGTTTTTCAGGGAAGGGGTTACTTTGAAAATTCAGTATTGCAGCCAAAAGCATATAAAAATTTAACGGCAATTCCTTTAAAAGCCGGTTTAAGATATTACATAGGTAATTTTTATGCAGCCGGAGAAGCCGGAATGGTTTTTCTAAACAATTACACAAATACATCCAGGCCGGCCGTGAGTATAGGATTAGGGGATAAAATTAAAATTGGACAGGGAAAAATTGATATCTCACTCAGGCAGGAATTCTGGTTTGGAAATCCTAATAATTTAAATATGGCTGTTTTAAGAGTTGCTTATGAAATTGTTTGGTAAATACAGTATTAACCTGACCCGGGATATAACCCGGATCAGTAAAAAAATTTGAAATGATTATTGTAAAACTTCTGGTAGCAAACAAAGAACTGGGAAACCTGGTGGCAACCAGTATTCTGAAAAATAAGTTTTCACTGAATATTTTTGGCAGCGCTTTTGATTCTTTTCATTTAACATCGTCAAACGTAAAAGAGCAAACAGAAGTTTATGTTATTCAATTTGTAACAAAAAGTCTGCTGTTTAATGAAATTGAAGAAAGTTTAAAAAAAGAATTCCCACAAACTGATTTTTATATTTGTGCTACCCCAATTGTGCATATGGCTGTTAATCTTCATGATAAGATCAGGGAAAGGGTAATTGGAGCAACAATGAATAAAGAAGAAACCACAACTTAAAATAAACCATGGATTATCAAATTATTATTTCACTCGTTACCCTGATTGCACTGGAGGTTATTCTAGGGATAGACAATGTGATCTTCATCTCTATTTTAGCAAATAAATTGCCGGTCAATCAACAAAAAAAAGCCAGGCTATATGGTCTGATGCTGGCCATGGTACTCAGGCTGGCATTACTGGCCCTTATATCATTTATAATGAAATTAGACAATGACCTGTTCCGCTTACTTAACCAGGGCATATCAGCTAAAGACCTTATACTGATACTGGGAGGCTTGTTTTTATTGTACAAAAGCGCTACCGAAATTTATCATAAAATGGAAGGGGAACAGGGCAACCAGAGTAAAAAAATAAAAGCAGTTACTTTCATGCAGGTGATTATCCAGATTTTAATAATGGACCTGGTTTTTTCGGTTGACTCTATTATAACGGCCATCGGAATGGTAAAAGAAGTCTGGATCATGTATGTTGCCATTATTGTTACCGTTTTAATTATGCTGGTAGCGGCAGAGCCAATAAGTAATTTTGTAAATAAACATCCGGCATTTAAAATGCTTGCCCTTTCTTTTTTATTGTTAATTGGTTTTGCATTGATCAGCGAAGGCTTTGGAATTGAAATACCCAAAGGGTATATTTATTTCTCCATGGCTTTCTCCATGATGGTAAGCATTTTTCAGGTAAGGATGAACAGGAACATTAAACCAGTTTTAACGCATGAACATTATAAAGAAGGAGAAGACAAATTACCCAAAAATGTATTTTAAAAACAAAGGCTGCCGTATCAGCAGTCTGTTTATTCAATTTACAAATACACAACACTGCTGATTTGCTGTGTATCTTTGTATCATACTGTATTTGATTTAATAAACCCTGAATCATGCCAACACAAAGCCCGGTTAAAAAGATATTAAACCTGCTGAAACTAGAAAAAAAAGAAATAACGGCTGTATATTTTTATGCTATTTTAAATGGTTTGATACAGCTTTCGCTCCCCGTGGGCGTGCAGGCCATTATTGGTTTTGTTTTGGGTGCTTCCATGAGGGCATCGCTGGTGGTACTGATAGCACTGGTGGTAACCGGTGTTTTTGTTGCCGGCATCATGCAGATAAACCAAATGAAGATCATCGAGAAAATTCAGCAAAAAATATTTGTACGTTATGCTTTTGCATTTGCGGTACATATTCCTAGGCTTGACCTGAAGAAGAACGACAATGTTTACCTGCCCGAACTGGTCAACCGGTTTTTTGACATCCCTATTCTTCAAAAAAGCCTGAGTAAAATATTGCTGGATGTTCCCACGGCCAGTATCCAGATCTTATTTGGCCTGATCTTGCTCTCCTTTTATCATCCGGCATTTATATTATTTGGGTTCATACTGGTACTGTTGCTTTGGCTTATACTTCGCTATACAGGCAACCACGGGCTGCAAAGCAGTATTGATGAAAGCACCTTCAAATACAGGGTTGCGGGATGGCTGGAGGAAGCAGCAAGGGTTTTCAGATCCCTTAAACTGGCCAAAAAAAATGACCTGCACCTGCAAAAATGTGATGAAGAGGTTACCGATTATTTAAATGCACGAAACCTCCATTTTAAGATATTGTTGTTCCAGTATAACGTACTGGTATTGTTTAAGACAGTGATCACTGCAGCCATGTTAATTGTGGGTACCATACTTTTAGTTGACCAGCAATTAAACATTGGCCAGTTTATAGCTGCAGAAATTATAATCTTACTGATATTAAATTCGGTGGAAAAATTAATTATGACCATTGGTACGGTATATGACACCCTGACTTCCATAGAAAAAATATCGGGTTTTACCGAGAAGCCGGTTGAAGAAAATGGTACGGCACTGTTGTTGCCGGCTGAAAAGGGTTTAAAAATAGAAATGAAAAACCTGAGTTTCAGTTACAATGACGAAAAGGATAACCTGGCAGATATATCACTTACCATTAATCCAGGTGATAAAGTATGCATCCAGGGCAAAGAGAGTTCCGGAAAATCTACCTTGCTCCGGGTGATGGCCGGAGCCTACACCGATTTTAAAGGCGCGCTGTTGATCGATGATGTGCCGGTTGGCAATTACGAATTAGACTCGGTTCGCTCACAAATTGGGGTATTAATAAATGAGCAGGATATTTTTAATGGCACGGTTTGGGAAAACATTGCCTTGGGCAGGGATAATATTTCACAACAGGAAGTAAATGATTGTGCAGCAAAAACCGGTCTTACTGATTATGTCTCCACACTGAAAAAAGGATATGATACCATACTGGATCCCACCGGAAAACGATTGCCCCGGAATGTTGTTCACAAGATCTTACTTACCCGGGCATTGGTTTCAAAACCACGCCTGCTGCTGCTGGAAGACCCCTGGATGAATTATGGAAACGGGTTTCGCCAGTTAATTATTAACATATTGAATGATGCTGAAAACACCACCATTGTAGTGGTTAGCAATGATGATGAATTTGCAAAACAATGCAATAAAGTGATCATCATGGAAGAACACAGCATCCTTAGCCAGCATAATAATACCGATTAAACAAAAAAGCATGAACACCATTAAACTAAAATCATACAAACATATTTACCTGCATAATAAAAACAGCCGGGTAAGAATGTGGTTTTTTATATGTGCCGCTGTATTTATCATCTTTTTGTTTTTACCCTGGACTCAGAATATCCGTTCAAAAGGTACTGTAACCACCTTATACCAGGACCAGCGGCCACAACAGGTTAACACCATCATTGGAGGAAGGATCATCAAGTGGCACATTAAAGAAGGCGATTATGTAAAAGCCGGCGATACATTGATTCAATTAACCGAAACCAAGGTAGACTACCTGGATCCCGAACTATTAGGCCGTACAAAAGAACAACTTGCCGGAAAACAACTGTCGGTTGAATACTATAAAAGCAAAGTGGGCGCAGCCGATCAGCAAATAGGCGCCATCAACTCGGGGCTTTTGTTAAAACTAAATCAGTTAAAAAACAAGTTAAACCAGCTTGAACTAAAAATTCAGGCCGATAGTGCAGATGCCGTTGCTGCCAATAATGATTTTTTAATTGGCAATAAACAATACATACGCCAGAAAGCCATGTTCGACAGCGGCCTTGTTTCTTTAACCCAATTGGAAACCAGGAACCAGCAGTTTCAGAATGCATTGGCAAAAAAAATAAGTGCAGAAAATAAATTAGCCAACAGCAAGCAGGATCTAACCATTACCCGGATCGAAATGAGCGCTTTACAACAGGAAAATGTAGAGAAAGTAGCAAAGGCCCAGGGAGATCAGTTTCAATCACTGACACAGATCGCCTCCGGACAGGCGGATGTTGCTAAACTGCAAAATCAATATGCCAGTTATACCATACGCAACGGCATGTATTTTATACTGGCATCTCAAAGCGGTCAAATTATAAAAGCGCAAAATGCCGGCATTGGCGAATATGTTAAAGAAGGCGATATGATCGCAGAAATTGTACCTGATAAAATTCAGTATGCCGTAGAAATGTATGTAAAACCGCTTGATCTACCATTAATAGCACCCGGGCAAAAAGTACGTTTCCTGTTCGATGGTTTTCCGGCAATTGTATTCAGCGGTTGGCCAAAAGCCTCATCAGGTACATTTGGTGGCGAAATTTTTGCAGTAGAAAGTAACCTGAGTGTAAATGGAAAATTCAGGGTTCTGGTAAAAGAAGATGCAGCTGATAAACCATGGCCCAAAGAATTAAAAGTTGGTGCCGGTGCACAGGGTATCACGCTGTTACAGGATGTACAGGTTTGGTATGAGTTGTGGCGAAACATCAATGGCTTTCCACCGGATTATTATAAAACGGAATCAGGTAAACCCTCAGAGAAAAAATGAATTTTACAAAATACATCATAACCTGTTTTGCTGCAGTATCCTTCGTTTCAGCAAATGCACAGGACAGCCTGAAAACCTTATCTGCCAGCCAGTTGATGGAGATCGTAAAGCAGTTTCACCCGGTGGCCAGGCAGGCAGATATATTTATAGAGAAAGCAAAAACCGATGTTACCATTGCCAGAGGAATGTTTGACCCGGTGCTTAAAAATGACTGGGCGCAAAAAACCTTTGATGGCACTGATTACTATTATTATAACCGGCCCGAACTTTCTATACCCACCTGGTATGGTATTGAAGTATCGGCAGGCCTGGAATATTTATCCGGAAACCGGACCGATCCCGTAGAAACAAAGGGCCAAACCAGTTATATTGGCATTAGTGTACCATTGGCAAAAAATTTAATTATTGATAAAAGAAGGGCCGCTTTACAAACAGCAAAAATATTCCGGAACGCATCGGCCATTGAAAAAAGAAATATACTGAACAACCTCTTGCTGGATGCAATGAACAGCTATTGGAACTGGGTAAGGCAATACCAGGTATTTAACATATTAACCGATGCTGTAAAAGTGAATGAAAAACGGGTTGAGCTGGTAAAAACAACATTTCGCCTCGGCGACAGGCCTGCCATTGACACCATTGAAGCGTTAACACAACTGCAGAGCTTTGAATTGCAGAAAAGCCAGGCCTGGCTTGATTATCAAAATGCAGGACTTGAACTTTCCGTATTTTTATGGTCATCCGGCACACTGCCTGTTAACCTGCCGGCTACCATCATTCCCGGTGATGATTTGGGGGTTAACAAAATTGCAGCTGCACCTGTTCCCGAATTAAATAATCTGATTGACGCTGCTTTAAAAAATCATCCTGAACTGCTGATCTATAATTACAAGATCGATGTATTACAGGTCGACAAAAAATTAAAGTTCCAGGAACTGCTGCCGGCATTAAATTTCAGGTACAACCAGCTGGGAAAAGGTTATGATGTGCTTAAAAACGTAAGCGCTCCTTTGTTTGAGAATAATTTTCAGTATGGGATATCTTTTGGCATTCCGCTTCGCCTTTCGCAGGGAAGAGGCGAGTACCGCAAAGCCAAACTTAAAATCACTGAAACAACATTGCAGCAAAAGCAAAAAGCTTTGCAGGTTGAAAATAAAGTAAAAAGTTACTTCAATGAACTGCTTACCTTAAAAAGCCAGGTGGCATTACAGGAAAAAGCCTTAAATAATTTCCAGGCCTTGCAGCGTGGGGAAGAAATTCGTTTCCAGGCAGGTGAAAGTTCCCTGTTCCTTATCAATGCCCGTGAAAATAAAACACTGGAAGCCCTTCAGAAATTGCAGGAACTGAAAGCAAAATATTATAAAACAGAAAATGCACTGCAGTGGGCCGCAGGCATCCTGATTCAATAATCATTAAATTCTAAACATAAAAACCATGAAATGTCCCAATTGCGAAGAAATACTCGTCATGTCGGAAAGACAGGGTATAGAAATTGATTATTGCCCCAAATGCCGGGGTGTTTGGTTAGATAAAGGTGAACTTGATAAGATTATTGAAAAATCATCTACCCCGGAAACAAACCAGCCATTGTTTCAACAAAAAGATAAACCGAAATATGATGATGATGACAAGCGCTTATTTGACAAAAACCGCGGTTATCAGAACAACCCAAAAAATTACGGGAAAAAAGACAGTTTCTTATCCGATCTTTTTGATTTTTAACTAAACCAATAGCGGCATAAGGGCACATGCTCCGGAAAATTTTTTACGGCTGGCCAAATAATAATATGCGTAAAAAAGCGGCCATCTATTTTTTTCCGCCTACTGTGTTTAAAAATCGCCCGGTGTTGATCATGTGCTTGTCTTTTACAGCTCTTTTCTTTTTTATATTTCCGGAAGAATAATTTGGACTGGCCATCATCCTTTTTTTTACAGGCCGCAAAATGCTGATGTCAGGTGTTTTTAAAATACACCTGATAATTTCACCTGGCTTTACAGCATCAGTAATAACACGATTTGTTTCGCCGGAAAAAGTTTAGCAGCGAACCAAATTCCGGTTAATTGATTTCGTTTCAGTTGATTAGATGTATACATTTGCTTCGGCTTATATTGCTACAGCATATTGATTTTATAGATCAACACAACAAATTATTAATGAAACATTATAAAATACCGGCCCTGGTGTTGGTTTTAATTTCTATCAGCCAGATTTCCTTATCGCAGGAACAAAGACTTGCTGATAACAATACCATTGGCTGGTTTGTATACACCGGTACATTTAAAATCAAACCCCGGTTTTCTGTACATACCGAATATCAGTGGCGCAGGGCAGATGGTGTAAAAAACTGGCAGCAGGGTTTATTACGTACAAGTATAAATTATGCCATAAGAAAAGAGGTGAGTATAAATGCCGGTTATGCTTTTGTTGAAACCTTCCCTTATGGAGAATATACGCCGGTACATACTTTTCCGGAACATCGCATTTTTGAGCAGGCCGTAATTAATAACCCGTTAGGCCGGTTATCATTGTCACACAGGTTTACGCTTGAACAAAGATTTGTAGGAGCAGTAACTGTACAAAACGGTAAAAGAAATACTGACTGGAATTACCTGAACAGGATAAGGTACCGGATAAGGGCTGAGTTTCCGTTTTCAAAAAACACAAATTCTGAAAAAAACATCTGGAGTATTGCATTTATGGATGAATTGTTTATTGGCTGGGGTAAACAAATCGGTGCCAATATCTTTGATCAAAACCGGCTGTCATTGCTGTTAAATTACAAAGTAAATAAAACAATAAAACTTGAAGCCGGTTATTTGAACCAGATTGTACAGCAAGGCAAAAGAATAAATGACAAAACGGTTTTTCAATACAATAATGGATTTATACTGGCCACCCATTTATCTTTGAGTTTATTAAAATAAAATGAGGGTACAAAAAACACTTTTACTGTTTCTGTCATGCTTAGCAGGCAATTTGATATTTGCTCAAAGTAACGGTCTTGGTAGCTGGAATATTATAAACCTTAAATATAAGCTTACTGAAAAATGGAGTTTTTTTGGTGAAGCACAGGTCAGGTCACTTGGATTTTATACCCAGTTTCACTATCACGAATATAAAGCCGGCATAAATTACAAGGCCCATTCAAATGTTGTATTAACCCTGGCGGCAGGTGATTATGATACCTATAAAGAAGGCGGCAATTTTAAAACACCCAAGAACAATGATGAATTCAGGATATGGCCGCAAATTACCTTAACACAATCCATAAAAAGATTAAAAATAGAGCAACGCTACAGGGCAGAATTCAGGTTTACCACCAATGGCTACCGAAACAGGTACCGGTACCGCATAGGTGCTTCTTATGCTTTTGGAAAAACCAATAAAGATCATAAACCTTTTATACTGAATGCCAGCAATGAGCTCTTTTTTACCGGCAAAGAGCCCTACTTTGAAAGGAACAGGTACCAGGTTTCACTGGGTTATAAAATAAATAAACAGGTGGCCGTACAGTTGGGCTATTTACATCAGTTTGATTATAAAATCAATGATGAGACCGGGCGGGATTTTTTACTACTGGGTATTTATTTTGAGCTGCCATCACAAAACAAAAATAAAAACAAACCCCGCCAATAAGGCGGGGTTATTGATACTCAAAATTAACCAAACACAAACATCTTTTGGTTCCTGCAGATAGCGGAATTGTTGTCCCCGGGTTGTGATCCCGGGGAGCATTATATGATCAGTCGGGTTTTTTACCTTCTAAAAAACTGTTGATCGTACTTATTTCTGATTGATTGTTCTCATCTGTTTTTACGGTGTAGTTGCTGTAAAAACTTTCAACGTCGGCAATGGAATTGTGCAATTCCATATTGCGGCGAAGGTAAGCAGGCACCGTTTCAAACTCATTATTAGGATCGGCTGCGTTAATGTTGAACGACAGGTTACGCAGTTTTGCAATCCGATCCATAGCCCTGCGCCTAAGTTCCTCTGCTTCGTCCTGCATGGCAGGTTCCTCAACATCGGAAATCATGATGGGCTGAGTTTGTTGTACATGTTGCTCTTCCTCCGCCGCTTGATGGGATTTAACCACCAGCTGCATTTCAATAACAGGTTCGTCTTCCTGTTGATTTTCCTGCATTGGCGGCAGCTCATCAGTCGAATTGGATTCTGGTTTTGGCTTCTCCTCCACATAAATTTGTGCAGGTTTAGCCAGGTACCCTCCAGACGAAGGAGGGGTGCTAGCTTCTTTATTGGTAACGGTAATATTATGCTGGATTTTTGCCGGCTTATCAACAGGAGGAGGACTTTGCGGGATATCAAATTCAATGACAGGAACCTGATCCGTGGCCGAAGATATTTCAAAAAACACAGGAGATTCATCTAACTTATCCCCAGTATTTTTACCTGGTAATTCCACTATAGTAACCTCTTCCATTGTCTCTTTCAAAACGGGCATCATCTCATCTTCCTGCACTTGTAATGCAGGTTGCTCTGTAATTTCGGCAATGGCTGCTTCTTCATCCTTTTCTTCAAACTGCAATACCGGCTGTTGCATGGCCTTTCCTGCCTGTGTAACCGGAAGGCTTGCCTCTTTAACCGGCATTTCCAGGGTCATTACAATTTTTTCGTTTTTCTGCTCGGTTTTTATTTCTGCTTTTTTCTCAAACGGGTCTTTGTGATCAAATCCCGTTGCTATTAACGTGATGCCGATCTTTCCGCCCAGGTTATTATCGTATCCCAGGCCTAAAATAACATCTGTTCCTTCGCCGGCCTGGCTCAATAAATAATTCTGAATGATCTCTACTTCATCCATGGTAAACTCGTTTTCACCCTCAGCCGAGTTGATATTGATCAGTATCCATTTAGCTCCCCGTATATCATTATCATTCAGCAATGGAGAATTAATGGCATTTTCAATAGCCATTTGTGCCCGGTTTTCTCCTTCTTCAGCTGCACTTCCCAATATGGCTACACCGCCATTGGTCATTACGGTACACACGTCCGCAAAATCCACATTGATCTGGCCGGTACTGTTAATTACATCGGTTATACATTTTGCAGCGGTTGCCAGCACATTATCTGCTTTTGCAAAAGCCTCTTTCATTTTTAAATTGCCAAACTGGTGGCGCAGTTTATCATTGCTGATCACCAGTAAGGTATCCACATGATTTTTTAACAGCATCACCCCTTCTTCTGCCTGGGCAATTCTTTTTTTGCCTTCGTAAGCAAATGGCGTGGTAACAATACCTACTGTAAGTATGCCCAGGTCTTTACAGATCTTGGCAAGTATGGGTGCGCCACCGGTACCAGTACCACCACCCATTCCGGCAGTGATGAATGCCATTTTGGTATTCACTTCCAGTATGCGTTTTATTTCTTCCAGGCTCTCTTCGGTTGCCTGGCGGCCAATTTCAGGATTTGCTCCTGCGCCCAAACCCTGTGTGAGGTGTGGCCCCAGCTGAATCTTATTGGGCACTTTGCTTTGTGCAATGGCCTGTGCATCTGTATTGCAGATGATAAAATTCACTCCTTCGATATTTTGCGAAAACATGTGGTTTACCGCATTGCTTCCGCCACCACCCACACCAATTACCTTGATGATGGAGGATTGATCTTTAGGCAAATCAAAATGTATCATAATTGTTTGTTTTGATAACGCCGGTATTTTTCAACACTGCGTTTATTAATAATGGGTTAGTACTTATTTTTAAATGTAGAATGTTTGAATATCGAATATCGAATGTTTTTAAAGCTTAAAACTCTTTACAAATCCGATATCTCCTTCCGCCATGCTGCATTTTATATTCGATATTTTACATTCGACATTTTACATTCGATATTCGACATTTCACATTCGATATCCAACATTTTATATTCGCTATTATAACTTAGCATCTTCCTCTTCCTTGAACAGATCGATCAGTCCATTCTTAAATCCATCCATAAAATTTTTCAGTGATTTACGTTGCTTCATTTTTACCGGGGCATTTTCATTTGCTACATCTGTTATTTCCTCTGCTGCCTGTTGCTGTAATGAACCCGGAACTTCTATCCTTTTAAACTGCTCCTCAAACTGCTTGTGCTTGTTCTCATAATCATTATACCCTTTCAATATTAAACCAATACAGGTGCTGTACATGGGTTTAGCCAGCTCGTCAATATGCCCGCCAGCCAGGTGCTCGTTAGGGTATCCTATTCTTGCATTTAACCCGGTTACGTATTCTGTTAACTGGATCAGGTGTTTTAACTGCGATCCGCCACCGGTAAGTATCACACCTCCATTCAGCAACCTGGTATCTAAACCAACCTGTTTTAAATGATAGGTTACAAAATCCATGATCTCACTCATGCGTGCCTGAATGATACCGGCAAGATTTTTAACAGAGATCTCTTTGGGTGCCATGCCCCGTAATCCGGGAATGGTAATGAATGCATTGGCTTTTGCCTCATCGCTTAATGCACTGCCAAACTGAATTTTCATTTGTTCGGCCTGGGTTTTTAAAACACCCAACCCGTTTTTAATATCGTTGGTAATATTTTCGCCGCCAAAAGGTATTACTGCAGTGTGTTTTAAAATACCCTCGTAAAATACTGCCAGGTCGGTAGTGCCGCCACCAATATCTACAATGGCAACACCGGCTTCCAGATCCTGATCGCACATAACTGCAGCAGCAGATGCCAATGGCTGTAACACCAGGTCTTTTGTAATGAGGCCCGCTTTATCAACACTGCGGTTGATATTACGAATGGCATTTTTATCGCCGGTGATGATGTGAAAATTTGCTCCCACTTTTACTCCGCTGTAACCAATGGGGTTGGGTATATTCTGAAAGTTGTCTACAGTAAACTCCTGCGGGATCACATCAATGATCTGATCACCTGCCGGAATATAGGTACGATACTGATCGGCAACCAGCCTGTCTATCTCATCCTGCCTTATTTCTTCTTCAATTGACTGGCGAACAATATCACCACGGGTTTGCAGGCTTTTTATATGATGGCCGGCAATACCCACATATACTTCTCCGATCTCCAGGTCGGGATTGGAATCGTAACAGTTTTTTAAAGCCATTTCAATGGCTTTTATTGTTTGATCGATGTTCAACACCATACCGTGCTGTACACCATTACTGTTGGCACGGCCAAAGCCAAGTATTTCCAGCTTGCCGTACTCATTTTTACGACCGGCTATGGCTGCAATTTTTGTGGTGCCAATATCCAGTCCTACGATGATGGGTTGTTCCTGATTCATAAAGATTATGTTTTGTGTTTGTGTTTTGTTGATTATAATTGAGTTCTTTTAATTTGCTTTTTTTTGCATGATTGCTTTTGGCATTTCTGCCGTTTTGCCTGCCTTTGCCTGTTTTTGTACTGGCCTGGCAACCGGTGTGGCTGGCTGTTTTACCGCGCCCGGTTTTATATTATTCTCTTCCGGCTTTGTTTGCGGCACTGCCGGTTTATCAGGCATATCCGCTGCATCCGGCTCACCCATATCATCCCGTTGAATGGATTGCTGAATCATTGTGCTGTCTGCCGTATTCCGGCTATTATCCTGCTGTATCATCTGCAAGGAATCATTTGCCTGTTGCTGTGCCCGTTCAGCAATGAATTTCATGATCTGCAATGTTCTTAACGAATCGGCTGCTACGTCCTCTGCGCCTTTTCTTTTAGCCACAACCTGGTTTTTATATTGTACATTAATTACACTGTACTTATTCCAGCCTGCTTTTACCATTACCTCTTTATAAAAAAGTTTAAGCTTTTCCAGTTTTGCATCCACATCGGTTGCATCACCAAAAATGATCAGCTGGTTACCGAACTTCGGAATCATTTCAAACAGTCTTTGCGCTGTAATATCCACCTGGTCTATCATCGCCATACTGAATGAATCTTTTTGTACCGCAAGACCGATTGTTTTTATATCAGCCAGTAAGTTACTGTCGGCTTTAACCAGTATTTTTTTATCCGACGGAAAATTGGTGAACACCGGTAATCTTGCCGAAAATTTTTCGCTTAATGGCAGTATTTCCAGTTCATCGTCGATATAAAAAGTTGAGCCTGTTGTAGTAAACACACGTGCAATTGGTTCCCTTTCCTGTACGGTTACCTGTAGTATCTCATTATTATCAAAGAACAGTTCAGCCGATTTTATCCAGACATTTTTTTTAAGTATGGCCTCCAGTTTTTTTAAATTGAACGAGCCAATGGATTTACCAACCATTCCGGTACCCTCAACTCCGGCAATGGCTTCAAGTATGTCTTTTTTATCAACAAAGAAATTATTACTTACGCCATGTATGTATATTTCAATGTTTTTACAATGCTTTGCCGGTTTGCTTTTTATTGCAGCCGCCAGTAAAAAAACCGTGGCTCCGCCCAGGGCAATCCAAAAAATTGCCAGCATGATGTTTTTAAAACTGTATCGTTTCTTAGTTTCCAAACTTATTATTCAATATTCTTTTTATTGGTTCAACCAGCGTATCAATATCACCTGCACCGGCCGTAATCAGTAATTCTATTTTATTATCTTTTATCCATTCCAGTACTTCATCCTTATCCAGCACCTGCTTGTTATTGATTTTCATTTTATGTAAAATCATTTCGCTGTTTACACCTTCCATCGGTAATTCTCTTGCCGGGTAAATGGGTAACAAAATCACTTCATCTGCCAGGTCAAGTGTTTCTGCAAAACCATCAGCAAAGTCATTGGTGCGGCTGTACAGGTGCGGCTGAAAGATCACGGTACACTTTACTTCCGGAAACAGTTCTTTTGCACCGGTTAACAATGCCCTCAATTCTTCGGGATGATGCGCATAATCATCCACCATCACCTGCTCATCATTCTTAATAATATATTCAAACCTTCTTTTTACACCCTTGAAAGCTGCAACAGCTCCCCGTATTTTATCTTTATCAATTCCCAGGTAATGCGCTACTGAAATGGCAGCGATCATATTTTCAATATTGTGCAGTCCGCCCATATTCAGCACCACATCTTTTAATTCCCAGTACTGCATCAACACATCAAACTGGTAACTGCCCCTTACCATTTTTATATTGGCCGCATACACATTTGCATTTTCATTGTGTAAATGAAAGGTAAGGTGTTCGGTTGTTATAAGGTCATCGGTTCTTTTAAGCCCGTATTTGCTCAGCAATAAACCACCGGGTTTTATCCTGGCAGAAAAATCAATGAATGCCTGTTCCATATTTTCGGCTGTACCGTAAATATCCAGGTGATCGGGATCCATTGAACTGATAATGGCCACATCAGGACTTAATCTTAAAAAGCTTCTGTCATACTCATCAGCTTCCACCACACTCACATTTTTTTTGCTTGCCCAAAAGTTAGCATTGTAATTAACTGCAATGCCGCCTAAAAATGCATTACAACCATAACCACTGTGCCGCAGTATATGTGCCACCATGGTACTGGTGGTTGTTTTACCATGCGTACCGGCTACACAAATATTATAGGTACTGTTTGTGATGGCACCCAACACTTCGCTGCGCTTTACCAGGTTGTAATTATTATCTAAAAAATAATTCAACTCTTTGTGGTCTTTTGGAACAGCCGGTGTATAAATTACCAATTCAGCCGCCTTGTCAATGAACTCAATATTATCTTCAAAATGAATTGCTATTCCTTCTGCTGCCAGTTTCTTTGTCAGCACTGTTTCTGTTTTATCATAGCCACTGACTGTAACTCCGTTTGTATTAAAATACCTGGCCAATGCACTCATACCAATTCCACCAATGCCTAAAAAATAAACAGACCCAGCCCCCTCCCGGCCTCCCCCTGTTGGGGAGGAGATCAAATTCTGTACAATCTTATTAATATCCTCCATCTTTTAATTTTATAACAGGCTTAATATTTCTTTAGCGATGATTTCATCAGCATTGGTAATCGCCAGTTTGCTGATATTATTTTTTAATTCTTCCTGTTTACTTTCATCTTTTGCCAGGGCTATGATAGCAGGAACCAATAATGCTAACGCCTCACTGTCTTTTATCATTATGCCTGCATTTTTATTAACTAAATTTTGTGCATTAACGGTTTGATGATCTTCTGCCGCAAAAGGAAACGGCACAAAAACCACTGCCTTTTTCATCACACACAATTCAGCAATGGCCATGGCACCACTTCTGCTTATCACCAGGTCGGCAGCGGCATAAGCATATTCCATCTGGTTAATAAAATCACCTGCCCAAATATTGGCCTTACCTGTTGCCGCTTCTTTTCCTTTTGTTGCATAAGGTTTACCGGTTTGCCAGATCAGCTGCAGGTTGTTTTGTGCAAAGAGGCCCAGGTTTGAATCGAGGGCTTCGTTAATACTTTTTGCACCCAGGCTTCCTCCAACCGACAGTACTGTTTTTTTTGCAGGATCCAAACCAAAAAACCTGATCCCTTCTTCCCTGCTCACCGTGCTTTTCGAAATACTCACTCTCACAGGATTTCCACTTACCTGTATTTTATGCTCAGGAAAGAATTTTTCCATGCCATCGCTGGCAACAAAGATCTTAGTTGCTTTTTCTCCCAGCATGATATTCGCCTTGCCGGCGAATGAATTGCTTTCATGAATGAAAAAAGGGATCCGCTTTGCCTGTGCAAATCGCAACACCGGGTAACTTGAGTAACCTCCTACTCCAATTACAGCTGTTGGTTTAAATGCTTTAAATATCTGCCTTACCTGAAAAAAACTTTTGATCAGCTTGACCGGCAATCCAATATTTTTTATCAAAGAGCTTCTGTTAAAACCTGCTATATCCAACCCCTCAATTTTAAATCCCGCCTGCGGTATCTTTTCCATTTCCATTTTTCCTTTGGCCCCAACAAAAAGAATTTCAGTTTGTGGCTCCTGTTTTAAAATGGCATATGCAATGGCAATGGCCGGAAAAATATGACCTCCTGTTCCTCCGCCCGCTATGATGATTCGAATACCCAAACCCCCTCCGCCCCCTGAAGGGGGAACTGAAGCAGCTTTTAGGTTTTTGTCATCATTCATTTTGTATACAGTTCAACTTTATTCTTTTAATTCCCCATACTCTTCGCAACAATCTCCTCCATAATCAGTTCCCCCTTCAGGGGGCGGAGGGGGTCTGAGTTTGTCCCTCCAGCTGTTCCACATTTCTTGCAACACTTAAAATAATACCGATGGACAGGCAGGTGAATAAAAAACTGCTGCCACCCATACTTACCAGTGGTAATGTTACCCCGGTGTTTGGAAAAATATTTACATTAACTCCCATATTGGCAATTGCCTGTATCACCAGCATAAAACTTAAGGACAATGCCAGGAAAGCACCAAATGCATATGGGCATTTTCGGTACAACCGTATACAGCGATATAGAAACAACAAATAAATGAATACCATGAAAGTGCCTCCCAGCAAACCATACTCTTCCAGTATGATTGCAAAAATGAAATCGCTGTACGAGTGGGGTAAAAAATTACGTGCCTGGCTGTTACCCGGCCCCAGCCCCAGCCAGCTTCCCTTGGCTATTGCAATTTTTGCCTGGTTTATCTGAAACAGCTTTTCATTAACATCTTCCTTATTGCTGTACATAAAAGTTTGAATACGCCCGATCCAGGTGGGTACACGACCAACAGAAAAAACAGCCGGTATATCTTTTGCCCGGTGTTCTGTTTTATCATAGGTGCTTACTGCAACAGAAAATAAAATAATTACAGGTATTAATAAAATACCAATGGTGAGTAAAATATGTTTTGTACTTATCCTGCCAATAAACATAATGAGTATGCTGGTACCTCCGATCAATAATGCTGTTGACAGGTTTGATGGTGCTATTAATAAACAAATAATTGCAACCGGAATGATGATGGGTAAAAATCCTTTTTTAAAATCTTTAATTACAGCCTGCTTGCGGCTCAGCTGCCTGCTTAAATAGATAAACAGCGACAGCTTGGCCATATCCGATGTTTGAAAGGTCATGTTTATGACCGGCAATTTTATCCAGCGTGTTCCTGCATTTAAAGTTTGGCCAAAAAAGATGGTATAGATCAGCAGCAAGACGGAAATGACAAACAATACAGAAGCCATTCTGGAATAAATGGTATAATTTACCCGGTGTGCAAAATAGATGATCAATACACCCAGTATAATAAACCCAAATTGTTTAAACAGGTAACTCTCGGTACTGCGGCTGTATTTATATGCCAGTGAACCGGTACTGCTGTACACAACAAGCAAACTTACCAGCGTAAGAATAATTACAATACCCCAAATAACGCGATCGCCCCGGGTTTTACTAACCAGGTTGCCACCCATATTACTCAGGTTGGGTGTAAAAAAGTTTCTTATGTTTACCTGTTCTGCCATGCCCCTATCCCCTAAAGGGGGATTATTGGTTTTTTATTTTTAACAAAATCACTTTCATCTTTTATTTTCGGTTGTTCTTCGCTTCAATCTCCACTACGATCAGTTCCCCCTTCAGGGGGCGGAGGGGGTGTCGGATTTACAATTCCTTCACCGCCTGCTTAAACTGATTTCCCCTGTCCTCATAATTTTTAAACAGATCAAAACTTGCGCAGGCCGGGCTTAATAAAACCACATCGCCTTTGCTGGCAAAATGAAAGGCCGACTGCACTGCATCCTTTGCATTTTCTGTATTCACCATTAGCGGTACCAGATCACCAAACGCTTCATGTATCTTCCTGTTTTCGGTTCCCATGCAAACAATGGCCTTAACTTTTTCCTTTACCAATTCCTTTAATAAAGCATAATCATTGCCCTTATCTACTCCGCCCAGAATAAGTATCACCGGTTTGTCCATACTCTCCAGCGCAAACCAGGTACTGTTTACATTGGTTGCTTTACTGTCGTTTATAAACTCTACATTTTTGATGGTTGCTACGGTTTCCATCCGGTGCTCCAGGCTTTCAAAGGTCTGCAGGGCCTCTCTTATTTTTTCCTTCCGGATATCTACGGCTGCTGCTGCCAGCCCTGCTGCCATACTGTTGTATTGATTGTGTTTTCCCTTTATGGCAAAATCTTCAATACTCATCTGCATTTCTTCGCTTTTCCATTTTAAGTGCATTTTTGCATTCTGCAAATAGGCACCTTGTGGCAGTTGTTTACTCATGGTAATGGGGGCTAGTGTTGATTTAATGGAATAATTGTTTATTGTTCTCGCAGTTACTTCGTCATCAAGGTTATAAATAAACACATCTTCGTGCTGTTGATTCATAGCGATGCGGTACTTACTGTTTATATAGTTCTCAAATTTGTAATCGTACCGGTCCAGGTGATCTTCGGTGATGTTTGTAAGCACTGCCACATCAGGCCTGAAAGTTTTAATATCATCGAGTTGAAAAGAACTTATTTCTGCCACATACAGCGGTTTTGGCGCCAATGCCACCTGCTTGGCAAATGAAAACCCGATATTGCCCACCATGGCACAATCGGCACCGGCAGTTTTGCAAATATGGTATGCCAATGCGGTTGTAGTGGTTTTGCCGTTGCTGCCGGTAATGGCAATGATCTTGCTGTTGCCTTTGTAGCGGTATGCAAATTCTATTTCACTGATCACATCAATATTTTTAGCCCTGATCTGCTTTACCAGTTCATTCTTTTCATTGATACCGGGACTTTTCATTACTTCATCTGCCTGTAAAATTCTTTCGGCAGAATGCTTTCCTTCTTCAAATTCAATTGCATGTTCCTGCAATTCTTCGCGGTAATTGTCTTTAATGAGGCCGCCATCACTTACAAATACATCATACCCCTGCTGCCTGGCCAGCAATGCTGTGCCTATGCCGCTTTCTCCCGCACCCAGTATGACTAATTTCTTTTTCATTTGGCCTCACCCTCATTCCCTCTCCAAAAGAGAGGGAGGCCGGGCATTTGTTTTTTACTCATCATTTGTAATTAAGCATTTCAACTTCATATACCTCTTCACCTGATTTTTTCAACAAGTCTTTACTTCTTTAATGAAGTAAAAGATGGTTCTTCAACAGCATAGAATTTAATGGTTCACTTATAAAACAACCTGCCTGTACACAGGCTTGCCTAAACTTCTAAAAAATGGTTCTTCAACAGCATAGAATTTAACAGGTCAGGTTTTCAAACAGGATGAACTGGTTGTTTTACAAAGGATATTGGTAAGCATGAAAAACATGGCTTTTATGTTCTGCCA
This sequence comes from Chitinophaga pinensis, assembly GCA_943371705.1. Lineage (GTDB taxonomy): Bacteria > Bacteroidota > Bacteroidia > Chitinophagales > Chitinophagaceae > Ferruginibacter > Ferruginibacter pinensis_I. Next base: position 27,339 of record CALRVV010000017.1, on the reverse strand, counting down.
GTTTGGTTTTCCAAAACTTTTTTATCGCAGCTTCAGCGTAACAATTGCCAAAACCACGCTTAATATGGTTATGATCCAGAAACGGACCGCTATTTTACTTTCGTGATATCCCAGCTTCTGGTAATGATGATGCAGCGGGCTCATTAAAAAAACACGCCGCCCTTCGCCATACTTTCGTTTGGTATATTTAAAATATCCCACCTGTATCATCACACTTAAATTTTCAACCAAAAACACAAAACAGAAAATGGGAATCAATAATTCTTTACGCACAATAATGGCCAGTGCTGCAATAATGCCGCCCAAAGCCAGGCTACCGGTATCGCCCATAAAAACCTGCGCCGGGTAGGCATTGTACCATAAAAACCCAATGCATGCCCCAACAAATGCCGCAATAAAGATGGACAGTTCGCCCAGGTTGGGTATGTACATGATGTTGAGGTACTCGGCAAATTTTATATTGCCGCTTACATAGGCAAATATGCCCAGGCAAATACCTATGATGGCACTAACTCCTGTTGCCAAACCATCCAGGCCATCGGTAATATTGGCACCATTGCTTACTGCTGTTACAATAAGAATTACAATGATGATGTACAAAATATATGCATAGCCTTGCCAGCTCCTTGGTAAAAGTTTTGCATAATTAAACTCGTGATTTTTTACAAATGGGATCGTAGTAATGATGGTTCTGGTTGCATCAACAAATACCCTTGGTTTTCCGTCAACAATAATCGTATCAAATTTTGCATTTGAATTAGCAGGAATTTGAGAAATACTGTCTTCTGTTTTTACAACCTCTCTTTTTACCACTACGCTGGGTGTAAAGTAAAGGGTAGCGCCCACAATGATACCCAGCATAACCTGTCCAAAAATCTTAAACCTGCCGGCTAGTCCATCACTATCACTTTTCTTATAGGTAATGCCTTTTGCCTGTGCAATGCGCTTAGCCCGTATTTTTAAGTAATCGTCTATAAACCCGATGGTACCCAGCCAAACTGTACATAACAACATCAGGCGGATGTATACTTTATCGAGGTTGGCCAGTAAAATGGTTGGTATTAATATAGCGAGCAGTATAATGATACCGCCCATAGTGGGAGTTCCTTTCTTTTCATTTTGTCCGGCCAGGCCAAGATCACGTACCGATTCGCCCAGTTGCCTTTTCTGTAAATATTTGATCAGTTTTTTACCATATACCGTTGTGATCAACAGGCTCAATATCATTGCCAGCAGCACCCTGAAGGTGATGAACTGAAAAAGGTTGATACCCGGGAACCGGAAACCTTCTTTAGCAAGCCAATCAAAAATGTGATACAACATATACTTTTAATTTTCAGAACTCTGAATCGTGAGTTGTGAATCGTCAGTCGTGAGATCTAATTCACGTCTCACCAATCACGCCTCACTTTTTTATTTTTCCAACAGTTCAAACATTTCATTCAAAATCTGCTTATCATCAAAATCATACTTCACGCCTTTTATTTCCTGGTACTTTTCATGCCCTTTGCCGGCTATTAAAACAATGTCATCGTTACCTGCCAGGCTCACCGCTGTTTTAATGGCTTCTTTCCGGTCGGCAATGGAAATAACTTTTTTTTTTGCCGCTGCGTTCACACCTGCCTGCATGTCTTTCAAAATCTCCAGCGGATCTTCACTTCGTGGATTATCCGAAGTAAGGATCACTTTATCGCTGTACTCACAGGCCACTTCAGCCATTACCGGGCGTTTGGTTTTATCCCTGTCGCCACCACAGCCTACTACGGTTATAACCTGCTCATTACCCTGCCTTAGATTTTTTATGGTTGCCAGTACATTCAATAGTGCATCGGGCGTATGCGCATAATCAACAATGCCTTTTACTTTTTCTTTCTTACTTACCATGTAATCAAACCTTCCTTCCGCTCCGTCGAGGCTGCTCAGTACCTGCAGCACATTATCTTTTTCTTCTCCCAGGCAAACAGCAGTACCATACACTGCCAGTAAATTGTATGCATTGAATTCGCCGATCAGCCTGAAGTACACTTCCTTTTCATTCACTGTCATGTGCAGACCTTCGAGGCTGTTGTCCAGTATCTTTCCTTTAAAATCAGCCATCGTTTTCAGGCTGTAGAAATATTTTTTTGCATGGGTATTCTGCAGCATTACTGCACCCCGCTTATCATCTGCATTGCTGATGGCCATTGCAGTGGAGGGCAGTTTATCGAACCATGATTTTTTTACCCGGATGTATTCATCAAATGTTTTGTGATAATCAAGATGATCGTGTGTGATATTGCTGAACAGTGCAGCAGCAAATTGCAATCCTGTTATTCTGCCCTGGTGTATGGCATGGCTGCTGCATTCCATAAAAACATAAGTACATCCTTCATCAGCCATCTGTTTAAGCAGGGCATTAATATTAACCGCATCGGGTGTGGTATGTGTAGCGGTAATGATCTTTTCGCCAACCTGGTTTTGTACGGTGCTGATCAAGCCACATTTATAACCCAACGCTGTAAACAATTTCCACAGCAGTGTGGCTATTGTTGTTTTACCATTTGTACCGGTAACACCAACCAGTTTTAATTTCAAAGAAGGTTCGCCGTAAAAGTTGTGGCTCATATACCCGGCAGCTTCGGTTGCGCTGTCAACCTGTACATAAGTAACTGCTTCATTAATTACCGAAGGCGATGCTTCGCAGATAATTGCTGTAGCTCCATTTTCAATGGCGCTTGCAATAAATTCCTGCCCATCAGTTTTAGTACCTTTTAATGCAATAAAACAATCGCCGGGCTTTACTTTACGGGAGTCGATGTGCAGCCCGTTTATTTCAACATGCGTATTACCCTTTACAGAGCGAATAGAAACTTTATATAGTATATCCTGCAGTATCAATTCAGTATTAAAGCAATGTTTTGATTTTTATTAAAATTTGTTCCTGCGCTTACAGATTGGTTCAGTACCCTGCCTCTTCCGGTAGCGGTAACCTTCAATCCCATATTTTCCAGTAAATACACCGCGTCTTTCAAGCCCATTCCGACAACGTTAGGGGTTACAGAACCGGATGTTGAGTTTGAAACGGGCGGTGTATTAAGAATCTGGGAGTTACTTTTTATTTGTACTGATCTCCAGTAACCTGAAGTGCCGGAATCGGTATAATTCAGATTCAGGGTGGTGAAGATCGAACTCAGTTCATTTTTCATTCCAAAATAATTATACAGGTTACTATCGGGTTTATTTTCAGCTGTATATTTTTTTGTACTGAGGTAGCTGCCGTAAATACGGTCACTGATCTCTTTGAATACGGTTCCCGAAACATCGGCGCCATAAATCTTTTTTGATTCTTTACTGTTTTGAATAACAACGGCCATGGTATATTTTGGCTGGCCTGCCGGAAAATAACCAATGAAAGAAGCCTGGTAAATCTTATTGCCTTTATTGTATCCCCTGTTATCCAGGGCTGTAACCGCGGTGCCTGTTTTACCCGCAATCTGGTACGACGAATCTTTTATTTTTCTTGCCGTACCGTGTTCGCCCTCAACTACGCTCAACAAACATTCCTTAAGCTGTGCAATCGTTTCATCGCTGCATATTTTTTCAACCAGCACTTCCGGTTTCATTGTTCTCACTTCTACACCATATTGTTTTATTGCACTTACCAGGTAAGGTTTCATCATTTTACCGTTGTTGGCAACTGCATTGTATAACATCAGCATATGCAGGGGTGTAACCAGTTCTTCGTAACCATGTGCCATGTACGGGATCGTGGTATTGGCCCAGCTGCGGTTGGTTGGTTTTTTAATGGTAGGCTTACCGGATGAAGCGGTGAGATCTATTCCGGTAAGTGTATCCAATCTGAATTTGTGCAGGTGATCAATAAATTTTGAAGGCTGGTTGTGATAATACTGATCGGCCAGTTTTGCAAAAGCCACATTGCTGCTTCTTTCAAAAGCATCTTTAACCGTTAACTGACCGTAACCCAGGTGAGAATCCCTGATGGTTAATCCGTAAAAATTTTTCTTACCTCCTTCACAATCAACAATCGAATTCATGGTCACATATTTATCTTCCATCAAACTCATTAATGTTGCCAGTTTAAATACCGAGCCCGGCTCAGTTGCTTTACCAATACCATAATTAAGGTCTTCAGTATAAGAACCGTCCGGTTGTTTTCCCAGGTTAGCAATTGCTTTTATTTTTCCGGTTGCGGTTTCCATAACAATGGCAGTTCCGTGCAATGAGTTATTGCCTGTCATCATGCGCATCAAAGCAGACTGAGTAACATCCTGTATATAAGTATCCAGTGTTGAGATCACATCTTTTCCATTTTCGGGTTCAACCTCTCCGCCATCAACGGGCATATAGGCGCCTGCCATATACCTCACCAGTTGCTGACCGGCTTTACCTTTCAGCAAACTGTCATAGCGTTGTTCAAGGCCCACATTTTTTGCATTATCCCTGGATAAACCAATTGTTCGGTTAGCCAGTAAAATATAGGGATTGATCCGTTTGTCTTTTGAAACAATGATGAAGCCGCTCCTGTTTTTACCCAGCTTCACCAGCGGAAAATCACGCAGTTCTTTATACTGGGTAAATGATATTTTCTTTTTCAGCAAATAATACCTGTCTTTATTTTTGTAAGCCAGTTTCATTTCCTTCTGGTATTCCTGTGGTGTTTTATCATTAAATAAATTGGAAAGACAGATGCTGAGTGTATCAATATTATTCCTGAATTTTTCACCATCTTTTGCCCTTAACCCTTCGGCGGCAAAATCCACATACACATCAAAAACCGGGATTGAGGTACTCAGCATATTTCCGTCTTCGCTGTAAATGGTTCCTCTTTCGGCATCGGTGGGTAAATATTTCAGATGCAGGCTATTGTCCATTTTTGTCCAGAAATCGCCCTGCACCTGCTGTATATAAAGAGCCTTCCCAATCACAAACAAGCCAAGAATAACCATTCCCAGGAAACTGAGATAAACCCTCCACAGTATGTCTTTTTTTACGTCCATGATTCCGGCCCCTCCTATCCTCCCCGGTGGGGAGGGAAATTGGGACGATTATGTTTTAATTTTTCAATTGTTTATTACGTTTTCACTTCCCATTGCTTCAATCTCCTCCATTTCCTCCCCCACCGGGGTTCCCTGATAAGGGAAGGAACGGAGTTCGAGAGGGGGCCCCCAGTAAAACCGGTGGTTCTGTCAGTTCTTTCAATCCCAGTGGCTCTACCACCTTTATCAATTCACTTGCTTTGCTCCGGAATATCACATCGCTTTTAATGGTCTTATATTCGTATTCCAGTTCCTTTATTTTTTTTTCGGTTGTATTTATTTTAAAAACCAGTTTATCGGTATAGTGCCCGTTATATATATATAGTACCGCCAGTGCGGTTAAAAACAAAAAGAAAGGGATATTCCTTACTACCCATTTATGGCTGATCAGCTTCTTCCAGTCGAACTTCTGACCGGTTGCCTGCTGTTCTTTTATTTCGCTTTCTGCTGCCATGTACAATTTTGTGTGTTGTTCTTTAAACTTTTACTTCGGCCCCCTCTATCTCCCCCGGTGGGGGAGGAAATGGAGAAGATTATGTTTTGCTTGGTTTCATTTCGGCGACCCTCAGTTTTGCGCTGCGTGATCTTGTATTTTCTTTCGTTTCTTTTTCTGATGCGGTAATTGGTTTTTTAGTGATCACTTTCAGTGGATTTTCAAAACGATGGCCATACACATCATCAATAGCGGTATCCTCAAATGTGCCATCCCTGAAAAAGTTTTTTACGATCCTGTCTTCCAGCGAATGAAAGGTGATGATGGCAACCCTTCCTCCCGGCTTTAATACAGACAGGCTTTGCTGCAACAATTCTTTCAATGCGCCCAGTTCATCATTCACTTCAATCCGTAATGCCTGAAAAACCTGGGCAAAATATTTTTGGGGATTTCCTTTTACCACTGCGTGCACGGCAGTTTTAAATTCGTTGATGGTTCTGATGGCAGCAAGCGTTCTTTGCGATACGATTGTTTTTGCCAGTGTTTTGGCGTTGGTTACTTCGCCATACTGCTCAAACATCTTATGCAGCTGTAATTCAGAGAAATCTTTAAGTATATCTGCAGCGGTAAGCGTCTGCCGCTGATCCATACGCATATCTAGGGCAGCATCAAAGCGTATGGAAAAGCCACGACCGGCTTCATCAAACTGGTGACTGGAAACACCCAGGTCGGCAAGGATGCCATCTACCTTTGGGGCTTTATGCAATCGCAAAAAACGTTGCAGGTGCCTGAAATTCTGAGGAACAAAAACTACCCGTTCATCATTTGGCAAATTTTTTCTGGCATCCTCATCCTGGTCAAAAACGATCAACTTTCCATTTGCATTCAATTGTTGCAAAATGGCCTTGCTGTGCCCGCCTCCGCCAAATGTGCAATCAACATAAATTCCGCCGGGCCAGATATCCAGGCCATCGATGCATTCCTGTAATAAAACGGGTGTATGATAGCTGACAGGCTGATCTGTTGATTTGTTAATCAGTTTTGCCTGCTTTTGCTCCTTCATACTTATTAACTTATTAACTGGTTAACTGATCAACCAACTGTCTTATTCATCACTTCATTTGCCAGATCGCTGAATGATTGTGGTGTAAAAGTTTCAAAGAACTGCTTATACTTACTTTTGTCCCAGATCTCAATTTTGTTAACCGCCGAAACCAACACGATGTCCTTATCAAGCCCCGCATGTTCGGTGAGGTTTTTGGGTACCAGCAACCGGCCTGCAGAATCCAGCTCCAGTTGTGTGGCACCGTTTAAAAAATACCGCCTGAATTCTCTTACCTTAGGGTCAAAATCATTCAGTTTGCTGATATCAGAAAAAATAGGATCCCAGCTTTGTTGCGGGTATAGGGTGAGGCATTTTTCAAAACCCCTGTTGATGATAAAATGCGTGGCACCTTCTTCCGGCAGCTGCTTTTTAAAGCCGGCCGGTAAGAGGAAGCGCCCTTTAGCATCTAAAGTGGCCTCATATTCACCGAGGAAACCTATCATTTTCAGGTATTTATTACATTAATTAACCTATACTCCCACAAAATAACACTTTTTCCCACTTTATAATCATATTTGGGAGAAAGTTTTTTATCCACAGGGCTCTATTGCATGACTGGTGTGCTTTTGAGCCCAAAAAGCAGGAAATTGATGTGGATTAACTGTGGAAAGACGTGCATAGCTGTGGACAGGCGATTTTTTCATCCCCAAAAAATTCTTTTACAGCTGATACAGGATGTGCAGGAACAGGTTTGATCAAAAAAAGCATGGATCAGGCCCGAAATGAGCATTTTGGTCATGCATAAGCCGGAAACTTATTTTGAATGAATTGGTGCAGATGGTGCTATCCTGATTTGCTGCGGCCTGGTATAAAAGCGTATGGGAATGGTTACGAACCTATGAGAAAATACAATCCGTCAGTTTGCCTTGAAAAAAACCTGAATGATCAAAAGGTTTTTATTTTATGTAAGAAGCAAATTAAAACAGGTGATACCTGTTGCTGCAAGATGATATTATTTGGGCAGCGGAAGCGATATCGTGAAGCTGCTTCCTTTACCTAGCACGCTTTCTGCTTTTATGGTTCCATGATGGGCATCTATCATGGTTTTAACATAGCTTAACCCCAGGCCAAAACCTTTTACATTGTGCACATTGCCGGTATGTGCCCGGTAGAATTTTTCAAAAATGCGGTGCAGGGTTTCTTTGTTCATGCCAATGCCGTTATCCTCAATTTTTATTTTAAGATAGTTACCTGCATTCTTTGTACTTAGTTTGATATGCAGGTTTTCTTTTGAATATTTTACCGCATTATCCAACAGGTTATTGATCACATTGGTGAAGTGTACCTCATCAGCCAGGATCAGGTCGTTTTCTGCTTCCAGTTCAACATCTATCTTGCCACCCTTTTCTTCAACCTGTAAATTGATATTGTTCAATACATTTACAATAATATCGTGCGCCAGTAATCTTTTCATGTTCAGCTGCACTTCATTCTTATCCAGCAAAGCCGCCTGCAGTATGGTTTCCACCTGCTTGTTCATTCTTTTGTTTTCTTCTTTTATGATACCGGTAAAGTAATCTGACTTATCCTTGTTGCCCGCTACTTTGTCATTCTTTAAAGCATCCACAGCAAGCGATATGGTTGCCAGCGGTGTTTTAAATTCATGGGTCATGTTGTTGATAAAATCTGATTTGATCTCACTCAGTTTTTTCTGTTTCAATAAGGTGCGTACGGTTATAAAAAAGGCAGTGGTGATGATGATGGTAAAAAGTATAGCCCCTAAAATAAACCAGATCATTTCTTTCCAGATACGGCCTTTTTGATGCGGTACAATGATTGAAAGAAACTCTTCACTCACCAGATTTTCGAAATTACTTCCGCTTGCGGGTTCCAGTGGCAATACATGATTTAAGTTGTTGGCAGTATCCTGGTAATATTTATAAAATTTATCGCTATACACCTGGTCGCCGTTAATGGCATTTACACTTACATTAAATTCAAAAGGATAATCTTTAAGATTGTGTTTGTTGAAAGCCATCCGGATGATATCGGATATTTCGTCTTTGGTAAAACGTTTTATAACAGATGGCTTAAAATACTGCATTTGCAATTTATCTCCGGGAAAAAGCAGGTCGCTTTTCCTGGTAAGGGGTATCAATGAACTCCGTTCCTGGGTTAAAATGGTGGCAGCATAAAACTGGGCATTTACAATATTGTCTTCTACCTGCTTGTCTTTTATATCCTTGGCGCTCTTGATCCACATGTATTGAAAAAAGATCAATCCCAGTAAAGAGAAAAGAATCAGTATTGTTATGACCGGGAATATTTTTTTCATGCCTGTAAAGGTAAAACAGTATCAGACAGTAAGATAAATTAAAACCACTGAATTTTAAATTTAACTAAGGTTTAGATTTTTAAATAAAAATACCCGCAGCAATGGTTTATTTGTAATTAAATATTACTTTAGAAATATGATTGACCCCGCAGCAGGCATATTACTGATCGCTGATCCGTTTTTAAAAGACCCGAATTTTTTGCGGACCGTTGTGTTATTATGTGAACACAAGGACGAAGGCAGTTTTGGTTTTGTATTAAATAAACAGATCGAACAAACCCTGGATGAACTGATCACAGACTTTGAAGGACACAGGCTGCCCGTGTATTATGGCGGGCCCGTGCAAACCGATACCATTCATTATCTGCACCAATATCCCGATCTTGTACCCGGGTCTGTTAAGGTAAGTGATGATATTTACTGGGGAGGAAATTTTGAATCGCTGACCGCTTTAATAAAAAGTGAAAGCATCAATCTTTCCAAAATAAAATTTTTTATTGGCTACAGCGGATGGGGCCAGGACCAGCTGACCGGCGAAATGGAGGAAAAAAGCTGGCTTACCGTTGAGGCAAACCGAAAACTTGTTTTTAATACCGGCCATGATCAGATCTGGAAAAACAGCCTGAAAACACTTGGCGGCGAGTATGAAATGCTGATCAATTATCCCATTGACCCGCAGCTGAATTAATGAATCGTGAATCGTGAGACGTGAGACGTGAGACGTGATTGGTGAGCCTTTAAAAAATGCAGGTTTCTTTTATTTAGCAGACTCCATACTGACGATTCACGCCTCACCATTCACCACTTTTTAGTTATCTTCCCTTTTAAAATCATTTACTAATTGCTGTATTCATTTGTAAAAATTATAGCCCGGCTTGCTTTACCCATTTATTGCAGGGACCTGTCCATCAACCGGAAGCAGCTCTTAAAACACAAGGGCCCTTTATTGCTTGCCGCAAACCATCCCAATTCTTTTTTAGATGCCATTATACTTTGTACGTTGTTTGACGGAACCGTTTATTCACTGGCAAGAGGTGATGCATTTAAAAATAAAACAGCAGGGAAAATTTTATCCCTGTTTAAAATGTTTCCGGTATACCGGGTAAGCGAAGGTGTTGAAAACATGGATGAGAATTACAAAACCTTTGACCTGTGCAAAAATATATTTAAACAAAATGGCATTGTTTTAATTTTCAGCGAAGGCAGGTGTATTAATGAATGGCATTTACGCCCGTTAAAGAAAGGCACAGCCCGGCTGGCCATCAGCAGCTGGCAGGATGGAATTGATTTAAAAGTTTTGCCGGTAGCCATCAACTACAGTTCCTTTAAAAGGTTTGGTAAAAACATTAACCTGTTTTTTGGCGATATGATCACCAAAGAAAATATTGACTACACAGACACCCATGGAAATGCCATTAAACAGTTTAATGAAATCTTAAAACAGCAATTAAGTACCCATGTTGTTGACATTGAAAAAAATGATAAAACTACGCTCCGCAAAACTTTCTATATACATCAGCCGGTTTTAAAAAAAATAGGGTTGTTTATTCCGGCGCTGCTTGGCTTTATTGTACATGCCCCTTTATTTTATTTTGCCAAATGGCTGGGCAATTATTTAATAAAAGAAGACGGGCATGATGATTCCAAGCTGATCGCATTTCTTTTTATTTTCTATCCTGTCTTTCTCATCATAGTAAGCACCATATTGTATTTGCTCACACAAAACCTGCTTTCTTTCCTAAGCCTGTTGATACTTCCTTTTACTGCCTGGGCTTTTGTGCAGTTAAAAAAGCAGCTGGATTAAAAAGTGATTCTGTAGTAATGATTCAGGCCGCTGTAAGCGTCCCGACTCAATAAAAAAAGCCCATCTACCTGCTGGCGGATGGGCTTTAACTAAATAAATATTTTACTTTACACTTCTACAGCGCCTTCAACCAAAACAGTTGTTTTGTTATTCAGTACTTCTACAAAACCGCTTTTAATGGTATAAGAAGTGGTTTGTGTTTTATCATTTAAAATTTTCAGGTTGCCGTCTTTTAAAGCGCTTACCATGGGAGCATGCCTGTCCAGTACTTCAAACAAACCTGCAATGCCCGGCAACTGTACGCCGTACACATCGCCGCTGAAAATTTTTTGTTCGGGTGTTAAAATTTCAAGAACCATGAAGCAAGATTTTAAGTAGCAGGTAGCAAGACGTTACCGGCTTTTTATTTTTGTAAACTATTATATAATCCGAAAGACATTTTTTGAACAGGTCTTACCATTTCTTCAAAAGCTGTCAATTGTTCTTCATTTATGTATTTAAACCTGGATGCCAGTATAACCTGTGTCTCTAACTCGAAAGAAGATCCCATAGCAATACTGATAAAATGCTGAAATTCTTTATCAGAAACCCTCCCGCTTCCTTCAGCAATATTGGATGGTATTGAAACTGCACATCTTTGTACCTGGGATATCAGGCCAAATTTCTCTTCTTTGGGAAAATAACCTGTAAGTTGATAAGTAAATACTACAAGATCCATTGCTTTTTGCCAAACCTGTAGCTCTTTAAAATTATGAATTTTCATAAACGGAAAGATTTAATAAGGTAAAAGGATATTCAAAATTAAAAAAATCCAATTATCTTAAACCTTCTTTCCTGCTACTTAATACCAACTACCTGCTACTTTTCCTTACGCCTTCGCCGCTTCCATCAACTTCTTACCTTTTTCAATCGCATCTTCCAAGGTACCTACCAGGTTAAATGCTGCTTCGGGATACTCATCCACTTCTCCGTCCATAATGGCATTGAAACCACGGATGGTATCTTCAATAGGCACCAACACCCCTTTTAAACCGGTGAACTGCTCGGCCACAAAGAAAGGCTGGCTTAAGAAACGCTGTACTTTACGTGCACGTGATACCACCAGTTTATCTTCATCACTCAATTCATCCAAACCAAGGATGGCGATGATATCCTGTAATTCTTTATAGCGCTGTAAAATTAATTTTACACGGTTAGCGGTGTTATAATGCTCGTCACCCACGATCAATGGCGTTAAGATACGTGAAGTACTATCCAATGGATCAACCGCAGGATAGATACCCAGATCGGCGATCTTACGACTCAATACCGTAGTTGCATCCAAGTGAGCAAATGTGGTTGCCGGAGCCGGATCGGTCAAATCATCCGCAGGTACATATACCGCCTGTACAGAAGTGATCGAACCATTTTTGGTAGAGGTAATCCTTTCCTGCATCAATCCCATCTCAGTGGCCAGTGTTGGCTGGTAACCCACCGCAGAAGGCATACGGCCTAACAAAGCCGATACCTCAGAACCTGCCTGTGTAAAACGGAAGATATTATCAACAAAGAATAAGATATCTTTTCCCTGTCCGGTACCATCTCCATCACGGAAATATTCTGCAATGGTCAGTCCGCTCAAAGCCACACGAGCCCTTGCTCCCGGTGGTTCGTTCATCTGACCAAAAACGAATGTTGCTTTTGATTCTTTCAGTTCTTCCATATTCACCGCACTCAGATCCCATCCGCCTTCTTCCATACTGTGCTTGAACTTATCGCCATAGTTCATGATACCTGCTTCGATCATCTCTCTCATCAGGTCATTTCCTTCACGGGTTCTTTCTCCCACTCCGGCAAATACCGATACACCGCTATATGCTTTTGCGATATTGTTGATCAATTCCTGGATCAATACGGTTTTACCCACACCGGCTCCACCAAACAAACCAATTTTACCACCTTTTGCATAAGGTTCGATCAGGTCAATTACTTTAATACCGGTGTACAGGATTTCGTTGGCTGTACTCAGGTTTTCGAATAATGGCGGCTTGGCATGAATGGGGCGGCCACCCACTTTGCTCACCTGTGGTAAACCATCAATAGCATCGCCGGTAACATTAAATAAACGGCCTTTAATTGCATCACCCACCGGCATTGCAATAGGTTTGCCGGTATCCGTAACAACGGTACCACGCACCAATCCTTCTGTTCCGTCCATCGCAATGGTACGTACACTGTCTTCACCAAGGTGTTGTTGTACTTCAAGCACCAAAGTATCGCCGTTTTCACGTTTTAACTCCAATGCATTTAAAATTTCGGGTAATTTACTGCCGCTGTCAAACTGAACGTCAACCACAGCGCCGATGATTGATTTAATTTTACCGGTATTAGCCATAAAAAAGAGGTTTAATTTTCGAGCCGCAAAGGTAAGGGTTGAGGGTTGGAATTAAAAATTTGAGGATAATTTTTTAGGGACAAACTTTTGAGCCTTGATTTGGCGGGATTGGCACCGATAGTTATCGGTACTCCGGTCGACGGTAGAATTGCTATTGAGCTTTAATAAAAGCGTAAAAACTGTATAAAGTGATCTTTAAATGCACAGGGTAAATCTTTTTTGCCACGAATTACACTAATTAGCACGAATAATGGAGCAACATTCGTGTAATTCGTGTAATTAGTATAATTAGTGTCTACAAAAAGACATATTACAGCATTTTAAAGACTAATGCTGCCAAAACCCCGCCAATTACCGGCCCCACCACCGGAATCCAGCTATAGCCCCAGCCGCTGTTGCCCTTATGTTTAATGGGCAGTATAAAATGCATGATCCTTGGTCCCAGGTCCCGGGCCGGGTTAATGGCATAGCCGGTGGCGCCACCTAAACTTAAACCAATGCCCAGTACCAGTAAGGCAACCGGCAATGCATCCAGCGCACCCAGTTTTACATCGGCACCGGTAATATAAAATACGCCAAAAACCAGGGCAAATGTGCCGATGATCTCTGAAGCGAGATTGTAAGGTGTATTTTTTATAGCGGGGGCTGTACAAAATACGGCCTGTATCATTCCGGCATCAGTGGTTTCATCAAAATGTTTTTTGTAGGTTATCCAAACCAATAAAGCCCCGGTCATGGCGCCACAAAATTGCCCGGCAATTTGCACAGGCACCAATGCCCAATCAAATTTTTCAGCAACAGCAAGGGCAATCGTTACAGCAGGATTTAAATGAGCCCCGCTATGTGCTGCAGAAACATACACACCCACAAAAACAGCGATGGCCCAGCCAAAGGAGATCACGATCCAGCCGCTGTTATGGCCATAGGTTTTGGTTAAAACCACATTGGCTACCACACCATTGCCCAATAATATTAAAAAGGCGGTGCCGATAAGTTCGAAGAGGAAATTATTCATAAGTAGTGTTTATATATTTTGATTACACGAATTACGAACATACATTTTTCAATTCGTGTAATTCGTGTAATTCGTGTAATTAGCTGCAATTGGTGTTATAAAAACTCATTTATCATCCGCCCAGGCAATAGCAGATTTTATTGCACGCAGCCATCCCTTTTTTAAGGCGGCCTGTGTTTCCTGCGGCATGGCAGATTCAAAACTCAGATCAACCTGCCATTGTTTTTGTATCTCCTCAATATTTTTCCAGTAGCCCACTGCAAGTCCGGCAAGATAGGCTGCACCCAATGCGGTTGTTTCGGTGATCACCGGCCTTACCACTTTGGTATTTAAAATATCTGCCTGAAACTGCATCAGCAAATTATTGGCCGTAGCGCCACCATCCACCCTTAATTCTTTTATAGTAATTCCCGAATCGGCTTCCATGGCTTTTAACACATCCATGGTTTGGTATGCAATGCTTTCAACCGATGCCCGGGCAATATGTGCTGCCGTGGTGCCCCTGGTTATGCCCACCATGGTTCCTTTTGCATACTGGTTCCAATGGGGCGCACCCAATCCAGCAAATGCCGGAACCACATACACACCATCAGCCGTATCAACAGATGCAGCAAGGGCTTCTACGTCTTTTGAATGTTTGATGATGCCCAATCCATCCCGTAACCATTGCACCACGGCACCGGCAATAAACACGCTGCCTTCCAGGGCATAATGGGTAATGCCGTTTACTTTCCAGGCAACGGTGGTTAATAAATTATTGCTGGAGATGACCGGCTGCTCCCCGGTATTCATCAGCATAAAACAGCCCGTACCGTAAGTATTTTTAACCATGCCCGGTTGTGTACACATTTGTCCGAATAAGGCCGATTGCTGATCGCCGGCAATACCGGCAATGGGAATATTATGTGATGTTAAGATATTTTGTGTGTTGCCATACAATTCGCTGCTGCTGCGTATCTGCGGCAGCATGTTGCCGGGTATTTCAAATATTTTTTGCAGCTCGCCATCCCATTGCAGCGTATGAATATTGCACAACATGGTACGGGATGCATTGGATACATCGGTTACATGAATTTGCCCCTTGGTTAAATTCCACACCAGCCAGCTATCAATGGTGCCAAAACACAATTCACCTTTTTCGGCTTTTGCCCTTGCACCTGCTACATTATCCAAGATCCATTTTACTTTACTGGCCGAGAAATAAGCATCCACGATCAATCCCGTTTTTTGCCGGATCATTTTATCCAAACCCTTGGCACGTAACTCATCACAAAAAGCAGCGGTTCTTCTGTCCTGCCAAACAATGGCATTGTAAATGGGTTTACCGCTTGCCCGTTCCCAAACCACCGTTGTTTCTCTTTGGTTGGTGATGCCGATGGCTGCAATATTTTCGGGCGATAAACCAGCCTTGGTAATGGCTTCTGCGGCCACACCCAATTGTGTGCTCCATATTTCATGGGCATCATGCTCTACCCAGCCCGGCTGCGGAAATATTTGTGTAAATTCTTTTTGTGCGGTGCAGATGATGCTGCCCTGCTCATCAAAAATAATTGCACGGGAGCTGGTGGTGCCCTGGTCGAGTGCCAGAATAAATTGTGTCATGGTAGCTATTTGGTTTTGAAGATAATGGAAAATGCTAAAAGCGCATCAGGACATGATTATTATAATAGACGGAAAAAGCATACATTACCCGCTTAACAGCAAACTCTAACCAATTACCAAAACCAATTCAATGCAAAAAAGTATTTTAACCTGGGTATTATTAATATTTACCGGTTATCAGGCATATGCCCAAAGCCTGGCCGTTAATTCCACCGGCGCAGCAGCCGATGCCAGTTCAATGGTAGATATAACCAATGCCACCAAGGGTTTATTAATTCCCAGGGTTGTTTTAACTGCTCTTAATGCAGCAAGTCCATTATCTTCCCCGGCAAATTCATTACTGGTATATAATACAGTAACCGCCGGTGCTGCAGCTACATTGGTTAGCCCCGGTTATTACTATTGGGATGTAATCGGATTAAAATGGATTGCAGTTTCGGGAAATGGCAGTAACAACTGGTCTTTATTGGGCAATTTTAATACATTACCGGCTACTAATTTTATCGGAAGCAGGGATAATGTGGATGTTGCCTTTCGCACCTTTAACACCGAAACCTTCCGCATGACCAATGCACAAAAACTGTTGATTGGCGTTACTACCCCCACTGCTCCATCCACCCAAAAACTGGAAGTGTTTGCTGCAACCGGTGATGCTATTTATGGGCGCTCTCCCAATGTTGGGGGATGGCTGGGTTATGAAACCAATATTTCAGCCGGAACAGCCGGAACCCTGCTGGGGGCGGGTGTATATGCAAGCAATGCTACTGCGGGCTATATAAGTTCTTATGCTGCTACATCCGGTGCTGCAACTGTAGCTGCCAATATTAATTTTTCTTCTGTTTGGATGGCCAGTTATAACCTGGTAGATAATGCAAGCGCTACAAATAACCCATCAGCAATTTATGGCCAGTTAAATAATACAAATACAACTATGGGGGCTGGTGCATTTAAAAATGCCGTTTTCGGATACAGCAACCGTGGTACAACAGCAGGTAACCCGGGTTATACAGTTGGAGTAAACGGTATTGCCAATTCCCAGTTTGAAGATGCCATTGGTATTGTGGGCCGTGCTTATTGCAGCAGCGGTTTTACTTTAGGTGCATATTTTGAGGGGAATAATTATACTGGTACAAACATCGCTTACGCCTATGTTGGCGGTAATGATGGTACTGGAATAACAAAAATAAAAGGCACTGGTACTGTTTCTGAAATAATACCAACGCCAAACCACGGGCGTGTAACGCTTACCTGCCCGGAATCGCCGGAGTATTGGTACCAGGATTATGGCTCGGTAACATTGTTAAATGGTAAAGCGCATGTAAATCTGGATCCCATACTGGTTGATGTGGTTTTTATTGATGACAAAAACCCGATACGTGTTTTTTGCACGCCGGTAGATATGCTGTACTTTAATGGGGTTACCATTGTTAACCAAACCCCTACCGGGTTTGACCTGGTAGAATTGAATGGTGGTAAACACAGTGGTAAATTAGATTATCAGCTGGTAGTAAAACCAAAAACAAATTATGGCGTTGGTCGTTTTCCGCAGGCCCCCGGCCCTGCATGGGTTAAAAGTGATAAGGAGCCTGCTGCTGCCAAAGCAAAAAACAATCCTAAAGACGGACGTAAAATATTTATCTGGCCGGCAGAAACTGAAACTTATAATTACAAGCCCGAAGACATGGTTGGTGTGGGTGAAGAAGTACAGGGAGGGCCGCATCACGGCATGATAAAAATGGCTGACGGCAGTTTTAAGCCTGCCAATCCTGTTGATAAAAGGTCCATCAGCAATGAAAAAAATAAATAGACCGTAATTGTAAGTGAATAAAAAAGCTGCAGTTATAATACTGCAGCTTTTTTATTCTATATATTTAAAATACTATCCCCTTCTTTTTCTCCTGCGGTCATCATCATTTCCGCCTCTTCGCTGAATTGTGGTATTTGTTCTTACCCTTGTATTTCCCCTTGGGCCGGTAACACGGGTACGTGTACGGGTAACTTTATAATTGTTACGGGCAACAGCGGTACGGTTTCTTACCACTACCGAACTTGTTCTGAACGGGGTGTACACCCGGTGTGCCGCTACCACCCTGTGTGTGCGCACTACGGCATAATTGCGGTGATATACCATACGCCTGGGATGAAACACGGTCCATCTTACCGGGCGCCATGGCCTCCACCAGCCCGGGTAATTCCTCCAGCGCCAGGGCGAAACCCAGGGTACATAGGCCGGGCGAAAAACAAAACGCACCGATGGCCAGTAGAAAACATTTACAATGATGCGGCTGGCCTTTGTAAAATCATATTGGAATGAAGGCCCGCTGCCTTTGCCATCATCAGTTTCCAGCTCATCCCCTTCGTCGGATGCTTCTACTATCACCTGCTCGCCATACATTTCGTCATCACCAATGATCTGCAGCATGGCTGTAGTATCGCCGGTCTTTTCCAGTTCAATAACGGCAATGTCCTGGTTCTCGGTTGCTGATACGGCAACCCGTAAAATAAAAGCGTGCACCTCTTTATCTGCCTTGTCAATAACACTTACATAATCAATTTCGCCATCGCCGTTCAGGTCGAGGTTGTTTACATTGTTGCTTTCGGTGTTGATGAGTTTTTCAAATGCTTCAATGGAAGATGCCTGTTTAAACATTTCCAATGCGCCCTGCAGGCTGAAATGATCACCGGGTAAACCGGTTGAGTCTTCTGTAGCCCTGGCATTAAACGTTGAGGCTGCAAAACATACAAAGAAGAGCAGCAGGTTTTTTAATTTTTGCATAGTATTAATTTTTTATTGGGTTATGACTGCCAACATGCATCAAAGTTTATTTGAAGCATGATTTTTTATGTATAAATATATTATTTATCTATTGCCCGGGTATCACCCTGATGGGTTATAAAGACTTACCGCACAAAAAAAGCATATACAATGTTGCAAAATCAGGTAAAACGCCTATTTTTGCAACATTGTAGCAAATAATAAACTTTGTTTAAACCCCAGCCCATACAAAAAATAGCAGCCGCTGCCATGCTGATCGTGTTTGCGATCAGCATAACACCTGCCATTGTATTTCATAACTGGCTGGCCAGGCATACCGATACCTTCACAAAAAATGAAAATAGCCATGGCCCTCAGTGGGGAAAACAAACTTTCAATTGCGAATGTGGCCATATCGTTGCCGAATCGCCTTTTACCGGTCCCGAGAAGCCCATTATTTCCTATCCATCCCATTCCCACACCTCACTAAAAGTTGATCTACATGTTCACCCGTTAAGTGAGGTACCGTTACTCTACTCCTTACGTGGCCCGCCTGCTGTTTAACAAATATGCTTTCACCGGTCAGCCGCTTTCATATACTATGATGAAACAAACCTGACTGAAATTATTTATTTATTAAAACAGTATGTATGCGTAGTTTAAAAATCCTCTCATTTTCCTTATTGATCATTTTAATAACCGGTACCCCATCATTTTCAAAAAGCGGTTCTTTTAATGAGCCTTTTAAAAAAATAAATCCGGTAAACGGTACCTTTTCGGGTAAAATTACCGATGCCGCAACCGGGGCTGCCATTGCGGGTGCCAGCATTTACATTTCCGATATCAGAACCGGAACTGCAACGGATGCTTCGGGTAATTTTTTGATCACCAATATTCCCCAGGGCATACACCTGGTGGAGATTTCGCATATCGGCTACAGCAGCATTGTAGAATCCATCGACTTTAAAAATGAGGTGAAAAAAGATTTTGCCCTTTCTGAATCCATCATCGAAAACAACGCTGTGGTTGTTACCGGTGTTACCGGCGCCACACAATTAAAAAAAGTGCCTTTTGCCGTAAACGTTATGCGCAGGGAAGATCTGTTCAGAAATACTGCCAGCAACATCATTGAATCGCTGACCAAATTGGGAGGTGTTTCAACCCTGGCTACCGGTCCGGCCATTTCAAAACCGGTGATCAGAGGCCTGAGTTACAACCGTGTACTTACCATTAATGATGGTGTACGGCAGGAAGGCCAGCAATGGGGCGATGAGCATGGTATTGAAATTGATGAAGCCAGTGTAGCAAAAATTGAATTGTTGAAAGGCCCTGCTTCCATCATTTATGGCAGCGATGCCATGGCGGGTGTGGTAAATATCATCACCAATGTGCCGGTACCGGTTAACACCATAAAAGCCAATCTTTCCAGCAACTACCAAAGCAATAATAATTTAAGCACCCTCAATCTTAATATCGGCGGAAATAAAAACGGGTTTAACTGGAACCTGTATACCTCCAACAAAGCAGCAGGCGATTATAAAAATAAATATGACGGCCGGGTATTTAATTCAAAGTTTACCGAAAACAATCTGGGTGGGTATGCCGGCATCAACGGCAGATGGGGTTACAGTCATTTACTGGTGAGCAGCTTTAATTTAAAAGCCGGATTAATTGAAGGGGAAAGGGACAGTGATGGCTTTTTTATAAAGAACCTGGCAGGCGGAATTACAGAAAGGGCCACCAGGCAGGATTTTAAAAGCTCTACACCCCAGATACCTTACCAGCGTATCAGGCATTTTAAAGTAGCAACCGATAACAATATTAAAATAGGAAGAAATCAACTCACTTTCAATATAGGCTACCAGCAAAACCAACGCGAAGAATTTGGCAATCCCGATGATAAGGAAGAACGGGGCTTATTCTTTGATTTAAAAACCATTACCTATACCGCACAATACCGCCTGGCTGAAATGAAGGGATGGAAAACTTCTTTTGGGGTGAACGGCATGCAGCAAAACAATAAAAACCGCGGTATTGAACAATTAATTCCTGATTACAACCTTTTTGATTTTGGCATGTATGCTTACTCGCAAAAAACCATTAAAATGATCACCCTAAGCGGAGGATTGCGTTTTGATAACAGGAATATCAATGCTTCCGGTTTAATGGATGGCGCATCCGTAAAGGGAGATGCATTTAAAAAATCATTTTCAAATGTGTCGGGCAGTGTGGGTGTAGCCGCCCAGGTTAACAAGGCCCTTAATTTAAAACTGAATATAGCCCGGGGCTTCAGGGCGCCCAGTATTCCCGAACTGGCAAGCAATGGCGCACATGAAGGAACCATCAGGTATGAGTATGGCAACCCCAATTTAAAAAGCGAAACCAGTTTACAGTTTGATGGCGGTGTTGATTACAGTACCGAACATATTTCATTTGGCCTGAACGCTTTTTACAACAGCTTTGATAATTTTATTTTTTACAGAAAATTAGCCGCCGCAGGTGGCGGCGATAGTTTAGTTGATGTGGGCGGCGAGTTGCTGACAGCGTTTAAATTCGATCAAACCAGGGCATCCTTAACCGGACTGGAAGCTACACTGGATATACATCCGCATCCGCTGGACTGGCTGCATATATTAAATACCTTTTCGGTTGTAAGCGGACAATTCAGAACCCCGGTTGAAGGCAACAAATACCTGCCCTTTATTCCTGCTTCCAGATTGGTAACAGAATTTAAAGGCAGTTTTAGTAAACTCAACAATACCATCCGCAATGTTTATGTATCAGCCGAACTGGATAATACATTTACAAAACAACAGGTATTTACCGCCTTCAATACCGAAACAAAAACATCGGGATATACTTTATTAAATGCCGGCTTTGGAGCCGATATTGTAAATAAGAAAAATCAAACCCTGTTTAGTATTGGCTTTAGTGCAATGAACATTGCCGATGTGGCTTATCAAAATCACTTAAGCCGCTTAAAATATGCCGAGGAAAATATGGCTACCGGAAGAACAGGTGTTTTTAATATGGGAAGAAATTTCAGTGTTAAACTGAATGTACCCTTAACCGTTAATTTAAAAAAATAGAACCCTTTTAATTTATTGCAGGTATTTTTTATTTGCCGGAAACTTGCCTGCCGGCAGGCAAGTTTCCGGCAATTTTATTTTATTTTTCTTCTTCTCCACCACAACAAAAACCCTGTGATACTCAACAAGGCACCCGTTAATCCAAAAACAAAATAAATAATCTTTATACCCCATCCGCCAAACCTCCCCATGTGCAATTGAGAGTTTATGATATCGTACCGGTCAGCTGCCCGGTTCTCATGGATGAACCTGGTTTTGGCAATGCCGCCGGCACTGTCTAACATAACAGCATCGGCAAATTTTCTGGAATGGATGTATGCATTGGAAGCACGGCTGCCATACACCGCAGTTTTAGCGCTGTTGCTTTGGGCAAAATAAATTACGGCTGCAGTAAAATCAGGGTACGCTTTTTTAATTTCCGCATAAGCCGAATCAAATTTAAAAGACAACGGTGGCGAAGCTTTTAAAACAGGCGTATAAGTGTACGACTGATAAAATTCTTTTTTAAATACATAGCGCTGCATCCAGAAACCGGTAACGGCTATCATCAGATTAAATACCAGTGCCCACACACCAATGATCTGGTGCAGGTTATTTTTTTTGTAAACAGATCTTCTAAACAACAATACAGCCGGCACATTTTCCCTGAAAATAATGAACCCCGTGATGATGCTCAATAAAAATATCAAGGCAAAAAAGCCAAGTAGCCACTCGCCTGTTTTACCCAAATGAAATGAGTTGTGAAATGCAGAGAGCCAGCTCATTAAATTATTACGCAGGTCTTCACTGCCGCCCCGCATTTTTAAAATATTACCATGTAAAGGATCAAGAAACACCTGCCTGCCGGCTGTACCCTTTTTATACGATGGGTCGTAAATCGTAAAACTAACAGCACGGCTGATATCATAAGGCAGTTCGCAATGGCTGACCTGTGCGTTGGGATAGTGTTGCTGAAGTGCAGCATAGGTTTTATCAATGCTGTAAGCCCTATTGGAAAAACCGGCAACTGCCGGCGCCTGCAGTTCATCCACCTCTTCGTGAAAAACCAGTGCTGCTCCCGAGAGCGACATCAACAGAATAAACAATCCTGATAACAGTCCGGCGCTTGTGTGTACAAAAAGAATATTTTTTTTCATCATCAGCCGGTTTCATTTCGCTTTGAATTATCTTACAATAATAATTCAAATCATCAAATGCACCTCAAATTCAATATTTACCTGTTTGTTTTTTTGCTTGGAATACTCCCAACTGTTTGTTCGCAAAACACAGATATTGATATGTTGAAACCGATCAATAAAAAAGAATCTGGTTTTAAAAATACCTGGTCTAAACTGAATACAGTTGCCACCACTCCACTCAGCATAGGTATACCGGCAGGACTGGCGATAACAGGTTTTATTATGCGTGATAAAAAAATGAAAGAGGACGCTATGTATATGGGTGCGGCTTTTCTTGCATCCACCCTTGTAACAAAATCTGTAAAACATATGGTAAACAGGCAACGCCCATTTGCAAAATATCCGTTCATTGTTAAAAGAATTGATACCGAAACAGGGCTGTCATTTCCATCGGGCCATGCCTCAGCAGCATTTAGTACCGCTACTGCTGTTTCTTTACGATACCGCAAGTGGTATATTATTGCTCCGGCCTGTATTTTTGCAGCAAGCGTTGGCTGGGCACGCATGTACCAGGGCGTGCATTACCCAAGTGATGTTTTAGCAGGTGCACTTACAGGTGCAGCCAGTGCCTGGCTGGGCTATAAGGCACAAAAATGGATAGCGGGTAAAAAAGAACAAAAAAAGAAACTTACTTTGTAATATGATCGACATTAATATTAATACCCCGGCTTTATTGTTTCCGGCAATCACCTTACTGATGCTGGCTTATACCAACCGGTTTTTATCGCTTGCATCGCTGGTACGTAAACTGCATGAAGAATATAACCGGGGTGAAAAAGAAAAAAATATACTGAGCCAGATCAAAAATATCCGTTCCAGGCTTAACCTTATCCGCTATATGCAGGGATTGAGTGTACTTAGTTTTTTGGGATGTGTATTATGTATGTATGCTATTTACCGTGGCTGGACTTTAATAGCAAATGGAATATTTGCTGCCAGTCTGATTTTTCTGTTCCTGTCAATACTTTTATCCCTGCTGGAAATAAATAAAAGTACCAGGGCCATAGAACTGGTACTGAGCGATATTGAAGAACTGAATAAAGAAAATATTTTTACCGATATTTTTAAAAAAAGTAATGACTAATGCAGTTCTACCGGCTCTGTGCTTTCATGATCCGCATCATACTTTACAAAAAAGCGGATGTATAATACACGGCTCAGGCGCATAAGCCAGGGCTGTGTAACTACCAGTATAACGGTATTTGTACCCAGCCACCAGAAGATACGGTTGTCTTCTGTTGAAATGCCAATCAATACAAACCAGGCTACAAAAGTTGCAACAGATACTGCCACTGCCAGGGCATAACTTACATAACCGGTCCCAAACCAAAAACCTTCTTCCAGGTCAAATTTCTGACGGCAAACCGGGCATTTCTCCGGCATATCAAATATGTGGGAAAGCCTGAGGCTTTTATATGGATTTGCATCCATAAACATTTTTCCACGCCTGCATCTTGGGCATTTCATGGTTAATACGCTCCAGAAATAATTGGGGTTTGATTTTTTAGACATGAGTGCAAAGGTAACAATGCTGTTATTGTTTTCTGTAACAAATGCTACACCTACTTGTATTTGAGTTTAAAAAATAACAGAATGAGGCTCATGGCCAGTACCATGCTGTTGGTATAAATGATAGCAGCATCCATTACCAGCAAGCCGTAAGTGAGCCATAATAAAACGCCCAGGATCAGTAACAATAACATCATCAGGGAAAGATCCTTTGCCGATTTTGTTTTCCATATCTGTATCACTTGTGGCAAAAAAGTGATGGAAGTAATGGTACCTGCTGCCAATCCTAAAATTTGAATCAATGACATGAATATTAATTTAATGATGGTATGGATGGTGAAGGCCTTTTTCTTTCGCCTATCTGCTGGCGCCACATGGCGTAATACAAACCTTTTTCTTCCAGTAATTTTTCATGCGAACCCGTTTCCACCACATCCCCTTTTTCCAGCACATAGATCCGGTCGGCATGCATAATGGTACTTAAACGATGGGCAATTAAAATAGTGATCTGTTCTTTCTCCAGTGAAATATCCCTGATGGTGTTGGTGATCTCTTCTTCGGTCAATGAATCGAGTGCCGAAGTGGCTTCATCAAAAATCAACAAATGTGGTTTGCGCAATAAGGCACGGGCAATGGAAATACGTTGCTTTTCGCCTCCCGATAATTTGAGACCGCCTTCGCCAATCATGGTATCCAGGCCATGCTCGGCCCTGGCCAACAAGCCGGTACAACTTGCTTTTACAAGCACATCATTCAATGTTTCTTCGGAAGCAGCCGGATTAACAAACATCAGGTTTTCCCTGATGGTACCGCTGAACAAATTGGTATCCTGTGTTACAAAACCAATCTGCCTGCGCAGGTCATCAAAGTGAATCTCGGTTTCATCCAACCCATTGTATAATATCTTCCCTTCCAGCGGCCGGTAAAGGCCAACCAGCAATTTCATCAGGGTAGATTTTCCTGAACCCGAAGGGCCTACAAAAGCTACCGTTTCGCCTATCCCCGCATCAAAGCTGATGTTGTTGATTGCATTGTGGCTGGCCGTGCGGTGTTTGAACGTTACCCCTTTAAATGAAAGTGTTTCTATATTATTTAATGGTTTGGGGTTTGCCGGTTCCTGTTCCGGCATTTTTATCATCAGGTTATGAAAATTATTCAGCGAAGCTTCAGCTTCACGGTAAGACAGCAGTATGTTGCCGATTTCCTGCAACGGGCCAAAAACAAAGAAAGAAAATATCTGCATGGTTACCAGTTGGCCCGCGTTCATTTCCTTATGAAAAATAAGGTACATTAAAATGAAGAGGATAACCTGCCGCAGGGTATTTACAAATGTGCCCTGTATAAAACTGATGCTTCGGATCTTTTTTACCTTTTTCAGTTCAAGCCCCAGAATTTTATACGTGTTTTTATTTAACCTTTTTACTTCCTGCTCGGTAAGCCCCAGACTTTTTACCAGTTCAATATTGCGCAGCGATTCTGTTGTAGAACCCGCCAGGGCGGTAGTTTCACTTACTATATTTTTTTGTATGCTCTTTATTTTTTTACTGAGAAAATTGGTGATCACGGTAAGCAGTAAAATACCTACAATATAAGCTACCGGGATACTCCAGTGTATATACACGGCGGCATACACAAATACAAATACCACTCCTATAATTACCCCAAATAAAATGTTTATGAAATTGGTCATAAACCTTTCCACATCCGACCTTACTTTGGTTAAGATAGAAAGTGTTTCGCCGCTGCGCTGGTCTTCAAATTCCTGGTAAGGCAGTTTCATGGCATGCTGAAGCCCGTCGGTGAACACTTTTGCCCCGAATTTCTGAATAACCACATTTAAAAAATAATCCTGGAAAGCTTTTGCAATACGGCTGATCATGGCAACTGTAATAGATGCAATGAGGATATACCACACACCGGGCTTTTCCCAGGAAAAAGAATTAAAGAAACGGTTGTGATCGAAAGCTGCTGTACTGCTTTGGTGTTCGTTTGCCAGGTTGATGAGCTTCCCCAGCAGGATAGGATCAACAAGCGAAAAACCAATATTGATGGCAGCTAAGGTTAAAGTGAGTACTACCAGCCATTTGTATGGCTTCAGATAGCGGAGTAATATTTTCATTAAGTGGCCTGTTTCTGTTTATACATTGAAAAGCTTCAATGCATCAAATATCGTACAAGTTCGGCAAAAATGACTAAAAGGCAGAAAAGAGTCGGCAGTTTCCGGTTGGCAGTTGGCAGAGTCCCTGATAAGCAAAAAGTACTTCGAAGTTTCGAACTGCTGATTGGTAACTGCCATTGCCAATTGCTACGCTCCCCACCCCTCCCTGTCCAAACTTCTGTATTGTATGGCTTCTGCCAAATGCTCAGGCTTAATATCTCCACTGCCTGCCAGGTCAGCAATGGTGCGGCTTACTTTTAAAATGCGGTCATAGGCACGGGCGCTGAGGTTTAATTTTTCCATGGCAGCTTTCAATAAATTTTGCCCGGCGGTTGAAATCACACAAATTTCTTTCAGTTGTTTACTGCTCATTTGTGCGTTTGCATACACACCATCATTTTCTTTGTATCGTTGTTCCTGAATTTCTCTTGCCTTAATAACACGCTCTCTGATATTTCCGCTTTTTTCAAATTGCTGCGCAGATGATAATTCGTTAAAAGCAACAGGCGTTACTTCTACATGAAGATCAATCCTGTCTAACAATGGACCCGAAATTTTATTCAGATATTTTTGAACGGCACCCGGCGGACAGGTACATTCTTTTTCGGGGTGATTAAAAAAGCCGCATGGACAAGGATTCATAGATGCGATCAGCATAAAGGAAGCCGGAAAATCCAATGCTACTTTTGCACGCGAGATGGTAACTTTTCTTTCTTCCATCGGCTGGCGCATAACTTCCAGCACCTGCCGTTTAAATTCGGGCAATTCATCTAAAAATAAAACACCGTTGTGTGCCAAAGAAATTTCACCGGGTTGCGGAATACCGCCACCGCCAACCAAAGCCACGTCACTAATGGTGTGGTGAGGGCTTCTGAATGGCCGTTTAGAGATCAATGTAGAATTCTCCGGAAGTTTGCCCGCAACAGAATGTATCTTGGTTGTTTCCAATGCTTCCTGCAAACTGAGTGGCGGCAGTATGGTTGGCAAACGCTTTGCCAGCATGGTT
>CALRVV010000016.1:0-100217 GCA_943371705.1 Chitinophaga pinensis | reverse complement strand
TAAACAAAAGCCTTGCCTTCATCGGTGTTTGCACCGTCATCAAATAGATTAGCCCCAATGATCACATCACTGTATCCATCGCCGTTTACATCGCCGGCGCTGGCTACGGAAATTCCAAACTCTGCACCTGCCTGGTCGGCATCATCGGGCGTGCTGTTGGGCGTGTCGCTAAGTCCCGCTGCCGAGCCGTGGTAAACAAAAGCCCTGCCTTCATCAGTATTTGCACCATCATCAAACAGATTAGCCCCAATAATCACATCGCTGTACCCATCCCCATTTACATCGCCGGCGCTGGCTACTGAATATCCAAACCTGGCATTGGCCTGGTCGGCGTCATCAGGGGTACTGTTGGGTGTGGCGCTTAATCCTGTGGCACTTCCATGGTAAACAAAAGCCCTGCCTTCATCGGTATTTGCACCGTCATTGTATAAATAAGCCCCAATAATTACATCGCTATACCCATCGCCGTTTACATCGCCGGCGCTGGCTACTGAAACTCCAAACAGGGCAATTGTCTGGTCGGCATCATCGGGTGTGCTGTTGGGTGTGGCGCTAAGGCCAGTAGCCGAGCCATGGTACACAAAGGCACGGCCTTCATCTGCATTTGCTCCATCATCGTATCCATAAGCCCCAATAATTACATCACTGTAGCCATCGCCATTTACATCGCCGGCGCTGGCTACGGAAATTCCAAAATAGGCATTTGCCTGATTGGCATCATCAGGGGTACTGTTGGGTGTGGCGCTTAATCCTGTGGCACTTCCATGGTAAACATAAGCCCTTCCTTCCCCGTTATTTGCACCATCATCGTATAAAAAAGCCCCAATAATTACATCACTGTATCCATCACCATTTACATCGCCGGCGCTGGCTACGGAAATTCCAAACTGGGCATCTGCCTGGTTGGCATTATCTAGTGTGCTGTTTGGTGTGGCGGCCAATCCTGTGGCCGAGCCATGATATACAAATGCCCTGCCTTCATTTACAAAACCTCCATCGTATCCCTCTGCTCCAATAATTACATCGCTGTATCCATCCCCATTTACATCGCCGGCACTGGCTACGGAAACTCCAAAAAAGGCACTTACCTGGTCGGCATCATTGGGAGTACTGTTGGGCGTTGGGCTCAATCCTGTAGCTGAGCCATGATATACAAATGCCCAGCCTTCATCATTAACTGCAAAAACTTCATCGTATCCCTCTGCTCCAATAATTACATCACTGTACCCATCCCCATTTACATCACCAGCACAAGCTACGGAAATCCCAAACCTGTCAAATGCATGATCGGCATCATCAGGGGTGCTGTTGGGAGTGGCGCTAAGGCCAGCTGCCGAGCCGTGATATACAAATGCCCTGCCTTCATCGGCGTTTGCACCGTCATTAAATAGATAAGCCCCAATAATTACATCGCTGTATCCATCGCCATTTACATCACCAGCGCTTGCTACAGAAAATCCAAATGAGGCAGCTGCCTGGTCGGCATCATCGGGAGTGCTGTTGGGTGTGGCGCTTAAAGGGTCAACCGTAATAGGGTAAACTGCATCTTGTGCATCTACCTGTATATAGTATTTCCCATTTTTGCTTTTTTGAAAAGAAGCAGCCAGCGGTTTGTTATTGGCGTCCCACACTTTTAGATCTTCATAATTTAAAACATTGGTTTTTTTATGAAAGAATTGAAGTTGGTTGTTGTTTAATTTGGTTTTGAGTTTTGTTTTTACACGCAAATTTATTTTGAGTTCATTCTTTTTTGATAGCGGTGCATACACGATAAAGTTCTGCCGCATACCTTCATCGCTGTTGATGTATTGAACAGTTAACTTATCAGTAAGATATTCTCCCTTGTTGTTTGCAATCTTCCATACACCTTGTCCAACCTGCTTTTTATCGAGGCTGAATTTTACTTTCCAGTCCCCTATGGTTTTATATTTTATTTCATCGGGCCTGGCCAAGGGGTCAAATTCACCAATAGGTATTTTGGTGGTACGGGGTTCAACAGTAAATCCTTTATCATCATAAAAAAAGCGCAGGTTGTTCTTACGGTTGGGTGTGCAGTATGCCTTTAATTTTTCTTCCCAGGTAAAATTGTATTCGCTTTTGCGGATATTTTCCTGTGCGCTGGCCATCCAGTTTTGGCTCCAGGCTTCGGTTGTTTTTTTTTCGGGCTCAAAAGGATTGAAGGCCGGCTTGTGTATAAAATTGAAAACGAAAGCAGCATCCATACTGCTTTTATCTTCCATCAGCCCTTTGTTGGCAACTTGTTGCGAAAGTGGTAAAACAGAAATTGCCAGTGCAATTGGTAAAAATTTGAACATAGATTTATTTTATTTAATAACCCAGTTTCTAACGGTTAAGGTTGATGAATAAAAAATTAAAAATAATAAAAAACGGCCTAATAAGCCGTTTTAAAAAAATGCCTCATTCCTCAGCACAAGAGCGAATTATTGCTTTACAAACTGCAGCACCTGTTTTTCATTTCCATTTTGTAAATGCAACCAGTACTTACCGGCGGCTAAATGTTGTACCGGTATGGCAATTACCCGGTTAGATGCAGGAACCTGTATTTGTTTTACCAATTGCCCAGAAGCATTAAATATCCGCACATTCATTTTATCATATGCCTTGTTCAACTGCAACTGCAATACATTGGTGGTTGGGTTGGGGAATACCAGGATCTCTGTTGCTATATCATTACTCAGTTGCTGAATATTGCTGTAATCTGTTTGGCCGGCCATGCCTTTTATTTTGATGCGGTAGAATTGTTTTTTAGCTGTTGCATTGGCATCTATAAACGTGTACGATTGTACACCCGAAATATTTTTTGCGGGTAAAGTACCGATGGGATAATAATTAAAACCATCAGCACTTTTTTCAATATCAAAACAACAAACACCGCTTTCCTTATCAGTTTTAAAATCGAGGCGGGCGGTTTTTCCTTTTTGTACCCAGGCGGCGTTGAAAGAAATTAATTCTATTGGCAGTATGCCTAAATTGTTAGCATCAATGATGGAAGACACATTGCGCCAGGGACCGTACACCTGCCCGGTGATGGCGGTTACGGGATCGTATTTAACCCTGGCCCTGAGTTTGGTGTAGAGCCTGGCGCCGGTAATTTTATTGATCAGGTTTTTAAGTTCAATACCGTTAACACCCAGGTCGGTATAAGCGGCCTGTTGTGCCGTAAAGAATGTGCTGTTGGTAATGGGTGTGCCACTGTAAGCATTGTAACTGAGACGTGTTTCCCAAACCAGCTTTCCTTTTGCCCTGCCCATAAAAGACCGGGCATACAGCCCTGCCCCAAAATTGCTTACATTAAAATTATTCCTGCTTACGGGCGTAGTAAGATCGGTATTGTACAGGCGGAGGTTGTTGCGTTTGTTATTGCCCGGGCTGTTGCCATGGTATACAAATGCCCAGCCTTCATCGGTTTCAACGTTGTCGAAAAAATGAGCCCCTACAATCACATCGCTGTACCCATCACCGTTAACATCGCCTGCCGAAGCAACGGAAATACCCATATTGGCATTGGCCAGGTTGCTTTCTAAAGTGTCTGCCGGTATGATATTGATGCCTGCAGGAGAGCCATGGTAAACAAAGGCGGCGCCTTCATTGATCTCTCCGTTGTCGTACAGGTATGAGCCTGCAATTACATCGCTGTATCCATCGCCGTTAATATCGCCGGCAGTTGCAACCGAGGCGCCAAAATAAGCAAGTGGCTGGTCGCTTTCCACTGAAGCGGCTGGTGTGGTATTGATACCCGATGCAGAACCGTGGTACACAAAAGCAGCGCCTTCATCGGTTTGCCCGTTGTTGAACAGGTAAGCGCCCACCATAATATCCGCGTACCCGTCGCCGTTAACATCGCCTGCCGATGCCACGGAAATACCCATCAGGGCGTCTGCCTGGTCGCAGTCTACAATTGTTGCCGGTGTGGTATTGATACCCAGGGCAAAACCGTGGTACACAAAAGCCGCGCCTTCATTGTTTTCACCATTGTCGTAAAAATAAGCGCCCACTACCACGTCGCTGAAACCATCGCCGTTCACATCTCCTGCCGATGCCACAGCATACCCCAAATAGGCGTTTGCCTGGTTGCTTTCCAGGATTGCAGCGGGCGTGGTAATAATGCCGCCAACCGAACCGCGATATACATAGGCTGCTCCTTCGTTTGATAGTCCATTATTATATTGAGAAGCCCCCACGATCACATCAGCAAAACCATCCGCATTAATATCTCCTGCCGAAGCCACGGAAACGCCCATACGGGCTTCTGCCAGGTTGCTCTCCACAAAAGCAGCAGCAGTGGTATTGATACCGGTTGCCGAGCCATGATACACATAGGCCCTGCCCTCATTATTTTGCCCATTATCGAATAAATAGGCACCTACGATCACATCGCTGTATCCATCCGCATTAACATCGCCTGCCGATGCTACGGAATTACCCATACGGGCATTGGCCTGATCACTTTCTACAAAAGCTGCTGCAGTGGTATTGATGCCTGTTGCGGAGCCATGATATACAAATGCCCTGCCTTCTTCGGTATTTGCACCATCATCATATTGCCAGGCCCCCACGATCACATCACTGTATCCATCGCCATTTACATCTCCAGCCGAAGCCACGGAATAACCGGTTTGTGCACCCGCCTGGTTGCTTTCAACGGTTGATGTTGCAGTTGTATTAATACCGTCTGCTGAGCCATGGTATACAAAGGCTGCGCCTTCATCAGTTTCCCCGCTATCGTATGTGGCGGCACCTGTAATCACATCACTATATCCATCGCCGTTTACATCTCCTGCCGAGGCTACAGCCAACATACTTGCTCCTGCCTGGTTACTTTCAATAATGGCAGTAGGTGTTGTGCTTATACCGGGAATGGCACCAAAATAAATAAATACACCCCCTTCGTTGGTTTGTCCATTATCGTAGCCACCTGCTCCAACTGCTACATCGCTAAATCCATCCCCATTTACATCGCCGATACAGGAAACAGCACCTCCCATAAAATCATTAACCGTATTGCTTTCCAATGTGGTTACAGGAGTAGTATTAATGCCACTGCCCGATCCATTATAGATAAAAGCAGCCCCCTCGCCACTTTGGCCGTTAGCATAACCATTAGCACCTACAATTACATCGCTGTAACCATCCCCATTAATATCACCAGCCCCACTGACAGAAGTACCCAAAGCTGCACTTGCAAGGTTACTTTCTACCGAAGCTGCCGGCGTAGCGTTAATACCTGTTGCCGAACCATGGAAAATATAAAAAGCCCCCTCTAAACTTTGGCCGTTGCTGTAACGGCTGGCACCTGCAATTACATCGCTGTAACCATCTCCATTTACATCGCCTGCAGATGCTACCGACCATCCCAATTGAGCACTAGCCACATTGGTTTCAACAATCACCTGTGAGGCAATATTAATACCCGAAGCAGAACCGAGGTATACATACACTGCCCCTTCGAGGCTTTGTACATTACCATAACCATTAGCGCCTACCAATATATCACTAAACCCATCCCCATTAATATCGCCTGCACAAGCAACATCAAAGCCCAGGCGACAAGTTCCAGTCAGGTTGCTTTCTACAAAAGTTACAGGTGTGGTGTTGATGCCGGATGCAGAGCCATGATACACTAAAAAAGCACCCTCGCTGGTTTCTACATTACTGTATAACGGTGCTCCTACAATTACATCACTGAAACCATCACCATTCACATCACCTGCCGTAGAAACAGAAAATCCCATCTGCCATCCTGCCTGGTTACTTTCTACAAAAGTTGCCGGTGTGGTATTGATACCGGTTGCAGAGCCATGGTAAATAAAAAAAGCACCTTCTCCCGACTCTAAGTTGCTATAAAAATAAGCACCCACAATTACATCACTATAACCATCGCCATTTACATCACCTGCAGCACTTACGGAAGTCCCCATACGAGACCCAGCATTGTTGCTTTCAACAAAAGCAGCCGGTGTGGTATTGATGGGGTCGATGGTAATAGGATAAACAGCATCTTTTGCATCAACCTGTATGCAGTATGTATTTTTATTTTTTTTAAAAGATGCGGATAATAATTTTCCATCTGCATCCCACACTTTCAGGTCTTCATAATTCAACACATTGGTTTTTTTATGAAAGAACTGCAGCCGGTTGCCGTTTAGTCTGGTCTTTAGTTTGGTTTTAACGCTGAAGTTTATTTTCAGTTTGTTGCTTTTTGATTGTGGTGCATGCACAATAAAATTCTGGCGCATGCCTTCATCGTTGTTGATGTATTGAACGGTGATTTTTTCTGTAATGTACTCAGCTTTGTTATTTACTATTTGCCATTTACCATTAGCTGCAATTTTTTTATCGAGGTTGAATTTTACTTTCCAATTTTGGATGGTTCTGTATTTTATTTCATCAGGCCCTGTCATGGGGTCAAATCCGATAGCTATCGGATCGCCGACAGGTATTTGAGTTGTACGCGGCTCCACACTAAAGCCATCTTTATTATAAAAAAAACGAAGGTTATTTTTCCGGTTGGGTGTGCAGTATGCTTTTAGTTTTTCTTCCCATTTAAAGTTGTACTCGCTTTTGCGGATGTTTTCCTGTGCGGTTGACATCCAGTTCCCGCTCCAGGGTTCTGCTGTTTTTTTCTCTGGCTCAAAAGGATTGAAGGCAGGGGTGTATTTGAAATTAAAAATAAAAGAAGCCAGGTTGCTGCTTTTATCTGCTACAAAACCATTGTTGGCAACTTGTTGCGAAAGCGGTAAAACAGATATGGCCACAGCAATAGGTAAAAATTTAAACATTCCTGTATTTAGTTGATGAATGAAACAGTTTCTTAGGGAAGGAGGTTGATTGAAAAAATAAAATTAACAAAAAAACGGCTGTTAGGCCGTTTTTAAAAACACATATGTAATAGTTTTACTGCTTCACAAACTGCAATACCTGCTTGTCACTAGCGCTTTGCAAGTGTAGCCAGTATTTGCCGGCAGCTAAATGTTGTACCGGTATGGTGATGATTTGGTTAGATGCGGGAAGCTGCATTTGTTTTACCAATTGCCCAGAAGCATTAAATATCCGCACATTCATTTTATCATATGCCTTGTTCAACTGCAACTGCAACACATCGGTGGTTGGGTTGGGAAATACCAGTATCTCTGTTGCTTTATCATTACTCAGTTGCTGAATATTACTGTAATCCATTTGGCCGGCAATGCCTTTTATTTTTATTCGGTAGAATTGTTTTTTGGCAGAAGCATTGGCATCTATAAATGAATAAGATTGTATCCCGGCAATATTTTTTGCAGGCATTGTACCAATGGAATAAAAATTAAAACCGTCGGCACTCTTCTCTATATCAAAACAACAAACACCGCTTTCCTTATCAGTTTTAAAATCGAGGCGTGCGGTTTTACCTTTTTGTACCCAGGCAGCGTTAAAAGAAATTAATTCTATTGGTAGTATACCTAAATTATTGGCATCAATAATATTAGATACATTGCGCCAGGGTCCGTACACCTGGCCTGTTATAGCTTTTGTTGGTTTGTATTTTACCCTGGCCCTGAGCTTGGTGTATCGGCCGCCCAATAATTTTGTAATTAAGTTTTTTAACTCGATACCGGTTAACCCCAGATCTGTGTAAGAGCTTTGCTGACTGGTTAAGAAAGTACTGTTGGTGATTGGTATACCGCTGTAAGCATTATAATTTAGTCTTGTTTCCCAAACCATTTTCCCACTATCTCTACCTAAAAATGATTTGGCATAAAGCCCTGCACCAAAATTGCCAAAGACAAAATTACTGCTGTTGATGGGTGTTATTAAATCGGTATTGTATAAACGAAGATTATTGCGTTTGTTATTGCCCGGGCTGTTGCCGTGGTATACAAAAGCTGCGCCTTCATCTGTATGCCCGCCGTTATACAGGAAAGATCCGGCAATCACATCACTGTACCCGTCGCCGTTCACATCTCCGGCACAGGCAACAGACACACCCAGTTGTGAACCAAACAGGTTGCTTTCCATAAAGGCCGACGGGGTGGTACTCATGCCGGTTGGGGAACCATGGTAAATGGCAAGGCCTCCTTCTGCAGACTGCCCGTTTTCGTAAAATATTATTCCTACAACCACATCGCTGTACCCATCGCCGTTTACATCACCTGCACCGGCAGTTGACCAGCCCATGAAAGCGCTGATCTGGTCTCCCTGCACTATCGCATCAGGTGTTGTATTGATGCCTGTGGCCGATCCGTGATGTACAAAAACTGCGCCCTCGTCCGGCTCGCCATCATCATACGCATGTGATCCTATAACCACATCACCGTAGGCATCGCCGTTCACATTACCGGCCCCGGCAACCGATGTACCCATTTGGGCTCCGGCCTGGTTGCTTTCTATAATAGTTGCCGGTGTAGTATTGATACCTGTAGCCGATCCATGATACACAAAGGCAGCGCCTTCATCATTTTGAATGTTATCAAAATAAAGAGCTCCTGCTATCACATCGCTGAATGCATCTCCGTTTACATCGCCGGCATTGCCCACGGAGTAACCAAGCTGGGCGCCGGCCTGGTTACTTTCGGCAAATGCAGCGGCTGTTGTGTTTATACCAGAGGCCGAGCCATGGTAAACAAAAATACGGCCTTCGTCTGTTTGACCATTATCATAAAAATTGGCACCCGCAATTACATCGCTGTAGCCGTCGCCATTTACATCGCCGCCACCGGCGACCGATATAC
This sequence comes from Chitinophaga pinensis, assembly GCA_943371705.1. Lineage (GTDB taxonomy): Bacteria > Bacteroidota > Bacteroidia > Chitinophagales > Chitinophagaceae > Ferruginibacter > Ferruginibacter pinensis_I. Next base: position 91,488 of record CALRVV010000016.1, on the reverse strand, counting down.
CGAACTGGGCACTTGCCTGGTTGCTTTGCAATAAAGCGGCAGCAGTGGTATTAATGCCTGAAGCAGATCCATGGTAAATAAAAGCTGCCCCTTCGTCTGTTTCTCCATTATTGTACAGGAAGGCACCTGCAATAATATCGCTGTACCCATCGCCGTTTACATCACCTGCTCCGGCAACAGCAATACCCAATTGCGCCCCAACCTGGTCGCTTTGCAATAAAGCGGCAGCAGTGGTATTAATACCTGTGGCCGAACCATGGTATATAAAAACCACCCCCTCATCAGTCTGGCTATTATTATACAAAGGCACACCTACCATCACATCGCTGTATCCATCGCCATTTACATCGCCCGCCCCGGCCACCGAATATCCCAGCCAGGCACTGGCCTGGTTGCTTTCCACCGCAGCTGTTGCAGTGGTATTAACACCAGCAGCAGAGCCGTGGTACACAAAGGCGGCGCCTTCATTGTTTTCTACATTGTCGTATGAATAAGCCCCCACAATAATATCGCTGTATCCATCGCCATTTACATCTCCGGCCGATGATACAATGCTCATATTGGCATCTGCCTGGTTGCTTTCTACAGTAGTTACCGCAGTGGTGTTAATACCGGTAGCTGAGCCATGGTACACAAAAGCTGCGCCTTCATTGTTTTGTCCATTGTCATAGAAATACGCCCCTGTAATTACATCACTATATCCGTCGCCATTCACATCTCCGGCTGATGATACAATACCCATCCAGGCATTTGCCTGGTTGCTTTCTACAATTGCAGCTGCAGTGGTACTGATACCGGTAGCAGAGCCATGGTACACAAAGGCTGCGCCTTCATCAATTTGCCCGTTGTCGTATCGGGTTGCGCCCACGATCACATCGCCGTATCCATCGCCGTTTACATCGCCCGCCATGGTTGCGGAAAACCCCATTTCGGCACCCGCCTGGTTGCTTTCTACTGTGGCTGCCGCAGTGGTATTGATACCTGTTGCTGAGCCATGGTACACAAAGGCACGGCCTTCATTGATTTCTGGGTTATCGAAAGAAGGAGCCCCTACGATCACATCGCTGAATCCATCTCCATTTACATCTCCGGCCGACGACACGGAACGGCCAAGCCATACACCTGCCTGGTTACTTTGAACGGTATCTGCGGCTATGGTAATGATGCCTGTTGCCGAACCATGATATATAAAGGCTGCGCCTTCATCAGTCTCTCCGCTGTCGTAGGCATAAGCACCCGCAATTACATCGCTGTAACCATCGCCATTTACATCTCCGGCAGAAGCAACGGAAATACCTAGAAAACTATTCACCTGATCGCTTTCTAAAATTACTGCCGGAGTGGTAATAATACCTGTAACCGAGCCATGATATACAAAAGCGGCTCCTTCAAAAGCATGCCCATTGTTGTATCCATAACCCCCAGCAATGATATCGCTGTATCCATCGCCATTTACATCACCTGCCGGTGCTACGGAATAGCCCAAAAGAGCACCGGCCAGGTTGCTTTCTAAAATTACTGCCGGGGTGGTAGAGATACCTGTTGCTGAGCCATGGTAAACAAAGACCGCACCTTCGCTGGCTAGCACATTGTCATATAAATAAGCACCAACGATCACATCGCTGTACCCATCGCCGTTTATATCTCCTGCCGATGATACACCAATACCCATAGAGGCATTTGCCTGGTTGCTTTCTACCATAGCCGCAGGCGTGGTACTGATGGGGTCGATGGTGATAGGGTAAACCGCATCTTTTGCATCCACCTGGATATAATATCTCTCCTTCTTTCCTTTTTTAAAAGAAGCCACCAGTGGCTTATTATTTGCATCCCAGACTTTTAAATCTTCATAATTCAACACATTGGTTTTTTTATGAAAGAACTGCAGCTGGTTGCCGTTTAGTTTGGTCTTTAGTTTGGTTTTAACGCTGAAGTTTATTTTCAGTTTATTGCTTTTTGATTGTGGTGCATGCACAATAAAATTCTGGCGCATGCCTTCATCGTTGTTGATGTATTGAACGGTGATGTTATCGGTAATGTATTCGGCTGTATTGTTTACTATTTGCCACTTACCATGATGTAGCTGCTTTTTATCCAGGTTGAATTTTATTTTCCAGCCCGCTATGTTCTTATATTTTATTTCATCAGGCCTGGCCATTGGGTCATATTCACCGATGGGTATTTTGGTCGTTCGTGGCTCGACAGAAAAACCTTTTTCATTATAAAAAAAGCGGAGGTTGTTTTTACGGTTGGGGGTGCAGTAAGCTTTTAGTTTTTCTTCCCATTTAAAGTTGTACTCGCTTTTGCGGATGTTTTCCTGTGCGGTGGCCATCCAGTTCTGGCTCCAGGCTTCGGTTGGTTTTTTTTCAGGCTCAAATGGATTTGTGGCAAGGGTATTTTTATAATGGAAAATATCCGCTGGTTTTTGAACAGTATTATCCCTAATAAACCCGGCAGCATAATACCGGTTGGATACAGGCAAAACAGATACAGCCAATGCAAGCGTAAATATTTTATACATCTCCTGTTATTTTAAAATAATGCATGAGATAAAACATCGGTTTTAAATGTGAACCGGGACAATAAATATAATAAAAAAGCGGCTTTAAAGCCGCTTTTTTATTATACCTGTACCAATTAATCAATCATTTTATAATCTTTAAACAGGTTCACTTTTGTTCCCTCTGCCAGCTGCCGGTAGGCCGCCCATTTACCGCTGTAAAAATTATTTATCTTCTCTGTAATATCTTTCACAGCTTTTTCTGCGTTTTCTACCAGTATTTCTACCTGCCTGCCCGGCACTACCATTTTGCTTCCAATGGATTGCTGCGCTGTTTGTAGTGTACTCATTACCGTTACTTCAAACGGGTTTCTAGATATACCCTGGGCGGTACTTGTTTTGCCACTTATTAATTCACGGATACTTTTTATTTCATCCTGCATTTTTGTGGTTGATTTTCTTAAAGAGTCGATCTCTTTTCCCTCCATACCCTTTAATTGAGATAACATTTTAGTAAGCACTTCTTCACTTTCTGTAAGCTGGTCGGTTCCTGTATTTAATTTATCTGCAGATTTTCTTAACCGGTCATACATATTTCGCTGTGCCAGTTTTATATCATTACGGTTACCCAAACGGGGGTCATCCTTTACCGTTATAAAGGTTGAATCGGAGGCTTTAGCATATGTGATAACCAATTTATAACTACCCGGTAAAACAGTAAAGCCACCTGGCTCCGGTGCGCCGGTTAGCGGTTTGGCCGAGCCAGCCTGACGAAAACCTTTTTCTTCCATGCCCCAGTACATTTTATTAAAACCGGAGTCAACCCCCCAGCGCAATGTTCTTATCAGTTCATTTTGCGAATTATATATTCTCACCATGGCGCTATCTGTTCTTCTTCCGCCAGCACCACCCTGGCCTCCACCGCCACGGCCACCACGTCCTCCGCCACCCTGTTGTGTTATAGCCGGAGCGGCTTGTTCAGCCGGAGCAGAAACAGCCGGTTGTTTTGTTGCAGTATCCTGTTTTTGTTTGTTGATGAAAAAACTAACCGTTGCACCACGTCTCCTGTTCTCGGCTTCGTACAATCCATAGGTGCTCCACTCGTAACCGGGAGCCGCTTTATATTGTGCCTGGTAGGCATCAGGCGAAGCAAAAACAGTAATGGGAGAAGTAAACTTCATGCCTTTGCCGGCAGCAGCTTTTCTTAATGGCCTTATATCGTCCAATACCCAAAGTGCACGGCCAAAGGTGGCAATTACCAGGTCGGCTTCACGTTCCTGAATGGCCAGGTCATATGTGGAAACTGCCGGGTAGCCATTTTTAAATTGCTCAAAAGAAATGCCGTTATCTAAACTTACCCATAACCCGTTTTCTGTACCCACAAAAATCAAATTGGGTGCTGCAGGATCCTGCAATACACATAAGGCATAGCCCTTCACTTTATTTTCATCTACCATACGGCTCCAGGTTTTACCATAATCTGCTGAGCGAAAAATATAAGGCTTCATATCTCCGCGGCGGTAATCATTGGCCACAACAAAAACTTCTCCGGCATTATATACCGATGCTTTTATCTGAGGTATCCAGCAACCGGCAGGCATACCCGGAATCTTTCCAAAAAAAGAGGTCCATGTTTTTCCGCCATCTCTTGTCAGCTGTACATTACCATCATCTGTACTAACCCATATTGTTCCCTTTTCTTTTTTTGATGGCTCAATGGCAAGAATACTGCCATGCGTTTCTGCACCGGTAATATCCAGTGTTAGTCCACCGGTGTTTTGATAGGCGGCAATTTTTATAGAATCGTTTGAGGTAAGATCCGGCGATATGATATCCCAATTAACCCCTTTATCCATACTCTTGTGTACATACTGGCTGCCGTAATAAACAGTTTTTGTGTCAAACGGGTCAAGCGCAATGGCTGAGTTCCAGTTAAAACGCAATTTGGTTTTAGGATCCAATGCCTGCGGCCTGATGGACCATCCTTCACCGGTTTTCCAGTTTCTTCTTCCCACACTTCCGCCCTGGCTCATGCTATACACCCAGCTGGCATCTTCGGGGTCCGATGCTACATCAAAACCATCGCCACCGCCCACATTACTCCAGTAATAATTTCTGATACCCCCATTTGTCCAGGTATAGGCCGGGCCAAGCCAGCTCCCGTTATCCTGCATACCGCCCATGACATTGTAAGGAATTTCATTATCCACATTTACATGGTAAAACTGTCCTACCGGTATTTTTTCATCAAATACCCAGGTCTTGCCCCTATCTCTTGAAATACCGATACCGCCATCATTACCTTCAATAATATGGTTGGGGTCTTCGGGATTTATCCACCAGGCATGATGATCGGGATGAATACCCGAATATGGGATCATGGTTGAAAAAGATCTTCCGCCATCTTCACTAAAGGTGATGGTGGAGTGCACATCATATATCCTGTTTTCATTTTTTGGGTCAACATAAATTTCCTGGTAATAAAAAGGGCGGTCTGTTACCTGGGCCGGATCGCTGTTCACCAAAGTCCATTTAAAACCCCCGTCATCACTTTTGTATAAACCGTTTTTTGTGGCTTCTACTTTTGCATATACCCGGGTTGGCATACTGCGGCTGAAAGCAACACCTATTCTTCCCAATTGTCCATCCGGCAATCCGTCTTCTTTGGTTATTTGTTTCCAGTTTTTTCCTCCATCAACCGTTATAAACAAACCGCTGCCTTTGCCCCCGCTTTTCAGGTTCCAGGGGGTTCTTCTGAACTGCCACATGGCCGCAATCAGTTTATTGGGGTTAGATGGGTCCATGATCAGGTCGGCACAACCGGTGGTGTCATTGGCAAATAAAATTTTATTCCAGGTTTCGCCGCCATCGGTTGTTTTAAAAACGCCCCTTTCCGGATGCTCGGCATATGGGTTTCCTATGGCAGCCACATAAACGGTATTGGGTTCTGTGGGGTCAATAACCACCCGGTGAATACATATTGTTTTATCGAGGCCCATTTTTTTCCAGGTTTTGCCGGCATCAAGACTTTTATAAATGCCTCCGCCCAGGTTCAGTGAATTTCTTGGGTTGCCCTCTCCGGTACCTGCCCAAACCACCGAAGGATTGGATTGCTGAATGGCAATGGCCCCGATATTCTGGGTGGGTTGATCATCAAAAACCGGCTTCCAGGAATGTCCGCTGTTTTCGGTTTTCCATACACCGCCGCTTGCCGCACCTACATAAAATATATTGGGATTGGCCACCACGGCATCTATGGACGTAATACGCCCGCTCATACCGGCGGGGCCTATATTGCGGGGCTTTAAATTTTTAAACTGTTCGAGGGATAACTGCCCGGCGGCAGATGGGTTTTTTTGTGCAACTGAATTATAACAATGCAATAGCAGCATTAAGCCCACAAAAAAGGATAGCAATTTTCTCATTGTTGATTTTTAGGCAATGAAGGTGCAAAAAAAAGACGAGAGCACAAATAAGAATTGATGAATGGATACCCTGGAAGCTGAACAGAAAACAGGGGCGGATAAATTTCCAGAATAGTTTCGGTTATTTATATTTTATTTACATTTCAAAAAACTACATTATGAAAAATATATGCTTTGTTTTGTTATTCTTTTCTTTAAGTACTGCAGCACAAAAAACGGCCACTATTGAAGGCAACGGCAAGAAACTGATGATAGCCGATATGACTTTTTTAGACCGCATTACCTGGGGCGGGTATGAGCAGGTAGGCAAGGCAGCTCAAAGTGAAACCGACGGTGCAGCCAATACAAAAGCCATCGTTGCAGCAGTTGGAAAAAACAGCGGATACGAAGGAAGGATCTATGCGGCAAAGGTTTGCGATACACTAACTGCAGGAGGATTTACCGATTGGTATCTGCCTTGCAAAGACGAAACAGATATCATTCACCTGAATTACGAAAAGCTGAAATTAGATGAGAAGATGACCATCTGGAGCTCAACGGAAGCAAACGGTACCCAGGCGGTAACCAAATATTTTTACAGCGGCGCTTTTTACAATGTGCAAAAAGTTGACCTCTGTCATTTGGTATGTGTTAGAAAGCCTGATTAGTTATCGGGTATTGCATCAGGTTGACAGCTTTTCTGATTATTGTGTTTTATCAAACTTTTTTTCGGCATCTTTTGCTTTCTCTCCACCGGATCCTGCGGAGAAATCCAGTATCACCGAATTGATGCAATAACGCAAACCGGTGGGCGGCGGGCCATCATCAAATACATGGCCCAAATGCGCTTTGCATTTGCCGCACATGACTTCGGTACGTTTCATACCATAGGTATTATCGGGGGCATAAATAATGCTGCCCTTGCTGATGGGTTCAAAAAAACTGGGCCAGCCGCAGTTGCTGTCGAATTTTCCATTGCTGTTAAATAATGGGTTGCCGCAGGCCTGGCAATAATAAGTGCCCCCTTCTTTGTGGTCCCAATATTTTCCGGTAAAAGCCCTTTCGGTCCCTTTTTCACGGGCAATATTATATACATCGGCAGGTAATATCTTTTTCCACTCTTCATTACTGATCTCCACTTTGGCGGTATCTGTTTTAGAGAAAACGGGGTTTGTGTTTTTAGCTGAATCCATAATAATTGTATTGGTTTGTTTAGCCGGCTGATCGTTACAACCGGTAATCATTAAAGAGACGATAATTGATATGTAGATCAGATGGCGCATATACTTCAACAAATTTCGTGATAAATAGTTCTTAATGTACGAATTGGTGAAATTTTAAGATTTTAAACAGATTCACCGTGCTGTTAATGAAAATTTAAAGTACGATTGTTATATTTGCTATCTTCACAAGCACAACCAGCTTATGTTTAATTTAATATTATTTGGCCCTCCGGGCAGCGGAAAAGGAACGCAAAGTGAAAAACTGATTGCCCAATACGGGTTAAAGCACCTGAGTACAGGCGATTTGCTTCGCCATGAAATAAATAACCAAACTCCTTTGGGAAAAGAGGCACAAAATTTTATGGACAAGGGTCAACTGGTACCAGATGAGGTAGTAATTGGCATGATCAGCTCGGCGTTGGATAAAAACCCGGATGCCAAGGGTTTTTTGTTTGATGGCTTTCCCCGAACACAAGCACAGGCAAAAGCCCTTGATAACCTGCTGGAATTGAAAGAAGCACCCATTGCTGCGATGCTGGCATTGGAGGTAAGTGAAGAGGAATTGGTAAAGCGCCTGCTGAAAAGAGGAGAAACCAGCGGCCGCAGCGACGACAACAATGAACAGGTGATACGGGCACGTATTGTGGAATACCATAACAAAACAGCCATGGTGGCAGATTATTACAACCAGTTTGATAAAGTGGTGATGATAAAAGGCGAAGGAACAGTAGATGATATTTTTCAACGGCTTTGTGCAGAGATAGATAACCGGATGTAATAACAAAAATAAAACTGAAAACAGAAAGCATCTTTATTAAAGGTGCTTTTTGTTTTACATTGTGTGTATGAATACAGATCAATGGATGTACGGATACTGATTTTTTAGGGAAGTCAAGCTTCTAAAGCTTGACTTCCCTATTCACACTACCTGCTAATTTGTATTTAAATTATCTTAGCACATTAAATTTTATCATGAACAAGCTCGAAAATTATATTACCGGTAACTGGGTCACCGGCGATGGCGAAGGCCAGCGATTATTCAATGCTGTAACCGGCGAACCTGTTGCTGCTGCAAGTACAAAAGGCCTCGACTTTAAAAGCATACTGGAATATGGCAGAACAATTGGTAATCCCGCTCTGCGCAAAATGACCTTTCATGAGCGGGGCAATATGCTGAAAGCGCTGGCCATGCATTTAAGGAACCACCTGGATACCTTTTATGCCATCAGTTATAAAACCGGTGCTACTAAAGCCGATAGCTGGGTAGATATTGAGGGGGGCATCGGTAATCTTTTTGCCAATGCATCTCTGCGGCGTAAATTATCTAACGAAACTTTTGTAGTGGATGGCGAAAGCCATAACCTGGGCGCCAATAATAGTTTTATGGGTACGCATATACTGGTACCTAAGGAAGGGATAGCTGTACACATCAATGCGTTTAATTTTCCGGTTTGGGGTATGCTAGAAAAAATTGCCGTGAATTTACTGGCCGGGGTGCCTGCGGTTGTAAAGCCGGCTACGGTTACCAGTTATTTAACCGAGGCGGTTGTAAAAGAGATCATCGCTTCAAAAATTTTACCCGAGGGGGCGCTGCAGTTAATATGCGGCAGTGCGGGGGATATACTGGACCATGTAACCTCGCAGGATGTGGTAACCTTTACCGGATCTGCATCAACGGGTTTGATGTTAAAATCAAATCCTAATATTTTACGCGAAAATGTTCCCTTTAATATGGAAGCCGATTCGCTTAATTGTATTGTACTGGGCCAGGATGTAACACCTGATAAGCCCGAGTGGAATATTTTTATAAAAGAAGTGCGAAAGGAAATGACCTTAAAGGCCGGACAGCGCTGCACCGGCATACGCCGCATTTTTGTTCCGGAAAACAGGATGGAAGATATATGGAAAGAGATCGGCGCTTCACTTGCCCAAACCACCATTGGCAACCCGCTGAATGCTGCGGTAAGAATGGGTTCGCTGGCCGGGCAAACACAACGCAATGAAGTAAAGGAGCAGGTTCAGAAATTACTGGCCTCTTCTCAAATTGTTTACGGCAGTATCGACAGTGTGGAAGTGGTGGATGCAGATGCGAACAAAGGAGCTTTTATGGGCCCGGTATTGCTGATGAACGAAAATCCGTTTAAGGCAAAAGAAGCACATGAAGTGGAAGCATTTGGCCCGGTAAGCACCATCATGCCCTATAAAAAAACAGAAGATGCCATTGCATTAAGCAAGCTGGGCAAAGGCAGCCTGGTTTCAACCATTGTAACCGCCGATCATAAAACCGCACAGCAGTATGTAATTGGTGCAGCATCACACCATGGCAGGATACTGGTGCTGAATAATGAGTGCGCCAAAGAAAGTACCGGACATGGCTCACCGTTACCATTACTCGTACATGGAGGTCCCGGCCGGGCCGGCGGCGGCGAAGAGATGGGCGGATTGCGGGGCGTAAAGCACTACCTGCAACGCACCGCTATACAAGGCTCGCCAACCACCATCACCGCCATTACCAACGTGTACCAGCAATATGCTGCCGGAAAAGATCCGGGCAAACATCCCTTCACCAAATATTTTGAAGAACTGGAAGTGGGTGAACAGATCATTACCGAAAAAAGAACCATCACCAGCGAAGACATTGATAAATTTGCCGACCTGAGCGGGGACCATTTTTATGCACACATTAAAACCACCGATTTTACAGGCACTATGTTTGAGCAGCAGGTGGCGCATGGTTATTTTATCATGAGCATTGCAGCCGGTTTGTTTGTGGACAGCTACGAAAAAAATCCGGTGCTGTTAAATTATGGTATTGACGAACTGCGTTTTACCAAGCCCGTTTATCCCGGAAGTGAAATACACATACGGTTTACCTGTAAACAAAAACTGCTTAATGATAAACGGGTGGTTGAAAAGCCCGAAGACAACAAACGTGGCGACGATATTGACAAGGGTATTGTAAAATGGCTGGTGGAAATGATTGATGAAACAGGTGAGGTAACGGGCGTGGCTACCATTTTAACGATGGTTGCAAAACGGTAGTGTATTTATTATGTAATCTCAACCCCAAATATTATCTTTAAACCGGAAACATTTTTACCAAAACTAACTATACAGCTTTTTAATTTTTAAAGCAACGGCAACTGTTGTTTTATATTTTCATACGTTAACAAAAATACCATGACAAAATCTACCCTGGCAAAGGCCGGTATTCTGGCATTTTGCCTTGTGCTTATTGTTGTTTTAAGCTGGGAATATTATTTGCGGGGCAAAGGCTTTGAAACCACATTTAACGATGACCCGGCCTTGTGGACCCATCAACGGGACAGGGCTTATGAACCGGCAGATAAGTCCACTGTTTTTATCGGATCATCCCGGATCAAATTCGACCTGGATATCCCCACCTGGGAATCCATTACCGGCAACAAGGCGGTTCAACTGGCCTGCGTAGGCAGTACGCCCATTCCTGTTCTGGAAAACCTGGCCAATGACAAAAATTTTAAAGGAAGATTGGTTATAGATGTTACTGAAGGTTTGTTTTTTTCAACTGCCGGTGGTAATTCCAGAAGGCCGGATGAAAATTTAAATTATTTTAAAGAACGCACACCAGCACAGCGGGCAAGCTTCTATATCAATAAGTGGCTGGAATCCAATTTTGTTTTTTTAGATAAGGAATGGCTTTCATTAAATGCCTGTTTGGGCAATATTATGCTTAATGACCGAAAAGGCGTTTATAACTTTCACGGTTTTCCTTCCGACTTCGGCAGGGTGAGGTTTAACCGGCAGGAATATATGACTGATCGTTTTTCGGCAGATACTGTTTTGCAAAATAAAGTAAAAGCCATTTGGGCAGGTTTTATAAAAATGAGTAAAGAACCTCCGGCAAGTGGTGCCAAGCTCGATTCCATACTAAACAGGGTAAAAACTTCTGTTGATAAAATCAGGGAAAGGGGCGGACAGGTATTTTTTGTGCGTACACCATCAAGCGGCCCTTATTATCATATGGGAGAAAGCAAGGTCTTTGCCAGAGAAAAATATTGGGATCGCATATTGTCTGCTACCAACAGCCAGGGGATTCATTTCGCAGACTATCCTGCTATTTCAAATTTTATTTGTCCTGAATTTTCACACCTTAGTCAAAAGGACGCCATTGTTTTTACCAAAGAGTTTATACGGATACTAAACCAGGAAAAAGGATGGATTTTTCCTAAACTGCCGGCACCTGTAAAATAATATTAACCATTAACCTAACTGTATCATGGTATTTAATTCATTAACATTTGTTGCTTTTTTTATCATAATGCTCATTTTGCATAACCTGCCATTCAGCTGGAAAGTGAAAAAGATAAACCTCCTGCTGGCCAGTTATGTTTTTTATGCAGCCTGGAACCCTCCTTTTATCCTTCTTTTATGGTTGGCAACTATTGTAGATTTTTATGTGGGCCGGGCATTATATAATCAGGAGAATAAACACAAAAGAAAATTATTGCTGGTGATAAGCCTGATAGGCAACCTGGGTATGCTTATCTTTTTTAAATACGGCACATTTTTACTGGAAAATTTTACACACCTGGTAAATGCAATGGGCATGGATTATCATCCTGCCAAGCCAAATATCATTTTACCGGCAGGTATATCTTTCTATACCTTCACCACGCTTTGCTACACCATCGATATGTATAAAAAGAAAAGTGAGCCGGTTAAATCCATGCTTGATTTTTCTCTTTTTGTTACTTTCTTTCCTCACCTGGTGGCCGGTCCTATCGTTCGTCCGCCACAACTGGTTCCCCAGTTTGAATCGCCCCGAAAGGCCTCTCAACAGCAATTGATGCAGGGCTTATTACTGATAAGCCTGGGATTGTTTATGAAAGTGGTGCTGGCCGACAGTTTCCTGGCACCATCAGCCAATGATGTATTTAATTCGAAAGCAATTTTACAAACACTCGATGCCTGGACAGGTGTACTGGCTTTTTCGGGCCAGATATTTTTTGATTTTGCCGGATACTCAACCTGTGCCGTAGGTGTGGCATTGTGTTTGGGTTTTGTATTGCCACAGAATTTTTTATATCCTTACGCGGCCATTGGATTCTCTGATTTTTGGCGCAGGTGGCATATTACCTTATCAGCCTGGCTGAGAGACTATTTATATATACCATTGGGCGGAAACCGCAACGGAAAATTCAGAACATACATCAACTTAATGATCACCATGTTACTGGGTGGTCTTTGGCATGGGGCCAACTGGACCTTTGTGGTTTGGGGAGCCTTACACGGTGCCTATTTATGGGGCGAAAAGATCCTGCAGGATTATCGTGCAAAAACAAAAACAGTGGCTTTGTCTGCCATACCATCAGGCGAGGTAGGTGTTTTAGGCATTATTCCCAAAGAGTTCAAAGAAAAAACGGTTCGCAATTTTATCTATGCCATGATCACTTTCTTTTTCATCAATGTAACCTGGGTGTTTTTCAGGGCGCCGGATTTTACTTCCGCATGGCATCTGTTATCAGCCATGTTTTATACCATGCCCAAGGCAGAAACCCTGCTTACCACATTAAGCATATTAAAGGTTGGGGTAATCGTGGTATTGATGGTTGCTTTTCACTGGATGATGCGGGATACCAAAGTATTGACCGTTGCTGAAAAAATGCCCTGGTGGCTGCTGGGTATAATTTGGGCAGTTTTATTGCTGTTGATCGTATGGAGCCAGGAAAGCAGCAGCTCATTTATTTATTTCCAGTTTTAGTGGCGGATATTTTGTTTCATTATCCTTTGTTGTAATTTTGTAATAAAAAAGACCATGTCATCAGATTATGTAAAATCACATATTGAACACGGCATCAATACCATCGAGTTTTTTCATCCGCAAAGCAATTCGTTGCCCGGTAAAATACTGGATGAGCTTGCCCGTGAAATTCATTTTGCCGGCACACACGATGATACCAAAGTGATCATTTTAAAAAGTGCCGGCGATAAAACATTTTGCAGTGGCGCCAGTTTTGATGAACTGGTGGCTATTAAAAATGAGGCCGAAGGCTTAAAGTTTTTTAGTGGCTTTGCGCATGTGATCAATGCCATGCGCAAGTGCCCCAAATTTATCATTGGCCGCATACAGGGTAAATGTGTTGGGGGTGGTGTAGGATTGGCAGCGGCAGTTGATTATGCCATTGCCATGAATCATGCCGAAGTTAAATTAAGTGAGCTGGCTGTGGGTATTGGCCCTTTTGTGGTGGGGCCGGCCGTAGAAAGAAAAATAGGGACTGCCGCCTTCAGCACGCTGGCTATTGATGCCGCTACCTGGCGCAGCACAGACTGGGCAAAACGCAAGGGGCTTTATTCGGAGATACATGAAACAATGGAAAATCTTGATGAGGCAGTTTATAAGCTCGCCAACACCCTTGCACATTCCAATCCTGTAGCTATGGCCGAAATGAAAAAAATATTCTGGAAAGGAACCGAACACTGGGATGAATTATTGAAAGAAAGGGCAGCTATAAGCGGAAAACTGGTGTTAAGTGCCTTTACCAGGAATGCCATTGAAAAATTTAAAGCATCTTCCCGCAGGTAAAACCGTATTACTGATAACTGCATAATAGGGCAAATGGCATTCCGGATCATGGATACCAGATCCGAAATATTTTAATTAATCTTTCTTGCAGCATTTGCAACCTGTTGATTGTGTATTATTTAATGATTTAACAGGTATGCCCTTCCTCAGAGTTGTTTTAAGATATGATATTTGTTATCTTGCAATACTCCATGAAAAGAAGCATTAGAAAATATGGGTTTTTACAAATGCTATCCGCTGTTATTTTAATTACGGCATTGGCATGGTTTACAGTAAGCTCGCCATTTGTATATGCCGGACAGCAGGAGCAGGCCAGGCAGCATAAAAAGGAAAAATCAGCTTATCCCCTTACGGCTGGTGAAGAGGAAGCCACAAATCCACCCGGTAATAATGCCGAAGAGAAAACGCCCGGCAGCAATACGCTTTCTGAAGAATTTATACATGAGCATCACCTCACCTCAGATTTCCCGGTTAAAATTTCGTTATATCATAATAGTAAAAACGCAGATACTTATATTGCTTTTCACGGCGAACTGTTGGTACCTCCGCCTAACCGGCTGTAGTTTTAATTCTATTTTCATCAATTAGCGCTTTACCATTTCTTTTTCTTTATTATTTTAAGGCAACTTTATCTTTATATTGATGTTAACTGTAAATTCCATTATTAATCATCTCAAAACAGCTTCTCATGAAGAACAATAATTTGTTTAAAGAAATCAAAAGCGACCTGCCGGCGAGTATTGTGGTATTTTTTGTAGCAGTTCCTTTATGTCTGGGTATTGCCCTGGCATCCGGGGCGCCGCTTTTTTCGGGCATCATTGCAGGCATTGTGGGGGGTATTATTGTAGGTATTGCAAGCGGTTCTTCACTGGGGGTTAGTGGTCCTGCTGCCGGCCTGGCTGTAATTGTTTTAACCTCCATTGCTGCATTGGGTTCCTGGCCTGTTTTTTTACTGGCGGTTGTAATTGCAGGGTTTCTTCAACTTGCACTGGGCTTTGCCAAAGCCGGTTTTATCGCCTACTTTTTTCCCTCATCAGTTATTAAGGGAATGCTTACCGGTATAGGTTTGCTGATCATCTTAAAACAAATTCCACATGCATTGGGTTGGGATAAGGATACCGAAGGCGACGATGCTTTTTTACAGGCAGACGGGCAAAATACTTTTTCTGAGATAGGAAAGGCCCTGGATTTTATTACACCTGGTGCTGTTTTGATTGCAGCCATCTCTTTAGCTGTGTTAATTTTATGGGATACGGTACTTACTAAAAAACATAAAATATTTCAGTTGTTACAAGGCCCCATTGTGGTGGTGGTACTGGGTATTGTGATGAACTATCTTTTTAAAACGGGTACATTGGACTTTAGTTTGGCCGAAGACCAGGTGGTAAGGCTTCCGGTTGCCAGTAATTTATCTGAGTTTTTCAGCCAGTTCACCTTTCCCGATTTTTCAGCGATCACCAATATAGAAGTTTGGAAGATTGCCTTCGTATTGGCCATTGTAGCCAGTTTGGAAACCTTGCTGAGTGTTGAAGCTACCGACAAAATGGACCCCGATAAAAGAATTACCCCTACCAACCGGGAATTAAAAGCCCAGGGGCTGGGAAACATATTTTCAGGATTAATAGGAGGCTTACCTGTTACACAGGTTGTGGTACGCAGCTCGGCCAATATTACATTTGGTGGAAAAACAAAACTTTCTGCCATACTGCACGGTATATTTTTACTCATCAGCGCCATTACCATTGCCCAAGTGTTGAACATGATCCCGCTTGCCAGTTTAGCAGCCGTTCTGCTAATGGTGGGATATAAATTAGCGAAGCCTGAACTGTTTATTAAAATGTATAAGCTGGGCTGGGAACAATTTGTTCCCTTTGTAGCCACAGTTGTAGCTATTATACTAACCGATCTGCTGAAAGGGATCACCATCGGGATGTTGTTTGGTATTTTTTATACGCTTCGACACAGTTTCAGAAATTCGCACTACATGAAAGAAACGGTTACTACAGAAGAAGGACATGAAGTGCACCACCTGGTGCTTGCCGAAGAAGTTTCCTTTTTTAATAAGGCCAGTGTGATAAAAGAGCTGGAGCAGATCCCCGAAAATTCAAAAGTTATTATTGATTGCAGCAATTCCAAATCCATTGCTTATGATGTGGTGGAACTGATCCGTGATTTCAGAAGCAATGCAAAAACAAAAAATATAGCCGTTGAAACAATAAACTTTATTGAACCGGCATAAAAAAATTATTGAATTATTAAAAATAAATTTTAACATGAGAGCACATTCAAAAGAAACACAAGCCAGTTTAACGCCCAGAATGGCAATGGAAATATTGCAGGAAGGAAACGGGCGGTTTATAAAGAACCTAAAAGCCCAGAGAGATCTGCTTGGGCAGGTTAATGATACCCGGGAAGGGCAATGGCCCTTTGCCACCATACTGAGCTGTATTGACAGCCGCACTTCAGCAGAATTGGTTTTTGACCAGGGATTGGGAGATGTTTTCAGCATCCGCATTGCCGGCAATATTGTTAATACAGATATTTTAGGAAGTATGGAATTTGCCTGTAAGGTAGCGGGTTCAAAACTGATCGTGGTGCTTGGGCATACCAAATGCGGGGCTGTAAAAGGCGCCTGCGATCATGTGGAAATGGGAAACCTGACCGAGTTATTATCTAAACTGCAGCCGGCTGTTTATGCTGAATCTGAAACTACGGCTTCGGATAAGCGAAATTCAAAAAACGGAAAATTTGTTGAGAATGTAGCCAGGTTAAACGTGAAGCGCGGGGTAAAGAATATCATTGAACGCAGCTTTATCCTGGAAGAAATGTTGAATCAGGGAGAGATAGGCATTGTTGGTGCCATGTATAATATAGATACCGGAAAAGTAGAGTTTTATAAAGATGTGACGTACATCAAGGATGAAATCAATCCAAAATTCAGCCTGGCTGAACTCAGGCATTAATTATTTAAACAGGGTTGGAAATTATTTCCAACCCGATTTTTTTTATATGGGTGAACATTCCTTTAACGAAGCACATGTTATTCACGAACTAAAGCATGTACTGCCATCTCAGCAGGCCCTGAAGGATTTTATCCATCACAATACCCTGCATGCCTTTCAGCATATGAAATTTTATGATGGCATTTTCAAGGCATCAAGAATTTTTGGTTTCCAGGTACACCTGCAATTGCCCGAGTACAGGGAAATGTACAAAACAGGACGCATCCGGGAAGATGTGCTGCAGATGGTCATTGCCAATAAAAAAGGAAAAGCAGGTGTGGCCGAATGGAAAGAAAAGCTCATCAGCACGGAATATGATACCATCAACCATCCACGTATCGGGCAGCTTCGTAAATACTGGAAAGACAAGTATCACCTGGACCTGGATAATAAAGTGCATCCGCTTCTGTTTCGTATTCTTTGTGCATTTTTAGACCAGGGTATTGCTATTGACAGTTTTCCGGTGGTGAACAAACCATTTATTGAAAGCATTAAAGAACTGGAGCAAAACAGCTTTGTAAGTTTCTTTAAAACAAAAACGGTCAGGCAGAAATTCCTGACAGGCAATTATTCAATTTCCGAACTTTTAAAAACAATTGTAGGTAAAGAAGCATACTACGAACAATATTTATTTGACCAGCAATTTGCGCATCATGGATGGAGCGGTTTTGTGAGTGCGGTGGAAGATAATCCACAAACATTACTCGACAGAAAGCAAATTACGCTGAAGGAATTACTGGAGTTTGAATTGCTGATGGAACTGGATGCACTGAATCATGCACTGGGAAAAAAATGGGAACCTTTGGCCAATCATGTGCATGAACCTCCGCTGGATCTATTTGCCGATGTACCTATAACAGCATTGGCAGAAGTCATTGAACTGTGGCAGGATGCTTTTGAATGGAGTTATTATGATTCTGTACTGAAAGGAATATTATTAGCAGCCCCAACACCCCCTAAAGGGGGAGCTTTGGAGTCCGCTGAAAACAGGAAGTCATCGACAATAGCAGGGTCCCAGGTTTCACCTAACGGCGGCGGGGGTTTGGCTGCGCAACCATCCCTCCAGGCCATATTCTGTATTGATGAAAGAGAAGATTCCATACGCCGGCATGTTGAAGCAGTTGACAAACAAGCCGAAACATTTGGTGCTCCCGGATTTTTTGGAGTAGAGTTTTATTTTGAGCAGGAAGGTGGAAAATTTTATGATAAACTTTGCCCGGCACCGGTTACACCAAAATACCTGATCAAGGAATCCGGTGCAAGATCGATCCGGCAGGAAGAACTTATTTATACCAAATATACACACGGTATTTTATCTGGGTTTGTATTGAGTATTGCTTTTGGTTTTTGGGCTTTTGTAAAAAAATTACAATTATTATTTCGCCCAAAAATGAGTCCGGCTATTTCCAACGCATATGGGCATATGGACAAACATTCTGTACTTACCATTGAAAATAAAAACACAGCTGATATTGAAAATGGTTTACAGATCGGCTACACGCTGGATGAAATGGTAACCAGGGGTGAAGGGTTTTTACGCGGGATCGGACTGGTTAAAAACTTTGCACCCATTGTGTATTTTGTGGCACATGGCAGCAGCAGCGCCAATAATCCGCATCACGGTGCACATGATTGCGGGGCCTGCAGCGGAAGGCCGGGTGCCACCAATGCAAGGGTACAGTCTTTTATTTTAAATCATAAAAAAGTGAGGGAAGTACTGGCAGGCAAGGGAATTGTAATTCCGGATACCACACAGTTCATAGGCAGTATGCATGATACAGCGGCCGATGTTTGGAATTATTATGATGAAGATATACTGACCCCCCAAAATGCAAAGCAACACCTGGTTAACATACAAAACTTTGAAACGGCATTAAATCTTAATGCAAAAGAAAGAAGCCGCAGGTTTGCTTCTATCAATACCAAACAGGAACTGGAGCAGGTGCGTAAAGCCATACACAGCCGTTCGGTTTCTTTGTTTGAACCAAGGCCCGAACTGGGACATGGTACCAACACGCTGGCTATTATCGGCCGCAGGCAAACAAGCAAAAGGTTGTTTTTAGACAGAAGGGCTTTCTTAAACAGTTATGATCATACCACCGACCCGGATGGTACAATATTAACTGCTGTGATGCGGCCCATTGGCCTGGTTTGTGGTGGCATCAACCTGGAATATTATTTTTCCAGGGTAGATAATATTAAAATGGGTGCTGGCACCAAACTTCCGCATAATGTGATGGGCTTATTTGGTGTGGCCAACAGCAGCGATGGTGATCTGCGGCCCGGCCTGCCCTGGCAAATGATTGAAGTGCATGACCCGGTGCGTTTACTGGTGATCGTGGAACATCAACCCGAAATTGTTTTAAAAGCCATACAGTCATCGCCCGAAGTATTTGAATGGTATAATAATGAGTGGGTGCACATTGTGGCTTTGCATCCCGAAGAAAAACAATTCTATTATTTTAAGAACGGGGCATTTGAAAAGTATGAGCCAATAACAGCAGCCGGCGAAATAAAAACCATTCACAATATGGAATCGTTTATTGAAGGCGCCAGGGAGATGGAAACAAATCATATTGTGCATGCCACAGAAGAAAATCTGCCTGTGTATTTACTGGATACCCACAACTCCTGAAGGGGAGCAGGAAGTGCCGGAGATCCGTTAAGTACGATCTTAAACGCTGTATCATAATTGAGCAATAAAATTGAATTATTAAATGAACCAACTACTTGTATTATTTATTGCCATTCCTTTTCTGGCTTTTCTGGCTACACTGCTATGGCAAAATAAAAGTGAAAGGGCCATTAATGGTATAGTACAATTTGCCAAACTGTTTAACATATTGGTTGCTGTTTTTTTTATTACCTGGTGGATCGCAAACGGGCTTGAACCCATCAGCCATAAACTGGTAACATTGTACCAAACCGAGCACTTTGTATTTGCGCTTAATTTGTATTACGATGAAATAACAGCTGTTTTCAGTATCGTAGGTTCGGTATTATTTTACCTGGTGGCCACTTTCAGCAAATATTATATGCACCGTGATGAAGGGTTTAAACGGTTTTTTAATACCATCCTGTTGTTTTCAACAGCTTTTAATTTTATCATCTTAGCCGGAAACTTTGAAACACTCTTTATTGGCTGGGAAATAAAAGGCATTTGTTCGTTTATTTTAATTGCTTTTTACCGAAACAGGTATTTGCCTGTTAAAAATGCGTTTAAAGCGGTTACCAATTACCGCATCAGCGATGTGGCCTTGATGCTTGCCATGTGGATGATGCATCACCTTACACATCAGAATATAAATTTTTCTCAACTGGGTGAAGCTAAAGAAACAGCCATAGCAGCAAATCATAGCGGCATGGCCATATTTATTGTTTGTATGTTGATCTTACCGGCTGCCATTAAATCGGCACAGATGCCCTTCACCAGCTGGTTGCCAAGAGCCATGGAAGGGCCCACAGCATCCTCTGCTATTTTTTATGGATCGCTGAGTGTGCATATCGGTGTTTTTTTACTGTTGCGTACACATTCCTTTTGGCAAGATATGCTGTGGGCAAAGGCCGTCATCATTGTAATTGGTGCTGCAACAGCCATTACAGCTACTTTAATAGCCAGGGTACAACCTACCGTTAAAACACAAATTGCCTATTCATCTGCTGCACAAATAGGGTTGATGTTTATTGAAGTGGCCATAGGCTGGCATTGGCTGGTGCTGGTGCATTTTGCCGGCAATGCATTTTTAAGAACCTATCAATTGCTGGTTTCTCCTTCGGTATTAAACTACCTGGTTCACCATCAATATTTCCATTATGTTTCACCGGTACAAAAAACGGTATCCAGATTGAAAGCATCGTTATATATGCTTAACATCAGGGAGTGGAATTTAGATGCCATGATGTTCAGTTATGTATGGAGTCCGTTTAAGTGGATGGGAAAGCAGTTGCAGTTTTTGCGATCCCGTATATTCATCGGCTTGCTGACCCTTGCCGGAGTTGCCCTGTTGATAATCGGGTATACCAACCGGGCAATTATTCCTGTGTCGGGCCAAACCCTGCCCATCATTTTAATGGGCATTGCATTAGCCGTTATTCTTTTTGCTTTTTCCTGCCGCGAATCGGCATTAAAGGCCTGGGCTTATTTACTCACCGGACACCTGTTTATTATAGCGGCTGTATTATTTAATGTGCCTCATATTAACCTGACGGAGATTGTCTTTTATGCCAGTGGTGTTGTGTTGGCGTTTTTACTGGGATATTATTGCCTGAAAAGAATAAAAGCAGTTGACCATGATATTTCACTCGATCGATTTCATGGGTATGTATATGAACAAAACTCAACCGGATTTTTATTTTTGGTTGCAGCCATGGGTATGCTGGGTTTTCCGTTAACCGCTGCATTTATTGGTATTGATGTGTTGTTTACCTATGTAAACAGCAACCAGGCAGTATTGATCATACTGATGGCCCTGTGTTTTATTTTTGTTGAACTGTCGGCTTTTAGGATTTTACTCCGCATATTTTTTGGCCCGCATAAAAAATTATATCACCCGGTGGCTTACCGGTCTTCATAAAAATAATAAACCCCATGGCTTTAACCATGGGGTTTTGTATAAAGATCTATTCAGTTAAATATTAAGTCCGCCACAGGCGCTTATCACCTGTCCGGTAATATAGTTCCCCATATCGCAGGCTAAAAACAAGCACACATTGGCGATATCTGCTGTGGTGGCAAACCTGCCCAGTGGAATATCGGCCTTGTATTTTTCTGCACCTTCGCCTTCTTTTAAATAACTGGTCATATCGGTTTCTACAAAGCCCGGGGCTACTGCATTGCAGCGAATGTTGCGGCTTCCCAATTCTTTAGCAACACTTTTTGTAAAACCTATGATACCGGCTTTACTGGCTGCATAACTGCTTTGTCCTGCATTGCCCATTTCGCCAATTACACTGCTCATATTGATAATACTGCCGTTTCTGGCTTTCATCATTGGGCGTATTACCTGCTTGGTCATATTGAAAACACTTTTCAAATTCACCTGCATCACATCGTCCCATTGTTCGGGTGTCATACGCAGCAGCAGGTTATCTTTTGAAATACCGGCATTGTTAACGCAAATATCTATTGCACCAAACTCCTTCATTACCTCATTTACAAAAGTTTCGCAGGCGGCATAATCGCCGGCGTTGCTTTGATAGGCTTTTGCTTTAACGCCCATAGCGGTTAATTTTTGTTCCAGTGCTTTTGCTTTATCTGCACTGCCATCGCTTACATAGGTAAAAGCTATGTTGCAGCCATGCTCTGCAAATTTTATGGCAATACCTTCTCCAATACCACGGGCGGCACCGGTAATAATGGCATTTTTTCCTTCTAATAATTTCATGATGAATAGTTTCTGTACCCCAAAATAACTTTAAAACTTTAAATATCTGCTGATTTTTTTATTGCAAGAATTTCTTCCAGTATATTTCTTTCATTACTCAGCCTGGGCACTTTATGCTGGCCGCCAAGTTTTCCCTTGCTTCTCAGCCATGTTGTAAAAGTACCGGCTGTTAATTTATGAACTATAGGTAAACGCAACGCAATGCTTTTATGGCGCTTGGCCTCGTAATCGCTGTTTATATTTTTTAAGGCAGTATCCAGCTCGGTAATAAAAACATTAAAATCATCAGGTTCTTTTTCAAATTCAATCAACCATTCATGTGCCCCATTGCTGTCTTCTGTAAAGTAAACAGGGGCAGCCGTATAATCATTAACGATGGCATTTGTTTTTTCGGCGGCACGTGCAATGGCCTGGTCGCTGTTGTCCACGATCACTTCTTCTCCAAATGCATTCATGTAATGTTTCAGCCTGCCGGTTATTTTTATTTTGTATGGATTCAGGCTCGTGAACTGCACGGTATCTCCTATTAAATAGCGCCATAGCCCGCCGGTAGTACTCATTACCAGGGCATAGTTTTTTCCGGTAACCACATTATTCAATCCAATTGTCTTAGGTTTCTCATTTTTATATTCTTCTACCGGCATAAACTCATAAAAAATGCCGTGTTCTGTAAACAGCAGCATGCCATCGTCATCGGGGTTTACCTGAGCCGCTATAAAACCTTCGCTGGCGTTATATATTTCAAGATAATTTATTTTACCGCCTATTATTTTATCAAACTGTTCTTTATAGGGCACAAATGAAACGCCTCCGTTTATGTATAGTTCCAAATTGGGCCAGACTTCTTTAATGGTTTTTTTGCCTTTTATTTCTAAAATACGTTTTAATAAAAGAATGGTCCAGGTGGGTACGCCTGCCAGTGAGGTAACATTTTCTTCGGCTGTTACCCGGGCAAGCTTTTCTATTTTCTCTTCCCATTCATCCAGCAGGGCAACGCTTAGTTCGGGTGTTCGTATCCATTGGCCCCAAAAAGGCGAGTTCTGCATCAGTACCGCACTCAGGTCGCCATATTGAATATCGTCATTGATCTTGCTGATCTGGTGAGAGCCGCCAATCACCAGGCCTTTGCCGGTTAACAAATCGCTCGATGGAAAATTTTTATAATAATTACTGAGCAGGTCTTTGCTGGCCTTATAATGATTATCCTGCAGGCTTTCCTGGCTGATGGGGATGAATTTACTTTTATCGGAAGTGGTTCCGGAAGATTTTGCAAACCAGGTTACAGGGGTATTCCATAAAATATTTTCTTCACCATCCATCATCCGGTGTATGTATGGCTTCAGGTCGTCGTACTCATGAATGGGCACATTCTTTTTAAAATCTTTTAAGGTAAACAGCCTGGTAAAATGATATTTTCTTCCAAATTCAGTGTATTGTGCAGTGGTTACCAGGTCCTGCAAAACCTCACGCTGTACTGCCACCGGGTGATTGCTCCAGTTTTCGATGCGCCACAAACGCATACGGGCTAATTTAGATATGGCAGATGAAAGCAACTTCATTCAGGCAACAAGATAAATAATTATCGGGCAGCTTCATCATGTAAATAATCCTTGCGCTTTAATTCAAAATTTTTGCCCAGGTACAGGCGGCGCACCTGTTCGTCACCGGCCAGTACTTCGGCTGTGCCGTGCGTAAATATTTTTCCGTCGATCAGTAAATAGGCCCGGTCGCAAATAGAAAGGGTTTCATTTACATTGTGGTCGGTAATGAGTATGCCTATATTACGAAATTTTAATTTAGCTACAATGGCCTGTATGTCTTCAACAGCAATGGGGTCCACTCCGGCAAAGGGCTCATCCAGCAGAATAAATTTGGGGTCAACGGCCAGGGCACGTGCAATTTCGGTCCGGCGCCTTTCTCCCCCGCTTAAGGTATCGCCGTTATTTTTGCGAACCCTTTGTAAATTAAATTCATCCAGCAGGGTTTCCAGTTTTTCTTTTTGCTGTGGTTTGCTGAGTTTTGTCATTTCCAGTACAGCCAGTATATTGTCTTCCACACTCAGCTTACGGAACACGCTTGCTTCCTGTGGCAGGTAACCAATACCCATCTGTGCCCTTTTATACATGGGCAGTTTGGTAATATTGATGTCGTTTAAAAAAACCTCCCCCTCATCAGGTTTAACCAGGCCAACCACCTGGTAAAACGAGGTTGTTTTACCGGCACCGTTAGGCCCCAGCAAACCAACGATCTCTCCCTGCTTTACATTAAAAGAAACCTTGTTTACAACCGTGCGGCTGCCGTATATCTTAACAAGGTCTTTGGTATGAATGGTTAAACTCAATGATATAGTTTTTACAAAAGTAAGCCAACTGGAATAAAGGCGATTAAGATAATTACAGGTTACCAAAAATTTATACAATCATTGCCTGGATTCCTGAGTGGCTGTAAAGTCATTAATTTTCATTAAGTTTAACAGATAGTTAAAATCGCAACAACGTTATCTACATGAAAGCCTGTTTTTTTATTTTTTTATTTTGCTAACCGGGGCATGCATAATAACATCCTGCCAGAAAGAACTTGACGGGCTAACCGGTGGTACAACCATTATTCCTGTTGACCAGAAACCCAGGGTTGGAACTATCTGGTCCTACAGGTTTTATACCTATTATTCTTACGGTGGTATAGCCACCAGCAAAAACCTTACCTATAAAGCAAAAACCGAAGAGACCATGGGAGGAGAAAAATGGCTGCGTATTGTTGACATGGACAATGACACCACAGTATATTTATTGAACACAAAAGCCGGGGGGCTTTATCAATATGCCAACAGCAATGCTTACTTGCTTTGTAAATACCCCGCCACTTTAGGCGAAACCTACAACACTTTCAACGAGGGCGCTTCTGAAATATTTACTGTAAAAGGCGTTAATGACTCCCTGGCTACCGGCCTTGGAGTTGTTCCGTTAAATTATTACGAAGGGGTGAAGGGAGGGGATATTATCGACCTGTTATGGTATAATAACAATGCCTGGATCATATGGAAATACAAGTACCGTAAGGGACCACCTCCGGCCAACATGTATTATCTATACAGCAAAATGTTTATTGATAACATTGTTTATTGATTCAGGACTGAATTATTCCTAAAATTATACAGGTTTGATAATGTATGCCACCTTGCTTAAGTTTGCATATTAATTTAACACATGAAAGTAATAGACCACATAAACCAGGCTAAGGACACACTTATTTCTTTTGAAATTTTACCACCACTAAAAGGCAAGGGAATTCAGTCGCTGTACCAGCACCTTGACCCCCTGATGGAATTTAAGCCTTCATTCATCAATGTAACCTATCACCGGAGTGAACATGTTTTTAAAAAAACACCGGATGGCACTTTTCAAAAAGTGGTGGTACGAAAGCGGCCCGGTACCGAAAGTATATGCGCTGCCATTATGAACAAATACAGTGTAGATACGGTGCCCCATTTAATTTGCGGTGGTTTTGGTGCCAATGAAACG
Organism: Chitinophaga pinensis; assembly: GCA_943371705.1. GTDB lineage: Bacteria > Bacteroidota > Bacteroidia > Chitinophagales > Chitinophagaceae > Ferruginibacter > Ferruginibacter pinensis_I. Next base: position 65,889 of record CALRVV010000016.1, on the reverse strand, counting down.
GAAGACGCATTGATAAACCTGAATTACCTGGGTATAGATAATGTGCTGGTATTACGGGGCGATGCGGCTAAAAATGAAACAGCCTTTTTACCCGAGCCCGGTGGTCACCAATATGCCAGCGATTTGCTGAAACAGGTTACCGACCTGAACTCCGGAATATACCTGGAAGAGGACCTGAAAAATACCAGCCAGACAAAATTCTGTATTGGTGTGGCAGGGTATCCCGAAAAACATTTTGAAGCCCCCAATATGGAGAGCGACCTGCATTATTTAAAACAAAAGATCGATATGGGCGCCGATTATATTGTTACCCAGATGTTTTTTGACAATGAAAAATTTTATGCTTTTGTAAAAGCCTGCAGGGATATTGGAATTAATGTACCCATAATACCGGGATTAAAACCCATTTATACAAAAAAGCAATTGACCGTATTGCCTAAGATCTTTCATATCGATCTACCGGCCGCACTCAGCAAAGAGATCATTAAATGCAATACAGATGAAGAAGTGGAACAGGTTGGCACTGAATGGCTGCTGCAGCAGAGTAAAGAATTAAAGGCGTTTGGAGTACCGGTGTTGCATTATTATACATTGGGCCGTCCTAAAATTGTTGCCAATGTGGTTAAACAGCTTATTTAAACAAAAGCCCTTCAAATTTTGAAGGGCTTTTGTTTTCAGGAGGGTTTATTATTTGCCCAGCGGAATACCTACAGAAAAACTAAGTGTGCGGTACTTGTTTTTATCATCAGCATTATTATTGCTTTGGGTTGAATTTATTTTTGTGAGGCCAAGCCCGTAAAAAAAACTCATCATTTTTATATCCAAATTCTGTTCTTAAAACCCACTTACGCAAAAAGCCTGCCAACAGATCTTTGCAGGCAGGCTTGTGGTAATTATGTAACTATTTCAACAAAGACTGAAAAACAGCTTCATTTATCTTAACGGGGTACTTGTTTTTAAGTTCGCCAATCCACTTTTCTTCCATTATATTCTGGTAATCGTTAATTACCATTCCTTTGGCCTCATCAAAACTACGCTGCAGGTCAGCATTGTAATGTCGAATGAGTTTTATAAAATTTGTATTGCCATCAACCGGGTTTACCAGGATCTCAGAAATAAAACCTTCTGGTGTTTTTGTATCAACGGTTACCGGTATTTGTGAAAGCTCAAACCGTCCCGAATCGGCCTGGATATTGTTATCAGACGATTCCGTAATTTTTTTCCAATCGTTCCCTTTTATCAGCGCAGCCCTTGCTTCTTCTGCAATGTTTTTGCCCGAGCAGTTGAAAACGATGATATCGGCACTGGCATTCCAAACATATCTGGCTTTGTTAACCGAATAATATTTTTGTAAACCTTCCAGGTCTGCAGAAGCTTTGCCCCAGATATTTCTTTCCATTATTTCAAACAATACATTGCCATCCCTGAACTCTTCCATCTGGTAACGGAAATCAGCATTATAATCTTCCAGGTGCTTTTTATAATAATCCAGTACCGAAACAGTAATGAACTTTTCTAACAGGGCAGCATTGCTTTCGCCCTGGTAAAGCTCTCCGGAACCTTTATAATTTTTTATAAAATCAAGCCAGTCTTTACCGGTTAATTTTGTTTTGGCAAAAGTGCTGATGGTTTTGCCGGTTATGGGAAACAGTTTGGCATTACTGGTTTCTGCACCGGATTTGGCAATGATACTGTCGGCATACCGGAATAACTCTGCATCTGAAACAGCCTTTGTGTTTTTATAGCCCACCTGTTTCATGATCTCTTTTACAAACTTTTCTCTGGCAATGTTTATCCGGCTGTCCTGTTGTAACTTTTGTTTTAATTCAAACTGGTAGCCCATATCATTTTTATCAGCGGGTACCGGGCTTTGTGATAAACGCTTCACAATATGATAGCCATACGCAGTTTGGAAGGGCCTGCTTATTTCTTTGTCGCGGGTAAGTTTAAAAACTTCATTTTCAAACGTACTTTCAAATTTTCCCGAACCAAATTCGGCCAATTCTCCGTTGTTGCTGTAAGAGGCTTTATCATCGCTGAACCACCTGGCCAATTTCCCAAAATCCTCACCCTTCATCAATAACTGATAAATGGAATCAGCCCTTTTTTCATATTCTTTTTTTGCTTCTGCAGTGGCATCGGGCGGCATGGTAAGCAGTATCTGGGCAACTTTCCATTTGCCTACCGCATTCCGCGTTTCGGTTAATTTAAACAGGTGCCATCCGTTTTTACCACGGTAAGGGCTGCTTGTTTCTCCGGTCTTTAAAGCATAAACAATATTTTCGTATTCATACGGCAAACCAAAAAGGGTGATGAAACCCAGATCAGATTGTCTTATTGTAACCGGTGATGCTGCAATTAAATTAGTATAATCTGTTTTCCCTCCCTTCAATGCATTGTACAATGTATTTGCAGAGGCGAATGCTTTTAAGGTGTCTTCCGGTTTTAACCCCTGTTCAACAGGAACAAAAAAATGTAAAACATGCAGGTCTTTCTGGCTGCGGTTAAAAGCTTCATTTAATAATTCATTTACTGCCTTTTCATTATTTAAATAACTGTCTTCTATCTGGCTCCTGAAACTTTGTGCATCGTATTGCAGCTGAGGCAGCGTATCGAGTTTAAGCTCAATAGCCGCTTTTACCTTTAACTTGAATTTTATATACAGGTCAAGGTATTCCCGCATTGCCTTTTCTTTATCGGCAACCGGAGTTTTATTTTTATTATAAGCCCTGATAAATTCGGCCTGATCTACCGGCGTGCCGCCAAACGTAAATAAGGTTTGAGAAAAAACCATACCGGTAAGACTTGCAAAAATTAACAGCAAAAAGATTTTTTTCATCGGGTGTTGTTTTAATTCGAAGGAGATCCTCTCCATTTTACTTCCAGCAGGTCATTGAGCTGCAGCAGGGTTAATTTTTTTCCTATGATACGTTTTTCCTTATCCAGCAAATATAGTGTTGGGGTCATGGTAATATCATACAGCTGGCGGAATCCCGGCCTTTGTGCAGCATAATCCGCATCCTCCATTTCTTTGGTTTTGTATACATGTGTCCAGTCGCCCAGTTTTTGCTCTTTAATAAATGAAAGCCATTCCGGTTTTACGCTTTGCTTGCCCTCGGGCGTAAGAACGGCAAATATTTTTAAATTATGTTTCTTCCAGCTGGCCCTGTAAATAGAATCGAGCCTGGGTATTTCTTCTTTGCAATGCCCGCAGTTGGGATCCCAAAAACTGATAATGGTATAATCAGCCTTCAGATCATACAAAGCGGTTGGCTTGTCTTCGGTATTCAGCATTTCCAGGTTGGCCGCTTTTTCGCCGATTAAATTGGCCATAAGCATAAATGCCCTGCGGCTTATGGCTTCCATCTGTTTTTCATTTAACCAGGGGCTTGCACCTTTGCTGTGGTATTTTTCAAACAGGTGTACAAAAACGGCATCCTGTCCCATGTACCTGGGGTTAATAAACTCATCCGTTAGCCAGTTAAGTAAAAATTTATACATTTCGGGAGCCGACCTGGCCAGTAATAATTTATAATCGGCATCCTTTATAATGGCATCCGGTTCGGGCGAGATCACTTCACGGTAATAACGCTCCAGTTTTTTTAAAAAGAAGGGTGTGCGTATTACCCGCTCATCCATAAAACTGATGCCATCCCAGTAATGTTTTTTGTATTCGTTGTAATTATCAATAGTATCCTGCCGGGTAACCGGTAATTTATAAGCATAGGCAGGCTCTTTCATGGCATTTAACAGCGTAGCCATCATTGAGTTGGGCTGATTTTTGATTATTCCTTCCCGGTAATCTTCAAGTTCTTTAATGTAAGACAGGTATTTTTTTTCGTGTAATGCAGAGTCTGCCCCGGTCGTTGATGCAGATAAAGCCTGGCGCTCCAGGTTTATCATCCTGCCTTTTACCGCAACCATTTTTTGATATTGGTCGTACAGGATATTTTCTTTAGAACCGGAAACTACTGTCTTATTAACCAGGTCGCTTGTATCAGCGGTTACAGCGATTTCCTGCTCTTTGTCGATCAAAAATTCGGTTCTTATTTGCTTGCCCGGAAAAAAAATGGCATAAATGCCCGGCAGTAATTTTGCAGAATCTTTAAAAACTGCAGTACCGTTATTGCCAATTGCTGCAGAGTCGGCAATATTGAAGTTATTGCCCATGTAGTAAGTAAGGTACGCAATACCACTTGTGTAGCCGGGTGCTTTAAAGGTAACCTGGTAACCCTGGCCCTGCGCAGCCGCCGCTGTAAAAGCCGCAATAAAGAAAATTATAATTTTATTCATCGTTATTTAAGGATAGCAAATGTATTTAAAATAGGTGGTTTATGTACATATATAGCGGCCCTGGTACTTTAATGCCGGTTTGCGGTAAAATATGGCTGCATTTTGCTGTCGGTATTTATCAAAGCCTTGCCTGCAGTGGCTTTGACTGAATTTGAGCCTGCCCACACCGCCGTGCTATGAAATTCAGTTCGATAAAACAATTACAAATCGTTAACAAATCATTTTTGATGATTAATGCGGTATTTTTGCTGCCGTGAGTAAAAAAAACAAAAAAATAGTACTGGAAGACCTTTTTATAAGCGACTATGCAGCCGAAGGAAAGGCCCTGGCCAAACCGGATGGCAAAGTGATCTTTGTTTCGGGGGCCGTACCCGGTGATGTGGCCGATGTGCTGCTTACCAAAAACAAAAAAGACTGGGCCGAGGGCAGGGTTTTAAAAATTAAGGTACTTTCCAAAGAGCGGGTAGATCCATTTTGCCAACACTTTGGTGTTTGCGGCGGCTGTAAATGGCAAATGCTGCCTTATGCAAAACAGCTGCAATACAAACAACAGGAAGTGGAACAAAACCTGCACCGTATCGGCAAGGTTGACCTGCCCGAAATTTTACCAATCATTGGCGGAGATGAAACCAGGTATTACAGGAACAAACTTGAATTTACTTTCAGTAATAAACAATACTATCCAAACCCGCTACCCCCCCCGCCCCCTGAAGGGGGAGCTTTGCAGCCTGAAGATAATAAGAGTAGTAATGAATTCGCAGAGTCCCAGGTTCCCCCTTCAGGGGGCGGGGGGGGTTTAGGGGCCCTTGGTTTTCATGTGCCCCGCATTTTTGATAAAGTGATTGATATTGATACCTGTTACCTGATGGATGAGGTGAACAACAAAATAAGAAACACGGTCAGGACCTTTGCGCTTGAAAATAATTTTACTTTTTATGATATACGGCAACATACCGGCTGGCTGCGTAATATCATCATACGTTTGTGTTCTACCGGCGAGCTGATGGTAAATATCTGTTTAAATTATGATGAAGAGGCAGACAGGAAAAAACTTTTTGACCACCTGCTGCAACAGGTACCACAAATAACAACACTGCTCTACACCATCAATCCCAAATGGAACGACAGCATTTATGACCTTACCCCGCAGGTGTACTTTGGCAAAGGCTTTATTACAGAAAGACTTTCCACAGGACCCGGTGGGGAGGATTTTGTATTTAAAATTTCACCCAAATCCTTCTTTCAAACCAACACCAAACAGGCCGAAAAACTATATACCATTACCCGGGATTTTGCCGGGCTTACCGGAAACGAAATTGTATACGACCTGTATTGCGGCACCGGCAGCATCGGAATTTTTGTAAGCAGGCAGGCAAAAAAAATAATAGGGGTTGAGGTGATTGAAGAAGCCATTGCCGATGCAAAAGAGAATGCAGCATTAAATAATATCAACCATGCAGAATTTTTTGCCGGCGATGTAATTAAGATATGCAATGACGAATTTTTTGCCCTGCATGGCAGGCCGGATGTGATCATTACCGATCCGCCACGTGCCGGCATGCATGATAAACTGGTGAACAAACTGCTGGAAATAGCTGCGCCTAAAATTGTATACGTAAGCTGCAACACGGCCACACAGGCACGTGACCTGGGTTTGCTGAGTGAAAAATACCGGATTGAAAAAATACAACCGGTGGATATGTTTCCGCATACACACCATATTGAATGCGTGGTGTCGCTTTTGTTGAGATAAGTATTAATCAACTAAATTTGTACCATGTCTTTTAATAATTACGGAAACAGGTTTCAGCGAACAACCCCCATTGTGTTGAATTTGATCATCATTAATGCGCTGGTTTATTTTATACAGATGATGTTTGACGGCTCCAACCCTGCAACCATTCTGGATCAGCAGGTAACAAAGGAAATAGCGCTTTACCCTTATCAAACTTCTTATTTTAAACCATACCAGCTGGTAACACACATGTTTGCCCACGGCGGGTTCTTTCATTTGTTTTTTAACATGTTTGTACTGTGGATGTTTGGTACCATGCTGGAAAAGTTATGGGGACCAAAACGGTTTCTGATTTTTTACCTGGCCTGCGGGCTTGCGGCAGGGGTTGCACATCTGTTGCTGGAGTTTTCCCCGGCCGTAGGTGCATCCGGCGCCATAATGGGTTTGTTTGCGGCCTATGCCTATCTTTTTCCCAATAGCGAATTGATCATTTTCCCCATACCGGTTCCGGTAAAAGCAAAATATGCCGTAGCCATTATGGCCGCCTTTGACCTTTTTGGCGGTGTATACCCATCGGGCAGCAATATTGCACACTTTGCACACCTGGGTGGTTTGGTAATGGGATTCATACTGGTATTGATCTGGAACAAAACCAATAAAAAAACTTTCTATTAAATCTAACAACTCCGTGTTTTAACTGTTTATAATTTTACCATCATAACCAATACATTTATGGGAGAATCTAACCGGTATATTGATTATAAAATACAAAGGAGACGCTTTACACTGGGCCAGCCGGATAATGCATTGATGTGGCTTTTTGTAATTAATGTGGCTTTCTTCCTGATACTGCTTACCATCAAAGTGGCCATCTCTGTTAATGATCATTCAGACAGCGCTTTTTATACACAGGTTGCTACCTGGTTTCAATTGCCCGCAAGCGCAGTGTTGTTAGGCAAAAAACCCTGGACTGTTATTGTGTACATGTTCAGCGATGTGGAGTTATTACGTACGCTCAGCAATATGCTGTGGTTATCTCTTTTTGGCACCGTGCTGCAGAATTTAACCGGCAATAAAAAACTGATACCTGTTTACCTGTATGGCGGCCTGGCCGGTGCCGTGTTCTTTATTTCAGCAGCTTATTTAATACCGGCAAACAGGTTAATCATTGATTCGCTGGGCGTGTTTGGTGCAAATGCACCGGTTATGGCAATAGCGGTTGCAGCAACCATGATTGCCCCCCATTACCGGTTCTTCAGACACATCAGGGGCGGTATTCCCATCTGGATCCTTACTGTTATTTATGTAATTATAGACCTGGCAGGAGTTGCCCAAAACCGGGCTGCTTTTCCCATTGCCCATATTGGCGGCGCATTGGCAGGATTTTTATTTGTATTTATGCTGAAGAAAAATGTTGACGGAAGCGCATGGATGAATACCTTTTACAATTGGTTCATCAACCTTTTTAATCCCAATAAAAAAAAGCCGGCAACCAGTATCAAAGAAAAGGTGTTTTATAACATAGGCAGCAAAAGCCCGTACAGCAAAACTTCCAATATAACCCAGCAAAGGGTTGATGAGATCCTGGACAAAATAAACCTTAAGGGGTACGACCACCTGACCAAAGAAGAAAAAGACATTTTAAAAAGAGCCAGCGAAGACTAAATGAACCACAAAGTATATAGTTGGCAACACAAAAACACAGACCTGTGTTTTAAATTAGAAACCTTCACCATTTCTTTCACAAACTTTTATGCCTGTTAGCATTATCTTTATAGTATGCTATTAAGTTTTTTCCGGAGACTTACCAGGTTTTTTTTTATTGTTGTACATATCATTGCAGCAGTATTTTTTTTACTGGGCTGTTATGGTTATCTGTTTGATCCAAATTTTTTCTGGCCCATTGGTTTTTTAACACTCACTGCTTTTTATTTTCTGCTGATATTGCTTGCCTTTTTGTTTTTCTGGTTAATTGTAAAACCACGCCGGGCCCTGATATCGGTAATTGCGATATTGATCGCCATTAAACCCTTGAGCAATATTATTTCTTTTCAATTTTCAAATTCGTTCAGTAAAACAAAGCCAACCGGCGCTATACGCATAATGACCTGGAATGTAGCCCAGTTTAATGTGATGGAGAACGAAAAAAAGCCGGGCATTAAAAGCCGTATGCTGGCCGCCATTAACGAATATCAACCCGATATAGCCTGCTTTCAGGAAATGGTTGCTGAAGACAGTACGGTAAGGGATCATGGGCATATAGATGAATTTTTACAGCAACTTGGGTTTAAAAATTATTTTTACGCATACAACAGCAAGGAAGATTATTGGGGATATGCCCATTTCGGAATCATCATTTTTTCAAAATATCCCATCATCAATAAACAAACGGTCAGTTTTTATCCTCATGATTATAATTCCATTTTTCAATATGCAGATATTGTTAAAGGAGCCGATACCATCCGGGTATTTAATATTCACCTGCAATCATTAAGGTTCAGCAAGTCTAATTTAAATTATATAGACAAGCCCACGGTTGAAGATGAAAATAAGGCCATCAAAGAATCAAAAAATATCATTGCCAAGTTTAAAAAGGGCTTTTTAAAAAGGCAGATACAGGCAGACCGGATAAGAACCGAAATGGATAAAAGCCCTTACCCGGTAATCGTAACCGGAGATTTTAACGATGTGCCCAACAGCTACGCTTATTATACCATTGGTAAAAATATGCAAGATGCCTTTGTGGAAAAGGGCAACGGGCTTGGCCGTACTTTCAGCGGCATATCGCCGGTTTTACGCATTGATAATATTTTTGCAGATAAAAAAATGAATGTTTTGCAGTTTAAACTGGTTAAAAAGAAGCTGAGCGACCACTTTCCCATTATGGCTGATGTGGCAATGCCCGAAAAGTAATATCTTAGCATTTCAAATGAGGTCAACCTGCACATATCAATTTTTCTCTTGCCCTTGCGGCATAGCTTAATATCTTTGTAAAAATTTACAATTACTTTCCTTTTTATTTTAATGCAGATGTTTATTTACAAGGCATTGAATTTGAAGAACACAAAACACATCCCGATAGCTATCGGGACCAAACCCAAAACAGAACTATGGCACTTAAAATCTATAATACACTTTCAAGAGAGAAAGAACTTTTTACACCGCTTACTCCCGATCATGTAGGCATGTATGTGTGTGGCCCTACGGTTTACAGTGATGTACATTTGGGCAACTGCCGCACTTTTATTTCCTTCGATATCATTTACCGTTACCTGCGCTACCTGGGTTATAAAGTACGTTATGTTCGTAATATAACCGACGCCGGACACCTGGAGGGAGACCGGGATGAAGGCGATGACAAATTCAGCAAACTGGCCAGGCTGCAGAAAGTAGAGCCGATGGAGATTGTTCAGAAGTATACTGTGGGCTTTCGTCATGTAATGCAATTGCTGAATAATTTGCCGCCATCTATTGAGCCCACAGCAACTGGGCATATTGCCGAGCAGATTGAAATTACCAAAAAGATTTTAGCAAACGGGTATGCTTACGAAGTAAACGGAACCATCTATTTTGATGTAGAAAAATATAATAAGGAACAACCTTATGGTATTCTTACCAACCGCAAAATGGAAGACCTGCTGGAAGGTACCAGGGAGCTGGGCGGACAGGATGAAAAACGCGGCCGGCTTGATTTTGCCTTATGGATAAAAGCAAAGCCAGAACATCTGATGCAGTGGCCAAGCCCCTGGGGTATGGGTTTTCCGGGCTGGCATATTGAGTGCTCGGCCATGAGCGAGAAATATCTGGGAAAGAAATTTGATATACACGGTGGCGGAATGGACCTGGCAGCAACACACCATACCAACGAGATCGCACAAAGCCAGGCCTGTTATCACACCAGTCCGGCAAATTTCTGGATGCATACCAATATGCTAACGGTTAATGGTACCAGAATGAGTAAATCGCTGGGAAATGGGTTTTTGCCCGAAGAACTATTTACCGGCAATCATCCGTTACTGGAAAAAGCCTATGCACCCATGACGGTGAGGTTCTTTATGCTGCAAACACATTACCGAAGCACACTGGATTTCAGCAATGAAGCTTTGCAGGCCTCGGAAAAAGGACTGAAAAGATTGTGGGATGCTTATGAAGTGTTGCAAAAACTGGTAACCGGCAATGAACCATCAGCAATTGATACAGAGCTGGAAGCAAAAGTAAATAAGCTGGTAAATGAGTTTGATGAATTTATGAATGATGATTTTAACACGGCAAAAGTATTGGGCAGTATGTTTGAGCTGGTGCCGGTTATTAACTCCATTAAAGATGGGCTCATCCCTGCAGATGCGATCTCTGCTTCAACCCTGTCATTATTGCTCCGGAAATTTAAAGATTACCTGGAAGATGTGTTTGGATTACAAAACAATGCAGCGGCCAATGATAAGCTGGGAGCTGTAATGAGCCTGCTGGTTGAAATAAGAAAAGAAGCAAAAACAAAAAGAGATTTTGCAACCAGCGATAAAATAAGAAACCAGCTGGCAGTTATTGGTATTCATTTAAAAGATGAAAAAAGCGGAGAAGTGAGCTGGGATATAAACTAAGCGATACAGGGTACCTATTTTTAAAAGCTGTTCAGTAATGAACAGCTTTTTTATTAAATAATTTAAACAAAAAAAATATTATTTAAATTTTTTAAACAAGTAGTGAACAAAATTTACGCATGTTCTGTTTCATCTTACAACATAAAACTTAAACAAATGAAAACAGTATTCAACAAATTTTTAGTAACTGCCTTAGCAGGCTCAATGATCATTTTATCTTCCTGCAATAAAGATGATGATCCCATTATTACCAATAACATTACCGATGTAGTAGTAAACTCAGCAAGTTTCAGTGTACTGGAAGAAGCGGTTGTAAAAGCTAATTTAGCTACAACATTAAGTGGCGCAGGACCTTTTACGGTATTTGCACCGGATAATGCCGCTTTTGCAGCTGCCGGTATAAGTTCAGCCACTGTTGCCTCTTTAAGCCCTACACAGTTAAGCGATCTGTTGCTGTATCACACCCTTGGTTCAAAAATTCTGGCGGCTGTGGTACCTGCAGGTCCTAATGCCAAAGTAACCACAGCTGGTGGCGATTCGGTATTTGTTACCCGTAACGCATCCGGTGTTTATGTAAATGGAATTAAAGTTGCCGTGGCAGATATTGCTGCAGACAACGGCGTTATTCACCAGTTATCAAAAGCTTTAAACAAACCATCGGGCAATATTGTGGCCACGGCACAAGCACCAGGATCTGGTTTAGATTCACTGGTTAAAGCCATTGTAAGAGCTAATAATGCTCCCGGCGGAGACCCTACTTTAATTGCCACTTTAAGTTCTGCAACACTTACGGTGTTTGCACCAACCAATGCGGCATTCACACAGCTTTTAGGCGCACTTACTTTAACCGATATCAACAACATTCCTGTACCAACCTTGCTGGCAGTATTAAGGTACCACGTAGTAGGTGGCAGGGCTTTTTCATCTGACCTGGCCAATGGCAACCTGGCTATGCTGGCAGGAGGAAACACCACCATCAATTTAACCAATGGATCCGGTGGTGGCCCAACCATTAAAGGAAATGGCAACGGCGTTAACCTTTCCAACATCGTAGGCACTAACCTGATGTGCCGCAATGGTGTTGTACACGTAATTGACAGGGTGCTGTTACCGTAATTTTTATAAAAAATGTTTTAGTTACCGGCGGTGAAATGTTTCATTACATTTCACCGTTTTTTTTGTAAGAAAATTTACAGACCTTGAGTGTAAATAATCTGCTTTGGATCATATCGCCCATTTATCAAAAGATAAAAAGTTTAAAAAAATAATTGAACTGCAGGAACCGTTTGTACTGGTGAAAAGAAAAAATGTATACCTGCATTTATGTTTCTCTATTATGAGCCAGCAGCTGAGTACAAAGGTTGCAGATGTTTTTCACCGCAGGTTTATTAATTTATACAACATCAATAATCCAACGGCAGCACAAATAGCAGCAACACCATTTGAAACCTTACGGAGTATCGGCCTCAGCAATGCCAAGGCAAATTATGTGATCAATGTCTGTAATTTTTTTATTGAAGAAAAGATCACGGATGCTGTGTTATACAAAATGAGCAACGAAGAAGTGATCAAATATCTTACCAGGATAAAAGGAGTTGGCCAGTGGACGGTTGAAATGGTTTTGATGTTTACGCTTGGCAGGGAAGATGTTTTTGCACTGGACGACCTGGGCATTCAACAGGCTGTTTGTAAACTTTATAAAATTGATGCTTCCGATAAGAAGGCGATGAAAGAAAAAATGCTTTCTATTTCAAAAAAATGGAGCCCATACAGAACTTACGCCTGCAGGTATTTGTGGGGATGGAAGGATAATACGCCAACCCCCTAGCCCCCTAAAGGGGGAACCAGGATTAAGATTATTTAAACAGTTTTAGGGGATAGGAATCAGAGAGATTATTTCTGTTAGATACATTTTATCTGTTTCATCAAAATTATCAGGCTCCGAAGCATCCACATCCAGCACACCAATCACTTCTCCGTTTTTAATGAGTGGTATAACAATTTCTGATCTGGATAAACTGCTGCAGGCAATATGGCCCGGAAATTTTTCTACATCGGGCACAATGAAGGTTTTGGCTTGTTGCCAGGCAGCACCGCATACACCTCTCCCTTTTTTAATTCTGGTACAGGCAACCGGTCCCTGAAAGGGCCCGAGCACCAATTCCGTTTCAACTGTGTTTTTCGAATCGGGCTTAACCAGATAAAAACCCACCCAAAGCCATCCAAACTGTTCTTTAAGTGCAGCACTTATATTACCAAGGTTAGCGATCAGATCAGGCTCGCCTTCAAGCAATGCTTTTATCTGGGGAATAAGCGATTGATACATTTCGGCCTTGCCCGCAGGGCTTTGTGGGCCGCTTTTAATAATGGTTAAGTCTTCTGCCATGAAGCAAAGGTACGTTGCCTTTGTCATTCGGGGGAACGGGGAATCACCTTTATATTCCCTCTGACGCTTCGTGGCTCTTCATGGCAGTCCAGGAGTATGATGTCAGTTAATTCAGGATTTTTTCAGAATCATATCACTGTAAGAAACCGAACAAAAATCTTTGGCAGAAATACCAAGCAAAGCTGCATATGCATCGCATTGCGCCTGTAATTTTTCTTTGCCAATGGTTCCGTCTTTATCAATGGCTTCCACTTCCACAAAAGTTCCCAATCCTTCAACCGTATCGAAATGAAATTTTACATTGTTGATGAAATAGATCTTTCGCTTTTTATCAACAATAGCTTTTATGCCCAGTGTTTTTATCAATATTTCTTTCAGAGTTTTATCCGGCTGATGCTGGTACAGTAAAACATGGCTGCTTTTGGCACCTGCAAAATCTTCCCGTTCATAATGTATCAATGCATTTTCAATATTGCCTTCACGCAATTTTAAACGCCCTGTTTGCACGTTAAAGTACGTATCAATCTGATGGTCTTCGCCAATAAAAACCGGATCGCAATTTTGCAAACGTCTTTCCGGTTCAGTTATATTGCCGGTCCTTGCTTTAAATTCTATATTCAGTATTGTCATGTAATAAAGTTAAGCATAGATCATGCTTTTTAAAAAACCGGTAAAATACTATTGCATTTGCCATAATAAATACAGATATTACATAAAATTAACGGGTATGCTATCACGCAGAAAATTTATACGCAACGTATCGCTTGGCGCCGGAGGGCTTTTATTAGGGGCCGAAAGCTTTGGCAATTTTGTAATAGGAAAAAGACCAAAAGTGATCATTATTGGTGCCGGCTTTGCCGGCCTGGCTGCAGCGTATAAATTACATCGGCGTAACATTGATTTTGTGATCCTGGAAGCCAGGAACCGTATTGGTGGCCGTATTTTCAGTCATACCATGGACGCCAATGAAAAACTGGTTATAGAATTGGGTGGCGAGTGGGTTGGCAAATCGCACGAGCGTATGATTACATTGTGTGAAGAATTTCAACTTTCCCTGCAGGACAATTACATGAATTCGAGGCTTATATATAAAGGCGAATTTTTTGACAAAGGCAAGTGGGATTTTTCTGAGACCTGGAAAAAGAAATTTGAGCAGATGAAGGCCGATTATAAAAAGCTGAGTGATGCAGGTGCCAGAAAATTAGATAAGATTGACTTTTGGCGTTACCTGGTAAACAACGGTTGCGATGGCAAAGACCTTGAACTGAAGGAACTGCTCGACAGTACCGATTTTGGCGAAAGCCTGCGCCATGTTAGTGCTTATGCCGCCATTGGCGAATATGCCGAGAGTAACAGCACCAATGAAATGGATTTAAAAATTACCGGTGGAAACGACCAGCTTGCCTATGCATTTCAAAAAGCGATAGGGGCCGATAAGATAATGCTGCAGCATAAAGTGGAAAAAATTGAACAAGGCAGCAATGTAAAAGTAACCTGTGCCGGTGGCCGGGCATTTGAAGGAGACTTTATCATTTGTACCGTACCCACTTTCAGTGCTAAAAAAATTAACTGGATACCGGCTTTACCGGCCGCCACACAGCAGGCTATGAATGAACTGCAGTATGCCCGCATAAACAAGAATGCCATGCTGTACAGTGAACGTTTCTGGAAGGAAGAAAGTTTTGACCTGGTAACTGATCAGCCCGGCCACTATTTTTATCATGCAACAAAAAACCAGCCTTCAAAAAAAGGGGTGCTGATATCTTATTCCATTGGTGATAAAGCGCCGGTTATAAAAGCACAAACCGAAGCCTGGAAAGCCGATATGGTAAACATGAGCCTGAAACCTGCATTTGGCGATACCAGACAATTTTTGGAAAAACAACAGGATTATTACTGGGGCGATGATGAATACTCGAAAGGAGCCTATGCCCTGTATGGAGTTGGGCAATGGTTTGGTATTTTGCCGGTGCTGCAAAGATCTTTTATGCGTACCCATTTTGCCGGCGAGCATTTATCAGATGCCTGGCAGGGTTTTATGGAAGGGGCGATTGAAACGGGCGAAGCCGCAGCGGCTAAGATCAAATAAAAACCCGCAAAATTTGTTTGATGCAAATCCTGTAGTCAATTAATGTTCGAAACAATAAGCAGAGGGTTTGCCCAGGGATTTGCCACGATGAATACCGGCTATGATTTCATGAACTGAATCAACGGGTTCTGCAGCAATACCCTGTGTGTTTTTCCAGTCAAATTTATTTTCATCCGGGTGTTGCTGATGGTAATATGCTGCAGCAAGCTGTATCAGGCGCATCCGGTCATACAATTGTTCTTTCGGGTAAATATTTTCACCAACAGCCTGTGTAACAGATAGAAATTCAAAATAAAGTACCCGGCGTAAAGGGTTATGTTGCATAAGCCCAGAGCTATGTGCCAGCATCATATCGTGTATGAGTATATCGCCGGCTTTAACGGGTACTTCTATATAGGGCTCCTGTTTCAGCTCACAAATATTTTTACTGCTGAGATGACTTTTTGGTACTACCCGAAGGCATCCATCACCGGCATTGGCATCATCCAGGTAAATACCCATGGTAAAACAATTGCCGGTATGCCTGTGCAGCATATCCTGGTGCCAGAGCACTTCGATATTATCGCCCAGCATTTTTATAACGGCAAATTCCTGTATCAGGAAAAAATCAGCCCCGCAAATATCTTCAGCGGTTTCTAAAATAAAAGGTGAGCCTAAAAGCTCGAGGCAAGCCAGGTTGTTGCTTTTAAAAAGATACTCGATATTGCTGATATAATTTTGCCCGTTAACTGCATTAACAACTTTATCTGTTACATCAGCGCTATTCATCTTTTCATCAAATAACTGTCTGAGTTTTTGTAAAAGTGCCGAAGGTACTGCATTTGGAAGAATGGTAAAGCCTTCCTGTATAAAGGCATTCATTTGTGTCTGGCTAAGCCATGGCCGGGATAAATTCATCATTACCTGCAGTAATTTATTAACAAGATAGGGTAAATATAAAAAACCGTCCCGCTGTAAACGGGACGGTCCGGGTAAAATTCAATAAAGAATTACTTCACCAGCTTTAACTCATTGATAATATTTGTTGCGCCACCTAATTTATCAATGCACCAAAGTACATAACGCACATCCACATTAATGGTGCGGTTAAGGTCTTTGTCAAATGCAATTTTATGGCTTAAAGCTTCGTAGTTGCCATCAAAGGCAAGGCCTATTAAATTACCGTTGCCATCAATTACCGGTGAGCCGGAATTACCACCGGTAATGTCGTTGGTGGTAATGAAGCCCACAACCAGTTCGTTTGTGCGTTTATCCATATATTGGCCAAAATCTCTTTTCTTGAATAATTCAACCTGTTTTGCCGGCAGGTCAAATTCGTAATCGCCTGCTTTGTATTTTTCCAATACCCCTTTGCTGGTGGTTACAAAGTCGTAAAATACGGCATCGCGTGGGCGGTAGCTTTTTACACTGCCATAACTTACCCGCATGCTGAAGTTTGCATCGGGGTACATTTTATTTACAGCAGCAGGATTCATTTCCATAATGCCTTTTAAATACAACCGGCCCAGCTCGTTGTTTTTATTTACAAAGGCTGCGTATAGCGAAGCGTATTTACCGGTATAGTTTTTACTAAATGCAGCTGCATAGGCAAATGCGGGGTCTTCCTGCAGGGCCACAGCTGTTGGGTTATCAGTAAATGCCTTCCATTTTGTATCATCCAGCATCATGGTTTTTGCAAATACATCACGTGCCCATGCTTTAAAAGTGGCTTCATCATGCAGGCTTCCGTATGCATTTTTAATGCCTTCAAAAAAACCAACCGGGTGCTGGTTTTTATCTACATCATGGTAAAACATCATGGCTGTTTTTGCCAGTATTTTTTCATCGCTTGGCAGGTCTTCGCCAGCCTTAAAACCTGCACGGGCAGTTGTTGCCGCTTCAATTGCCTTGGCCAGTTCGGCTGCCGGGGTATTGGTTTTTATCAGTTTATCTTCCAGGGAGATCAATCTTGAAGCATTGGCCGCTAAAGGCGAACCCATGATGCCCTCATTCAAATACTGGCGTTGTTTGCTGTATGGTGTCCAGTCGGCATAATTTTTTGCATAATCAGCCATCACGTTTTCATATTCGGGTTTTCCTTTTGCCCAGGCGTTGAATTTGTTTTCGATTTCCTGTTTCTGGTCATACACCTTATACTTGAGCAATTGTTTGGTTTCACCATCAAAAAACTTCCAGTAGTTGGCAACTCCTGCATAGTTATCGGCGAGTTTTAATTTTACTGCAGGGTCTTTGATCATTTGCTCATACATCAGTTTTAAACGCACATCACGCAATCCAACCAGTGATGGGTTTTCAATTTCATTTTTCAGTTTAATACCATAGCTGGTTTCATAACGGGAAGTTCCGCCGGGGTATCCGTAGATCATGGCAAAATCGCCATCTTTAAAACCCTTGATACTTACCGGTAAAAAATGTTTTGGTGTCATGGGTACATTGTCGGTGCTGTATCCAAGTGGTTTACCTGCTTTGCTGGCATATACCCGAAACACAGAAAAATCGCCGGTGTGGCGTGGCCACTCCCAGTTATCGGTATCGCCGCCAAACTTGCCCACGCTTTCCGGAGGTGTTCCCACCAGGCGTATATCCCTGTAGGTTTTGTATACATACATGATATGCTGGTTTCCTTTAAACATGCCATAAATCCTTCCGGCCAGTTCATTTTCCTTATCTGCCACTTTATCGGTTATTGCTTTATATACTTCAGCAATTTTTTTAACACGGTCGGCATAACTCAATCCTTTTAACTGGTCTTCCACTTCTTTGGTAACATCCACGATGCGGTCTAAAAACTGTACAGTAAGGGATGTTTTTATTTCCTGGTCTTTATTAAAAGCATAAAAGCCATCTCTTAAATAATTATGTTCTACCGTACTTGCTGCAGAAATGGCACTGTAGCCGCAGTGGTGGTTTGTAAATATGAGGCCCTGGCTGCTTACAATTTCGCCGGTACATCCGCCGCCAAAAATGATGATGGCATCTTTTAATGACGACTTATTGATGGAGTATAATTGTTCCTTGGTAAGTTTCAATCCTTTTTTTACCATATCAGCATATACCTGCTGGCCTAATAACATGGGTAACCACATGCCTTCATCGGCCTGTGCCTTAAAGAGGCTGAGCGAAAGCGCAACCATAATTATAATCTTCTTCATATAGCTTTGTTTTTTTGAAAGACAAATTTAATCATTATAAACGGTAAGCCAAAACCCGCTCCCCTGTCTTCCGCCGAAGGGGAGGAAATCTCGAAGTTTGAAACGAGGATTATTTTTTGCTAAAGCGAAGTATCATCTTTTCTTGGGAGAAGAGGTTGTTTTGTAAGGCCTCTTCGCTACTTTCTTTCAGTTCCCTCTCCCCGGGAGTTCCTTGAAAAGGAAAGAGCGACAGCTCGTTGGGGAGAGGCCGTAGGGGGTGTTTTTTTCTTTATCTTTGCCATCTTTAACCTTATAACTGCAGATGCCTTTATTTGAAATCAAGCTTCCAGAATATATTGCCCGGGCACTGCATTTGCCTGTCAGTAATCCCAGGAGCCAGCAGTTGAAAGTGCTTAAGAAACTCCTAAAAAAGGCAAGGTTTACCGAATTTGGACAACGTTACCGCTTTGATGAAGTGCTGATGAGCAGCGATCCTGGTAAAAAATTTCAGCAAAACGTTCCCACATTTGACTATAATAAAATATTTGATGCCTGGTGGCATAAATCAAAAGAAGGCATCCCCGATGTTTGCTGGCCCGGGGTTATTAAATATTTTGCATTAAGCAGTGGCACCAGCGATGCAACCAGTAAGTTCATCCCCATTACCAAAGATTTAATAAGAAGCAATACGGTTACCAGCTTTAACCAGTTGCTTAGTTTAACCCGGTATGAAAATATACCTAAAAGCTCTGTTGGAAAAGGATGGCTGATATTAGGTGGCAGTACGCAACTCCAAAAAGGGCCTACCTATTTTGCCGGCGACCTCAGCGGTATTCAGCAAAAAAACATTCCTTTCTGGTTCCAGGGCCTGGGTTTATATAAACCCGGTAAAAAAATTGCCAAAGTAAAAGACTGGGCCACAAAACTGGAAGAAGTGGTGAACAATGCACCCAACTGGGATATAGGTTTTATTGTGGGGGTACCGGCCTGGCTGCAGCTGTGCATGGAAAAGATCATTGAAAAATATGAACTAAAGAATATTCATGAAATGTGGCCCAACCTGGCTTTTTATGTACATGGCGGCGTAGCGATGGAACCTTATAAAAGAGGGTTTGAAAAATTACTGGGCAAACCCATCATCTATATTGAAACCTACCTGGCCAGTGAAGGATTTTTAGCTTTTCAAAACAGGCAGGATGCCGCGGGTATGCACCTGGCGCTTAACAACAATGTATTTTTTGAATTTGTTCCGTTTGACCATAAGAATTTTGATGCAGAAGGAAATATGGTTGATGAACCTGAGACGTACATGATTGATGAAATTGAAGAGCAAAAGGATTATGCCATCCTTATCAGCACCAATGCCGGCGCCTGGCGCTATGCCATTGGAGATACGGTAAAACTGGTTGACAGGGAAAGAAGTGAGATCATCATCACCGGACGCACCAAACACTTTTTGAGCCTGGTAGGCGAACACCTGAGTGTGGATAATATGAACAAGGCCATTGAAATGGTAAGTGATGAGCTTAAAATTTCTATTCCGGAGTTTACTGTAGCCGGTGTGCCTTACGGAAACTTTTTTGCCCATCAATGGTATGTGGCAACCGACGATAAAGTTGATGCCGAAGATCTGAAAAAACGCATTGATGAAAAACTGAAAGAACTGAACGATGATTATGTTGTAGAACGCCGGCATGCCTTAAAAGAAATCATGGTTAATGTGTTACCCGAAAGTACTTTTATGGAATTTATGAAACTGAAAGGTAAAATCGGCGGCCAGCATAAATTCCCCAGGGTGCTTAAAGGAAAGATGATGGAAGATTGGCAGAATTTTCTGAATGGAGAAAACATATCTTGATTTCTATTGCACGAATTTTAAACACGAATTACACGAATTCTGTTTTTGTGATTCGAAATTCGTGTAATTCGTGCCTCCAGTTCGTGTAATAAAATGATTAATAATTAACTACCGGGCACGCAATACCCTTGTCCCTGTTTCCAAACTTATAAATAATACCTGCTGAAGTACTGTGATAATAGTCCTTCAGTTTTGGATTGGCCGACTGGCTGAACCCATCCAGGTAATCGGTAAAAATAAAACGGTAAGAAGTTTCAATATTCACCGAAAACCGGTTGGATATGGGATACTCGGCACCAACCCCAACGGGTACGGCAAAAATTGCACGGGGTGTGCCATGCGCATTATCTGCCGCAAGTCCTGCAACCACTTCTGAGGTTTCACCAAAAACCTTTGTATCCATCCGGCTGTAATCTTTTTGCACCCTCAGCAGCGAAACGCCGGCACCGGAAAAAATATACGGCATGATGCCCCGGTCCTCATAGTTTCTGCCTGAAATATTCCATACCAGTTGAGCCGAAAATTCTTTAACCGGTGTGGTAAAATAAAAATTGCGTTGCTGCCTGTATTCGGGTTTGCTATACCGGCTGTCATCGCCTTTTAACCTGGCATAGCTGAAATGTACTCGTGCTGCAAGGAAATGATTGATCGGCTTTTTTGCAAATAAAGAAAATCCCGGTTGCATGGTTCTGAATGAACCGAACCATTCGGGAGTAAGATCACCCTGGTACACATATATTCCTCCATTGAGGCCTATACTCATGTCTTTATAAAATTGTGCACTGGTTTTTGCATTAATGAATACTAATGCAATGAATACAAAGGTTGTTGCTTTCAAAAGTTTAGTTTTTTAGGTTGATGTAATGAAAGCAGCGTTGTGGTAATTAAACGTGTAGCCTTGTATTCATGTAAGCGTTTTTGTTTCAACGGCAAAAAATAAACCGGATTGCTGCGCAAACTGTTAAATGAATCTTAATTAAGTATAATGCGGAAAACAGGCTCAAACAATACAAATCCGTTTAATTACAAATCCTTTCTTAAATTAGTGCATGATAAATGCTTTATTAAAAGGCCTGGCCATAAGCTTACTCCTGATTTTTTCGGTGGGGCCGGTAATATTTACCACCATAAAGCAAACGGTAAATCATGGCCGCCGGGGAGGGTTCAGTTTTATTATAGGGGTATGGATAAGCGATCTTATCTGGGTTGTGCTCAGCAACGGTTTCAGCGAGGCCATTAAAACATTGCTTGATTTTAAAATACCCATCGGTATTGCGGGCTGTATTTTTTTAATAGGTATGGGTATTTATTTTGTTTTTTTAAAGAAGGTAGAACCCCGCCGGCTGCAGGAACCGGTTGAAATTGCCGGAGATGAATATACGCCCGCCGGAAAAAGAACAAACTATTTAGCCATCATGAGCTCGGGATTTATCATAAACACCCTTAACCCTGCAGTGATCTCCTTTTGGGTGATCATGGCGGCATCGCTGGCATCGGTTTATTCATTTTACGACCGCATCATCATTTTTACCACCTGCCTGGGGGTAACCATGCTGGCCGATGTTGGAAAAGTACTGGGAGCAGGTTATATCGGAAAAAAACTAAGCGACCGGGTTATCCTGATCATTAACCGTGCTTCAGGTGTGTTATACCTGGCCTTTGGGGTTGTTATTTTAGCGGGTATCATTTACTCGTTGGTAAAAGATTAACAGAAAAGATTACCGAATCCCGTTTTTCACTTTTATTTTGTTGCATGAAATTATTGCTGCCGGTATTGCTTCTTCTTTCTGCTGTAACCTATTCCCAAACAGCAGATTTTATACAGCTTAAAAAAAATAATAAAACGCTTGCTACATTTTACAGCGGTATGCATATTTCTTTTACTGCCAAAAGCGGGTCAAACATAACAGCACTTATCAATGGCATACAAAACGATACCCTGTATTTGCAGGAGTTCATCATCCGCTACCTGCCTACAACCTTTGGCACTTATTTAGTTGATACTGCAGGTAGCTACCGGTATAAATATCATTACAACCAGATAGCAGCTATTGGTAAAAAGGAAAGAACCAATTTTAATGTAAAAGGAAGCGGGGCCGCTTTATTGGGCGGCGGTGCCTTGATTGCTTTGGGCAGCGGGGTGGTGTATATTGCCGACCGGGAAAAATTCAGCGCCCCTTTATTGTTGTCTTCCATCGGGTTGGGAACATTGGGTTATTTTATGGCCAAAGGAAAAAAAGGAGGCAATGCAATGGTGATGGGAAGAAAATACAAACTGGTGTATATGAATATGAGCAACAAGCAACCTTAATCTTTATCTTGCATAAAACTGAAGTCAGCATGACAAAACCATGGCCCTTATTGAAAAAGATCTTTTTCTGGGTTTTTATACTGCACATTAGCTGGTTTCTTTTTTTTATTGTTCAAAAATTTTCTGTTGCTGATTTTCCGGTGGCCAAACTAAAAACTAAAATGCTGATCGTATCAGCAGGGATTCTTTTTGCAGCATTGGTTTATTATTTCTGGTTACGTCATATTGAATTTGTAAAAAAAGCGGCCATGTTTTTGAAGGAAGTTTTTTTCATCCTTTATATCTCATCTACCCTGTACCTGGTATCAGGTATGGTATTTAACCCGGTTATAACATTAACCCAGTTTAGCAGCCTGTTGCAGGGCCATGGCCTTAAAAGGGATTATGTAAGTTATGATGATATGGGGCGTAACATGAAACTGGCGGTTATGGCCAGCGAGGACCAGTTGTTTCCCGATCATGATGGCTTTGACCTGAAGGCAATAAAAGTTGCCATGAAGTACAACAGGCGGCATCCCAACAAAGTGAGGGGTGCCAGTACCATCAGCCAGCAGGTTGCAAAAAATGTTTTTCTATGGCAGGGCGGAGGTTTTTTAAGAAAAGGAATTGAAGTATTTTTTACTTTTTCAATAGAGGGGCTTTGGACAAAAAGGACCATCCTGGAACGGTATTTAAATATTGCCGAAATGGGTCCCGGCATTTTTGGCGTGCAGGCAGCAGCAAAAAAATATTTTAATAAGGATGCAAAAAATTTAACGGCAGCAGAAGCGGCTCAGATAGCAGCCTGCCTTCCCAACCCCAAAAGGTATACGGTAAAACCCTTGAGTGGCTATGTGGCCGGCCGCTATCATAATATTATGCGGCAAATGAATAACCTGGCCGGAGACCCGGATGTACAGGAAATCATACAATAATACTTACAGCTTATCTACTGCTTCAATTGCTTTCTTCAAACGGTCTTCGTAAGTTCCGCTGATATCAACCCAGGGTACCTGTTGGTTTACCATGATGTCTTTGTAATGATGATATAATTTTTTACGGCTTACCAGGTCGGGATATTCTCTCAGCTCGTCTTTAACCCAGGGCAGGTCAATATTACAAAGCAGGTACAGGTCGTATTTTCTTTCTACAATGCGGTTCAGTATCCAGTGGTGGCATTTTTCAAAAACAAATTCGCACCATACTTTCATAACGTACATGTCGGTATCAATAAAAATAAGTTTCTCGTTTCTCGTTGTTTGGTGTATGCTGGAGTAAGATTCAGGCAACGAGCAACGGGTAACCAGCAACTCTTCAGAGGCAACCTGTCCTTTCGCAATATCAAGCAGGGTTTCAAAACTATAGTCTGTTCCGTTCTTTAAAAGATATTCCCGGGCATATTCTTTTACCCAAATGGTATTGTAATGTGCAGCAAGCTGTTTGCAGAGGGTGCTTTTGCCTGTTGATTCCGGACCGATAATGACAATTTTTTTAACCATTGTTCTTTTTGTAACGGTTTAGATCAATGATAAAGCTGGCAACAAAAAAACAGAGCATACCAAAACGCAGCCATTTTCTGAAAGTATCTTCTACCGGCATGGCAAAGATCATGATAGTAAAAAGTACGATCAGCGCAGCTTTAATATACAACCATGTTTTTCTATTTCTCATTTCCCCTGGGTTTTGCTTTTAATACTTTTTTGTGAATGGGGCATGTTTCATCATGCGCCCCGGGCAAATAGCCGATACTCATTAAAAACTCGTTCACTATTTCTCCGCCGGTAAACTTAAATGTTGTTTTAAAAAGCTTCGTCCACGCTTCTTTTGTTTGGGGATGATGATGGGCCAGCCAGTTTTTAAAAGAGCCATATTCTTTTTGTCCGCCGGATCCAGCGGACAGTGCCAGTATGGTTTTTGCATTTTCGATAGCTGCATTTATTTTCAACCGGTTGCGGATGATGCCTGCATCGTTCATCAGTCGTTCAAAATCGGTTTCTTTATAAGCGGCCACTTTTTTTATGTTGAAATTATGATAGGCTTTGCGAAAATTTTCCTGTTTGTTTAAGATGGTGGTCCAGCTAAGGCCGGCCTGGTTTATCTCCAAAACCAGGCGGCAGAACAATTCATTGTCATCCTCAATGGGAAAACCATATTGCGTATCATGATAAATTTTGTGAACGCTTTGTTCGCCGGGTTTTAATGAACTGATAAATGTACAGTAGCTCATGTTTTGTTTGTCTGTTGTTTTGCAGTATTAAATTTCTTTTTCCATGCTATGTAACCCCACCAGGCCAACACTAAAAATAAAACATACATGAGGGTAAATAACATCAGGCCCTTATAAAAATTAAGCGGTATTGCAATGATGTTTGAAAAGATCCAGGCAATCCAGTTCTCTATTTTTCTTTTTGCCATCCACCACATGGCAGTTACTGCAGATGCAGAGACCAATGAATCTAAAATGGGTGTATTGCTGTTGGTGAGCTTAATTAAAACAACATAAATTACCGCCCAGAAAAAAATAAAAAATCCAATTCCAAAGCCCAGCTCTTTTTTAGTACACCAGCTTATCGGGAAAGTGTATTGGGTATCATCCTTTTTCTGTACCCAGTTATACCAGCCATAAACACTCATAATAAAGTAATACACATTTAGCAGCGAATCGGCATATAAAGGAGGATTGGTTTGAAAAAAATATACATAGGCTGCTAAAACTACACCAATGATACCGGTTGGATATACCAATACATTATTTTTACGGGCATACCATACGCTGGCAATTTGCGTAACTGTGCTTACCCACTCCTGCCAGTGTGTATCTTTTATGTTGGTAATAAACAGCTGGTAAATTTCTGTTAAGCTCAATTTGTTTAGCCGGTTGGTGTTTGATTACGATAAAATCTGAAAGGCCGAAGGTAACGGATTCCTTTATTGGTTTTAAAACGGGTACCAATTTGTGTCCACTTTCCTTTACCATCAGACGTCCATACAATAAAATGCAAATGCGGAAACCAGGTATAACCTGTTTTGCCACTCAGCCCGATTACCTGGCCCTGTTTTACGGTATCGCCCATATTTACCGTCACGCCATTAAACTGTAAATGCCAGTAACCGGTTCTGCTGCTGTCGCCATGCTCAATAACCACAAAGTTTCCAAAGGAGCGGTATTTTACATGGCTTCCGCCTTTGTTTCCATCTTCTTTAAGCCTTACCACAATCCCATCTCTTGCTGCACATATCTTTGTACCCTTCCTCATTTTAAAATCGAGCGCAGCCCGGTTTTTATGGGTGTAGCTGCTAAAGTAACCCTGCACCAATAAATGACTTTTATTTTCTTCATAGGGCAGATGATAGATGAAACTGCTGTCGTCTTTAAGTTTTCCTTTTTGAAGTAATTTCAGTTGCTTACGTTGTGGATTATTACTTACAGAGCAACCAGCTGAAAGAAACAGCAGTACAGCAGCAATGATATATAAGGATGAATTATTTTTCATAACGAAATACATATTCAAGTTAACATCAATTGGCTAAAATAAAAAGCACTTCAACCTTGAAGTGCTTCACTAATAAACTATTTAACAAACCCGCAGGATGCTTTGCATAAACCGATAAATTATTCCGCTTCAGCCACCACTTCCTTCACTTCAGGTATCATGCGCTTCATCATGCCTTCAATACCTGCTTTTAAGGTGATCATGCTGCTGGGGCAACCGCTGCAGCTTCCCTGCATCATTAAATTCACTTTGCCGTCTTCGTAGCTTTTAAACTGAATGGCACCACCATCCATTTCCACCGCAGGTTTTACATAATTTTCGAGTAACTCTTTAATGCGTTTTACCACATCATCATCATCGGCACTTACGGTATTGCTGCTTTCGCTTTTCATGGCAGCCACCTCTTCATCATTCACCACCACTTTTCCTTCTTCCAGGTATTCTTTTAAAAACTGTTTGATGGAAGGGATCACATCCTGCCAGTCTTCGGTATCGGCTGTTTTGGTAAGGGTTATAAAATTACTGGCTATAAACACAGCCTTAATAAATGGAAAGGTAAACAGCTCCTGGGCCAGGGGCGATGGTTTTGCGCTGGCTTCATCAGAAAAGTCGATACTCTTGCCTGGATATAAAAGCTTGTTGGCCACAAACTTCATCGTTTCCGGGTTGGGCGTCATTTCGGTATAAATGCTGATAACCGGGTTTCCTGTCTTGATCATAAAACTTTATTTAAAAGAGACACAAAGCTAACAAGAATTGCGCTGTTTTGGTTTGAAATGGGCGTTAAAAGGGAGATTTTTCGGATTTCGAAAGAGGGATGGCCCGCCCACAGGATCCTGCGGACAGATTTCGCTGATTACGCAGACAAATACAATATTTTCTTTTCTGCGACATCTGCGATATCTGCGGGCAAAATTTTATTCTACAATCCTGAGCTTTGCATAATTCAGCATGATCTTCTTCTCGCCATTCAACTCAAAATTCACCGTAGCAATGGGATTGTGTGCTGCGCCTTCCATTTTCATTACTTCCCCAAAACCAAATTTCATGTGTTCTACTTTATTGCCTACCTGCAGGTTGCTGGTATCACTGGGTTCAAAATTTTCGGAGGGAGTATGTTCTAAGGTTTTGCTGGTCGCCGGTTTTGTATAAAATGTTTCCGCCGGTTTTTTTGCAGGAGGTGCTCCGTATTGTTTTTCAGCACGCTGAGCTGCATTCCAGCCACCACCATTCCCAAAATTGCGTTGCATACGTTCCCTGGCTCCGCCCTGGTTCCATCCATTGCCGCTGGTGGCTCCGCCGGCATAGCTTTTGTCTACATAATTTTCCGAAATCTCTTCCAGGAAACGGCTGGGGTCATTCTGTTGCAATTGTCCAAAACGATAACGTGCATTGGCATAACTTAACCACAACCTGTTTTTTGCACGGGTGATGGCTACATAAAACAAACGTCGTTCTTCTTCCAGTTCTTCCCTGGTATTAATGCTCATGGCGTTTGGGAAAAGTGTTTCTTCCAATCCACCAACAAACACTACAGGAAACTCCAAACCTTTTGCAGCATGTATCGTCATCAGTTTAACCACATCCTGGTTTTCTTTATCGTCGCCATCTGCATCGGTTAACAAAACAATTTGCTGCAGGTAAGCGCCTAAACTTTTGTCACCCACCTCCCCGTCTTCCAGGTTGGATGGTGTTTCGGTAAACTCTTTAATGGAGTTTAATAGTTCCTGTACGTTTTCATAACGGGCTAAACCTTCCGTGGTTTTATCATTAAATAACTCCTTAACAATATTGGTGCTTTTGCCAACTATTACCGCCAGGTCGTAGGCATTCTTTTTGGTAAGCTCGCTCTGGAACATTTTGATCATCGTTACAAAATTGTCGATGCTTTCCAGTGTTCCGCTTTTGTAACCGTACATGGCCGCATTGGTCATAATATCCCACATGGTAAGGTTTTGCTCATTGGCAAAAAGCACGGCTTTGTCAACGGTGGTTTTACCAATACCCCTGGCGGGAAAATTGATGATGCGTTTTAAGGCTTCTTCATCCCTTGGATTAACAACCAATCTTAAATAAGCAATAAAATCCTTTACTTCCTTGCGTTGATAAAAACTCATGCCGCCGTAAATGCGGTAAGCAATGCCCATGCGGCGAAGCGCTTCTTCAAAACTGCGGCTTTGTGCATTGGTGCGGTACAAAATGGCAAAATCTTTATTGTAATAATGATTGCGCAGTTTTTGTTCCTGTATGGTATCGGCTACCATTTTTCCTTCATCATTATCTGTCATGGTGCGTACCAGCGAAATTTTATCTCCTTCGGCATTAACAGTAAATAATTTTTTTTCTATCTGGCCTTTGTTGTTACCGATCACTTCGTTGGCAACATGTAAAATATTTTGTGTGCTGCGGTAATTCTGTTCCAGTTTTACCACTTTCACCTCATCATAATCTTTTTGAAACTGTAAGATATTTTCTATGGTGGCGCCGCGGAAACTGTAAATACTCTGTGCATCATCGCCCACCACACAAACGTTTTCATGCATGGCACCCAGCAGTTTAATGATCTCGTACTGGGCGGTATTGGTATCCTGGTACTCATCGATCATAATGTATTTAAACTTGCGCTGGTACTTGCTTAAGGCATCGGGGAAGTTTTTAAGCAGGATGTACATTTTAAACAACAGGTCATCAAAATCCATGGCGCCGTTTTTAAAACAACGCTTTACATATGCATCATATATCTGTCCTATGGCAGGACGGTTGGCCCGGGCATCTTCCTGCTGCAAAGCCCAGTCGTTCATATATTCGGCAGCGCCGATCAAAGCGTTTTTTGCAGAAGAAATGCGGTTGTACACCACATTGGGTTTATATTGTTTATCGTCAAGCGCCAGTTCGTTGATGACCGTTTTTACAACGCTTTTTGCATCATCGGTATCGTAAATGGTAAAGTTGCTGGGGTATCCCAGCTTGGGTGCTTCGGCCCGCAATATTCTTGCAAATACGCTATGAAATGTACCTATGTATAAATTACGGGCTTCGGTGTTGCCTAAAATCCTTTCCACCCTTTCCTTCATTTCGGCGGCAGCCTTGTTGGTAAAAGTAAGTGCCAGTATATTAAAGCTGTCTATTTTATGGGCAGCCATTAAATGTGTTATACGTGTGGTAAGCACTTTTGTTTTGCCACTGCCTGCACCTGCAATGATCATGATGGGCCCGTTTACGTGCATTACTGCCTCCCGTTGTGGTTCGTTCAGTTCATCTAAGTACTTCATGGGGCGAAGGTACGAAGCAAAGGAAGCGAAAACTATTTTACAGGATTCTTGTATAAAAATTGCATGAAAGCCATAAACATATTGAGTATATTTAATGTCATAAAACTTTGCCACTATGCCTTTCTTCGATTTTCACTGTCACCCGGGTTTTAAACCCGGATTTTCCAAACCCGAAAAAAAACCCTCGCCATGGGATTATATAGACACAAAACTTGCACTGGGCAAAGGGTGGAATATCCGGATCAACAGCCTGTTTAATGAAGTGCTCAACTCACAGGCAAACCTTGCGCAGTTGTTTCAAAACGAGGTAAGGCTGATTGGATTGATACTGCATGCCGTTGAAAAAAAAATAACTGTATTACTGGCCGAAAAAAGTATTGTGAACAGGGGCAAAGTAAATCTGATTGACAAAACCCGGTTGAACTACCTGGCTTCGGGGGTTCATGCCTATGAATTAATTAATGAAGAACTGCAATGGCTTAAAACATCGGCTTCTCCCATTCCGGGTGCTCAATTTAAAATAATTGACAAGGCATCCGATTTTGATGAAATGGACCATAGCACCGTTTTCGGTATCATCATTGTGGAAGGCCTGCATTGTTTTTTTGATGATCCCGATGCGCTGGATGCCAAAGAAACATTCACCCGAAACTTTAATGCATTTACCAGTGCCCATACGGTGGTATCTATGAACATCTGCCATATGCAGCAAAACCAGTTTTGCAATCACGCCTATGGCATTCAGCTTTTTAACCCGGCCTTATTTTATCCTGTAGGTATGGGCATTACCAACTGGGGCGAGGAAGTGATTCATTTAATGGTACAAAAAAAAATACTGGTTGATATCAAGCACATGAGCTTAAAGGCAAGGCTTGATCTGTACAGGATGTTTAAAGTTGAGGATGCGGAGCCTCGTTTTACTCAGCCACTTATTTGTACACATGCAGGTACAACGGGTTTGCGTATAATAGACAGGGTAAAGTATATTCAGCAAGTACCGGTTAACAGGGGTCTGGTGTATGAAGTGGTTTACCTGAAACCTAAAAGCCGCTTTTATGATGATGTGTATCATAACTGCAGCAGTATTAATTTATATGATGAGGATATTGAAAATATTTTTTTATCAGGGGGTATTATCGGCCTTTCGTTTGATCAGCGTATTCTGGGTTTTGCAGATGACAGCGGATTAACCCAGATAATTGTACCGCAGGATGTGGAATACATCAGCCATCTGGAAGCCGGGTTCTTTTTTGGCCCCACACCTGAAAATTTAAATGTATGGCCCGATGATACCAATGTTTGGGCCAGTCAGGACCTGGCTGATCTGGAACCGGCAATATACCCCGATCTGCACCGGCGTTTTCTGGTCAATAATATCATGCACATGTTATGGGTGGCCGGCAGGCATTCATTTATTGGTATTGATAAGGCAGCAAAACAGATTTGCATAGGTACCGATTTTGATGGATTGATAAATGCAATAGACTGCTGCAAGAATGCAAACGGATTACAACAATTAAAAAACGACATGCGGGCCGACCTGGCAGCAGCAATACAAAACCATGGCTTTCACTCCTTACAAGTGGATGTATTGCTGGATGATATTTTTTACAACAACGGAAAGCAATTTATGCTGAACAGGTTAAGGGAAATGAAAGGATGATCTGCAAAACCCGGAAAAGGGAAGCACGGATAAGGGCAAAAGCCATCAACAGATTAATATATATTGATATATCGTATGCAAAAAGGGTGTTTTTGCCCATTTAATTACCACTTTGAGGTATTTTTTATTCCAAAAAACTGTCTTCTATTTGTTTATTAATTTAAAACGTGGCCTTTCTGAAAATTTTATAAATGATCGGGCCCGTTTTTATGTCCGCACCTTTTTGAGAACAAGGGAATTTTTCCTTTGAGGATATTTCTCATGCTTGAACACATCCCCGTCCTGATTCTTCGGGATGGGTTTTTTTATGGGCAATTTTCCGTAACTAAAATAATTATCAAAAAAATACTAAAATAATTAGTGTTAATAAAATTATACCCTTATCTTTGGTTCAGAATTTACATTTACAACGCAAAACCAGATACATCAATTAAAAAATTCAGAAAATGAGCAAAACAGACAATTTAGAAAAAACAGAAAAATTTAAGGCGCTGAAATTAACGATGGACAAGATCGATAAAGATTTTGGCAAAGGGTCGGTTATGATGATGAGTGATAAGGGAATTGTGGAGCAGGAAGTGATATCAACAGGGTCTATCGGCCTGGATATGGCTTTAGGAATTGGTGGTTTGCCCAAGGGCAGGGTTGTGGAAATTTACGGACCGGAAAGTTCCGGTAAAACAACATTGGCCATTCATGTAATTGCCGAAGCTCAAAAGAAAGGGGGCATGTGTGCTTTTATAGATGCTGAGCACGCTTTTGACAGTGTATATGCACAGAAATTAGGTGTTGATATTGATAATCTGTTGATCTCTCAGCCCGATTATGGCGAACAGGCTTTGGAAATAGCCGACCGCCTTATTCTTTCGGGTGCATTAGACGTGGTGGTTATTGATTCGGTAGCCGCATTGGTACCCAAAAGCGAGCTGGAAGGAGAAATGGGCGACAGCAAAATGGGGCTGCAGGCCAGGCTGATGAGCCAGGCGTTAAGAAAATTGACAGCTACCATACATAAAACAAACAGTTGCTGCATTTTCATTAACCAGCTTAGGGAAAAAATTGGGGTTATGTTTGGTAATCCCGAAACCACTACCGGCGGTAATGCGTTAAAATTCTATGCATCTGTTCGTTTGGATATCCGCCGTATGGCTCAGATCAAGGATGGCGAAGAAGCCATTGGCAACCACGTAAAGGTAAAAGTGGTAAAAAATAAAGTAGCCCCTCCTTTCCGCCTGGCCGAGTTTGATATTATTTACGGCGAAGGTATTTCCAAAGTGGGTGAAATTATTGATATGGGAGTTGAACTGAATATCATACAAAAGAGCGGAAGCTGGTTTAGCTATAATAACGATAAACTTGGACAGGGACGGGAATCGGTAAAACAATTAATGCTGGATAACCCGGAAATGGCAAACGAGATCGAGGCTAAGATCAGAGAAAAAATCAAAGAAATGCAGGCGGTTTAAAACCAGGTAAATAACTACTTATTGGGTTAGTAAGTATAAAGCTGTTGTGTGTAAAAGCACAACAGTTTTTTTATTCGCTTACTTTTACATCTTAATAACGGCAATTGAACAAAAGAAGTTTAGCGCATATCGCTTTGATTTTTACCAATCTCTTTTTTGCCATAAACATTTCTGCAGTAAAGTACCTTACCAGCAATAACCTGGTACAGGCTTTCGGGTTAAATGTGGTAAGGGTGGGTGTAAGCGTAGGCTTGTTTTGGGTAATGTATCTGTTAAAGCCGGTAAACATCAGGATAGATAAACAAGACAGGATGCGGCTTTTTCTTTGTGCCGTAACCGGAATTGCAGTTAACCAGTTATTTTTTATTAAGGGACTTTCCCTCACCTATCCCATACACGCTGCCCTGTTATTGCTTATTACACCCATCCTTATTGTTATTATAGCCGCCTGGGTGTTAAAAGAACGCCTCGGACCCTTAAAATTAACCGGCCTGGCATTGGGCATTTGCGGTGCATTGATTTTGATTTTGACAAAAGACAGCCAGGGAAATGGCGATAATGTGTTGCTGGGCGATGTATTTATCATCATCAATGCAATATCTTATACTGTATATTTTATCATAGTAAAACCATTGATGCTGAAATACAATGCAGTTGTGGTGTTAAGATGGGTTTTTACCATAGGGCTGGCCCTGGTACTTCCTTTTGGGTGGACAGAGTTTACCGAAATACCCTGGTACAGGTATACCAGGGTTGATTATGCCAGCATGGGACTGATCGTTATCAGCGGCACATTCCTGGCCTATTTGTTTAACCTGTTTGGAATAAAAATACTGGGCTCATCCATTGCCGGTTTTTATATTTATACACAACCTGTTTTTGCAGCTTTAATTGCAATGCTTTTTTTACACGAGCAGTTGGCGTTGTATAAAATACTGGCAGCCCTGTTTATTTTCAGCGGGGTTTACCTGGCTAACAGGCAATTTAAAAAATCATAAACGAATACTAAATAAACCGGCGGGAAAACAGCATGATAAATCAATAGAGCTGTGTGCTATTTGCAGTTATTATAGGTTTTAATTATGTTTTTCAGGCTGTAACTCCGGTAGCTCAGCAGATCCCACATGGGCTGGGTAATTTTAGTACAATTACCCATGATCGCAAATAGCTGGTTTACATATCCTTTGTCTTCAGCAATGTTTACATAAGATCTTTCTCCCCGGTATTTTGCACGATCGTCGGTATAATTGGCAAGCCCTCCCTGCAGAAAATAGCGCACCACCAGCTGAATTGGTCTTGGATCTGAGGGAGTTTTATAAAAATAATAAGGTGTTTTATCACTGGCTACCGTATAGTATAAATTTATTTTTGGCGTATGGTATATCTCATCAAGAATTAGAACAGTGTCGGAAGAACCCTTTTTTACATAATCAATTTGCATATCGCTCAAATTGTCGCTGTACGTCAGTAATTTACAAAGAAGCACCGTATTGCCTTTATACTTTTTCACTTTAATTTTAACCACATCTTCTGCATTTATGGCCATTTCGGGGGTACCCGAAACATAAAAAACTTTATTACTCAGGCTTATTTCGCCCCTGATGGTATCACCATTATTTTTAACGAGGTAGTCTGTATTTTGGCTAACGCCCGATATTGTTAACAAAATTGAAGCAAAACTCAATAGTAATTTCATGATTGGCGAATTATAAGTAAGGTATGCTATATACCATGTTTTCAAAAGTATGTTTAATATGTTATTACAAACGAAAAAAGCAATTGTTTGGTTGTGCTGGTATTTATTTTCTTTTTGAACGGATACTAAATCGTATTTTTTGGATAATCAAAGAATAAAAATGCTTTGGTTGCTTTTTTGAAGTCAGACCATTGATTTATTTCGCAAGAAACAGCAAAAACAGCGCAGGTAGGCATATTATCAACCCTGATACCGGCGACCAGGCTGTTTACAAAATTAGAAATACCGGGATTATGAGAAAACAGGGCTACCCTGTTCAGCTCATTTGGCAATCCGTTTACCACATCATAAAAAACCCCGGCAGATGCATGGTACAGTGCCGAAATGAATATGATTTCTGAAGTTGGGATCTTTAAGGTATCCGCAAATAATTCTGCAGTTTTTTTAGCCCTTACTGCAGGGCTAGACACCAGGGCATCTATCGTATAGTTTTTATCTGCAAGCCTTTTAGCCATTACCGGGGCATCGGTCCTTCCTCTTTCATTAAGCGGGCGTTCAAAATCTTTTCCAAAAAAGCTTTGATCACTTTTGGCATGGCGGATGATAAAAAGCTGTTTCAAACAATTGTATTTTTTAATGTACCGCAAAATAATAAATCCACATAATCAATACAGGATATTAAATATAAAAAAAGTTTTCGCAAAAGCAGAATGATAACACCAAACTTTGCCTATTTTACATGTAAACATCCGTATGTATCAGTTTTTTACCGGAGCACTCACTTTAATTGCAACATCCATAATGTTGTTTTCCTGTACACCTGCAAAAAAGTTGTATCAGACCGAAGCGAACATCAAAAGCTTAAAATACCTGGGTGCTTACCAAATACCCTATAACCTGAAATACAACAACACCATTGTTGGCGGTTTATCAGGCATTGATTACGATGCCAAAAAAGATTTATATTACCTGGTAAGCGACGACAGGAGTGATAAGAATCCGGTGCGGTATTATACGGCTAAAATATTTATTACCGCAACCGGTATTGACAGTGTAAATTTTACTGCAGTACATTATATACAACAGCCGAATGGAGCATTTTATCCGGAAAGTAAACTCAACCAATTTAAAACACCCGACCCGGAAGCAATACGGGTTAATCCACAACACAATTACCTGGTGTGGAGCAGCGAAGGCGAAAGAATTGTAAAGGCAAATGATACCGTACTGCTTGATCCTGCGGTATACATGATCAAGACCCATGGAAAATATATTGACAGCTTTGCTATACCGGGGGGTTTAAAAATGAAACCCACTGAAAACGGCCCCAGGCGAAATGGTGTGTTTGAAGGGATGAGCTTTGCAGATAATTACCATACCCTTTTTGTAAATACAGAAGAGCCTTTATATGATGATGGACCCAGGGCGGATATGGCAGACAATAATGCTTTTATAAGGATCATTAAATTTGATGTAAAAACAAAAAAAGCTATTGCTCAATTTGCTTATGAATTAGAACCGGTTGCTTTTTTACCAAAGCCGGAAAATGCATTTAAAGTGAACGGCGTTTCAGAAATCCTGTACCTGGGCAATAATAAACTGCTGGTCATTGAACGTTCTTTTTCAACCGGCAGGCTGCCCTGTACCATCAGGGTTTTTACAGCCGATCTAAATGACGCAACGGATGTAAGTAAGATGGCCCTTAAAAACAACAATTCTTTTACCCCGGCAAAAAAAACAAGGGTATTAAATATGGACGACCTGGGCGTATATACCGATAACATTGAAGGAGTAACTTTTGGCCCGGTTTTGCCAAACGGGCATAAAACACTGCTGTTTATGGCCGATAATAATTTTAATATGATACAAAAAACACAGTTTCTGTTGTTTGAGATACCGGAAGATTAAAGAAAACTTCATGCCTGCCTGAGTATATTCATCAACATTTAGTTAGTTTTGAAAATAATTAATTTTAAGATGAGATTTTTTTTAAGAAAAGTAAGCATACTTGCATTGTTTTTGTATTTGCCTTTTTCCGGTATGGCATGGGGAGCTTTGGGCCACCGCATCATCGGCCAGATAGCCGATACGTACCTCAACAAATCCGCTAAAAAAGAAATTTATAAAATACTGGGCAACGAATCTGTTGCCATCACAAGCAACTGGCCCGATTTTATAAAATCTGACCCCGCATACAAATACCTGGACCCATGGCATTACATTAATTTAAAAGCGGGCCTCAGCGAAACCGAATTAAAAAATTACCTGGCCGCCGATACAGTTACCGATGCGTATACAAAAATAAACTGGCTGAGCGCAGAGCTTAAAAATAAAGAGCTGGAAACAGAGAAAAAGATTTTTTACCTCCGGCTGCTCATACATATTGTGGGTGATATACACCAGCCTTTGCATATAGGCAGGGTTGAGGACAGGGGCGGAAACGGGATAAAAGTAAATTGGTTCAGAGATCCCTCTAACCTGCATACGGTTTGGGATTCAAAGCTTATAGACTTTCAGCAATTAAGCTATTCCGAATATGTAAATTCCATCAATTTTACAACCAAAGCACTGAGAAAAGAATGGCAGGCCGAACCTGTAAGTGAGTGGATTTGGCAATCCTACAGGCACGCCGAAAAGATCTATGCCGATATTAAACCAGATGCAAATTTAAGTTACGACTACAACTTTAAATTTATAAGCGTTGTTAATCAGCAGCTGTTAAAAGGAGGAGTTCATTTAGCTGGCTTACTGAATGAAATCTTTCAGTAAACAAATTGGAAAACAGTTTAAATACCAAGACTTCCACAACACAAAACCCATAACCCCAAACACAAAATCCTAATACCCTCTTACATTTTTTCCTTCCATGTAATTCATGAAGGCTTTATTGCAAACCTTGTTGCCACCGGGTGTTGGATAGTTGCCGGTAAAATACCAGTCGCCTAAATTGGTTGGGCATGCTTCATGCAGCGATTCTATTGTCTGGTAAATAACACTTACAGGGATATTAATATCAGGAGCTGTGATCAGCTGTGCAATTTTATCAGAAATATTTTCGGGCGTAAATGTTTTGTAAAGCTGTTTTACAATATTTTCGGTATGCAGCTGGTTGTTACGTTGCAGTGTTTTACAGGTTTCAAGCATTTCATCTAAAATGTATTGCCGGCCGGTATCATTCAGTAATTCAACTGCTGCCCTGAAAGCAATGAAGTCGCCCATCTTGCTCATATCAATTCCGTAGCAATCAGGATAACGGATTTGCGGAGCCGAAGAGACCACAATTATTTTTTTAGGTTCCAGCCGGGCCAGCATGCGTATGATGCTTTCTTTTAAAGTAGTACCCCGTACTATGCTGTCGTCAATCACCACCAGGGTATCAATGTTCTTTCTTACGGTGCCGTAGGTGATGTCGTAAACATGTTGCACCATTTCATTGCGGCTGCTGTCTTCGGTAATGAATGTACGCAGTTTAACATCTTTAATGGCAATTTTTTCAATGCGTATCCTGCGGTTGATCATCTCGGTCAGCTTCTCTGCATCGTATTCTTTGCCCCAGCTTAAAATGCGCTCGGCCTTTATTTTGTTCAGGTAATCTTCGGCACCTTTGATTAATCCGTAAAAAGCAGTTTCTGCCGTATTGGGAATAAAAGAAAAAATGGTGTTCTTTAAATCGTAATCTACTGCCTTTAAAACCCGGGAGCTTAACAGGTGTCCCAGGGTAATTCTTTCCCGGTAAATTTTTTCATCGCTTCCGCGGCTGAAATAAATGCGTTCAAAACTGCAGGCTTTTCTTTCTTTGGGTTCAACAACCTGTTCAATATGGTAACTGCCATCGGCTTTTACTATGAGCGCATTGCCGGGCATCAGTTCCTGCACCTCATTTTCTTCCAGCTTAAAAGCGGTACGTATGGCAGCCCTTTCGCTGGCCGATACAATAACATCTTCATTGATATAATAGTAAGCCGGGCGTATTCCGTTTGCATCACGCATTACAAAAGCATCACCGTTGCCCAGTAAGCCGCTGAAAGTAAAGCCACCGTCAAATAAAGGCACTGCTTTTTTTAAGACTTTGGCAATATCCATTTCTCCGGGAAAAGCTTCATCTGCCTTTACCACAAAATGATACAACACTTCCATCATGGCTGCCAGGTCGCTCTGGCGCTGAAACTCACCCGGGTCAATATTTACCAGGGCAAACAGTTCTTCGGTGTTTACCAGGTTAAAATTACCTGCCAGGGCAAGGTTTCTTGCAGGTATGGTATGGCGTTTTATAAAAGGATGGCAAAACTCGGCATTGTTTTTACCCTGTGTGCCGTAACGCAAATGGCCCAATAATACTTCTCCCAAAAAATTTAAGTGGCCCTTCATCAAACCCGGATGGTTTTTAATATCGGGCTGGTATTTTTCTACTTCATTATACTCTTTGCCGATTTGGGCAAAAAGATCGGCTATGGGCTGGTTTGCCCCGCTGCGCAAGCGGTGCATAAACGGGTAACCGGGTTCTGTATTTAATTTTACCGCGGCAATTCCGGCGCCATCCTGGCCACGGTTGTGTTGCTTTTCCATAAGCAGGTATAGCTTATTAAGGCCATACATTACCGTGCCATATTGCTGCTGATAATAACTGAAAGGCTTTCGGAGACGAATGAAAGCTAGTCCGCATTCGTGTTTAATTTCGTCGCTCATGTTGTTGTCCCGATACCTGCCGGGCTGAGTCATTCAGGCGGTGCTGTTCGGGAGGCGCAAAGTTAGGGTTTTACATAGTTGTGGCAAACAAAAATCCTCCCTGCTCAGCCGGGAGGATATAAAATCTTTTGCAGTGTTTACGGTTACAGTCCGCTGAAGTTTAAACCAACCTGTACCAGCTTTACATCAGCGGCAACGCCATCTTTAAAAATATTATTTAACTGGTAACTGCCGAACAGCGAAAAATTACCATACCCGATCCTGGCAGTAGCTGCAAGGCGGGTTGAGTTAAAAAACCCTTTTCCCGTCTCTTTGGCGGTATAGGTGTTTAAGGTAGCTTCGTTTTTATCTAATAAGGTCTTTCCCTTGGTATGTACTTTCAGCAGTGTCCCTACTTTTGCGCCTATCGCAAATTTTATGCTTTTCATTTCCTGTTCTGGTTTTAAAGTAAAGCGCAGTTCCAAAGGTATTTCCAGGAAAGCCGTAGTGAGTTTGTATTTTTTAAAGTGATTAACACTGTCGACTACGTTAAAAGGCAACGCATTTGTTTTGGATTTAATATCAACAACCATATTCTTGAAATACATATTGCTGGTACCCACACCTAATCCAAAAGCAACACTCCACTGGGGAGCACCCTTAAAACGCTGGTCAAGCATTATATACACATTGGCTCCACGGGCAAAACCATTTATTCTGCTGTCTATACTGTCGGGGGTGCCTAACCAGTAATCGCTGGTTAACTGAAGCATCAGATGATCGCCGGTCCGGTTCATAAATCCCCCCATCTTCTTTTTCTCCTGGGCCGAGGCAGCAGTTATGGATAATAATGCAAAAACAATAAATAATAATTTCTTCATAATCAATTTTGAAGCTGCAAATTAACGGCAAATAATTTAATGAAGCGTTAAATTAAACAGCTTTGATTATATTTGCAGCCTCATTCTTCAATATAAACCGAAGAAAGGGCCTATAGCTCAGTTGGTTAGAGCACCTGACTCATAATCAGGTGGTCCCTGGTTCGAGCCCAGGTGGGCCCACAAGCGCTCCGGATAACCGGAGCGCTTTTTTAATACTATTAATACTATGGCGCAAATAAAAAATATCATTTTCGACCTGGGTGGAGTATTGCTTGACCTGGATTTTCAAAGATCCATTGATGCCTTTGAAAAACTGGGGATATCAAATTTTGAGCACATGTTTTCGCAGTTTAAGGCTGATGAACTGTTTGCTAAACTGGAAACCGGCCGTTTGAGTGAAGCTGCATTTTATGATGCAATAAAAAAGCGAACAGAAAAAACGATTACTGAACTAGAAATTGACCTGGCCTGGAATGCACTTATCCTGAATTTCAGGAACGAAAGCCTGGCACAGCTCGAAAAACTAGCAGCCGGCCATAAACTGTATTTACTGAGCAATACCAACAGCATTCATTTAACATACTTTAAAAAACTTTTTACCAGGCAAACCGGGAAACCCCTGCTGGATCAGTATTTCAGCAAGGCCTGGTACAGTAATGAAGTGGGTTTAAGAAAGCCCGGCAAAGAGATTTTTGAATTTGTTTTGCAGGAAGAAAATTTAACAGCAGCCGAAACCCTTTTTATAGACGATACGATAACCAATATTGAAACGGCCCGGCAACTGGGCATTAAAACCCATCTTCTTTTACCTTCAGAAAGAATAGAGTTTTTGGAAATAAATTCCCTTTAAACTTGAATACTCCTGCGAACTGGCAACTGTCCACTGCGAAAGGTACTTACTTCACTTCCTCAAATTCAATATAATCTTCTTTGGAAGGCCCCGTGGTTTTTGGTGCCGGATTGCTGCTATTCGCTTGCTGTTGATTTGCCTGGTCATTCATTTTGCGTTGCATTTCCCCCATTTTCCGGTTAACCTGCCTGGTGGTCCTATAAACCGGGATAATAAAATCAAAGATCAGTTTATATACCAGATACAGTACAAGCAGTTCAAATATTACCCTTATTATGCCCATGCCGCAAAGTTATTAATCTATTAAATGGAAGCCTGTTAAATTTTAAAAACGGCGAAAATGGCAGATAAACAGCATACATTTTTGGCAATTAAAGGTTCCTGACGTATATTTGCACCAGACAAAGAAGCAATGGAAGGGAACGGTGGCGTTCCCTTCTTCTTTTATCATGACTCAGGACACACAAATACAGGCGGTTGAAAAGTTGATCACACCATTATTGAACGGGGATATTTTTCTGGTTTCCATAAAAATAAAACCAACCAATAATTTCAAAATATATTTGGATGCCGACAGCGGACTGGGTATTGAAAAATGCATCAAGATAAACCGCGCCCTGTACAAGATCATGGAAGAAATGGGGATGTATCCCGAGGGCGATTTTTCCCTGGAGGTAAGCAGCCCGGGACTGGATGAACCGCTTAAATTGCTGAGGCAGTACAAAAAAAATATGGGCAGGGATGTGGAAGTGCTAACGAACGATGAAGCCAGGAAAGAAGGAAAACTTACTGAAGTAACAGAAGAACATATAACAATAGAATACACCGAAGGAAAAGGAAAGAAGGCAATAGTGAAAACAGAGGAAATTCCCTTTGCTGCCATTAAGCAAACCAAAGTACAGATAAAGTTCTAATTATTAAATAAAACCCCAAACCCGGCGGGGAAATATCCTGATGGTCATGATGGCCATCGCGGGGAGAATAGCCGGAGCGGACTATGGCAAGTATTAATTTAATTGACTCCTTTCAGGAATTTAAAGATGCTGAAAACATTGATCGGCCTACGCTGATGAAGGTTATGGAAGACGTGTTTAAAACACTCATCCGAAAAAAATACGGAAGCGACGAATGTTTCGATGTTATTGTGAACGATCAGAAGGGTGACCTCGAGATCTTCCGCAGGCGCACCATCGTGGATGATGATGATCTGTACAACACCCTCACCGAAATTGAGTATAAAGACGCCATTAAAATTGAACCAGATTACCAGGTAGGGGAAGAACTGTACGAAGAAGTGGATATTCAGAAAGA
Organism: Chitinophaga pinensis; assembly: GCA_943371705.1. Lineage (GTDB taxonomy): Bacteria > Bacteroidota > Bacteroidia > Chitinophagales > Chitinophagaceae > Ferruginibacter > Ferruginibacter pinensis_I. The sequence continues at coordinate 24,211 of CALRVV010000016.1, read as the reverse complement.
ATTTGGGCGCCGTGCCATTTTAGCCGGTAAACAAACACTGGCTGCACGTATCAACGACCTGAAAAAAAATATCCTCATAAAGAAATACGAAGAACGTGTTGGAGAAATTGTGAGCGGCGAGGTTTACCAGGTTTGGAAAAAAGAAGTATTGCTGCTGGATGAAGAAGGAAATGAAATGTTACTGCCCAAATCGGAACAAATACCAACCGACTATTTTAAAAAAGGCGAAAGTGTACGTGGTGTTGTAAAAAAAGTGGAATTAAAAAACAGCCAGGCTGTTATTATCATTTCAAGAACCAGTCCGGCTTTTCTTGAAAAATTACTCGAAATTGAAGTGCCCGAAATTTTTGACGGCCTGATTGTTGTTAAGAAGATCGTTCGTGATCCCGGAGAAAGGGCTAAAGTGGCAGTAGAAAGTTACGATGACAGAATAGACCCGGTTGGCGCCTGTGTGGGTATGAAAGGAAGCCGTATTCATGGCATTGTACGGGAGCTGAAAAATGAAAACATTGATGTAATCAACTGGACCAGTAATTTACAATTAATGATCCAGCGCTCTCTTACCCCGGCAAAAATTACCAGTATGGAACTGGATAATGAAAAAAAGCACGCCAATGTATATTTAAAACCCGACCAGGTATCACTGGCCATTGGCCGCAGGGGCGTTAATATTAAACTGGCCTGCGAGTTAACAGGCTACGAAATTGATGTATTCCGCGATAACGAAGGTGAAGTGGAAGAATTTGATATTGACCTGGATGAATTTACAGATGAAATTGAACCATGGGTAATTGACGAATTGAAAAGGGTGGGTTGCGATACAGGCCGTTCGGTATTGGAATTAACTGCAGAAGAACTGGAACGCAGAACAGACCTGGAAAAAGAAACAATTGATGAAGTAAGAAGAATATTGACTGAAGAATTTGGAAAAGAATAAGAACAGGATTTTTACAGTCCCGATAGCTATCGGGAGTTTATTTAGAATACTCAAAAGAAAAATCAGCCCTTTTTTTAACAACGGGCTAATAACAAACAGAATGTCTGAAGTAACAACACCAAGGTTAATGGCAGCTGCCAAGGAATTTAATATAGGTACAAATACCTTGATAGACTTCCTTGTGTCTAAAGGGATCAGTGAAGAACTGAAACCCTCTACAAAATTAACGGAGACCATGTACCGTATTTTGCAGGCAGAGTTTCAGCAGGATAAAGTGGCTCATGAAAAAGCCATGCAGATCGACCTGCCCAAAGGAGCCAGCGCGGGTGACGTTAAAAAGAAAAAAGATGAGCAGGACCTTTCATTCAATAAAAAAGAAACGAAAGCAAAGCCTGCAGAAGAACCGAAGCCAGCCGAGGTAGCTGTTGCAGAAGTAATTGTCCCGATAGCTATCGGGACGGTAAAGGAAGTGCCAAAAGAAGAAGTAACAGAAACAAAAAAAGCAACCACAGAATTAACAAAAGTAGAAGCACCCGAACTGGAAAAGCCCAAAGTGCTGGATAAAATAGACCTGGATAAAATAGACTCTTCTACAAGGCCAAAAAAATCTGCAAAAAAAGCGGGTGCCACCGATGAAGTAAAACAAAATGAAGAACCGGTAAAGGAAGCTCCGCAAAAAGCAAAAAAGGCAGAACCTGTTGTAGAAAAAACAGAAGAAATAAAGGTTGTTGCACCGGAAAAGGCAGAGGATACTGCTCCTGTCATCGAAAATATAAAAGCAAAAAAATTAACAGGGCCCAAGATCATGGGTAAAATTGAATTACCTGTTGATAATGATACCAGGCCTAAAAAAGGGGGAATTGACGAAAAGCGCAAGCGCAAGCGCATTCCAATGGAAAAGAAACCCGGTGCTGCTCCGGATAACCAACCTGCAAGAAGGCCGGGTGGAAGCACAACCGGAACCGGGGCTTCAAACAGAGCCGGTGGTGGCTATAACCGACCACCTGCAACCGGTTCAGTACGCAGAGAGGATAAAGTAATTGATGCCAAGGAAATTCAGGATAAGCTTAAAGAAACACAGGCAAAACTTGCCGGCGCCGGTGGCCGTGGAAAAAGCCTGAAGGCAAAATACCGTAAAGCAAAAAGAGACGAACATGCCGAACAGGCCGGTACAGGTGAACAAAGCAACAAACTGCAGGTAACCGAGTATATCTCGGTAAGCGAACTGGCTGGTTTAATGGACGTTAGTTTTGCAGATGTGATCAGCAAGTGTATGAGCCTGGGCATTATGGTTTCCATTAACCAGCGCCTGGAAGCGGATGTGATTGAACTGGTGGCAAGTGAATTTAATTTTGAAGTGGAATTTATAGGGGTGGAAGATGCAGGCGACCTGCTTTTGGATATTGAAGAAGACAGTGAAGAAGACCTGAAACCAAGGGCTCCCATTGTAACCATTATGGGCCACGTAGATCATGGTAAAACATCATTACTGGATTATATACGCAACACCAATGTGATTGCCGGCGAAGCGGGTGGTATTACACAGCATATTGGTGCTTACGAAGTAACATTACCCGACGGCAGAAATATTACATTCCTGGATACACCGGGTCACGAGGCATTTACGGCCATGCGGGCACGTGGTGCCAAGGTTACCGATATTGCCGTAATTGTGGTGGCTGCAGATGATGCAGTAATGCCCCAAACCAAAGAAGCCATATCGCATGCACAGGCAGCCAATGTGCCCATGATCTTTGCCATTAATAAAATGGATAAAGACGGTGCCAACCCCGAAAAAATTAAAGAACAGCTTTCTCAGATGAATGTATTGGTAGAGAGTTGGGGAGGTAAATACCAAAGCCAGGAGATCAGTGCCAAAAAAGGCCAGAATATTGACCTGCTTATGGAAAAAATATTACTGGAAACAGATATCCTGGAACTGAAAGCAAATCCTAACAGGGAGGCCAATGGTACTGTTATTGAGGCCACACTGGATAAAGGCCGCGGCTATGTAGCCACCATATTGGTTCAAAACGGAACATTAAAAGTGGGCGACATGATCGTTTCGGGCCAATACTTCGGTAAGGTTAAGGCCATGTACAACGAAAGAAACCAACGCGAAGACGTAGCTCCTCCATCAACCCCGGTACTGATATTGGGATTGAACGGCGCCCCACAGGCAGGTGAAACCTTTAAGGTATACGAAAATGAAAGTGATGCCAGGGCAAATGCCTATAAACGCGGACAAATACTACGTGAACAGGGTATGCGTGCACGCAAACACATCACACTTGACGAAATTGGCCGCCGTTTGGCCCTGGGAAGCTTTAAAGAACTGAATGTGATCATTAAAGGTGATGTGGATGGTTCGGTTGAAGCTTTAAGTGACTCTTTGCAAAAATTAAGTACCGATGAAATTGTGATCAAGGTTATTCATAAAGCAGTGGGTGCCATTACCGAAAGTGATGTTACCCTGGCTAATGCATCCGATGCCATCATTATTGGTTTTAATGTAAGGCCATCCATGCAGGCAGCCAAATTAGCCGAACAGGAAGCTATTCAGATCAAACTGTACTCTATCATATACAACGCCATTGAAGAGATCAAGAGTGCGATGGAAGGTATGCTGGAACCAAGTGTGGAAGAAAAGATACTGGCCAATGTAGAGATCAGGGAAGTATACAAATTTGATAAGGCCAGTGTGGCCGGTTGTTTTGTGCTGGATGGTAAAATGGCCAGGAACAACCGCATCAGGCTCATCCGCGATGGTATTGTAATATTTACCGGCGAACTGGGTAGTTTGAAACGCTTTAAAGACGATGCAAAAGAGGTTACTTCCAGTATGGAATGCGGTTTAACCATCCGTAATTACAATGATATTAAAGTGGGCGATATAGTGGAGGCATTTGAAGAAATTGAAGTGAAACGTACGTTGTAGAAAAGCTGTTAGCTATTAGCCATTAGTTGTTCGGTTACGGTTCTCTGCTAATAGCTCACAGCTAAATGCTCACAGCTAAATGCCATCAGCTTGGCTTCCGAATCTTTTGTTAAATGAACTGCAGTAAGAGCCGGGTTTTAAAACGGTGGTTTACTTTTGACGTTGCGCAGGTTTACTTATTAAAGCGGCAACATATTTAAAATTATTTGATGAAAAATTATTTACTCATATTATTAGCTTCTTTTGGCTTTAGTGCCGCATCTGTGGCGCAAAACAGTCAGCCAAAGAAGATTGTTGCGGATAAGATTGTGGCTGTGGTGGGCGATAAGGTGATATTGAAAAGTGATATTGAGAACAGCATTATTGATATGCAGCGACAGAATATTGAAGTACCGGAAAATGCCAGGTGCCAGATGCTGGAACAGGCAATGGGCATTAAGGCACTGGTTTTACAGGCTCAAAAAGACTCACTCCCCGTTACCGACGAAGAAGTAGAAACGATCATTGATAACAGGATCAGGGGTTTTATAGCCCAGTTTGGATCTAAAGATGAACTGGAAAAAGTTGCCGGTAAAACCATTTACCAGCTTAAGGAAGATTTCAGGGAACCCATACGCGACCAGGAACTGGCAAAAGCCATGCGCAACAAAGTGGTGGAAAATGTACGCATCACCCCTAAAGAAGTAAATGAATATTTCAAAAAGATCCCTGTAGACAGTTTATACCTCTACGAAAGTGAAGTGGAAATAAGCCAGATCGTTATTTACCCCAAAGCACACCGCGATGCCGAGGAATATGCCTTGCAGCAATTAAAGGAATTCAAGGAGCAGATAGAATCCGGCAAAAAGGATTTTGCAACACTTGCCAGTATTTATACCATGGACCCCGGTAGTAAAGAAACCGGCGGACAATATGATGTGAACCGCTACTCAAAAGAACTTGATCCCGTATGGCTGGGTAAGGCATTTACCTTAAAACCCGGACAGGTTTCCAATCCGTTTAAAACCAGGTTTGGATATCACATCATGCAATTGGTAAGCCGTGCCGGCGACGATGCTTCAGTAAGGCATTTACTGCTTATCCCGCAGGTTACCTCTTATGAAATGAAAGAAGGCGTACAAAAACTCGATTCCATCAGGGATTTACTGATTGGCGGAAAAATAGACTTTGGAGCTGCCGTTTCCAGGTTCAGCGATGACGAACAAAGCAAATTCACGGCAGGGCAAATCACCGGAAAGGACGGAAGTACTTATGTTACCATCGATCAGCTTGATAAGGATATGGTTGCCATGTTAAAAGACCTTACGGTAGGGCAATACTCTCATCCCGCCGAATTTGTTGATGAACGGGGAAAAAACGGGGTACGCATTGTTTATCTAAAAACAAGAACCGAGCCCCACCGGGAGAATATGAAAGACGATTATAACCGTATTGCACAAAGGGCGCTGGAAGAAAAAAAGAACGATGTGCTGGAAGAATGGTTCAATAAAAAAGTAAAGACCTATCATATCCTGGTAGATGATGAATTTAAATCCTGCCCCGAAATGAGTAAATGGCTGCCGGCCGTAAAAAACTAAAAAATACATTGAAATTAATACAAAGCGTTCCGGATCATTTACGGAACGCTTTGGTTTTTAAATACCTTTGTGCAGTAATAATAAAATTTACCTATTGATAGAAACTAAAAAAATAATCAGGCAGGAAGAACAGGCCATACTGGTGGGACTGGTGTATAAAGAACAAACCGAACCCATGGTAAACGAATACCTGGATGAGCTGGCTTTTCTGGCCGAAACGGCCGGAGCTGTTGCGGTAAAAAGGTTTACCCAAAAACTGCCGCACCCCGATAGTAAGATCTTTGTGGGCAAAGGAAAACTGGAAGAGATAAAACAATACATCCTGCTTAAGGGAAATATAAGCCTGGTGATATTTGATGATGAGTTGACAGGCTCCCAGATCCAGAATATTGAAAAGGAACTTAACGTAAAAACCATCGACCGTAGCGACCTGATACTGGATATTTTTGCCAGCCGCGCCAAAACTGCCCAGGCCAAAACACAGGTAGAGCTGGCACAATATCAATATATTTTACCCAGGTTGAAGGGCATGTGGAAGCATTTGGAACGCCAGGGCGGCGGTGTAGGAACAAGAGGGCCGGGTGAAACAGAAATTGAAACAGATCGTCGTATTGTAAAAGATAAGATCAGCTTACTCAGAAAACGATTGCTGGAAATTGACAAACAGGCATTCACCCAGCGTAAAGACCGGGGCGAATTCATCAGGGTAGCCCTGGTGGGCTATACCAATGTGGGCAAGTCAACCCTGATGAATATTTTAAGCAAGAGCGAGGTTTTTGCCGAAAACAAATTATTTGCCACGCTGGATACCACCACCCGCAAAGTGGTATTTGAACAAACCCCGTTTTTGCTCAGCGATACGGTTGGGTTTATCCGTAAACTGCCGCACCACCTGGTAGAAAGTTTTAAAAGTACCCTGGATGAAGTGCGTGAAGCAGATGTATTGCTGCATGTAGTGGATATATCCCATCCACAGTACGAAGAACAGCTGAACGTGGTGAATAAAACCCTGGCCGAACTGGGAGCAGGCGACAAACCCGTAATTACGGTTTTTAACAAGATGGATAAATACGAGGAACAAGCTTTTGACCAATGGCTTGACCCGGAAGTGAAGATTGAAATAATAGACGACCTGAAACAGCGTTGGCAAAATGAAACCAAGGGCCATTGTGTGTTTATTTCGGCCACCGAACGCACCAACCTGGACAACCTGCGACAGACCATTTTGAATGAAGTAAGGGAAATGTACCGGATTCGGTATCCGTACAAGGCCGAATTTTTTTACTAACGGGTTGTCATACGGAGTAAACAATTTTTGCATACGCAAACAAGCCCTTTGAAAATGACATAAGTTAGAATTAAATAAGCGTGTCAGGGTGAGCCTGTCGAACCCGGATTGATTGAATAAACCCGCCTTCGACAGGCTCAGGCTGACAGCATAATATTTTGAGAGTGAGTGCCTTAAAATACTTGTCATTGGCAGCTTGTCGAAGTATGAATTCAGAAAATTTTTTTCTTTCTGTGCTTCCGTGCCTCTGTGGCAAATCTTTTTCTGCCGTAGGCAGAATTATAGTTTGCCTGCGGCAAACTTTTATTGCCACAGAGGCACAGAAACACAGAAACCTGAGCTGTATTTTTCAGTGCCTTCCGTGCCTCTGTGGCTATATATAATTCCCGAAGGGAATAAAAAAACATCAATGGCTTCAACACCAACCTGGCACAAAATAGCCGGTAACATTTCCGAAATTAACTTCAATGCCAACGGCCTGGCCGAAATGGATATCAACGGCAAAACCATCTGTATTGCCAAACACCATGACCAGCTTTTTGCCTGCACCCAAAAATGCCCCCACGCCGGCGGGTTATTTGTGGATGGCCACCTGGATGCCCTCGGAAACCTGGTTTGCCCCCTGCACAAATACAAATTCAGCCTTAAAAATGGCAGAAACATAACCGGGGAAGGATATTTTTTAAAAACTTTTAAAGCGGAAGTAAGGGAAAACGGGGTTTTTGTTTGTATGGCTGATCCGGATTTTTTGGGAAAATAAACTGATGAAGTAATGAATTTTATGGCAACCCGAACAGGTTGCCTTTTTATTTTTTACAGGAAATAATGCTGATATCATGTAATATAGAATAATTTGTTCATGTTAAAGTTATTGGGTTTAAAATTTGATTCTTACAAAAAATTCAATATCTTACTTACTGGTTTTACCGGAAGACATTTAACCCAAAACATACCTCAACCCGGCTTATGGAGAAAGTTTACCAACTTCTGCATGGTATTTTTCATTTGGCATTCTGCCATTTTCTGATAAATTTATTCAGGATTGCCCGTGGTAAATATGTAGAAAATACCAATGGGGTAAGCCTTAATATATATCCCGTCCTATTTTCAAAAAATACAATTCCAGATTTTTACTTTATACAAATCAAACACTGTTTATGAAGAAAATTTACTTGCTGCTGCTTACTGTTTTGTTTGCCTCAGCTGTTACCAATGCACAGGTTTCCACTTATTTATTTGCAGCTTCATCAGGAACTTACACGCCAATAGCTGGTGGTACCACAGCCCATGCTACAGGATGGGATGATGCAAATGCAACAGCTATACCTATTGGGTTTACGTTTACATTTAATGGAGTTGCGTATACAACCTGTACCATTAATTCAAATGGATTTATAACTTTTGGAGCCACAACTCCGGGTACTACCAATTACGGATCAATTGTATCTACTGAAGGTTATTCTGGCGCTATTGCAGCGTGGAACAGAGACTTACAGGCACAACCTGCCGCACCCTTAGGTTTGGTACAGTATTCATCAGCAGGAGGTGTGTTTACCGTTCAATGGTCAGATGCCAGAAGATACAATTCCACAACTGCCAATGCAGAACGTTTTGATATGCAGATCAAGCTTTTTCAAACCACCAATGTAATTCAGATTATATATGGCACCTGGGCAGATGCTGTAAATGCAATTTCTTCATCAGTTGGCCAGGTTGGTTTAAGAGGTGCTACCAATGCCGATTTTAGAAGCCTGGAGGTCTTAAGTGCAGGTAGCTGGGCATCACCCACTTCAGTTGGAACGACTAATGCCAGTACGGTTTATTATAATGAAGGCACTGTAGCAACTAAACCTGCCTCAGGACAAACTTATACTTTTACACCACCACCGCCCTGTGTAACCCCATCCAATTCAGTATCAGGATTAGTGCTTACTCCTGTTTCTTCCTCACAGATCAACGGAAGTTTTGCAGCAGCTCCAGCCGACGGTTATCTTACAGTAAGGTATCCAACAGGTGAATCACCAGTTAACCCGGTGAACGGCACAACTTATTCGGCAGGCGCATCTTTGGGTACAGGTAAAGTGGTGTCATCAGCTGCTGCATTAACTTTTAATGCAGCCGGATTAACGCCTTCCACCACGTATGATTTTTATATTTATCCTTACAATAGTTTATGTGCTCCCGGCGGCCCTCTTTATAAAACATCAGCCCCGGCAACAGCCACACAATCAACACTAGCTTGCGCTCCAATTGCTGCAGGTACTTATACCGTTGGTCCCACAGGTACTTATGCCTCTTTAACCGCTGTCACAGCTGCGCTTGCAAATGGTACAGCAGGACCTACCATTTTTGAACTGCAATCTACTTACCTAAGTACGGTAGAAACATTCCCAATCACCTTCGTAACTCCAGTATGTCCATTAACGGGGGGAGTTACGATTCGTCCGCAGGCAGGAGCTGCCGGGCTTTCAATAACCAGCGCCAATGCTACCGGTACTTTAAATTTTGATGGCGGAAGCAATATAACCATTGATGGCCGTGCAGGCGGAGCAGGCCCTTCGCAATTAGCCATCAGTAATACAAATGTTACCGGTTATACTATTCAATTGATTAACAGCGCAAGCTCCAATACTTTCAGATATTGTACCATTAGCGGTGTTAATACAGGCGCTACCAGTGGCGTTATATTTTTTAATAATGCAGTTGGTCTTCCTTCAGGTAACAGCAACAACACTATTGATAATTGTGATATCCGTGATGGTGCTACCACGCCGCAAAACCTGATTTATAACAGTGGTAACACTACTGATTATGCTTCGGGTAATAATAATAATATCATTTCAAACTCCTTACTGCATGACTGGTTCAATGCCACTTCTATAGTTGCAAGCGGAGCAATAAATATTGTTGGCGGAGCTTCTGACTGGACAATAACCGGCAACAGTTTTTACCAAACTGCTACCCGTACTTTTACCATGACCACATCAACTGATCAGGGAGCAATCCTTATCAATTCAGCAGCTTTTGGTACCAATTTCACCATCACCAATAATTTTATCGGTGGTTCTGCACCTTTGTGCGGCGGTACGGCCTGGACATACACAGGCGGAGCTACAGGTACGCCAACAAGCAGAATGATAGCCTTAACCGCTGCCCCGGTTGCTACCTTTAATACCATTAGCGGCAATACCATCCGTAATATTGCAATTACTAGTGCAACAACCAATAACCTCAGTGGGCTTATATCGCATGTGAGCGGTAATGCAAATATTACCAACAATACATTAGGTTCTCAAACCGCAACCGGCGATGTTACATTTACCTTTGCTACTACAACAGCCGGCAGATTCTACCTGCCACTGGCATTTGGGTTGGGTGCTTCGCCATGTATTGCAAATGTTACCAATAATAATATCGGAGGTATTACAGCTACTACTTCCAGTACAGGTTCTGTTAGCTTCAGGATTTTATATACACAGGCTGTTGCCGGAAGCCAGATAACTGTTAACAATAACCTCATTGGCGGTACGGTTGCAAACAGTATCCAGCAATTAACCAATAATATTTTTACCGGAATTTTAGCCTTGAACCCATCAGTTGGGGGCATTTATACCAATAATACGATCAGGAACCTGACACAAACAAATACAGGTACTACAGGATCTATCCGGGGTATTGATATCCAGGCCAGCGGTGGAGCACACACAATTACCGGAAATACAATTTTTAACCTCACTACAAATGGAACAAACGTAGCTATCAATAATGCTGCATCTATTGTGGGTTTAACAATGACAGGTTCTGTCGTTGGAGGTACCAATGTTTCCAGCAACACCATTTATAATCTTACCAATACAAATACTACAGTTGCGGGTTGGATAAGTGGTATGTATTTTGGAACTTCTGCTTCCTTGCCCATGACCATTATTTCTAAAAACTTTGTTCACAGTATAAACCTTGCTTCCACTTTAAATACAGCCGGTATGGCGGGTATCTTCCTGCCCAATACGGGTTTTGCACGTGTATTTAATAATATGGTAAGGCTGGGTATAGATGCCAGCGGCGCTTCCATAACAAATGGACTGCAGATCAATGGTATTTATAAAGCCTCGACGGCAACTATGAGTATTTATCACAACTCTGTTTACATTGGTGGTAGCGGAGTAACAGCCGGAACAGCAAATACCTATGCATTCAGAAGAAGTACTTCTGGCTCAACTCAGGATACCGTAATGAATAATATTTTCTATAATGCAAGATCCAACACCAGTGGTACGGGTAAACATTATGCAATATTCACAAATGCCGCTACAGTTTTGTTCAGTAATTATAACGACCTGTTGGCAAATGGTACCGGTGGCGTTTTAGGCCTTAACGTGGCTACAGATTATGCAACACTCGCCGCATGGCGTACGGCTACCAACCAGGACTGGAACTCTGTTTCAGGCGATCCGCAATATGTAAATCCAACGGGTACATCTGCAACGGTTGATCTTCATATTGGTGCAGCAGCAACACCCATTGAACAGGCAGGCTATAACCTTGCAACAGTAACTGATGATTATGATGCACAGGTAAGAGCTGGTTTAACCCCGGTTGATATGGGTGCTGATGCCGGTAACTTTACCGTTTCAGATATTGCACCTCCGGTAATTTATCTTTCTCCTTTGTTGCTTAATACCTGCAGTACAGCAGACAGGACAGTGAATGGCATTAATATTACAGATGCTACAGGTGTACCAACATCGGGTCCGCTTGTTCCAAGAATCTATTACAGGAAAGGAGCAGGTACATGGTTCTCTCAACCAGGCACTTTGGCTTCTGGAACCGCAACAAACGGAACCTGGAACTTTAATATTGTGGCTGCTGATATGGGAGGACTAGCTGCGCTTGACGTAGTGTCTTATTACATTATTGCACAGGATATTGTAGGAACACCCAATATTGCATCTAATTTTGGCGGGGCTGTGGCAACAGATGTAAATACAGTAACCACACATCCTACCACACCCAATACATTTACAATCAGTGGCACTTCGCTCAGCGGAACTTATACCGTTGGTGCCGGCGGAAATTATACCACTTTAACAGCGGCTGTTGCTGCTTATAATTCAGCTTGCTTAACAGGTCCGGTAGTTTTCTCATTAACAGATGCGGCTTATGCAGGGGAAACATTCCCGATTACCATCAATGCAAATCCTAATGCCAGCTCGGTAAATACACTTACTATTAAGCCTACACAGGCTGCCACTACCATTACTGGTTCAAGTGCAACAGGCTTGATTGTATTGAACGGTGCCGATTGGGTTACTATAGACGGTTCAACTTCCGCAACAGTTAACACGGTTTGCCCTGCTGTTGCAGCATCCAGGAACCTGACACTTACCCAAACAAATACCGGAACTGCCAGTGCTGTTATCTGGCTGCAATCCACAGCCGCTTTTGATGCTGCTACCAACAATGCCATCAAAAATATTAACCTGACAGGGAACAGTAATACCACAACATTTGTTGGGGTTGGAAGTGGTTCAACAACAATAAGTACTGCAAGCGTGGGTTTTGGTAACCATAATAATTCCTATATCAATAATAATATCAGCAAAACACAATATGGTGTTTTCTCACAGGGGCACAGTTTATCATTAAAGAATACCGGAACCATTATCAATCAAAACCTCATCAATACTGTTGCACCAAACAATACGGCAAGAGGCGGTATTGTAACCGGTTTTGAAAACGGTATCACTATTTCAGGCAATAATATTTCTGAGATTGCATTGGCAACTTCACCTGATGTTGTCGGTATTGGCTTGGGAGGCTTCGCAATTTCTACAACAACATTTACCGGTAATGAGGTTACCAATGCAACGGTATCCAAGAATATCATTGGTTCGGTACGTAATACAGGTACCTTCTCGGCATCGGGTATTTTTGTGGTACCGGCACTTTCCGGCACAAACCTTATTGCCAACAATATGATCAGCGGGGTTTCGGCCAATGGTACAAGTGGCGATTTTAGTGTGGGTATGTTAATTGGCGGAGGTACTGGTACTACACAGATCTATTATAATACCATCACCATGACCAGCGTACCTGCCAATACAGGTTCTACAGACAAGAGTTATGCTCTGGCAATTGGAGGCTTTAATCCTGTAGTTGATGTACGCAATAATATTCTGTTTAATACACAAAACAACGGAACAGGAAATAATTATGCAGTTTGCTATGGATATGCTCCATTCACTAACCTTACTTCAAATAACAACAATTATTATACAACAGCCGGTGCAACTTTCTTTATTGGCGCCACCGGCAGTATTTCAGCCCCAACGAACCAGCTCACCATTGCTGCCTTGCAGGCGGCTACTGCAAAAGATGGTAATGCTAAAAACGCATTACCGGTATTTGTTTCAGCAACCGATCTGCACTTAAGCAATGCAGCGGGTGTAAACTGGTGTTTAAATGGAACAGGACAAGCAGTTTCTGTTACGGATGATATTGATTGCCAGGTAAGGAACAATCCACCGGATATAGGTGCCGATGAGTTTGTTGCAGTTGGTACCGGCGATATTGCCACGCCAGCTTCGCAAACAGTTTGTACTGCAACACCAATAACTACCATCGTACTTTCAGGTGGTGCTGCGTCTTATAGCTGGACAAGAGATAATACAGTAGCTGCAACAGGTATTGCTTCCAGCGGCACAGGCAATATAAGTGGTACTTTAACCAATACAACTGCATCTCCAGTAACAGTTACATTTACAATCACAGCGCTTGATGCCAATGGTTGTGCTGCACCGGCTACTTTTACAGCAACAGTAACGGTTAATCCAAATAATACAATAACCTTAACTTCAGCCCCTGCTACAAACTCACAAACCGTATGTATCAATACGGCTATAACCAATATTACGTATGCAACAACCGGCTCAACAGGAGCAACCTTTACAGGTTTACCAGCTGGTGTAACTGGCGCCTGGGCAGCCAATGTGGTAACCATCAGCGGTTCTCCAACAACAACTGTTGGTTCGCCGTTCAGCTATACCGTTACCTTAACAGGAGGTTGTGGTTCTGTAACTGCAAACGGCACCATAACCGTAACACCAGATAATACAATTACATTAACATCGGCCCCTGGTACCAATGCACAAACTGTATGTATCAATACGGCTATAACCAATATTACGTATGCAACAACCGGTGCAACCGGTGCTACGTTTAGTGGTTTGCCTGCTGGTGTAACCGGAGCCTGGGCCGCCAATGTGGTAACCATCAGCGGTTCTCCAACAACAACAGTTGGCTCACCATTCAGTTATACCGTAACCTTAACCGGCGGTTGTGGTGCAATAACAGCCAACGGTACAATAACTGTAACACCAGATAATACAATTTCATTAACATCGGCCCCTGGTACCAATGCACAAACCGTATGTATCAATACAGCAATAACCAATATTACGTATGCAACAACCGGAGCAACCGGCGCAACATTCAGTGGTTTACCTGCAGGTGTAACAGGCAGCTGGGCCGCCAATGTGGTAACCATAAGTGGCTCACCAACAACAACTGTTGGCTCACCATTTAGCTATACTGTAACCTTAACAGGTGGCTGTGGTTCCATAACAGCCAATGGCACAATAACAGTTGATCCAAATAATACGATCACATTAACTTCAGCCCCAGCTACTACCTCTCAAACGGTATGTGTCAATACGGCAATAACCAATATTACATATGCAACAACCGGCGCAACCGGCGCAACCTTCAGTGGTTTGCCGGCAGGTGTAACCGGTTCATGGGCAGCCAATCTGGTAACCATCAGTGGTACACCTACTACAGCTGTTGGCTCGCCATTTAGTTATACTGTAACCTTAACCGGTGGTTGTGGTTCAATAACTGCTAATGGTACAATAACCGTAACTGCCAACAATACAGCAACACTTACATCTGCCCCTGGTACCAATGCTCAGACCGTATGTGTAAATACACCAATAACCAATATTACGTATTCAACAACGGGTGCAACCGGTGCTACCTTTAGTGGTTTACCAGCCGGAGTAACCGGTTCATGGGCAGCCAATGTGGCAACCATCAGTGGTACACCAACAACAACGGTTGGCTCACCATTCAGTTATACAATAACCTTAACTGGCGGTTGCGGAGCAATAACAGCCAACGGAACAATAACCGTAGCAGCACTTCCTGTTGTTACTGCACCAACAGTAACACAACCAACCATTCCATTCCCTACAGGAACCATTGTTGTTAATGCAACCGGTGGCCCAACACTGGAATACAGTGTGAATGGCGCAGGCGGTCCATTCCAGCTCTCCAATACATTTACCGGCCTTACACCGGGAGCCAGCTATAATGTAGCTGTTCGTTTGGTAAATTCAACAGGTTGTGTTGTTTTATACAGCGCTAACCCGATCGTAATGAATTCAGTTAACGGCCGTGTAACCGATATACTTGTTGGAGCATCGCCATTCCAGGACTCCATGTGGACCATCAATCTGGCTAATTATACATTGATCAGGCATTTAGGCCCAACATTGGCAGGATTCACCATCACAGGTATGAACGGTATTGCCACCAATCCATTAACGGGTGAGCATTTCATGATAGCTAAGGTATCTGCCGGCGGACGCAGATTGGTAAAAGTGAATGTGCAAACCGGTGTGTGTACTTTAATAGGCACTCTGTCAGATAATTTCTCTACACTTGCCTTTAAACCAAACGGTGAATTATACGGTGTAACGGGCAACGGAGCTACTGTACCGGAAACCATGTACCGGATAGACACCCTTAACGGAGCAGCCACCCTGTTCAGAACACTGGGCAATGGTGCCGATGGAGAAGTAATTGCCTTTAACCCGGATGATAATTTCTTCTACCACTGGAGTGGAAACAGTACGGTAGTATGGGAAAGATTTGCAACAGATGTTGATCCTATTCAACCATTAACGACTCCTCAAAACGGTGAAGTCTTTGGTGCTTTATACGCCGGTGCAGGTAAAATGTGGGTAAGCAGTATCAGCTCAGATATACGCCTTTGGGATATACCAACACAAACAGCATCTGCTGTTTTAATGAATACGCCAGATGATTTGAGAGGTTTGGTAAGAGAATCATGTTCCAGCTCTTTAACAGCAGGTGGCCCAACAACCATATGCTCGGGTAACAGTGTTTTACTTAGTGTAAATGGAGGGGTATCAAACTATCAATGGTATCTGGACGGTGCAATAATAGGCGGTGCCAATGCATCAACATATAGTGCAACAACAGCAGGTTTATACAATTGTATTTATATGGATGGTTGCGGAGTTACAGATAGTGTTTCGTTAGGAATTACGGTAGCAGTTAATCCAACACCGGATGCAGTGGCAACACCGGCAACACAAGCTATTTGTTCGGCTTCACCAATAACAACAATTGTACTTACAGGAACTGTTGGCGGAACAACGTTTAACTGGACAAGGGATAATACAGTTGCCGTAACCGGCATAGCAGCAAGCGGCTCCGGAGATATCAGCGGCAGTTTAACCAATACAACCAATGCAGCGGTAACGGTTACATTCACCATAACACCAACAACGGGAACCTGTACGGGTACCCCTATAACGGCAACAGTAATTGTTAGCCCGGTACCGGATGTAGCACAGCCGGCAAATCAGGTAGTATGTAATAATTTCCCAACAGCGGCAGTTAACTTTACCGGGGCTGTTGCAGGTACAGCATTTAACTGGACCAATTCTGATCCATCTATTGGCCTTGCAGCAAGTGGTACGGGAAATATTGCTTCATTTACAGCATTAAACCCAACTACCAGCCCGGTAGTTGCAACAATAACAGTAACCCCAAGTGTAACATCAGGATTACCCCCTACTACCCAAACCTTCAACTTTACGGGAGGCATGCAGACCTTTACAGTACCTGCGGGCGTAACATCTGTATTCGTGCAAACCTGGGGAGCCCAGGGCGGAAGCGGTGCTATAGGCGGCAATGCTGTGTCTGGCGGAGCCGGTGCACTTGGAGGTTATGCAGAGGGTAACCTGGCGGTAGTACCCGGCCAGGTACTGAATATATTTGTAGGAGGCCAGGGGGCCACACCTACAGGAGGATTTAACGGAGGAGCAAATGGAGGATCCGTGAATGCGGGTGGTGGAGGCGGTGCCTCAGATGTAAGAGCAGGTGGCGTAGCTGCTGCTAACCGTGTTATCACAGCCGGTGGCGGCGGTGGTGGTGGCCGCGGAGGTTGTCACGAAGGAAGCGGAACAGGCGGTGTAGGCGGCAATGGCGGATCAGGCGGTGGCGGCGTAGGACAAAATGGTAACGACTCACCCCAAAGTTCAGGAGTAGCCGGTGGCGGATTTGGAGGCAATGCAGGCAGCGTACAGGGAGCACTGGGATCAGCCGGAATAGGCTGTGCAGGTTTCCTTGGCCAGCCAGGTGTTGCTGCAGTAACTGAAACAGGTGGTGTTGGCGGCGGTGGACAGAGCTGTTGCTGCTCATCACAAAATTCAATAGTTGGCGGCGGTGGCGGTGGCGGTGGCCAGCTTGGCGGCGGCGGCGGCGGCGGCGGTTCGGCCGGTACAGTAGGCTGCGCAGGCAATTCAAAAGGCGCCGGCGGCGGCGGTGGCGGCGGTTCTTCTTACACCGGTGGTGTAACTGCCGGAGTAACCAATAACGGTATCTGGCTGGGTGATGGACAGGTGTCTATTACTTACAGTAATCTGGTTACCTGTACAGGATCACCAAAAACCTTTACCATTACGGTTAACCCAACACCCGCAGCCACGATCAGTTATACCGGCAGTCCATATTGCAGCAATGCAGGAACAGCTACAGTAACCCGTACCGGTACAGCCGGCGGAACTTATTCAGCAGCACCTGCAGGCTTAACGCTTAATGCAGCAACGGGTGATGTAACCTTAGGAACCAGCACGCCAGGCACTTACACAGTTACCTATACCATTGCAGCTGCCGGCGGTTGTGCAGTATTTACAACAACAACATCAATTACAATAACCCAATTACCAGCAGCAACAATCAGTTATACAGGAAGCCCTTATTGCAGCAATGCAGGCACAGCCACAGTTACCAGAACCGGTACAGCTGGCGGAACCTATTCAGCAGCACCGGCGGGCTTAACATTGAATGCGGCTACTGGTGACGTAACATTAGGAACCAGCACACCCGGAACCTACACCGTTACTTATACCATTGCAGCAGCAGGTGGATGTCCACAGATAACAGCAACAACTTCCATCACTGTTACTGCATTACCTGCCGCAACCATCAGTTATGTAGGCAGTCCGTATTGCAGCAATGCAGGTACAGCCACAGTAACGAGAACCGGTACAGCTGGTGGAACATATACAGCAGCCCCTGCAGGCTTAACGATAAACGCTACAACCGGTGATGTAACTTTGGGAACCAGTACACCCGGAACTTATACAGTTACTTATACCATTGCAGCTGGCGGCGGTTGCCCTGCAGTAACAGCAACCACATCAATAACGGTTACTTTATTACCAGCAGCAACTATTGTATATACGGGCAGTCCTTATTGCAGCAATGCAGGCACAGCCACGGTAACCAGGACGGGAACCGCAGGCGGAACCTATACAGCAGCACCGGCAGGCTTAACGCTTAATGCGGCAACGGGTGATGTAACTTTAGCTACCAGCACAGCCGGAACCTACACCGTTACTTATACGATTGCAGCTGCCGGCGGATGCCCTGCGGTAACCGCAACGGCAACCATAACAATAACTGCATTACCGGCGGCAACGATCAGTTATGCAGGTTCGCCTTATTGTTCTACTGATCTTACCGCTCCTGTAACCATGACCGGCACAGCTGGAGGAACGTATACAGCAGCTCCGGCAGGATTAACCATCAATGCATCAACGGGAACAGTAACACCTAATACCAGTACCCCTGGTACTTATACGGTTACCTATACCATTTCAGCCGGTGGCGGATGCC
This sequence comes from Chitinophaga pinensis, assembly GCA_943371705.1. Classification (GTDB taxonomy): domain Bacteria; phylum Bacteroidota; class Bacteroidia; order Chitinophagales; family Chitinophagaceae; genus Ferruginibacter; species Ferruginibacter pinensis_I. The sequence continues at coordinate 5,480 of CALRVV010000016.1, read as the reverse complement.
CTGTAGTTACAGCTACAACCACCATTACCATAACGGCAGCACCTAATATGATCATCTTCTATGCAGGAACGCCATATTGTTCCAATGCAGGAACAGCCAATGTTAGCAGGTTTGGAACAGCTGGAGGAACTTATTCAGCAGCACCGGCCGGATTGACCATTAATGCGGCAACAGGAGCGGTAACACTGGGTACCAGCACACCGGGTACTTATACCGTTACCTACACCATTGCTCCATCGGGAGGTTGTGGTACCACAATAACCACCACTACCATCACGATAACTGCAGCGCCTAACGCTACAATAGCTTATGCAGGATCACCGTATTGCTCTAATGCAGGTACAGCCAATGTTACCTTAACCGGTTCACCAGCCGGCGGAGTATACAGTTCAACAGCCGGCTTAAGCATCAATGCAGCAACCGGAGCAGTTAACTTAGGCGCCAGCACAGCAGGTACGTATACGGTAACGTATACGGTAGCAGCCAGTGGTGGTTGTGCATTATATACCACTACAACCACCATCACCATTACGGCGCTTCCTGCAGCAACGATTGCTTATACAGGCTCGCCTTATTGCAGCAATGCAGGCACAGCCACGGTTACAAGAACCGGTACAGCAGGCGGCACTTACACAGCAGCCCCTGCGGGATTAAGCATCAATGCGGCAACGGGAGATGTGAACCTGGCAGCCAGTACCGCCGGTACCTACACGGTTACTTATACCATAGCAGCCGGTGGCGGATGCCCTGCAGTTACCGCAACAGCCAGCATCACCATTACAACCGTTCCGGCAGCAACCATCAGTTATGCCGGTAATCCTTTCTGTCAGCCGGGAGGTATAGCCACAGTAACCCGTACGGGTACAGCAGGCGGTACTTACAGCGCTGCACCTGCAGGCTTAAGCATCAATGCAGCAACAGGTGATATCAATGTAACCACCAGTACACCGGGTACTTATACCGTTACTTATACTTTGGCAGCCGGTGGTGGATGTCCAGCCCAAACGGCCACCACATCAGTTACCATCAACTCTCCTTCTGTAGCGCCAACCGCAGCAACAGCCACGTCTACTTCACTATGTACACCGGGTACGGTTACTTTAAGTGTGGTTGGCGGAACCCTGGGTTCAAATTCAACCTGGAGATGGTATAGTGGAAGCTGTGGCGGTACACTGGTTGGAACAGGTGCAACACTCAATGTTACGGTTAATGCCACTACCACTTACTTTGTAAGGGCAGAAGGGCCATGTAACACCACCACCTGTGCCAGTGTAACGGTAACGGTTAACGTGCAGCCAACCATCAGCATTGCGGCTGCACCACGTACAGCCTTGTTACCTGGCCAGACAACCACGCTTACAGCAACGGTAACACCGGCAGCCGGCAATACCTTTAAGTGGTATAAGAACGGCATTGAGTTAACCGGGCCCGGAACAAGCGGACCAACCCTTGTCGTAACCATAGATGGCATAGGTAAATACACCGCCAGGGTAACCACGACAGCCGGCTGTACGGCCTTATCCAATGAAGTAGAGATAGGATATGGAATTTCAAAACGCCTGTGGATATATCCAAATCCAACTACGGGCCGTTTCCAGATAAGGTTTTACAATGCACCTGGCGGCTCGGCCACGGTACAAGTGTTTGATAAGTTTGGCCAGCGTGTGTTTAACCAGAGTGTGGGAACCAGCCAGCCATATACCAGGGTTGATATGGATTTAAGGAACAAGGCAGACGGCATTTACGTGGTTAAAGTAATTTTTTCCGATAATAGTACAGTTACAGAACGGGTAGTAATTGCCAATTAAAGAAAGCCACCTGGTTTTATTTTCACAAACAAGCCGCCCCGGATTTATCCGGGGCGGCTTGTTTTAATTTGAGAGTGAAACAGTTATACACCTTTCAAAAAAATTATTTTATTTCTAATGCATAAAAATTAAGGCTTTATTTCACGATTTTATTTTAATTTGCACAAATTATTCACTTTCTGTTCAACCCTCAATTAAAAAATTGGCTCTTATGAGAAAACTATTACTCTTACCCATTACCATTTTTTTTCTTTTTTCTTCTTTAATCTCGGTTGCCCAAAAAGCCAACACACAAACCGGCGATAACCCCAATGCCCGGGATAAGTTTGCTTTTGAACTGGAAAAAGACCCGGCTTTAGGCTATATTCCTGCCCATCGCCTGATGAATGCCATTGAGTATACGGAGCAGTTAAAAGCTGCACAACGACTAAAGCAGGCTGCACGTAATAACAGCAGCAATGTGGCCAATGCCCAAAGCACGCCGCTTAACTGGATTGAGCGTGGTCCAATTTATGACAGTGTAGGCCCGTCGAACGGTAATACCCGTGGCGGATCAACCATTAATTATACATCAGGCCGTATGCGCGGCTTTTTACTGGACACCTTAAATGATCCATCCGGTAATACGGCTTTTGCATCAGGTGTAGCAGGAGGTGTTTGGAAATGTACCAATTTTCTTTCGGCCGAAAACAACTGGGTTAAGGTAAATGACCGGTTCAGCAACCTGGCCATTTCATCTATCTGCCAGGATCCAACCAACCCCCAGATCATATATTTTTCAACAGGCGAACCAACAGATAATGGAGACCGTGTAAATGGCGGCGGCGTTTGGAAATCAACCAATGGAGGTACAACATTTACATTTTTGGCTTCAACTGCCAACTACCTGCGTTCGTTTAAAATTGGATGCGATGCAGCCGGTAATGTTTATTTAGCCTGCCGTGTTACCACTATTCCCATCAACCAGCAAGGAGGTTTATTCCGGTCAACCGATGGAGGTACCAGCTGGACAAATATTACGCCCAATAACCTGGCTGGCGGTACAACCAACTCATGTACCGATTTTGAATTTTCTGCTTCAGGTAATTTAAATGCCACGTTTGGTTACAGGGGAACAGTGGTAAACCATCGGTATACCACCAACCCGGTTACCGTAACACCTGGTTCATGGTCATCAGGCGCAGGGTTCAGAACCTCCAATGCCCCTGCCATCAGAACAGAAATGGCCGTACGTGGAAATATTCTTTATGCAGTAACTGCAAATACAGGCAACCGCACCGATAGTTGTTATAAATCTGTTGATGGCGGTGCTAACTGGACATTACAAAATACCGTTATTTTACCTTCAGGCCTTGCTACCCAAAGCTGGTATAATTTAAGCCTGGATATTAATCCTGCCAATCCTGCAGAATTAATAACCGGCGGTCTGGATGCTTTCCGGTCTATAGATAATGGTGCCAACTGGACAAGGATGACCTATTGGGTAACTACTGCTCCTTATGTACATGCCGATCATCATTTTGTACATTACTGGATAGCAGGCGGACAAACCAGGATCATCATGGGTACGGACGGAGGCCTCTTTTATTCAAATGATAATGGGGCCACTTTCAATGCTAAAAATAAGAACCTGGGATTAAAACAATTTTACTCTGCGGCCATTCACCCGGCAGCAGGATCACCATACATAATGGCCGGGGCTCAGGATAATGGCGTACATGCCATCAGCAATCCCGGGCTTACCTACTCAAAAGAAGTAACCGGAGGAGACGGTTGTATTGTACATATTAATCAACAAAATCCCCTTATTCAATTTGGCAGCTATGTGGGTAATGCCTACAGGCGCAGCACCAACGGCGGAGCATCCTGGTCGTCAATAAACTTTCCGAATGGTTCATTTGTAAACCCATTCGACTATGATGATGCACAGAATACGATGTACTGCAGTGAAGGTACAGCAGCGCAAATGAGGCGGTGGGATAATGCAAACACTTCCAATACCAGCATCGTTGTTTCTTTCAGTAATGTAGCCGGTACATTAACCTCTTTAAAATATTCTCCACATACCGCAAACAGGTTGTATTTTGGAACCAATGCAGGTAAACTGTACAGGCTGGATAATGCCAATACGGTTTCCGGTACCACCGGAACTGCTGTTGATATTAGCGGAGCCTCTTTCCCATCAGGTACTATTATTTGTGTTAATACAGGAACCACCGATAATAACCTGGTAGCCACCTATACAAATTATGGTTTAAACAGTGTTTGGGTTTCAACAAATGGCGGAACATCCTGGACAGCCGTTGACGGCGATTTACCCGATATGCCTGTTCGTTGGGCCATGTTTGAACCGGGCGACAACTCAAAATTATTCCTGGCTACCGAAGCCGGAATTTATACCACCACCAATATTAACGGGGCATCTACACAGTGGCTTCCGGAAACCACTTTCCCAACGGTAAGTACCTATATGATTAAAATGCGTACCAGTGATAGTACCATTGTTGCGGGTACACATGGCCGTGGTTTATGGACTGCCAAGATCCCTTCAGTTGTTGCAGCCAATCCTAATGTAACCATTAACCAGGCAGCGGCACAACCCGATCCAACTTCAGCATCACCCATCAATTTTACAGTGGTATTTGACCAGCCGGTTATCAATTTTGCAACCGGTGATGTTACTTTAAGTGGTACAGCGGGTGCAACTAACGCAGCAGTTACCGGAGGGCCTACTACATTCAATGTGGCTGTTACAGGTATGGGTGCAAGCGGAACCGTAATTGCAACCATTGCAGCTGGTGTATGTACCAATGCGGCACTGGATCCCAACAACGCATCAACCAGTACGGATAATACGGTAACCTATAACTTACCGGCTACGCCGCCAACGGTTACCATTAACCAGGCAGCAGCACAACCTGATCCTACGTCAACATCACCCATCAATTTTACGGTGATATTCGATCAGCCCGTAACGGGCTTTGCAACCGGCGATGTTACCTTAAGTGGTACAGCGGGTGCAACAACAGCTACAGTTACCGGAAGTGGAGCAACTTATAATGTTGCCGTATCTGGTATGACTGGCTGCGGAACTGTGATCGCTACTATTCCTGCAGGTGTTTGCCAGAACGCTTCTGCACAAACCAACAGTGCATCAACCAGTACCGATAATACAGTTAATTTTATTACAGCAAATCCAACAGTAACCATCAATCAGGCTGTGGCACAGCCCGATCCTACTTCTGCTTCACCAATTGTTTTTACCGCTGTGTTCAGTGAAGCTGTAACCGGCTTTACAACCGGGGATGTAACATTAAGTGGTTCGGCTGGTGCAACTACTGCAACAGTGGTACCTGTTAATCCAACAACGTATACCATTAACGTAACCGGTATGACCGGAAGCGGAACGGTGATCGCGACCATAGCAGCTGGTGTTTGTCAGAGTGCCTGTCCGGCACCCAACAACGCCTCTACAAGCACTGATAACACAGTTACATATAATGCTCCTCCTGCTTGTACCAGTGTGAATCCTGTTCCGAACCAAACAGTTTGTAACGGAGCATCTACATCGGCTGTAAACTTTACCAGCCCAACACCAGGTACTACTTTCAGCTGGGTTAACAATACAACATCAATTGGCCTTGCTGCCAATGGTACCGGTAACATTGCAAG
>CALRVV010000015.1:90000-108181 GCA_943371705.1 Chitinophaga pinensis | reverse complement strand
CCTTGGGGGCCAACATCTCCTTGAGGGCCCTGAGCGCCTGTTGCTCCAGTAGCTCCTGTTGCACCGGTTAAGCCAATCGGGCCTTGAGGGCCAACTTCACCCTGTACACCTTGCGGGCCGGTGGCTCCGGTTGCACCTGTCAGTCCAATAGCGCCTTGCGGGCCAACATCTCCTTGAGGTCCCTGGGCGCCTGTTGCTCCAGTAGCTCCTGTTGCACCGGTTAAGCCAATCGGACCTTGCGGACCGGTTGCTCCTGTCAATCCAACCGGGCCCTGGGGTCCAGGTAAGCCGGGCACATTTGCTTTTTCGGCATATAATGCATAAGGCACACTTAATAGTTGAGAAGTTCCTGAAACTGTATAAGATGTTCCGCCGGACGGGTCTGTCTGCGTTTTAATATAGTAGGTATTCGAACCCCAGTTTATGGTAGCCATATTTCCGGATACCAACGTACCATTACCTATCACGATGCTTACCAAACCATTGATATCAGTGGTTGGAGTTTGCCGCTCAACATATACAGGCGTTCCGGCAGGCCCGCCCTGCAGAATACTTACCTGCATACCAACAACCGAGTTGGAGAGTAATACATTGGAGGCATTGCGGATGATTGCCTGGTAACTCATTTTCTGAGGCGTTTGGGCTACAGCTCCCGTTGTGGTCATCAGCAGCAGGACCATGAGTGAGAGTAACTTCTTCATTTTTTAAAGTTTTATTAGTTGGTAATGATTTGTTCTGAAAACATTGTTCCTTAAAAATTCCAGCATAAATAAAAACCAAAAAATTACCGTGTAGAAATAAATGGTATGAACAAGCCTGCACCTGTGGTGAAAAGCATTGGAGTAGTGATAAAAAAATGAGAAAGGTTAAACTAAATTATATTCAGCCGTTGCAGCAGTTCATCGGCATAAGTTTTTGTGATGGGTATTTCCTGTTGTTGTATAAAAACCAGGGTAGGCTCAAACTTAGTGAGGTGATCGAGATTAACCGCATAGGATTTGTGGGTACGAAAAAAATTATTCCGGTTAAGCCTTTCCAAAAAAGAACCGAGTGTGGCCCGGATAAGCTCTTTCCGGTTTACCAGGTGCAGTTCCAGGTAATTGCCTTCTGCCTTTATCCAGTGAATATCGGCAATGAGTATTTTGGTATAGCGGTATTTTTCTTTAATGAACAGTGCATCGCGGATAATAAGCCCTTCTTCATTTTCCCCATCAGCCACCGGTGCTTTTTCTTTTTTAGACAGATTGAACATGGCCAATTCAATAGCTGTATAAAGCTGTTCGGGCTTAAAAGGTTTTACCAGGTAATTGATGGGGTTTACATTTTTTGCCCGTTCAATGGTAGCCCCATCGGTGTAAGAAGTGGTAAAAATAAAAGGCACCTGGTATTTTTCGTTGATCTCTGCGGCTAAAATAATCCCGTCTTTTTTTCCGCCCAGGTTAATGTCCAGTAAGATGAGATCGGGTTTTGATTGATTTAAAAAATCAATCGCTTCATCCGCATCCATGGCATTGCCGGTAATTTCATAGCCCATTTTCTCCAGCATGTTGGCCATATCTTCTGCAATGATGAGTTCATCTTCTACTATCAGTATTTTGATCATGCCGGAACGTTAATATTAGGAAGTTTGATAAGCCCTCAGGTCTTTGAACTGCACCAAAAATACAGCACCCTTATCAGATTTAAAACTAAATGTTCCCCGCAACTGCCGGCTGAGGATCTTTACGAGTTTTAATCCGAGCGAATTGCTTTTATCCGGGTTTATATCTGCGGGCATGCCCTTCCCGTCATCTCTTATTTCCAGTTCATACCCGGCTCCGGCATTGGGTTTTATACTGATGCTGATTTTGCCAGGGCTGTGTTTTTCAAAAGCATATTTATACGCATTGGAAACGAGTTCATTGATGATCAGGCCAAGGGGAATGGCCGTATCAATATCAAAATTGATCCCCGGTGCATCTACTTTAACCTGTATGTTCTTTGATTGCCCGGCAAACATCTCTGAAAGATAAACCACCAGTTGCTGCACATAATTCTGAATATCCACATTGTTTAAATGCTCCGACTGGTAAAGATTTTGATGGATCAGGCTCATGGCCTGCACCCGGCTTTGCCCCTCCTGTATGGAGGAAAGTACATTTTCATCCTGTATATGTTCCGACTGGATGTTGAGCAAACTGGAAATGATCTGCAGGTTATTCTTTACCCGGTGATGGATCTCCCGCAACAGGGTTTCTTTTTCATTAAGCGAAGTTTGTATCAGTGCTTTTTGTCTTTCGATCTCAATATTCTTTTCTGTTAAGGCTTCGGAGGTTTTCTTTTTGAACCGGTAACGGTTATAAAACAGGTAAGCCAGAATGGCTAAAAAAACTGCTATGGCAATGGCCCATATCGTTTTCCTTTTCTGCGCTTCCCCCGATTTACTTAACTGGGTTATCTGCAGCTCTTTTTTTACCGTTTCATACCTGGTTTGCATATCAGATATCTGCTCAGTTTTTGCCAGGTTGGTAAGAGAATCTGACAAGTCAATGTAGAGATTGGTATAATACAAAGCAGAGTCGTATAGTTTTAAACGCTTGTTTACCTTAACAATATGCTGGTAAGCATTTAAAACCCGATGGGGCCGCTTAAGGGCTTTGCTTAATTCCAGCATCTTTAATGCATATTCCTTTGCCCTGTTATTGTAACCCATGGCCAGGTACACATTGGACATATTGGCAAAGTTAAAAGTCAACTCATCTGTTCTATTGTTGGCCTGGTTCAGGGCTATCGCTTCGTTCAGTACTTCCAGGGCCCTGGGGAAATTCTTTTTCCATTCAATATATACCTGGCTTATGTTATTATACAGTTTTGCCAGCACTTTTGTTTTGTCGCCTGTTTGTTTCACCAGCAAAATAGCCCTTTGGTATTTTTCAAACGCCGAGTCCATCAGTCCGGGATTCTCTATTGCCTTGCTCATATCCCTCAGGATGATACCCTGGTTATTCAAACTGTTTACAATACCCGGAACATAATTTACCTGTTCTGCCGATTGCCCGGCCTGCCGGGCGAGTGAGTAAGCCTTGTTCAGGTAGTCCATCGTTCCTTTTTCTCCACCCATTTCTTTATAGATGGTTGAAAGTGCCAGTTGTGCATTAATTTTCTTTTCTGCCTGGTGAAGACTGTCGAACAGGTTTATTGCACTCAACGAACAGGCTACCGCGTCAACAAAATTTGCCCTTGCCCTGTAATAAATAGCCAGGCTGGCCTGTGTTTTTGCAATGCCTGCTGCATAATGCATATTCCTGGATGCTGCCAGTGCATTTGAAAGCAGTACAAACTGCGAATCGGGTTTAAGCTGGCTCATCCCAGCTGCACTTTCAATCAGTGCATTGACCGTTGCCGTATCATTAGTAAGATCTGACGGGTTACTGCGGTTATCGCCGGCAAGACCGCAGCCAGTCAAATAAAAGATCAACAGCAATGCAAAACCGGTTTTGACACTGTTTTTGATCACTGCTATTTGCTGAAACTGGCTCAACTGGAAAATAATTTTTTGCTGGTAAAAATAATGGTCTTGAATTTGAATAGACGGATAGCCCCTGTTTTTAAAATTAACTACAAATACCTGATTAATTATTTAAAGTTTAAAATAAAAAGGAGGTTGTTTGCACAACCTCCTTTATTAAGCAACATTAATGAAAACTTAATTCAGTTTCACCAGTTTCAACGTTTTACGATTGGTGCCCTGTATCACTTCGGCAATATAGGTTCCACCTGTCAGTTTATCGCCTACCCTGATGTTGTTGGCCTTGGTTTGCTGAGCATGTACACTCAGTACCTTGCCGTTCATATCCAGGATCCTTACGGTTACAGGCTCATTGCTCTTACTGCTCACCTGTATACTGAAATCATAGGCCGATGGGTTGGGGTATACATTCACCCGGAATTCATCTGCGGGCTGTATTACAGGTATGGTAACAACAGCAGGTACTTCCGGTTTAACTTCGGGCTGAGTGCTTTGCTGTACAAATGAGAAATTGTTTGTTCCGCAATCGTACTTGTTCCAGTACACATATTTTTCATGCGAATCCAGTTTCTCAATGATGTACCAGCCTGTCATGATCGTGGGCCTGTTTATGTCTTTGCCGCCGTGTACATGCAGTTTGCCATTCGGTATCATGATGTTTGCGGTTACCTGGGTGTTTTCGCCTTTTACTTCAAACTTCTCCTCACCACCCGAATTGTCGCCCATATAGAAGGTAACTTTAGGGCCACCTACGTTCACACGGCAATCATCGCCAACTTCTACCTTATCCTTCACCATCACTGAGGTTGGGTTGCTGAAATTAACCACAGTAAGGATATTGTTCTGTTTTTTGCCATTATGCACATCCATTTTCTCCAGGTTGATCATTGCTGCTGTAAAGGTTACATTGGCTCCCTCTTCTATCGTGATCTTTCCAAAATTACTTCCGGTAAGTGTACAGGTTATGCCCTTCTTCACTTTAACATCCTTCCAGTTACCATTTAGGGTGCGATTATATGTTACCTCAATATTGCTCAACCCGGCGGTGTTGCCGCTGTACGCCGTGAATGGTGGTGTTGGTCCGCCTGTAGCAGGACTGTATACCCGGTTATTTACTGAGGACGGTAGATCCACATCGATATTTTTTGACCTGATGGTAAATGGATCCAGTACACTATTCTTCTTGAATTTGGCTTTGCCGTTGGGAGCAGTTACCCCCACATCGCCACCAATATAGTTATACTCTCCAAATTCAACATCTTTCTCTGCATAGATGATGTAATTGGTTGCGTTCTGGTCATCTGTAACTGTTACATCAAAAGCACAGGTAGCCTGGTTACCGCATGGATCTGTGGCAGTCCAAACTACATTCGTTGTGCCAATTGGAAATTGTGCACCAGCCAATGTATTTGTATTATTGAAATTATTGCTGATGGTCACTGCTCCACAATTATCAGAAGCAGATGTAGGATTAAATTCTCCTCCCATGGCGGTATAATAACAGCTGCCAGGATTGGTAGTTTTAGTTTGAGGACCAGGGCAAACAATCGTCGGTGGTGTATTATCTACCACTGTAATTGTTTGTGATGCTGTTGCTGCATTACCGCACTGATCAGTAGCTGTCCATGTATTTAAAATTGTATAGTTTGATGGGCAGCTTCCCGGTGTTATGGTTTGCTGATGCGTAATGGCAGTAAACGAACATGCATCATTGGCTATAACTGTTGGTACCGATAAAGATACATTTACGGGGCCGGACAGTATCTCATTCTTGAGTGAATTACCGTAATTTTTGGATACCAGCATCAACGGTATAGTGATCGTTGGGTTAGGGCCAGGAGGAAGACCCATTGTAACTACGTGGTCACCAGGCTGGTCGAAGATAAAGATAACTCCTATGGCTCCGGCAAGTTGTGCTTTATTTGCTTTGGTAACAAAATAACCCGCAGGTGGTGTGCAGCCACCCCTTTCGATAACGGCAATCTTACCCGATAAAGCTGGGCCATTGGTTATATTTTCACAGGCATCGAATGGATTACCCGCATCATCAATAACCATCACTGCATTGGCGGTTAGCGGCGTAGATGATAAAGGCGCTCCAAAAAGTGCAGTACCAACATTATAGGTACCAGCAATAGTATTCGGGCTGCTGTTAATTTTCAATGGCATTTGCGGTAAAGGATCACTGCATTGCAACGTTACATTTGCGGGAACTGTTAAGGTTGGCGGTGTATTGTCAACTACTGTGATCGTTTGAGATGCTGTTGTTGCATTACCACAGTCATCTGTTGCTGACCAGGTTCTGGTTAAGGTATAGTTGCCCGGGCAGCTGCCACCTGTAAATGTTTCGCCCAGGTAGACAACAGCCGGGTTTGGATCAAGTGCATCTATTGCTGTTGCACTGCCCACTAAAGGAATATTGGCACAATTAACCGTTTGATTAGCAGGAACCGTTAACACCGGGGCCTCGCCATCTACATGAACCGTATACACTACGCCATCATTTGCACATTCATTAGCATCTAAATTGTTGTTGTTGTTAATATCGAAGAATATGGTACGGCGAATAACCAATGTACCGCTCATGGCAGGGTTTATCAATGCCACCGTTCTGTAGAAATCAGGAGGGAAAGACCCTATCGGATAAACTCCATCAGCGGCCCCGTTGAAAGTAATATTGGTTCTGATGGTTTCCTGTTTCACTTTTACAGAAGCAGCAGGAGTAACGCCCTGTACATCTATGATGCCGGTGAAGTGCAGGTTATCGGCAGTATTACATACCACCAATGTAGCTGTTTCGTCATTGCCATCGCGGTTGTTGGTAAGCGTTATTGAATTCAATGTAGACTGTAAAGCCGGATAACCGTTAACGGTAATGGTATATTGAATCCAGTCGCTGGCCAATTCGGACGGATCAACATTTCCGTTTGTATTGGCATCTATCCACGACCTGAACCGCATTGTAAGCGTTCCCGGTAATGCAGGGTTTATTAATGCTGCACTTCCGGTTGCACCGGCAAAAGCAGCCATTGTGGCTGAACAATTGTTGCAGAACGGCACAGTAACATTGCTGGCTGTGAAGGTCTGGTATACCCTTAAATTGGGATTGGTTAAACCATTCTGATCGGTAAATGAATTGAACAGGATATTATTTGTTGAATTACAAACCGTAAATGAACCCAGGTCATCGTTGCCGTCATTATTGGCATTAACGGTAACGCTGTTAATGGTGGTGGATAGTTTAGGAACGCCACCTGCGCAACTTCCCGGCACAGGCTGGAAGCCGGTTGCGGGAGAATTATCAGTACCATTTACCAGGTAAGGTGCATAAACAACCGGAGCCCCGATAATGGAAGCTATAGCGGCATTGTTTGCTGTTCCATACCAGTTACAGGTTGCCGGCGACACACCACCTGGCGCAACATAGGTAGTGGCGTAAACAGGGTTAGCATTGGTATAACCGGTAAAACTGTTTTCAAAAACGGTGATATTTGAATTAGGTCCTGAGCCGGCTGTTATCCTTATAGCACTGATAACACCATTGCTTCCATCAAATTTATTGTTGGTAACCGCCAGGTTTTGCACACCACCAAATATCCTCAGGTCGCCCGAAGTTGCAAATGTAGAATTACTCACTTCATTATTGGAGAAAGAAGAGGACAGTAGATTGTACAGGGTTACGGCTCTCAGGTTAGCATCAAATACATTACCGGTCATTGTTATTCCGGTTGCTGCATTAGCCGGGTTTAACGGATTTTCAAAAGATATACCCACTCCATTACTGTGATTGCTGAATTTATTATTATCAATCAGCACATTGGATACCTTACCAACCGCAGATTCCAGGGCTATAATAGCACCACTGAACGAGGTGCCTGGTGTGACATTGGCATCATACCAGTTGCAGCTGATATTTACCTGGGCAGGAGTTGCACCGGTATTGGACAAACCCGTTCCCATGGTATTGTTTGTGAAAATATTATTCATCAGCTGTGTTCCGGTATTTGGAGGTGCCATGAATACAGCATAACCAAAGCCGGGTGCAAGCGCTGAATTGGCACCGTCCTGGTCGCGTATGGTAAACCCGTTGATGGTTACATCACTGGCGTTTACACCGATACCGTTAGGGCAGCTGATAACAGATTCTGCACCGGTTCTTCCTGGTGCACAATTACCGGCCTGTGCTCCACGGAGGTTTATTGTTTTATTGATATTGATATTTTCATTGTAAGTTCCAGCTGATACAGTGATGGTATGTCCGGTTAAGGTTTGTGCATCATCAATTGCAGCCTGAATAGAACAGAAAGTTTTTAAACTTGTTGTATTGGTAACTATTCCTCCACCAACACCAATATTTCTGGTATTCATTGTATTTGACAATGTATTTCCGGTAATGGTATTGCCACAGGTCATTGGTGAATTGCCCCGTCCGAAATACAGATCAGCCAGATTGCTTTGATCGGCATCCCCAGGGTAATTCGATGGATTTTGTTGTTGCAAAATACCCACATCACAACCAGTTACTGTATTACCGGTAACCACATGATTGGTACCTTCTACTACAATACCAAAGCCCTCGCTTGCTGATGCCTGTTGGTAACCTGTAACTGTGTTACCGGTAACAGTTACTCCATTCGGCACATCAACATTACCAGGAGTTACAGCCCTTCTTAAAATGGCAATACCTGCACGGTCTCTAAGATCGCTGTTTTGTGAACTCAGTGTAACTGCATTGGCATTCACCGTAACACCACCAGCCGGATTTTTGATCTCGATGCCAAAGCGGCCACCGCCGGTAATGATGTTGCCGTTGATGGTATTGGATCCAATCGAGTTATTCAAACCTGTCAAACCGATTGCGTTATCACCGCCTCCAATATCAATAGTATTGCCATTAACTGTTACCCCGGAAGCATTGCCATCCTGCAATTCAATTCCGCAACAACTGTTATTTGACAGTACGTTATTACTGAAGTTGATGTTCGTTTTTAAACCGTTCCAGATTACCATTCCTCGTGCACCACCGCCATTATTTATTAACGAAGAGTTAGTGATAGACACATTATCTACCGGACCATTGGCATAAAAACCAGAGGCACCGGGGTTATTCAATAATGCAACATTGGTAATGGTTAGATTATTATTACTGAGCACACCATAAATACCTCCATCGTTGTTACCGCTTACACCGGTAAAGTTTTGTACAGTTAAGTCTTTGATAGTGGTATTGGTAACTCCGCCATTGATAACGATACCGCTCTGTGAGCCCGGTCCGCTTCCGTTTGGTGCCAAACCGGTACCATCCAGTATATATAATGACCTAGTACTTTCCACTCCCTGGAGCGTAACTGATTTATCAATTACAACCCTTTGCGGATAGGTACCAGCCTGCAGATTAATGATATTACCAACCTCAGCATATAAAACAGAATTTTGAATAAGATCTGTTTTACCAACAAAATTATTCACGTATTGTGTATTGGCCACATAAGTAACTTTCCCTTTTTTGGAACCGGTGGTCTTATGAGCCATTCGAGCTTCAACCTCAAACAATTGAGCATTGGTCAATGTATTAAAAGCTGCTCCGTTTAATGTTGATGAAGTAATATCCAACCTGAAATTGGTATTTACATTACTGCAGTTGACCATGGTCGATGCTATATTATTAATAAAATCATTAGCCCCCATTACAAACTGTCCTGCCGTTGGCACTGTGCCTCCTAAACCAATATGTGTACCATTATTATTAAATGTATTGCCTGAAGTAACTACATTAACAGTATAATCATCTATGCTTAATGCAGTTCTGCTATTCATGACCGTATTGCCTGAAATATTCACTGCAGCAGTTCCTCCATTAATATAAATCGCATTATTCCAGGATTTATGCCCGCTGAATAAACTAATGGGATCTCCTGTAATTTTATTGTTCAGGATATTTTTTGTTCCACCCCCTGCAGTGGTAGTTATACCCCGGATTACGGTACCGGCAACAGATCCCCATCTTTCAATGATGCAATTCTGCACGGTATTGGTACCAGCCCCATCCAATAAGATCTGATCGGCCGGTGCCATTGGATATGCTCCCAATGCTCCATCAGTTCGGTTTATATGTAAACCATCCAAAACCGTTGTTCCTGCATTGTTGATATCTATATAACAATTCAGCAGCACGGCTTCTGCTACCCTTGCAGCGTTTCCGGCTATTCCTGTATTTGGTCCTCTTAAAAATATAGCCTTGTTAATGTTTATATTTTCGGTGTAGGTACCTGCATTTACTCTTACCACATTGCCATCTACGGCTGCATCAATACCTGCCTGGATAGTGTAATGACTGCTTAAAAGGGTTGTCTCGGCAGGGTCTGAATATACACGTACAGTAGCAGGCGGTAAAGGTGCATTGTTGTATACCACATCGTCAAAATAAAGTCCATTGCCCAAAGTACCCGGAGCTGCTGTACCTGCTGCTCTGAAAAGCAATGCATCTACTGCTATTGGACGTGGTGATGGGAGAGCCAATGACGCATAGTAGGTTTCCCATGTTGTTCCAGTATAAATCACAGCACCATTTAACAATACAGTTACAATATCATTAGCTGCTCCATCAACAAATTCTATATAAATATCTAACTGGTGCCAAGAATTATAGGAAAGATTTGTAGCAATCGTTGTAGTTGGAAAACTAATGGGTGTTGTTTCTATGAAGGTTAAATTGAACCCGGTACCAGCATCCGAAATGCCGATTTGGGTCATTCTATAAGACGTTTGTCTGGGGGCTGCATTGACATTAATTGCAAGGCCTGTCTGGGGTGCCCCTGTTGCTGACTTAAATTTAAATCCACCATGAAAATATTTTGTTGCTGCAAAAGCACGAGGAAGAGGCGGATTGCTTATAGGAGTTGTATGATTAGGTCCCCTGTCATTATATAGTGCAGCAGTCGTTTCACCAGCAGGCAATGGGCTGCTTGGTGAATTAGGTTGAAAACTGTAACTGCCAGATGTTACCGCATTAGACAAACGCCATACCTTGTTGCCGGTGCCATCATCCTTTACTTCCTGGTCAAAGGCTAATGGTGTGGCATATGGGGCTTTTTGAAATCCCCATTCATCAGCCAACGTCCATAAGCTTCCATAAGGACTTGGTATGGTATATCCGGCACCGGTAACGGTAGTGCCTCCGGTTCCCTGGTAATGTACAGAACCCACACTGAATGAGGTAAAGTTGGTTGACTGTGCCCATACCGTTCCACTTAAAGAAAGTATCATTAGCAGGATCGAAACAAATAATTTTTTTGTAAAAAACATTTTTTTCATAAAAGCAATTTTAGGGTAAAAAACAATGATTTATATTAGGGTTTAAAGGGTTTTATATGCTATGCTTTAATACGGGAGGGGGCATCGGGTCAAACGATATCACCAGGTTATACCGGTTACGGATATACGAAATTTTATATATAACAGTATTCCCCATAAAGCCGGTTTTGACAAAACTTTTACCACAGGTAAATATTACCTGCAATTACTTAAATACATAATTACTTTGGGAGTAAAGGGTAATCCGGGGGATAATGGATAACTGTTTTTAAGGAGATTGGAATTTATTTAAAAGGCCTTGCACAATATGAAGCCTGTTATGTTTCGAATAACAAATAAAGATAAAATAAAATGAAAATGCAAGTTTTTCGTATTAATTTATAAAAATTAATTTTTTATGACCGCCTTTGCTTGAAACCGGCATGTCGTTTTTATTGCCGGTCAGTTAAAGTAACCTTGGTTTTAATTATTTACACTGCGCTGCAGCTGGTGCCCGTCTCTGACGAGCCTGCCTGTCGGCAGACAGGAATGAGTTGTCCTGAGACTTTATCTCATCGTTATTGAACAGATCTGGTCACAGCTCCCATTCCCAAACGGTTCGGTAATTCCCAAAGGTTTCCACGTACTGTAAAAATGCTATAAAGAAGGGATCGTTCGCCAGTGTGGCACTATCACCAATTACATATAGTTGTTCCTTAGCCCTGGTGAGGGCCACATTCATCCGGCGGTAATCCTTTAAAAAGCCAATAATGCCCTCATCATTGCTTCTTACCAAAGACAGGATTATGGTATGCTGTTCCTGTCCCTGGAAACTGTCAATGGTGCTTATACGCATTTGCGCCGGCAACAATTCCTTAGCGGCTTCAACCTGCCCGGCATATGGCGAAATAAATGCCGTTTGTGCTGCCTGTATATTTTCTGTTTCAAAGATTTTGTTCACTATCCTGAGTTCCCCTTCATTCCGGAGGCTGGTTCCGTCCTGCCCGTGGGCTTCATTAAATCCGCTGCCGGCTGTATCAATAAAGGTAAGATGGGATGCCGTGCTTAATAATTTTTCATCCGTCATTAATTTTCCTTCATAAAAATACTGATTGCTGAAACCTGCAATGGGCTGTTTCATGCGATATTGCGTATTCAATAAAAAAACAGGCTGCATGGTATTTACTGCCCTTTCCAATATAGATGTATTGAAGCCCAGTTGCACCGCTTCATTGCTCAATACAGTTGGGGGTAACTGCAGGTGATCGCCGGCCAGAACATATTTTTGTGCCAGCGGAAACACACACCAGGCAAGCGGTTCGATACACTGGCCCGCTTCATCCATTACCAGGGTGTTACATTTCAGGTACCGCAGGTCAGCATCATACAGGCCAATGGGAGTACCCAGGATCACATCGGCCTGTTCATACAATTTTTCTTCATTGTAGGCCTGCAGTTTTTTTATTTGTTGCCGGATATCCTTTACTTCCTTGAATAGCAAATTGCGTTGTTCCCTTTCTTCTTTGCCAAAACTACGTTTGTACTTTAACGCCATCTTTCTAAACTCCTCTGCCCGTATTTTTAATTGTTTGATCTCCTTTTGCTCCCGGCTGTTTGCCAGTTTGCCTTCGGGTGTATGGGCAAACACCAGCGCATCGGTTTTGCTGCTGTTGCCAACCCGTAATACAGAAACACCCTGAGCGATCAATCCTTTGGCAATATGATCAACAGCCGTATTGCTGGGTGCGGTTACCATTATTTTTTCTCCCTGCACGATCAATTGCAGCATGCCTTCGATCAGTGTGGTGGTTTTACCCGTTCCCGGCGGTCCATGAATGATGAGCATTTCATTATTGGCAACCATTGCTTTTACAGCATCCTGCTGGCTCGGGTTTAACTGTTTATTTTTAAAGATGATGGATTGGCTTTCCTGGTTAAACGCCTGTTGCTTTACCGGCGCAGTACCATGAATTTCTTCAAACAACCTGTACAGTGCTGCATTTGCTTCCAGGTTATTCAATGTTGATTTCATGATAGCCGTGGTGCGCTGATCGGGTGCCAGTTTAATGCCCACATTTTTATCTTCTATCCAATCAGGAAAATCCGGTGCAAACAAACGAAATTCTCCACTCCTGCCATCTGCATTCAGCAATACTCCTTTCACCGGTTCTTCGCCCGAACAAAAACATTCAATGGCAGCGCCGTCTTTAAATAAATTTAATTCAACAGGGTAGCTCAGTTTAAAACTGATCTCGGGATAATCGGCATAGCCAAAATTCTTTCGGGTAACGGTAATGGGGTGAAGCGCCAAACCGGCTATCTTCAATGCTTTCAGCGTGTGTTGCTGATCTAAACTGTATCGTTGCACCTGCTCCTGCTCTTCTAAATTGACACAGGCAAGTAAATTTTTTATGTGTGGATCAGTTACAGCCATCTTATGAAATTAGTGAGTAAGGAACGAATAAAAAAAGAAGTTCCTCGTACTCGTCTCTGACGAGTATGCCATGGTTTTGAGACTTAGTCTCAACCCTTATCATTTTAACAGAATCCTACTCTTTAAAATTCTTCTTCAACTCCATCAGTTTTACCTGAAAAGCATTAGACGGCATTTTCTTTTCCTCAACCTTTACCTCATCCTTAAACGCTTTCTTAACAGCCTCCTGTCTTGTGTTTCCGGTTTCTTTTAAACTCAATGCAATCCTTTTACGCGGAATATCAACTTCTACTACTGTAACCATTACTTTTTGCCCCAGTTTCACCACTTCATTGGGATCGCTGATGTAGCGGTTGGCCAGTTGCGATACATGTATCATGCCATCCTGTTTTACGCCCACATCTGCAAAAGCGCCAAAGTTGGTGATGTTGGTAATGATGGCGGGTACTTTCATGCCTGGTTTCAGATCGGCCATGCTGTTTACTCCATCCGCAAACCTGAATGCTTCGATAGCTGCACGGGGGTCACGGCCCGGCTTTTCGAGCTCTTTTAAAATATCGCTGACCGTGAACTCGCCGATGGTTTCTGTAACAAAATCCTTTGCTTTCAACTGCTTTCTTAGCTCCCTGTTTTTTATCAACTCAGGTACGCTGCTGTTCACCTTTGCTGCCATCGCTTCTACCACATGATAACTTTCGGGGTGTACTGCAGAATTATCCAGCGGATTTGCCGCATCCAGTATTCTTAAAAATCCTGCACTCTGCTCAAAAGCCTTTGCGCCAAGCAGCGGCACTTTTTTTATTTCTTCACGGTTTTTAAAACTGCCGTGCTTTGCCCGGTATTCCACCATATTTTTTGCAACATTCGCACTTAGTCCGCTTACATAAGCAAGCAGGTGTTTGCTCGCTGCATTCACATCCACGCCCACAAAATTCACGCAGCTTTCTACCACTTTGTCCAGCGATTCTTTTAAACGGTTTTGATTCACATCATGCTGGTACTGCCCTACGCCAATACTTTTTGCATCAATTTTAACCAGTTCACTCAAGGGGTCAAGCAGCCTGCGGCCGATGCTTATTGATCCACGCACGGTTACATCTTCATCAGGAAATTCTTCCCTTGCCACTTCACTGGCCGAGTAAATAGAAGCGCCGTTCTCATTCACCATAAAAAGAGAGACCGGTTTACCAAAGTCAATAGCCCTTAATAGTTGATCGGTTTCTTTACTCGCCGTGCCATTACCGTAACCAATGGCTTTAATATTATATTCAGCCACCAGGTCTTTTATTGTGCTGATGGCACCGTTCCAGTCATTTTGCGGTGCATGCGGGTAAATGGTATTGTACTTTAAAAAGCCGCCATATTCATCCAGGCAAACCACTTTGCAGCCCGACTTGAATCCCGGATCTATTGCCATCACCCGTTTATGTCCGAGTGGAGCCGCCAGCAAAAGCTGGCGAAGGTTTTCTGCAAACACCCGGATCGCTTCTTCATCTGCCTTTATTTTACCCGACATCCTGAACTCCGTTTCAATGGAGGGCTGCAGCAGTCGGACATAAGAATCATCAATAGCCAACGCCACTTGTTTAGCAGCCAGGCCCGATGATTGTATAAAAACATTTTTTATGGCATCCTGTGCCTGTTCTTTATCAATACCAATATCCATAATCAGAAAACCTTCTTTCTCACCGCGACGAATAGCCAATATGCGGTGGCTCGGGCTTTGTGCCAGTGGTTCTTTAAACTCAAAATAGTCGCGGTACTTTTGGGCATCGGCATCATCTTTTTTGCTTGTAAGCACCCTCGACGAAAGTGCAGCTCCTGCTGTAAATAATTTACGCACTATATTTCTTGCCTGCTCATTTTCGGAAATCCATTCAGCAATGATATCCCTTGCGCCCTGCAAGGCTTCTGCAATATCCTTTACATTTTCTGTAATAAATTTCGCAGCTTCGGTTTCCGGGTTTTCATGCCCCTGCCCAAACAATAATGTAGCAAGTGGTTCCAGTCCTTTTTCAATCGCAACACTGGCCTTTGTTTTTCGTTTTGGTTTAAAGGGCAGATAAATATCTTCCAATACTGTTGCGCTGGTACATGCTTCGATCCGATTTTTTAATTCAGTAGTTAATTTGCCGGCTTCTTCGATTGTTTTTAAAACGGTTTCTTTCCGTTTCTCCAGGTCGTTAAAGTATTTTATCTGTTCAATCACATTGGCAATAACCACTTCATCCAGGTTACCGGTTGCTTCTTTGCGGTATCGGGCGATGAAGGGAATGGTAGCGCCTTCAGTATGAAGCTGGTAAATACTGTTAACCTGCTTTACCTGTAGGTTTAGATCAGCAGCAATATGTTGGGTATATTTATTAACCATGTTAAATCATTACGGGGCTGCAAATGTATCATTGCACCAACTTAAAAATAATTTTATTTTCATAAAATTTTTGTTATTGCCGGCTTGATATATTTAAAATAAAAAGCCGCTCAGGCCAGGAGGCAGACATTGAAAATTGAGCATTGAACATTGAGCGTTGAACATTATAAAATATTAAATAATCAATGCTCAATATACAATGTTCAGGTTGGGCAGTATATAAAATAAAAAGCCGCTCAGTTTCCTGAAAGGCTTTTTTAAAAGAATATGGCAGCACCCTTACGAATATTGAACAAGGAACAAGGAATGAAGAATTTCGAAATCGCATTCCGTTCAACATTCAAAATTCCTTGTTCCTTGTTCATTATTAAAAAAGCACGGGCATAAAAAAACCCTAACTAAATTAATAGTCAGGGTTCTTTAAAAGAATATGGCAGCTACCTACTCTCCCGCATTGTTGTGCAGTACCATCGGCCATGAGGGGCTTATCCGCCAGCTGGCGGATCGGTATGGGAAGAGGTGATGATTAAGTTTAACGAAATTGAATTGGAAATTACTAAAAACAAAAAAGCCTTTCAAAATAAATTGAAAGGCTTTTTAAAAGAATATGGCAGCTACCTACTCTCCCGCATTGTTGTGCAGTACCATCGGCCATGAGGGGCTTAACTTCTCTGTTCGGTATGGGAAGAGGTGAACACCCTCGGCAAAACCACCATAAGAATGTTGAATGTGCAATGTCGAATGTTGAATGTATTTATAACAGTTCCATATTCGCTATTCGCTATTAACTATTCATAATAAGGTGACATATTGGAATAAGAAGTAAAGTAGAGTAAAAAAATATAATTATTCTTCCTAAGAAAAATAAAAAATAAAGCTTACGGGCAATTAGTACTACTCGGCTTTGATGTTACCACCTGTATACCTGTAGCCTATCAACGTCATAGTCTCTGACGACCCTTAAAAGTAAACTCATCTTGAGGTAGGTTTCACGCTTAGATGCTTTCAGCGTTTATCCTGTCCGTTCGTAGCTACTCTGCATTGCACCTGGCGGCACAACAGATACACCAGCGGAACGTACGACTCGGTCCTCTCGTACTAAAGTCATATCCTCTCAATTTACTAGCGCCCATCACAGATAGGGACCGAACTGTCTTGCGACGTTCTGAACCCAGTTCACGTGCCACTTTAATCGGCGAACAGCCGAACCCTTGGGACCTTCTCCAGCCCCAGGATGTGACGAACCGACATCGAGGTGCCAAACCTCCCCGTCGATATGAGCTCTTGGGGGAGATCAGCCTGTTATCCCCAGAGTACCTTTTATCCTTTGAGCGACGGCCCTTCCATACAGAACCGCCGGATCACTTTAGCCGACTTTCGTCCCTGCTCGACATGTATGTCTCACAGTCAAGCTCCCTTATACTAATACGCTCTATGTACGATTACCAACCGTACTGAGGGAACCTTTGCAAGCCTCCGTTACACTTTAGGAGGCGACCACCCCAGTCAAACTACCCACCATGCACTGTTTCCCGTTAGGGATTAGATTCTAAATGTTTAAAGGTTGGTATTTCAACGACGACTCCACGATGCCTAGCGACACCGCTTCAAAGTCTCCCAACTATCCTACACATCAAAAATTCAAAATCAATGCAAAGTTGTAGTGAAGGTTCATGGGGTCTTTCCGTCCCGTGACGGGTAACCGGCATCTTCACCGATACTACAATTTCACCGGGCTCTTGGAGGAGACAGTGTACAACTCATTAGACCATTCGTGCAGGTCGGAACTTACCCGACAAGGAATTTCGCTACCTTAGGACCGTTATAGTTACGGCCGCCGTTTACTGGGGCTTCAGTCAGAAGCTTTGGCTTGCGCCGAACATCCTTCCTTAACCTTCCAGCACCGGGCAGGTATCAGGCTCTATACGTCATCTTTCGATTTTGCAGGGCCCTGTGTTTTTGCTAAACAGTTGGTTGTACCATTTTACTGAGACCGACCGAAATCGGTACGCTTTATCCCGAAGTTACAGCGTTAATTTGCCTAGTTCCTTCTCCAAGGCTCACCCGAGCGCCTTAGAATACTCATCCCACCCACCTGTGTCGGTTTGCGGTACGGGCTGCTTTAAACATAACTTAGAGGTTTTTCTCGGAGGTTTGATTAGGGTCACTATCAGCGCTGCCGAAGCTTTGCTGTACTATCAGGTTCGACAAGTCGAGCGGATTTGCCTACTCAACCTATATCTACACCCTTTAACGATCTATTCCGTAAGATCGCGGACCTTTCACTACCCCGTCACCCCATCGAATTTAAAGCAGGTGTCGTAATATTAAACGACTTGCCATCAGCTACCCCTTTCGGGTTCGCCTAAGGACCCGACTAACCCTGATCTGATTAACATTGATCAGGAAACCTTGGGTTTTCGGCGTTAATGTTTTTCACATTAATTATCGTTACTTATGCCTACATTTTCTTTTGAAATCGCTCCAGCATCCATCGCCAGACACCTTCGCAGCAGATTTCAATGCTCCCCTACCGATATACTACGTAGTAGCAATCTTAGAACTTCGGTTCATG
>CALRVV010000015.1:0-85000 GCA_943371705.1 Chitinophaga pinensis | reverse complement strand
ACATACCAAACTGGATGTAAAGTTTGATTACGACAAATCTTACCTGTATGGTAAAGCATGGATCACGCTAAAACCACACTTCTACCAAACAGATTCTTTGTTGCTGGATGCAAAAGGAATGGATATTAAAGAAGTGTCGATGATGAAAGGAACTGCAAAAACAAAACTTAAATACAATTACGATGGAATGGAATTGAGGATCATGCTTGATAAAATGTATAAAGGCACCGAAAATTATACGGTGTACATTGATTATGTAAGTAAGCCAGATGAATTAAAAGTAAAAGGCAGTGCGGCTATTACAAGCGCCAAAGGTTTGTATTTTATTAATCCAAAAGGAGAAGACAAAAACAAACCAACACAAATATGGACACAGGGCGAAACAGAAGCCAGCAGTGTATGGATGCCTACCATTGATAAACCCAACCAGAAAACAACGGCTGAAATATACATGACCGTTCCATCAAAATATGTAACCCTCAGCAATGGTTTATTGTTGAGTAAGAAGGCCAATACCGATGGCACACGTACAGATTACTGGAAAATGGACCTGCCGCATGCCCCTTACCTGTTCTTTATGGGTGTAGGCGATTTTGCCATTATTAAAGACAGCTATAAAGGAAAAGAAGTGAGTTATTATGTAGAAAAAGAACAGGCTCCGTATGCCAGGGGCGTTTTTGGCAATACCCCGGAAATGATGAAATTTTTCTCAGAAAAATTAGGTGTTGAATATCCCTGGCAAAAGTATGCACAGATAGTGGGAAGGGATTATGTAAGTGGTGCCATGGAAAATACAACGGCTACTTTACACCAGGAAAGTGCTTATCAAAATGCAAGGGAACTGGTGGATGGCATTGGCTGGGAAGGTACCATTGCCCATGAATTATTTCACCATTGGTTTGGCGACCTGGTAACTGCTGAAAGCTGGAGCCATATTACGGTTAATGAATCCATGGCCGATTACAGCCAGACGCTTTGGATGGAATATAAGTATGGTAAAGATGCAGGAGATGAAGAAAATCAGCAGGGCCTGGGAGCCTATTTATCAAACCCCAATGAAAGCAAAAAGAACCTGGTACGTTTTTATTATGCCGATAAAGAAGATGTATTTGACCTGGTGAGTTACCAAAAGGGAGGCCGAGTACACCATATGTTACGCAATTATGTGGGTGATGATGCGTATTTTAAATCGCTGAATAACTTCCTGACCACCAATAAATTTAAAGCCGGAGAAGCAGGCCAGATGCGCCTTGCCTTTGAAGAGGTTACCGGAAAAGACATGAACTGGTTCTGGAACCAGTGGTTTTACGGCAATGGACACCCGGTTGTAAAGATCGATTACAATTATGATACCCCTGGCAAAGCCATGGTGATCATTGAGCAGACCCAAAAAACCGACAAAGTGTTTCGTTTACCCATTGCTGTTGATGTTTACAATGGTGCAACCAAAAAAAGATATAATGTTTGGGTTAATAATAAAATTGACACCTTCAGTTTTAACTATTCACAAAAGCCCGACCTCATTAATGTAGATGCCGATAAAGTAATGCTTTGGGTTAAAACGGATAACAAGACTGCTGAAAATTATGTACACCAGAGTAAATATGCACCCAATTACTTAGACAGAAAAGAAGCACTTGATTATTTTGCAAAAAAAGGAATGCCCGAACTGGCAAATGGCTTAACTGACAAGTTTGCTCCATTAAGAAGAAACACAATCACCAAACTGGAAGCTTCTAAAATTGCAGAAGATGCAAAAGTTATAGAAGGAATAGAAAAGATCGCCAACACAGAAAAAGACAGAAAAACAAAAGCAGCAGCCATTGGGTACCTGGCCAAAACCAGCAATGCCAAATACAAAGCACTATACGAAAAGAATATTGACGACAGCAGCTACTCAGTTGCAGGTGCAGCCCTGGAAGGATTGATTGGATTAGAACCGGCCAAGGGTTATGAGCTCGCAAAAAAATACAGCAAAGACGCCAAGGGCGACCTGGGCGCTGTAGTAAATGATATCATTATTAAAGAAGGAACCGAAGCTGATTTTGATTTTATTGCAAAACGTTTTGATGAAATGCCTTTAAGCCAGGAGAAATTAGGGGCTGTAGCCACTTTTTCGGGCTACCTTGAAAAATTACAAAACATGTCCAGCGTTAAAAAAGGAATTGATGGAATCATTAAATTCCGCAATGCAATTCCTGAGCAATTCAGAAGTTTTGTTGACCCCATGATCATGGGCGGATTGAACAAACTGGGTAAGGCAAAAGGAAAAGAAATTGAAGATTATATCAGTAATGGAATGAAGTAAGAGAAATCCCACCAATAAAAAAATGCCCCAGACACAGTGTCGGGGGCATTTTTTATTTAAGTCAATTTTTAATTTATTCCGATTATACCAGTTTTTAGTCCAAAGTTTTTTGCTATCGGTATAATACCATCTAATATTTTAACGTAGCCCGTTGGACTACTTATGAAATAAAGATGGTATTACCAGCTACCACTTGATCCACCACCACCAAAACTTCCGCCGCCAAAGCCACCAAAACCACCACCAGAGCTACCTCCGCCACCACTCCAGCCTCCGCCACCGCCACGGCCGCTGTTGATGAGTATGTTGCCAATGGTCCAGGCAGCAGCACCACGCCTGCTCATAAATGAACCGCCACCACCTTTACCACCTGAAACAGCCAAAAAGATAATGATCAGTACGATTATGAAAATGATCCTGCCAATGCCGCCTTTGCTTTTGCCTTTCTTATAATTTGCAGGAGCTTTGTATTCGCCCTTAACGGCCTGTATGATGGCGTCTGTTCCTTCTTCTATTCCGCGGTAATAATCATCGCCTTTAAAATTTGGCACAATAACCTGATCAATGATGTGCTTGGTGGTTATATCAGGCAAAGCACCTTCTACACCATACCCTGTTGCTATATTTAACTTGCGATCGTTTTTGGCAATCAGTAATACAACGCCGTTATTATATTGTTTTCCTCCTACTCCCCATGCCCTGCCCAGTTTTACGTTAAAATCGGAAATGTCCTGTCCATTTAATGTGGGAATGATTACAACGGCGATTTGTGTGGTTGTTGAATCATCAAAGGCTACCAGTTTATTTTCCAACGCCTGTAACTGATCGGGTGTTAAGGTAGCGGTATAATCACTAACCAGCTTAGCCGGCTTCTGTTTAAGTAAAGATTCCGGGTCAAAGGATTGCTGCGAATAAGCCAATGTAGCTACAAGCAGTAAAGTAAATATGGAGAAAAATTTTTTCATGTTGTAAAACCGGCAATCCATTTTTAAAATTTATTTGCCAAAAACAATTTCGTCGGGCAATTCGTTTTTATCTTCCTTTGGTATGTAAGGAAATTTTTCCTTTAAGGTTTCTCCTATTTCTTTTACACATTGTGTAATACCATTGCTGATATTATCTTTTGTAAACTGCGATAACATTTTTTTTACTTCCTCGTCCCAATAGGCAGCACCCGCTTTCTGATAAATGCCTTCATCCGCAAACAAAGCCAGTTCATGATCCTTCATGGCTATATACAATAGCACTGCGTTACGATGATCGGTTTCCTGCATTTTTAATTTAAAGAAAATTTCAGCAGCCCGGTCGATGGCATCCATAAAAGGATTTTTACTTTCCACATAAATTCTTATTTCGCCACTGGTTTCCTTTTCGGCCATACGAATGGCTTGTACAATCTGCTCTTTGTCTTCTGCAGAAAAAAATTCTCGCTTTTTAAATAAAGAAAACATTTGGGAGATTTTATAAAGCCGGTCATTCATCTTTAAAGATGAATGACCGGCTTATCTGAATTTATTTTATATCAAACTTAATATCAGGATTTTTTTCGCTGCCGGCATCTGCCTTATAGAAAGGTTTTTCTTTGAAGCCGAAAATACTTGCCAATAAGCTTTTAGGGAAACGTTTCACCATTAAGTTATATCCTTCAATAGATTTGTTATAATCCTGACGGGCTACATTGATCCGGTTTTCTGTTCCTTCAATCTGTGTTTGAAAATCACGGAAAGCAGCCGTGGTCTTCAAATCGGGATATGCCTCAAAAGAAGCAATCAGGCGGCTAAAAGACCCTTGCAGGTTTGACTGCGCTTTTTGATAAGCTTCCAGTGAAGCCGGGTCGTTGATATCTACATTGATGGAAGTAGCTTTAGCCCTGGCTTCAACTACTGCTGTTAAGGTAGATTTTTCAAAATTTGCTGATGCCTCTACCGTTTTGATGATGCTGCTGTATAAATCAGTACGGCGCTGGTAGTTTGTTTCTACGTTACTCCAAACTTTTTTTACATCCTGGTCGGCTGTAACCAAACCATTGTATCCATTGCAACCCCAAAAACCAAGGATGGCAACAACTCCGAGTAAGACTAATAATCCTGTACGTTTCATAATTTTTGTTTTAAAATGTTAAGAGTTTAAAAATAATATTTTTTGCGAATATTTAATATTAATTACCGGCTTTCATAAAAGTAACCTAAATAAAGTGTTAATCCTTAATGGCCGCTATACCCGGCAACACCTTTCCTTCAAAATACTCCAGCATGGCACCGCCGCCGGTGCTTACATAACTCACCTGATCTGCCAGGTTAAATTTATTAACTGCCGCCACACTGTCGCCGCCGCCAACCAGGCTAAAAGCGCCGTTGGCGGTAGATGAGGCCACAGCCAGTGCTACTGCCTTTGTGCCACCCTGAAATTTTTCCATTTCAAAAACCCCCATGGGACCGTTCCATAAAATGGTTTTTGATTTGCCGATTATTTCACTGAATATTCCAACCGCTTTGGGGCCAATATCCAGTCCCATCCAGCCATCGGGTATGGCATCGCTGGGGCGAACTTCTGTATGGGCATCCCCCGCGAACTTATCGGCAATAATTGAATCTTCGGGTAAATGGATGCTTACATTTTTTTGTTTGGCCATTTCCAGGATATCCAGGGCGGTTTGCAAACGGTCGTCTTCGCAAAGCGAAGAGCCGATCTTACCTCCCCGGGCTTTTAAGAACGTGTATGCCATACCTCCTCCAATGATGATGTCGGTTGCCCTTTGCAGCAAATTCTCTATGATCAGTATCTTATCTGAAACCTTTGCCCCGCCTATAATGGCGCAAAAGGGTTTCTCTGCCTCATGCAACACTTTCTCTGCACTTAATACTTCGGCATTCATCAGCAAACCAAACATCCTTTTATCTGCAGGAAAAAACTTAGCGATCACTGCCGTTGATGCATGCGCCCGGTGTGCGGTACCAAATGCATCGTTTATGTACACATCGCCCAGTTTACTTAACTTTTCGGCAAAAGCCTCATCACCTTTTTCTTCTTCTTTGTAAAAACGAAGATTTTCTAAAAGCAACACCTCTCCTGGCCTTAACATGGATGCGGTAAGGCCGGCCTGGGAGCCAATGCAATCATCAGCAAAAAATACTTTTATATTGCCCGCAGATTCCGCAGATGGGTTTAACAAAGCATATAAAGGTTTTACTAAGTGCTTTAATGAAAACTTATCCGTAGGGCCGTCTTTTGGCCTTCCTAAATGGCTCATTAAAATAACACTGCCTCCATCGGCCAAAACCTTTTTAATGGTTGGGATGGTTGCGGTCATCCTTGTATCATCGGTGATGTTAAACTGCTCATCTAAAGGAACATTAAAATCAACACGGATAAGGGCTTTGTGGCCGGCAAAGTTGAAATCTGAAAATTTACTCATACCCCTGTCCCCTAAAGGGGAACTTAGTTTTAAAGATTATAAAATAAACAAAGCTTCCAAATATTGGAAGCTTTGAATTGAAGACGTTTAAAAAAAGAACTTATTTTAAAAGAGAACAACTAAATCCAAATATCTATCAGGGTTTATTAAAGATAAGCTGTCTGCTCTATAAAAGACAAAACACAATCTTCTAAGTCGCTCTCCTCCATAAGTTCCCCCTTTAGGGGGCGGAGGGGGTTGTTATTTTATCAACCCTGCAAAATGTTGTACTGTACGCACCAACTGGCTTACATAACTCATTTCATTATCGTACCAGCTTACGGTTTTAACCATTTGTTTGTCGCCCATGGTCATTACCTTGGTTTGCGTGGCATCAAACAAAGAGCCGAAGTTGATCCCGATCACATCGCTGCTTACAATTTCATCTTCGGTATAACCAAAGCTTTCATTGCTGGCGGCTTTCATGGCAGTATTAATTTCTTCAACAGTTACTGTTTTAGACAAAATAGAATATAATTCAGTAACCGAACCCGTAATAACCGGAACCCTTTGCGCACCGCCATCCAGTTTTCCTTTTAATTCAGGTAAAACCAGGCCGATGGCTTTTGCAGCACCGGTACTGTTGGGTACAATATTGGAAGCGGCAGCCCTGGCTCTTCTTAGATCGCCTTTTGGATGCGGGGCATCTAATGTATTCTGATCGTTGGTATAGGCATGTATGGTACTCATGATGCCGGTAACAATTCCAAAACTGTCATTCAGCGTTTTAGCCATGGGTGCCAGGCAGTTGGTTGTACAGCTTGCACAGCTGATCACTGTTTCGCTGCCATCCAGAATAGCGTGGTTTACATTAAATACCACTGTTTTTAAATCGCCGGTTGCGGGTGCAGAAATGACCACCCTTTTTGCCCCGGCTGTTAAATGTGCTTCGGCTTTGGCCTTATCGGTAAAGAAACCGGTACACTCAATAACCACATCCACATCATGGCTTGCCCAGGGAATTTGTGCCGGGTCTTTTTGAGCATATACCTTCACTTCATCGCCATTAACTACAATAGCATTTTCGGTAGACTTAACATCCTGGCCAAAACGGCCCTGGGCGCTGTCGTATTTTAACAAATGTGCAAGCACTGCAGGGCTTGTTAAGTCATTGATGGCTACTACATCAATACCTTTCATATCATATATCTGGCGGTAAACCAAACGGCCAATGCGGCCAAATCCGTTAATGGCAACTTTTACTGTATTCATATTGAATTAAAAATTAAGAATTAAAAACTGCCTGCCAGCAGGCAGGATTGCGGTGCAAAAGTACATTTTGTGCCACATATATTGAGGGAATATTTACAAACGATTTAAATTATTTGGTTGAAAAACCACCGAACGTTATCTTTGCCGTCCTTTAACGGGAAATGCCGCGTTGGTCAAGGGGTTAAGACGCCTCCCTTTCACGGAGGAATCACGGGTTCGAATCCCGTACGTGGTACTACAATAAAAGCCTTTCAATTGCTGAAAGGCTTTTATATTTTGGGGCTGTGAGCATTGGTAATTATAATAACCATTGCCGGGGCTTTACGTTACAAGCCTGCCTGCCGTGTTTCGATAAAGCAGATTATACATCCGCAGCCAATATATTAAATTTAAGATTCGGATAATTTATTCATTGCTTTTTTTTGCAGGATTGTAAAACCAAACTCCCACGCAGGAAAAAGCAATTATATAAGGAATTTTTTTTGACAATTTGAAATTCGTCTTTTCTTCAAAGAGCGTTATTAATAATGCCCCCGCAATAACAATTGCCAATATTATCAATCCTTTTTTTGCCTTGCCTTCTTTTGGCCAAAGGTTTTTTTTATCCATAATAATTATTTTTTCAAATTCATCCGCATCAGTGCCAGCATAATATCACAATCTTTTTTATCTTTTAAGGCAGCTACCATCCTTTTGGCTGCTTCCTGATCGTTACTTGCAGACGTTTTATATTTTTTATCCAGTTCTTTCAGGCAATTGCTGATGGGTGAACCTTCTTTGGCGGTTCCCATAAGGGCTGCAGTTACTTTTTGTGCACTTTCCGGGTCAAGCTTTTGTATTTCGGCCCTGAAGGTTACCTGCGGCTGTTCGGCAACGGCAGCTTTTTCAAAAACAACAATGGTTTCTTTAGGCAATGAGTCTTTGAGCATGTTAAAGCAGCCACACATATCTTTAGCAATTTCTGCATCGGATCCGCCCGACTTGCAGGCTCCCATAAATAATGTTACTGCAAGCAGTGTAAACAAACATGTACTTTTCATATTAATCGTATTTTGGTTTAAAATTATTTTGTTTTATCGCAGCCTATTTCTCTTTTACCACCATAGCTGTTGTATTTTGCCGTGCTCTCATAATTACCCCCTCCTGCATAATCCTGCCTGAATGTAAATTCCTGGGTAAAGCATATACCATCTGCATTTTTACAGGTGCCCACAACATTTATATAACGGTACATGATAACACTGGTAAGTTCATTCTTCTTTACAGTCCAACCGGATGACGTGATTATTGCTTTATTGAATTTTTCATTCCATCCCGGTAATTTTTGCATTACATCAAGCATCTGTTTTTCCAGGGCCGGGTTGCTCATACCGGCTTTGGGTAATTGGCGGCTTGCCATCAGTTCGTTGTGTAATTTCGTTGCCAATGTTTTTATTGCTGCAGAACCATCGTTCAGATCTAATGAAAATTTACTTTTCACATCCCTGATCTTACTGGTAGGAAAAATGAGTTCGCAGGTAATTTCATGACTCACATCACCACTCCTGGCCAGTTCATCCATCAAATAAGAAAGGGTCCAGTTCTCTTCGGCCATATATGGTGCATAATTATCTTTAAGCCATTGTGCATCGGGCAGCAGTGCAAACTGAATGTATGATTTGCCTTGTGCAGCCAGGGGTAGTTCTATATAAGACAGATCGCCGCCCCAGATGGCCGTACCTCCATCAACCCTTATCCGCACCCTCAGATCGCTGTTACCATTCATGGCGTCTTTGGCATTAATCCCCAGGTAAGCAGTACCATAAATATAGTCGCCGGTTTTAAAATCTTTTTTAATTTCTGAAGACATCTCACTCTCTTTTCCGATCACCAGTGGTTTGGTGCTCCACACGATACTGTTCAGGTGTTCTTTGTGAAAATCGCTGGTATAAAATTTAGCCGCTTCGCCTGCTGCACTACCCAATAGTTTATTCACTTCATCCAGTTTTTGTTTAAAGGGTGCGTTGTTTGGCGATAATATCAATATGGCTTCGCATTCATATTTTACATGCTGGAGTAAATCTATTTTGGTTTGCGGGTTTGAAGCGTTCCTGGAGTCTGTCATTGATTTTACCACCACCCACTTCATGCGCTCGGACCTTTCGATATAATTGTCATAATCCGCAAGCATAGCATCTATCAGGGCCGGATAACTTTTTGGTGCAATTTCACCCAAAGCCTTCTTTCTTTCCTGGTATTCGGGAAGGTTTAATTCCTGTACACGGTCGTAATAGGTTTTACCGGTAACACCTGGTTGAATGTCACGGCCGGTGGAATATACTGATACCATTTTTGCCCATATATTTTTATAATAAAGCCTTTCGTCATCTGCTTTTGAATCAGCATTTTTTTTATCACCCTGTTCCTTTTCTGCTTTTTCTTTCCAGGGTTTAACAGCTGCTTCCATGTCAGCCGTATTATAGGCCTTATCAGTTTCTTTTACCGACTTGATTGCCCTTTCAGCATTGTTTATGGTAGATGGCGTTCCGGTTCCTGCTTTTAATTTTTCGATCTGGTTCCAGAAAGATTTTACATAAGTTTTTGCCGGCCCGGTATAACCGGGATCCTGCGCAGTTGTGCTTATCAACATAAAAAAACACAAAAGGGTGATGATGCTACTTTTCATATGATTTGGTTTTGGTTTGACTATACAAAAGGGTACAAAAATTCATTTTCATTTAAAAGCTGAATATGGCTTACCTTATTCAGGCAAGCCATAGATCAGTTTCATTATACTTTGGTCAGTTTTGGAAACCCATTTTTAATACTGAGCAGGGCTTACCCTTTACGGGTAAGCCATATTCAGTTTCATTATTCTTTTACCAGTCTCAGTGTTTCCCTTTTACCGCTCCTGTCAGTCAGGCGCAACAGGTATAAACCTGCAGGCATTGATGTGATGTCAAGCTGTAAAACTTTTACCGAAACTACTTTTGCACTTTTAACGGACTGGCCATTTGTATTGATTATATCATATTGTACGGGGCTGAAATCGCCGTTAAAAGTTACATTATACCTGCCTGTTGAAGGATTAGGCCCAATGGCAATATCTGTTGTGGCAGTTTTTGTTTGAGCTTCCCCGGCTGTGATGGTATTTTCTCCAAAACCCTGGAAAGAAGCAGCAGTAAGGTTTATATAATAATCCTCTGTTTCTCCGAGGTTGCCAACCAGGCATGGTGATATGGCAGTTGGCTGACGACGCATAACCACTCTTACCGGCGTAATTCCCGGCGTTGCAGTTGTGGGGATATTCACTGTAAAATTAAAGTTGCCGCCATTGGTTGTTGATGATTGGCCAACTACCCTCTCGCCTGCATCGGCAAAACTTCCGTTTCGGTTAAAATCCATATAGATTGCATAGTTCTGTTTTTTAGTTCCGCCTGTATATCCTGCACTGATGGTACCTGCAATTCCTGTAGTACCCACCACAACATTTAATGGAGTGATGGTTGTTCCGGCATTAAAATACCCACCGGTTTCTTTACCCGAGCTGCGTACCATTGTTCCCAGTTTAAAATAATCTATCCAATCCTGGGTATTGGTGCCCGATGAAGCACAATAGGTAGTGAATGAAACCACACTGCTGTAGGCACTGCTACCCGATGCACAAATGGTTTGAACTTTACAGTTATACACCGTATTTGAAACCAGGTTGTTTATGGTAAGTGTGATGCCTGTTATACCGCTAACGGTTGTCCAGGTTGTAGCTGTTGCAGTTTTGTATTGTACATTATAAGATTGTGCGCCGGAAACAGCAGACCAGCTCAATTTTGCACCGGATGGTGATACCTGGTCTGTTTTAAGTCCGGTTGGGGTATTACAGGCAGAGCCGGTTGTAGTAAATTGAGCAATAACATCTGCACTGTTTAAAGCACTGCATAGTTTTCTTACACGCCACTCGTATAAGGTACCCGGCATTAAACCGGAGACATTTATAGTTGATGCATTGGTATTGCCGATACTGGTCCAGGTATTGTTTGTATTTCCTAAACGGTATGCCACTGAAAAAGTGGTGCCATTGTTATTAACAGCTGCTGGCACCCAGTTTAAAGTTGCTCCGCTGTTGGTAATATTCGTAGTTGTTAAACCACCCGGTGCCGAGCATGGTGTTGTAAACAAAAATGTACTGCTCGGTAAACTATAACTGCCACCGCAATTGGTGGTTACACGAAACTGAAAATTACCTCCCTGCATCAGATCTGTAACATCATATGAATTGGTTGTTGTTATATCATCCAGTGCTCCCCAACTTCCACCAGCCCAGGCCAGCTGGAATGTGTAATCAACTGCACCGGGCACTGCATCCCAGGTAAAAGTAGATGTATTGTTAGTGCTGTTGTAAGTAAATGCCAATCCTGTTGGTGCATTGCAAGGTGTATTTGTTGTGGTGAACTGGAATTGAGCATAAGGGCTGCTTCCAAAGCTGCAATTGTTTTTTATTCTGCAATCGTAGGTTGTGGGTGCTGTAAGGCCTGTTATGGTAAATGTAGTTGAAACAGTATTTCCTGCAGCAATCCAAACATTATCTGCAGGGAGTTTATATTCAATATCGTAACTCACCGCATACCATTGGGGGTACCAGCTGATTACTGCACTACTGTTTCCTGTAACAAAACCAATCCCTGCCGGGGCATCACAAATGGGTGGCGCTGTTGTAAACTGGGCAGCAGTGTAAGATCCGTTACAACTAGATCTTACCCTGTAATCGTACAGAGTAGATGCTGTTAATCCGTCAAGGTTCATACTGTCAGCAGTTGTTGTTATCACTGATGACCACTCTGTATACCCGTTTTCTTTAAACTGTATATTATAATAGCTTGCCCCGGACTCCGGTGTCCACTTTAAGGTGGCACTTCTGTCAAGCACATGAATTGCCTGTAAACCACTTGTTGCAGAACAGGTTGCAGCATATAAACCCACAGCCGTCCATGCATTGGCGGTTTGTATGGCTTCGGGGCTTCCTACACCATAAAGATCTTCAGCAGCCTGTATACCTAAAATCCGTGCATCATAATATTGTGAGGTTGATACCAGGTAAACCGTATTTAAACGGTAAGCAATGGCCGCTGCTTTATCTATGCCGATGCCGGTAACATTAAAGGAAACATTGTGATCATTTATTCCGCTGCCACCAACCGTTAATAAATAAAACCAATAGTTAAGTACCCCGCTATTTGTATGTACGCCGCCATTATCGCCACTGCTGTTGTACCAGAATGTTCCTCCATATGTATCAGGATCATTAAAGGCATTGGGATTACTCATATTGCGGATGGTGAAGAAATCACCTCCGATCAGCCAATCGGTATTACCCGGCCTGGCAAATGCTTCAATGGCAGTACCGAAAATATCGCTGAAACCTTCGTTCATGGCTCCGCTTTCATACGAATAAACCAGGTTTGAAGTTCTTTCAGTAATGCCATGGGTTATTTCGTGGCCGCAAACATCCAGCGAGGTTAGTGGCTTATTGCCATTGGTAGCATCCCCGTCACCGTAGGTCATCCGGCTTCCATCCCAAAAGGCATTAAAATAACCAACAGAAAAATGTACATAGCTGTTTAAGGTCATACCGGCATTGTCAATGCTGTTTCGGTTGTATTTCTGGTAAAAGTAATCATAGGTTTTTTCTGTAGCCCAGTGTGCATCAGTTGCATATTCATCTTTGGCGGCATTCACATTGTTCCAGTTATTATCCGCATCGGTAAAATCCACTGCAGATGCATAATTTGTTCCGGTAAGCATATTATAGGTGTTGATACTGGTACCTGCTCCCCTGCCTGCTTCCCTCAGGCGGTAGTTTGCACCCGTAAAATCACTGGTAATGGTTTGTGTACCACTGTAGGCTGTTTGAGCGGTTCCGGTTGTATTGGTTTCATGTAACAGTTCGCGCTTGCCCAGAATTTTTCCGTTAGCTGCATCAACAAAAATCAACTGGCGGCTTATGGGATCCTGTGCATACACATCAAATTTGTAAGCAAGGCGAATGGCCGATGGAATTACATCTCTTTCGCCGCTATAATACACCAGTGTTCCTTTTGGGTAAAATGTGGCATTGCGATCATTTTGTTCGCGCTTCAGGAATGCTTCCTCTGCGGGCAATTCCCATTTGTATGTTGAAGCACCTATGTGCTGCAATGCCCTGTTTAAGGCATTGGTTTGGGTTAATGCAGGTGTTGTCTGCAAACCTGCGGGAAGGTCTTTGATCCACTTCCCGTTCTGGCTTTTTATTTTGCCACCGGCAACATGTACAATCATTTCGGCATTTTCAACGGCATAACCGTTTACCGTTTGCTGGTAACGGTAATGATCTATACCCAGTCCATCTGTTTCTTTGTGTTTAATTATGCTGTTCGTTATGCCGGCTGGTTTGCCTGTTTCATCAACAATGGTTACAGAAGATTTATTAAAAGCTGGGGCTGTTGTATTGTACCTGATAAAAGCAGGCCACATGCCGGGTTTGCCTTTTATAATATCCTGGGCCGTTAACCCTGTTGAAAAAAACAAACAAGCAACGGATAAGAATAGGGTAAATAGTGGTTTCATTTTGTTATTGTTTAGTTTTCAAAAATTAAAATATCCTGTCTTTTGTAATCTTTGCGGCCCGGTTAATTAAAACTTCAACGGGGTTGTATTGAAGGATTTTACTGATATTATTTGAACGCTGAACCAAATGTATACTATCGCAAATCCGAAAAA
This sequence comes from Chitinophaga pinensis, assembly GCA_943371705.1. Classification (GTDB taxonomy): domain Bacteria; phylum Bacteroidota; class Bacteroidia; order Chitinophagales; family Chitinophagaceae; genus Ferruginibacter; species Ferruginibacter pinensis_I. Next base: position 71,294 of record CALRVV010000015.1, on the reverse strand, counting down.
AGTGTGAATGAGTAAAGTGACAGTCTGAATGAGTGAAATGGAAATGCAGTTGCCAATGCCGGGTTTACGTATGGCATGGCGGGCTATGTACCCGAAAAAAACTGTAAAAAAGGGGTTATGCTGATCGAGGACTAGCTATCAGGTATCCGTTATGGAAAATAAATTCAGAAACTCATCCTTTTTTTCCCTCGAAACCTCCAGGATGGCGCCGTCTTTCATAACCACTTCGCCACCTTTGCCTTTATTGTATTTGGCAATACAGTTGAGGTTGATGATATATGAACGGTGAATTCTGAAAAAGTGATTTTCGAGCAATATCGGTTCAAACTCCTTTAAAGTTTTACTGACCACAATATTTTTTCCGTCAACAAAATGAAACCGGGTATAATTGGATTCGCTTTGGCAGTATGCAATATCAAAAATGTCTATGATGTTGTATCCACCAAGGGTTGGCAACAGTATTTTATTATTCAGGAATATTTTTTTTGCGGGTGACACTTTATCCAGCATGAATTTTATATTATCCCCCTGGTGATTTTTTTCAATTCTTTCTTTTGCCTTATTTACCGCATCGATCAATTCAGAAACTTTTATTGGTTTTAACAGATAATCAACTGCTGAATATTTAAAGGCTTTGATGGCATAGGCATCGTGGGCGGTTACAAAAATAATTTCAAAGTCAATTTTATCAAGCTGGTTAAGCAGGTCAAAGCCCGAAGCATTGGGCATTTGTATGTCGAGAAAAACAAGGTCGGGCTTATCATCCCTGATTGCCTGCAGGCCTGTTTCAATAGAATTCAATGTACTTACAACGGTAATATCCGGACAATTGAGCTCTACCAGTTTTTTTAAAACTTCGCGGCCGCTGAGTTCATCATCTATGATTATTGCTTTCATGTTTTTACAATTGCTATTGGTGAAATAAAAGTTTATTTCTCATCCAAACATAGTACATATTTTCATTTAACGCTTAATGGTAATGGTAACAATGGTTCCTCCATCATGTTCTTTATCGTACATTTCTATAGCATAACGTGCTTTGTTTTCGAGCATGTTAATATTGGCTACCCGGTTGAAAGTTAATGCAGTACCCAATGAAGTTCCCTGTTTTTTATTTTTCATGACAGCTGCCTTGTTACGCCCGATTCCATTGTCTTCCACTTTACAGATAATAGCATCATCTGTACCGGTGAATGACAGCAGTAATTTCTTTTCGCCCGTAGTTTTAGGCATTAATCCATGCCAGATGCTGTTTTCAACAAAAGGCTGAATCAGCATGGGAGGTATTTTGATTCCGCCGGTATCAATATCCGGATCAATATTTACTTCATAGGTAAAGTCTGAACTGAAACGTTTGGCCTCAATTTCTATATATATTTTCAAAATGGCTATTTCATCTTCCAGCGAAATGAATTTGTATTTTGAATTTTCCAGGATACCCCTGATGAGTGATGAAAACAACTCAAGGCTGTTATACGCATCATTTTGCTTGCCCGTTAAAATAGCATGTTGTATTGAATTTAAAGCATTGAAAATAAAGTGTGGGTTCATTTGTAACCGCAGGGCCTGTTGTTCAAGCTCCAGCAGTTCTTTTTCGTAGTTGTTTATTTTCTGCTGTACTATGAACCTGTCCTTAACTTTCCTGAAGCGCGAAACCACGAACAGCATGATTGAAAGTATCATTAACAATGCAAGTAAAACCCTGAACCACCATGTTTGCCAAAAAGCCGGTTTAATAGAAAAAGAGAGCTGTTCTATATTTGTTTCCCAGTTTTGATTTAAGCTGTAGGCAAACACTTCAAATGTATAATTGCCGGGCGCCAAGCCGGTGAAATCAACCTGGCTGTTTATTGTCTCCACCCATTTACTATTTAATCCGCCCATCTTATATTTATACCTTACGGTACCTGAATTTTTAAAGGTGCGGCTGTTGAATTCTATAATGATATTATTATTATTCCGGTTTAGCCTGATTGATCTATTATTTACCAGGGGAATGTACTCATTATTAGCTTTAAAAGCCTCAATCGAAATTTTTGGTGTGTAGTTATTGTTTGAAAGGTCGTTTTTATTAAAAATTGCCAGGCCAAAATTGGTTGCCAGCCAGATACTGTCGCCAAAAACATACATATCATTGATGTAGTTTGATGGCAAACCGTCATTGCGGTAAAAATTCCTGATTTTTATCTCAAAATTTCCGGAAACAAATGCAGCTGTTACCCTGTTTAATCCATTGAGGGTTGTAACCCATATGGTACTGTCGTTTTCTGCAAAAAGCGAAGTACACATATTGTCAGACAGGCCGTCTTTTTCATTTACCTGCCGTATATGCTTTTTATTAAAAAAGAAAATACCATCGCCCATGGATGAAGCAACTATATTTCCGTTGCCTGTTTGCACGATATCAGTATAACTGTTATTTTCCATATTATTGAAAGCCCCGGGAAGTCTTTTTTTATTTTTATACCGGAATAACCCGAGCTTAGAACAGGCATACAAAACACTGTCAGCCGCATCGTATAATAAAGCTTCGGCCCTGATGTTATCAAACAATGCAGTTGATTGCTGTTTTCTGAATGTTTTAAGATTGAGGGGGTCATGATACTCGCCTATGCTGCCGGGAGTACTTACATAGGCACTGGTTTTATTAACCCAGGCATAATCGAGGAAGATAATATTGTTATCGAATTCAAATTTGCCAGGCAATGTAAACTTTGTTATGCCCGATTGTGTGGATATGATAAACCCGGAATCTGTTTCAATTGGTTTTATCAGGTAAGTCAATCCTTCGCCCTTTGACCTGTTGGGAGAAACCAAAGGCCTGAGGTTTCCATTTTGATAATACGTGACCTTGGAATTATTTTGTCCGATAATGACATGATTACCCAGGCCGTTTACTTTAAGTATTTTATTGCCTTCAAAAAAATCGGAGGATTTTAAAAAATTAATGCGGCTGTTCGGAATGTATAATACACCCTGATTTAATGTAGATACCCAAAGTGATCCTTCGCGGTCCTGAAGCACATGTGAAACATTGGCCGTGCTGAAATAGTGCTTTTTTTCTTTCAATGATTTCTGATCGTACATATGCAGGCCATTGCCTGAGCATATATACAATATGGAATCTACGGCTACAACAGCATTTACAGCGGGTGGAAGTTCAGGCATATCATGCTCATCAATAATACCCGTGATGACATTACCTACAAAAAGCCTGTTATTACCTGCTGTATATATCAATTCATCATCCTGGCAATGCCTGGCAATATAACTGCCTGTATTAAAGTATTTTTTTTGCTGAACAAAAGTTTTTGTCTGCAGCGAATATAAACCCTGCATGGAAGGCAGGTATTTAGCTCCTTTATAAGTACAGAAAATACTGCTTTGCAATGGTGATGCTAACAGGCTGAAACTTTTCAGGTTTTTGGACAGTATATAAATATTCCCTTTGTCCGGCACGATCCAGATATTATGATCATCATCTTCCCGGATATCTGAAATAAAAGACTTTATGTTCAGCTGGGAAAAAACAGGGTGATCTTTATCGTTGTAAATTTTTTTGTCTTTATAGTAACATATCCGGCCACTGGCAGTCATGAACCAAAGCCGGTGCTGCGAATCTTCGAATATTTTGAAAACCTCATTCCCTGCAAGGCCATCTTTTTTTTTGTAGGAAACCAGTTTGTTGCCATTGTATTTTACTACGCCCGAATTGGTACAAAACCAGATATTATCTTCCGTATCCTGGAAAAGTCCGTAAATGACACTGGTAGACAAACCATTTTGTTCACTGTAGTTTATAAATGGCGGGTCCTGCCCGTGACTTAGTTCACAAATAAACAGCAATGCAGAAAACAAAAATGCTTTGCGCAGGTTTAAAAAGAGTGATTTACTATAATGGTTTATAAAATTCATTGGTAGTGGGCATTGTGATATCCAAACCTGTACTTTGCTGCTCACCTTCAAATTTAATCATCTCGCCTATAAAAATATTTTTTTTATTAGATTCGGCTGTTTCTTTTGCCAGTTACAATAAAAAAAAAGTGATTGCCAAACAGCAATCACTTTTTTAAAAAACCAAATAACTATTTATTGAATTACTACTTTTCCGCTTGCAACGCGCTTGCCGGTATTATTAAATAAGGCAACTATATAGGTACCGCCACCTGCGGCCCTCATATCAACATTCATGCGCTGGTATGGCCCGGTAATGGGATATGCATTGCTGTACACCACTGCACCTTTTGAATCAAATATTCTTAAGGTATGTGTATTGGTTGCTGCACTGCTGTGATAGATCACATCAAACACCCCACTGCTGGGATTAGGCAGAATAAATAAACGGGTTGATGCCGAATCGGCAATATTTACCAGGGCTGATGTGGTACTGCAATTACCCGTATTGGTAACCCTTACTGCATAATTGCCTAATTGATCAAGGTTAACATTGATTGAATTACCGGATGCTCCAGGAAGCACGTTGCCATTTTTCAACCACACATATGAGTATGTTCCTGCGGGTGAAACATTGGCTGTAAGCGTAGTTTTCAGTCCGGGTAAAAGCCTGGTATACGGTGCTGCAGCAATATTCACTACGGGCTGCGGATTAACGGTTACCGGAATGGCAGCCGATGCATCAGAAACACATCCACTGGCATTGGTAACGGTTACCGTATAGTTGCCACTTACAGAAACTGTGATTGATTGTGTAGTGGCACCATTGCTCCATAACCAGGAACTGCCGGCTGAAGCATTAAGCGTGACCGTATTAGGCTGACACACAGTTGTAGGGCCTGCCGCAGATGCCGAAACTGATGGTTTAGGATTAACCGTTACACCAATTGCAGCTGTGGTACTTGTACAGGTTGATGTGGTAACTGTACAGGTGTAAGTACCCGATGTGGTTACTGTAATTGATTGTGTTGTTGCACCATTGCTCCAGTTGTATGTAGTTCCGCTGCTGGCAGTAAGCACTACACTGCCACCCTGGCAAAAAGTGGTTGGACCGGCAGCTGATGCGGTTGCACCCGGCACGCTGGTAATCGTTAACGTTACCGGTGTACGTGTTGTACTTCTGCAGAATGTTGTATTATTCACACTTTCTGCATAATAAGTTATGCTACCCACTGTATTGAGTATAGGATTGGTAACTACAGAGCCACCGGTTGCTGCATTGTACCATACAACAGAATGACCAGACGGAACTGTTGCTGTGGCAGTTAAAGTTGGAATAGCACCACCTGCGCATGCTCCCTGAGCCTGGTTACCACCGGATGTTGGGCTTGCAACTGCAGAGCTGCCAACCGTTACCGGTAAAACTGATGGTGAAGTGGTACAGGTTCCGTTACCGGCCGTAACACTAACATTGCCATTGGCACTTCCACCAGGATAATTTACCATTATTGAAATGGTACCCTGTCCGCTGGCAATGCTTGCCCCGGGAGGAACCGACCAGGTATATATAGTTGCACCAGGAACAGAAGCAATTGTATACGGAACATTTGTTGGAGTTCCACAAATTGAATTCTGACCGGTAATAGCGCCGGGAGTTGGTAACCCGCCACCGCCATTGGAAACAGTTACATTAATTGCATTTGATCTTTCTCCCTCTGCGCCTGTGGTATTATTTTTTGCCCTCAGATGAAACCACATGCTTGTATTGGGAGGAAGCCCCGTAGCGGTATAAGTGGTTCCGGTAATATTGGTAGCGAGTGTTTCAAAATTACCTGTGGTAGCATTTAACCTCATGATATCATAATGCGTGGCATTGGCTGTAGCTGTCCAGGTAAAGTTCACTTCGCCTGCTATACAACTTATACCATTGCCGGTAAAGCCGGTTGGTGTGCCCAGTATTTTAAAAGTAGCGTCACTTACATCTGTTAATGATCCGCTTGAAACCCTGATGAGTGCAGTTGATGTATTTGCAGCCGGAACACTCCAGGTTAACCTTGTTGTGCCAGCGGGTACTGTTGAGGAGATGGTAGTCCAAGAAGTACCGCCATCCAGCGAATATTCCACTGTTTGATTGCCTGTTACACCAGAGTTATCCCAGGTGATCGTTTCTGATGAAGCAGGATTAAAACGCTCCGGACCATTAGGATAGATCACTTCAATATAGGGTTGGTTAATATCCCAGGTAAGTGCGTAAGGTTGATTGGGGCCTGTTGCCACCGCTTCGCCAATAACCCTTAAGGTATAGGTTCCTGCAACAGGATTGTTTATGGTTACCTGTTCAATATTACTGATATTATCATCGGCTTTGGTGGCAGCTACTGATGGATTAACCGGATCCAGTATCCAGGGCAATGTGGTGTTGGCCCCTTCAATAACCCTCAGATCCAGGTTATTCACCAATGCAAAACTTGAATTGGCTGCAGCAGCCGGGTCGTTCCAGGTAAGCATTACGCGTAAACGTGATGCACCTGCCGGAACGGTAATGGTTATATCATTGGTTGATCCGGTGGTGATGGTGTTCAACGCATACCGGTTTTGCTCCAGAACTTTTACCGCTGCCAGTGCATTGATCCGGCCAAAACCAAACCGGTAATCGGGTCCGGGATTACCCAGATCATGTGCCGTGTTACAAGCTATATTTTTAATTAAAGCAGAAGGTGGAAGCACATTGGCATTTAATTGTTTGTAGCGCTGTGCCAGTAAAGCAAGGGTACCGGTAATGCCGGGTGTTGACATGGATGTACCGGAAATGGTGCCGTATGTATTTAACGGAGTATAGGTTGAAAACACACTCGTCCCCATCGCTACAATTTCCGGTTTAACCCTGCCATCGTGCACCGGGCCACAACTGCTGGATGTGGAAAGCACTTCAGCAGTGGTAATATTTCCAACAACCACATTATTTTTTGCCGACTTACCCGTTCCCGTTATTGTACCCCAGCCTCCGGAACAGGATGATTGTGCATTACCCGAAGAATGACAATGAAGGTGATAAGGAAAATTATTTAAATTAATATCTGTATTACGCGACCTGAGTGAATAGCTGGCCGAATTTCCGCTAAGTCCGCATTGTACACCAAGGCCATCATGGTAAGAGTGGTTGCTGGAAATCAGTGTATTGGCAGGAATGGCCGTAGCCATGACGACCTGTACATCACCGCTAAATCCATAGTAAGAAAAAATATTTGCATTGGGGGCCATACCTCTTGCTACAGGATTGATCAAGCCCCTGCCTCCGATAGTGCCGGATACATGGGTGCCATGGCTTCCGGCACCCCCGGGATCAACATTTACCAATCGTCCGGCAGGTGAAAAATCCAGGTGCTGACTGGCCCTTTCATCCCAAACACCAATATTCATGCCATCGCCTTTTAAATTTCTAACCCCGTCATTCAATACATTTACCCGGTGTAAAGAACGGCCCGGCAGGTTTTCCTGCTGATTGGGAGGAGCAATGAATTCGGTCCATTGAACAAAGGAAAGATTTGCAAGCTGCTTTGCATTTGCTGCCGGGATCCGGATGGTAAACATTTTAAAATCGGGAACATCCTGAATTACAGTTGCATTTAAAAAAGAAACAGCCTGCTGTACAGCAGCTGCATTTAATTTTTCATATACAATAATATCCACATCGGCATACCCTGCCTGCCTGATGGCATGATCGGGCACAGCACCACTCAATAAACCAGCCTCTGCCTTATCCTGAGGCCTGAACTGAAATACCGACCGGAATAATATTGATTTAAAATCAGCAATATTGATATCGGCCGAAACACTGGCCGTGTATGCATTATTGGGAATATAGTCTATCAGCTCAATGCCCCCTGCTTTCAGGTTATCCTTTTGCAATTGCGAAGGCAGTGTTTTAAACTGAATAACAACATAATGCCTGCCATTAAAAAGGCTTTGCTGAAAAACCGGTGAATTTTTAGTAACCGAACCGATATTCTCCTGCGGAATAAATTTTCCTGAATGCAGTAAAACATTGTAATCCTGGCCTCCCTGCGCAGATAAGCAGAAAGGGAATAATAGGAACAATGCCGATTTTAAAAAACGGGTAAAAAAATGTTTCATTTTTAATTTTATTTTTATGAGGGAAATGAAAATCCTGAAATTGCAATTTAATAAAATAATTCAGTAAAAATCAACCTCAGCTTAACTTTTAACCAAATTCTAAAAATAAAAATATACATGTTAAGCGTCATGGGGGAAGGCCATCATTTTAAATTTCAAAATAAGCCGGGTTTTGTTAAATAAACTTATAGTAATTTGCTGAAACCTTAAATATTTAAAAATAAACATATGCCTTTTAACTGGAGCGGGGTTTTTCCTGCACTTACCACAAAATTTACAGCAGCCGATACGCTGGATCTTCCCTTATTTGATAAAAATTTAAATGCCCAGCTGGAAGCCGGAGTAAATGGCATTGTATTAGGCGGCACACTGGGTGAGGCCAGTGTTTTAACCACAAACGAAAAAGAGGAACTGGTAAAATTTGCTGTGGGAAAATGTGCAGGAAAAGTTCCGGTAATTTTAAATATTGCCGAAGGAAGCACCAGGGAAGCCCTGCAACAGGCTGCTTATGCAAAAGCATGGGGAGCCGAAGGCATTATGATGCTGCCTCCCATGCGCTATAAAAGCGACCATCGTGAAACGGTTACTTATTTTAAAACAGTGGCCGATTCAACAGACCTGCCTATAATGCTCTACAACAACCCTGTTGATTATAAAATTGAAATAACCCTGGATATGTTTGATGAACTGCAGGTTTGTACCAATATTTCTGCTGTAAAAGAAAGCACCAGGGATGTAAGCAATGTAACCCGCATGAAAAACCGTTTTGGCGACCGCTTTAAAATTTTATGCGGTGTGGATACCATTGCCATGGAAGAACTTTGCCTGGGTGCAGATGGCTGGGTGGCCGGATTGGTTTGTGCCTTTCCAAAAGAAACAGTAGCCATTTACAAACTTATTAAGGCAGGTAAAATAGAGGAGGCCACAAAAATATACCGCTGGTTTATGCCCCTGCTTGAACTGGATATTCATCCCAAACTGGTACAGTATATTAAACTGGCCGAAACACAGGCTGGCCTTGGCTCCGAAAACGTGCGGGCGCCACGGTTAACACTGGTGGGAAAGGAAAGAGAGGATATTTTGAAAATAATCAATGATGGCATTTCCGGCAGGCCCGATTTGAATTTCGAATATTAAATATTGCATGCAGGATATTGGCTTTTGGATTTTGATTTTTGAATTTTGAATTTTTACTTATGAGCTTTATTGATCTTACCATGGAAGAAATTGATGTAGTGATGCAGCAGGCATGGGATGCCTTTCATGTATACAGGAAATTTTCTTTAAAACAACGGGCTGCATTTATGAAGGCCATCGCTGTTGAACTGGAAAATTGCGGCGACGAATTGATTCATATTGCAATGAAAGAAACCCATTTACCGGAAGCCAGGTTACGTGGCGAAAGAACAAGGACCATTTTTCAACTGAACAGTTATGCCGAAGCCTGCGAAAAAGGCGACTGGCTTGCTGCAGGCATTGATACGGCTGTACCGGATAAAACTCCTCCCAAACCAGATATCAGAAAAATGCTGATTCCGCTTGGGCCCGTGGTGGTATTTGGAGCAAGCAATTTTCCTTTTGCCTATTCAACAGCCGGTGGCGATACTGCCTGTGCCTTTGCAGCCGGTTGCCCGGTAATTGTAAAGGCGCATCCTGCACATGCCGAAACTTCGGAAATGGTTGCCCGGGCCATTTTAACCGCCGCTGCTACATGCCATTTGCCCAAAGGGATTTTTGCACACGTGCATGGTGCGGGGTTTGAAGTGGGCAAAGCATTGGTGATGCATCCGCATACAAAAGCCGTTGGATTTACAGGCTCATTCTCCGGCGGTAAACAATTATTTGACTGGGGCAACCAACGCAAAGAACCCATACCGGTTTTTGCCGAAATGGGCAGTGTTAACCCCGTTTTTTTATTGCCTGAAAAATTAGCCGCTTCCCCCAATGAACTTGCCACCATGTGTGCAGGCTCTGTCACATTGGGTGCCGGACAGTTTTGTACAAACCCGGGTATAATTATTGGCATTGAAAGCGAAGCGCTGCAAACATTTGTTCATGACCTGGGCAAAGCCATTCAAAAAATAAACCCGGCCCCCATGTTACATCAGGGCATAGTTTCTGCCTATAAAAAGAACAAAGGAAATGCTTTGTTACAGGAAGATGTTCACCTGGTTGCTGAATCTGAAACAGACGTAAAGGAAAATGAAGGGTTACCTACCATTGCCACCGCAACCGGACAGGCTTTTTTAAAAAACCCCGTTTTACACCAGGAAGTATTTGGCCCTTATTCTATTATCATCCGCTGCAATGATATGACCGAAATGACCGAAGTGGCAAAAAACCTGGAAGGTCAGCTATCAGCTACCTTAATGGCCACTGAAAATGATATTAAAAACAATGACGAACTGGTTGAAGCAATAAAGAATATATGCGGCCGGTTTATTGTTAACAATGTACCTACCGGTGTTGAGGTTTGCTTCAGCATGCAGCATGGCGGACCATTTCCGGCCAGTACCGATGCAAGATTTGGTTCAGTGGGCGCCGATGGCATTAAACGTTTTGCCAGGCCTATAGCATTTCAAAACTGGAGCAATAATTTATTGCCTGATGAACTGAGGGATGAGAATCCGCTGGGAATCTGGAGAACGGTAAACAATGAATTAACAAAAGCTGCTGTACAAAAATAATAATTTCAGGTTTGACTATTTCAATTAATCAGGTAAGGCAGATTGCATCACATAAAGATTTATGGGATGATTTTTTACCCGAAGGGCATCACTTGAAAATAAGGCATTTACTCCCGCTTGAAAATGCTGCGTTACCCGGCATTGAAAATAATTATATACAGATATTTGTAAAAGACAAACTGATAGGATTGGCCTACCTGCAGTTATTTAAGTTTACACATACCGATTTAAAATTTGATAACCCCTCGGGGCTTCAATGCAGGGCTGTAAAATTCATTTTGCCCAAACAATTGTACCTGCTTATTTGCGGAAATTTATTCAGGATAAATTTTCAGGGTTTTTATTTTAAAAATGAACAGCACAACCATTTTATATTTGATGCCATTGAGCTTTTTGTAAAACAGGCAGGCAGGCAAAAACCGGCCGGAATCATTATCAAGGATTGTAAAGAGGTTTTTCCGGAAGAAAACTATAGTGCATCAAAATTCCATTTTTTTAATGGCGATGTTACAATGGAAATTGCAAGAAGACCGCATTGGAATACATTTGATGATTACCTTAACGATCTTACAAAAAAATATTTTAAGCGGGCTAAAAAAATTATGCTTGCTTTTGAAGGCGTAGAAACAAAAGAGCTGACCGCAGCGGAAATCCTGGAAAATGCAGCATCCATAGACCAGCTTTACCGTCATGTTGTAAACAAACAACAGGTAAGGCTTGGCACCGTTAATGCGGCTTATTTATACCAGTTAAAATCTGACCTTGAGCATCGTTTTGAACTGCATGCACTCTATTTAAACAAGGTAATGATTGGTTTTTACACCTATATTTTTTATAACAAAGAAATGGAAACCCATTATATAGGGCTTAACTATACCTATAACGAAACGCACAAGATCTATTTCAATATCCTGTTTTTAAGTGTACAGAAAATGATAGACCGCCAATTTGAAAAACTGGAACTTGGCAGAACTGCAAAAGAAGCCAAGGCAAACCTGGGAGCATTTCCAAAACAGATAATTAACTATGTGAAAGTAAAAAACCCGTTTGCCAAAATTGCCTTACGCTATTTTTTAAAAAGATTTAACCGTTCAGAAAACCAAAAACAATTAGAAAGATCACCTCTGAAATGAAAAATAAATTAAAGACCATTATATTATCTGTCCTGCTGATACTTGCTTCCGGCTGGGGTATCATGTGGTACATGCGTAAAACAATTGTACCAAAAATGGAATTTCAAAACAGTGAATTGCAGTTGACCCGCAGCAATACAAAGACGACCATTGATGATTTAAAGGGAAATGTGATCATTGTTTCCTTTTTTCAAACCTGGTGCGGCCCCTGTATACAGGAGATGTATGTTTTTGATGAATTGCTGGCAAAAGTCAATTCAACAGGGTTTAAGATCTTATGTATATCTGATGAAGATACCGGTCGCATCAATAAGCTTCAGAACAGGTTTAACCCGGGCAATATCATATTTGCACATTCACCCAAAACCCTTGCCGGAATGGGCATACATGTTTACCCAACAACTTATTTACTCAATAAAAAAGGAGAAGCAATACAATCAAAACTGGAGGGCTATAACTGGGAACTGGAAAAAGAAACCATCAAAAAATTACTGGCAGAGTAAATCTCTTTTATAATGCTGTAATGGCTTTCCCGTTCTGAAATATTATCCTGTTTATACAACCGCAGCCATTTTCACATCTTCCCTGGCATGCTTTGCAACAAACCAGCCGGTAACTAAAATAGAGAGTATAAAATAACCGCCCAGCATATATTTTGCCGCAGGATAAAAATCAGATGCTCCAAACCAGTCATTTTGATAAAAGAGAATAATGAGACCAAGGCTTCCCCTGATCAATTCCCACACAATGGCAGAGACATTTCTGTCCATCAGATCGGTGAGTGCATACACACTTAAAAAAAGGAAACCGCCATACCAGAAAATATAATTTGCATCAAGATCATTGATCAATGCAATATTCCCAAACAGGTAACTCACAAACAGCAGGATCAGCAGCAACTGTATCCAGCTCCATACATTTAATGCCGGTGAGGTTTGCGTATCGTATTTTTCAAAATGATACACGTCATCAATTTTATAAACCGGGTATTTTTTTTCCACATCAGCAGGGCGATAGCCGGTGTGTTTGAACCACAGGGTAAATTTATCTTTCCAGTTACTGGTTCTCCATGCATCCTGTATCAGCAGCCAAACATGCTGAAAATTGATCCTGATCGGATTCCAGGTGCGTACCGGCCGGGTAATGCCATACACCGGCGGCACTTCCGGCATCTCTTCCTGGAAAGTACCAAACCATTTGTCCCAGAAAATAAATATCTGTCCGTAGTTCTTATCTATATATTCTTTGTTGAAAGCATGATGAACCCGGTGATGAGAAGGTGTAACAATGATCTTTTCCAGGAATCCCATCTTGCCAATATGTTGAGTATGGTACCAGAACTGGGCAAACAAATGCAGAGGTGCTATCACCGCAATGACCTGGTGAGGAACTCCCAGTAATGCAGCTGGCAACAGAAATATGGCAAATATTTTTACAATGGATGAAATACTCTGCCGTAATGCACAGGCCAGGTTAAATTCTTCACTGCTGTGATGAACAATATGACCGTTCCAGAAAAAATTGGTTACATGCTGCAAACGATGTACCCAGTAACCGGCAAAATCAAGAGCAAAAAAAGCAATGATGTAAACAAAGATCGTATTGCTGATGCTCGTCAATGCAAGCCATTTCAGCATAAACGGGTAAGAGAGCACAACAATATACAGGCCGATCACATCTTTGGTAACATTGGTTACTCCGCTGCTGAGGCTGCTGATCATATCCATATTACGCACCGTATCCTTTCCTTTGCGCCAGCCATACCATTTTTCAAATAACACCAGCAGCAAAAATGCCGGCATAGCTATCAGTAAAATTTTACCGTACTGTTCCATGCCATAAATGTACAAATGCTATACAACATTGCCAAAGTTTGTCAGGCCTGTGAAGAGCGTGGCATGTTACTGCCTCCCGGCTAATCCGGCTGCTCACAGTACCCTGTTCATGTTAAATAAAACATAAGCATATACTTCGCATTAAACCTTTGAAAATTGAATGTTGGCCATTTGTTTATTTTAACAAAATCAAAACCGGCATCCGGCTGTTCTGGCACAGTTTTGTTATTTAGTTATATAACATTTTTCAAATTTTAAACAGAATCGTCATGAAAAAAATATTTACACTTTCAGCTACTATTTTGTTAGCGGTTATTTTATTAAGCAGTTGCAGAAAAACTGATGTAATTGCAGCAAATAATGAAGATTATTGGCTTAACCAGGAAGAGGGAGAAGTAGTTTACGTTGACCCATTCTGTAACTATTGGGTTGTTGAAACCTATAATGGATACAATGTTATCTACACCCGCTCGGGCAGCCAGCCTTATGAAGGCGACCTCATTTATGGAAATTTCAGTAGCCGAGGCACAAGGGAGATCTATAATTTTTCCGGCAGATTTGTCTTTACCGGTACGGTAACCGACTATTGGTTAAGCTATAACCAGGCACTGGATGTGCTTGATTATTACTGCCCGATCTACGGCAAAGGAGTACAACCCAGGGTTTTTAAGGAATCTGCTAAAATTCTGAAAAAATAAACCGGGAAACCCGGAAACAGGCCACCATCATGTATTTGATAGTGGCTTTTTTTCAAGTGCATATGAAACATAAAAGGAAAGTAAAATCTTTTCCTGTTCTTACCTTAAAACAAGCGAAGTTTTAATTAAGTTGCATAGCAAATCTAAAACTGCTTTGAAGAAAACATTTATTTGTATTGATGCCCATACCTGCGGTAATCCCGTGCGGCTGGTAAAAGAAGGCGGGCCTGAGCTGGTTGGCAGTAACATGAGTGAAAAACGCCAGCATTTTTTACAGGAATACGACTGGATACGTAAAGGATTGATGTTTGAACCGCGTGGCCACGATATGATGAGTGGCAGTATTTTATATCCGCCGCATGATCCGCAAAATGATGTATCCGTTTTATTTATTGAAACCAGTGGTTGCCTCCCCATGTGTGGCCATGGAACCATTGGCACCATTACCATTGCCATTGAAGAAGGATTGATAAAACCTAAAACACCGGGTGTTGTAAGGATGGAGGCGCCTGCAGGGTTGGTTTTAATTTCCTATACCGAAGTTGATGGAAAAGTAAAGTCTGTAAGACTCACGAATGTGCCTTCTTATTTAGCCGAAACAGAATTAGCCGTTAATTGTCCTGAGTTGGGTGAACTGATTGTTGATGTTTCTTATGGCGGAAATTTTTATGCCATTGTGGATGTACAGAAAAATTTTAAGGGATTGGAAAATTATACTGCCGATAAACTAATAAGCTGGTCCAGAGAACTAAGAAAAAACATAAACAATAAATATGCTTTCGTTCATCCCGAGAATGAAACAATAAATGGTTGCAGCCATATTTTATGGGCCGGTGCGGTATTGGATAAGGCCTCTACTGCGCGTAATGCTGTTTTTTATGGCGATAAAGCCATTGACCGCAGCCCATGCGGTACAGGAACATCGGCCCGTATGGCGCAGTGGTATGCAAAAGGATTGTTGAAGCCCGGCGATGAATTCATTCATGAAAGCATTATTGGCAGTAAGTTTATTGGCAGGATTGAAGAAGCATTAACGGTTGCAGGAAAACATGCCATCAGGCCATCCATTGAAGGCTGGGCAAGGATCTATGGACAGAATACAATTACGATTGATGATGAGGATGATCCATATGCGTATGGGTTTCAGGTGATGTAGATAGGAACACGGATGACACAGATTTGTACAGATTAAAGCGGATTTTTTATCCGCTGGAAAATGAAGTAAGGTAAATTTAATTGACCAAAATGAAAATAACAATTATCGGAGCTGGCGTAATTGGCTTATGCAGCGCTTACTATTTACAAAAGGAAGGATACGAAGTAACTGTCATTGAGCGTGGCGATATAACCGATGGCTGTTCTTTTGGCAACATGGGTTATATGTCGCCCAGCCATTTTGTGCCCCTGGCAAGCCCGGGCATTATTGCCGAAGGCTTTAAACATATGCTCAGCAGCAGCAGCCCGTTTTACATAAAACCCAGGCTCAACTGGGATTTGATGCAATGGGGATGGCATTTCTGGAAAAGCAGCAATGCAGCAACGGTTAAAAAAAATGCACCGCACCTGAATGATCTTTTACAATTGAGCCGTGGGTTAATTAATGAAATGCGCCATGACATTGGTGATGTATTTGAAATGGAAGAAAAGGGCTGCCTGATGATGTGTAAGCACCAGAAAACACTTGATCATGAATTTCACCTGGCAGATGATGCTGAAAAATTTGGATTAAAAGTTGAACGGCTCCAAAAAGATGCCGTGCAACAATTAGAACCCGATGTGGAACTGAATGTTGCAGGTGCAGTATTGTTTAAAGATGATTGCCATTTCAATCCGGGAAAGATGATGGTTGCATTAAAAAATAATCTGGAAAAGAAAGGTGCAACGTTTCTGCTTAACACCATGGTTACGGGTTTTGAAAAATCAAACAGCAACATCACAGCTGTGATAACCAACAAAGGGAAATTTGACTGTGAGCAGCTTGTTCTGGCAACCGGAAGCTGGTTACCTGTGGTAGCAAAAATGATGGGCATTAAATTATTATTACAGCCGGGCAAAGGGTACAGCTATACTTATCCGCATGTTGAAAAAAATATTAAATACCCGGCCATACTTGTTGATGGCAGATGCGCCATAACGCCCTGGGGGCATCAGCTTCGCATTGGAGGCACCATGGAATTAAGCGGCATCAACAATACCGTTTTAATTAACCGCATGCAGGGCATTTATGACTCTGCCACAGATTTTTATCCGGGTTTAAAAATTGATTTTCCGCCCGCAGATAAAATATGGAATGGCTTAAGGCCGGTTACTCCGGATGGCTTACCATATATCGGCAAAACCTCCGTTTACCAAAATGTGGTCATCGCCGGGGGGCATGCCATGCTGGGCATTTCTGAAGGAACAGGAACCGGAAAATTGGTGACTGACATTATAAAACAGCAAACAACTTCAATCAATATCAGCGCATTTGATCCGCAAAGGTTTTAAGGTTTACCTTTCCAGTTGCTTTCTTTTGCAAACTGCTTATTGCTTATTCGCAGTATCCTTTGGTTTTTTCTTCAATAAATTATCAAACAGTCCTTTTACCGACTCTTTGGTTTTATCTCCGTTATTTTTTACCGGTGTGGAATCTTTTACAGCCACTGTATCTTTTTTATTCTGCATTTTTTTTCTCAACTCTTCCAGGGCAGCATTTCCCAGTTGCTTCTTTATCGCAGTAAGGGTGTCTTGTGCCGCTTTTTTAGCACTGTCTATTTTTGCCTGTGCAAAATCCTTCACCTGCTGTTGCATCTGGTCGGCCAGCTTTTCGCCACCCTGTTTCAGGTCAACTTTTACAGTAGGGTTTAGCAAAGTACCGCCCATAGCCAGTTTCAGGTTTACCACATCGCCCATTTTTACCGGAATACCTTTTGCATGTATGGCTGTTGTCAGGTTGTTCACCAATTGATTTCCGGTTGTGCCCATCAGTGCCCGGGGCAGTTTAAGGTTAATGGCATAATTCAGCGATTGATCAAAACCCTGCAAACCGCCGATCTCCATTTCCATATCTTTCAGTTTTACGGTAAAAGGTTTTACCAGCAATTTGCCGTTCGAAAATTCAAAATAAGTTTTCACATCCTTCAGTGATATTTCCTGCAGCTGTTTTACATTTAATACCGAAGCAATTTTATCAAGCGGCGCAAACTTGCTGAGGAACCCTTCTATCAAAAATAAATTTCCGTTACCTGAAACAGTGTTCATATCAATATCCATATGATCGCCCAGTTTGCCGTTGGCAGATAATACCGATGTAAGTTTTCCTGACAAATACTTACCAATGGGCATGAGTTTTTGAGCCGTATTGAAAGCATAGAACGTTTTCTGAATATCCACTCCCTGCACATCATAACTCATGGCAATTGCAGGTTTTGTTTTACTTTCTTTTGTACTGTACGATCCGTTTATCTTTATTTTACCATCCATGGCATTTCCGCTCATATTGTTCAGCACCACCGCTTCCTCCTTCACCTGCACAGATCCCGACAGATCCTGTATATCAACTTTATCATACAGCAACCTGCCGATTTTTGTATTTAAAACCACATCAAGATCACCAGGAACGATAAAAGGCTTTGCAGTAGTGCCTTTTGAAGTAGTGTCTGCCGAAACACCCAGCCAGTCGTTGAGGTTAATTTTATCGGCATTTACAGAAAGGCCGGCATTCAAGGCTTTTCCATTCAGCAAATAACCAAGCAGGTTATTGATCTGTCCGCCGCCATTAAAGTTGGATTGCTGATATTGTCCATTGAGGTTAGTTATATTAATTTTTACCGGCGTAAAATCTGCATGCACGGTATTTATTTTTATGCCGGTTGGGTAATCGGCTGATGTGTATTTAAAATCCTTTACATCAACAATACCGGCCGCATAAAATTTATTGTACTGCTGCTGTTCTATTTCTTTTACATTTCCTTTTATGCTCACATCGGCATTCATCAGCCCTGCAATAGCGGTACCTTTTTCAAGCTTCACATAACCGGCAACCTGACCCAAATCCAGTTTGCCTTTTGCAGCAGCATCCACAAACATATTGCTTACCGGGTTTTTCACCAACAGCCTGAAATCAAATGGCTCGTTATCAATTGCCAGGTGCCCGTTTGTAATATCAACAATGGTGTTGTCTGTTTTCCCGTCCGGGTTATCCACCACCGCTTTAAAATTGATCTGCTGCACACCCTTTGGCAGATCGGTATATTTAAATGACCCCTCTTTTACTTCTGCTGCAAGATGGTAGCCCGGCATGGTTGAATCGCTGTACACACCTTTTACATACCCTTCAAAAATGGCGGTACCGGTTGCATTTACCTTATTAAATTCCTTTTGATAAATGGGCGTTATTAAAGACAGGATATTTTTAAAATCGGTTGAAGGGGATTTAAAGCTGATATCCATTGCATATCCATTTGCCAGTTTATTGATAACGCCTTTACCATCTATTTTAAGCTGGTTCAATGAAATATCGGTACCATCAAAACTGTACATTCCTTTTTTGTTATCGATCTTTATATCTGTATTTATAACAGACCTGACCTTCGACAAATAAGGTATGGCGCCATAATTAAATGAAACGGCATCAGCAGTACTTTTTGTTCTGAGGGTGAACAGGTCTGCAGTAAAATCACCTGTTCCGGAATGATTCAGATTTTCCAGCACAATACTCATATTGCCTGCAACATCCATATAATTTACATAACCATTTTCGATGGAATAATAATCCAATGCAAGATCAAAGGGTTTGCCGGCTGAATCTATTTCTGTTCTTTCTGCTTCAGATTTTATAATATCCCAGTTAGCAAAACCATCTTTATCCACAATAGCATGTATGCGTGGCGATACCAGGAAAATACTGTTGATGTTCATATTGCTGCCCCTGATAAAGCTCATAAAATTTACCGTGGCATCCAGTCTTTGTGCAGATAATAAAGTGTCTTCATCAAAATAACCTGTACCCAATACCTGCAGTTCATCAAGCCCTATACTCACTTTAGGAAAACGCCTGAAGAAAGAAATATCCACCCCTTTAAAATCAACTTTGGCGTTAAGGTTTTTATTGATCTCTTTTTTTACCAGTGAAACGATCTTCCCTTTAAAGATATAAGGCGTTGCAAACAGTAATCCAATTAGTATCAAAAGGGTAATAAATAATATTTTTAAAAACTTTTTCAGCTTCTTCATGAACTCAATATTTAAATCAATTTCCGGACTTTCGGCTCTTTCTTTTAACCAAAAACTGTTCCAATATGGTTTATAACAGTGAAATGTCAGCCCGAGCTTGTCGAAGGGGCGGTATGTATAAATGAGTAATCCGCCTTCTACAAGCTCAGGCTGACAGGCTAATTGTGCTAATTATTCCAAAGTTGTTTCGTAGTGCATTTCCGGCACTTCCACGTCGTCAAATCCCTTACGCATCAGGCGTTGCTGAAATTCCTGCTGCACATGATACTCGCCGTGTACAATAAACATTCTTTTCACGGCTGATGGGTTCTGGCAGGCCAGAAACTGGCACAGGTCGTCATAATCGCCGTGGGCGCTCATGCTGCGTATGGAACCGATCTCGGCATTTACCTCATGCTGTACGCCGTAAATATTTACTTCTTTTGCGCCTGCCATTAATTTGCCTCCCAATGAGCGTGGCTCGCAATAACCGGTAAATAAAATAGTGTTGCGGCTGTTCTCTATATTATTGCTGATGTGATGTTTTACCCTGCCGGCATCGGCCATACCACTGGCCGAGATGACCACAAAGGGCCCGTTACGGAAATTCAGTAATTTCGATTCATCAACCGATTTTATAAATTTCAATCCTTTAAAACCAAACGGGTCATTATCTGATTGCAGTATCTTTTGAATACGGTTATTAAAATATTGCGGATAATTTTTAACGATTTGAGTTGCTTTTACACTCAGGGGACTGTCTACAAAATAATCCAGGTCGGGTAATCTTCTTTCCAGTTCAAGCTGGTTCAATGCAAATAAAATTTCCTGCGTACGTCCTACGCTGAAGGCAGGAATGATCAGTTTCCCTTTTTTCTGAAGGCAGGCTTTTTCTATCCAATGCAGCACCTGATCGGGGGTGGTGGTGGCATTGTCGTGCAGGCTGTTACCATAGGTTGATTCTATAATAATATAATCGGCCTGCGAAAACTCAGCAGGCGATTTCAATATCACATCCCGGTAGCGGCCTACGTCTCCGGTAAATGTGAGTCTGGTAACTTTCCCATTCTCCTTAATTTTTAAATGTACGGCTGCGCTGCCAATGATATGGCCTGCATCTGTATATTGTACCTCAATATTTTCGTCGATGGTAATCCAGTCATTGTAAGGCAGGGCCACAAAATGATCGGCCGCAGCCAAAGCGTCGGCCGTATCGTACAAAGGTTTCAGGTAAGGCAATCCCTGCTGTGCCCTTCTTTTATTTTCGTACTTCACTTCATTTTCCTGTATCCCTGCCGAATCTTCGAGCATTACAGCAGCCAGTTCTTTCGTTGCCGGTGTACAAAATACTTTACCGTTAAAACCATCCTTTACCAGTTTTGGAATTAATCCGCAGTGATCAATATGTGCATGTGATAAAATGAGGTGCGTTACCTCAACAGGATCAAATCCAAAACTGCGGTTCATGGCATCGGTTTCTTTGCCCATGCCCTGAAACATACCGCAATCCAGCAAATACTTTTTGCCGTTTTTTAATGTAAGCAAGTGCTTGCTTCCGGTTACTGTACGGGCGGCGCCGTGAAATGCTATTTTCATACCCTGCTCTCCGCCAGCTGGCGGAGGAACCTTACTTCATTGTACTCTACTGCATAGCATAGCGTCGAATGAAATAAGTTTTAAAAAATAAAAAATGATCTCTATGCAAATCAAAAAACTAATCGTTAAATAATTCTCTTGCCCTCAATTCCCCCTTTAGGGGGCGGAGGGGGTTGCCAAATACGCCATAAACCCCATTCCCATCTCAATTGCATCCTCATCAATATTAAACGTTGGCGTATGTACGCCACTGGTTATACCCTTAGCGCTGTTGCCGGCACCTATCCTGAAAAAACATCCCGGTATCTGGTGACTGTAATACGCAAAATCTTCTGCACCCATACGCAGCTCGGTTGTTTCCACATTTTCGGCTCCAATATATGCTTCGCCTTTTTCCCTGGCAAATGCATTCAGTGCTTCATCATTCAATACAAAAGGATAACCTACATCAATTTTTATATCAGCTTCTGCACCCATGGCAGCCACCAGTTCTATGGTTTGTTTTTTTATCAGTTCATGTGCTTTAAAGCGCCACTCTTCATTCATGGCCCTGAAAGTGCCCATCAGTTTTACTTCGCTGGGTATCACATTGGTTGTATTGCCACCCTGGAATGAAGTGATGGACAAAACCGAAGGATTGAACGGGCTGTTGTTCCTGCTCACAATCTGCTGCAGGCTTACAATCAAATGTGATGCAATTAAAATAGTATCGGCGGTATATTGCGGTGCTGCAGCATGGCCGCCTTTTGCTTTAATGGTTATATAAATCTCATCGGCGCTGGCCATGATCATACCGCCCCTGAAACTTAAACGGCCAACTTCTACGCCCGGATGCACATGCAATGCAAAAATGGATGCCGGCTTTGGGTTTTCCAGCACACCTTCTTTTATTAAGATACTTGCGCCACCGGGATTTTTTTCTTCACCAGGCTGAAAGATAAGCTTCACTGTTCCTTCCCACTCTTCTTTCAATTCATTTAATATTTTAGCAGCTCCCAACAAACAGCTTGTATGTACATCGTGCCCGCAGGCATGCATCACTCCCGGATTTTTTGACTTATAAGGCACATCATTTTCTTCCGTAATGGGCAGTGCATCCATATCAGCACGAAGGGCAATAATTCTTGAATCCGGGTTTTTTCCTTTTATCAAACCAATGACTCCTGTTGTGGCTTTCACTTCAAAAGGAATTTCATATTCAGTAAGCTTTTTTTGCACCAATGCAGACGTTTCAAATTCCTGGTAACTTAACTCCGGGTTGGCATGTATGTGGTGCCTGATTGCTGTAAATTCACCGGCATACTTTTTTGCCAGTTGCTGTATTCGGTCTTTTATCATACTTAAAAATAACGGTAAAGTGTTAAAATAAAAAAGAGTTTCTGTGACTGAAACTCTATATACTGAAATGTAATTATTTTTTTGATATATCCTTTGCCTCTTTATCGGGTTTTACTTCAATGGTATCCGGTACTACATATACACCTCCTTTGATGATACCGGCTTTTATGATCTGCTTTTTTACTTTTTCTGCTTCTTCCTTTTCTATAAAATTGCCAAATTTCATTTTAATAAATGGTGCCTGGTAACTCATGATCACTTTTTCCTCCGGAAAACTTTGTAAAAGATATGCCCTCACTTTCATGGCATACTCCCGGTCATCGGTTTTTAAAACAAATAACCGGTATCCCTTGGTAAAACGGGCTGCCATTTTAGCATTGGCAATGGCAATATCAATCTGTGCTTTTGCCAGCAGGTCCAGGCGGGGATCTTTATTAACCGTTACTTTTCCGACTATGGCTGTATCGGCCAGGGGCACTTTAAGGGTATCCTGTGCAGCAAGGAACTTGCCTGCCAAAAACATTATGATTAAACAAACTGACTTTTTCATGATGTCAAATTTACAAAAACCGTTCCGGTATTTACAGGTAATAACTGGCTTAAACCTTGTAAAAAACACCCGGGTTATAAATTACATCAAAATTACAGATAATGTTTAACTTAATAAGTTAACCTTAACAAAAACAGGCAATCATTTCATATATTTAACGTCAATTTAAAACTCAAATAATCTGCATGCGAAAAATTAAATACCTGCAGACAGTGCTTTTTCTGCTGATCAGCACCTGTCAATTGTTGAATGCCCAAACAACTTTTCCGGCAAATGATGTGGCTAACCCCAAAGAAGGGAATTATGTTTTTACCAATGCCAGCATTGTTAAAGATGCACAAACTATACTTCAAAATGCAACGCTGATCATACGGCAAGGCAAAATTGTAGCAGTAGGAAACAATATGGCCATTCCAAAAGATGCTGTGGTTATTGACTGCAGCGGCAAATTCATTTACCCGGCTTTTATAGATATCTACACCGACTATGGAATTTCTGCATCCCCAGCCCAACAGGGAGCAGGTGGCGGAGGTGGATTTTTTCGTGTGCAGCAACTAACATCCAACACCAAGGGTGCTTATGGCTGGAACCAGGCCATAAAGTCTGAAACAGAAGCCCATAAAAATTTTTCTGCTGATGAGGTTAAAGCCAAAGCTTTACGTGATATAGGTTTTGGCTCGGTACTTACCCATCAAAAAGATGGTATCGCCCGTGGTACCGGTGCATTTGTAACGCTTGCAGCACAGCCAGATAATTTGGTTTTACTAAAAGATAAAGCATCAGCACATTATTCCTTCAGTAAAGGCAGTTCCAGCCAAAGCTACCCCAGTTCCATGATGGGAAATATTGCTTTACTGCGCCAAACCTATTTAGATGCACAATGGTATAAAAATAATCCGGTTTCTGAAGGCACGAATCTATCTTTAAAAAGCTGGAACGATAATCAATCATTACCGCAGATTTTTGAAGCCAATGATAAATGGAATGACCTGCGTGCGGATAAAATCGGCGATGAGTTCGGTGTACAATATATCATCAAAGGTGGCGGCAACGAATACCAACGTATCAAAGAAATGGCCGGCTCAAAAGCTTCTTTCATTTTATCATTGAATTATCCGGCTGCCATGGATGTGGATGATCCCAATGATCTGCGCTTTGTTGGTTTAGATGATCTGAAACACTGGGAACTGGCTCCATCCAACCCTGCAGCTTTTGAAAAAGCAGGTATTAATTTTTGTTTAACCACTGCTGACCTTACTAACCCAGCCGATTTTATGGCCAACCTGCGCAAAGCCATTGAATATGGTTTAACCGAACAGAAAGCACTAGATGCACTTACCAAAGCCCCGGCAACCCTACTGGGCATGTATGATAAAATTGGCAGTCTGGATGCAGGAAAGATCGCCAATTTTTTAATTACCTCAGGCCCCCTGTTTGCAGAAAAAACGGTATTACTCCAAAACTGGACACAGGGAATAAAAAACACGGTGAAAGACGAAAACTGGTTCGATGTAAAA
This sequence comes from Chitinophaga pinensis, assembly GCA_943371705.1. Lineage (GTDB taxonomy): Bacteria > Bacteroidota > Bacteroidia > Chitinophagales > Chitinophagaceae > Ferruginibacter > Ferruginibacter pinensis_I. The sequence continues at coordinate 46,719 of CALRVV010000015.1, read as the reverse complement.
GGCATGTATAATTTAATGACCAATACCATTGCCGGCCCAAGGGCTTTTTCCCTTGAGCTGAAAGATGCAGGTGTGGCCAGCTTCATCAGTAAAGATACCCTTACCGGAAAATATAGCTTTGATGGCAAACTGGTAAAACTGAGTTATACCGAAGGCCGTGGCCCCAATGCAAAAGAAACCATCTTAAGCGGGGCTGCTGCAGGCAATGTATGGAACGGGCGTGGCAGCGATGCACAGGGAAATGCATTTACCTGGACCGCAACTTTTGATAAAAAAATGGAACCAAAAACCGATAGTGCAAGATCCAAACAACCTTTGGTTTTAGGAAAAGTAACTTATCCTTTTTTAAGCAATGGCTGGGAAGAAATGCCGAAGGCTGAAAATTTCTTAATTAAAAATGCTACCGTATGGACGAGTGAAAAAGATGGGAAGCTGGAAAATACGGATGTATGGATAAAAGACGGGAAGATTGCAGCAGTAGGAAAAAATCTTACAGATCCAACTTCAAAAGTTATTGATGGTACCGGCAAACATATTACAGCCGGGATCATTGATGAGCACTCACATATTGCTGCCGCCTCTATTAATGAAGGCGGGCAAAGTGTTACCTCCGAAGTAAGGATTGCGGACAACCTCAATCCCGATGATATGAATATTTACCGCCAGCTAAGCGGTGGTGTTACCAGCTCTCATATTCTGCATGGCTCGGCAAATACCATTGGCGGACAAACGCAATTAATTAAACTGCGCTGGGGCGCCAACGACCAGGACCTGAAATTTGCCGGCTCCGATGGATTTATAAAATTTGCTTTGGGCGAAAATGTAAAAAGAAGTTCGTCTACACAGGGCAATACCCGTTTCCCTGATACCAGGATGGGTGTTGACCAGGTACTAATGGATGCATTTCAGCGGGCAACCGATTACCAGAATGCAATGAAAGCTGCTGATGAAAACAATAAAAAGAAAGGCGCAACACCAGTTGTTGTTCGCCGTGATCTGGAACTGGACGCATTGGTTGAGATCATGAATAAGAAAAGATTCATAACCTGCCACTCTTATGTGCAAAGCGAAATTAATGCGGCCATGAAAGTGGGCGATAAATTCGGATTCACTTTTAACACTTTCACTCATATTTTAGAAGGTTATAAAGTTGCGGATAAAATGAAGGTGCATGGAGCACAAGCATCAACCTTCAGCGATTGGTGGAATTATAAAATGGAAGTGGTGGATGCCATCCCTTACAATGCTTATATTATGCACAAAGTTGGTTTGAATGTAGCCATCAATTCGGATGATGCAGAAATGGCCAGGCGCCTGAACCAGGAAGCTGCCAAGAGTGTAAAGTATGGTGGCATGAGTGAAGAAGAGGCCTGGAAAATGGTTACCATCAACCCGGCAAAAATGCTGCATATTGACAATAAAGTGGGCAGCATAAAAGTTGGCAAGGATGCCGACCTGGTGGTTTGGAGCGATAATCCTTTATCTATTTATGCCAAAGCAGAAAAAACTATGGTGGATGGTATTGTTTATTTCGACAGGGAGAAAGATGCAGCCATGCGTATTCAAAATAAAAATGAAAAAGCAAGATTGATACAGAAGTTAACTGTTGCCAAAAGAACTGCGACACCCGGTGCCGCCGGTGCCGGCGGCCGTGGCGCAAGACCCAGGTTTGAAGTTATCAATACCTGCAGCGATCATTACCACAGTCATGGTTTACTGGGCATTGATGCTGATGATGTAGAAAACAATAATTAATCTGAAAAAACATTCAAATGAAAAAAATATTTTTTTATACACTCTGCACTTTTATAGTTACCAGTATTACTGCACAGGAAACTATGTTGCCTGCACCGGTACAAAAAGAAACCATTGCATTAACCAATGCTACCATTCATGTGGGCAATGGCCAGGTAATTGAGAACGGCACGGTTATTTTTAAAAATGGTAAAATTACAGAAGTAGGTGCTGCTGCTTCAACTGCCGGGGCTAAACTTATTGACTGCAAAGGCAAACATATTTACCCGGGCCTCATTTTAACCGCATCACAACTGGGTTTGGTTGAAGTACCCAGCAACCGGGCAACTGCTGATGGAACAGAAATTGGCGAAATAAATCCAAGCATACGCTCCCTGGTTGCCTACAATACCGATTCAAAGGTCACTAACACTTTACGAACCAATGGCATTTTACTGGCCAATGTAATTCCGGCGGGAGGTATCATTTCGGGTTCATCTTCAGTTGTACAGTTAGATGCCTGGAACTGGGAAGATGCAGCGTACAAAACAGACGTGGCCATTCATTTTCGTATGCCTTCTTTATTAAACAGGCGTGGCGGCAGAGGCGGCGGTTTTGGTGGGCAACAGGCCCCATCAGACCCGGTAAAAACAGGACTGGAGCAGATTGAAAAAGTAAAAGTATTTTTTCGGGAAGCAAAAGCCTACCTGGCAGAAAGCAAACATGAAAACACCAACCTGAAATTTGAAGCAGTAAAAAATTTATTCGATAAAAAACAAAAACTTTTCATCCATTGTAATATTGTAAAAGAGATGTTGCTGGCAGTGGATTTTGTAAAAGAATTTGGTTTTGATGTGGTATTGGTAGGCGCTGTAGACAGCTGGCAGATCGCTGACCTTTTAAAACAAAATAACATAGCAGTAATCTTAAACCAGTTGCACGATCTGCCCACCATGATAGATGATGATATTGACCAGCCATTTAAAACACCAGCTATGTTACAAAAAGCAGGTGTATTATTTACCATTAACGATGATGATGGTAACACCCGTTACCGCAACCTGCCCTTTAATGCAGGCACAGCTGCCAGTTATGGCTTAAGCAAAGAAGAAGCCTTAAGTTGCATCACTTTAAATGCCGCTACCATTTTAGGTATTGCAGATAAAACCGGCAGCATAGAAACCGGTAAAGATGCGAACATTGTTGTAAGTGAAGGAGATATCCTGGATATGCGTACCAATATTATTACGCAGGCTTTTATACAGGGCCGCCAGGTTGATCTGAACAATAAACAAAAACAACTGTCAGAGAAGTATGAGAAGAAGTATGGGATAAAGTAAAATATTCTATTACATTTTGAAATGCAGGGTTGATGAAAATTGACCCTGCTTTTTTAATACTTCACTCACTCTGTATCGATTATGAACCCTGCGCATTTATCTTATCTTTGTATATTAACGGTTTACTATGCAACGAATAGCAGAATCTGAACTCATCATCAACAACCGCGGTGCCATTTACCATCTGGATGTAAGGCCCGAAGAACTGGCCAACACCATCATTGTGGTTGGCGACCCGGAACGGGTTAAAAAAGTAAGTGCCCATTTTGACAGGATTGAACACCGCTTACAGCACCGTGAGTTCATAACCCATACCGGTTATATCGGCGATAAACATTTGTCTGTTATTTCAACCGGCATCGGTCCCGATAATATAGATATTGTTTTTAACGAACTGGATGCACTGGCCAATATTGATTTTGAGACCAGGCAGATAAAAGACGTACTCACCAAACTCAACATCATCCGCTTTGGCACATCTGGTTCTTTACAGGCGGATATCCCGGTGGATAGTTTTGTAGCATCCTCACATGGACTGGGTTTGGATAACCTGCTTAATTTTTACAGTTACGAAAAAACTGAGGCAGATAAAGCAATGATTGATGCATTTATCAGCCATACCAATTTAGATACCGCCATCACCAATCCTTATGCTTTCAGCGGCAGTGAAATGCTGCTGCAAAAATTCAGCGAAGGATTTCATCAAGGCATTACCGTAACCTGCCCGGGTTTTTTTGGCCCGCAGGGAAGGGTGTTGCGTTTGGGATTAAGCAGTCCCGGGCTGGTTGATAAGCTTACGCATTTCAGTCATCATAATCACCGAATCACTAACTTTGAAATGGAAACATCAGCTATTTATGGTTTGGGCAAACTGATGGGGCATGAATGCCTGAGCATTAATGTGATCATCGCCAACCGGGTAATAAAAGAATTTTCAAAAGACAGCGAAGCTGCTGTAAAAAAAATGATTGAAAAAGCATTGGAAGCATTAACAGCTTCTTAAAAACGGAATGTCATGTTGAGCCTGTCGAAACATGATTTAAGCAGAATAATTCTAAACCAACTTCGACAAGCTTCCCGAAAAAACGGGACAGGCAGGCTGACAGTAAAAATGGAAACAAGATGATTGCAACCAAAACAATACCGGATTTTTCATTATCGCCACATGTTGACCAGGTGGGCATTGAAGAAAGAGCCAGCCGGTTCACCAAACGCAGCATAAAGAACGAAACCAAATTAAATGGTTTAATGCTGGCGCTGAACATGATCGACCTGACCACGCTGGAAGGAAAAGATACCGAAGGCAAAGTGAAGCAACTTTGCTACAAGGCCCAACACCTGCATGATGCCTATCCCGGTTTGCCAACGGTGGCCGCTATTTGCGTTTATCCTTCCATGGTAAAAACAGCCAAAGCAGCATTGGGAAATTCAGGTATAAAAGTAGCTTCAGTCGCCACCGCATTTCCAAGCGGCCAGGCACCACGTGACATAAAAATAAGAGACACAAAGTATGCCGTACAAAATGGCGCCGATGAAGTGGATATGGTGATCTCCAGGGGGAAATTTTTAGAAGGCGAATACAATTTTGTATTTGATGAAATTGCTACCATTAAAGAAGCATGCGGTGATGCCAGGTTAAAAGTTATTTTAGAAACCGGCGAGCTGGTTACCTATGATAAAGTACGTAAGGCCAGTGATATTGCCATGTATGCCGGGGCCGATTTTATAAAAACATCTACAGGTAAAATTTCTCCGGCTGCCACCATGCCTGTTACTTTGGTTATGCTGGAAGCCATCCGTGATTTTTATTACAAAACGGGAAAGAAGATCGCCATGAAACCTGCAGGCGGTATTTCAAAATCGAAACTGGCTTTGCATTATTTGGTAATGCTAAATGAAACTTTAGGCGAAGGCTGGATGAATAATGAATGGTTCAGGTTTGGCGCAAGCAGCCTGGCCAATGATATATTGATGCAGTTGATGAAACAGAAGACAGGTGTTTATCAGAGTGCGAATTATTTTTCAATAGATTAGTTTCACGCAGAGAACGCAAAGATGCAGAGATCGCAGTTTCTTCTCTGTTTCCTCCGCTCCCCTGTTTCCCCTGAGTGGAATAAAAACATAATTGTTCTAAAAAATATAAAATGGCAACTAAGAAAAATAATACTATAAAATTGAAGTTTGATTCTGCAAGAAATCTGGCTCCGGCTCCGGAAAGCAAAAGCGCTGCCAAAATAGATCCTCAATATGATCTGTTCATCAATGGTAAATTTGAAAAGCCGCAGAGCAAAAAATATTTTGCAACCATCAACCCGGCTACCGAAGAAAAACTTTCGATGATTGCCGAAGCAAACACAGCGGATGTAAACAAAGCTGTAACAGCTGCAAGAACGGCTTATGACAAGACCTGGAAAAAAATGCCGCCTGCCGAAAGGGCAAAATATATTTACCGCATTGCTCGTATGATACAGGAACGTGCCAGAGAGTTTGCCATCATCGAAACATTGGATGGTGGTAAACCTATTCGTGAAAGCCGTGATTTTGATGTGCCAACAGCCGCCAATCATTTCTTTTACTATGCAGGCTGGGCCGATAAACTGGAATATGCTTTTCCCAACCGTAGGGCCACGCCTCTTGGCGTGGCCGGACAGATCATCCCCTGGAATTTTCCATTGCTAATGGCTGCCTGGAAAATTGCACCGGCTTTGGCATGTGGCAATACGGTCGTTTTAAAACCTGCCGAAAGCACTTCATTAACTGCATTAAAGCTGGCAGAGATCATACAGGAAGCAGACCTTCCGCCTGGCGTGGTAAATATCATTACCGGCGCAGGTGCAACCGGCGCTGCCATCGTTAACCATGCTGATATCAATAAGATCGCTTTTACAGGCAGTACAGAAGTTGGAAAGATCATTCAACGCGCTATTGCAGGCACCAATAAAAAAGCAACACTGGAATTAGGAGGCAAAGCAGCCAATATCATTTTTGATGATGCACCCCTTGACCAGGCAGTGGAAGGTGTGATCAACGGCATTTTCTTTAACCAGGGCCACGTTTGTTGTGCAGGCTCCCGCCTGTATGTACAGGAATCGGTTTTCAAGGAAGTGGTTCGCAAATTAAAAGACAGGCTGGAAACCTTGATCGTTGGTGACCCGATGGATAAGAATACCGACATCGGTGCCATCAATTCAAAAGCACAATTAGACATCATTAATAAATACATTAAGATTGGCCAGCAGGAAGGTGCGGAAATGTATCAGTCTTCATGTGCCATACCCTGGAAAGGTTTTTATTGCAGGCCAACCATCTTTACCAATGTGGCACAAAGCAACCGCATTGCGCAGGAAGAGATATTCGGACCGGTACTCGCCATTCAGAGTTTCAGAACCGATGATGAAGTAATAGAAAAAGCCAACAATACACCTTACGGCCTTTCAGCAGGCGTATGGACCGACAAGGGCTCCAAGATATTCAACCTCACCACAAAATTAAGGGCCGGTGTTATCTGGGCAAATACATTTAATAAGTTTGACCCAACTTCACCCTTCGGTGGATATAAAGAAAGTGGATACGGAAGAGAGGGTGGGTTGCATGGATTATCGGCCTACATTAATCTGACAACATTATAATCGCCGGAAAGAGGGGAAGCCGGAAAACTATTTGACGTCTTCCCGACTTCCCGGCAAAAAAAAATACATCATGGCAAAAACATTAGTTAAAAAACGACTTGAAGTTTTAAAAACTTACAAAATATATATAGGCGGACAATTCCCCCGCACGGAATCAGGCAGATATTATATTGCCACCAATAAAAAGGGCGAAAACTTAGCGAACGTATGCCTGGGATCAAGAAAAGATTTCAGAGACGCCGCCGTTTCGGCTAGAAACGCTTTTGGTGGCTGGAGCGGCAGGGCTGCTTTTAACCGCGGACAAATACTGTATCGCATAGCCGAAATGCTGGAAGGCAGAAAGGCACAGTTCATTGATGAGCTGATAAAACAGGATTCAACCAAAGCCCAGGCAGAAAACGAAGTGAACCTTTGCATTGACCGCCTGATCTATTACAGCGGCTGGTGCGATAAATTTCAGCAATTGTTCAGTTCGGTAAACCCGGTGGCCTCATCACATTTTAATTTTTCTGTGCCGGAACCTACCGGTGTTGTGGCAGCCATTGCTCCGCAAAATGATTCTTTATTAGGATTGGTTTCTGTGATTGCGCCCATCATCGCCGGTGGAAATACGGGCATCATTTTGGCATCGGCCTCAAAACCACTTTGTGCTGTAACCTTTGCCGAAGTGCTTAACAGTTCTGACTTACCCGGTGGTGTGGTAAATATCCTTACCGGAAAAGTGGCAGAGCTTGTCCCCTTCTTTGCCGACCATATGGATGTGAACGCAACGGTTTATTGTGAAACAGATGCGGCAACTCAAAAAATGATCAAAGAAAAAGCTTCACTGAATGTAAAAAGAGTAGTGCTCTACGATAAAGTGAAATGGGCATCTTCAAGCGGACAATCGCCTTATTTTATCATGGACCTGCAGGAAATAAAAACCACCTGGCACCCCATTGAAAATATTGGCGGGACGAAGGCAGGATATTGATTCTTCTATTGTAAAAAAAGAACTTCAAATTCTTTACCACCAGGTGGGCTATATGAACAAGCCCACCTGTGATCTACATGATCAGTTCTTAAAAATCCCCTCTTCAACAGTTTTATTCGTAGATATCTTATCGTATGTGGTAGTGCCCTGCATGGTGCTGACGCTATACGGAAACCAATATCCGTCTGCATTCTGTTTGTAATCGCTCATGGTTGTCTCCGTTTCCGTGTCTTCTCCGTTGATCTTAGCCATACCCAGTGACTTTATAATTCGGTTTGTTTATACATCAACAAAAATGGTTTTTTTAATGCCGTTCTTGTAAACAACATTTAATTCATAGGAATCGGTTTCTTTACCGGCCAGTTCAATTACAGTACCCTTTTCTTTATAATTTAAAAAAGTTCCCTGCAGGTCCATCTGGTTTTGCGCCGCTATTAACTGATCATCTTCCATTTTTTGTGCAGCAATCATGCCCATCACAGGCATAAACACTCAACCCTCTGTTGGATTGGCAACCTGGTAGTTGGATGTGCCGATCACTTCAATATCCACACGAACGCCTTTGAGGTGTGCTGTGGTAGAGGTTATCATTACATCCACGCCCTGTGTGTTCAGCATGCCTTCCATCTTAAATGTTTTTAATGCAGCGATCTTTTCGGCTCCACCCATGGCTTCAATGTTCAGTTTGGCAATATCATCAACTGTTTGTGCAGTTGCACATTGGCCAACTGCAAGCGCAGTTATGAATAGTGCAGAAATAAATAAATTTTTCATAATTGATTTTTTTAAGGCTGCACGATAAAATAAAAATCTGTGCAGATTAAGAAATAATTTCATTCATCCCAACATCCAAATCTGCAACATAAACAGGGCAATTCCCGCAACAAAACCCATCAATGCCAGCCCTAATGCTGTATTAAAAAAATTACACCGCTGATAGCCGCATACGTGAATTTGATTTGGACACGTTAACACTGCTTTTTTTTATTTAATTTTGATTTGCCTGATCAGGATCAACTTTAGAAAAGCATACCCGAATTAAAAAATATTTCCCAACAAACAAGCAGCATGAAATTAACAAAACTATTCTCCGAGTTTTTTGAAAGCGAAAAAGCCGGGGGGCTTATCCTGGTTTTCGTGACCGTCATTTCATTGCTGTTGGCAAACTCGTCATGGCAGACAGGTTACATTGGCTTTTGGAATACTGATCTTGGCGGACACAGCATTGTTCAATGGATCAACGATGGGCTGATGACCATTTTCTTTCTGCTGATTGGTTTGGAACTGGAACGGGAAATTTATGACGGAGAACTATCTGATCTAAAAAATGCATCATTACCATTGTTTGCAGCTATCGGCGGCATACTTGTTCCTGCCGGTATTTTTGCATTACTGAATTTTGGAACTCCCACACAGGCGGGTACCGGTATTCCCATGGCAACAGATATTGCTTTTGCTATTGGCATCTTATCTCTTTTGGGCAAACGTGTTCCACTATCGTTAAAAGTATTTTTAACTGCCTTGACCATTATTGATGACCTGGGAGCCATCATCATCATTGCCATTTTTTATACTACTTCCATTGCATTTGTAAATTTGTTTATAGCCCTGGGCATTTTTGGTTTACTGCTTATTTTAAACCGGCTTAAAGTACACAACTTAATACCTTACATTATGGGTGGTATTGCCATGTGGTATTTTATGCTAAACTCGGGTGTACATGCCACTATAACTGGTGTATTGCTGGCTTTTGCTATCCCTTTTGGCAATGGTGGCGAAAAATCTCCTTCGTATATATTGCAACATTTTTTACACAAGCCGGTTGCTTTTTTTATTCTGCCTTTATTTGCCATTGCCAATACCTGTATTGCTATTGGCGGCGACTGGCAAAACAGTCTAACAGATTCCAACAGTTTGGGAATTATGCTCGGTCTTGTAATGGGTAAACCTTTGGGTATTTTCCTTTTCTCTTTTATTGCTGCAGGTTTGGGACTTTGTATTTTACCCGGTGATCTGAAATGGAAAAATATTATTGGTGCAGGATTTCTAGGCGGTATTGGTTTTACCATGTCAATCTTTATTACGCTACTGGCATTTAGTGACACTGAAACTATAAATAATTCAAAAATTGCCATCCTGATCGCATCAGTTGTTGCGGGCACCATTGGCTTTTTATGGTTGAAGTTTACCCTTCAAGTACCCGCTGAAGAGGATAAAATATTTTTATAAAATTATCCCACCAACCAGATCTGCAACATAAACACCGCAATCCCTGCCCCAAAACCCATCAAGGCCAGCCAGCCGATCTTTTTTAAATACCACATAAAATTTATCTGCTCAATGCCCATAACCGCCACGCCTGCTGCGGTACCAATTATTACTGCACTACCACCGGTACCGGTTGTTAAGGCTAAAAATTTCCAGAAATGATGATCGGTTGGATAAGTTGACAGATCAAACATGCCTTGCGATGCAGCCACCAGCGGTACATTATCAACAATGGCAGAAAGCAATCCCAATGCAATACCAATTAAATAATCATTTTTAAATGTACTGCTCAGGAAGGCTGCCAGATCTTTTAAAAGCCCGAAAGACTGCAAGGCTGACACCGCCAGTAATATTCCCAAAAAAAATAAAATACTCGGTGTATCTATTTTTTGTAATGCCCTGCCTACGGTGAACCGTTCTGCAATTTCCAGGTCTTTACTTTTATGTATGATGGTAGTAATTACCCACATCAAACCAAGGGCAAGTAGCATACCCATGAATGGTGGCAGGTGCGTAACTGTTTTAAATATAGGCACAAAAATTAAAAACCCAATGCCTGAAAATAGAATGATTTTTCCGTCACGCTTTTCCTTTGCAGTGGTTACCGATTGTTGCATGGCCACTATTTGTTGCCCTTTAAAACGGTAAGCAACAATTAGTGCAGGAATGATACAGGCTGCCAGGCTGGGCAGTATCAGTTCTTTCATAATATTCAGGGCGGTTATCTGTCCGCCAATCCAAAGCATGGTGGTGGTAACATCTCCCAGAGGCGACCAGGCGCCACCGGCATTGGCAGCTATAACAATCAGGCCCACAAACCAAAGGCGGTCTTCTTTTTCACTTAATAATTTGGCGCACAGCGAGGTCATTACAATAGCTGTGGTTAAATTATCAAGCAGGGCAGAAAGAAAAAAAGTGATGGTAACAATGATCAGCAGTAGTTTTGTCTTACTGGTCGTTTTTATCTTATCAGTAATGATATCGAAGCCATTGTGCGAGTCTATCAGTTCAACAATCGTCATCGCTCCCAATAAAAAGAAAAGGATGGAAGCTATTTCGCCGAGGTGATGGAGCAGTTCTTCACTAACAATATGGGCATCGCTGCTTTGCAGGATGTATATCGTCCAGCAAAAAACACCGGTTATTAGTGCTGATGCTGCTTTATTGAGTTTGAGCGGATGCTCAAAAGCTATGGCAATATAGCCCAATACAAAAACAAAAAATAATAAGGCAGAGATCATCAGTTTAGAATTGGAATTAATAAATTAAAATCAGGTTCGTTTATTATATAATCTGCTACAGAATCAACGAAATGATTGGTTGAGCAGAAAGCCACGCCAATGCCGGCTTTACGGATACAGCAAATATCATTTTCTCCGTCTCCAACCACCAGGGTATTTTTTAAATCCACCTCATATTTATTACAGATACTGATAAGGGCATTGAGTTTACAATAATCATGTTTACACAGGCTTGCATCATCCAATAAAAATAAAGATGGGATTTTTACTTCGCCGGTTGCAATACTTTTTGAAAATTCAAGCTCATTGGAAATTGAGAAATCAAAACCGAATTTATTTTTCAGGTGATTGGTAATGCAATCATAGCTGTCGCTGATGATGCCGGTAATGTATCCCTGTTGCTTTAATTCCTTAATTGCTTCCGGTAAGTGTGGCGTAATGTCAATACTATCTGTTAGTGCAAGCAAGTCGCCGATGGATTTACCTTTAAGTAAACGGGCAATCAGTTTGGTTCGTATAAAGGGGTTATTATTATTGGTAACGATATCTCTCAGTTCATTCTTAAATCCGAATTCGTCAGCGGCAGTATTGATAAAACTTTTACGTAAAATGGTATTATCCATATCAAACATGGCGATCTTTTTTAAAGACATCAGATTTTCCCGTATGGCAAATTCCATTTGTTCCCTTATCACCTGAATATTTTCATAGGTCTCCAGGTTTTGAACCTTCGCGGTTTTTGATTTCTTCATAATGGTCTTTGCTACTTCCCGGCTCATTTTACCCAATTGCTCCAGTTGTTGCATCCTGTTTTCAATATTCCCTATATTTACTTCAGTAATTCTTGCACCCAAATTATGCATATCCATTAAAATTCCAATATCCACACCATAGCCTTCTTCAAATTCGCATTGTATAAACAAACTTTTTTTCCCAGCAATCATACCACTTAAGGGTTGTTGAAAATTCGGGAAAGATGGATTTAAGATGGAAAGTAAGGGTTTTGCCACCAGTTCTGTAACCCTGCCTGCCTGCCGGGTGAAATAAGACTTAACGAAATCTGCTTCATCATTGATCAATGGCGCTGTAAGTAATTCAATTACATTTACCGGATAACTTATAATGTCGGCATCAAGGAAAGCAATTATTTCATTCTTTGCAACCAACACCCCATCTTTCATGGATGCTCCTTTGCCTAATTTTGTACTCGTAATAACTGAAGCTCCTTCTTTCCTGGCTTGCTCAATGGTGTTGTCCATTGATTTATCATCTACCACTAACACTTCTGTAACCTGTGGTGAATCTTTGGCAAGTTTCACCACCTGTGCAATGGTCTTTTCTTCATTTAATGCCGGTATAATTACTGTAACCATTATTGAAAAATAAGTTTAACATTGTTCGGTTGTAATCTCACCTTGAGCCAGCTCTCCATTCTATTTTTTTCCTGCCTGGATAAATTGTATGAAAGTGATAATAAAACGACATAAACAGGGGCTTTTGCAGAACTGTCGCTTAGTAAATTTGATGACTGTATCACAGCGTTTTTAATGGAAGGATACTGTGCCTTCAATTCTGCATATACCTGTTTACCTAGTTTTTGCAGGTTATCAATGCTATCTAAGTCAGACTGAAGGATCTTCTCCTGTTTTTCCTTTTCTGCCATTGCAACTGTGAGCTGTGTAAGTTGATCATTTTGCTTATTTTTTTTGTCTTCAGTTAAATAAGCAAAGCCCTGTTTCACTTCCAACTTTGCACCATCCAGACCATATTTTTTTAATTCGCCTTTCAACTGCTCTATTTCTTCCGGCGCTATTTTTTTTCCGCCAAATACCAGGGTTATCTTCCTGCTTCTGGCATCAACCTTTTTATTCAATAAATAATCATTGGAAAAATGGGCTTCGTTTGTAATAAAACGATTGGCCTTTTTTATAAACCTGGTCTGTTGTATCATATCATACCCAAAATATACACTGGGCAATAATGTAGCCAATACTACAAACCAGATAATACGTTGAGCCATTTGATCTGCCTTTTTAGATTGCAGGTTTGTATATGGAAAATGCAGAAACCTTACTATGATAAAAGTTGCCAGTGCAATAAAAACCGTGTTAATAATGAACAGGTAAAAAGCACCAATAAAATAACTGAATTGCCATGTTGCAAGCCCGTAACCGGCAGTACATAAGGGGGGCATCAATGCGGTTGCAATAGCTACACCCGGAATAACATTTCCCTTTTGTTTGCTGGAAGTAGCCAGAATACCGGCAAATCCTCCAAACAATGCTATTAACACATCATAAATATTAGGAGATGTTCTGGATAAAATTTCAGAGTGTGCATCATCCAGTGGTGAAATCAGGAAAAATAAGGTAGAAGTAGCTAATGCCACGCCTGTTGCAATACTGTAATTATAAACTGCTTTACGCAATAATGCCACATCATTAATACCTACGCCTAAACCAATGCCCATAATGGGACCCATTAATGGTGAGATAAGCATAGCGCCTATGATAACTGCAGTTGAGTTTACATTTAACCCCAGGGATGCAACAAATATTGCAAAAATCAGTACCCAAAGATTGGTGCCACGAAAAACTACCCCGGCATCAATGTTTGAGATGACGGTTTGCAGTTCTTCTTTTTCTGCATTGAGTTTAAATTTATCAAAAAAATTATTCAACCTTATTTACCAATTTTGTTATAACCAAATTTAAGCTTTATAAAATAAAGGAGGTTTTGGCATTAAAAAACCGTTTCCTTTCAAGAAACGGCCTTAAATCTGATCAACAATATTTTTTACACTTCCTTTCCATGGCAATGCTTATACTTCTTACCGCTGCCACAGGGGCAAAGGTCATTTCTGCCAGGCGCTTTTTCCACACGTACAGGTTCCTGTTTAATATGTTCTGACGGATCAATATAATCGTTCTCTGCACTTAACTGCTGAGGCCCATCACCTGCACCGGCAAACTCTTCCTTGCGCTGGCGCATCTTACTCATGTCGGTACGCCGCTCACGGCCTTCACGTATTTGCCCGGCATTGGTTTGCTCCATCGGTATTTGCGCATGGCAGAGGAAGCTTACAATATCTTTATTCACCTGGTCGTCCATTTGCTTAAAGGCACCAAAAGCTTCTATCTTATAAATTACCAACGGGTCTTTCTGTTCGTACCCGGCAGTTTGTACACTGTGCCGCAGGTCATCCATGGCACGTAAATGTTCTTTCCAGGCATCATCGATCAAAGCAAGGGTGATATTGCGTTCCAGTGCATCGTTCAGTTCTCTTCCTTCGGAAGCCAAATATTTATCCAGGTTGGCCAATGCCTGAATTTGTTTTTTACCATCTGTAAACGGTACGGCCACATTTTCGATATGGTTACCCTGTTCCAAACGGATGTTTTTAATGATCGGCAAAGTTTGCTTTACCATTGTATCGGTTTTTCTGCGGTACTGTGTTACAGCTTCTTCGTACAAACGGCCACTCAGAGTATTTACATCTTCCTTATCCAGTTCTTCGGCTGTGATGGTTGTATCTATACCAAAATTTACAATGGCTGCCAGTTTAAATCCTTCATGGTCATTTAATTCTTTGAAAGAATTTACAAGGCCGTTGGCAACAGAATAAAATGAATTATCCAGGTCAAGGGCCAGCCTTTCGCCAAACAAAGCATGGTTACGTTTTTTATATACCACGTTACGTTGTTTGTTCATCACATCATCATACTCCAGTAATCTTTTTCGGATGCCGAAGTTATTTTCCTCTACTTTCTTTTGTGCCCTTTCAATGGATTTGGTGATCATGCTGTGCTGTATCACTTCCCCTTCTTTGTAACCCATACGGTCCATCAGACCGGCTATACGCTCGCTGCCAAACATACGCATCAGGTCATCTTCCAGCGAAACAAAAAAGCTCGAACTTCCCGGATCTCCCTGCCGGCCGGCACGGCCACGCAACTGCCTGTCTACCCGGCGGCTTTCATGCCTTTCGGTACCAATAATGGCCAGACCACCGGCTTCCTTTACACCAGCGCCCAGTTTAATATCGGTACCACGGCCAGCCATGTTGGTGGCAATGGTTACTGCGCCTGCCAAACCGGCTTCGGCAACAACCTGTGCTTCCTTGCTGTGCTGTTTTGCGTTGAGTACATTGTGCGGAATATTTTTTTGTTTCAGCATCCTGGCCAGCAACTCACTCACTTCAACCGATGTGGTACCTACCAGGCAAGGCCTTCCCTTAGTGCGTAATTTTTCTACTTCATCAATTACCGCCTTATATTTTTCGCGTTTGGTTTTATACACATAATCCTGTTCATCAATTCTGATGCATTTTACATTGGTAGGAATGGTTACCACATCCAGTTTGTAAATGCTCCAGAACTCGCCGGCCTCTGTTTCGGCAGTACCGGTCATACCACAAAGCTTGTGATACATACGGAAGTAGTTTTGCAAAGTAACCGTAGCGTATGTTTGGGTAGATGCTTCGATCTTTACATTTTCCTTTGCTTCAATGGCCTGGTGCAAACCATCCGAATAACGGCGGCCATCCAGTATACGCCCTGTTTGCTCATCCACAATTTTCACTGCATCTTCCATCACCACATACTCCACATCCTTTTCAAATAATGTGTAAGCCTTTAACAACTGCTGAACAGTATGAATACGGTCTGCTTTTAAAGAATAATCATTCAGCAGTGCTTCTTTATGCTGCAGTTTTTCTTCGGCACTTATGGTACTTTTTTCAATATCGGCCAGTTTGGTGGCAATATCCGGTATGATGAAAAACTCAGGGTCTTCTCCACTTCTGGTAATTAACTGTATACCCTGGTCGGTCAGATCTACCTGGTTGTTTTTTTCATCGATATTGAAAAATAATTCAGCATCTACCTTGGGCATTTCCTTTTGCTGATCGGCCAGGTAATAATTTTCGCTTTTCTGAAGTTTCACCCTGTTGCCCGGTTCGCTTAAAAATTTAATTAAAGCGCCGTTCTTGGGTAAACCACGGTGTGCACGCATCAGCGCCAGTCCTCCGTCTTTTGGATCATCATTTCCTTCAGCAATTTTTTTCTTTGCTTCAATTAAAAACTGATTAACCGCTTTTTTTTGCGCTTCCACCAGTTTTTCAATTCTGGGTTTAAGGTCGAAGAACTGCTGTGTGTTATCGCTGTGCCCTACCGGACCACTGATGATGAGCGGTGTACGGGCATCATCAATCAATACGCTATCCACCTCATCCACCATGGCAAAATGATGTTTGCGCTGCACCATTTCGTTGGGGGTATGTACCATGTTATCACGCAGGTAATCAAAACCAAATTCATTGTTGGTGCCGTATATAATATCGGCATTGTAGGCATTGCGGCGGGCATCGCTGTTGGGTTCGTGCTTGTCAATACAATCAACACGCAGGCCTAAAAATTCAAAAATGGGTCCGTTCCACTCACCATCCCTTTTGGCCAGGTAATCGTTCACGGTAACAATGTGTACACCTTCTCCACTCAATGCATTCAGGTAAGCAGGCAATGTACTCACCAGGGTTTTACCTTCACCGGTGGCCATTTCGGCAATTTTACCGCTGTGTAAAACCATACCGCCTATCAGCTGCACATCATAGTGCACCATGTTCCAGGTAACTTTGGTTCCGCCTGCGGTCCAGGTGTTTTTATATATGGCTTTATTGCCTTCAATGGTAAGACTGTCTTTTTTTGCAGCCAAAACCTTGTCTAATTCGGTGGCCGTTACTTCCAGGTTTTCGTTTTCCTTAAAACGGCGGCTGGTTTCCTTTACAGCAGCAAAAGCCTCCGGCAAAATTTCCTGTAACACTACTTCCAGTTCCTTGTCCTTGTCTTTTTTTAATTCGTCAATCTCCTTATAAAAAACATCTTTGCCGTTGATATCTTCAACAGGCAGATCTTCGGCAGCTTTTTGCTTTTGGGCAATTTCATTATTTATGATGCTCAGATGAGCTGCTATGCGTTGTTTAAATTCAGCGGTCTTGTTCCGCAGTTCGTCATTGCTCAGCGACTGATACTGGTTAAAGAACTGGTTGATCTTTTCAACCACCGGTCGTATTTTTTTTACGTCTTTTTCACTTTTACTGCCGCCAAAAAGTTTAGAAATAACTCCTATCATAAAATTCAGTATTGTTGGGTATGCTGTTAATGCTCAATAATAAGGCTTTATGCTTGTCAAATATGGTGCAAAAAATATTTTTGAGCCATAATGACAGCTACCGGCCTGTTTTATTCAGGCGGGCGACAAAGGTAGTAAATGTTTAGTGTTTTGGCAGGAGTACTTAACGATGCTGTTTTTACCTCTTTATGATATTATTAACGAACCTTTTTACACCGCAGCGTATAAACAATAAAGTATAGCTATGGAACAGATAAAACCATTAATGGCGGCAATTTTACCCCTGCTTTGTGCAGTTTTTGCCTGCAACAGCAACGAAATTGGCGAAAGCAGGGATGTTAACCAGGATAAGATCTATTTGGATTATGATATTGCTTATGTTGAAGGAGACGAAAACGTTACCCTTACCTTTCAATATCGTTTTGCAGGCAGTGCCGGAACTACCCTGGTATTAAACGATCCCAGCCAGGTAACACTGGATGGAGAAAAGCTGAAAGCAGACAGCAGTGATGGAAGTGGTGCATTTTATGAAATAAATAAAAATTTTACCCGTTTTTCCGGCAAACACAATATCAGCTTTACCGATATGAATGGAAAGCGCTTTGAAAACAATTTTGAATTTTTTCCGGTTTCCTTAGCCGAAAGGCCGGCAGCTGCAACTCTTACAAAAGACCTGGTCATACATTTTAATGCAGGCGCCCATGGACCCAATGATCATATTGCCATAAGCAGCCTGGCAACTGACAGCAGCTTTTATTATCAACAGTCTGGCTCCCCCACCAGTATAACCATCCCGGCAGCCGAATTAATGAGGCAAAAAGGACCTGAGATACAATTTGAAACCATAATTTACAGGGAATTTCCTTTAACGCAAACCACTTCCGAAGGAGGCTTACTGAAGTTAACCTACCGGCTTAAACCGGTAAAAATAGTATTGCAACGGTAAACAAACGCGGGTGTTTGTTGTTAAAGGACACAAACAGACTGATATGCAAAAGTTAATATTGTTGGTATGCCTGGTAACCGGTACTTTATCATCATTTTCACAGAAAATAGATTTAACCAGGTTTGAAAAAGAACGTGTTCGTTACAGCAAAAATGCCATGATAGGGCTTGCCGGATGGTCGGTTGCCAATTTGGTAGGCAGCGGTATTGCCACCGATACCCGAAATAAAGAAATGCGGTATTTTCACCAGATGAATGTGATGTGGGGTGGCATTAACCTGGCCATTGCCGGCTTAGGATACCGGGGTGCAAGCCGTGAAAAAATTGATAATCCCACACCAGAGGGTGTAATGAAACATCAGCGCAGGATAGAAAAAACCTATCTGATCAATGCAGGCCTCGATGTATTGTACATAGGCTCGGGTTTGCTGATGAATAAAACCAGCGATAATCAGAAAAATCCAGAAAAATTCAAGGGTTATGGCAATTCCATCATGGTGCAGGGCGGCTTTTTATTGCTGTATGATGCGGTGATGTATGCCATTCACAAAAAGCATGGTAAACAGTTAAAAGGCCTGGACAATAAACTTACGTTCAATGCAGGGCCAGGGGCAGTTTCATTAACCTATAATTTTTAGGTTCCCCGTTTGGAAAATGTTAAGAATTCCCAAAAAGGTTGCCATTCATCAAATTAAATTCCGTTATATGAATTTCTAAGTCTATTTTTACACGAATAAATTCGTATATAATACTGTTTTATGAGGAAAATTGTACTCTCCCTTTTTGTGATCTGTTTGGGTTTAGCCTCAAAAGCACAGGTAAAAGGCATTCTTACAGATTCAGCCAGCAAAAAACCCATTGAAAATGCTGTTATTGCTATGGTTGTAAAATCAAACCCTAAAGATACCATGTATACCTTTACTGATGGTAAGGGGCTGTTCAGGTTTGACGTGGTACCGGCTTCCCCATTCTCCATCATCATACGCCATATGGGTTATTGGCCAAAAGCCAGGTATGTTCCGGTAAACAAGGCTGAAAAAACAATCGATGTAGGCAGTTTTGCACTGGCACAGGATGCCAAATTATTAAGCGAAGTGGTGGTAGAAGCCCCTGCCATTGTGGTAAAAGAAGATACCATTGAGTATAACGCCTCATCCTTCAGGGTACAGGAAGGCGCCGTGGTAGAAGACCTGATTAAAAAAATGCCCGGCATACAGGTAGATAAAGATGGCAATGTTACAGCACAGGGCAAAGCTGTGAGCCGTGTAAAAGTAAACGGAAAAGATTTTTTTGGCGGCGATGTTAAAACAGCCACCAAAGAATTACCGGCCAATATTGTAGATAAGATCCAGATCATAGATGACTATGGTGACCAGGCAACTGTTAGCGGCATTAAAGATGGCGACCCCGACAAAGTGATGAACATCCAGATAAAAAAAGACAAGAACAAAGGTTTTTTTGGGCGGGTTACCGGGGGTTATGGAACTGATGACCGTTACCAGGGCTCCTTCAACGGTAATTACTTTAATAACAATACACAGATATCTGTTTTAGGCAACAGCAACAATACCAATACATCGCTATTTAATTTTGGCGGAGGCGGCAACCGTGGCGCTACCAGCATGATGCGCAGCGGCTTGAGTGCCATGAGCGATATGGGCGGTATGGGCGCTGCAACTACCATGATGCAGAGCGGCGGCGGCGGCAGTTCACCTGCTTTTACTGGCGGCAGCAATGCCGGTATTTCTACCACTAATTCTTTGGGTTTCAATTACAGGGATCAATGGAGTAAAAAAATAAATGTGTACGGCAGTTATTCTTACAACCACAGAAATACCAGCCAGGAACAAAATAGTTTTGAAACCAATAACACTACACTTATAAACAACAACCAGGACCTTAATTCGCTTACCCGGGGAAATTCTCACCGCTTTACTTTTAATTTAGAATACCAGGTAGATTCTTTTAATTACCTGAAAGTAAGTCCCAGTATTAATTACAGCGGCAGCGATGCAGACAGCAGAAGCATTTTTGATTACAAAAGGCCCGAAGGCACCAAAACACTGGATGGATCCAATAAAAATGTAACCAATTCCCAGGCGCCCAACCTGGCCGTTAATATTTTATACAACCACAAATTCAGAAAGCGTGGCCGTAATTTTTCGGCCAACATTACACTGGGCACCAGTCAAAATAATTCAGAACAGGATGTTACCAATTTAAGCAGACAGTATGAGCCTTTTATTTTCAATAGAAATACCTTCCAGTTCACCGACCAGGAAAACAACAATTACAATTATGGCGTACGATTCACTTATTCGGAGCCTTTAAATAAATTCCGCAGCCTCGATTTCAGTTACTCACATAATTTAACATACGGCAGAAACGACCGCAAAACATTTAATGTAGATTCTGCCACACAGGTAAAAACCCTCAACAATTTTTTAAGCAACGATTATGAAAATGAATTTTATAATAACCGTATGGGGGTTTCGGTGCGTACCACAAAAAAGAAATACAATTATACCGTAGGCATCAGCGTACAGCCGGTAAACCTGCAGGGCAAATCAATTACAAAAGACAGTACTTATAAAACGATAAAAAGGGCCAACGTTTTTCCTATTGCCCGGCTGGTATACAACTTCAGCAGAACCAAAACACTTAATGCAAGCTATAATGGAAATGCTACCCAGCCCAGCTTTAGCCAGCTACAACCGGTGCAGGATTTCTCCAATCCGCAAAATTCCAGCATAGGCAATCCAAATCTTAAACCATCTATTAACCACAACCTGAACCTGAGTTACAACAATTTTAATTTTGTAAGCGGAAAAGTACTGTTCACCAATCTAACTTTCAGTACCATCCGGAACCAGATCATCAATAAAACGGCAAGGCGCGACAGTGTTGGTTCTGTAATTTCTATTCCCGAAAATGTGAATGGCTTTTACAATGTTTTAGGTTTTTATGCTTTTTCAAAACCTTACAAAAACAGGAAATATGTTTTAAATTTTAACGGCAGTTTAAATTTTAACCGCAACATCAGCTTAACCGACAGTGTACGCATCATGGGCAACCAACTCGAACAAAACCTTAACCGGAATAAAATAAACGGCAATAACTGGATCATTACCCAGGGAGTTAATTTTGAGTATAATTATAAAGAGATACTGGAACTGGGAACCGGGATCAGCTATAGCTTAAATGACAATAAATTCAACAGTGCCGATGGTAATACCTTAACCGGATTCCAAAACACCACCAGCAATGCATGGACACTGAGCAGCAATATGAACCTGAACATTACCAAAACACTGGTATTAAAATACGATTTTGACTATACCATCAACAGTGGCCTGGCCGGGGGTGTTAACCAGAACCTGGCCATTATGAATGCTTCCATTGAAAAGCAGCTCTTTAAAAAGAAAAATGGCATTATCAGGCTGGCCGCATTTGACCTGTTTAACCAAAATACCAACATCAGTCGTAATGTAGCCGGCCCAAGCATTATTGATACCCGTACAAACCGGCTAACCAGGTATTTTATAGCCACATTTACCTATCGTTTACAACGATTTGCCGGAAAAACAGTGCAAGGTCCCGGAATGGATATCAGAAGAATGGGGCCTCCACCCAAATTTTGAGTATAAAACATGAATAAATATAATGATCAAGGGCTTTTTTGAAGCCCTTTTTTATTACCTTTGCCACCCTAAAAGCTACCCCTAAACAGGGATGATACTTTAAATTTAACCAGGATATTACTATGAGTGGTGCATTAAAAGAGGTTCGTAACCGGATAAAGAGCGTACAAAGTACACAGCAAATTACCAAAGCCATGAAAATGGTGAGTGCAGCAAAGCTTCGCCGTGCCCAGGATGCCATTACACAAATGCGTCCCTATGCACATAAACTGCAGGAAATGCTGAGCAATATTGTAAGCAACAGCAATGGTGACGTAAACATGGCATTGGCAGCCGAAAGGCCGGTTGAAAACGTGATGATCGTTGTGGTGACGAGCGACCGGGGTTTATGTGGAGGCTACAACAGCAACCTCATTAAACTGGCCAAACAGGTTATTGCCGAAAAATATCCACAACAGGCAGCTAAAGGAAACGTACAGATATTGCCCATCGGCAAAAAAGGCTTCGAGAATTTTAATAAAAGCGGTTATAAAGTAATAAACCAGCACTGGGATATATTACACGGGCTGAGTTTTGAAAAAGTGCAGGCTGCTGCAAAACATGCCATGGATGCTTTTGCCAATAAAGAAGTTGATGCAGTTGAACTGATATTCAGCGAATTTAAAAATGCCGCTACCCAGCGTTTTGTGGCAGAACAGTTTTTACCGGTTACCAAGATTGCCAAAACCGAAGGTCAAAAAAATGCCGATTTTATTTTTGAACCGGGAAAGGATGTGCTGATAGCCGAACTGATGCCCAAGATCTTAAACACCCAGTTGTTCAAAGCTACACTGGATGCCAATGCCAGTGAACATGGCGCCCGTATGACAGCCATGGACAAGGCAAGCGATAACGCCAACGAATTATTAAAATCATTAAAGATCAGCTACAACCGTGCAAGGCAGGCTGCCATTACAACCGAGTTAACGGAGATTGTGAGTGGTGCAGCTGCATTACAAGGATAAAGAATCGTTTCTGGTTTCTCGTTAATCGCAGAGGCACCCCAACGAGAAACAAGAAACAAGAAACGAGTATAAACATGGAACTTTCAGAAATCATTCCACATATAGAAGCTTTAATCTTTGCCAGTGATAAACCATTGACCAATGAAGAAATGCTGGAACTGGTTAATGGCGCATTGGCTTTTATTGAAGACCGTGCCACCCAGCAGCAGGTTGATGCAGCTATAGAAGGTATAGGCGAAAAATACAGTTCCGAGTTCTATGCTTTTGAACTGAAACAGATCGGCGGCGGCTGGCAGTTCCTTACCAAAAAAGAATACCACAAAACAGTTGCCCAGCTTAATGGCGATAAATTCTTAAAACGCCTTTCCACTGCAGCACTGGAAACCCTTGCCATTATTGCCTATAAACAGCCCATTACAAAAAGTGAAATAGAATCTATACGCGGCGTAAACTGTGACTATGCCGTGCAAAAACTGCTGGAAAAAGACCTGGTCATCATTTCGGGGCGTAATGAAGATGCAGTTGGAAAACCACTCATCTATGCCACTTCAAAATCTTTTATGGATTATTTCGGCATCAATAGTTCCGAAGACCTTCCTAAAATTTCGGAAGTGTTGATGGAAGAACTGGTTCAGGCCACCAATGTAAAAGAGGCTGAAGAAAATATGGAGGCTGAAAATAATGCGGAAACTGAAATGACGGTTGAAGCAACTATAGAAGCGGAAACTGAAAATGTACTGGCAGTATCGGAAACCATTGAGATCATTGAAGAAGTAAACCATGCTGACACAACTGATGAAAAAAACGAAAGCTAACTGCATATCATTAATATTTTAACTCAGGCATGATAATTTCATGCCTTTTGTTTTATACCCGGAAATTGCATTTTGCATAAAAAGCCATTAACTTTAAAAAATGATTAAAAAAATATTTTCAATAGCAAAAGATAATTTTTTAAAAACATTCCTCATCAGTTTTATTTTTATCTCCTGCACCTCTACCCAAAAACACCAGACCGTGAATAATGAAGATCAAAATAAAAACACTGATGCAAAAACACCGGGCGACTTCGACAAGCAGGGCCACCGCGGCTGCCGGGGCTTAATGCCCGAAAACACCATTCCGGCCATGCTGAATGCTGTTGGGATGATGGTAACAACACTTGAAATGGATGTATGCATCAGCAAGGATAAAAAAGTATTGCTTTCGCATGAACCGTTTTTTAATCATGAAATTACAACCAAACCAGGCGGTGTGTATGTTGACGAAAAAGAGGAAAAATCATTAAACATATACCAGATGAACTATACCGACATCCTCAAATATGATGTCGGTATGAAACCCCATCCCCGTTTTCCGGGCCAGCAAAAAATAAAAGCCGTGAAACCGCTTTTATCAGATGTTTTTAAAGCGGTAAAGGAATATATGATGACTGCCAGGCGGCCTTTTCCTTTTTATAATATTGAAACCAAGTGCATGCCAGAAACAGATAATAAATTTCATCCTGCACCTGCTGAGTTTGTTGAATTGCTGATGAAAGAGATAAAAGAAAATCAAATGGAAGATTATGTGATCATTCAGTCCTTTGATTTCAGAACCCTGCAGTACCTGCACCGGCATTATCCAAAAATAAAAACAGCCATGCTGGTTGAAGGCAATAACAAAAACAGTTTTCGTAAACTGGTAAAAGACATCGGCTTTACACCAGATATATTCAGCCCCGAATTTACAATGATTAATCCCGGCCTGGTAAAAGACTGCCACGATATAAACATGAAGATCATTCCCTGGACGGTGAATGACAAAAAGAAAATTGAATCCTTGAAAAAAATGGGAGTGGATGGGATAATAACGGATTACCCGGATTTGTTTAATGACTGATTTACAAATTCAGCCAATCCTTCGCATTCTTAAACAATAGTTTTTCGCTAAGCTCATTATTAAGATTCATTTCTCCTATCAATTTTCCGGGGTGATGCTCACCCAATGGAAAAGGATAATCACTACCCAGGCAAATAGAATCTGCTCCCATTACATCCATGATGTAGCGCATTGCCTTTTCATCATGCACCAGGCTGTCTATCCAGAATTTACCAATATAATCCCTTGGATTGATGGGGTTATCCAATGCAACCAGGTCGGGACGCACATTAAAACCATGTTCTATTCTGCCGATGGTTAATGGAAAACTACCACCGCCATGTGCAAAAGCCACCCTTAGTTTTGGGAATTTTTCAAATACACCTCCAAATATCATGGAACATATCGCCCGGCTGGTTTCGGCCGGCATGCCCACCAGCCAGGGAAGCCAGTATTTTTGTATCTGCTGCTCCCCCATCATTTCCCAGGGATGCACAAACAGGGCACAACCCAGTTTTTCAGCTGCTTCGTAAAAAGGAAAGAACCTGGAGTCGCTTAAATTAATGCCATTGATGTTACTGCCTATTTCCAGTCCGGGCATTTTTAATTCCTTTACACAACGTTCCATTTCTTTTATGGCCAGATCAATATCCTGCAATGGAACGGTGCCAATACCGATAAAACGTTTGGGGTCTTTTGCAACGGTATCGGCAATATGGTCATTAAAGAACCGGGAAGTTTCATAACCATCATTTGCCTTTGCCCAATAATTAAATAAAACCGGAATGGTGGAAAGTACCTGAATCGCAACATCTGTTTCATCCATTTCCTTCAATCGAACCCCTGCATCAAAGCAATTGTCTTCTACTTCCCTGAAAAGCTTATCCCCCTTCATCATGCAGGCTTTGCAATTGCGGTGTTCCAGGTGTATGAATTCACCATAGCCAAACTTTTGTACCCAGTTGGGCATTGTAGAGGGCATGATGTGGGTGTGAATGTCTATTTTCATTTTGCTTTACGAATCGTTTCTTGTTTCTCGTTTTGTGTCTCTCGTTTCTCGATTTTGGCTCTTTTAAACTTTAGATTGCTTGCTATGTGGTATACTGTTATTGTTTAAAAAAAGAGAAACAACCAACAAGAAACGTTTCTGGTTTCTCGTTTTGTATCTCTCGTTTCTCGATTTTGGCTCTTTTAAAACTTTAGATTGCTTGCTATGTGGTATACTGTTATTGTTTAAAACGAGAAACAACCAACGAGCAACAAGAAACGAGAAACATTGCTTTATCCTTTTTTAACCGGCGGCGCCATCACTGCCCCGCATTTACTGCAGGTTCTTTTATGTTCATCTGCATAAAAACCTTCCATCACAGGGGGTAACTGTGTAACAATGTTGGTGATCACTTTATACTCTTCATATAATTTATTGCCGCAGTTCTCACAATACCATAAAAATCCGTCTTCCTCGGTTTCTCTCACTTTTTCAATTACCAGGCCAACTGTATTTGGTCCACGTTGCGGCGAATGAGGCGTTTTAGGAGGCAGCAAAAATATATCTCCTTCATTAATCGGAATATCTCTTGGTACACCACCTTCAATAATTTTTAAAACAATATCACCTTCCACCTGGTAATACAATTCTTCGGTTTCATTAAAATGGTAGTCCTTACGGCTATTGGGACCGCCTACCACCATTACAATAAAATTTTCGGCGTCTTTATATATGCATTGATTACCCACCGGAGGTTTTAGCTTATCACGGTTGTCATCAATCCATTTTTTTAAATTAAAAGGTGCTGCTATTGGCATGATCAGTATTTTAGACTTGTAAGTTAATAATTTTTTTGAACCGGTCAGTTATACAATTTTTAACAGGATGGGCATTGTTTGTATCACTGCCCCAAGCCTGTGGACTGCAGGCAATCCTGTAAAGCCATACATTGTTATTAACATTCAATTCAGCCTCATTTCATGCATAAATCAACGCCTTTCGGGCAGCGGGCAGGCAGGCTCATAATTCATAACTAATTCTTTACCTTTAAGCATGAATTTGACTGTTCCTTACCACCTGGAAAATTTTATCGGTGGAAATTTTATAGGCCCGCTCAGCGGAAATTTTATTGACAATGTAAACCCGGCCACCGGTGCTGTTTACGGGCAAATACCCGACAGCAACAACAAGGATATTGAAGCAGCGGTAATGGCTGCAAAAAAAGCGTTCCCGGCCTGGAGCGTATTACCGGTTGAGAAAAAGTTCCTAATCCTGAATAAAATTGCCGAACTCATTGATGAACACCTGGAGGAACTGGCGCTGGCCGAAACCAATGACAACGGTAAGCCCTTGTGGTTAAGCAGGCAGGTAGATATTCCAAGGGCTTCAGCAAACTTTCGTTTTTTTGCAACAGGCGTTATGCATTTTGCCAATGAAAGCCACCAGATGGAAGACAAAGCGGTGAATTATACCCTGCGTCAACCCATTGGCATAGTTGGCTGTATATCGCCATGGAACCTTCCCTTATATTTATTTACCTGGAAAATTGCACCTGCGCTGGCAGCCGGCAATTGCGTTATTGCAAAACCATCTGAAGTTACTCCGGTTACGGCTTTCCTGCTGGGAAAGATATGTAAGGAAGCCGGATTACCTGATGGTGTATTAAATATTGTACATGGTATTGGACAACATTGCGGAGAGGCCATTGTAAAACACCCGGAAATAAAAGCCATTTCTTTTACAGGCAGTACCAGGGCTGGTGAGCATATCGCGTCTGTTGCTGCGCCCATGTTTAAAAAACTATCCCTGGAATTAGGTGGCAAAAATCCCAACATCATTTTTAATGACTGTAACTGGGAAAAAATGCTCACCGAAACCATCCGCTCATCTTTTGGTAACCAGGGACAAATATGTTTATGCGGCAGCAGGATCTTACTGGAAAGAAGCGCTTATGAAAATTTTAAAAAATATTTTGTTGAAATAACTAAAAAATTAACGGTTGGCGACCCGCTGGATTCAACAAGCAAACAAGGTGCCATTGTGAGTAAATTACACTTTGAAAAAATAATGAACTGCATAGCAATTGCCAAAGAAGAAGGTGGGAATATATTATGCGGAGGCAATGCTGTTAAGCCGGAAGGAAGATGTGAAAATGGATTTTTTATTGAACCCACCATCATTGAAGGATTGAATCAGCACTGCAAAACCAACCAGGAAGAAATTTTTGGACCGGTGGTTACCATACAGGCTTTTGATACCGAAGATGAGGCAGTTGAAATGGCCAATGCAACCGGCTATGGACTGGCTGCAACCATCTGGACACAGGATATCAGCCGGGCAAACCGCATGGCATCAAAAGTACAGTCGGGTATTGTTTGGGTAAATTGCTGGCTGGTAAGGGACCTGCGTACACCTTTCGGCGGCATAAAGAATAGTGGCGTAGGCAGAGAAGGCGGTTGGGAAGCGTTGAGGTTTTTTACAGAAGCGAAAAATGTTTGTATACAGTTTTAGGAACTGTTTCTCGTTTCTGGTTTATTCGTTTTATGTTTCTCGTTATTTTTAATTTGCGATCTATTAATTATGGCAACAGTAAAAAAGTTTACGGATTTGGAAGTTTGGCAATTGGCGAATGAACTTGAGAAAAAAATATTTGAACAACTAAATGCTGGAACGCTATCTAAGGACTATGCATTAAAAGATCAGATAAATAAGTCTGCTGGATCAATTACTGATAACATTGCTGAAGGATTTGGAAGGGGAGGTAGATTGGAATTCATACAATTTCTAAGTATTGCCAGAGCCTCTGCTTCAGAACTTCAATCACAGATTATCCGATGTGTTAACAGAAATCACATCAATAAAGAAATTTTTGAACAACTCAATGAATTAGCTGATAAGACAGGTAATAAAATTGGAGCTTTCATAAAATATTTAAATGAGTCAGAAAAAACCGGACCCAAGTTTCAGAACAGAGTCTCAACTAACGAGAAACGAGAAACAAACAAACTAGAAACGAGAAACGAAATTATACAAACTGATTCAGCAGCCAAACCTTTAGGTGCTTACCCTCACGCCAGGCGTGTAGGAAATCTTTTATTCCTTTCCGGTATTGGCAGCAGAAGTGCAAAAGATAATTGTATACCAGGATTAGAGCAGGATGCTGATGGAAATATAATCAAGTATGATATTGAAGCTGAAACCCGCCAGGTATTTGCCAATGTAAAAGCCGTGCTGGAAGCCAGCGGCAGCAGTTGGGACAAGATCGTGGATGTTACTGTCTTTTTAACCAATATGAAAAAAGATTTTCCGGTTTACAATAAAATTTATGGCGAACACTTTACCAATGTGCAGGCATGCCGTACAACTGTGGAAGTAAAAAGTTTACCAACACCCATTGCCATTGAATTAAAAGTGATTGCTACCATTGATTGATAATTTACCATTTACTATGTACCATTATGGCAACAATACAAAAATTTGAAGATCTTGAAATCTGGCAATTAGCAAGAACTCTTTCAAGAGACATTTTTGTATTATCACAAACAGGTAAACTATCAAAGGATTTTACATTAAAAGACCAAATGAACAGAAGTTCTGGTTCAATAATGGATAATATTGCA
The DNA here is from genome assembly GCA_943371705.1 of Chitinophaga pinensis. Classification (GTDB taxonomy): domain Bacteria; phylum Bacteroidota; class Bacteroidia; order Chitinophagales; family Chitinophagaceae; genus Ferruginibacter; species Ferruginibacter pinensis_I. The sequence goes on along the minus strand of CALRVV010000015.1, from coordinate 17,347 downwards.
GAGGGATTCGGAAGAGGAAGCAGATTGGAATTTATACAGTTTTTAAGTTTTTCTACAGGTTCTGCTGATGAATTAAAATCACAACTTTACAGGTGTTTAGACAAGGAGTATATTAACAATGAAAGTTTTGAAAATTTGTACGAAAGGACAAATGCGGTTTATAAAAAGGTAAATGGCTTCATTAAATATTTAAACACTTCACTGGTAAAGGGTACAAAATTTAAGGAAAGGGCTGGAATTAAAAATAATGGTAAATAGTAAATGGTAAATCAAAAATGAAATTTCAAAATACACTTGAATTTGCAAAAAATCTGGACGAAAAGGATTCATTAAGATCTTTTAGAAATAAATTCTACATCCCCATCATCAATGGTAACGAATGCATTTACTTTACCGGCAACTCCCTTGGGCTGCAACCCAAAACCACACAGGATTATGTACTGAACGAACTGGAAGACTGGGCCAGCTTTGGTGTGGAAGGCCATTTTCATGCCCGGCAACCCTGGTTCAGTTATCATGAAATGTTTCCTCAGCTGCTTACCAAAATTGTTGGTGCACTGCCTGAAGAAATTGTGGTAATGAACCACCTTACTGTGAACCTGCATTTGCTGATGGCGAGTTTTTACCAGCCAACAAAACAAAGGTTTAAGATCATATGCGAAGCAAAGGCATTCCCATCCGATCAATATGCCCTGGAAACGCAGGCAAGGTTTCACGGACTGGATCCGGATGAAGTCATCATTGAAGTTGCGCCACGGGCAGGTGAGCATATCATCAGTACGGAAGATATCCTTGCTGCCATAAAACAACATGCCAATGAAACTGCCCTGGTAATTTTTGGCGGTGTAAATTATTATACGGGACAGGTATTTGATATGCCTGCAATAACCAAGGCTGCTCACGATGCAGGTGCATATTGCGGTTTCGACCTGGCACATGCTGCAGGCAATATTGAATTGCACCTGCACGACTGGGATGTAGATTTTGCCTGCTGGTGCAGTTATAAATATTTAAACAGCGGTCCCGGTGGTGTTGCCGGTGCATTCATCAATAAAAGACATACAGGCAATACCGCATTACCCAGGTTAGCCGGCTGGTGGGGGCATGATAAAGCAACCCGTTTTCATATGGATAAAGGATTTCATCCCATTCCAACAGCCGAAGGCTGGCAACTTAGTAATTCACCGGTTTTAAGCATGGCCGCACATAAGGCAGCACTCGATATTTTTGAGGAAGCAGGCATTGAAAATTTAATTGCCAAGGGCCAAATGCTGAGTGATTATGTATTATTCATCATTGATGATTTTAACCGATCGTCTGCGAAAAAAATGATAGAAATCATTACCCCGCAAAAGGAAAAAGGTTGCCAGGTATCGCTGCTGATGCTTGAAAAAGGCAAAGCAGTTTTTGATGCGCTTAAACAAAACGGGGTACTGGCCGACTGGCGTGAACCCAATGTGATAAGAGTGGCTCCGGTACCTTTATACAATAGCTTTGAAGACATCTGGAAATTTGGAGAAATTGTAAAACTGATCTTAAAACAAAATTAATGGAACAAAAAAATACGGTTATCATTGGAGCAGGCCTAGTGGGGTCATTGTTATCCATTTATTTGTCAAAAAGAGGATATGCAGTTAAGATATTCGAACGCCGCGGCGACATGCGTAAGCAGGAAATGGTTGCCGGCCGCTCCATCAACCTGGCCCTGAGCGACCGTGGCATCAGAGCCCTGGAGGAAGTAGGATTGATGGATGAGATCAGGAAGATATGCATACCCATGCATGGCCGGTTTATGCACAATGCAGATGGCAGCACCGCTTACCAGGCTTATGGAAAAGAAGGACAGTTTATCAATTCGGTATCAAGGGGTGAATTGAATTGCAAGCTGATGGACCTGGCTGAAGAAAACAATGTTGAAATTACTTTTAATCAAAAATGTGAACTTGTTAATTGGAATAAAAATGAAATAACGCTTCAGGATACCACTAACCTTCAACTTTCAACTTTGAACTTTGAACTTATGTTTGGCAGCGATGGCGCTTTTTCTGCCGCCAGGCTTGCCCACCAGATGCAGCACGACCGGTTCCAGTACCAGCAATACTATATTGATTTTGGTTACAAGGAATTAACTATCCCTGCAGGCGAAAATGGACATTTTCTTTTAGAAAAAAATGCACTGCACATCTGGCCAAGGGGTAATTACATGATGATCGCTTTGCCCAATACCGACGGAAGCTTTACCTGTACACTTTTCTTTCCGTTTAATGGGCCTGTATCGTTTGAAACCCTGGATAGCAAAGAAAAGGTAAGGTCCTTTTTTGAAAAAACATTTACCGATGCAGCCCCGTTGATGCCCACGCTTGAAGCCGATTTTTTCAGTAATCCCACCGCTTCACTGGTTACCGTAAAATGTTATCCCTGGATAAGGGATGACAAATTTGCCCTGATCGGCGATGCAGCACATGCCATTGTACCCTTCTTTGGCCAGGGCATGAACTGTGGATTTGAAGACTGCGCTGTTTTAAACAGCCTGATTGAAAAACACGCTGATGATTGGGCAGAAATTTTACCGCAATACCAGGCATTAAGAAAACCCGATGGCGATGCCATTGCCGACCTGGCGCTGAATAATTTTATTGAAATGCGGGATAAGGTTGCTGATCCGGTGTTTTTATTGCAGAAAAAAATTGAAGCGGCATTCAGTAAAAAATATCCCGATAAATGGATACCGGCTTATGCACAGGTAACTTTTAGTCCGCATATCAGATACAGCGAAGCGCTTGTTAACGGACAAAAACAGGAAGCCATTATGCAGCAGATCATGGCCCTGCCCGATATTGAAAACAAGTGGCAGGATGAGGAAATTGAAAAAATAATGCTGGAGAAAATATAACAGGATGTACAAATTTTCATATTATACAGAGCAGGATCATGAAAAAGTGATCGATTTCATGAAACAAAATTCCTTTGCTTTGATTACAGGCATGGGAGAAGCGTTTCCTGTAGCCACACAAATTCCATTGATCATAAAAATAAACGAAGGCAAAATATTTCTGGAAGGGCATATGATGAAAAAGACAGATCATCATCTGGCTTTTGAAAAGAATAGTAATGTGCTTGTACTTTTTACAGGGCCGCATTGTTTTGTAAATGCAAACTGGTATACCGATCCGAAAATGGGCTCTACCTGGAATTACATGACCGTGCATGCAAAAGGAAAAATCACCTTTATGGATGAAGAAGGCACCCGCAATGCTGTTAAGGCCATTAGCGACGAATACGCAGGGACTTTATCGGAAAGTGCCTATGACAACCTGCCCCCAACATATATCGACCATATGGTAAAAGCCATTCAGGGATTTACCATCGAAGTAGAAGCGTTCGATAATGTTTTTAAACTAAGCCAGAACAGAGATGAAGCATCTCAAAAAAATATTATCAGGGAGTTAAGAAAAAGAGGAGATGCAAATGCAACAGCTATTGCCCACGAAATGGAAACCAGGTTATAATTTTACAACATGACAAGAAAGCAACTCATCCAACAAATACAACTTAAAAGATCTTACCTCTGTGTAGGCCTTGATACCGACATTGTTAAAATTCCCGAATATTTACAATCACATCCCGATGCTGTTTTTGAGTTTAACAAACAGATCATCGATGCCACACAGGACCTTTGTGTGGCCTACAAAATAAATACTGCATTCTACGAGGCCATGGGACTGAAAGGCTGGGAAGCGATGGAAAAAACGGTGAACTATATTCCCAAAGAACAGTTTATCATTGCCGATGCCAAACGTGGCGATATCGGCAACACTTCATCACAATATGCCAAAGCTTTTTTTGAAACACTGAATTTTGATGCAATAACTGTTGCGCCATACATGGGCGAAGACAGTGTAAAACCATTCCTGGAATTTGAAAATAAATGGGCCATCGTATTGGGTTTAACCAGCAATACTGGAAGTAAAGATTTTGAACAATTGAAGCTGGTTCGTGAAGACACGAACCAGGGCGATGGATTGGTGCATGAAGACAAAAACCAAAGCAGCAGCTTTCTTTATGAAACCGTTTTGAAAAAAGTAAGCAATTGGGGAAACCCGGAAAACCTGATGTTTGTAATTGGCGCTACCAAGGCTTCCGATCTGCAGGAAATACGCAAAATAATTCCCGATCATTTTTTACTGGTGCCGGGGGTTGGTTTCCAGGGGGGAAGTTTGGAAGAAGTAAGCAAATTTGGCATGAACAAGGATTGCGGGCTTCTGGTAAATGCCAGCAGGGCAATCATCTACGCCAGCGAAAATGAAGACTTTGCATCTGAAGCCAGGATCATTGCCCGGCAATACCAGTCGGAGATGGAGGGCTATCTTAACACATAAAATGAATTGTATGCAACGCAGAAAATTTATCCAGGATATTTCCATCTTGTCTGTGGCAGCAACCTTACCCCTGCGGACCTTAGCCAATGATGTTAACAGGAAGAAATCTTTTTCAGCAGCCTTCATTTCCGATATTCATATCAAGCCACTGGCTGTAGCAGAAGCCGGCATGCAAAAAGTGCTGCAGGATATCAACCGGTTAGAAAACACACCGGATTTTATTATTAACGGCGGAGACAGTATCATGGATGCCCTTGCTGCTGATAAGGAAAAAACCCGTGCACAGTGGGAACTGTTTGCAAAAATTATGCAGGCAGACAATAAATTGCCTGTAAAACACTGTATCGGCAACCACGATATCTGGGGCTGGCAGTTAAAAGATGATATTAAAAATGAACCGCTCTATGGAAAAGGCTGGTGGTTGCAACAAACAGGGTATACCAGTACATATTACAGTTATACGCACCACAACTGGCATTTTATTGTTTTAGACAGTGTACAGGAAAACAAGGGAGGTTATATTGCTTTACTGGATGAGGACCAATTTGCCTGGCTTGAAAAAGAACTGGAAGCAAATAAAGAAAAATTCATCTGCATCATTTCCCATATCCCCGTCATTTCTTTTTGCAGTGCTATGTTTTTTAAGGACATGTTGCCAAATGGCGACTGGAAGCTCTCCCGGGCCCTTTTGCATACCGATGCAAGAAGGATAAAAGACCTGTTTAAAAAATATCACAATATTAAAACCTGCCTCAGTGGACATATTCACCTGCAGGATGAAGTGAATTACCTGGGTATTACCTATTATTGCAATGGTGCTGTTAGCGGAAACTGGTGGAATGGGGCTTTCCAGGATTTTGCGCCCGCTTATGCCCTGTTTAATTTTTACAAAGACGGAACAGTAACAAGAAAAATGATTGAATATTGAATTACACGCCCCGGTTTATTTTTCCGGATGCGATAACTTCATTTAATATCATTTGAATTTCATCGGGCCTGGTGGTGCCTATCAGTAAAAGTTCACCGTTGTTAAACTGCAGTTGCAATCCTTTATTTGTTGATGCAGAGGTATTGACCGCTTTGCCTCTTTTTGCAGTACCGTACCGTATCCCCCAGCCTCCATATTCAAGCAACGAATTGTATTGCCTGATATAAGCATCTTTCAGTTCGTGCCACTCAATGGCAGTTTCTGTAAACTGAAAAGGGAAGTAACGGTAATAAATACCGGTATTGGTAATGCGGGTTTTTAATTTTACAGAAAACAGAAAGATGAAAAGCAGCAAAAAAAACAGTTCAATGATCAGCAGTACAAGATCGGGTGCAGGCTTTGTCCCAAAAGGCACTTTTAAAATGATTTGTTGTACAATGGCATAAATAAAAAGCACATTAAGCGCTGCAACTCCGGCCCAGGCCCACCAGGTTCTGAATCCCTGCACTTCTTTAAAATCAATTGTTTTCATCATTAAAGCACTTTTAAAATGGTATCTGCAAGGGCTATAGCCCACTTGTTGTATTCTTTTCCTGAAGGATGTAAACCATCCGGCGCTAAAAATGCTGTTTTACTGCCATCTGCTCTTTGGGATGCGGTAATATTGATAAAATTGGTTTTAAATGCCGCCGCCGAATTTTTACAGATTTCATTATACCCATCAATTTCCTCTGCAACCTCATCTCTGTTCCTGTCCACGGCAAAAGGGGTAACCCCCCAATCTGGAATACTTAATACAATAACACGATAAGGCCTGTTGCCCGAAAACTGAATAGCTTTTTGCAACAGGTGTTCAAACTCAATTTTAAATTCAGTTGCACTGCGGCCGCGGTATTGATTGTTTACACCGATAAGCAGGGAAACGATATCATAATTTTCCAACGTGGTTGTTTTTTCAACAGCACTGCTTAATTCATCTGTTGTCCAGCCGGTTTTAGCAATGATCTCTGCCGCAAAAAAAGCAAAACCACTTTCCCTTAATATCTGTACGGTTTGGTTGGGAAAGTTTTCGGCAAAGGGAACCTGTTCGCCAATGGTGTAGCTGTCGCCAAGTGCCAAATATGAGTAGTTTGCCATTTTATAATAATTAATTACAAATGTATAGACATTAAAGCATCTGTATTTTGTTAAAATATTCTTACATTTTGTAAAGTATTTTTGTCATATTGTATTATATACTTTACATTTGTGAAAAATATATCTATGTCTACAAAATTATTATTACCAAACCGGTACAAAACATTGGGTTGGATCATTTTGATACCTACCACTATTTTAGGCCTCATATTAGTATATAACGAATTTGGGGCCGAATGGCTGAATGCCAGAGTATTTGCAATAGCTACAGATGGAACTTTAAGCAATCACAGGTACTTCAGCTTCACTTACACCAATATTACTAATACAGTAATTGGGTCATTATTTATCATGGGAGCAATGCTCGTGAGCTTTTCAAAAGAAAAAAATGAAGATGAATTCATTGCTGAGCTACGGCTGTCATCACTGCTGTGGGCGGTTTGTGTAAGTTATCTATTATTGTTAATTGCCTTTTTATTGGTGTATGGCACGCCTTTTTTAGATGTGATGGTTTATAATATGTTTACGGTACTGATCATCTTCATTGTGCGATTTAATTACCTGATGTACAAAAATTCTAAAACCGCAACCGATGAAAAATAACATAAAAGTAGAAAGGGCAATTAAGGGCTTTACACAGGAAGACCTGGCCAAAAAAGTGTCGGTAAGCAGGCAAACCATTAATGCTATGGAAGCAAATAAATACGTTCCATCCACAGTATTGGCTTTAAAAATTGCCAGGGAATTCGGAAAACCGGTTGAAGAAATATTTTTACTGGAAAATTCGGATTGATACGAAGCCATAGTAAACGATTGAACTATCTAAACAAATAAGCTGATGCTTTTTTCCATAAATTATATGTGATACGTTTATTAGCTGTAAGTAGCAGATGCTTTATCTTTGTACTTAACGATTAATCATTATTTTAAACTTATTTATGGCTGCTAAAACAGATAATTTTCAAAGCCCCGATTATTTTAATGTTGATGAACTGCTAACCGAAGAACATAAACTGATCAGGGAAAGTGTTCGCAATTATGTAAAAAAAGAAATATCTCCCATCATAGAAGATTATGCCCAACGGGCTGAATTTCCGCAACAAATCATCAAGCAACTGGGCGACCTGGGCTGCTTTGGCCCAACGGTGCCCGAGCAATATGGCGGTGGCGGACTCGATTATATCAGCTATGGATTAATGATGCAGGAACTGGAACGTGGCGACAGCGGGGTTCGTTCCACAGCAAGTGTGCAGGGTAGTTTGGTGATGTTTCCCATTTATCAGTATGGTAATGAAGAACAACGCCATAAATATTTACCCAAACTGGCCAGTGGCGAGTGGCTGGGTTGCTTTGGTTTAACCGAACCCAACCATGGCAGCGATCCCGGAGGTATGCTTGCAAACATAAAAGACGCAGGCGACCATGTGATCTTAAATGGCGCAAAAATGTGGATCAGCAATGCGCCTTTTGCACAGGTGGCCGTGGTTTGGGCTAAAGATGAGGCTGGCGAAATCAGAGGTGTTATTGTGGAAAGGGGCATGGAAGGTTTCAGTACACCAACCACACATGGCAAGTGGAGCCTGCGTGCCAGTGCAACCGGTGAACTGGTCTTTGATCATGTAAAAGTTCCTAAAGAAAATATTTTACCAAACGTAAAGGGATTGAAAGGTCCGTTGGGTTGCCTCACCAAGGCCCGTTACGGAATTGCCTGGGGCGCTATTGGCGCTGCTATGGACTGTTACGATACGGCTTTGAATTACAGTAAGGAAAGGATACAGTTTGGAAAACCGATCGGGGGTTTTCAGTTGCAGCAAAAAAAGCTGGCCGAAATGGTTACCGAAATTACCAAGGCACAATTATTAAACTGGCGTTTGGGTGTATTAATGAATGAAGGAAAAGTTACACCCCAGCAGGTAAGCATGGCCAAGCGCAATGCCTGCGAAGTGGCCACAAACATTTGCCGGGATGCCCGCCAGATGCTGGGCGGTATGGGCATTACAGGCGAATACCCGGTAATGCGCCACATGATGAATTTGGAAAGTGTGATCACGTATGAAGGCACACATGATATTCATTTACTGATCACGGGGATGGATGTGACGGGATTTAATGCGTTTAAGTAAAGCCCCCTCCGCCCCCGCCAGCTGGCGGGGGAACTTAGGGCAACAGTTTTAGAAATTTAAACAGTCTTTAATTTTATAGTACAGGATCTTTTTGAACCGGATTTTTGAATTACTATTTAGTTTTATTGGCCCCGATAGCTATCGGGGCACTCTTGTACTATTAGTTCTTTATTCACCTTTGCTCAAATTTAAAAATAAAATATTGCATATATGAATACCACCACAAATTTTAATGCTCTTTTAGTTCCCCCTTCAGGGGGCGGAGGGGGTAAGGTAAGCGTAATCGGCGCCGGCACCATGGGAAACGGCATTGCGCATGTGTTTGCCCAGTCTGGTTTTAAAGTAAGTTTGGTTGATGTAAATCCATCGCAACTGCAAAGGGCAATGGACACGATCAATAAAAACCTGGACAGGCAACTTACCAAGGGAACCATTACCGAAGAACAAAAAAAATCAACACTGGCGAATATTTCTATTTCATCAATCATAAACGATGGTGTAAAAGATGCCCAGCTGGTAATTGAAGCCGCCACAGAGAATGTAGAGCTGAAATTGTCCATTTTTGAACAGATGGATACCTATGCACCTGCAGGCTGCATATTGGCCACAAACACTTCCTCAATTTCTATTACAAAAATTGCAGCAGTAACCAAAAGGCCGGGACATGTAATTGGCATGCATTTTATGAACCCGGTACCGGTAATGAAACTGGTGGAAATAATAAATGGCTTTGCTACCAAAAAAGAAGTTACCGAAACCATTGTTGAATTAAGCAAACAGTTGGGTAAAATACCCTGTGCTGTAAATGATTATCCCGGCTTTATTGCCAACCGTATTTTAATGCCCATGATCAACGAAGCCATATACAGTTTGTATGAAGGCGTTGCAGGCGTAGAAGAAATTGATACCGTAATGAAACTGGGTATGGCTCATCCTATGGGACCCTTGCAATTAGCCGATTTTATTGGCCTGGATGTTTGCCTGAGTATTTTAAAGGTTTTACAGGATGGTTTTGGCAATCCAAAATATGCGCCATGCCCTTTACTGGTAAATATGGTTTTGGCCGGAAGATTGGGTGCAAAGAGCGGAGAAGGATTTTACGTTTATACGCCAGGCAGTAAGGATTTGGTGGTAAGTGAAAGTTTTAAATAATTATTTCCTATACTCAAAAGAAGGCTTTTTCCAAATGGAAAAAGCCTTCTGCATTTCAGCATATTAAACACCCGGGGAAATTCAGGAAATCTTTGAGCCAATCACATACAGGTAATTGGTTAATTTACTATTTTACGCCGGGTTCATCATTTATTCAACTAAAACACTTTTTTATGAAGACATTCATGTATTCATTTTTTATTCTTGCATTTGTATTTACTGCTTGTAAGGGCCAATCAGGTTCCGGCGATGCCCAAAGCACCCCTGCCGGTGTGGCCAACATGATTTTTGATGCTGCCAAAAGCGGCGATTACAGTAAATTAAAAGGCTTATGCGATGCCTCCCTGGAGCCCGATGGTGACAGTAAAAAAGTTTGTGAAGTTTCAGATGGAGATGAAAAACTTAAAGCGATGTTTAAAGAATATTTTTCAAAAGGAAAAGTGACAGGCGAGGCAACCATTGAAGGCGACAATGCAAAGGTTAATATTATGTTTGGACCTGATGGCACAAAGGAAGAGACATTTATTATGAAAAAGAAAGATGGTAAATGGTTTTTAATGAGTTTCTGATTTTTTTACGATTTAACCATGGCGACAAAAGATAAAAAGATTGATGCATACATTGCAAAATCGGCCGGTTTTGCAAAGCCCGTTTTACTCCACATCCGGCAACTGGTAAACAAAACCTGCCCGGATGCGGTTTAAAAAAATGATTAACAAACTATGCCAAAGTTTATAAACTTTGGCATAGTTATTTTACACGTCTTTTAGTAGCTACCAAAGCATAAGAATCATCGATCATCTCCTTTATTTGCCTTGCCGTTAACCTGCCATCCACAATGATGGTATTCCAGTGTTTTTTATTCATGTGGTAGCCGGGTAAAACCGATTCGGGATATTCGTCACGCAGTTCAATCGCTTTATCCGGATCGCACTTAACATTGAACTGTAAAGGCAGGCTATCCAGCCCTGCCAGCAGAAATATTTTTTCATTCACTTTAAATACAAGCGTATCTTCTCCAAACGGAAAACCTTCTGTAACAGAAGGTTTTTTCAGAATGTAATCACGAATGGTTTCTATATTCACTTTAAGAAATTGTCTTTTTAGCCTCTTCCAGTTTTTTACCGATCTGCCCGGTAAGCATATGCCAGAACATTACAAAATCGCTGCCTAAACTATATAACGGATAAGTAAATGTTGCCGGTTTATTTTTTTCAATAAAAAAATGGCCTGCCCAGGCAAAACCATAACCACAAACAGGTATCAGTGCAAGCATCCACCATTTTTGTAAAACAATGGCCACAACAAGGATGACCAACAGGCCGGCTGTACCTATAAAATGCAGTGTGCGGTTGGTAAGGTCGCTATGCTCGGTTAAGTAATAAGGATAAAAACTCCGGAAATTTTTGTACTTTTTTTCAGCTGCCATACACTTGTTTTTGAGAAAATTACTAAATCCCGCTTTATTATACGATTTTTTTTACCAAAACATGTTGCAGGTCATTCAGCCTGTACAACACTTCATCCAGCCGGTTTTGGGGGATCCCGGTTTTTATCATACAAAACAACTGCATTTCCTGTACAAGCATATTACAATTAAACTGCTTCAGTATCATCATTACCTCATTCATCTGTGTATAGTCAAATTCAATGCTGTATGGCAATTCTACCTGCTTTTGAACAATGGGTGTAACCTGCAGTGCCATTGCTGCAGATACTTTATATGCGTTTATCAGGCCCGGTACACCCAGTAAGGTACCACCCCAGTATCGTACTACAATGACTGCAATATTGGTCAGTTGTTTGCTGTCTATTTGTCCTAAAATGGGCTTACCCGCAGTGCCAGTGGGTTCACCATCATCCGATGACCGGAAATTATTACCATCGGTACCAATACGGTAAGCGAAACAATGGTGCACCGCTTTGGGGTGTTCTTTTTTTAATTTCTGTAATTGTTGCTTAAAATCATCTGCAGTTTCAATGGGAAAAGCAAAAGCAATAAACTTACTGCCCCTGTCTTTAAACTCAGCAGCAGATAGTTGTGAAATGGTATTATAAAATCCTTTCTCTTCCATGCAATAATAAAATTATAGGCGCCATATTTATCCGTAAGCAATTAAAGCAATGGCAGCAACAGCCAGTATGATACCAATCCAGTTGACCAGGGTTAATTTCTCTTTAAATATTGCCCATGCAGCCACAGCACTGAACAAAACAATACCCATATTATTTACAGGTATTATTGCCGATGAATTCCCCTGGTAAGTTGTGATTACTTTACCCAGGCACCAGATAGAAAAATAATTGGGAATACCAATGATAATACCTGCCAGCAGGGCTTTGCCCGAAAACTGCTGCCTGCCTGTTACAATCTGAATACCCAGGAGCATCAAGCCAATACTACCCGCCACAGAAAAAGCAGTGATGAGAAAATCATTAAAATTACCGGCAGGGTTACTGAAATAATTATTCTTTACATATACAATAAGGGTATCCAGCAAACCACTGCTGATAAATAAAACAACGGGTAGTAAAAATAAAAGCTGTTTGATTTTTTTTGGTTGGTCATTATTTTTTTGCGAAGGGTAACAGGTTAACACAACCGCAGCCAATGCCACTGCAATACCGGCTATTTTTAACACAGTTGCGCTTTCGTTGTACAGGTATATAGAAAAAACAAATGGTATTACCAGCGATAATTTGTTGGCCACAGATGCTATGGCCACACCCAGTTTTTGTGTAGTAAAACCGATCACATTAAAAATGCTGATAAACATACCGCCCATTACCAATGCCCATACAAACCAGGGTGTATGCATACTGTTGCTGTTAACCGGAAAAGAGCCGTTTACCAAAGCGCCTGTACAAACACAGGCAACATAATTAAATACAATGGCCTGGAGTGTATTGATTTTAAGCCGCTGCAGCACTATAAAAGAAAGCGTGAGGTAAGAACTGAATAAAATGCTGCCAATTAAATATATCATGCTTTGCTGTTTATAAAATAAGCGATACTGTCTGTTCGCATATTTTCTTTGTTTACCTGTTTTTGGTGTTGCAATATAGGTGCATTTACCCCTTCTCCCGTTTTAAAATCAGTATTAGTGATCACCCTGGCCTCATCCCATGCATTTTCATCAATAAAAGATTGCAGTAGTTTTGCGCCACCTTCAATAATTACAGACTGCAGCTGCAGTTTATACAATGCATTTAAAATTTGAGGGATCGGTCTTTCGGTTTTATCAATCTTATAAAAAGAAAGCTTTTCTCCTGCTTCCTGTTTAAGCTGATTAAATACAATTGTTTTAACATTGCCATCAAACAACTGAAGGGTGTCCGGTAATTTTAAATCCATATCAACCACTAATCTCACCGGGTTATTACCGGTATATAATCTTGTTGTTAAAGCCGGGTCATCCAGTAAAGCCGTATTTGTTCCTACCATGATTGCAGCTTCTTCACTCCTCCATTTATGTACCAACCGGTTTGTAAATGCATTGCTTATAAAAAGCCTTTCTCCATTACAAGTGCCAATTTTCCCATCACTACTCTGTGCCCATTTTAAAATAATGTATGGCCGCAGTTTTTCATGGAAAGTAAAAAAACGTTTATTCAGGTCAAGGCATTCATTTTCCAAAATACCAAATGTAACCTGAACACCGGCAGCTTGTAAGCGTTCCATTCCTTTGCCGTTAACCGACTCAAAAATATCTCTGCAACCAATCACCACATGGGGTATTTTATGATTGATGATCAGGTTTGCACAGGGTGGTGTTTTACCAAAATGCGCACAGGGCTCCAGTGAAACATACAGGGTGCTCTTTTCAATGAATACTTTATCAGCTTCGGAGACACTGTTTATACAATTCACTTCGGCGTGTGCTTCGCCATATTTTTGATGATACCCCTCTCCTATGATCCTGTTGTTATTCACCAGCACTGCACCTACCATGGGGTTTGGAGCTACCTGGCCGGCACCCAGCATTGCCAGTTGAAGGCAACGTTGCATATATTTTTCATGATCCGTCAAGTAACAAAAATAAGCATCAATAAATAAAGTACCTGTACTAAGTGGCAATATATGACAACTACATATTTTATATTATACACCCGCGAAGTAGTATGTTTGCTTTAATGATGCTGAAAGACCTATACCGCAATTTTTTAGTACAGCTGCAAAAAATATACAGCCTCAGTGAAGCTACGGCCATCACCGACTGGGTATTTGAAAAGATGGCTTCGCTGAAACGCACGGATATTTTAAAAAACCCGGAAAAAAGAATTTCGCCGGCTGCCAATGAACTGATACAAAATACCCTGAAAGAACTTTTATTAAACAGGCCTGTTCAATATATTCTGGGCGAGGCCTGGTTTTACCATATGAAACTAAAAGTGAATGAACAGGTGCTGATACCCCGGCCCGAAACGGAAGAACTGGTTGAGCAATTGATAAAAGACCGTAAATCAAAACTTACCGACCCGGCCATACTGGATATAGGAACAGGCAGTGGTTGTATACCCATTGCCATAAAAAAGAATTTACCGGCTTCCATACTTACAGCCATTGATATCAGTAAAGGCGCACTGGACCTGGCAGCCGAAAATGCTGCCCTGCACAATGCACATATCCAGTTTACCGAACTTGATTTTCTGAATGAAGCAAACTGGCCCGGGCTTGGCCTGTTTGATATCATCATCAGCAACCCTCCCTACATCCCCTTGTATGAAAAAGAAAAAATGGCCGATAATGTAACCCGCTTTGAGCCACACCTGGCACTTTTTGTACCCGACAATTCGCCATTGATCTTTTACGAAAAGATCGCAGCATTTGGCAGAGATCACTTACTGCCCAACGGAAAGATATACCTGGAAACACATGAAGACCAGGCGGGTGAAACTGCAGCTTTATTCCGCAGCAATTATCAAACGGTAATGATAAAAAAAGACATGTACGGCAAAGAAAGGATGGTCATTATTACTGCTTGATATTGGCTGCCAGCCTGGCTTTGGCTCGCTTGGTAGCTTCCATTATCTTAAAAGCCATGCCGTAGTAGGCACTGGTATCCACATTCAGTACCACCGTGGGGGTGTCATTATATTTTTTATTGTTCTCCACTTCTTTTTTAAGCAAAGAATCAATGTATGTTATATCAATTTGCTGTGTACCAATAAAAACCTGCTGGTCTTTGGTTACACTTACCACAATATTCTGGCTAACCTTGGTATCGCTTTTTCCCCTGGGGTTGCTCACTTTAACTACATTGGGATTGGCCAGTGTAGAGATCAGCAAAAAGAACATCAACAGTATGAACAATACGTCATTCAGCGGACCGGCGTCTACCTCATTGTGATTATCCCTTAAACGTTTTTTTAAACTCATTTTTTTTATTTCACTGATTTTTCCGAATTACACGAATTCCTCTTTAAACAAACTAATTCGTGTAATTAGTGTAATTCGTTCAATTCGTGTTATTATCTCGTTGGTTCCTGCAAAATATCTATAAAATCAGCGCTGGCCGTTTCCATTTTGTGCACTGTTTTGTCAATTTGTGTATTCAGGTAACTGTATCCCAAAAAAGAAATGATACCAATGATGAGCCCGGTTGCAGACGTGATCATCTTTACATACATGGCATCGGCAATATCGGTGATGGATGGATTGGTTGCCGTAGCAAAATCACGCAGCAACATGACCAGACCAATAATGGTACCCACAAAACCAAAAAGCGGCGCAATGCGGGCTATAACAGAAAGCACCGGCAGGTTACGCTCCATACGGTATACCTCCAGCTTGCCTACATTATCCATACTTTTTTCAATGGCATCAATGGGCTTACCTATACGTTGTAGTCCCTTGTCGATCATTTTAGCAACCGGGTTGGGTGTATTTTTTGCCAGGCTTCGGGCTGCTGTTACATTTCCATTGATGATGTTGTCGCGGATGATGTTCATAAAATTATCATCTATATTACTGGCCTTGCGTATGGCGATCAAACGCTCAATAAAAAAGAATATGGCCATTGCCATAAATATGGCCAGCGGGATCATCAAAACACCGCCCTTTACCAATAACGAAAACAAGGATTCCTTTCCTGCTGAAGCAGTTGCTATTCCTGTACTATCTACCTGCAATAGAATATTAAACATGTGTGCCGGGTTTTATTTGTATATATAGCTGCGCTATAATTATGCCAAAACTATTTCAATTATGCAATGAAACGAAACAAAAGTACAATAGCTGCATAACAAAATGTTAATCTTGTTATTTGAAACACATAGAAAGATAGGAACATAGGTAACACATAGTCTATGTGCATGTCTATTGTTTTCTATCTGTCTATGTGGTTCAACAAAACAAACTACAATAAAAAACCCCGGCGATCCCGGGGTTTAGCTTATCTAAAAGATCTTTTATTTCTTTGATTCCATTTGCTGCATGGCCATGATCTGTTTCATGGTTTTTTCCATACCATCGCTGCCGCCATCCAGGAAAATCACATTTCCCTTACCATATTCGGCAAAATTCTTAATAGCTTCTACCCACATACTGAACAGGATCACGTTGGTATCCAGGTTAGCCTGTTTCATTTCACTGGCAGCCTGGCTCATACCCTTAGCAACCTCTTCGCGGAACAAAGCCACACCCTGGCCACGCAACTGTGCCGCCAGCCTTTCTGCTTCCGCTGCGATCTTAATGGCATTTCCTTCAGCCTCTGCAGCTTTTGTTTTGGTTATTAACAAAGCCTGGCCTTCATTTTCAGCTGCGGCTTTTAAGTTATTACTGGCAACCACTTTACTCATACTGGTAATAATGGCTTCATCAAAAGTGATGTCATTAATTTGAAGATCCTGCAAGTGATAACCCCATCCTTCCAGTGCCACATCCACCTGCTCTTTTACATTCTCCACAATATCGCGGCGCACATTCAACACTTCTGCCTGCCTTTTGGTAGATACAAATGCACGGATACTTCCCTCTACCGTACGTATCAAAGCCTGCATCAGGTCTTTATCGCTGATGAATTTAAAAGCCACTTTCTGGATCGTTTCTTCCTGTTCATTCTGTACCGAATACAGCAGCATCGATTTAAAATAAACATTGGCCTGGTCAACAGTTACTGCCTGAAACTCCAGTTCAACAGACCTGTTCTGAATACTTACTTTTTTAAATATCTGCTCCAGAAAAGGAATTTTTAAATTAAGCCCCGGCCTTAGTATACGACGGTATTTACCGAACATGGTAACCACGCCAATAAAACCCTGGTTAATGGTTACAAAGCAGCCTAACAGGGCAAGTACCCCAACAAGGAGCCACCAATAATCTCTTAATAATTCCATAGTTGTATAATTTGTATTGAAGATAGATATTTTTTCAGGTTTACAGCAGATTATTTTCAGGCAGCTGGAACAACACTTTCCTTGAAGGCATCAAAGTCAAGATCATCCTTTTTAAACTACCAGGTTGTACTTAAACGAATTGATTTTTTATGTTGACCAGCATTACTTTTTTGCTGCCGGACCGGTAAAAAAAGGATTTTTATACGTCTGTAAAAACATTGATCTTAAAAAATCCATATTTTTAAGTTGCAGACCGTTTTTCATTAAACTTTTGCACCAATGAAATTATT
>CALRVV010000014.1:0-115963 GCA_943371705.1 Chitinophaga pinensis | reverse complement strand
TTGTTGAAAAATTTGGGGACACTTATACAGAAGCAGACTTGTCAACCACAAAAAGTTTTCTTACAAAAAGCAATACAAGAGCATTTGAAACGGCAGGTGCCAAGTTGAATTTGTTGGATAATGTTACAAAGTACAATTGGAATTCTAATTATGTATTAGAACGTGAAAAGATCGTAATAAACATGACGGTTGAAAAGATCAGATCACTATCTAAAAAATATCTTGATGTAAATAAAATGGTATGGCTGGTAGTGGGTGATGCGAAAACACAACTGGAGCCGCTTAAAAAACTGGGTTTTGGTGATCCGGTAATGCTGAATCCGGCAACAAAGGAGCTTTGATGTATGGAAACCAGTTGCTGGTTTAGGTAAGAGAAACAAGAGAGGAAGCGACGACTTGCAATTTTTATCAGATGCCAAGGAAGGATGATAAACATAGCTGTCATTATATTATTTCCCATGAACTTGTATTGCACTAAACAGCCAACATGAAAAAATCAGTTACTCTTTTTTGGTTTTTGCTATATACCATTCTTGCTGCTTCGCAAACTCCTTTGCTAACTCAATGTACATCCTGAATACGCATTGGCTCGTGTCTTCGCGAGCCAACTCCGAATCGATAAAAGTTCCCCATTGGTATTTCGATGAAAGGATTGCGACGCAACGATGATGCCATAAAATACTGAAGCCGGTAACAAAATATTACCGGCTTCGTTCTTTAGCTGTGTTCATATGCTAAATATGAGATGCTTCGTGCCTCATCATGACAGTGCTCTGTAATTGACAAATTGCTTCGTCTCGCCTCTTCGCCATGAGGTTACTGCTTCCCCTTATATTCAAACACCAACACCGCGTTCTCCGTCAAACTCGCACTGGAGGATAGTTCAAAACGCTGCTCGCCGGCATTTACTACAATGAGTGCTGTATTGGGTGGTATGCTGCCCAGGTTATGTGCAAAGAGTACAATTTCATGCTGGGCCGCTTTTTCATCCAGCACCAGTTGTACAACAATGGCTTTTTCATTAAGTCCGCGGTTGGCCACCAGCAATTTATTGTTGTAATACACACTGATGGAGTCTCCATCCACTGTACCATTATCAAATATATTGAGCGTGATGTTGGATACAGATACCGGTATGCGCCTGATCACGGTATTCTTACGGCTGCTTAAATCATTGGGTTTGGCAACCTCAGGCTTTGGATTGGGATCTATCTTATATTCTTTTGGCACTTCAACACCCATCAGGTGCTTACCAAAATAATCCCAGCGGCGGCGGGTCATATAATTGCCATCGGCACCAAAACCATGGCGGGCATTGGGAAAAATCAATAGGTCAAAATCCTTGTTTGCCTTTACCAAAGCATCGGCTACCAGGTAGGTATTGTATGGCGGTACATTATCGTCCATGCCACCATGGGCCAGCAACAACTTACCTTTAAGGTTACCCGCATTGATCTGGTTGGCCTGTTTGGCGTAATTGCTGGTACCGTCCGGCCCTTTTTCTTCCAGTCCGATGTAACGTTCGCCCCAGTCGTCTTCGTAATTTCGGTTATCGTGGTTACCCGATTCGGAGATACCTACTTTATAGAATTCGGGGAAGGTAAACATGGCATCGGCCGTGGCAAAACCTCCGCCGGAGTGCCCCCAGATGCCCACTTTATCCAGGTCTAAATAAGGCCGGGCTGCAGCCAGCTGTTTTATGCCGGCCACCTGGTCGTTAAGTGTATTGTCGCCCATATTGCCATAACAGGCATCATGAAAAGATTTGGAACGGTCGGGGTTACAACTGCCATCAATGATGATTACTATAAAACCCAGATCGGCCAGTGCCTGGTAATCACCACGTGCAGGAGAGAAATTGCGGCTGCCCACGCCCCCGCCCTGCGGGCCCGGATAAATATAGTTTACAATGGGATATTTTTTATTGGGATCAAAATCCTTAGGCTTGAATAGGATGCCATACAGGTCCCATTTGCCATCGTTTGATCTTACCTTGATGGGTTCAACAGGCTTCCAGCCGGTGGCCAGCAATTTGCTGATATCAGCTTTCTCCAATTCGGCAACCAGTTTTCCTTTTATATCCCGTAAAACAGAGACCGGTGCAATATGGGGCTGAGAATACGAATCGGTAAAATATTTACCATCCGGCGAAAGGGAAATATTATGATTGCCCTCTTCGGGTGTTAGCAGCTTTATATTACTGCCATCAAAATTAATGCTGTAAAAATGGGCAAAGTAGGGATCCCGTCCGGGTTCACGCCCGTTTGCCATAAAATAAAGTGTACGGTTTGTTTCATCAATTTTTAATAACTGCGTTACTACAAAATTGCCTTTGGTGATCTGGTTTTTAAGTTTACCGGTTTGTGCATCGTACAGATATAAATGGCCCCAGTCGTCACGCTCGCTGTACCAGATGATCTCATTGGTTTTATCCAGGAAACGGTTATTGATGGTGCCCTGGCCACTTTCGTATTGCGTTGCCACTTTTTCGGTAAACACTTCCCTTACATCACCTGTAACGGCATCGGCTATACGCACTTTTTCAACCTTGTGGTCCCTGCTGGTACTTACCAGCATCAGCCTGGTTGCATCCCCATTCCATTCATTGTCATCGTAAGGCCCGCCGGAAGCGATATCATCGCTGAGGGTTCCGCGCCGGTCATCAGCCGGTATTTTTAAACGTATTACTTTGGGCACTTCTACTTCAATGATAACACGTTCTATCTGTATCACTTTTTTGTCTTCGGGCAGGGGGTATTTCCAGGCTTCCAGTTCAGGTGCACCTACTTTGGTTTTAACCAGGTACATATCACTGATATGACGCTGGTCCTGCTGGAATGTGGCTATCTTTTTACTATCAGGACTCCAGAGCATGATGGGGCGGTCGCTGTGCGTCCATCCGGCATTGTCGGTGGCATAGCCATAATCCTTTATACCATCGAAAGTGAGCTGGGTTTCTTTTTTGGTTTCTACATCACGCACCCACAGGTTCCAGTCTTTAATGTAAGCAGCTTTTTTACCATTGGGAGAGATACTTTCCAAAGACCCTCCTCTTCTGCGGCCCGGAGCAGCGCCTGCAGCCTGCCCGGCATCGGGCAAAATCGACTTTTTATCGGGGCCGGTTTTACGGATCCCGGTAGCCGGGTCTATCAAAACAAATTCAACACCGGCAGGTACAGTAACCGTGTACCAGCATTTACCATCGGGCAGCCAGTTTGGGCTTACATGATTACGGTAAACGAGTTTGCCTGTATTAAAACCCAGGGCCCTGGTGGCCTGGTCGTAATCGGCGGATGTCAACATCTTTTTATCTGATTGCGCTGTTGTAGCAAAACCTGCAAGCGTAATAATGGCAAGTGTAATTAATTTTCTTTTCATACCTGATGTTTGTTTCAGACGTTAATTTAGGAAAAGTTGGGGATTTATGGTTTGTTAAATGTTAAATGGTAATAATGAATGATTTTTTGATATAATTAAGAAAACAGAAATGGCTTTATTCAAAGCGGTTTTTCAGGTAAAAAAACAGCTTTTTTAACTGCTCTTTTTTATCAGAAAAAAAAGGATCAAAGAATTATGCTATTCATGTAATTTAGGTGTTTATTTAAGATTATTCTGTTGCATGAAAGCAATTAAACACATAAAAGATACATACGGCCTGGTTTTGTGCGGAGGCCAAAGCAACCGCATGGGTACAGATAAAAGCATGTTGCCCTACTACAATAAACCACAACGATATCATGTGTACGATATGCTTATTCCTTTTTGTGATCAGGTTTTTATCTCCTGCAACAAAGAACAGGCAAAAAGTATCGATGCAGGTTATGATTTTATAGAAGATGCAGCCGCATACAGTGATATTGGCCCCATGGCAGCCCTGCTGTCGGCATTTACATTACACCCCCATAAGCATTTGCTGATGATCGGTTGCGATTACCCATTTTTAAAAACAACTGAACTGGAAAGCTTTTCGAAACTGTGCACAGATATCCCGGTCTCATTTTATAACGGGGAAGCGGATATCTATGAATCGATGATGGCCTGGTACCCCTGTAGCTGCTTTGAAGAATTGAAGCATATGTTTGCTGCAAAAGCATTTTCGCTGCAGCAATTGCTTAGAAAAACCGATGCCATTAAATACTTACCTAATGACATAAGAAGTATTAAAAGTATTGATACCATCCAGGCTTATAACCAAACCATTAAAGGCTTTAATGCTGAATAGAATACTTACTTTTAAGCTATGAAAGATGACCGTGTAGAACATATTACCCTGTATAAGATAAACTCCGGTGAGGCCAGCGAAACAACAGACCAGGTAGCTGTAGAAGAGCCCCTGGAGATTCTGCTGGAATATAGTACGGCCAGTGGACGGATGCAAAAGAATATTGCGGTAACCATGCGTACCCCGGGCAATGATGATGAACTGGCTGCCGGTTTTTTATTCACAGAAGGGGTCATAAAAAATGCCGAAGACATAAGTGAAATAAAACATGCACATGCCGATGAAAACATCGTACAGGTCATACTGAAACAAAACATTCTGCCTGCATTGGACAATGCGGCCAGAAATTTTTACACTACTTCCAGTTGTGGTATTTGCGGCAAGGCCAGTATTGATGCCATCAGCACCGTTTCAGCTTTTAGCGGTCTGGCAGACCAGGTGATGGTGGATGCAACAGTGTTATACCAGATTCCTGATAAAATAAAAGCACTGCAAAAAATCTTTGAAGGTACCGGCGGCATACACGCCTCTGCGTTATCGGATAATGCCGGCAATATTATAATGCTGCGGGAAGATGTGGGCCGGCACAATGCGCTCGACAAAATAATCGGCGCTGCCATGATGCAACATCAGCTTCCTTTAAACAACCATCTGTTATTTTTAAGCGGCAGGGCCAGTTTTGAACTGGTACAAAAAGCAGTGATGGCAGGAATAAAATGTATTGCTGCTGTTGGTGCCCCATCAAGCCTGGCGGTGCAGATGGCCACAGAGCATCACATTACATTGATCGGGTTTTTACGGAATGACCGGTTTAATATTTATTCAGGAAAAGAAAGAATACAGGTTTAATAAATAACGGGTGAACGCAGGTTTTTGCCTGGTGTACGATCTGGTTTAATTTTACCGCAAACGACACAAAGTAATTTCACTAACAGCACCAGAAAAAATATACGATGAAAATACGCATTAAAGGAAACTCCATCAGGATCAGGCTTACCAAAACTGAAGTGAATACCATTTCCACAGCAGGTTACCTGCAGGAAGAAACCTCTTTTGGCAACGATAGTTTTGTATATGCATTGCAACGGGTTGATGAAGGCAATACCTTATCGGCAATGCTGGAACAAAATAAAATAACCATGTTTGTTCCGGCTTTGCTCACAACAGACTGGCCTGCAAACAGCATCATAAGCTTTGATGCCCATATGCCCATTGCCGGTGATAAAACACTGTACCTGCTGCTGGAAAAAGATTTTGTATGCCTCGACCACACCACGGAGGACCAGAGCGACAATTACGCAAATCCGAATAAAACCTGCTGAGTATAAACGCCTGCATCAAAAAAAATGGTATTCCCTGATGCAGGCTGTATCCTTCCGTTTTATCAGATCTCTACCACACTGTTGGTACCGCCATATTCATTGGCCATTTCACTGTCTGCAGTCTCATCATTTACCCATTCTGTGTTGTTCACTAAATATTTGAATTCATGCTTCGAATCTTTTGGTAATGAAACCTCTGCAGAGAATGTACCGTCTTTCTTTTTCTTAAGAATGATGCCTTTTTCCCAATCACTGTTCAGTCCTAAAACTTCTACGGTTTCAGCATTTTCAGGTGCAAAACTGAATTTAACCTTGCAATAATCCTTGGTCTTGAAATACGTTTTCTGAATCATTTTTGTTTGTTTGGTTATAAAAAAAATACCCCGGCAAATCATTTACCAGGTCAGATAGCAAAATAAATCGTTATTGAAAAAGCGCTGCTGAAACAGCCTGCGCTGCCATTAATACTTATTTCCGGAAAAGGTAACCCGGGTATACGGGTAAACACCTTTTTATAATAGTACTACCATTACTTACAGGGGTATATTGCCGTGTTTTTTTCTTGGCCGTTTCACTACTTTATTTTCGAGCATGGCAAAAGCCTTGATCAGTTTTTTACGGGTTTCCCTGGGCTCAATCACTTCATCAATAAACCCTCTTTCGGCTGCCAGGTATGGTGTGGCAAATTTTTCGGCATATTCCGCTTCCTTTTCCAGTAATTTTTGGGCAGGGTCGGCTGCTTCCTGTATTTCTTTTTTAAAAATGATCTCCGAAGCGCCCCTGGCTCCCATCACCGCGATCTCGGCTGTAGGCCAGGCATAGTTCATATCGGCACCAATGTGCTTGGAATTCATTACATCATAAGCACCGCCATAGGCTTTCCTGGTAATAACGGTTACCCGTGGCACGGTGGCTTCACTCAATGAATACAACAACTTGGCGCCACTGGTAATGATGCCATTCCATTCCTGGTCGGTACCCGGTAAAAAACCCGGAACATCTACCAGTACCAGTAAGGGAATATTAAAGCAATCACAAAAACGGGTGAACCTGGCACCTTTTTTTGAACTTTCAATATCCAGTACCCCGGCCAGGCAATTGGGCTGATTGGCCACAATGCCAATACTCCTGCCCGCCAGCCTGGCAAAGCCAACCACGATGTTTTCGGCATAATCCTTATGGATCTCAAAAAATGTTTCCGTATCGCATATCCCGGTTATTACATCCTTTATATCATAGGGCTGTGTGGCTCTTTCGGGGATGATGCTTTCCAGCACTTCCCGGGTTTCATCACCCAATGTGTACGGTATCTTCAATACCACATCTTCGCAGTTCTGAGGCATATAACTCAGCATTTTTTTTACCTGCTCTATACAATCCATATCATGCAAGGCGGTAAGGTGCGTAACACCCGATTTGGTAGAATGCGTAGAAGCACCGCCCAGTTCCTCAAAACTTACTTCTTCATTGGTTACCGTTTTCACCACATTTGGCCCGGTAACAAACATATAACTGGTATTCTCTACCATAATGGTAAAATCGGTGATGGCAGGGGAATATACAGCTCCGCCGGCACAGGGCCCCATGATAGCTGATATCTGAGGTATCACCCCGGAAGCCAGTACATTGCGGTAAAAAATATCGGCATATCCGCCCAATGAACGTACTCCTTCCTGTATCCTGGCGCCACCGGAATCATTCAATCCAACGAGTGGTGCCCCACCCTTCATGGCCATATCCATGATCTTACAGATCTTTTCTGCATGGGTTTCTGACAGGGCACCACCAAAAACCGTAAAGTCCTGTGCAAAAACATATACCAGCCTGTCATTTACTGTTCCGTAACCGGTAATTACGCCATCACCATAAAACTGCTGTTCTTCCATTCCAAAATCCTTGGTGCGGTGTAAAACCAAAGCTCCTATTTCTTCAAATGATCCCGGATCCAGCAACAGGGTAATTCTTTCCCGGGCTGTTAGTTTTCCTTTTTTGTGCTGCGTGGCAATACGGTTTTCGCCACCACCCAGTTTGCCTGTCTCAATTTTTTCACGAAGTATATCAACCTTTGATTTCATTATACGCTTTTTAATGTGTTGTTTCAAGTGATTGCTTAAGCCAGCCTTCTTTTCCAGCTGGTGGTCTTATGCTCAACGGGGTTAAGAATGTTTTGTTTATCCAGCCAGTTCCTTACTGCTATCAAGGCTGCTGCCTCTGCATTGGCTTTTTGTTTCTCTTTTATCTGTTCAGGCGAATAATAATTTTTTACAAAATGGGTATCAAATTTTCCACTCAGGAAAGCCTCATGTTCAAAAACAAAGGTCCCAAAGGGCAAGGTGGTAGCAACACCTGTTATCTTGTATGCTTTGATTGCCTCTTTCATTTTCTGAATGGCTTCATTCCTGTCCTTACCATGGGTGACCAGTTTGGCGATCATCGGGTCATAATAAACAGGAACAGACATTCCTTCCACAAAGCCATCATCCACCCGTACCCCATCGCCGGCAGGTTTACGGTAAGTGGTAAGTGTTCCGGAAGAGGGTAAAAAATTATTCAATGGATCTTCGGCATATACCCTTAATTCTACGGCATGTCCATTGATGGAGAGGTCGTCCTGGGTAAACCCGAGTTTTTCTCCCCGGGCAATCTTTATCTGCTCTTCCACCAGGTCGAGCCCGGTGATCATTTCAGTAACGGGATGCTCTACCTGCAGGCGGGTATTCATTTCCAGGAAATAAAAATTCAGTTTTTCATCCATTAAAAATTCAACCGTACCGGTGCTAACATAGTTACAGGATTTTGCAACTAGTACAGCTGCCTCTCCCATCTGCCTGCGCAGTTCGGGCGTTAATACGGCCGATGGTGCTTCTTCCACCACTTTCTGGTGACGGCGCTGGATGCTGCATTCCCTTTCAAACAAATGCACCACATTCCCGTGCGTATCGGCCAGTACCTGAATTTCCACATGCCGCGGTGAGCTTACATATTTTTCTACAAATACAGACCCATCGCCAAAAGCAGCTTTGGCCTCACTGATGGCCCGGTGCATCTGTTCCTCCAGGTCGGCATCCTTTTCAACAATACGCATTCCCTTACCACCGCCTCCGGCCGAGGCCTTGATCAGCACGGGGTAACCGATCTTGTTTGCAATGGCTTTGGCCAGGGTTATATCTTCAATGGCCTCATCAATGCCCGGCACCATGGGTATGTTGTATTGCTTCACACATTCCTTGGCTGCCAGTTTAGAACCCATGATACGCATGGCTTCGGGCCCGGGGCCTATAAAACGGATCCCGGCATCTTCCACTTTTTGGGCAAAGGCTGCATTCTCGCTCAGGAAACCATAGCCCGGGTGAATGCCGTCTACGCCCAGCTCTTTACAAAATGCTATTATTTTATCGCCGTTCAGGTAAGATTCGGAGGAGGGTGGCGCACCCAGGCAAACGGCTTCATCGGCAAACAACACATGCGGGGCATTTCTGTCGGCCTCGGAATAAACGGCTACCGACCGGATGCCCATTTTGCGGATGGTATGCATGATCCGCAATGCAATTTCGCCGCGGTTGGCCACTAATATTTTTTTCATCTGGTTTATTTTATTCTTTACATAAAAGGATGGGCACCGGCTTAATCCAGTTCCACCAGCAGCTGCCCCTTATCCACAGCTTGTCCAACGGTTACGGCAATACGCTTTATGGTTGCATCGGCATGTATCATGATACTGTTTTCCATTTTCATCGCAACCAGTATCAGTATCTTATCTCCTTCCAGTACAGACTGCCCTTCAGCTACGGCAATTTCCAGTACCAGGCCCGGCATGGGTGCCTTGATCTCTTTGATATGCTTTCCCCCGGCAGTATCAAATCCCATCTGATCCAGCACCTGGTCCAGTTCATCCCTGATGGCAACCGCATAATTTTCGCCGTCTATTTCTATGGTTTGATTTTTACCGGTGCGGTCGGCCTCTACCAGCTTTGCTTTCACCGAACGGTGTTCCTGTATCAGGTGAAAGTTGCCGGGAGATTCCGTTACCAGGTCAATGGCTTCGGCCTTTTCCCGGGTAATTTCAAAATCAAATCCGTTTACAGTCACTTTAAACAAATCATTTTTACCGGGCATACCTGCTTGTTTTTTGGGTTATCAATGGGTAATTTAAAAGGAAAGTTAAGACAATATGAAATACAGGTTAATACATTTTTATAAACAATGCCGTCATGATCGGTGAAGTTGCAGGCATTGCCTTTTCACTGGACTGTGCTGAACTTTTGCCGGGCCGGAAGCTGATATTGCAGCATATGTTTCACAAAAATATTAAACAATGTTGTACAAACTGCACTTGCATTATGACCAAGATACTCCCCACCGCACAAGCGTTATGGTTATATCTTGCTTTTTACAGCACTCAATAATGCGGGTCAGGCACCGGCAGGGTTTCTGATTCCAGGTTCCTTTCATTATCTGCATAAATAACCCTGTCCATCAAATCTTCAAATTTAAAATCCGGTGGCGGTTCTTTAACATGTACCCCTATGATATTGTGATGCACTTTTCCTTCTGAACATTTGGCTGTTGCGTTTACCAGCTGAAGCCCGGCCAGATCTGCATACCCCAGTTCAAACCGGGTAAGTTCCAGGTACGCACCTCCCCGCCGTACAGAGGCATTTATACCTCCACGGCCATTGCCGCCTGTGCATGACACTTTACGGGTGCGAAGGATGACCACATTGTTACCCGTTACCCTGGCGCCATCACGAACCGAAAGGCCACAGAATTCATTGTCCAGTATTTCAATTCCCTGCAGTTCCAGGCTGGCACCATTACTTACTTCAATGCAGGCAATACCATTGGGCATGCTGGTGCTGCTGCAAATGATCCGGTCTTTAAGTAAAGCGTTTACGGTATGCCGCTCTGCCTTCATCGTACTGATGCGAACATTGGTAGCAGCCCCGTCAGCAATGAGGCCCTGTACATTACCTCTCAGATTAACAGCAGACATGAGGCCCGAAACATTTACCAAATAAATACCTGTTCCGTATGTAACCACTTCGTTGATATTGTTTTGCCTTTCATACTCCGAGACCGTGCCCGGAGTTATGTAGACAACAGATACGGCATTCATGTTTAGTGTTCCTCCCTTCTGGTAAATTCCATACCGGGCAGCCCTGTCGATAGAAACATTGTTGAGTATTGTTTTTGCCCGGCTGTTATCAATTACAAGTGCACCGGGCGCTGCAGCGTTAGCTATACGCAGATTATTTATTTCCAGGATACAGGCAGCCCTGTTTATAACGGACCCGATCAGTATGGCACCCATCCCTTTTTCGGGTTGTCCTGATCTTGTTATACCGTTAAGCGTGGTATTTCCGGTAACTTCCAGGTTTTCCCGGTATGTACCCGTGATGATATTAATAAATACCGCCTGGCCCTTCAACCTGGCCGTTAACATTGCTTCTGATATTTTTTGAAAGGGTTTCAGCGCTGTGCCATCACCATCTGCGGGTGAGGATTGATCAACATAAAAAACACCCGTCTTTTTAGTTTGCATCACTTTCATTTTAATACTATCGGCGGGCAACTGCTTTTTTATGGTCTTAACGGGAACCTGTGCAGGCAATTCAATACCGGCAAGTACAGTTAAAGCAGGGAATAACAAAAAGGCATATTTTAACCGTTTCATATGTAACACATTTTATTTTTTTAAAGCTATTCACAATGAAACAGGTGTACAATGATGCCTGTCACTGAAAATGATGTTTGTGATGAATCGATCACTGCAGGTAAAAAATACCCTGCCGGGATATGCCTGTTTATCGTGAAATAAAAATGGCGCAGGAATTTGCCGGTCATAAAATTCAGTCATTACAACAAGTGACCTTCATCATTGCATTTATCCCTCCCTTAAAATAGCTTTACGCCATTCAATAAAATAAAATGAAAAAGCCCTTACTGTTATATGCGGTTGTTTTATTATCTGGTTTGATACAGGCACAGGTTCCTGTTAAAAAGAGCGTTGAAAAACAAAAGTCCCATTTTGTGGGTGAAAAATGGGGAGGCGGAATTGTAATTTTTGTTAATTCCGGTGGTTACCATGGCTTGATAGCCGAAGAAAGGGATTTAAAAGGAGGTACATGGAGCTGGTATGCGGCACAGGAGATCATGCAATTAGGCTGTGTTCACGGTTCAGAAGGCGCTAAATACACCGGCTGGCGTTTACCCACAAAAGATGAATTGTACACCCTGTATCTGTTGAGGGATTTTATTGGCGGTTTTAGTACAGCCTTTTACTGGAGTTCCACCGGGTATAATGAAAACGAGGCCTGGCACCATAATTTTGTTTTAGGCAACCAGGGCTGTAATTTTAAAACCAATGCAATGAATATACGTGCTGTCAGGGATTTTTAATAGCTATTTTCATTTCGGTCACTCAGTCAGTTTATATTTACCCTTACTCTTGCGAATAGTACAGGCCACTACTTTATACTCGGGGCACATGGCTTCACTGTCGCTGATGCTGCTGGTGATATTATTCAGCATGATATCAGGAAAATGAAAGGTACTGCTGAGAATACCGGGCTTTACTTCGTCGGTGATCTTTGCTTTGATATCCACTTTACCCCGGGGCGATTCCACGCAAACCATATCACCGTCTGCGATAAGGTGTTTATCTGCATCCTCCCGGCAAATGAGTAAAACATCTTCTGTGAGTATATCCACATTCCGGGTTCTTCTTGTCATGGCACCGCAGTTATAATGTTCCAGTTCGCGGTTGGTAGTAATGATGTAGGGATATTCTTTTCCGTGTTGTACAATTTCTTCCGATTCTTTAAATGCATTGTACATGAACTTTCCTTTTCCTCTTGTAAATGTTTCTGTATGCAATATTTCAGTATCAGTTCCGTCTTTAAGCACCGGCCATTGTTTGCCGTTATCGCCCAGTTCATTCCATTTTACGCCGGCAAAGAATGGCACCACCTGCGCTATTTCCTGCAACATGGTTTCCGGTTCATAATCGGCCTGTTTATATCCCATGCGATTCATCATGTCTGCAATGATCTGTCCGTCACATTTGGTTCCTTCAATGGGTTCTACCACTTTGTTCACCCGTTGTATCCTTCTTTCCCCGTTGGTAAAAGTTCCGCTCTTTTCCAGGAAAGAAGCACCCGGAAGAATCACCGTAGCGAGTTTGGCTGTTTCGGTCATGAATAATTCCTGTACCACAAATAATTCCAGTTTACCCAACGCTTTTAATACATGATGTGTATTCGGATCGGTCTGGGCCATATCTTCACCGATCACCCAGATGGCTTTCAGTTTATCATTCAGCGCCGCATCATACATCTGAGGAATTTTTAAACCCACATGCAATGGCAGTTTTGCATGATAGAACTCCTCGTACATTTTATGAATGTCCGGATTGGTAACATCCAGGTAACCGGCACCCTGGTGCGGCTGACAACCCATATCCGCAGCACCCTGCACATTATTTTGTCCACGCAGCGGATTTACACCCACTCCCCTGCGTCCAATGTTTCCCGTTATCATGGCCAGGTCGGCAATCAGCATAACCGTATAGGTGCCTTGCGAATGCTCGGTAACACCCAATCCATGAAACGACATGGCATTGGGTGCAGCTGCATATGCCAGCGCTGCATCCCTGACCAGGTCACGGTCTACACCGGTAATATTTTCAAGATGACCGATATCCAGTTGTAAAATACTTTGTTTAAATTCATCATACCCCTCCGTTCTTGCCTGGATAAAATCCTTATCCCCGGCATGCTCTTTAATGATATAATACAACATCATATTAAGCAGGGCCACATTTGTACCGGGCCGTAATTGTAAATGATAATTTGCATACTTAGCCAGTTCTGTTTTCCTGGGGTCGATCACGATCAGGGTCTTTCCCTTCATGGCCTGCTGTTTCATTTTGGCGCCTGTAACCGGGTGTGCATCGGTAGGGTTAGCGCCAATCACCATCATACAATCGGTGTATTCCATATCAATTACCGAATTGGTGGCTGCACCGGTTCCAAATGTACGCTGCATACCCATGGCTGTGGGCGAATGGCAAACCCTTGCACAACTGTCGATATTATTGGTACCAATAACAGCCCGTATGAATTTCTGCATGATATAATTTTCTTCGTTGGTACATCTTGCCGAAGAAATACCTGCAATGGCATCGGGACCGTGTTCTTTTTTTATTTGATTAAGTTTATTTGCAATAAAATCATAGGCTTCATCCCAGGTGGCTTCTTCAAACACTCCGTTCTTTTTAATAAGCGGTGTACGCAAACGCTCGGGGTGATTATAAAAGGAGAAAGCAAACCGTCCTTTCAGGCAGGTATGGCCGCTGTTGGCTTCTGCATCATAAGGTGCCTGTATGGATTTGATCGTACCTTTATTTACCGCAACATCCAGGTTACAGCCCACACCGCAGTAAGTACAAACCGTACGCACTTTTTTATCAAATGATACCGACTTCGATTCAAACACATCACTGATGGCAGAAGTGGGACAGGCCTGTGCACAGGCGCCGCAGCTCACACAATCACTTGCTGCAAAATCAATATCGCTGCCTTTAATGATATGGCTGTTGAAGCCCCGGCCGGCCATGCTCAGTACAAACTGCCCCTGTACTTCATCACAGGCACGCACACAACGGTAACAGTTGATGCATTTGGAGAAATCGGAGGTCATGTAAGGATGACTGAGGTCTTTGGGTTTTTCCAGGTGATTTTTCCCTTCAGGATAACGTACATCACGTATGCCCACGCGGGCTGCTACGGTTTGCAGTTCGCAGTTGTTATTCACTTCGCAGGTGAGGCAATCTAGCGGGTGATCGGTAAGCACCAGTTCAATGATATTCCTGCGTAGCTTTTGGATCCTGTCTGAATCGGGATAAATATATGAACCCGCCATAACCGGTGTGTGACAGGATGCCTGTGTTTTAACAGGCCCGTTTGGGGTAAGTGCCACATCCACACTGCACACCCTGCAGGAACCAAATGGGTCCAGGTTGGGCGCATCGCATAAAGTGGGCACGGCATCTTTTCCAAAATTGCGGCGGATAAATGAAATGATGGTTTCCCCTTCTTTTATTTCGTAAGGTTTATTATCAATATAGGCAACTGCAATTTGGGGTTTACCATTGGTTGAGCCATAGGTAACCGTAGCGCCTTTGGCCGATTGAAACTGTTTATCTTCTTTTCTGTAAACGATGCCCATAGCTTTTTTTGTTAGAATAAATACAACTTCGTTTCACCTTCACTGTCAGTCCCGTTAGCTATCCCTATTGCAGAAGCCGGGTTAGTAAGGACCATACCGCCTTCGACAAGCTCAGGCTGACATTACCCCTGTTTAAAATAAGGTTTTAACTCCTCATCAAAATACTGCAATGCATTTTTAACGGGCAACGGCAGGCCACCGCCCAATGCACACAGCGAACCTATTTCCAGTGTTTCCAACAGGTCATCCAATAAATTCCGGTCAATTTTATAATCTGTTTCCTGTGCTTTTTTCAGCATTTCGTAGCCCCGGGTACTGCCTATGCGGCATGGAAAACATTTGCCGCAGCTTTCATGTGCAGTAAACTGAAACAAATGTTCCAGGTATGTGATGATGGGAAAACCTTCGGGAATACAAACAATTGAAGCATGTCCCAGTAAAAACCCGTTTTGAGCAAATGACTCAAAATCTACCGTGAGGTCATTTATTTTTTCAACAGGTACCAGTCCGCCCAGCGGGCCCCCAATATGCATGGCTTTTATTTTTTTGTTAAAGCCCCCGCCCAGTTCATTAATAACAACTGATAACGGTGTACCCATATCCACTTCATAAATACCGGGCCTGTTAAAGAACCCATCCAGCGAAACCAGTTTTGTTCCGGTTGACTTACCTTTACCAATAGACGAAAATGATCTTCCTCCTTCTTTGATGATCCAGGGAATACAGGCCAGCGTTTCCACATTGTTAACAACAGTTGGTTTGTTGAAAAGGCCTTCCTGTGTGGGATAAGGCGGCCTCACCCTTACTTCGGGCCGCTGCCCTTCAATGGAAGAGAGCAAAGCTGTTTCTTCGCCGCATATATAGGCCCCCATGGCCTTTATGAGTTTAAAATTAAAATGAAAACCCGAACCAAGGATATTGTGACCCAGTAAATTTTCGTCAAGCAAATGGTTAATGGCATCCTGTATGATCTCCTGCGACTCAGGATATTCTGCACGGATGTACAGCACCCCTGTATCGGCACCAATTATATATCCGGCGATCATCATGCCCAGTAAAACACTGTGTGGCTGTTGCTCCATCAGGTAGCGGTCGCTGTAGGCCCCGGGGTCACCTTCATCGGCATTGCATACAATAAATTTCTGGTTACCTGTTGTGTTGCGGCAGGAATCTAATTTAAATGCGATGGGAAAGCCTGCTCCTCCTCTACCCCGCAGTCCCGATTCTTTGAGTTGGGCCAACAGTGCTTCCGGTGTTTGCTCCAGTGCAGTAGAAAGAATTTTATAATACTCATTCACATGCGTGAATGCGGTAGTTAAAACAGGGGTTCCGTAAGAGCCAACATGATAGGTATCAACCGGTTTTAATTTTTCACTTTTGATCTCAGCCATTTCATCTGCAGCTGCACCAGAATAATTTTTTCCATTGTAATTAAATGCGCTGTTCTCATGGCACCGGCCCAAACAGGTCATTTCGCCTATTTCACCGGCAGTAAAATGGCTATTTAATTTTTCCAGTAATACATCCTGTGTTCCGGCAGTCATACAGGCGCTGCCATTGCATACAAATACTTTTTTGCCCTTATTCTCTTCTTTCAAAAAATCGTAGAAACTGGCGGTACCAAAGATATTGGCCTTGCCCATAATGAACTCATCAGCCAGTTCTTCCATGCTCTCCCTGCCGGGTGCTCCTGTAGCTGCAGCAGCTACGCCCAGTGCTTCAAAAAGGTTGTTTTCCAACCCCTTCCTGCCCGAAAGTTCACCCAGGTTTTTTGACATGGTTTTAGTTTACAGCAATTTAATCAATTTACTGCCTAAAAGATGGATTTTGCAATGAAATTTTAAACAAATGCATGGTTGATACTGTCCGGTTAAACATCATCGGATCAATACCGTGGTGCCCGAAAGGTTCACTGTTCGCCCATCGCTTAATGTTGCGGTAACATACCAGGCATAGGCTCCGGTAGATTGGGGTTTGCCCTTATACGTGCCGTCCCATCCGGCATTAAGCGCAGTAGTGGAAAAAACAAGCTGCCCATAACGGTTATACACAATGAAACGGTAGGTTTTGATATCTCCAAAAACCCGTAACGTATTATTGATCAGGTCGCCGTTTGGTGTAAAGGCCGATGGTACATATACATCATCATATTTTGCCAGTGTGGTGCCGGTTGCAGTACCGTTATTACTGGCTATGCAGGGGGTTAATGTATCTATGGCTTTTACATAAAGGGTTATCGTTGTTCGCGGCAACAATCCTGTTATCAGGTGCGAGGTTCCGTTAATACCGGAACTGGGTAAGGTATAATTAATGCCATTGGTGGATACTGAATAATTGTTTGCGCCGCTTACTGCCGCCCAGTTAAACAGGATGGAACTATCGGTAACCTGTACCACGCTAACTACCGGAGGAGATAACTGCGTTCTGATCAGTACATCTGCAAGGGTTCTGGC
The DNA here is from genome assembly GCA_943371705.1 of Chitinophaga pinensis. Lineage (GTDB taxonomy): Bacteria > Bacteroidota > Bacteroidia > Chitinophagales > Chitinophagaceae > Ferruginibacter > Ferruginibacter pinensis_I. The sequence continues at coordinate 98,738 of CALRVV010000014.1, read as the reverse complement.
CGATGCACATCCCTGGGCATTCACCGCTTCGGCATAATAGGTGGTTGGGGTAAATAAAACAGGGGTGGTAAAAGCTGTTCCGGTATGCACAGGCACGGTGGCTGTTAAAGTGGTATACCATTTATAGGTATTACCGGCAACCGGGCTGGTAATATTTAAAGTGGCCGTTTGGTTTTCGCAAATGGATACCGGTGTATTTACAACAGGAACTGCCGGCACAGGCGGTTGGGCATTAATGGTAACCGGCAATATCTGCGAGATACAACCCAGTGCATTGATAGCTGTAATGGAGTAAGTACCGGGCAACAGGTTTGAAAAAGTTAACCCTGACTGGCAACCGGCACCGTTTATACAATACTGGTATCCGGCACCGGTAGGTGACGTAATGGTTATACTGCCTGTATTAACAGTACAGGTGGTTTGGAGGGCATTTGCCTGTGGGGTTGCCACAGTCTGCACTTTAATGGTAACCGGCACCCTCACCGGCAACACACATCCAAATACAGAGGTTGTTTGAACATACAGGGTGGTATCATTGGGCAAATTGGGAATGGTAATGCTGATACCGGTACCTGCTAAAGTTCCGCCTGCCGGCAGGGTGTACCAGTTGTAAACAGCGCCCGGTACCGGGTTCAGCACCGTGGCGGTGCCGCTTGTATTTACGCATACAGCAGCGGCCTGCAGTTGAGGCAAAGGAATGGTATCTTCCGAAAAAGTAAAATAATCATTATGGTTCAAGGTAACGGCACTGTATAATTTACCGCCGGCTGCTGTTACCGGGTAAAGCGTGGTACCGCTAAGCGGAAAGGCCGGATTGGCTGACACCAGGATGTATTTCAACGTTGCCGGAACAGCAGCCTGGTCAACGGCCAGGGTAACCGTTGAAATGTTTCCGGTTTTAGCGGCTTTCCAGATACGCTGCATACGATGTGCATTTCCATCCAGTGCACACTGGTTAAGCGTTGTGGTGCCACCGTTATCACCGGCCAGTAAAAATGAAAGGTCGTTTGCAAAACTATTGGTATTGGTTGCATTTTCTGCGGGAAAAACACCTCCGGCATAGGTACCATTATATAAGGTTACTAGGGCAGATGTATTCACCGACCTGGATTGTTTTTGATTCAATGCGGTTGCATCATCGCGGCCAATACCGGTTATATCATTGGCATAAGCGCTGTTCAGTGCCCTGTCCCAGGTTATAGCCGTATTGGTTGCAACATAATTATTGTTGTTAGCTGCCAGTTGGTTCAGGGTAAAACCATATTTCACAGCCAGGTAAGATTCAACTTTATTTCTTTCTGCTGCCGTTAAGGTGTTGGAATAAATGATCACTTCGGCCATATCTATCCGGCAAGGCAGGTTTAACAGGTTTTCGTTACCAATAACAATTTTAGTATTGGCTGCACCAAAATTTCCTGGCCCTGGAATGGGAATGGTATTATCATCGGCTCCGTTCAAACGGTTTACAGATGTATTCACATTTACAAAAGCTGTTGACAAAGTATGTTTATTCAGGATATTGGTAACGCCGATATTCTGGCCGTTTGCCGGAGGATTAGCCCTGGGAAAATCGAACCTGAGCCTTCCGGCAGTATTCTCAAAACCAAGCCTGGCGGTGGTTCCCAACTGGTCGGTTTCCCATTTGAGCCATACGATGCCTGATTTTAAATTGATGACCTGGAATACAGTCACATTGCTGTTGCTTACCAAAGCGGTTCCTAAAAAATTATTTACACTGGACAAAGAATTGGTTATCCCATCAAAACTCAGGTAAGGATTAAAGTTAACCCCTGCCGGAATGAGTGTTGGGCCGGTTTGTACATTGGCTGTACCGGCAAGTGCCTGTACTGTAAAATTACCGGTAACATTGGCGCCGGAATTTTCCTGCCATTGGGTTACCGTATTGCCGGCAGCGTTTACGCCATTATCTGACCGGAGCCACATTTTATTATTTGCAGAAATACCTCCGGGTGACTGGGATTTAACCGGGTTGGCAAAAAAAATGTGTAACACGATAATGAAGCGTAAACATTTCAACATAAGATCCCTTTTTGAAAGCCATAAAGTAAACCTTTTTTTTAGAATCTCATGTGAAAATATTCTTCAGGTGCTGTTGATAAAGGCTTTAACAGCATTTATGCTACAGCAACCAAACCTTACAAACCGGAAAGTTTATACCATGCGAATAGTATTTTTTAAAGCATTGAAAACAAGGTTCTGTTTCCGGTCACAGGGGTTTTCCTTTGGAAAGATTCTCCAGCGCGGCCTGCATGATCTTTTTTGTTTCGGGTGTTGGTGCATCAGCAACTGCTTTGCCGGCATATTCCAGCGCTTTTTTCAAATCTCCTTTTGCAGCGTAGCCCCGCATTAAACCTGCACTGGTTGGCCAGGCACCGTTAAATTTTTTATGGTTCATTTCAAAGATATCGATAGCTTCTGTAACCTTTTTTTCAGCCAGCAGCTGGCGCCCGTAATTGTGCAGTTCTGTAACGGTTGCTTTGTCAAAGGCCGTCTTCATGATCTTATCCGCTTCGTCCTTTTTTTGCAGTTTATTCAGCAGCCCGGCCTTTACGGACAAGGTTTTAAAATTTTGCACACCTCCCAGGTTGGGATCTACTGCAGCGTTGATCCAGTTCAATGCTTCCCCGGTATTTATATTGTTCTGCAGGCACCAGGTTGCAGCAGCTTCCAGGCTGGGCGGGTCAAAACCGGCTGCGCCACTCATTTGTGCCTGTATATACGCCAGCGTGGTTGCTGTAATATCCACTTCCACCTTAAACGGTATGCGCCATCGCTCCCACTCCAGCGCCACTTCCACAGCATTGGCGGTTTGTTTGGAAAAAGTATATTCCAGCCTTTCTTTACTTTCCTTAATATCTTTCTGCTGCCAGGCAGTTACCCTCAGCATATCCATTTCGCTTTTATAAAAATAGCTGCCCCATGCGGTGGCGTTTTTATTAAAAATGAGCACGCAGGAATCGGGATACAACGCAATAAAAAAAGCATACCGGCCTGCTGAGAGCGCTTTGCCATTAACCGTAACATCGGTAGAAAAGGTAATATTGGTACATTCATCGGCGCCGGCCCGCCACGGCGATGCCGTGTTGGATCCAAATCCCAATACGTTAAAGCCATACCAGGCCACATCGGTTCCCCAGATCTTTCCTTCACGCCCCTTAACGCCGGGCGCATTCCAGCCAATATTAATTTGCGTAACACCCAGCTGGCGGCCGGTGCTGCATTTGTAATTGGTATTGCCTTCGGGCAGCCGCATCATTTGTGCAGCAACACCTGAATAAACCAGGAGCAAAGGCAATAAAAAAACAGCAATATGGAAGGGTTTTGCAACAGATTTTTTCATGGCAGTAATTTTAAATGAGCATTTAATACAAGAATGAAACTAGTTATTAAATGCTGCAATCATTTTCCGCTCATGTAAAAAGCCGGAGCAGCTTTAAAACAGGCCGTTAATTTTTACGGATAATATTATCGAGTACTGCAGGATCACCATCAATGGCTTCGGTATACCTAAGCCCCAACAGCTGGCATACCAATGGATACACATGAATATTCTCAAAAGATGGAATTGTTATCCGCTTTTTTATTTGAGGCCCCCAGGCATAAAAACTGGCATGCATTTTTTTTATGGCCGGATCAAACCCATGAGCACCGGGACTGATACGCCCCATTTTGCTGCTTAATACTTTGGGGTATTGTGGTGCAATGAAAATATCGCCAATGCGGTCAAAGCGGTCATCTGCTTTTGAAAAATGCCATTTGGCAGGAATTTCGGCACGCAGGTAGGGAGTAAAAAAATCTGCTTTCTTTTTAAGCAATTGATAGGTTGGCTCAATATCGGCGGTGTCTTTTGCATACAAATGCAGGCTGGTATTGCCGCCACGCATGATAAAACGTGAAGTATCAATCATGGCTGCAATGTTTATCCGTGTAACGGTATCCACAGCCGCCATGCCATGATCGGAAAGGAAGATAAAATTTACAGGTAGCCCAAGTGCATTTACTTTTTCCACCATACTGCCAACAGCTTTGTCTACAAACTGAACAGCAGCTTCTGTTTGCGGTGCATCGGGGCCAAACATATGCCCGTCGTGATCAACATTGCTGATATAAAAGGTGATCAAATGCGGACGGATCTCTTCGGGAAGTTTTAACCAGTCAACCACTTTATTGATGCGGTAATTGATATCTGTATCTTCTCCAAACCGGTACCAGTATGTTGGATAGGTTTTTTGTATGGCAGCTTCGGTGCCTACAAAATAGTAAGATGCACTGATCATTCCCTGTTGTTCGGCCAATACCCATAAGGGTGTACCGCCGTACCAGGTTCCGTCTTCAACAGTTTTGCGGTTACCTATACTGTAACCTGCTTTACGGCTGCGGTCGTAAAACTGGTTATATACCAGGCCATGATGGGCCGGGTAAAGGCCGGTTGCAATGGAATAGTGATTGGGAAAAGTTACACTGGGGTAAACAGGCAACATACTTTTGGCTTTTACACCACTGTTTCGGAGACGCAACAGGTTAGCTGCTTTGTATTTTTCTGCATAGTCATAACGGAAACCATCAGCAGAAATAAGAATAACATAAGGTTTGTTGATCTGACCGGCTGCGTTTTTTCTGCCGGGAGTTACCTGTTGTATGGTATCCTGCGCATGCAGGGTTACACAAAAAACAAACAATAAAAGGAAGATTGTAATGCTGCGCATATAAGGAGGTTCAACCGGCTTCTTACAAAGATATGCGCTACATCCCGAAATCCGGGTACTTTAATGTGCAATCAATGATCAGTACCGGTTTTATATACGCTGAACTGATCATTGGTCCATTTGATCGATCATCACGGATTTTCAACAACCGTTGGTGTGCCCCCATCCATCCAGGTGGCAAAAATTTCAGATATTTTCCAGTCATTACCTGCATAATTTGCCGGGCGGGCTCTTATAAATTTCAGAAACAATTCCAGCTCACTGCGGTTTGCCTGCTGCATGGCTTCAAACAGTTTTTTACCTTTGTAAATTCCGCCCGTAAGCTGCAGGTTGTTATCCGGCGTCTGCTTCAGCATTTCGGCACCGGTGAACCTGATATCCTTTACCATAGCATCCAGCAGATTCATTTCATCGGTTTGGGTATTTGTAAATATGCCATTGTAGTTCATGAATTTTTCGCCGTAAACATTGGTAAAATTAATGGCATGGTTCATCACATTCAGTAACAATCCATCATATACATAAGGTACTTTTACCAGGCTATACAATACATCTCCTTCAGTTGGCTGCTGCATTTTTTTTAACCTTAAACCAAAATAATAATAATCTTCTTTGATCAGGTTACACCTTCCGGTACCTATAACAGCCGTATCATGTTTTTCGCCTGCTTTAAAACAATGTTTAAGCAAACCGGTTTGCTTATCCCGGATAGCTACCGGAAAAGAATCAGGTTTAAATACCTGTACAACAGCAGTAGAATCGGTTAATGATTTAATATAGCCCGTAATTTTAAATGCAAATATTTTATCTGCAGTGTTTTTTTGAGCCTGCAACGGGTTGATGCACAAAATGATCAGCAAGGCCGGTAAGCAAAAGCGCAACATAAGGTTCAGCATTGAAATAAAGGCTTATTTAAATTTACAGGGCTTTAATTTTTGCAGATAATTTTTCAGCCAGATTTTCATCCAGCGGCTTCAGCTCATTGTACATGATGGTAGCATTGGCAATGTCTTTTTGTTTTACATAAATAAGCCCGCTGTAATAACGGCATAAAGTATTTTTGTTGTCAAGCTGAATGCCCTGTTTTAAGGTTGCCAGTCCATCTGCATATTTGCTGGTCATATAATAAGCATAACCCAGTTCGGTATAGCTGGCAACAAGGGTTTTATCCAACTCTAAGGATTTACGCAGCATGTTTATAGCTTCTTCGTAATTACCCTTATCATTATAACACCAGCCCATGCCAAAATGCGATCCTGCACTTTTCGGGTTGTTTTGAATGGCCTTTACATAATTTTCCATGGCCTCGGTGGTTTTAGCCGGACTGTAATTACGCCGGTAAACATCCCCTATTCCCTTATAAGCGGTGCCGTTCTTTTCATTTATTTTAAGGGCGTTTTTATATGTACTTATGGCTTCATCATTTTTCTTTTGCTTGTAATAAGCAAAACCCATCTCATTGTAAGCATCTACCGTTTCCTTTATTAAAACAGCTTTATTTAACCATTCCAGGGCAGTATTGTATTCGCCCATACCGTTATACAAATAACCCAGGTTATAGCAGGCATCTGCATTTTTATTGTTGATCTCGTAACATTTTTTGTAGGCTGTTATTGCATCCGCTTTCCTGTCCAGTTTTTGATACACATCGCCCAGTTGCTTATAAGCCAATGCATAAGACGGTTTTATTTCAATGGCTTTGTTGAGGCAACTGAGGGCCAGTTCATTTTTTGATATTTTTTTATACGCATACCCCAGTTCCTGCCAGGCCTCATGATTGTTCTTATTGATAGCAACTGCCTTATTTAAACGGTCAATCGCATTCTGATACTTTTCCAGGTCATTGTAACACCAGCCCGCTTTAAAAAAAGCCATTTCAAACTTTGGGTCAATCTGTGTGGCCTTATCAAAAGCCACCGCGGCTTCCAGGTAGTTTTTTTCATCGTACAGCTTTGTTGCTTTTCTAAACCATTCAGATGAGGTTGTTTGTGCAAACGAAACCGCAGTAAATGCCAGAAAAAGAAATGCGATCAAAAAATTTTTATATGCCATTTTCATTTTTTTTATAAAATTAGTATTGTCTTTCTACATATTAAATACCCAAATCAGGGTATTTTAAAAAGAAATGCTAAAACCCCGCTTAAAAGCCCGGTTATCGGCATCTTTGGGCAATGCATAATGACCATACCTGTAAAAAACTCCGCCGTTTATACCGATATACAGCAAAGAATAGACACTTACACGGTAAGCATTGTTATATCATCAGGCCTGTTGGCCATATTGTTGCTTGCAAGAAACGGCTACTGCTTTAAAATCCATTTCAGGCAAACAGGTTTACCCACATCTATCCTGTTTTTGGTATCAGTAAGCAGGCCGGTTTCTTTATCTATCTTAAAAATAACAATAGCATCGCTGTTTTGATTGGCAACCAGTAAAAAATTACCGGTAGGGTCAATATTAAAATTGCGGGGCGTTTTTCCCAATGTTGACTGGTGGCCAGCCAGTGACAGTTTACCGTTTTTTTGGTTGATGCTGAAAATGGCAATGGTATTGGATGCTGCCCGGTTAGATGCGTAGAGGAATTTGCCATCAGGCGAAACATGAATATCGGCACTGCCGGAAAAACTGCTGTCACCTGCCGGCATAGTGCTGATGCGCTGCCTGGATTTCAGCTTTCCTTTCTTATATTGATAGGTTACAACGGTGCCGCTTAACTCTTCCAATAGATAAGCAAAAGTATTGGCAGGATTAAAACAGATATGTCTCGGCCCGGCTCCGGGTTCTGATGCTGCAAATGGCTGCCTGGCAGTGGCGATCTTACCGGTTTTTTCATCAAATACATAGATCATCACTTTATCAATGCCCAGGTCGGGGACAAACAAAAAACGGTTATCCGGCGAAAAAAAAGTACAGTGCACATGAGGAGCAGTTTGTCTTGTTTGATTGGATCCGGAGCCGGTATGTTTTATGACGGTTGTTGCAGCGCCCAGGCTTCCATCAGCCATAACCGGTAGTATGGATAAGCTTCCGCTGGTATAATTGCCGGCTGCTACCCATTTACCTGTTTTATCAACACTTATATAACAAGGATGATCGCCACCCGATGCCTGCTGGTTTATAAAAGAAAGTGAACCGGTTTCTTTATTAAAAGAAAATGCAGATACTGCCCCTGCTTTGCCATTTTTAGCAGCATCTTCCTCTACCGAATAAACAAATTGTTCATCCGGCGAAACCGCCAGGTAAGATGGATTGGAGATTTTTACGGAACCAACAACACGGGCAGCACCATCAATGCTGTTGAACTGATATACATAAATACCTTCGCTTTTACTGCTGTTGTAAGTGCCTGTTATTAAATAATGCTGCTGTGCTTTGGTTGTAACACATAGAACAACAAGAAAAAAAGGCATTAATAGGTTATGTTTCATGCTTGTAATATACTACAGCAGGTCAATATTACAAGTTGGTAAAATTAAATCTTAATTGAAAATAAAAACTACATCTTCAGGTTATGTAGCTGTTTCGTAAATTTGTCCTTATAATACCATTGCATAATAATACACGTATGACCATTACAGAACTACAGGGTACGATTACTAAAATTCAGGAACAATTAAACAGCGCAACCGCAGATTCGCTTGATTCCAGAGCGCTTTCAGCCATGCGCAAAGAGCTTTTCGAGAATTTTAAAATTACCGGCTTTACCAACAACCAGGAGCGCCAGGAAAAATGGACCAGCCTGCAACTCTTGCTTGATGCCCTTAAAGAAAAACAGGCCATACAGGATAAGGAAGATGAAAAGTTTGCAGTAGAAGCCGAAACAAAGATCGCTGCAGTTAAAACAGCACTGGGTGATGAAACAAACACCAGGCCATTGAGTAAAGAAGATATTGAAGCACTAAAAAAACAAATTGCCGAAACGGGCGAATTCATCAGGCAAAGCAACTGGCCCAATAAAGAACGCAGAACCGAAGCCTGGGAAAAGTTTAAAACATATCGTGAAGCATTAAGGCTTAAAGAGGATGTTTTTTATAACCAGCTGCGTGAAGAAAGAAACAGGCTGACTGAACAATCTTCATCGCTTACACAGGCAGTATTATATGCCATCAGGGCATGCCACCCCGATGCGGCTGCAGAAAAGCTTTCTGAACTTGGGGCAACCATACATGCGCTTACAAATCCAGAAATAATACATACAGATGAACCCGATCAGCACAGCATCAGCAAGGAAGCCGCTAAAGCACTAAATCCATTAAAAATAAAATCGGAGGGATTGAGAGACCTGCGGAAGTTTGTTATTGAAAACAGGGATGGCATCACCAGGGAAGACAAGCAAAGGATATTTGCTGCCATTGATGAGGTACAGGAAGATCTTGATAAAGCCTGGACCCTTCATAAAGAAGAACTGCAACAAAAAAAAGAAGCCTGGGAAGAAAGAAAAAAAGAACGGGAAATAAAACATGCCGAATGGGAACTGAAGCAAAAAGATTTTTTAGCACGGCTGGAAGACAGGCTGGCGAAGCAATATGCTTTTAAAGAAAAACTTGCTGTAGTATACGAAAAGCAAAATTCATTTTGGGAAAGGCTTGAAAAAAGGATCCTCAATCAGCAGGATTATATACAGCAGATACAGGTGCAGTTAAACGACCTGGAAGATAAATATGCCATGGCAAGCGACAGCAAGTACAGGGAAAAAATATCGGAATGGATAAAAGGCAAATACGCAAAGATTGAGGAAGTGGAAACGGATATAAAAGACATGGAAGAAAAAATAACCGATGCCAAAAAAAATATTGAAGAACTGCCCGGCCGGATGAATGAATTGGACAAAAGTATTGAAGAGATACAGAATAAGATCTTAGAAGTTAAACAGAATTTGCCGGAATAATTTTATAAACCAGTCATATTATTATAAAAATATCATTCCTAAATTCACCGATTCTGGTATTAATTGCTGTTAATAAAGATAAATATTTGTAAACCCCTCTATTTTTTTGCAACCATTTGAACAATAAAGCCGTTTATACTGGCAAGGCGGCTTCATCGATAGAAAACCAGCCTTTATTTAACTTTTAATACATATAATGGCTGGAAATATTGAAATTTATTGAACATCATTTGGAAAATTTAACTCAAATATTAACAGGATGTTTGCGCAGGGAGCATAAGTATCAAAAAATACTCTATGAAAAATACTATGGCTTTGCACTGAAGGTTGTATTTCGCTATATATACCGGTATGATAATGCTGTTGATGTAGTAAATGATGGCTTTATAAAGTTCTTTGTTAAAATTGATCAGTTCAAAACAGGGGTTGAAGAAGTAGATACCGAAAAGATGCTGATGGGGTATTTAAAAAGGATCATGATCAATACAGCTATTGATGAACTCCGTAAAAGTAAAATGGCACCTGAAATCGGTGGCATTCCGGATAGCGTTTGGGAAATCCCGGATAGTGGAGAAAATGCAGAACAGCTGATATTGTACAAAGAACTGATCGTTCTGATAAAAGAACTGGCTCCTCAATACCGTGCTGTTTTTAACCTTTATGTAATTGATGGTTACAACCACATAGAAATAGCCGATATATTAAAAATACCTGTAGGCACTTCCAAGTCTTCTTTATCCCGTGCCCGTATTTTATTGCAAAACAATATTAAAAAAACTGAAGACGCATTATTATGCAGCATCTAGATAACCATATGGACGAACTGTTTCAGAAAGCAGCTGAAAATTATCCGCTAAAAACAGGCTCTGGTAATTTCGACGATCTATTGCCTTTTATTGGCGGCGAAGCAGCTGTGTCATCCGAAAAGCCTGTTTTCTCAAAAGGAAAACGCAAAACCAGCCTGTTACTTCTTGGTTTCATCATGATGGGTGTAACAATTGGAACAACTTATTTATTAACGAAAAACAACAGCACCAATAATAATAATGAAAAAGTACGCGTAAAGGAGAATACAGGTTACCAGGTTCAAAGCAGCAGCGCAACTGAATTTAAACCAGATCATATAGCTTCTGAAGCTATTGACGAAATAAAAGAAAACACCCAATCATACCCTACAGCTATTTACAAAAAAAACAAACTGTCTTCATTTACCAAAGGAAAGATGCACACCAATATTTTTTCCCCTGAAGCAGAAGTGTCTGAAAATTCTGAAAACAAATTTGATCAACCTGGTAATGTTTCAAAGATTGCAAATAAAGTTACAACTGAAGTTTTGGATCCTCAACAGGTAAATAACGACAAATTAATTACTGAAGCAAAAAAAGAAATTACAGATACGCTGAACAAGAAAAAGCAATTGCATGAGAATGAATCAAAAACAGCTGAAAAAAATAATACAAAGAATAAAAATAAGTTCCGCCTTTATTATGGTATTGCGGCCGGTGCAGAACTTAATGAAGTAAAAGGTCAGCCTATGACCAAAGCTGGACTAACTGCTGGTGTGATACTGGGTTTACAAATCAATCCAAAAACCGCTATTGAAACCGGCGTACAGGTATCACAAAAAAAATATTACAGCGATGGTAAATATTTTAAACCCAAAGCAGGGTCTATGCCGGCAAACATGGCAGTAAAAAGTTTGCAGTCAACCAGTACACTAATTGAAATACCGGTTGCTGTCAAATACAATTTTTCTAAAAATAAAAATACGCTGTATGCCAAAGCCGGCGTATCATCTTATATCATGACAAAGGAAGCTAATAAATACCAGGCTGTGGTAAGCGGTCAACAGCAGGAAATAAACAGTACATACAAAAACAATCTCAGCTATTTTGCTTCAGATATCAGGATCAGTGCCGGCTTTCAACATACCGTTGGAAAAAAATTAAATATCCGTGTAGAACCATTTATTCAAATCCCGCTAAAGGGCATCGGCGTAGGCAATATGCCGGTAACGAGTACAGGACTGCAGCTTGTACTCAACCGAAACTAGCAAACTAACCATTTTTTACAGAACACTTAAAATTACCGGTTCACCTGGTAACTGGGAGAATTATGTCTTCAACAAAAACACTAAAACTTAAAAATTTATTATTATGAAACATGCTAAAAACTGGTTACACCTTATAATGTTTACCATGGTTTTTATTTCCTGCAAAAAGAGTGAAATAACCACCAAATCATTAAACCTGAATATTACAGGCCTCGAAGACCTTGGCGCCAATTTTAAATATGAAGGCTGGCTTTTGGTAAACGGAAACCCGGTAACTACCGGTACTTTTACGGTCAATGCCGCAGGTATTTTATCTCAAACCGCTTTTGATATTGATAAAGTTCAATTGGCAGCGGCCACTGATTTTATTTTAACCATTGAACCTTTTCCTGATGCAAATCCTGCTCCTACAGATACACATATACTCTCCGGTGCGTTTTCGGCAGGCACAGCAAATATAGCCATTAATGATGCGAAGGCATTGGGTACCAATTTCAGCACAGCAGTTGGCAAATATATTTTAGCTACTCCTACAAACGGAAATGCCAACAATGAAAAAAGTGGCATATGGTTTTTAGACCTGGGCACAGGAACTCCAATGAAAGGGTTAACCTTACCCACCTTACCTGCAGGATGGGCTTATGAAGGATGGACAGTGATTGGTGGTAAACCAGTTACAACCGGTCAGTTTCTAAATCCGGCACTACCAGATCTATCTGCTCCATATAGCGGTACAACAGCCGGTGCACCACCATTTCCAGGCGAAGATTTTATTATGAACGCGCCGGCCGGTCTGACTTTTCCAACTGATCTGTCCGGAGGCATTGCTGTAATTTCTGTTGAACCTGTGCCAGACAACAGCCCTGCCCCATTTTTATTAAAACCACTGGTTGCCAATATACCTGCTGCTGCGCTCGATCATGTAACTTATTCCATGGCATTGAATACAGCGTCACTGCCAACGGGTGTTATAACAAGATAACCCGTATTTCTTTCAAAAAAAACCGGCGTCAGTATATGCTGGCACCGGTTTTTAATTGCACAGCTGTTTTAAAAATTAAACCATGTTTTAATGCAACCCCTACTCTTGTTTTTCGTATATAATAATGTATACCTTAAAAAATAAAACCAAATAAAATGAAAAAAAATATCGTTGTTCTGTTTTGTGGTTTATTTTTTCTTGCATCCTGCAAAAAAAATACGCCACCAACATTTGTAAATGAAATCTTGCCATCTGCAACTACAACACTTGCATCGGGCATTTTTGTAAGCAGTGCACACACAACAAGCGGCACAGTAAAAATTGTAAAAGATTCCGTCAACAGGCGTTTCCTGGTTTTTGAAAATTTTAAAACAGATGGGGGGCCGGATCTGAGAACCTGGGTGTCTCCAAACAACGATGGCTCTAATTCCCAGGAGTTGGGCTTTTTAAAAGCAACTGCAGGCAATTTTTCTTATGAACTGGATCCGTCATTTAACTATACCACCAACAACCATGTGTTAATCTGGTGCAGGCAGTTTGCAGTTTTATTTGGGTATGCTGTATTGAATTAGATAATAGCAACCTCTTTATTTTAACTGATAATTTAAAAGATCCGGTACCGGCATATGCCTAATATATCAATTAGTAAAAATATCAGTAACCGGACAAAAGTTTTTGTTTTCCGATAATTTATAAAGGATTTTTTTTAACCCCGCCTTGGTTCGTGGCACACGAAACAAGATACTTTATGTCTTGTATGAAATTCGGATTTCCGTTTCGTGTGCCACGAACCGGGGCGGAAGATATTCAAAACAAAATTGCAGAAGTAAAACAGAATCTGGCAGTATAATCCCCTGTCGCATGCTTTTTAACTATGGCAGTTTTTTTACATAATCACATATCTTCATCCATCGGTTCTTCCAGTCACTGGCAACAAAACTACTCCCCGAATCAATGACAGTATAACGCTGCCGGTTATTATCCCAGCCAATGGCGATACTTATTCCGCCCCGGTCGTGTACATGGCCGGCACTAGTGAATGCAATTTGTGTAAACTGGTTTTGCTGCAGCATGGCATACAGGCTGTTGAGGCCGTCTTCGTTTAGTTTAAACCTGCGTTGTATGATATGCCCTTTAAGATTCTGTTCATACATACAACTGTCACTGGTTATTATGATCTCTTCAAAATGATAACTCATACCACCATCAAAGCGGAAGGTTAATGTAAAATCTGCCGGGCGCATGGCAGGTAAACCATTTTGCTGTGCAGATAATTGGCTGCAAAAAAGCAGCATCAGTATTAAGGTTAGTTTATTTTTCATACAACTTGTTTTTATACGGATGAAGCAAAAGAAGATTTTACATAAACAGTTTTCAAATGAACATGCAAAACAACCTTATTTACTACCCTGACTATTTTCATAAATAAGCGAATTTGCTTTTAATTACCGTTTTTCTTTTTTATTTTGTCACTCTTAACAAAAATTATAAATATGAAAAAAATGATCATCGGCGCCCTGGTAGGCGGCATTATTCTTTTTGCATGGCAATTTTTAACCTGGGGCATGTTAAACCTGCATGAGGCCCAGCAAAAATATACGCCTAAGCAAGACAGTATCCTGGCTTACCTGGGAACCCAGTTCAGCGAAGACGGCGCTTATATGATGCCCACCTTTGCACCCGGCACTTCAAATGAAGAAATGGAAAAACAGATGAAGGCTTCGGAAGGCAAACCATGGGCACAGGTTATATATCATAAAAGCATGCCCGGAATGAATAAAATGTTTATGAACATGGGCCGCAGCCTGCTGGTTAATATTTTTATCATCTGGCTTTTATGCTGGATGCTGGTAAAAATAAAAACTCCTTCTTTTGGAACGGTTTTCATGGGTACGCTGGGTACCGGTATCATTACCTTTTTACATGGTCCTTATACCATGCATATCTGGTTTCCCACACACGACCTGATGGCGCACTTCGTGGATGCATTGATTTCCTGGGGTATTACCGGCCTGTGGCTGGGATGGTGGATAAGGCGTAATTAAAAAATATTTATCATAAAATGAAAGCGGACAGTTTTTTTTTAAAAGCTATCCGCTTTTTTTATGATATAAGAATAACCAGCTGATGCCTGAACGATATGAAAAACAGATTATTGCAGAAAAAAGTAATTAGAATAATTTAACCTTCTTCGTCTTATTTTAAATGCCAAACAGAAAACTTTATTATCTCATTTGCAAAGCGTACTTTAGAACTCTATTATAAAACCGCTTGTATGATCAAACGACTATTATTTGCCTGCAGCCTGTTGTATACCGGGCTGGCTAATGCACAGGATAAACCCATCGCTTTTACCGGGGCACTCATCTACCCCATTGCCGGGCCGGCTATACCCGGCGGAGTGCTGGTGGTACACAAGGGAAAAATTTTGAGTATAGGCGTTTCCGGTAGTGCCATACCGGTTGGTGCCGAAGTAGTGGATGCTACCGGTAAAGTAATCATGCCCGGACTGGTAGACACACACTCTCACCTGGGTGGCCCCCAGGGAGGCGATGCTTCTGCAGCCTTAAACCCCGATGCAAGGGCAATGGATGCAGTGAACCCTACCAGCGACGGTTTTAAAAAAGCACTGGCGGGTGGTATCACTACCATTAATGTGATGCCGGGTAGCGGCCACCTCATGAGCGGACAAACCATCTACATTAAAATGAGGGAAGGGAAAATAATTGAAGACCTGCTGATTGTTAATGAAAAAGGGTTGTACGGCGGATTGAAAATGGCCAATGGAACAAACCCCATGAGAACCACTCCTGGTGCATTTCCCGGAACAAGGGCTAAAAGTGCTGCCATGGTTCGGGAACTTTTTATAAAGGCACAGGAATACAAAAAGAAAGTAGACAAAGCCGGTAAAGATGAATCGAAAATGCCCGAACGCGATTTGAGGATGGAGAGTTTGGTTGAAGTACTTAACGGAAAACGTGTGGTACATTTTCATACACACAAATCCAATGATGTACTTACTGCCATAAGACTGGGCCAGGAATTTGGATTTAAACCGGTATTGCACCATGTATCTGAAGGATGGAAAGTTGCTAAGGAGATCGCTGCTGCAGGCCTTGCATCCTCTATCATCACCATTGATGCACCAGGCGGTAAACTGGAAGCAATGAACTTATCACTCACCACAGGCGCTGCATTGGAAAATGCCGGTGCCGCAGTGGGTTTTCATACCGATGACGGCATTACCGATTCCAGATTTTTTATCCGCTCTGCTGCTTTGATGGTAAGGGCAGGAATGAGCCGGGCAAAAGCATTGGAAGGCCTAACACTTGCCGGTGCCAAAATGCTTGACCTGGGTACCCGTGTGGGCTCTCTTGAAAAAGACAAGGATGCCGATTTTATCATTCTTAACGGCGATCCTTTCAGCATTTACACCAGGGTGGAACAAACCTGGGTAGAGGGCATTAAACGCTGGGATATCAGCAAACCTGCCGACAAAGCGTTTTTAAGCGGTGGCTATGCTGTGTACTCTCCCATCAGGAGTGAATTTCATCATCATGTTGACGATGAACAATAAAATATTTGCGGCATTACATCAATTAAAATCATTTCAATGAAAAAAATATTCATCCTCTTTTTACTGTTGCCAGCGGCACTCATTTTAAAAGCCCAGATTGCTGTTAAGGCCGACCTGATATATACCGTGTCAGGTACGTCTATCCGTAATGGTGTGGTGCTGGTAAAAAACGGTAAAATTGAAAATATGGGACCCGGCCTTGCCATACCACCCGGATATAAAATATACGAAACCAAAATACTAACCCCCGGCCTGGTAGATGCCCGTTCGCTGGTAGGTATATCGGGTGCATTAAATATCCCTACAGACCAGGACCAGTTGGAAAAATCCGGGCCCATACAACCCGAACTGCGGGCCATTGATGCCTATAACCCCGAAGAAAGCCTGGTGAAAGTAATACGGGATTATGGAGTTACTACCATACACACCGGGCATGGTACAGGCGCACTGGTAAGCGGGCAAACCATGATCGCTAAAACCAAAGCAGGTACGGTAGAAACAGTAACCATACAGCCACTCAGTATGCTGGCCATGACCATCGGCCCTTCTGTATCAACCAACTTTACCACACCGGGTACCAAGGCCAAACAAATAGCCATGATCAGAACAGAACTGTTTAAGGCACAGGCACACCTGAAAAAACAATCGGATAAGGACAGCAGCAAACGCCCTGCTGCCGACCTGAAGATGGATATGCTGGTAAAATTATTGAAAGGAGAAATAAAAGCACTGATAACGGCCAACAGCAGCATAGATATTATGAGTGCCATACGGCTGGCTAAGGAATTTAATTTAAAACTGGTATTGAACGGTGCTGCCGAAGCTTACCGGCTTATTCCCGAAATTAAAAATGCCAATGCCGAAATCATCTTACATGCCACCATGGCACGCAATGGCGGCGATATGGTAAACATGACCATGGAAAGTGCTGCTATTTTAACAAAAGCAGGCATTGCGGTGAGC
This sequence comes from Chitinophaga pinensis, assembly GCA_943371705.1. Lineage (GTDB taxonomy): Bacteria > Bacteroidota > Bacteroidia > Chitinophagales > Chitinophagaceae > Ferruginibacter > Ferruginibacter pinensis_I. The sequence goes on along the minus strand of CALRVV010000014.1, from coordinate 81,548 downwards.
ATAGAAACCGGATTTGAAGGGTATGTTCCTAAAACCAGGATACTGTTATTTGAAGCTGCTCAGGCCATGGCCTTTGGATTAAGCTTTGATGATGCACTGAGATCCATCACCTTAAATCCTGCAAGGTTATTAGGTATAGCCGACAGGGTTGGCAGCATTGAAATTGGTAAAGATGCTGACCTGGTACTTTTTAACGGCGACCCGTTTGAATACCTCAGCAAAGTTTGCGGGGTAATGATTGATGGGGTAATGGTAAAAGAAGGATGCCAGTAAATTCAGGCATCAAACAACATACTCCCGTCGTTAATATTGAAGAAAAAATGACTGAGAAAAAAGCGTTGGAGAAAACCCAATAGCACTTTTATTTTACATGCAACCAGGGTTATCATATCTTTCAATATAACAAAACCCTTACAGGCAACTGTCTACCTGTACATTGCTTGTTATTTTTCCAATGCCATTAATTTCTGCCCGATTTTCACATTCTCCCTCGCAGCACTGTCAATACGTGTCTTGATCATACGGGCGATTTCCGCATCACCGGCTGCATAAGCTGCATTCTGTTCTGTTTCCAGTTTATTCATCAACGCAATACAGGCAAGAGATTGCTCATTAAGCAGTTTTATTTCTGATTCTATATCACCCCCCGGTTTATCATCATCATCCGTGGTGGTGGTAGTTTGAGTTTCAACTGTTTTAGTATCGGTATTATCATTAGCATTGCACGATAATAATAAAAACAGGAATGCGATAGTAGCGAGTTTCATATTTATATTTTTTTTAAATGTGAATGTAACCTTATAAAATGAATACACAACCATTTAAAATTATAATTGCACGGGCATTTTTAAATGGCTACCCGGTTCCATTTTCTGAAATACATAATCCCTTGAGCAGCTACCTCACGTTTTTTTTAAAGATCATTGCTGTTGTATTTCAATGCCAGTATTGTCAAATAAAGTAACTTCAATAAAAAATACGCCATGATTAAATATATTTTATTATTTATTTTTTTTATTGCTGCTGATGTACAGGCACAAAATTTAAAATCGGGAGGTAAATTAAAACCCGAACAGGCCAATATGGACATCAGGCATTACACCGTAGCGCTGGATGTTGACCCTGTAGAAAAAGCCATCAACGGATACACAGAAATTGACCTTAACCTGCAGCGATCTGCCAACAGTTTATTATTTGACCTCTGGCATGGCCTTACCATAAAACAGGTTTGGGTAAATGGCAAAACGGCTGCTTTCAGGCATACCCAGGATGACCTGGTATATATTTCAACTGCATTACCCGCAGGAAAAGTGATCGTAAAAATTGCTTACGGCGGCAAACCCGCCATTTCTGAAAGAGCCCCATGGGTAGGCGGTTTTCAATGGGAAAAAGATGCTTCCGGAAATCCCTGGATCGCCATAACCTGCCAGGGCGAAGGCGCAAAAATTTATTTTCCCTGCAAAGACCATCCCAGCGATGAACCCAATGAAGGTGCCGATATGATCATTACCGTACCCAAAGGCCTGGTTGTGGCCGGGCCGGGTTTGCTGCAAAAAGTAACCACAAAAAAAGACAGATCCACTTACCACTGGAAAACAAATTACACCATCAGCAATTATTGCATACTTTTTAATATTGGCAAATACAAAGTGGTAAAAAGAATATATACCACGGTTGATGGAAACAAAGTACCCATGGAATATTATGTGCTGGAAGAGAATGCCGGCAAAGCAGAAAAACTGCTTGACCTGTTTGAACAAAGCTGCCGCATACACGAAAAATATTTTGGCGAATACCCCTGGGTTAAGGAACGCATTGCCGCATCTGAAACACCACACCTGGGCATGGAACACCAGACCAATATTGCCTATGGCAATAAATACAAATACACTAAAGTAGGCGAAAAGGATTTTGACTGGCTGCTGCACCACGAATTCGGACATGAGTGGTGGGCCAATAAGGTAACCAACCGCGATTGGGCGCATATGTGGATACAGGAAGGCATTTGTGTGTTTGGTGACGCCATGGCTACCCGCGAACTTGCCGGTGAAACCGCATACCTTGAAAGAATGCAGCAAACCGCCAGAAACATAAAAAACGGACAGCCCATGGTATTAGGCGAAGAAATTGACAGTGACAGCGCCTACTACCCCGATATTTATGGCAAGGGTGCATTCTTTATGCATACGCTGCGTTATGTAATGGGTGATGAGGTCTTCTTTCCTACACTAAAAAAACTGGCTACTGCCCCGCAATACACCTACGACAATACCGTTACCACGGCCGATGTGGAACAATTGTTCAGCAAGGCATACGGTAAAAGCTTGCAACCTTTGTTTCATCTTTATTTATACACTACCGGTAAACTGGAAATTCATGTTAAGCAAACTGCTGCAGATAAATACCAGGTTAAACTGCTGAACATCGACATGGCCCTGCCTGTGAATATGGTAACCGATGCAGGTATGCAACGGCTGGTTATAGATAAAAAAGGAATGACCATAACCAGTAAAACACCGTTACGGATAGACCCGGATGTTTTTTATTTCAAGAAAGTGATCCTGGAGTAATTTATAATTTTACTTTCATTACCTTCTTTGTATTGCGGCTTTCTTCTGCCTTAAAACCCATTACATGGCTTTCTATGGAAGCATCAATGGTGGAAGTAAGCAATTCGGGTTTATGCTGCGATACGGCATTGATCCAGTCGGCAACCAGCCGCCAGTCCCCTCCTCCATGCCCATCCGATTCCTGCTTCCATTCTGTTTTCTTACCGGTTAAAAAATCGGTCATGGTAAAAGAGGTCATATCCCCAACCACATCACCCAGGCTTCCCATCACCCGGGTTCTTCTGCCGTCGTAAGAAGTAAAGGCCTCCATTGAAAAAGCTGCCGTTAGCCCGCCTTCAAATAACATATTGGTGGTGTAATGATCGGGCTGGTCGTTTTCCATGCGGTAAACACAACGGCCGTAATTGGTGGTTTTTAATTGCTCCAGTACAAATGCCGCCTGCTTGTCTTTTTCTTCGGGCAGGTCAAACACATAATTCCAGCTTCTTTTGCGGTAATAAATTTCCAGTGCCGAGTAGGGGCATTTTTGTTCAACTGCACAACCGTCGGTACAACGTGCCGTACTTCCTGCAGGAGCATTTTTTTCGGTAAACCATTGCAGGCTTCCAAATGCCTGTATATGGGTACAGGGTTTATTCACCATCCATCTTAATATATCCAGGTCGTGGCAGGATTTGGCCAATATGATAGGTGTGGTTTGCTTGCTATTGTGCCAGTTGCCCCGTACATAGGAGTGGCTCATGTGAATGTGCTGAATGGGTTCCAGGTGCTGTATACTTACCACTTCGCCCAAAACACCGCTTTGAATGATCTCCCGAAGCTTAACAAAATAGGGAGCATAACGCAACACATGGCAAACCGCAACGATCCTTCCTGTCTTTTTTGAAAGCGCTAATATTTCCCGGCATTCTTTTTCGCTGGGCGAAATGGGTTTTTCCAATAACACATCATACCCCATCTCCAGTGCTTTCATACAGGGGCCGTAATGCAGGTTATCGGGTGTGGTGATGATGATGGCATCGGCAAATTTTGGCCTTTTAAAAACATCTTCCCAGGTATTAAACCGGTTTTCTTCTTTGATGTTGTGCTTTTTGGTGTAGCGTTCATTGCGCAGCGCAACAGGCTCTGCCACACCCACAATATCCAGCTGATCGGGATATTTTACGGCATAATTGCCATACACATTTCCACGGGCGCCTGCACCGCAGGTGATGGCAGTAACCGGTTTATCGAGGTTTAATTTTATATCGGGCAATAAAATGGGATGTTTGTTTTCATCTACAGCCCAGGCTGTTGCAGGCATGGCCAGGGTTCCAAAAGATAATCCCAATGCCCGTATGGCATCGCGGCGGCTCCAGTGTTTTGACATCAGCAGTTGTTTTTAAATGAGAAATGGTTTCTTAAAGTTAATGATGTTTGGCAGGTTATAAAAATATTCTGTGTTCTGGTAATCAGCTGTGCTTTATTGTTGTTTACCAATCTGTTTTATTTACAAGGAAAGGTAACTGGCCAACCAAACCTGATTTTGAAAAAAGGGCCATGCTGCAAGCCGTCAACGCCAATTAATTATTATTTGGTTTGCAAACCGTTTTTTAGATTTACACAAAATAAAATATATGCCGGCTTTACAAAAGAAACAGGATTATATTTCGTGGGATGAATATTTTATGGGTGTGGCCATATTAAGTGCCCGCCGCAGCAAAGACCCTAATACACAGGTGGGCGCCTGCATTGTGAATGACAAGCATAAAATTGTAGGGGCAGGCTACAACGGTTTGCCCACAGGATGCGATGATGATGCATTTCCGTGGGAAAAAGAGGGCAATTTCCTGGAAACAAAATACCCCTATATCTGCCACGCAGAACTGAATGCCATTTTAAACAATATTGGTATGGACCTACGTGGATGCAAAATATATACAGCACTGTTCCCCTGCAATGAATGTGCAAAAGCCATTATACAATCAGGGATTACGGAAGTTATTTACCTATCGGATAAATATGCCGGCAGCGATACGGCAAAAGCATCAAGGCTGATGTTTGATAAAGCAGGTATCCATTGCCGTAGAGTAAATACAGCCATCAGCAGCATTATCTTATCATTTAATGAAGCTGATGTATAGGAAAAAACTGCCTGGGCAGTTAAATTCCGTTTTTTATTTTTTTCTTTGTGAAAAAACATTTTATTTTAATGTTATAAACAAAAAAACAAACCTAAAAAAATGAAAAAGATCATAACAAAATGGCCCCGTAAGATCTTATTGGGCGGGCTTTCTGCAGCCATTCTAACCCTTTGCCTGGAAAGCTGTTCAAAAAAATCAGGTTCTTCTAAATCAACTGCTGCAACAACCAGCGAACCGGCAGCTGCCCAGCCTGCGACTCCACCACCACCTCCGGAAAAAGACGGGATGCAGATAAAAAGGGATGCAGCAGGCAATTACGTCATACAACTTGTTGTTGTAAACCTGCAGCCTGTAAAATTAATGAAACCGGTTAAGGAAGGTTATGTGGTTTGGATGACGAATGAAGCCAATATACCTTCCAATATTGGTACCATTGAAGGTGCCAATACCTGGACCGATAAAAAAGATATGGTAAAATTTGAGGCAACTTCTGCCACCAAGCCGGGCAAGGTATTTATTACCGCCGAAACTGATTTAAAAACGCAAAAACCAGGCACACAGGTTGTTTGGTCAACGGGCAGTTTTTAATTTAAAATAAATCTTTTAATTGGCCCTTGTAATTACAGGGGCTTTTTTTATGCATTGTCTCGTTCACTTGAATAGATCAGGCACTGCCAAAACCGGTCATTTTAAAAAACAAGGCTTTTAAATAATGATGACAATCAATAATTCACTTGCCTTTTATCACTGTTTCAGGATCCTACGGGAGCTAATTTTATTGAAAATATTAAAAGATGAAACTGAAATATACGGCTGCATTGCTTATGCTGATATTGGCAAACAGCTACACTACAGAAGCCCAGATTCTAAACCCGGGTAAAATACTGGAGAGAAAAGCCATTAACAAAACCAACCAGGCCATCAATAAAAAAGCCGACGAAGTTATTGACAGTGCTTTTAAGACCAATACCGGACAAAAAACAAACGACAATAAAGCAGTTGTTCAAAATAAACCCAGAACCGATACGGTTATTAATCCGGTTACCGGCAGTCAGCCCGGGTTACAGGCTTATTCAAAATATGATTTTATACCCGGGGAAAAAATGATCTATTTTGACGATTTCAGCCAGGATGCCATTGGCGATTTTCCCGCCCTGTGGACTGCCAATGCAGCAGGAGAGATCAATACATTGAATATAGCACCCGGTAAATGGTTTAACCTGAACAGTACCGACGGAAATTATTTTTATCTGAAAAATATAGCCTTCCCCAAAAATTATATCATTGAATTTGATATTGTTCCAAAGAAAATTGGAGGGCGGATAGCTGCCGGCCTTCTTTTGTATGAAGAAGCAAAGCCAATGGAAATGGACAACGCTCCGCATCCCGGAAAAAGCGGCATCTTCATAAATATCGAAAAAGAACGCTGGAACACTGCTGCCTACAAAACCGGAGAAAACACCATGATCACCGGATCATCAAACCTGAACCCGGTTGAAGTGGAAAAAGTTAACCATGTTATTATCTGGATACAGAACCGCAGGCTGAGGATCTATCACAAAATGGCTAAAGTACTGGATATGCCCACCAATATTTTTGAGGGGTCTGCTTTTAACCGCTTCTGTTTCCGTTTGTCCAGAGGAGCATCCTGCGGTTCTTATATTTCCAACTTAAGAATAACCGATGCATCGCCCGATATGCGCAGCAAACTGATCACCGAAGGCAGGCTGGTGAGTTATGGAATATATTTTGATGTAAACTCCGATAGAGTGAAACCCGAAAGCTACGGAACCATTAAAGGCATTGCCGATGTGTTGCTTGAAAATGCCGGCATTAAAATTAAGATCATAGGCCATACCGATGCAGACGGCAGTGATGCTGCCAACCTCGACCTGTCTAAACGCAGGGCCGCAGCTGTGAAAAATGAACTGGTAAAATCCTTTGGCATTGATGCCTCTATAATTGAAACAGATGGCATGGGAGAAAGCAGACCTGTTGCAGCCAATGACACACCGGTAAATAAAGCATTAAACCGAAGGGTGGAATTTATCAGACAATAGGGTCGTTGTGTATGATCTCCGCATGGCATACACATCATTTACTGCAAACCAAAGATAAACCGGTAAACCCTTTCCTGAAAAAAGGAGACAAAATTGTTTACATCAAAAACTGCCGCAAAAAATCAGTTTTTAATTACCGGGGTATGCTTGATGTTTTTGATCGTACCACTATCAGCATGTTTAGGAAAAGCGATTTGCCCCGTATCTGCATTTTTAGGAAAAGCGGTTTTTAGGGTGTTGCTTTTTTTAGGAAAAGCTGTCTTTCCGGTCGCATTGGTGTTGGCAGGCGCTACGGTTTTGTTTGTTTTTACCTGGGGAGTAGTTGTTTTTTTTACTTTATTGGTATCCTGGGCTTTTAAACCTGTAAAGATCAATACGGCTCCCAGCGCGGCTATAATCTTTTTCATGACAATGATTTTTCTGTACCCAAATTTAATCTTTTTTACAGCAATTACATCGAAATTTGCAGTATCATGATAAGGATCAGCAAATGCTTCAGAAGAAAGATCATAGAAAAACCAATGTTTCTTTATGTGGATAACAGTGCCATTCACGGGCGGGGTGTTTTTACTCAAAAAACATTAAAACCCGGTGAGATCATAGAGCAATGTCCGCTGGTACTCATGAACCAAACCGATAGCCGGCTGCTTGAAGAAACAGATTTGTATCATTATTATTTTGTTGTTGAAAGCAGTAACACACCGGCTGCTATCGGACTTGGTTTCAGTTCGCTTTATAACCATGCAGCCCCTTCCAATGCTGCGTATCATATTGATCTTGCACGGCAACTCATCATTATCAAAGCCTGTCGTTTTATACAGGCAGGTGAAGAAATAACAATAAACTATCATGGACATCCGGAAGACAGGTCAGCAGTAACATTTTCTCAAAGCAATGAAACCCTATGAACCCAACATTGTATATAAAAAATGTGAGCGGAAAAGGCAGGGCAGTTTTCAGTAAGCAGTCAATACCCAAAGATGCTGTAATAGAAATATGCCCCCTGATCGTTTTACCGGGTGCAGATTATGAACTGGTAACAGCAACACAGATGATCAACTATTGTTTTTTCTTCAACCCCGAAAAGGCGGAACTGGCTATTGCTTTGGGCTTTGGCTCCTTATACAATCATGCATCACTCCCCAATGCGTTGCATCAGCTGGATTTGGAAAAAAAATGTTTATTTTTTTATGCAGCCAGGGAAATACCCGCAGGAGAAGAGATCTGTATCAATTATGATGGTGAATCAACTGCAGATACACCAAAATGGTTCAACGACCGTAATTTGAAATACCTGCCATAGACAAGTTAACTGGTAAAGGACTGGTTGAATGACTGCATTATGCTGCATCAGTAAAATTCAAAAGTCAAAATTTAAAAGTGATAAGTGAAAAAGGAACTCCGTAACCAAGGTGCTCATTTTTTTACTTTTGATTTTTTCACACCTTAACGGGCACATACAGAAATGTATTACAGATGGGTCGGCTATTTAGATGGACCCTTATCCTCTTCGATTTCCACAATAAGTTCAATTTCAACTGCAATATTATTTGGTAATGACGACATACCCACAGCCGAACGAGCATGCCTGCCCTTTTCCCCAAAAACTTCCACCATCAGATCAGAAAAACCATTGATCACTTTTGGATGTTCAGTAAAACTGTCTACACATTGTACCATGCCCAATACTTTTAAAATCCGTTTTACACGGCTTAGATCACCCAATTCCTTTTTAAGCACGGCAATCTGCGTAATGGCTACATAGCGTGCGGCTTTTTGCCCTTGCTCTACGGTTAGATCTTTTCCAACTTTACCGGTTATAGAATTGCCCTTCTCATCAGTTGGGCCTTTTCCTGCAAGAAAAAGCAAATTACCCGACCTGGTAACATGCACGTAATTCGCGATCGGGGGTTGAATCACAGGGAGTTCAATATTCAGGGCTTTGAGTTTTTCCTCCTGGCTTTGTGCCGTTGCAGGAAAAAAAACAAGCAGAGATAATATCAGAAATAAACTTGTTGATTTCATGTGAAAATGTTTTGTTGGTAAACCATGCTCTATAACTAAAAAGGGGAATGGCTAATTAAAAAGCTAATCGTCCAAACCTTTCCGTTTAAATTTTCTTGCCATCGGAAAAGTCTCCTCACCTACGCTCCTTATTTTCTGGAGCAAAGCTAATAAAGAAATGATCTCATCTTCTACATGAGGTAAATATTGCAGCAGCTTTTGCCAGGCAAGTAAACATCTGTCAACTGCAATCAATGCCACTTTGGCCGAGCCATTACTATCGTTCAAAAAGTCACTGTCATTTTCTTCGCCCGGGATCATGTGCAGTGCCCTCATAAATTTTACCTGAATTTGAAAAACATACCATTGTACTATTTCAATACAATCATTTATATCTAACACCTCGGCTTCTGCATCTTCCATTTTCTTTATACCCAGTTCAGCCTGTTGTATAATTTCTTCTCTTTTCACTTTCAGCAAATCAGTATGTTCCAATAAAGCCCTTGCCTGCTTTCCATATTCTTTGCTAAGTTTTATCAATGGATGTTTTGCAATTTCTGCTTCTCCTGCTTTTTCTTTTCGGTTGTATGCTTCCCATTCTTCATCCGTTAATGGTTTAAATTCAATACCTCGCTTTTCAAGTTCCTGTTGCAGCAACGCTTTGGTTTCCGAAAAGGTTTGTGAAAGCTTATCCCAAAAGGCTTTATTGCCGATGTCGTTTTGTTCAGTGCTAAGGTTTCCTGTACTTTCAAATACCGCACACTTTGATGTAAATGCACACTTTTCGCACCAGCGGTCGCAGTAATTGTATATACCCTCAATATGTTTTGGATTGAGTTTGCTTTTCATGATGCAAGTATAAGAAAAATATATTTTGGCAATAATTGAAACCCTTCGCGTTGGTTAGTGAGACACGAACCACAACTCTGCAATCTCCGCCCATTTCAAAGTTCCTTCACTGGCTCAAGTCTTCTTTTCCGAAATGTTTAAATTAAAATCCAAAGCAATTGGAACGACCTGATGACTTTTTAAATCTGCCGGACTGTGTCCGGATTTAAAAGAAAGGGATGATGTTTATAAAAATGCCCGCTAATTGAGAGATTACTAAGTCTTTTTATTTCCTGGCCTTCCATGCAGCAATGATCGCCGGTTCATTTTTCATCAACGAACCTTCTCCCGAGACCATCTTTATACGCCGTTCCTCTTTAACTGCCTCAGAGTTCCACCAGGTATGAATATCACGTACACTTTCTGCCAGCGGGGTATAAGTAAGCCCGTTGGCAACGGCAAAACTATTATTTACCAATGCCGAACCAATATTATCTCCAACAGGCATTATCCAGGGAACAGGATCAATAATATTGTGCTTGGTTAAAAAATCATAGTCTGGTATCATTACAAAGGAAGCTTTTGAATTAAACGCTGCATGCACACCATAAACAAATGCATGCATTCCTGTTGCAGATGCAGGCCCCACCGCATTGTATATGCCGGTTTTCCTGTTCTCTGCCAGGCGTATCATCCAGTGAGCCACATCCCTGACGTCAATATACTGAACAGGGTCATCTGCCTTACCTGGAACCATCACTTCCCCGCCCCGGGCAAGCCTTTCAGGCCAGTAAGTAAATCGGTCGGTCTGGTCGCCGGGCCCCATTATATAAGTGGGCCGTACAATAATGGAACGGTCTTTACCAAAACCATTCATCACTTCTATTTCATTCAGTGCTTTCATTACCCCATAATCATATTCCCCTTTTTGAATTTCGGTTATTCCTTCGGGGACCTTTAAAACCGGTTTCGTGTTTTCACGGATATCTTTTCCCAGGTAAGGATAATATACACCGGTGGATGAAGTGTACATATACACATCCACATTATCCTTAAGCAGGGCAACTGCATCCTTTACCCATTTTACCCGGTTGCCCGAATTATCGATCACCAGGTCCCATTTGCGGCCACGCAGGGCATCCAGGTTATTTTCACGGTCACCGGTCAGTTGTTCCACTTCATCAAAAATATCTTTTTGCACCGAAGGTTTTGTTCTGCCCCTGGTAAAGGTGCTGATCGTATGGCCGCGTTTTAAGGCATAGGCGATCTGCTGCGGGCCCAAAAAACCAGTGCCTCCCAGGATCAGGATCTTCAGGGTATGCAGCGGGCTTTCATCTTTATTTAAATGCTTTGGTTTCGGAGGGGCTGCTGCGCTCTGTAAAGAACTACCCAACAAGGGTGCCAGGGCGCCAATTGTAATACCCGAGCGTAAAAACCTGCGCCTGCTTTTGTTTTGGTTATTTTTCATGAACTGATATTTTATAAAAAGGATAATAATGAATTAGCAGTGTATATTAAAACTAAAATGATTGCCACGCCCTGGATTTCTATTGCAATAACAAACTATTTCATGTTTCATATTTTCAGCATATTCCTTACCGAAAAAATCGGGACAGGCTGTACCCTGGAATGACAAGATTATTCAGCATGCTGCAGATCCGTGTTCATCAGTGCAGCAATCCGTGTTATCGGTGTTCCTATCTATTCTCTTGGGTCTTCGCTCCGTAGGTGGGGGATTGCTTCGGTCGTTCCTCCCTCGCAATGACGTTAGTTAACAATCTTCTCATTCACCAGCTTCAGTATCTCTGCCTCGAGTGCAATGGCTTTATCTTCTATTGCTTTTCCTTTGGCTATAATATCATTTACAAAATCTTTATCATTATATCCACCCGCATTAATGCGCACATTCATAAAAGCGCCAATAACGGCAGCCCTGGCACAAAGCGCACCCACACCGGCATCGGTGACTGAATTGGGGTTACCACCAATGACCATTGACTGAATGACCTCCATGCTCTCGTAAGCGGTTTCCATAACCTGAAAAGGTATTTCAATGGCGTATTTGGTTGCGGCCTGTATGGCTTGGGTTCGGGAAGTTTTTTCTTCGGGTGTTGCCTTGGGTAAGGCAAAGGCTTCCATTATTTTATTGAAGGCAGCCGTATCAGCATCAACCAGTTTCAACAATGTACTTTTATACTTTTCTCCTTTTTCCGCCCAGTCACTGAATTCTTTCCAACGCTCATCCCAGCCCCGCTTGTGGCTGCTGAGGTTGGCTACCATGGTGGCCAGGCTTACTCCCAATGCACCCACATAGGCGCTGATGGAGCCGCCGCCCGGGGCCGGACTTTCACTGGCAGTTTCATCGGCAAAATCAGCCAGCGTCATGCTTACCAGTTTACTTTCGGCAGCATTGGCCAGCATGTATTCAATGATCCTTTCTTCGGGTTTAAACGGCCCCAGTTCATCCAACCCCATGCTTTTAACAGCGATCTTGATGAGTTCTTTTTCGCTTACCCCGGTACTGCGTTGTTGTTTTTGTAAAAAATATTTGCCGGCATCGGTCATGGCTTTCAGGGGAATAAGTCCAACCAGTTCGCTACCGGTAACGCGTATACCACGATTGGTGGCGCTTTTGCATACTTCATCAAATGCCACATGTACAGGCGTAATGTTGATGTTGGTGAGGTTCATAGAGATTTGTGCCACGCCATATTCTTCAATATACCAGCCAATGGCTTTTACACTTTTTAAAGTGCCGGGCTGGTTTACTTTTTCTCCGTTTACTTCTATATTTCTTCCGGCTTCCCGTACATCAAAGGCAATGGCATTGGCGCGGCGTGTACTGGTGGTGTTGAGGTTGATATTGTAAGCCACTAAAAAATCGCGGGCACCAATTACCGTCGCACCCCTGACAGGATCAAATTCGGCAGGTCCAAAATCGGGTTTCCATTGCGGTTCCTTTATTTTTTTAAAAAAGCCTTCATATTCGCCGGCACGGATAACCGATAAATTATTGCGGCTGGTATCTGGCTGTGCGGCTTCATATAAATAAACAGGAATGTTGAGTGCTTCTCCTACCCTTTTGGCCAGTTGCTGTGCATAGGCAGCGGTTTCTTCCATGGTAATGTTGGCAATGGGTATCAGCGGACAAACATCGGTAGCACCCATGCGGGGATGCTCGCCCTTATGCTTACGCATATCTATTAACGCTCCGGCTTTTTTAATAGCACGAAATGCAGCTTCAGTTACCGGGCCGGGTTCGCCTACCATGGTTACCACCGTACGGTTGGTGGCTTTGCCGGGGTCAACGTTGAGGAGCCGCACACCTTCTACCTTTTCAATCTCATCGGTTATTTGTTTGATGATGTGGAGGTCATTGCCTTCAGAGAAATTGGGAACACATTCGATCAGCTGCTGCATTTTTTTTATTTTAAAATTAAATAAATTCAACCACAAAGATAAATACAAAGTACACGATGCATCTATGGCGAAATTTGTGCAGGATGCCTGGTAAGTGTTGTGGTAAAAACGGAGTTAAATAACACGCTTATTAAAATCATACATCATTATGATTAAGGTTTGCTGTAATTATTTTCAAATCCCCGATTTTTGCATTAAATAAACAAGATAAAATGATTCATCCCTACCAATATGTAAGTGCCAAAGAGGCCTTATCTATCATTGAAAGCAATACCCGTGTTTTTATACACGGCAGCGTTTGTACCCCCATTTACCTGTTGAATGAACTAACCAAAGAATCTGACCGGCTTAAGGACGTTGAATTGGTTTCCATTACCCTAAAAGGCGAACTGGATATCATTAAACCGGAATACAACAGCAGTTTTCATATGAACTCCCTGTTTGTGTCTGAACCCATAAGGGCTGCTGTGGCAGATGGCCGTGCCGATTTTATACCGGTTTTTTTAAGTGATATCCCTTACCTCTTTACCAGCAGGATACTGGAACTGGATACGGCCATTGTACAGGTTTCGCCTCCTGACCAGCATGGATATTGTTCATTAGGCCTGTCGGTTGATATAGCCCGTGCAGCTGTTGACCAGGCCCGGCAAACCATCGCCCTGGTAAACCCCAGAATGCCCCGTACACATGGCGACGGCATGATACATACGGACCGGTTTACAAAAATGGTATTACACGACAGCGCCATCCCCGAAGAAAGTTACAGTGCTAAAGTGGGCGAAACCGAACTGCAGATAGGCAAACATATTGCCAATATGATAGAAGATGGAAGTACCCTGCAAATGGGCATCGGCACCATACCTGATGCCGTACTTTCTTTTTTAGGCAATCATAAAAACCTGGGTGTACATACCGAAATGCTGAGCGATGGCATTATTAACCTGGTAGAAAAAGATGTGATCAACAATAAAAATAAAGCGAAACATCCCAACAAAACGGTAACCTCTTTTGCTATTGGCACCAGAAAATTATACGATTATGTGAATGACAATTCGTCCTTTAATTTCCTGGATATTGCCTATGTTAATAATCCGCATGTCATTCGCCAGAACCCGAAAGTGATTGCCATTAACAGTGCCATTGAAGTGGATTTAACCGGCCAGGTTTGTGCCGACAGCATTGGTGAAAAACAATACAGTGGTATTGGGGGCCAGCTTGATTTTATGCGTGGTTCGGCATTGAGTGCAGGTGGAAAACCAATTATTGCACTAAACAGCCGCACTGCCAAAGGCGTACCCAGGATTGTGCCCTATTTAAGAGAGGGCGCCGGAGTGGTTACTACCCGCGGACACGTACATTTTGTGGTAACCGAATACGGGGCAGTAAATTTATTTGGTAAAAACTTACGGCAACGGGCAAAACTAATGATAGACATAGCCCATCCAGATGACCGTGAGATGCTGATGAAGTATTGTTATGAGCGTTTTAAGGTTTTTATTTTTGATTAAATAACCCGGAAGCCGGGAGATGATACAGCGTAAAAGTCAGCACTTTTGCCTTATTGCGGCTATATAAAATTTCCGCCGATCATAACCTGGTCAATTAAATTATTCCCGAAAGCATAAGGCAGGTAAGCAACAGACGGAACGGGCTTTGTAAAAATCAAATTTGCTTTCTTGCCAATGGTTATGCTCCCCAGTTCCTTCTCCAGTTCCATGGCATAAGCGCCATTTATGGTTGCTGCATTAATGGCTTCTTCGGGCAGCATTTTCATTTGAATACAGCTTAACGCTACAACAAAATTCATATTACCCGATGGTGAAGAACCCGGGTTGTAATCACTGGCCAAAGCAATGGCACAACCGGCATCAATTAACTTCCTGGCAGGTTGATATGGCATCCTTAAAAAGAAAGCAGCTGTAGGCAACAAGGTGCCTATGCTGCCGGAATTACTTAAAGTTTTTATATCATTATCTGTCATAATCTCCAGATGATCAACAGACAAGGCGTTTAATTTTACGGCAGATTGAATGCCGCCAATGCTGTTTAACTGGTTAACATGCAGCTTGGGTTTTAATCCATAGCTCATGCCGGCTTTACAGATGGTTTCCATTTCTGCTGGAGAAAAGAAGCCGGTTTCGCAGAAACAATCAATATAATCAGCCAGCTTTTCTTTGGCAATTACGGGCAACATATCATGGATAAGACTGTCAATATAACCGGCATGATTTTCTTTAAAAGCAATGGGATATGTATGTGCGCCCAGAAAGGTTGATTTGATGCTGAGGCCAGATCTTTCTTTAATCTTTTTGATCACCCGCAACATCTGCAACTCTCCTTCTGCAGTTAAACCGTAGCCGCTTTTTATTTCGATGGCACCGGTACCGAGTTTACCAAGTTCTTCAATTCTTTTCCAGGCACTGTTAAACAATTCATCTTCGCTTGTTTCATGCAATGTTTTGGCCGAGTTTAAGATGCCGCCGCCCTTGGCTGCAATATCTGCATAGCTCATACCCTTTAACTTATCAATAAATTCTTCTTCGCGGCTTTTAGCAAAAACGATATGTGTATGGCTGTCGCACCAGGTGGGTAAAACAAACCGGCCATCCCCATCAATAATTTGTTTGGGCAATTGCGGCACTTTAAGTTCCAGTTCATACATATGTCCGTAATCGGCAATGATGCCATCTTCTATCAATAGAAATGCATCTTCCACAACAGGCAGTTCTGCCAGGGCAGCACCCCTGAGCAAATGGCTTTCTTCACGGGTGTTTACCAATTGTTTAATATGCTTTATAAGTATTGACGACATCGCTCCTGCTATTTTTTTGTAAGTGTTAACCTGTTGCGGATGGCATAGTCTAATGCTTCACCAAACCTTACCCCTTTTGTAATGTTCAGTATTCCGGGACCTACAAGAAGTATAACCTGGAATTCGGCAGGCCTGTCATTTTCATAGCCTTCCCGCTCGGCATAAATGGTAAGGCGTACACCCCGGCGACGTACTTCGGCAATATGAAACTGTGCGCTGTCGAAACTCAGTTTACTATTGTTATCATACACATAAAGAAAGTTAGTTTCTTTAAACAAGTTCCCATCAGCCCGGGTATACACAAAGTTAAATTGTAAAGAATCTTTCAAATCAACCACTTCCAGTGTTGTAGCCAGGGTAACCTGGTTTTGTCCGTTGGCAAATGCGGTGTTTACAGCAGTTCCTGTCCAGCTGCCTGCCAGTGCTTTAAATTCGGCATTGGTTACCGTGGTTCTTTGTGCAAGCACTGCAAGCTGCAAAAAAACAAGTACTGTACTTAATAAGATTTTCATGCTGGCTTATTTATAGTGATTCAAAAACCGACTTGCCGAAAGCTTCCAGCCCCGGGTCTCTTGCCCCCATTAAAAGTAATACAGAATTGTGAGAAAGGTGCGGCCGGGCGGTTTCCAGAAAAAGGTTTCTGTCTTCAACAAAGAAAGCATTTTTGCCCAGTGCCTGTAAATCCTTAATTAAATCAATGGCGCTGATGTCTTTTACAGCAGTACCACCCGCATAAAATATCTCGCTCATCCATATTTCATCCTGTGGCCTTAAAGCAGCTGCAATTTCTTTTACAAAATCATCCCGCAAAAACCTGGTAGGGCCATAACCATGTGGCTGAAACCAGGCCACCACCTTATCTGCCACGGGCTGGCAGGCCATGATCGCCGCTGCGCATTTTACCGGGTTATGTGCATAATCATCAATTACCCATACGCCGTTCTTTTTACCCAGCACCTGGTTACGGCGGTAAATACCTTCGTAATTCTTCAACGAAGAAGCACAGGTTTCCAGTTCAACACCAATTTGATTGGCCACTGCCACGGCAGCCAGGGCATTTTCCATATTGTGTTTGCCGATCGTTTTAATCGTAAATGTGGAATGGCGAATATGGAATGTGATGGAGAATCCGCTTTGTTCAAAGCCTGTTGCAATATAACCGGCTGCTGTATTATCTCCGGCAGAAAAATCATGCTGTACATCCTGCGAAAGCTTTTTCGCCAGGGCATTGCTTTGATTTACAATAAAAACCTTGCTGTTGTTTTTAAATGTGCTGAAGATATCCATCAACTCGTCAATCTCCTGGTGGTCTTTATCGACATTCAGCAACAACCCAATTTCCGGTTCATATTGTACAATTGAACCATCGCTTTCATCTGCTTCAATAACCAGCCACTCACCGGCACCTACTTTGGCATTGCCTATCTTACCTTCTTTGATGATACTTACCAGGCCCGCACCGCTGATGATGCTGGGTTCCAGGCCAGCAGTATCCAGGATATCAAAAAGCATGGCACTGGTGGTACTTTTTCCGGAAGTACCGCCAACAGCAATCGTTCTTTTGCTCCTGGCAATCATGGCCAGCAATTCAGATCTTTTAATGATAGGTATTTGAAGCTGCTTTGCTTTTTGCACTTCAAACACCGTATCTTCTATAGCTGCGGAAACCACTACCAGGTCTGTTTCCGGTGTGATACCGCTTCCATCCTGCAAAAAACAGGATATACCTGCCGCTTCCAGTTTTGCTTTGGTATCATTAAATTCTCCCTCTTTAAAATAGCGGTCGCTGCCGCTTACTTTTTTATCAATGCCGGCCAGGTATTGTGCAATGGCACTCATGCCTGCACCGGCCACCCCAATGAAGTATACATTTTTAAAATCATGGATGCCTGTTATCATAATGGAGCGCTTTGTTTTTTATGCAATGTATTATAAGCCACCAATGCACTTGCCGTCATTAAAACTGCTCCCAGTAAGAACGGGGCACCCGGTAAATGAAATGGCGCATCGGAATGTGTAAAATAATAAAACAAATTATTCATCAACAAAGGGCCGATAATTGCAGCCGCACTCATTAAGCTGGTTATGGCACCCTGCAGTTCACCCTGTTGGTTAGGTGGCACATGGCCGGCCATAATTGCCTGAATGGCAGGCATGGTTATACCGCCCAGGCAATAAGGAATTAATATCACAAACATCATCCAGCTTTGTGTGGCCATGCCAAATAACAACAAACCAAATGCATACAGTGCAAGCCCGGTAAAAATACTTTTCTCATTTCCCAGTTTTGGATTGATATAGCGTATCAAACCTCCCTGCACCAGCGCAACCATGATGCCCACCGCACCCAAAGAAAGCCCTACCATTTTTTCATCCCAGTTAAAACGGTACATACCAAAATAACTCCAGGTGCTCATTACAGAATGCGCAGCGATATAGATCAGTAAAATTGAAAAAGCTAAACCGGTAATGGCCGGATATTTTTTCAAATGCAGCAAGGACCCTACCGGATTGGCACGCTTCCAGTCAAAAGCCCTGCGGTTTTCTTTAGGTAAAGATTCAGGTAAAACAAAATAGCCATAAATCCAGTTAATAAGTGCCAAAGCTGCCGCTGCATAAAAAGGGATGCGAGGCCCCAGTTTACCCAACAGACCGCCTATAACCGGCCCTATTATAAAGCCAAGGCCAAATGCAGCACCGATCATTCCAAAGTTCTTTGCCCGGTTTTCCTTGGTACTGATATCTGAAATATAGGCTGCGCCTGTTGTAAAGCTTGCACCGGTGATGCCGGCAATGATACGGCCCACAAGCAACCAGCCATAGGTAGGCGCCAGCGCCAGAAATAAATAATCAATACCAAAACCAAACAACGAAAACAGCAGTACCGGCCGGCGGCCATATTTATCGCTGAGGTTGCCCAAAACGGGGGCGCATAAAAACTGAACAAAAGCATAGGCAAACATCAACAGGCTGCCATATGTGGAAGCGGTGCTGATATCTACCTGCTTTAATTGGGATATTAATTTGGGCATTACCGGAATGATGATGCCAAAACCGATTACATCAATTAAAAGGGTGATAAAGATAAAGCCTACTGCAGCGCTTTTTTTTGAAGCCATTTTAATTAATTGTGACTGTGCAAATGTAAATCTTCCTGTTTTATTTTATTTCTGTTTTAAAAGGATGTGCTTCGGTAGTCATCACCAGTTTTTTAAGATCCAAAGTTGATTCGGGTGCAAAGATGAGATAGGCATATTTTAAGGTTTCCCCAAAGAAGAAACTTTCCATCGAATTCATTTTTTCAAAACTGAGTACACTTTTAAGCGATGCAAAACCCACATCATGCTTACAGTGTTCAATGATGCTCTCTGTCATCACCTTTCCCTGCCATAAATATTTAAGCTCGCCGGTAAGACGGTACAGGTAAAAAGCGCTTTCCAGGTTTTCGGGCCTTAATATATATTGGGCACTTGTAATGGTATCGGCTTTAAAATTAAATTCTTCGGGTTCTATGTTAAAGCGGGTCCACATATAATAATTGGCTTCCTGTATCTGCCTGCCGGTTTCCACATCGCCTGCAAAGGCACACAGGCCTGCATAAAAGGCTTCCAGTGCACCGTAAGTGGTACCGGTTATTTTACCGCTATGCATATCAACCTGGTGCATAAACCAACCCTTGTCTGTTTTGCTGATGAGGTATTTTTTGATGGCAGCATTGTGTACATCAAAAGCAATTTTAAAATCCTTATCACCAAACAGTAACCAACTCTTATATAAATACTCGTAATAAGAATCTATATATGCACCAATGTGGCTTTTACTGTTTACCCATTTACCGGTTTGTACATCTATCTGCTCTCCCACCAGATCAAGTACACTTCTGCTTTTATAAACCCCCATGATGGCTTTTTTTGCAGCATTATAATATGCATTATTGCCGGTAAGTTTGCTCAATTTCCCAAACTCCATCATCAATGTTCCGATCTCTGCAGGGTTATTGATGCCATCTCTTGTCTTTCCTGTTTGCAAATGCACATAGCGGAATGGCAATCCGGTCTTAGATGCAAAGGCCGGCATTAATCTGTTGGCCAGGTCTGTGGCCAGGCTTAAAAATTTTTTATTCCCATCCAGTTCATAAGCGCTTATTAAACCTCCAAGCAGGCGTATGGTTATTTCAAAAACCTGCACTTCATTATCCACATTAAAATCAAGTTTGGTTAATATGAGGTCTTTTGCTTCTTCAGCTTCTGCTGTTAAGCCCAGTAAAGTAAACGTATCAAAAGCATCAACAGGTGTCATCAGCATGGATGTATTGTACCATGTCTTTCCTGTTTTGGTCATTGGTTTAAGATCGTCTGCACCCCGGGCATATTTCGTATACCCCTGCCAGGCATGCTGTGCTGCTGCTTTTACTTTATTGCACATTTCCAGTTTCATTTCTTCAGAAAATTTTGCATCTTTCTGTGCATGCAACGCACCGGAAAAAAGTATAATGACTACGGCAAGAATGATTCTGTTCTTATGCATGTATTATTATTTATGTAAGCCATAAAGATAAGATTATGAACAGCATAAAAAAAAGAGCCCATTACTGAGCTCTTTATAGAAAATAAGTTAATTAAATAATTACCATCTTCCACCACCACCGCTGTTGCGGTTGTTGCCATAACCGCCACGGTTTCCACCGCCGCCGTTACTGCTTCTTTCTTCTCTTTCCTTTGCTACTGAAACAGACATTGCACGTCCTTCCACTTCTTTGTTGTTAAGACCCAGCATGGCGTCTTTTCCTTCATCTTCAGAAGGCATTTCAACAAAACCAAAACCACGTGACCTTCCGGTTTCCCTGTCAGTGATCACTTTAGCAGAAGATACTTCGCCAAAAGCCGAAAAAAGTTCGCTTAACTCAGCATCGCTGGTGTTAAAGCTCAAATTTGAAACATAAATGTTCATAAAACTTAATAATTAAAATAAAATAAATAAAATACCTGTGCAGTAATGTAGAAAGCAGACTTATAAGACGAGAAAACTGTTACGGGTAGGAAAACTACTAATAATTGAATCTATCTGTACTGTGTGCTCACAGCGTTATTGTACTTTGCAAAGATAGGCTTACCGATCGGGATTAACTAATAAATCTTTTAAAAGTGCAGCCGGCGGGCATAGTAATAAAAAATCACAGGCAAAATGGCTGGCGCGCTTTGCCTGTGATGAAGCGTGTTTTTTACATCAGGCAGATTTTTTTCCTATGCCCAAAACCATTCCTACCACTGCACCTACAACCACCGACATAAGTGTAGAAGCTGCCACATCTGCTGCCATACCGGTTTTGCTCATGATGGTGGTTGTACCATACATCGTGCAATCAAAACCTACGGAAAGCAATAAACCTACTATTCCTCCGGTTACCATACCACCGGCCATCGTGTCTATATTGGCTTTTATAAAAACATAGGCCATCATAAAACCCATTGCCAGGTTTCCGATGATCAGGTACAGAAAATCGGGCTCAGCCCTGCTCACATTTCCGGCTGTACCCATATGCATGGCCATGAAATCCATTAATAATATGCCGTAAATAACCCAGCCCAACAGAAAAAAAAGAACCCCGCCGGTAATGCCACCGAATAATAATTTTTTAATGTCCATAAGATTAGTTTTTGGTTAAAAGAATAAAAGACCAACCAAACTAATAAATAGTTCTAACAAATGCAAGCTGCTTTTTTCAAACAGGCAATTTGCTGCAATAATTGTTAGCAACTGTCAGTAAACTGAAACTAATCTTAATATGACAGATTATTTCCTGGAGAAGGATTTATCGATCTGAAGCCCGAAAAAATATCCGCCAATTGCACCGGCAACTGCTCCAATGATCAACCAAAGCAGGTTTGTTCCAAATGCAAAATATGCGATACCTATACCCAGCAAACTGAAGAATATACCGGCAACCAATACTGCACTTTTGTTTTTCTCTGTTTTAGCAGTATGGGCTGGCGGATGAAAATCGTGATGATGTTTTCTTTTTTTAGATTTTGCCATTGTTTTTTTTTTGTCAAAGTACGATTTTTTTATGAAGGTAGCACCTTCGTCCGTTACCGGAAATCGTCTGTATAAAAAAACCATCAGGCTGAACCCGGCAAAAGCGGATTTTTTTTTTGAATAATTATGTCTGCGGCAAACTCAGGCCCGCAACCTTTCAAAATCATGAATGATCAATGGGAAGTATTTAATTGTTCCAGTTCCCGGGTATACTCATATTGCAGATCTTCGTGCAGGGTGGACATGGCTTTTGTGATTTTTTTGACCTGGTTTTGAAACATGTTTTTGATCACCGCATTTTCATTAACCGGTATCCCTGACTTTTGGAGTGTGGTACAAAAAAACAATAACAGTTTTATTTCCGCTTCTGCAGATCCCGTATACCGGATATATTTATTGAGTAAACGGATGATTTTTCTTAAACTTTTTTTTACAAAATATATGCTGGAAGTATTGATATCGTCAAATTGCTGCAACATAGCAGTTTTAATATTTTCAATATATGCCTGTTCATCAAAGGATTCAAACAGCAGGTAAGTCAGCAACTCTTTGTTTTCCTTTTTAAATTTTGCCAGTCGCACGCATAGTTCTGCTAATTGTGCTGCAGGCGTATTCATTAATTCCATTTTCAATTCATGGATTGTGGCTGCTTTCATATATATGCAGGGTGCTTTTTAACTGACAATTGCGTAATGTGCGGTAATTATGAGAGTGTTTGTACCACTTTGCCGATCATCAAACCGTTATGATAAACTTCCATGGTATAATTGCCTTTTGTAAAATTACCGCCCTTTAAAGAAAAAGCCAGCCGTTTGGCTTCTCCGCGGGAATAAGAAAAACTGAATTTATAAGAATATATTTTTTTTCCGTCGGGTGTGTTGAAGGTTCCCGAATCCCAACCGGAACCTTTTAAAACCTTTCCATCCGGCTTTATAACTACCACCATCATTTCGGCACTGGTAAGCTGGCTGTTAAAGTTCATTACGGTAAAAGCCCCGTTTATTTTATCTGCTTTATCTACCACCGTATTTTCTGATTCATCGGTATTGGTTACTGCTGCCAGCCTTAGGTCTGATGCAATAAAAGCTGATAAAACTGGGTTTGCATCATAAGTATTCCCGTTTTTTACAGAGCTTGTCATGTTCACCTGTTTATCGCCGGTCTTCTCTGCTTTACTCATCTCATTCAGTACTGCATTCAGTTTTCGGTTCTCACTGTCCACCACCTGGTTTTTTTCTTTCAGGCCTTCAACTTTGGTTTGCAGTTCGCTAATTTTTTGTTTGGCAACTGTAAAATTATTATTTACCGTCCTGTTTTTAAGTATTGCAGTGATCTCGGTCCTCAGCCTGTAAAATTCTGCCAGTTTTGCATCCAGTTCATTTTGCAGCGAATCGGTATGGGTAAGGGTGGTATTCAGCTGAACATCCAGGTCCTGCAAGGTAGCATCATACACTTTTTGCAGGGAATCCCTTAAGGTATTGGCCATGGCAGCCGATTGGGCCTGGGGGGGTGCGGTATTTGTTTTTTCATTACCGTTCTTTGAATAGTAACTGTAACCCCATGTCCAGATCAACACAAAGGACACCAGAACCAATAACAGGGATACTAACAGCAGCAACAGAGATTTAGTATCCTTCATCGGTTAAAATATGAATGTTTTTATTTTTTATTTTCGGAGTTCATTTTAACATAGGCCGATATCCAGCCCACCGATCCGTTCTTAACCAGGTAGAATTTTTTTCTTTCAACTACTCCGTCAAACTGTCGCATAATTTTTAATAATAACCCTGTTCCGGCAAGTAATGCCCGCTGATCAAAAACCTTGTTCACCTGTTTTACATCCTTACCTAATTTTTCAGCATCAGCAGTATTTTCAGGCAAGGTTTTTACAATATAGTAGTCGGAGTATAGAGATGGGTTTTTAACAAGTTTTTCCGTGAATTCAAGCACCTCGTCATAAGTTACCCCAATAACTGCATTGTCATTCAATTCCGGCGCAACCAATGTGGCAACCGCCCAGGCTATGCCACCACTGAATGCGATGTTGTCACTTTTAGGAAATGCACCGCTGGCATTTACCGCATAAATTATTTCATTGTTTTCTGCTCCGGCAAGCACGCGGTTTAGCTGGCTGTTAAAATTCTCCATGCCTTTATCTTCTCCCAGCATCTTTTCTGTAGCATTAAACGTGCTTTTTGTTCCCCAGGTAAGCTGAAAGAGCCTGAAATCTTTTGTATTGCCATAAGGGAAATACCCTCCCTTGGTATTGCCGCTGCCAATATCAATTAAAAAAGTATTGTACCTCCTGCTTTCCGGTACAATTCCCAGGTGCGAAAGGCGTGCCTCATCCTCCACCCTGATAATGGCCACTTTTCTTTGCGGTTCATTGATCAGTAATTTAAAGGCATTGATCAACTGATCGATCCAGATCTTTTTATCTTCTTTGTTTGCCTGTATATATACTCCGCTGCTTATTGCTGTAAATACATGGGCAGGTGGTATGTTGTTCCGGCTAACTGCTGTTTGGTATAATTTATCCAATGCAGATAAAGTGGCCTGGTAGGTTGACTGTGTAAAGGAAATAAAATCGGTATTGATACTGGTATCTTTCAGGATCTTAAATTCGCCTTCGTCGCCAGCGCTCTTATCCAGTTCCAGCAAACTCATTTTTACTCCTTTTGAGCCCACTTCAATACCGGCATAAACCTGGCCGGTTTCAAATTTTTGAACAACGTTGTTTTGTGCACGGGTTGCCAAACCGATCAGCAGAAAAAAAGCAGCTACGGGCAAAAACCTTTTTGTATACGTTGTAAACATCAGTGTATAATTTCTTCAAAAATACCGAAATATAAACAGGGCTTATGCACTTATGCACATGGTGTGAAAAAATTGTACCACGTAATTTTAGTCATAAAAAAAGCCATTTGCACATATTCAAATACGGCAAATGGCTTAATAAAAGTAAAACATGTTTACATAATGATCACTTTTTCCATTATATCCCCGGCCCTGATATCGTCTATCACATCCAGCCCTTCCGTCACCTTCCCAAAACAGGTATGCACACCATCCAGGTGCTGTGTATTGGCACGGGCATGGCAAATGAAAAATTGTGAACCACCCGTATTTAAACCACGGTGGGCCATTGACATCACACCCCGGTCGTGGTATTGCTTTTTTCCTTTCAGTTCGCAGTTAATGGTATAACCCGGTCCGCCTGCACCTGTGCCATTCGGGCATCCGCCCTGTATCATAAAATTGGGTATCACACGATGAAAGGCAAGCCCGTTGTAAAAGCCTTCGCTGATGAGCTTCTTAAAGTTGGCAACCGCAATGGGTGCATCATCATCGTATAATTCAAATTTCATCACTCCTTTATTGGTGTGTATTTCGCCGGTTGTTAATTTAATTTCGCTCATTTTCTTATTGTTTTTGTGGTGTATATGCTGCGAAAGTACCATTTCTCATTCATTTTAAATAATCAATTGGCCATGATTGATTATTGCTATTTTTATTACCTGTTATACTTGTTTAACAGAAACCAAACATGAACCCGATAAGCCGCCATATTTTACCGGTAATAGTGATCGCGCAATTTTTTTGTACATCACCCTGGTTTGCCGGCAATGCCATTTTGCCCGAACTCGCACTGCATTTACATATTCCGCAACAGGCATTGGGAAGCATTACATCGGCAGTACAGTTTGGTTTTATCATCGGCACAATGGTATATGCAGCTTTGCTCATCGCCGACCGGTTTGCTCATTCAAAAGTTTTCTTTTTAAGCGCTTTGTGTGCTGCCATTTCAAACCTGAGTATTGTTCTTATTGGCCCACAAATTGGAGAGGTATTGCTGATGCGTTTTTTAACCGGCTTTTTCCTGGCGGGTATTTATCCCGTTGGGATGAAGATTGCTGCAGATTATTATGAAAAGGGATTGGGTAAAGCTTTGGGATTTTTAGTAGGTGCATTGGTGATTGGTACTGCATTGCCACACCTTATAAAAAGTTTAACCACAGCGCTGCCCTGGAAAACAGTATTGCTTTTTACCTCAGCTTTATCTGTTACCGGCGGTGCTTTAATGTTGTTCATTGTTCCCAGGGGACCATATCATCGTAAACTTCCATCATTAAAATTCAGGGATGTATTCATCAGTTTTAATAGCAAAGCTTTTCGTTCGGCTGCCTTTGGATACTTTGGACATATGTGGGAATTGTATGCGTTCTGGGCTTTTATACCTGTTCTTTTAATGACCTACAATAGTTTGCATACAGATGCTGGTTTGAATATTTCATTTTACTCATTTTGCATTATTGCAGCCGGTGGTCTTGCCTGTGTAGCGAGTGGATATCTCTCACAAAAATCCGGAGCCAAAAGAACTGCTAATATTTCACTCTTTTTATCCGGCTGCTGCTGCCTGCTTTCTCCCATGGCCTTTTATTTGCCGGTCTTTCTGTTCCTTTTATTTTTAATTTTTTGGGGATTGGTTGTTGTTGCAGATTCGCCGTTGTTTTCATCCCTCGTTGCGCAAAATGCTTTTGCTGCAACCAAAGGAACAGCCATAACCCTGGTTACCTGTATCGGATTTTCCATCACCATTGCAAGCATTGAATTACTGAATTATGTATCGGTGCATTATAACCGGCAATATATGTTTCTATTTTTGGCTATTGGCCCGGCAGCAGGATTGTTGAGTGTGTTAACAGGAAGCAGAAAACAACCTGGCGCTATTCAGCATTAACCTGATTATACAGTTCAAAAAACTGTTGCCCTATTTTTTTATAATTATATTTTTGGGCAGCAGCAACTGCAATTGCATTTTTATCAAATTTATTTTTATTCCGTACAAACTCCTTCAATTTTTCTGCCAGGGCTGCAGGATCTTCTCCGGGTGCAAAAATACCGTTGACCCCTTCTTCAACAATTTCATGAAAAACTTCCAGTTCACTTACAATCACCGGAATGCCACAGGCATTGGCTTCTATTAACACGCATCCAAAGGTTTCAAAACGTGAGTATAGGATCAACGCATCACATTGCTGCATTATTTTGGCCAGTTCCTGCTGGGGTGCTTCTGCCTTCCATATTACATGATGCTGAAGCCCGAGAGATTCAACGAGGTTCTTTTGTAATGTGGTGACAGGCCCGTAAACATACATTTCGAATGGAAAGGCATCTTTAAGCAAAGCCAGTGCATTCAATATGCCTTCCGGGTCTTTCTGGTAAATCATGGTTGAGATATGAATGAACCTGATTGTATCACCGGGTAACCGGGTACCGGGATAAAAAACATCCGTATTAACCACATTGGGAATAACACAGCTATTGCGAATGGCATACTTTTTTATCATCTGTTTTTGAAAAGCAGCCGATACAAAAGTACTTGCCCTGGCTCCAGACAGGATCTTATGCCAATAATACCGATACACAAAATTATAGTCATTAATACCGGGTACCGCCTCATCCAGGTATCCACCCCAATGCTCGGTAAGCAGGTATGGGATTTGATAGGTTCGTTTTGCCCAAAGTGCCGTCAGCCCAGCTTTCATGGCAACATGTACATGCAAAAAAGGAGGCTTGCCGTTTTGTGAAATATATTTTTTTACAGCAGCCCTTGATACCTTTTTATACTTCAGGCTGGATAACAACCTGTCGATAAACCGGATCGAGGTTTTTACGGGCCTGTAATAAATAATTCTTTCGGTCAGCTGATCCCGGGTGTTTACGGTCTCCCAAACGCTGTTGGTTAAACCACCCTCTTCATCCTTAACAATATAAATAACCTCTACCCGGCAAAATAAAGCAGTGGCCTGTGCATGGCGCTGAATAAAATCTCCGTGGTAGGGAAACGCTTTTGATGGATAGATACCGGCCAGCCACAATACTTTCATTTGTCTGAATTTATTTTTTACTTTTCTCCTGTAATATTAAACCCAAAACGATCAATCGTTGTTATCTTAACCCTGTTGTAGCCTCTTTTAGTAAACCAGGCTGCAGCTTCTGTATGTTCGTGTTCCGATCTGAATTCAGGGGTTAACCAATCCAGTATGTTCACCATCATTTCTCTCGGGTTTTGTTTATTTCCCTTCAGCCTTTTTATACAATAACTCAATGGAAAAATGGTTACCCGGTATAAATAATATTGAACAGACAAAGGTAGTTTTGAGGTCACCAAACGTATGCGGTTAAAAAGCCTGTGTACTAAATCATTTACCGGGTGGTATAGCCAAACACTTAATTTTCCACCCTCTTTTACTGCAGGCTCAATACACGAAAAAGACAACTCCGCATTGTTGGTATGAATTAAGACACCGCTGCAATGCACAATATCAAAATATTTGAACGGCACCGGTGGAAACTGTACATCGCCCTGTATGAAATGAACATGTTGAAAAGTATTTCTTGTATAAGCGTCTTCTATACAATTGGCAAAATCCATTGCAATGATCAAAGCACAATGCGAAGCAATCAAAGATTCCAGTTTTCCGTTGCCGCAGCCTGCATCAAAGATCGTTTTATCTTTCAGGCCAGGCCTGGTTTCGCCGGTTTCTTTCAAAAACCTTTCTACCATGCCTTCATTATCTGCATCCCAGGTTTTGTCTTTATCATAATCGTAAACAGCCCATTCTTTGGTAAAACTTTTCTTTGTGCGCTTATTTTTTTTTACAGCATACCGGATGAGTGCACCATACTTGTTAAACAGGTTTTCTTTACGCTGGTTGTAATTGGCCTCGGCTGTTTGTAAAAAACCGCGGTGATCAAGAAAAGCCTCCACATTGAGCCTGGGAATGCCATTAACAATGGGATAAAACCAATCTGCTGCAGCATATAAAATCCCTTCCTCAATAACCGTAATGAAATTGCCATTGAATGACTTTTCGTTTTGCCGGGTAACCTTCAGTGTTAAAGGGGTTCGGGTTACCGGGCATCTTAATAAAGGAAGTAATGATTCTTGCATGAACTGCTGTGGATTTTATGAATGTTTAGCCAGGATCATCATGGAATAACCGCCCCATTTTCTGGCACTCCAGTCTTTATTAAGCCCGAATGAGATATTGCGCAGTATTTTTTTTACCAGCCTTTTAACCGAATCAGCCGGCTGGGTATCTACTACAGGTTTTGTATAAACCCAGTCCATAATGCGGTAACCGGTATCCTGCAAAGCCCACTCCACCATTTCTTTGGTAAAATAATGAATATGCCCCACTGATTGGCGTTGCTGCAGTAAAACATGTGGTTTTAATACCGTTCTGCATGACAGATCAAGTGGTATATGAAAAACAAAATAGGCACTCTTTGTTTTTAACTTTCGTAAAAATCCGTAAAAATCATCCACATGTTCCACTACATCAATTACAAGCATCAGGTCGGAGTGTACATGGTCTTTAGCGGTGATGTCTTCATTAAAAAAACTGATCTTGTCTGAAGTCTTTTCAGCAGCCAGGCCAATGGCCTGGGGAGAAATATCATAACCACTTAAGTGTTCAATACTATTGTCTTTTTTCAACAGTTCCACCAGGTTCCCGCCGGCTCCGCAACCTGCTTCTATAACGGTTTTAGGATGTACCTTATTCTTTTGAAGCAGGTTAAAAATAACAGCTGTTTTCCATGGGGCATCTGCAACATCCCAATCGGGGTTATTTTCAAAATACTCCCCGTTTACATATATATCATTACTGCCTGTATTCACTTTTTAACTGAATTTAGAAAACTGGTTTTTATATTTTTAAGATCGGATGATCTAAAGATAAAAAAATCTGCCACGGCAATCTGATATTCTTTTTTAAACACAGCAATGATATACACCTGGTAAACAATATACCCCAGGCTGCTGATGGCCGCTGCTGCCTGTATGCCATATCCCGGAATAAAAATAATATCTCCCGCAATGATCACCAGCAAGGCATAAACCGAGCCGGTGATATTTACTTTAATCCTGTCTTTTCCTGCAAAATAAGCAGTAAGGGTAAATATGCCTGAAAGCGACAGGATACCCGGTATCAGCCAGAGAAAAGGCAGGTACATATCATTAAAACTTTCACCAAACACAAAGGGGAAAAGCCATTTGCCTGCAATAGCAAGCAGAATACAGGTTAAGCTGTACATCAAAAATACAGCCCTTGATAAAAGGGTTAATAAACCGTTGATGGCTTCCTTTCTGCCCCCGGCCGTTATCGGAAACACCGCACCGGCCAGTATGGTTGGCAAAATAAAAAACAGGTGAACCAGTTTTGAAACCTGTATATAGTTCCCCAGTTCGGGAGCAGTACAAAATTTTTCAACAAAATAATAATCTACGCGGTAAAGCAGAAAAAATATAACATTTCCTAAAAAGGCCAGGGCGCAATACCTGAACAGCATCTTCAAATTTGCAAAAGACAACAGGCTGAAACGGATGGTTTTTATGTATATGAACCAGGCTGCAACTGCCATACAAAGGCCCTGAACAAAAAAAATGCTGAAATAAACATAAAAATAGTTTTGATCGTTTATGGCAGGCAACACCGAACTGCCATTGAAGGGAATTAAAATAATGCTTATGAGTGTGCCGGTAATGAAGATGATGTTGGGAACCATGTAATTTCCGGCCGCATAAAAAAAACCGGAACAATAAGTGGTTAACAGGTTTCCCGTGATGAACAACACCGCCGAAATGATCATCAACCCTGGCTCTATTTCGCGAAATTGCCCGTTAAAAAAAAACCTGACAATAAAAAAAGTAAATAGTCCTGCGATACATGACCAGGCAATGGAAAAATTAAACAGGCTGGCTGCAGGTATTTTATTTTTTGCTGAAAAATATATGATACCCGATTCCAGGCTGAAGCTGCACAGCAACAGCACTATGGCATAAATACTGCTGATATAATAAACTGTACCACTTACAGATGCCTGAAAATGCCTGGCAATTAAAATATTGATGATGAAAGCAGACACATAATACAGGCCACGCCACAAAATGCTTTGTAATAATATCCTTCCTGTATGCATAGTTTTAGAAATAATACCGCCGGTTTAATCTAACGCCTAAATCATATATTTGACCTGCTCAAATTTAATGGAATACTCCAGTAAAAAAATAAAAAACAATTAATCTGTATTGAATGGCACTATTACGTAAAATCAACAGCAGGGCCAAAACAGAGATCAACACCGGATTTGGTGCCAATGCATCAGATTATGGCGGACGGTTTTTTAATAAAAACGGGGTTCCCAATCTCGAAAAAAGAGGTGTACCCGTTTTTGAGCGCATAAGCTGGTACCATGCCATGCTGGCCATGCCCAGGTGGAAATTCCTGTTGCTGATATTTGCCTTTTACGTAGTGGTTAATATGGTATTTGCCTGTATATACTTTGCCGCAGGTGTTGAAAACCTGGCAGGAATGAATGCGGAAACCAATATTGAAAAATTTGGACAGGCATTCTTTTTCAGTGCCCAAACATTTACCACGGTAGGGTATGGCCATATCAGCCCTTCTGGTTTTACAGTAAGCGCAATAGCCGCGGTAGAAGCATTAATAGGCTTACTGAGCCTGGCATTGGCCACAGGTTTGTTATACGGAAGATTCAGCAAACCAACTGCTTATTTGAAATTTTCAGACAATGCCATCATTGCCCCATTTAAGAACGGCACTGCATTAATGATGAGGATCGCACCTTTTAAAAATACCGCACTTACCGATGCAGAAGCAAAATTGACCATTGGCATACCGGTAGAGGAAAACGGAAAAATAGTTAACCGTTTTTTTCCACTTGAACTGGAATATGCCAAAGTGAATGCACTTACCCTGAGTTGGACCATTGTACACCCCATTACCGAAGACAGCCCGATCTATAATTTTGTAAAAGCAGATTTTGAAAACCTGCAGGGAGAAATACTCGTTTTTATAAAAGCATTTGACGACATGTTCAGCAACACGGTGGTGGCCCGCAGTTCCTATACTTTCAAAGAAGTGGTTTACGGAGCAAAATTCCATCCCATGTATCACCGGAATGAAGAAGCCAATAAAACGATCCTGGACCTGGAAAAATTAAACAGTTTTGAAGAGGTTTCCTTAATTGAAAAAACAGTTGCCCCTGATAAACAGTCAAGGTCCTGATTATTTTAAACTGCTGATGATTGCGGCAAAATCTGCCGCAACCAGACTGGCGCCACCAACCAAACCCCCATCCACATCGGGTTGTGCAAAAATAGCTGAAGCATTGTTTGCTTTTACACTGCCCCCGTATAAAATGGAAATGGTGTTGGCCACATCCGTTCCATATTGAGCAGCCATTACCTGGCGGATGTGTGCATGCATTTCCTGGGCCTGATCATTGCTGGCGGTTTTACCGGTACCAATTGCCCAAATGGGTTCATAAGCAATTACAAAGCCGGTTAACTGATCTGTATTCAGATGAAATAAACTTTCTTTCAACTGAGTTTCTACATATTCATTTTGTGTGCCGGCCTCCCTGATATTCAGGGGTTCGCCACAACAGAAAATAGGCCTTAAACCGTTTTCCAGGCAAATATTAACCTTTGCGGCAAGCATGGCATGGCTTTCATTAAAATATTCACGGCGTTCGCTGTGCCCGATGATCACATAATCTATACCAATGCTTTTCAGCATTTCGGCACTTACTTCACCCGTATAGGCACCGCTTTTTTTATCATAACAGTTTTGCGCCGCAACAAACACATTTTTCTTACCGGCCAGCTTATTTTTTATGTTGATCAGATAAGGAAAAGGAACGCCAAATACTGCTTCCTGGTTTTCTTTCAGTTCATGTGGTATGACCATCAGTTCATCCATTAACGATTCTGCCTGTTGCAGGGTTAAGTTCATTTTCCAGTTAGCAGCTGCAATTTGTTTGCGCATAAATATTTCTTTTAAAATAATTTGTAAATATCAGTCAAAATTTGTTTTTCCCTGCCGGAAATTGAAAGGCCCTTCCCTTTTTTCCAGTGATCAATATCAACCAACGCCTTGTCCAGTTCGTATTTTGTGATTCCATCAACTCCCCAGCTGAAATTGCCTATGAATTTGGGTGCCAGGCCGGCACAAAACACATTGCTGCATATGCCTACCATGGTGCCGGTATTAAATGAGGTGTTAATTGCCGCTTTGGAATAATCTCCCATTAATAATCCACCTTTGTTGCCGGCACTTATTTCCTGCTGATCTGCATCGATCCAGTACTTTACTTCTCCTGCATTGTTTTTTATATTGCTGTTGCTGGTACCTGCACCCAGGTTGCACCATTCGCCCAACACACTATCTCCCAAATACCCATCGTGTGCTTTGTTACTAAAACCAAACAACACCGAATTCTTTATTTCGCCTCCAACTGTACAAAAAGGGCCCACCGTGGTTGCGCCGTAAATTTTAGTTCCCATTTTTACAACAGCCCCTTCGCAAATGGCAACCGGCCCCCGCAGCATACTGCCTTCCATTACCAGTGCATTTTTACCAATGTAAACAGGACCTTCACTGGCATTGATGATACAGTGTTCCATTTTTGCTCCGGCTTCAATAAAGATCTGTGCAGGATTGATCAGTTTATTGGTTTTGGAAATGGCCTTACTTTTTCTTCCTGCTGTAATCAGGGCAAAATCTTCCCGCAATGCCCAGTCATTCATCTGAAATATCTGCCAGGGATAATGCAGGGCATTCATCTGGCCTTTGTATGGTACTGAGTTGGTTATTTTTATTTTATGCAGCCCCATAATTTCTTTATCAGAAAATTTGAACGCCACCCCGCCTTCTTTTCCTGAAGTAAGGAATTCGCCATTCTTCAGGCTTTTTATTTTACTGATGATGGGTTTGGTGGGCAGTACATTGGCGTGTACCAGCAGGTAATTATCCTTACCCATTCCCTTTTCTATTTTTACAGCCTGCTCATCATCCAGGTAGTGGTCTTCCCATTTGGCGGCAGACGGGATCTTCAGGTATTTTTCCCATTTCTCCCGGATGGTTAATATACCGATGCGGATATCCTTTATGCGGCGGGTATACGTAAAAGGATGAAGATTTTCCGGACGGCAGTATTCTTCAGTGAATATGATCTTTTGCATAATGTAAAAATAAGCAAAATAAAAATCCCCCCGGAGAACCGGAGGGACTTAAAGTATAGCCATGAAAAACAAACTTTAAATAAAGATAAAGATCTCTATTAAGATATTTTAGCTTTTTTTTGCGTACCGCTTGTTGAATTTGTCAATTCTTCCTGCAGTATCTACCAGTACATTTTTACCGGTGTAAAAAGGATGAGAAGTATTCGAAATCTCCAGTTTAATTACCGGATACTCTTTACCATCTTCGTAAGTTACCGTTTCTTTTGATACGGCGGTTGAACGGCTTAAAAACTGAGTTCCATTACTCATATCCTTAAATACAACCAACCTGTAATTGTCCGGGTGAATTCCTTGTTTCATAATTTTAATGTTTAGCGTACGGGTTTTGCCGTACATATTTGTAAGAAAGTTGCAAAAGTAAGGCCTTTTGGGTAAAAAACAGTCAAAAAAATGGATAATGTTATAATTGATAATGGATAATGTCTTCTGTTAAAGCTGCTTTCTATGTTGCAAACCTGCTCCTATTTTAAAAAATTATCAATTATCCATTGATCAATTATCCATTCAGACTAGCTCTTCATATTGATATATTGCAGGGCAATTCCCACATTCCAGCTTTTAGAAGCCTGTATTACATCCTGCAGATCGTCTATTTTTTTACCGGTTACCCGTATAATATCATCCATAATGGCCACCTGCACCTTTAGTCCGCTGTCTTTGATCAGTTTTACGATCTTTTTTGCATCTTCCTGCTTGATGCCATTTCTTACCGGAACCTCTTTTTTTACCACCTTCCCGCTTTGAAACGGTTCTTTGCTCAGGTCATACACTTCGGCTGCCAGCCCCTGTTTCATGCTGCGGCTGATCAGCACATCAATGATCTGCTGAATCTTCATATCGCTATCCGCTTCCAGGTTCACTTTAAATTCTTTTTTATTAAGATCTATCACCACATGGGAGCCTTTAAAATCGAACCGGTTGGTAATTTCCTTGGAAACCGTGTTAATGGCATTGTCCAGTGTTTGCAGATCAACTTTACTTACTAGGTCAAATGATGGCATGTCAGTTGTTTTGCTCAAAATTATCAAATAAAGTTGAATGTCGAATATCGAAAATTGAATTTCGAACTTGTAAATGGCGAATGGCGAATGTGGATCAACTTCGAACTTGCGAATGTCGAATGTGGATCAACTTCGAACTTACGAATGGCGAATGGCGAATGTGGATCAACTTCGAACTTACAAATGGCGAATGTCGAATGTGGATCAACTTCGAACTTGCGAATGGCGAATGTCGAATGTGGATCAACTGCTAACTTAAGAACACATATTAGATATTCGACATTCGCCATTCAACATTCGACATTCGATATTCAACATTCGACATTCGCCATTCAACATCCGACATTCAACATTCGCTATTCACCATCCCGCATCGTCCTTAACTTCCGCTCTTCACCCTGTTTTGCTCATCACTGGCTCCGTTGTTTCTTTTGCTGCTGCCTGCTTTAAGTTTTCCCTTGTTAAACCGGTAAGTAAAAGTAAGGCTGGCTGCCCTGCTGTCGTTCACATTCCTGAAGTTGGCGTCTACCGTTCCGTACTTGCTGTACCCTTTAAATACGCCGCCCGCAAAAATATCACGAACATTTAAACGTATGCTACCCTTGTTCTTCAAAACCTGTTTGCTTACACCGGCATTTACCTGTACCATGTGTTTAATATAAATAACCCCTTCTACCCCTTTGCTGCGGTAAAAACCACTTAATTCGGCAGCCCAGCCTTTTGAAAATTTAAATTGCTGCTGTACCTGGGCCATGAAGCTGGTCATACCTATTGAAATTGACTCATTATTAACCAATCCCTTAAAATGATTGTTGAATACATTTACATAGATATTTCCACTCCACCATTTGGTAATTGATTTGTTTGCCGTTACCTCTAAACCAATCTGGCTTGCGCTGGCAATATTCGCTTTTTTGATAAAGGTTTCGTTGGTCAGGTCATTTTGCTCCAGCACCTGCTGTATGATATGGTTGGTTGCTGTATAATTTACAGTGGTGGTTAAAAACCCTTTGTAGGTATGGCTCAGTTCAATATTATGCGAAAACTGCGGACTTATATTGGGATTACCCTGCTCAAAAGTATACCTGTCTAAAAAGTGTACAAACGGGTTCATATCCTCATAATCGGGCCTTTTAATTCTGCGGCCATAATTTATTACAAACTGGTTCTTTTCATTGGCAGTGTACTGCAGGTAAACAGTTGGAAACAATTGGGTATACGACCTTTTAAACCTTGTTTCGGTATACACCATTTTACTTTGGGCTGCATCAAAAGAATATCCTTTTGAGATGCCGCTTGCGTTGGTATTTTCTACCCTTAATCCAAGCTGGGTGCTCCATTTTTTACCTAGTGGCCTGTTGTAATTTACATAAGCCGCATTAATATTCTCATCATAAATAAAATGGTTGCTTCTGGCACTGTCCAATACAGAATAACCGGTTTTCAGGCTGTCGTACCTGGCATTGTTATCGTTGCTTACAAAACTGGTTTTAAAACCAGCTTCAAACTTTGCATCTTTTTTAAGGGGCAGGGAATAATCTACTTTACCGCTGTAAATTTTAATATTGGTGGGCAGCGTGCCGTTTAACACATCCGGCGCTTGTTTTAGGTTTCCTGCATTATCGTAGTAAGTGCTGGTGAGCGGCTGAGTGCTTGCTGCTTTGTATTGAATAAAATCCAGGTCGCCAGTAAGTTCCTGCCCTGCAGAATCCAGCTTCGTTCTGAAATTGATATTGCTG
The DNA here is from genome assembly GCA_943371705.1 of Chitinophaga pinensis. GTDB lineage: Bacteria > Bacteroidota > Bacteroidia > Chitinophagales > Chitinophagaceae > Ferruginibacter > Ferruginibacter pinensis_I. Next base: position 44,837 of record CALRVV010000014.1, on the reverse strand, counting down.
CTGAAATTTTTCCATTTTTCTTCATTTTCAGTTGTTGCAGTGGTAATACCTGTTAAATTATAATTGGGATCGTAAATGAAGGTGCTGGTATTGCTTTGCCATAAAGAAGGATTGTAAAAACCGTTCAAAACCAGTCCCACAGTGGTATTTTTGGATACCGTGTAATCGATGCCTGCTTTGGCACTGTAATTATGGCTCTGACTCTCCATATGGGTTGTCTGGTCAAAAATCGATTTGATATTTTTGGTATTGGCATCCCTGAAATTTCTTATGATATACAATTCCTGTCCGCGGTGATTACGGTTGTAATTCAGGTTGCTGAAGAAATTTATTTTTTTATTGCGGTAGTTAAAAGTTACCGCTTCGTTAAAGCGTGCATACCTGCCTTGCGTGTAACCGCTGGTGATACTTCCATTGTAACCAAACATCTTGTTCTTTTTGGTTTTTATATTGATCACTCCCGCATTACCGGCTGCATCAAATTTTGCAGGCGGGTTGGTCATGATCTCGATCTGCTCCAGCTGGCCTGCAGTCATATTACGAAGCATATTGGCGAGGTCCTGCCCGCTTAAATAACTGGGGCGGCCGTCTAAGTAAACAATAACACCGGCTTTTCCTTTCAGGCTGATATTGCCGTCCTTATCCACAGAAACACCCGGCGATTTTTCCAAAACCTCCAGGGCCGTACCACCTGTACTGGTTATGGAAGCATCTACATTCACAATGGTTTTATCTAACTTTCTTTCAATTAATGGCTTTTTTGAACTGACCACCACTTCTTTCATAGCCTTATCTGATGCTACAAGTTGCAAAACACCCACTGTTACGGATGTATTTGCGGCATTGATACCAACAGCAGCACTGTAGGTTTTTTCATGGCCAACTGAGGTTGCCAGAACCAGGTAACTCCCGTCTTTTACATTTTCAAAATAAAAATTGCCTTCCTTGTCGGCTACAGCAACTTTAACAAGGGCCGAATCTTTAGCCCTTAAGAGGGAAACTGATGCAGCATCTATAATTTTTTGATTGCCTCCGTCTTTAATCGTTCCGGAGATCTTTCCGCCGGGGGCGGGTTGGGCAAAGCTGGACATACCAATGGTAATACCTGCCAGCAGGCTTAATAATTTTTTCATGGCTATACTTTTTGTTTTTAAACCCGAATGGCTGTCGGGCGTTTTTTAAATAATCAGTTATATACTTTGATAACTACTTCACAAAAGTAAGTACTATGTGTTGCATAGTACATTGTTTAATAATGAACGGTAATATTTAATGATGACTGGTTATTTCCCTATATACGTTAAACAAAATGGAAATGTTACAAACAAAAAAGTGTTGAAAAACACATACTAGCCTTTTTCAGCAGCTTTTCGTTTTACGATAATGATGAGGATTATGCCTGCCAAAACAAGGCCGGCTGATATAATTTCGGCCTGTGTGGGATGGAAACCGAAAATTGAATAGGTATTGTTTACCCGAATAAGTTCTACAGCAAACCTTTCTATTCCATTTAAAATGAGATAAATACCAAACATTACACCTGGCGTGGTTATTTTTTTACGCACAGCCCAAAGTATCATAAATAACAACGTGCACATTACGGTTTCGTAAAATGGCGTAGGAAAAACAGGTTGTGGCAAAGCCCGGCAATGCTCATCATTGCAATTGGCTATGGATACCCCGTCTTTATTTACATTTTGGGGGTATGTGTATGCAAACATCCATACCGGCATAAAACCGGGCCCTTTAAATGACTTATGCGGAACTTTTTCCAGGCTTTCATAAACACGGTCTGTAACCGGTACAAGTGAAGAATCGGGATTGTACACTTCACCCCTCAAATAATAGGCCTCGTTTCTTTTAAGTTGCTTTTGGTAGTCGCCTGGAGCAGCTTCTACCACTTTTCCTTCGGCATTTACTACATAGGCACTGTTATATATACCCCAGTCGCCATCGCCTGCTACCTGGCATCCAATGCGGCCTACTGCATAAGCGAGTAAGAGTGCCAGGCCCGCGGCATCAACCAGGTGAATGACCTTTATTCCTTTTTTGGATGCATACCAGCAAATGGCAATGGCTGCCACAATTAAGCCTCCGTAAAAAGTTAATCCGCTTGCCGTAAACAAACGGCCAACCGGGTCTTTTACAAACTCACTCCAGTTCTCCAGGTTGTCGAACAGCTTGGCTCCAAGTATACCGAATATTAAGCCAAGGATGATGATGTCACCCACCCTGTCGTGGGGCCAGATACGTACACTGCGCCTTTCAGGTTCCTTTAATTTCTGCTTGTTTTTTTCGTACCACTTAAACCAGGCCAGAGCGGCCCCCAGCAACAATCCTCCCAGTATATTACCTTCGTATGAAAAAATATAATCCTGGGGATTTACATCTGCCGGCTTACTGAAAAAAAGGCCGGATATTTTATACCCGAAAATAAACCCGACTACTGCATTAATGATGATATCGAACGCCGAAGCAGGATTACCCACAACGATCATTTCTTCCCTGGGCGATAACAGCCCCTGCTTTTCTTTGCGTTGTAATTCTTTGCTTAACACAATGGCCGCTGTAACAAACCCCATTGCAACCATTAAGCCAAATGTATTTAAAAAGCTCAGCCCATGCCATTCAACACCAAACCAGTCTTTAAATATATAATATAAGTTGGGATACATCTGTCTGTTTAGGTTTACCGTTTCAGGATGCAATATACTACATCAAACAATAAAACTACATTAAAGCTGCTTCTGATGTACGGTCTGTTATTTCAACCATATGAAAAAACAAAGCCTCCTGTTAAAACAAGAGGCTTATTTGATACTTACTAATTAAAAAGCTTAATTACAATGTTGCTCAAAGGCACCCAACAGGTTTTCAGCAATCATTTGTGCACTGCGACCTTCAATATTATGACGCTCAATAAAATGTACCAGCTTTCCATCCTTAAACAAGGCAATGGCAGGCGATGATGGCGGATAAGGCATCAGGTATTCCCTTATTTTTCTCACTGCTTCAATATCAAAACCGGCAAAGCTGGTTGTAATATGATCGGGCTTTTTTGCTGCATGGTTTACCGCCATCAGCACTCCCGGGCGTGCCGTTCCTGCACTGCAGCCGCACACGGAATTGATCATTACCAAAGTGGTTCCTTTTTCAGATAAGGTATTTTCCACCGCTTCTGCCGTTAACAGTTCAGCAAAGCCGTTTTCTGTTAACTCTTCTTTCATGGGTATTACAATTTCTTCTGGATACATATGTTTTTTATTTTTTGTAGAATGTAAAATTACATACTTCTTCCAAAAAACAGACAGCCAATCCATAGGTATTCCCAATATCGAAATCCCATAAACCGGCAATTATGGCGCACAAATAATCAGCATACCGACATATTGGCCGAAATTTTTTCCTCTTTTTGAAATGTTGTCGGGTAAAAATGGGTTGGAATACTATTTGGGCATAGTAAAGTGTAATCGAAAAATTTAAAACCTAAAAAAATAATAGCTATGACACTTGTAAAAGTTAACAATCCGATCAACAGAACTTTTGACGGTTTGATGAATGAATTATTCAACGAGTTGCCGGTAACTTTTGGCAAATCAATCAGGGAAGATGTATTGCAGTTTCCTCCTGCCAATATTGTTGAAAAGGCAGATTTGTACAGGATCGAGCTGGCTGCGCCCGGTATGGAAAAAGCCGATTTTAATGTAAAGCTGGATGCCAAGGTGTTAACCATCAGTGCTGAAAAGAAAACAGAAGCAGCAACAGAAAATGAGAAGCTGATCCGCAGGGAATTTGGTTACAAATCTTTCAAACGCAGTTTTACACTGGATGAAAAGATTGATGCGGCTAATATTACTGCCAGATATGAGAACGGCATTTTAACACTGGAACTTCCTAAAAAAGAGGAGATAAAAGCCGGTGCAAAAGAAATTACGATCCAATAATTAAACGGAGTTTTTCATAAATATACAGTTGGTTTGGAATTGCTTTTAATAAGCAGAATCGGTCTTCCCAGTCCTGGGAAGACCCTTTTTTTTATTCACAATCCGTTTTTCGCCGGGTATCCAGGATATACTGTATTTTCCACTCATTATTCAGTCTTACCAGTTGAAAAGAGTTTACACCACAACTATAGAACTGCCCGTTAAAATACAACTTAAATGGAGTCCAAACGGCAGCCATTGCACCGTCAATTTTTAAATCCTTAAAAACGATCTGTTCATCAGCAGCTCCTGCCGGTATAGTGGCAATCATTTTTGCAAAATCGCCGGGACTGTCTGTTGTAATGATGGTCTTGCCCTCTTTATTCCTGGCAAAAGTCTGCATCAGGGCTGTTTCTGAAAAACAGGATTTTACCATTACCGTATCGCTGTTCTTCATGCCGGTAAACAATTTATTGATCACTGCTTTTATAGAATCTTCGGCATTTTGTGCATAAACTGCCCCGCCGGTAAGTACAATTGATACAATTAAAAGCAGAATGAATTTGTTGAGTTCTTTTAGCATGATTTTATTTTTATTGAGCAATAAAAATAAGTCACACATAGATTGCCTGTATGAAAATTACATGAGTGGTTATGTACTTATTTATATCCTAAGATCTTCAGCATGCTTTGCGAGGTTTGCTCTTTTGCATAAACCCATTCTATCAATTTACCATTTTTATCCCTCTCAATGATCACATGTTTGGGTGAAGGTATAAGGCAATGTTTGATACCGCCATATCCGCTGATCTGGTCCTGGTATGCACCAGTGTGAAAAAACCCAACATACAGGGGCTCTTTATTGGTTTCTGCTTTCTCTTCATTGGCCGTTTTTACTTTGGGCAGGAATACTTCATTGATATGCTCTTCACTGTCGTAATAATCATGCCCGTCGCAGGTAATACCGCCTAAAACCACCCGTTGATATTCGTTATCCCATTTGTTTATGGGCAGCATCAGAAATTTTTCGCCAATGCCCCAGGTATCTGGTAATGTAGTAATAAAGGAAGAGTCGATCATGTACCAGGTTTCCCGGTCATTCTGGATCTTTTCACCTATCACACTGTAAATGTGTGCCATACTTTCTCCTACGGTAAAACTTCCAAACTCAGTATAAATATTGGGCATTTGCACTTTGGCCTTTTTACAGGCCGTTTTAATATTGCCCACTATTTCATTGATCATAAACTGGTAATCATAATTAAATCCCAAAGAATGCTTAATGGGAAAACCGCCACCGATATTAATAGAATCCAGTTCGGGACAGATCTTTTTTAACTGGCAGTACAGTGCTATGCTTTTTTGCAGCTCACTCCAGTAATATATATCATCCTTGATGCCTTTGTTTAAAAAGATGTGCAGCATCTTCAGCTGAAACTTATCTTCATACCCTTCTATCTCATCTACATAAAACTCCAGTACATCTTTTGCTTTTATACCCAGCCTGCTGGTATAAAAAGGGAAAGTGGGCTCTTCTTCAGCAGCAATCCGGATACCCAGTTTAAACGGCTCGCCGGTGCGGATATTCCGTTTATACATATTCAGTTCCTCCTTATTATCCAGTACCGGGATCACATTTTTAAATCCGTCGTTGATGAGTTTGGCTATACGGCTGGTATAATTTTTTTGCTTAAACCCGTTGCAAATGATATGGATATCCTTGCTGAGTTTTCTTTTTTTATACAATGCATTAATGATATCAATATCGTAGGCATAGGATGTTTCGAGGTGTATGTTATGCTTTAATGTTTCTTCAATAATAAAACTGAAATGCGAGCTTTTGGTGCAGTAGCAATAATGGTACTCACCCTCATACTTGTGTTTTTTAAATGCATTGGCAAACATCTTTTTTGCCTTGTTTATCTGCATGCCTATTTTAGGCAGGTAAGTCAGTTTCAGGGGGGTACCATGTTTATCAATAAGTGCTTTTATATCCACATCATTGTACTGCAAATAATCATTTTTCAGTTTAAAATCTTCCTGCGGAAAATTAAAGGTTTGCTCCACCAGGCTGCTGTAGGTATTGTTCATTTATTGATAACAATGTTTTTGGTAAGAAATATTTAAGCAAAAATAACTGTTTGTTTATATTATGAACACAAAAAAACCGGCAGTGAACTGATCACAACCGGTTATATATCCTTTTACAGAAAGTTTTACTTTACTGAATCGATCAGTTTCTTAAATGTTTCCGGCTCATTCATAGCCAGGTCGGCCAATACCTTACGGTTCAGGTCAATGCCCTTAACCGACAGTTTGCTGATGAACTGGCTGTAGGTCATGGTACCTTCTTCCCTTACAGCTGCATTGATACGTGCGATCCATAAAGTGCGGTACTCACGCTTTTTTAATTTACGGCCAACGTAACTGTACGTTAACCCTTTTTCCATTACGTTTTTGGCAACGGTGTATACATTTTTGCGCTTACCATAGTATCCTTTGGCAGCTTTTAATATTCTTTTGCGGCGGGCCCTGCTGGCTACTGCATTTACTGAACGTGGCATATCTTAAATAGTTTAAAGTTAAAAGTTGAAATTTAAAAGCTGGAGCATCTGACCGGCACCAACTTTCGGTATTATTTCATACCGAGTAAACGTTTTACAAAATGCAGGTTTGCATCACTTACTACACCATCCATACGCATTTTACGCTTGCGCTTGGTTGATTTTTTTGTTAAGATGTGACGTTTAAAAGCTTTTTGAAAAGTGACCTTACCGGAACCGGTAACTTTAAAGCGCTTCTTGGCGCTGCTGTTGGTTTTAACCTTTGGCATTACATAACTGTTTTTAGTTACTCCCTACTGGCGGTTCCGAAATGACGGGACACTTGTTGAGCCTTGTGGGAAATGTATGAAAAAGACGTATTTATCTCTTTCGGGCGGCAAAGGTAAGGTAAATCAGTGAGATTTAGCGCATTTTTGGAAGCTTTTTGATCCGGACTTTATTTCTGCTTAAACAGGCAGAAAAACCGGTTTGCCCCACATCTTTTAATGTTACAATTGGTCTATGATTCTAAAAATCAATTACTTATTCATCCATACCCTCCCCGGTATCAACAGTTTTGCTGGAATTTTTTAGCATCTGGTTGATAGTTTCTATCTCAGCAGGTGTAAAATAGCGCCACTTTCCCGGAGGCAAACCGGTTAAGGTTATATGCATGATACGGGTACGTTTCAGGCTTTCTACATTATACCCCAGTGCCTCGCACATACGGCGTATCTGGCGGTTAAGGCCCTGTACCAGTATTATTTTAAAACGGTTTGGCCCCTCCTGTTTTACAAAACATTTTTGGGTAACCGTACCTAAAATGCGCACCCCGTTACGCATCTTTTGTATAAAATCGGGGGTGATGGGTTTATCTACGGTTACCATATATTCCTTTTCGTGCTGGTTGCCTGCCCGAAGGATCTTGTTTACAATATCACCATCGTTGGTTAAAAAAATAAGCCCTTCGCTTCTTTTGTCCAGCCTGCCAATGGGAAATATCCTGGTTTTATAATTTACAAAATCAATGATATTGGTCTTGTCTTTCAGGTCAGTTGTACAGGTTACGCCTTTAGGTTTATTCAATGCCAGGTAAACCGCCGTTTTCTTTTTTTTGATTGGCTCTCCATCTACCAGCACCACATCACCATCCTTTACCCGGTTGCCCTTGGTGGCTTCTACCCCATTGACGGTAACGCGTAGCTGCTCAATATATTTATCGGCCTCTCTGCGGCTGCAGAAACCCGTTTCGCTGATGTATTTGTTTAAACTGGTATCCATTATACAACTATTAAATTAATCTTTGAATTTGTTCAACATAATTTTTAAATCAGCAAAGTGAATTTTATTAGCCACGAATTAAACTAATTGGCAGGAAAAATACAATCCAATTAGTGAAAATTCGAGTTATTCGTGGCGACAAAAACTACGGCGTAGTTTATAAATACTATTTTAAACAGCTTTTTAGCGCTTCCTGGCTTAACCTACGAAGGAAATATAAAAATAAAAAAAGGGAAGCTGAACTTCCCTTAAATATTTTATATTTCGAAAACTATAACCGGTTTGCTTCCTGTTGTTTTCTTTTAGAAAGTTTTGCTTTGGGTGCAAACATCACCAACATCCTTTTACCTTCCATTTTAGGCAGGCCTTCCAGTGCGCCTACATCTTTTAAACGATCGGCAAATTTCAACAACAGCAACTCGCCTCTTTCTTTAAACATGATGGCACGTCCTTTAAACTGTACATGGGCCTTTACTTTATCGCCATCCGATAAAAATTTTTCGGCGTGCTTTACCTTAAATTCAAAGTCGTGGTCATCTGTATTGGGTGTAAAACGTATCTCTTTAACCTCGCTGGTCTTGGCTTTCGCCTTCATCTCCTTTTTCTTCTTCTTCTCTTCGTACAAAAATTTATTGTAATCAATTATTTTACAAACAGGAGGTTTGGCACCGGGTGAAATTTCCACCAGGTCGAGTTCCTGTTCTTTTGAAATTTTAATGGCGTCGGCAAGGGAATAAATACCGGGTTCCAGATTTTCGCCAACCAAACGCACTTCCAGTGCTCTTATCATGTGGTTGGTACGGTGTTCCTGCTGTTGTTCTTTTTTAAAGCGGGGGTTAAAGGTTCCCCGGGGTCTTGGTGGAAATGACATTTATTGTTTTTAGTTTATAATGTTGTTTTAGGCTGCTAAAATTACCTGTAATTTCAGATAAGTCATTAGCAATATATTTATTAATTGTTAGTAATCCAAATTTTACGCTCATTCAATTTTACCAGGTTTCTTTTCGGGATATCTTACTCTGCGATCCTGTCTTTTATTTCTGTTGTTATTTCCTGTACAAATTCGTCTACCGGTTTAACCCCTATATCTCCTTTGCCCTGCCTGCGTATGGCAACTTTACCTTCATTCATTTCTTTTTCGCCTATTACCAGCATATAGGGCACCCTTGCCATTTCCGTATCCCTGATCTTTCTTCCTATCTTCTCACTCCTGTCGTCTATTTCTGCGCGAATATCAGCTTTTTTAAGGGTTTCCAGTACTGTTTCTGCATAGCCAATGAACTTATCGCTGATGGGCAGGATCTTAACCTGCAATGGAGCCAGCCAGGTTGGGAATTTTCCTGCATAATGTTCCAGTAAAAATCCAATGAACCTTTCGTGGGTACCCAGGGGTGCCCGGTGAATGATCAATGGTATTTCCGGTTCGTTATGCTGGTTGGTAAACGACAGTTTAAAACTGCGGGATTGTGCAAAATCTACCTGGTTTGTTGCCAGGGTAAATTCGCGGCCAATGGCACTCCATATCTGTACGTCAATTTTGGGGCCATAAAAAGCTCCTTCACCCTTTACTTCTACAAAGGGCACCCCGGTTTCTATCAACACATTTCTTACCAGCTCTTCGGTCTCGAGCCACAATTCAGGTTCATTCACATACTTCTGTCCCAGTTTTTCGGGGTCATGCAGGCTCAGCCGCATTACATATTTATCTATACCAAATATCTTAAAATATTTCAGGTACATATCATTCACCGCCCTGAATTCCTGGGCAAACTGTTCTTTGCTGCAATAGATATGGGCATCATTCATATGCAGGCACCGTACCCGCATCAGGCCAAATAATTCGCCGCTTTGTTCATACCGGTAACAGGTTCCGTATTCTGCAATGCGGTAAGGCAGGTCTTTATAACTTCTTTGTTCAGCATCAAAAATTTTATGATGATGCGGACAATTCATGGCTTTCAGATAATACTTTTCACCGTCAAGTTCCATGGGCGGAAACATACTATCGGCATAATAAGGCAGGTGACCGCTGGTTAAATACATACTCTCCTTGGCTATATGCGGTGTAACCACACGCTTGTACCCTGCTGCATTTTCTGTTTGTTTGGCCAGCTTTTCCAGTTCTTCAATAATCACGGTCCCGTTGGGCATCCATAAGATCAAACCAGGGCCTACCTGGTCATCCATGGTGTATATACCCAGTTCCTTACCCAGTTTGCGGTGGTCTCTTTTTTTAGCCTCCTCCAGCATGAGCAGGTATTCTTCCAGCTCTTTCTGTTCGGGAAAAGCAACTCCGTAAACACGGGTTAACTGTTTATTTTTTTCATCGCCTTTCCAATAAGCCCCGGCAACGCTGGTTAGTTTAATGGCTTTTATAAAACCGGTATTGGGAATGTGCGGGCCACGGCATAAATCGGTAAATCCTCCCTGCGTATAAAAGGTAATTTCCCCATCGGTTAAACCACTCAAAAGGTCCAGTTTATACTCATCGCCTTTTTCGGTAAAGTATTGAATGGCCTCTGCCTTGGGTATTTCTTTGCGAACGAAAATATTTTTTTGCTTAGCCAGTTCATTCATCTTTTTTTCCAGCACCAGCAGGTCTTCTTCAGAAATTTTCCGGTCGCCCAGGTCCATATCATAATAGAATCCTTTCTCAATAGCCGGGCCTACCCAGAATTTTACACCGGGAAATGCAGCTTCAACAGCCTCAGCCAACAAATGAGCCGATGAATGCCAGAAAGTTGATTTCCCCTCGGCATCATCCCAGGTCAGTAATTTAAGCGAAGCATCGGCATCAATAGGCCGGTGGGCATCCCAAACCTCGCCATTGATACTGGCAGCCAGTACTTTTCTTGCCAGCCCTTCACTTATCGATTTGGCTACATCAAATGCAGAGGCTCCTGCTTCATAAGTTCTTACTGCGCCATCAGGTAATGTTATCTTTATCATATCTTTAGTTGAAAAGCATTTGGTCATTGGTCTTTGGTCATTGGTCATTGGTCATTGGTCATTGGCCGATTGCAGCCTGATAAAAGCGCTGATCGGATGCTGTAAAAATGACTTAATGACTAATGATCAATGACTAATTACTAATTTCCAGGCTGCAAATTTAACGAAGTATTAGCTATGGAAAAATTAATCTAAAATATCTTTGCGGGGATGAAAAAAATTGTACCTCTTGTTATATGTTTTTTTATTTCCTCAATTCTTGCTGCCCAGAATTTTACCGGTCAATGGAAAGGCGAATTTGTAGATAAAAGCACTGCCCTTTCGGGTTGGGGTGGCGACCGGTGTGAATATGTGCTGGAACTGGAAAGCACTGGCACAAAGGTTACCGGTTATTCTTACACGTATTTCAGTGATGGCGGCAAGCGGTACTATACCATTTGCAAAGTAACCGGCACCATCAATAAGGCCAGCAAATCTGTTGAAATAAGGGAAACAGCACGTACCAAAACCAATGTACCCATCACCATACGCAATTGTTTTCAGGTGCATCGCTTAACTTATTTTAAAAAGGGCGATGACCTGTCGCTGGAAGGAAGTTGGGTACCCGCACCCAACCAGGAGGGAGATTGCGGATATGGTGCCACGGTACTGTCGCGCAGGATCCTGAATAAAAATCCGGCATATTTAAGCAATACCACCACCAAACCTGCCCCTGCGCCCAGGCCCAAAACAACACCTGTACAAACTCCTCCTCCGGTTGTTAAAACACAACCTAAAAAAACAAGCCCCCCTGTAGTAAAAAAAGAAAATAAAAATATTAAGCAGCCGCCAGTTGCCATAAAAGAACCCGAAAAAAAGGAAAATACCCCTACAAAAGAAGTGGCTACCAATATCATACCCACTACTCCGGCTATAATAAAAACAGAACCGGTAAAAATTACTGCTTCAGATAACGTTTATAAAAAAAGGGGCAGCGAACTTTTAAAAACAATTGAAATTGACAATCCTACTTTTACCGTGTACTTATACGACAATGGGGAAATAGATGGCGACAGCATATCGCTTTTTTTTAATGGCCGGCTGATCATATCGCACAAACGACTGAGTGATAAACCCCTGACCCTAAGGCTTGAAATTGATAAGGAAAAAGAATTAAATGAACTGATCATGTATGCCGAAAACCTGGGCACCATTGCTCCAAACACTGCACTAATGGTGGTGAACGACGGCGATAACCGGTATGAGGTACGCATTTCATCCGATCTTCAAAAAAGCGGGGTTATACGCTTTAAACATAAATCAAAATAAAGGCAATAAAATAGCTGGTGGTACGTTATTACAGCAACCAATATTTTATTTTCTGATGAAAACTAGTTTTACCTCCCTTCTTGTAATGGCTGGTTTGTGTTGTTTAATGGTTTTTACCAATTCCTGTGCAAAGGAAGATACCAGTGCAGATTTGCCAAAAGAACAGCAGGTGGTGGGCAAATGGGTCATCAACCGCATTCAGTTAAAGGTTTTTGTTAATGGTACTTTTATAAAAGATACCATCTTAAAACCAAAACCCAAACCAGAAAATTTTGTAAAGTTTGATGCGGCCGGAGGCTTTGAATACCGGTTCAATACCCCTGTATCGGATATTGGTACCTATGAATTTACCGGTGCAGGTGCATTGGCCACCAACTCATCGCCAAAATCTTATAACTGGACCATGCTAACTTTAACCGATGTGTTGTTTACGGTTGTATCAAAAGGGCCCGATCCGGAATTTCCGGGAGCATTTGTAGAACGGTACCAGACCTTTACGCGCTAACCCCCATTTATATTAAAATAAGAAGACAAGGCATCAGTTCATCCCTGATGCCTTTTTTGTATTAGAATTTAACGTTCCAGGTAATGGCCGGTATCACCGGAAACAGGGAAACCTGTTTAGCCTGTATCTCCAGCGAGCCGTTTAGCGGGCTGCCGGTTTGGTCAAAGTAAATGAAATACGGATTTCGGCGGTTATACGCATTATATACGCTGAATACCCATTCGCTTTTCCATTTGCGTTTAATGTTTTTCTTTGGTGTAAGTATGGCTGAAAAATCGAGCCGGTGATATGAAGGCAGGCGGTATTCATTGATCCTGCTGTATTCCTGGGTAAGAATTCCGCCAACAATATAAAAACGCTGGGGTAAGGTAGCCGAATTGCCCGTACCAAAAACAAAGGAGGCCGATAACTTCCATTTTTTACTCAGTTCATACATGGCTACTACGCTCATATCATTGCGGCGGTCGTATTTTGCGGGGTACTTTTCGCCAAAATTCAGATCCGGAAATTGTCGCCAGGTCCAGCTTAATGTATAACCAACCCATCCGGTTAAACGCCCCTTGGTTTTATTGATAAATAATTCGGCGCCATAACTCCATCCTTTTCCAAAAACAAAAGAATTCTCGGTATCATCCAGGCTGCTGGGCACGTAACCTTCTGCATATTCAATCTGGTTCTGCATTTGTTTATAATACACTTCCAGTGAGGTTTCATACATGTTATCCTTAAAGTTTTTGAAAAGCCCCAACGCATATAGCCAGCTTATCTGCGGCCTTACCTTGTAGGTACTGGGCACCCATATATCGGTTGGTAAAGTGGTACCGGCATTGCTTACCAGGTGAATATATTGCAGGTTCCTGGTCACTGATCCTTTAATTGAGGTCTCATCATTTAATGCATAGCGTGCTGTAAAACGTGGCTCCAGTCCGCCATAATTTTTAACTGCCTTGCCTCTACCAAAAACGGTGCTGTCGGTTCGGTTTCCATTATCGTCGGTCTGGTAAATCTTATAGGGCCCCGTTTGCTGAAACCAGCTGTATCTTAAGCCGGCATGGATCTTTATTTTATCATTTATTTCCCAATCATCCTGCAGGTACAACGCTGCTTCGTGGGCATATTTTATTTGTGCATTATTGGGTTTGAATACAGTAGAATCCTGCCTGCCGCTGATTACAGAGGGGGTGAATTTATGATAGGTGTAAATGCCCCCGAATTTCAGTTTATGTCCGGTATACGGATACAGGTCAAAATCCTGTTTTAAACTTAAATCCCTGATACCGGAAGCCAGCTTTAATTCAAAATCATTTTGTGCGGCATTAAAACTGAAATTATAATCGTTGTACACAGCAGTGGTATTTCCAAAAAGTTTATTGTTGAACACGTGGTTCCAGCGCAGGGTTCCTGTACTGTTGCCCCAGGGGATATTGAACTTTAAACTCTGTTTGCCGTTTACATAATCAAATACATCCCGCCCAAAATACCCGCTCAGGTAAAGCCGGTCCTTATCTGAAAAAATATAATTGACCTTGGCATTGAGGTCGTAAAAATAATACCCGCTTCCTTTAAACTGGCTGGTTGATTTGATAAATGGTTTTGCTATGGCATCAATATACGTACGCCGGCCCGAAAGAATAAAGGATGATTTGTTTTTTTTGATAGGCCCCTGTATGGAAAGCCGCGATGCAATAACCCCAATACCCGCATCTACCTGAAATTTTTGATTGTTTCCTTCTTTCATAGATACATCCAGCACACTGGATAAGCGGCCGCCATACTGTGCAGGCATACCGCCCTTTATAAGCGTTACATTCTTAATGGCATCTGAATTAAAGATGGAAAAAAAACCAAAGAGATGGCCGGTATTATAAACCGGTGCGTCATCCAGTAAGATCAGGTTCTGGTCGGGACCACCGCCTCTGACATAAATACCGGCACTGCCCTCTCCTGCATTGCGCACACCCGGTAAAAACTGGATGGTCTTAAGGAGGTCTACTTCACCTAAAAAAGCAGGAATTGATCTGATCTGCTCCATGGGCAGTGTAAATTTACCCATCTGAGCATTCTTAACATTGGCATCGCGCTTTTTTGAAGATACCACTACTTCTTCAGCCAGGTATGATTTTGGTAGCACTTCAAAGTTGATCCTGGTGTCGGCTTTTAAATCTATGGAAACTGCTTTAACCCGATAACCGATGAAAGTACAGATCAGCAAATATTTTCCTTCTTCCAGGGTAATAGAATAAAAACCATACAGGTTGCTGGTTATGCCCTTTGTTTGCCCCTGCACTGCAATGGAGGCGCCAATCAGGGTTTCGCCATTTAATGAATCTTTGATGTATCCACTGATGGTGTATTTATTTTGTGCCAAACCGGAAATGGTGCTCAAAACAAAAAGAAGAACAAAAGAACATATTTTCATAGTTACCTGATTGCGTTTAAAACCCATATACTCTATTGAGCCTTGATGGTATCCTTTACCATGCCGCAGTGCAGCATGGTGCCTTTAAATTCGGGATGGTTTTTGCCCAGGTAAGGGTTTATTACTTCCACTGTTTTGCTTACCCAGTTGGCTTCCTTTTCATCGCCAAAAGCCATGGGACAGTTTTGCCAGTACATTTTTTCGCCTTCGTAATTGATTATTTTAAAGAACGGATACAGGTTTTCTGAAACCATACTGAAATCCTTACGCATTTCCTGCAGGTCTGTCATCGTTAAAATAGATTGTGCATTCCCTTTTATACCATCAAAAGTGCCCATGGCAACGGCATAAATATTGGCAGTATCTTTTTGTAATTCCCCCATAGGGATCGAATCGAGCAGTTGTACAAATTTGCGTGCACCGGCTTTAACTTTTGCTGTGTCTGCATCAACCAGGGCTGCCGACATATCAAAATAAGCGTTCATAGCAGCTGTAACGGCCAGGTTAAATGTGTCGGAATGTTTTTTTAATGTAAGCGCAACCTGCTTTGTGCCGCCCTTTCCTCCCCCTCCCGAGGTATAAAATTTATACCATACATACCCACCAACGGCCAGTAACACAATTAATATAACCACAAGTGCTTTTTTCATATGCCTGTTTTTTTGCAAAGCTAACTTACCCGGCAAATATATTGATGCTATCAATCAAATAATTTTTGATAATATAATATGAAATCAGCTTCAAGCTTCGATATTCGTTATTTTTGCGCCTTTATTAACCGATTCGATATTTATTATGCTTTTAGGATTACAAAATGTGACGTTTGAATTTGGTGCCCGTACCATTGTGGAAGATGCCACCTGGCATATACAGCCAAACGAACGGATTGGCCTGATCGGTTATAACGGCACAGGAAAATCTACTTTACTTAAAGTGCTTACCGGCCAGTACAGCCCGGCAAAAGGCACGGTTGAAAAAGGAAGAGAGACCACGATTGGTTTTTTGCACCAGGACCTGCTGGGTTTTGATACCGAAGATTCTATTCTGGAAGTGGCCATGGGTGCTTTTGAAAGGGTGAAGCAACTGGAAAAAGAACTGGAATTGCTGGGGCATGAACTGGAAAAAACCGGTGACGAAAGCCTGGCACATAAATACGCCGATCTGTTACACGAACTGGAAGTACTGGATGGTTACAGCATCCACCACCGCACCGAAGAAATTTTACAGGGCCTTGGTTTTGCCAATGCTGATCTGGGAAAGCAGTATAAGAATTTTAGCGGTGGCTGGCGCATGCGGGTCTTGCTGGCAAAAATGATATTGATGAATCCCGATGTATTGCTGATGGATGAGCCTACCAATCACCTGGATCTGCCGAGTATTGAGTGGCTTGAAAAATATCTGATACATTATCCCGGTGCTGTGGTGATCGTATCGCATGATCGTTTCTTTTTAGACCGGATGGTAAATAAGATCGTAGAGTTGTATCAAAGGCAATTGCATTTTTATACCGGTAACTATACTTATTACGAACAGGAGAAAGCCCTGCGTATTGACATGCAGCAAAAAGCCTACGAAAACCAGCAGGATTACATACGGCAGAACGAACGCTTTGTGGAGCGCTTTAAAGCCAAAGCCAGTAAGGCTGCCGCTGCACAAAGTATTGTGAAGCGGCTGGAGAAATTAGACCGTATAGAAAATGTAGAACTGGAGCGCCCAAACATGCGTATCAATTTTGCCATTGATAAAACACCCGGCAAAATTGTAGCTACTTTAAAACATGTAAGTAAAAGTTTTGGCGAAACAAAAATATTGGAAGATACCGGAGCCGAAATTGACCGTGGCGATAAAATCGCATTGATCGGTGCCAATGGAAAAGGAAAGTCTACCCTGTTAAGAATTATTGCCGGCACAGAATCTTTTACTGGTGATCGTGAATGGGGACATAATGTAGAAGAATCTTTTTATGCCCAGCACCAGCTGGAAGCGCTGAACCAAAACAATGATGTTTTAGAAGAACTGAAAGAAGCCCGCAGCGGAAAAAATGACCTGGAATTAAGAAGTTTACTGGGCGCATTTTTATTCAGCGGTGAAGCGGTTGAAAAGAAAATAAAAGTGTTGAGTGGTGGTGAAAAAGCCAGGGTGGCATTGGCAAAAACCATTGCCAGCAAAGCCAATTTTTTAATGCTGGATGAACCTACCAATCACCTGGATATTCACTCCGTGGACCTGTTGGTAGAATCTTTAAATAAGTATGAAGGCACCATCGTATTGGTAAGTCACGACCGGTATTTTATCAGCCGCATTGCCAATAAAATATGGGATATAGAAGACTATAAGATACGGGAGTTTAAAGGCACGTATGCCGAATACGAAGACTGGAAAGAAAGAAAAGCAAAAGCAGATGCTGCTTTATTAAAAGAAGCTAATGCCCAGCCTCCTGCGGATAAACAATTGGCAAAAGGTAACAACAAACAACCGGCAAAAGAAGCAGTTACTAAAACAGAACAACCAAATGCAGTTACACCGCCAGCAAACAACAATCAAAACAGCGGTATTGATAAAGAATTAAAAAAGGAAATCACCAAACAGAAGAATCTTTTTAAACAACTGGAAGAAAAGATCGCTGATCTTACCAAAAAGAAAGCGCAACTGGAGCTAGACCTGGCGTCGCCTGAAGTATATGGAGATAAAACAAAATTCCTGCAAACAGAAACAGCTTATAAAAATGCTGATGCCGAATTAAAAAAAGCAAATGCAGAATATGAAATTGTTTTTGAAAAACTGATGGAGCTGGAGGAGAAGATTTGATTAGATTTTAATATTTTTTTTGCAACGATTTTAATAAGAGATCCCTTCGTATAACCGGAGGGATTTCTCGTAGGAACACGTCTGTGGCGTGTTCCCTATTTCCCAAGGCAAAAACCATAAGAACACGCCACAGGCATATTCCTATAGAAACAAAAATCCCCCCGATTGCTCGGAGGGATTTTTTATATCACTTGAAAAACTATTAATAGTTGCTCAAAGTCATTTCTACTCTTCTGTTCTCTGCACGTCCTTTTGCTGTTTTGTTATCAGCAACGGGTTTGGTTTCGCCATAACCGGTTGAACTTAAACGTCCTTCAGCAATACCTTTGCTGATTAAGAAAGCTTTTACTGAAGCAGCTCTTTTGTCAGATAAAATCTGATTAGACTCATCTTTACCCTGATCATCGGTATGACCATCGATCTGAACTTTATAAGTAGGATTTTCATTCAAGATTGTAACCACATCACTCAAACGCTTTGTAGACTGGGCTAATAACTTATCACTTCCTGTAGCAAAAAATACATTTTTAGCGGCTAAGTTAACACGCTTGATGATCGCTTCATCAATGATAGGACAACCAAAATTAGAAGCAGGTCCTTTTTCGTTGATACACTTATCTTCTTCATCGTTTACACCATCACCATCAGTATCAGGGATAGGGCAACCCTGATAACGGGCAACACCTGGTACAGTTGGGCACTTATCCACTTCGTCATTGATACCATCTTTATCAGTATCAGGTATTGGACAACCCTGATAACGGGCTAAACCTGGTACATCAGGACATTTATCTTCAGCATCAGTAATGCCATCACCATCCCTGTCAGGGCAACCCTGTAAAGAAGCTAAACCAGCAACATCAGGACATTTGTCATCCACATCTAACACACCATCATTATCCCTGTCTTTTGGAGGTTCAACCACTGGTGGTGGTGGTGGAGGTACAACAACTGGTTTTTCTTTACCAATGTTTTGCGCTAGACCTATAGAATAAAACAGGTTATCCCCTACAGCTGTTTTCTTGGTTATATCCCACCTGTATTGTGCCTGCACAAACATGTAAGTGATGCTGTTGAAATTAACCTGAAGGCCAAGGCCGGCAGGAACATAAGCACCCAGTTTATCGGTATATAATCCTCCGCCGATACCTACAGTTAAGAATGGATTAAGCATTGCTCCATCTGCAAAAGGACGCAGGTTAATCGTGGGTTCCAGTTCCAGACCAATCTCAGTTTTTTGTGTTAAGCCGGTGCGGATAGCACGGTAATCACGAAAACTGGCGTTGGCTTTAATAGCAACATCTACTTTAGGATGAATTCCTTTCCAATATGATAAAGAGAAACCTTTAGTCATATCTCTGAACTTTGAATAGGTTTTACCGGTTATGGGGTCTTTAATACCCAAAGGGGCAACAAAGTCCTGCATATTGTAGTGTAAACCAAATAGCGGGCCCTTTTTATCTCCAGATCCCTTTTTGGTTTTTTGGGAAAAGGCACTTGTGGCTAAAAGAGATAATGCCAGAATTAGTGTTAGTTTTTGTTTCATAAACTTTAATTTGATTAAAATTTTTATCTGAGTTATGTGCAAATATAATGTTAAATTAATGGAAAGGCAAAATTTGTAACTATTTTTATTATTTTGCTAAAATAGTTAAAATCAAACCTTTACCAATTTCCATCTTCCTTTCCTGAAAATCATAATACTCACCACAGCCAAAATCGATTCTGATACCCCAATGGCAATATAAACCCCCGTTGGGCCCATTTTCAGGAATTTGGCCAGTAACCAGGCCAAAGGTATCTGTAAAAACCAGAAAACAAAAAGATTAATATAAGTCGGTGTACGGGTATCTCCTGCACCGTTAAAAGCCTGGCTGATGATCATGCCGTAGGCAAAGAAAACATAGCCTATGGCCAGTATATGCAGGCATTCGGTTCCGGCATTTATAGCTGCTTCATCGCTGGTGAAGAAACGCATCAACTGTTCGCCAAACACAAAAAAGACAACCGCTACTGCAGCAAAAAAACAAAAAGCCATAAAAGCCGTTCTCCAAACGGATTTTTCGGCCCTTTCCGGCTGATTGGCACCCAGGTTTTGCCCAACCAGTGTGGCTGCTGCATTGGCCAGGCCCCAGGCGGGCAAAATGGTAAATATGCATATGCGTATCGCAGTGCCATAACCCGATACTGCGGCAGTTCCGGATTCTGCAATGATCATGGCCAGAAAAATCCAGCTGCAACTGCCAATAATGAACTGAAACATGCCACCAGAAGAAGTTTTAAGGATACCGGCCAGTAACCTGATTTTAACCTTACACTGTTTGAGCGTAAGCCTGATCAATGATTTACCATTGAATAAATAATACAACTGAAGCAATACGGCTATTGATCTTCCAATGGTTGTTGCAACAGCGGCTCCTATCAGTCCCAATTTTGGAAAAGGGCCAATACCGAGTATGAGTAAGGGGTCCAGCACCAGATTGATGGCATTGGCGAGCAATAAAACCCGCATGGCAATGGATGCATTTCCGGCTCCCCTGAAAACGGCATTGTTGATGAAAAGCAACACGATCACTATATTACCGGTGAGCATGATCTGTGTATACAGATAATTTTCGGCTGCCACTTTTTCGGTTGCTCCCATCAACCTAAGAATTTGTACCGGAAAGAAAAAACCAATTACACTCACTATTACCGACAGGATAATACCCAGTATAATGGATTGGGCTGCAATATCCGAAGCGGCCTTAAAGTTTTTTTCGCCTGCCCGCCGGGCTACCAGTGCCGTTACACCAATAGACAATCCCCAGGCCACCGAATATAATATGGTAAGAGAAGCTTCGGTAAGCACTACAGTTGAGGAGGCCTCAATACCTACTTTGTTTACAAAATAAATATCCACAATAGCAAAAAGTGATTCCAACACCATTTCCAAAATCATGGGAACGGCCAATAAAAAAATGGCCCGGTTTATACTGCCTGATGTAAAATCCTTTACATCGCCCCTTACAGCCTGGGCAAACAATTTAAAAAATGAGGTTAATTTATGGAATGAATGCGCCATAATGGTATAAAATATTAAAATTAGATAAATAGATTAGACACAATACAGGATTGTATTGCTGACAATTGCAGACCAAGGAAGAAAAATCTTTCCTTAGTTGATAAAATACTTCATAGCAGAAAATTGTAGAGCGCAAAAGTAAAGATTTATTTTATACAACTCAATTGTATAAAATAAAAAAAAGCCTGTACAGGCTTTTTTTATGTGATCTGGATTGGATTCGAACCAATGACCCTCAGCTTAGAAGGCTGATGCTCTATCCAGCTGAGCTACCAGACCATTTTTTGCAGCCGCAAAGCTAAGAAAATTTTACTTTGCATTTAAACTTAATTCAAACACACCCTATTTTATTTTATGCAGGCATTTGTATACATCCTGTGCAGTCAAAAGCTAAATAAATATTATTTGGGCTCTACAACAGATTTAAGCCGACGTTTAGTAGAACACAACAGAGGGAAAGAAAAATTTACCAGGCCCGGAATTCCAAGGATATTGGTGTATTCGGAGATTTTTGCAGAATTGAAGCAGGCGAGACAAAGAGAGATTTATATTAAAAAAATGAAGAGCAAAATATTTATTGAACGATTAATAAGCTCAGCTGGATAGTGCATCCCGATTTCTAATCGGGAGGGTCATTGGTTCGAATCCAATCCAGATCACAAAACTAAGAGTCGCTTATTGGCGGCTCTTTATTATTTTTATGCAAATAACAGGAAATGGATGTAAAAATGGAAGCCTCCTGGAAGGAAGTGCTGAAAGGCGAATTCACCAAACCTTACTTTCAGCAGATCGTAACTTTTTTAAAAACTGAAAAAGCAGCCGGCAAAACCATATATCCCCCCGGCCCCCTGATCTTTAATGCATTTAACCAAACCCCTTTTACCCGGCTGAAAGTGGTCATTATAGGCCAGGATCCCTATCATGGCGAGGGCCAGGCGCACGGACTGAGTTTTTCGGTACAAAACGGCGTAAAGCCACCGCCGTCACTGGTTAATATTTTCAAGGAAATTCAATCTGACATCGGCATAGCCATGCCTGCACAATACGGCAACCTTACCAGCTGGGCCGAACAAGGCGTACTGTTGCTGAATGCCGCACTTACGGTAAGGGCTAACGAACCTTTCAGCCATGCAAAATTCGGCTGGGCCGAATTTACGGATGCAGTCATTCAAAAAATATCGGATGAAAAAAAAGGCGTTATCTTTTTACTTTGGGGTAAGTTTGCACAGGATAAACAGGTACTGATTGATGAAACAAAACATTATGTATTGAAAGCTGCACATCCCTCACCCCTGTCTGCCCATGCAGGCTTTATGGGATGTAAACATTTTTCAAAGACCAATGAACTGTTAACAAAACAGGGCATTGAACCCATTGATTGGAAATTACTCACCCCTTAAATAATTGATATTTTAAAAATGGCTGAAGACTTAAATAATAAAAGTGCTAAAGCCCCTTCAGGGGTTGGGGTAAATATTTTTGGAAGGATCTGGGCCCTGTGGGGATTGATAAGTTTTTTAATCACTTTTCTTATCATCTTCATTCCATCTATGCTCTCTCATTTAATGGATGAGGCGAAAGGACAAAAATATTTTATAGCCGTTTCTAAAATATGGATGAAAGTGTGGTTGTTTTTAATAGGTTGCCCGGTTAAAGTAATTGGCGCAGAAAACTTTAAACCCGGCAAAGCCTATATCGTGGTCTTCAATCACAATGCATTGCTGGATGTACCCCTTTCGGCACCTTTTGTTCCGGGTGCAAACAAAACCATTGCAAAAGCTTCCTTTGCGAAGATCCCGGTTTTTGGTGCTTTTTATGCAAGGGGTTCGGTATTGGTTGACCGGAAGAATGAAAAAAGCAGGAGCAAAAGTTTTGATACCATGAGAAAGGTGCTGGCAACGGGCATGCATATGTGTATTTATCCCGAGGGTACCCGAAACCGGAGTACAGAACCTATAAAACCTTTTTACGACGGAGCTTTCAAACTGGCGGTAAACACAAAAAATGAAATCATCCCCTGCGTAATTATGGGCACCAAAAAAGCAATGCCCATCAATAAACCCTTTTTTTTATTACCCGTGCCATTAAAGATGCAGTTTTTACCGGCGGTAACTTCAAATGATAAAACAGTTACCGTTTTAAAAGAAAAAGTATACACCGAAATGAGGGAAGTGTATGTTGCGTATGAAGAAATTAGGAGGAGGCGGGAGTTATGAGGCGGGAGGCAGGAAAGTATGTTGACTTTCAACTTATAACTTTCAACTTTCAACTTTTCTGCCCCTTTACAGTTCATAAAAATACCTGGTTCTGTTGATCTTCAGGTCGCGCAGCAAACCCGATTTGGGACTGATGCTGATGTTGAAGGACCTGTACCTTCCCACCGGAGAAATATTGATGGCCATTTGCCAGCAGTGCATCTCACGGGTAAGGTACATACTGACCACCCCCAGTTCTTTCAGGCTGATGTTGTACGATCCGTTTATACCGATCTGCCATTTGGGTGTAAGGTTTAAAGAGCCCGTCCAGCTTACGTTTTGAGTAACCTGCCCCTTATATCCTGTACCAAACCCGTTGGGTACACGGTTATAGTTTAACGCGTATTGAAAACTGATGCTCCAGGGTATATTAAAATTGGCAAACTCTCCGGGGTTGTTGCTGATATAGGCTGCTTCCTGCTGTAACTCATTCAGCGGCATTCCGGTTATCGGGTTCAGCTGGTTGGTTTGCTGCTGCATGTTGGTAACGGGCAGTTTTTCATTCTTATCGCCCCCTTTAAACTGGCTTTGTACGGCAATGTTGGCACTGGTCAGTTTGCCCAGGGCCACTTTTTCCCGCCACACCATTTTATTGATGAATTCGCCCCTGCTGTTGGTTAAATACGGTACCACCACTGCACTGGCAGCAATGCTTATTTTTTCAAACAGGTTGGTACGCATATTTATGTTAAACGGGCTCAGCCGGAATGAATCCAGCAAAAAGTTATACCCGCTGGTAATGCTGAACCCGTCGAGCAGGGTTATTTTTTTAACGGCATCGGCACTGGTATCTTTTCTATTGCGCACTTTCATCTGCAGGTTATTGTCGATGCCAAAACTCAGTCCGCCAAACCTTCCTTCGCTAAAAGCGCCAAAAACACTGCGTTCATAAAATGAGAACCGTGCTTTGTTGCCAAAGGTATCTATCTGTGTGGTGTACCAGTTATTGCGGTTCATATCGGGTTTATAATTGGCCGATATACTGGGCCTTATTTCATGCCTGATGGCCTGTACCCTGCTTTTCTTTTTAAAGGAGAACATACCAAAAACACGGGTGGTAACCCCCAAGCCAAAATTCATTTCACGGGTGGTATGAAAACCGTTGCTGATGGTGGTATCCAGTTTTTTTTCGGCGCTGTTCCAGCTGCGCACAAATTTTTCCTGGTGCCATCTTTCTATATAACCTACACTGGGTGCAATTTGAAAATTGCCAAGCTGCGGCAGTGATAACGTGATGGGTATATTGTGGTTTGCACCCCAACGGTAGTTTTTGGAAAACTCTTTAAAGAAACTGCCCAGTGTATCATAAAAAGAAGACAGGCTGCGCACATTGGTATTTAAAGCGATGCCCAGGTTTTCGTACCACTTGTATTCCCCGATCACTTCTTTTCTTCTGAAAGGATAAAGTGTGTTTACATTAAAACCGATATCGGGCAAATTGATATTCCATTGTTTGCTGTTGGTATTCTGGTTATGGTTGGCGCTGATGTTCAGGTTATAGGGTTTGTTCTTCCATATTTTTGTATAGGTAATGGAAGAATTAAGCTGGTTTTGAAAATTCCTTTGCGGGCTGTTGGGAACGGCCGAATTAAAACCGCTGCTGCCTGCATTTAAACTGGCATTAAAGCTTACTCCCGGCCTTGCTTTGCTGTCGGAGTTGTGGCTCCAGCGTACATTAAAATTCCGGGCTCCGGATCTATCCAGGTCGCGTAAACGCTGAATATCCAGCGTAAGGTTGCCCTGGTAACGGTAACGCTTATAGTATCGTGGACTTACATTGGCTGTCCACCCGCCATAGGAATAAATCGTGCCTCTCAATACAACGTCCCATATATCACTTAATACTTTGTAATATCCCAGTCCTTCCAGTGCCAGGCCCAGTTGTTCGTTGGCCGAAAATGAGGGAGCCAGTATACCCGAACGCCTGCCTGTTTTTAATGGAAATATCCCAAAGGGCAGGTAAACCGGAATGGGCACATTTTCAAATTCGGGATGCACCGGCCCCGTTAGTGCCATCTTTTTGTTTATGAACTTGAATCTTTTGCTTACAAAGGAAAAATGCGGTGTATCCAGGTTACAGGTGGTAAACTGGCCTTTGAAACCATAAAAAACATCCGGGTCAACCTTTTTAATTTTCTCTGCGTGAAAATAAATTTCACCTTGCTGGGTATAGGTGCTTTTGGTGATGCCCTTCAGTGTTTTCATATTAAACCTGATGGAATCACTCTGTGTTTTAAAATCGGCCTGGTTAAATTTGGGAAAAGAAATGACCTTACCATTGCTGTCGCGTACAAGATAAGCACTGACCAGGCTGGTTTGCTGATCGAACTCAATCCTTGGTGCAAACAATTCGTTATCGGTATATTTTACGAAGGTACCCTTGCCATACAAAATGATTTTTTTTGCCGGTATATCCATCACCATCGAATCATCGGCATGATAAGTAACCGGTGCATCCAGTGACTCTTTTGAAGCACGGAAGGCCAGCGTATCTGTTTTAGGGATGATGGTGGTATCTGCCTTTCTTTTAAAAGCCAGCGGTTCATTTTGAATTTTGGCTTTTGAATTCAGCGAGTCTGTTTTGATCACAGGCAATGTATCAACAGTTAAAAAACTGTGAAAGTGTGCTGTATGAAAACCACTGGCACTGCAATACAGCGTTATGTTGCACAACAGCAGCATCCATGCCAAAACCGATATACATTTTGCCTTACCTTTGTTCAGTTGGTTCATACTAAAGATTGGCAAAAATAGCCATTAAAACAGAATCAGGTTGTGAATAATTGATTAATTACTAACCCCGGTAAAAACAAACCCTACATGCTGAGGAACAAAGTGCCATTTATTTTTCTTTTTGCTGCTTTGCATTTGTTAATATTAAACGAATTAGCTGCCCAATCACTTAAACAGATAAAAACGATCATTGTGGATGCCGGACATGGCGGCACTGATGTGGGTGCCACAGGCCAGTATGAAAATTCTTTACGCTCCAAAGAAAAAGATGTTACCCTGGCCATTGCTTTAAAACTGGTTGATGAATTAAAAAAGCAACTGCCCGGAGTAAATATTGTACCCACCCGAACAACCGATATTTATCAATCGCCCACAGAAAAAGCAAGAATAGCCAATGAATTTAAAGGCGATCTGTTTTTATGTATACATGCCGACAGCGGCCCTTTAAAACAGGGCAAAAGGCAGGTAGGTACCCGAATGGTTACCCGGTATAAAATAACTTATTCCGGAAAAGGCAATAAAAAGAAAAAAATAAAAACCCCGTACGAGGTTGAAGAACCGGTATATGAACATTTTAAAATACCCCTTACCCGCAGCGGCACCAGTGTATGGATTTTTGGAGCACATAAAACAAGTGCCAAATTAGGTGCCGTAATGGGTGGTGATGAGAATTTTGAAATAGAGGCAAATGGTATGGATACTACAGAAAACAAAATTGATTTTAACAGCCCCCAGGGCAGGATCATTGCAAACATATATGTTAAACGTTACCAGGAAAGAAGCGACCGCCTGGCTACCCTGGTCAATGAAGAAGTAGAAGTTACCGGCAGGGCTGCATTGGGCGTAAACCAGCGCCAGGTAGGCATTTGGGTGCTTCAGGCAACCAATATGCCGGCCATCCTGATCGAAACCGGGTTCATTAACAATCCCGAGGATGAAGTATACATAAACAGCGATAAAGGCCAGCAGGAACTGGCCGAAGCCATTACCAAAGCAGTACAGCGTTACAAGGCACAGGTAGAAAATAACACACAACCCACAACCGCACCCACACCCGCCGTATCTGCTGAAAAAAAGAACAGCGGCCCCGCTCAGGTATTTGAAGCCAGAACCAGCAAAGATGTAAAAACCCTGCAGGTAAAAAACAATACCATAGAGGTAGATCTGTATGATGATGGCGATATTGACAATGATGTTGTTTCGCTTTATTTTAATAAAAAACTGTTGCTGGATAAAAAATCATTAACCACCAATCCGCAATCGGTAACCTTAACCATTGAACCCGGCAAACCAAATGAATTGCTTTTATTTGCCGATAACCTGGGCAGCATACCGCCCAATACGGCCTTAATGATCATTACCGATGGCAAAACCCGCCATGAAGTGCGTTTATCGGCCGATCTAAAGAATAATGCCCTTGTAAAATTTGAATTGAAGAATTAATAACTAAATTACCTTTGAAAAAAATCAAAACAGGTTCAGGGCCAGCCAACTACCATGAAAATCTCAAACGAAACTAAAATAGGATCCTTAACAGCCATTGCCATTGTATTACTGGTACTGGGTTTTAACTTCTTAAAAGGAAAAACATTTTTTGGAAAAAGCCACAACCTGTTTGCCAAATACAGCAACGTGCAGGGGCTTGCCGCCTCTAACCCGGTTGTGATCAACGGCCTGCAGGTGGGTACGGTGTACAGCATAACCACCGATAAAAATATGAAGGAAATACTGGTGAACATGAATATTACCAAAGATGTAAATATTCCTGTAAACTCAATTGCTATGATCAAACCATCGCTGCTGGGTATTACCAGTGTGGAAATAACCCTGGGCGATGCCACTTCCTACATACCAAAAAACGATACCATTTCCACAAAACCTTCCTCCGGTATTTTTACCGATGTGTTGAGCAAGGTTGACCCTATTCTATACCAGGTAACCAAAGCCGTAACCTCCATCGATTCGGTACTGCTGAGTGTGAACCGTATACTTGACCCCGCTGCAAAAAATAACATCAGTGCCATGCTGGCTAACCTCAACACCACCACAGCAAACCTGGTGGGGGCATCCGGTTCACTCACCACGTTGCTGAATACACAAACCGGTGCGTTGGCAGGCACCTTAAATAACCTCAATTCATTTACTTCAAACCTGGATAAAAACAACGGCAAGATCACCAGCCTGGTCAGCAACCTGGATAAAACGGCTACCAACCTTTCGCAGCTTGACCTGCAGCAAACCTTAAACGTGTTAAATACCACCATCGGCGACCTTAAATCTACTGTTGGCAAACTGAACAGTACATCGGGCACCGCAGGATTATTACTGAATGATACCAAACTGTACAACAACCTTACCGCCACGGCCAATAAACTTAACCTGTTAATAGACGACCTGAAGACAAATCCTAAAAGGTATATCAACATATCGGTATTTGGTAAAAAGAATACCAGCCCCGGTTTAACGGTGCCTTTGCCCGATACCGTGAATGCACCATATATCAAACAATAAAAAATTGTGATTTTGTTATAAATTAAAAATCTCAATTTACTCCCGGTAATTACCGGAAGAACAAAAACAAAAACATTGCGATTTACATTTACCATCCCCGGTTTATTGGTTGTTTTTTTACTTGCTGCGGGCTTTCACAGTTCTGCCCAGCAAATCATCGGCGCTCCCGGTTCGGCCGATTCTACCCGTTCTATAAGAATTGTACAGGGCAAAACCCTGAGGCTTATCACCATCGATTCGGTTAACGTTTTTGAAACCATTGCCGGCGATGTAATCATTAAAGAAGGCCTTACCACATTCTATTGCGACAGTGCCACCATTAACCGAAGAACCAATATTGTAGAGGCTTATGGCAATATCCACATCAATGACAATGACAGTATTCACACCTACGCACAATCGCTGCGGTATGTGGGCGCCGACCGCATTGCCTATTTAAAAAAGAAAGTAAGACTTACCGATAAAAAAGGAACCCTGTACACCGATGACCTGGAATACAATTTAAGAACCGGTATTGCCACCTATAAAGATGGCGGCCGCATTACCAATGAAAAAACGGTGTTAACCAGCCGCAACGGGGTTTATTATGCCGATACCAAAGATGTATATTTTAAAAACGATGTACACCTGGTAGACCCCGACCGGGATATATGGACAGACAGTTTACTCTACAACATCAAAACCAATATTGCCACTTTTATTGCCAAAACACGCATTGTGGGCAAAGACGGAAGCATCATCAATACCAGGTCGGGTACCTACAACCTGGCAACCGGCGAAGCCATTTTTACCGACGGTGCCTCTTTCAGCGACAGTACCCGAAGCGGCACAGCCAAAGTGATCGCATACGACAAAAAGAACAACACCCTGCAAATGCAGGGCAATGCCAAACTGGTAGACAGTGTAAATAAAGTTATTGTAATTGGCGGCGAAATTTATGCCGACATGAACCTGAATTCATTTTTAGCCAGCCGTAAACCGGTGATGATCATTTACCGCGACGGCGACAGCACCTATATTGCGGCAGATACCCTGTTTTCGGGCCTTCGCAAATACGACAGCCTGGAAAGGAAACTGGTTACACAAAAAGATACTTTAAAAACAACGCTTGCCATAAAGGCCAATGATAAAGATTCTTCCATCCGTTATTTCATAGGCTTTCATCATGTACGTATTTTCAATGATTCTTTACAGGCCGTTAGCGACAGCCTCCACTACTCTACCATAGACTCTACCTTTAAATTATTTGGCGAACCGGTAGTTTGGAACGACAAGTCGCAGATCACCGGCGATACGCTTTATATGTTCACGCAAAATCAAAAACCCAAACGGCTGTATGTTTTCAACAACGGCATGATCATCAACAGAACCAAAGAAGGTATGCATAACCAGGTTGCCGGAAGAACCCTGAACGGTTATTTTATAGATGGCAACATTGATTATGTACGGGTTAAAGGAAGCCCGGCCGAAAGTGTGTTTTATCCGCAGGATGACGACAGCGCTTACGTAGGCATGAACCGCAGCAGCGGCGATGTGATTGACATTTATTTTGTGAAGAAGGAACTGAACAAAGTGAAATTCGTAAATAATGTAGATGGAGTTATGTACTCCATCAAAGACATACCTTCCGATAAAAAACAACTGAAAGGTTTTAAATGGCTGGATAACCGCAGGCCAAAAAATAAACTGGAGTTGTTTGAATAAAGCCGGGACTGATAATATTATAAATAACATCCCATTCAAAAGTGCTGTTAAATGAAGAGCAAAAGAATTCCACAGCAGGAGTCTGACAGAAATTTATACCAGAAATCAAAAGCAGAAATTAAAAATATTGATACGAATACCGATGAACTGTTGTTACGTATTTGCGCACTAATAGAGGATTACAGGCTTTAGGTACGATAAAAATACCAATGCCTGACCTATTATTTTAATTTGCCCAATGCCTCTTTAATTTTGGCAAATCCCTTTTCAATATTTTCCATGCTGTTGGCAAATGATATGCGGATGCAGTTTGGCTCACCAAATGCACTACCCGTAACCGTTGATACATGGGCCTTATTGAGTAAATACATACAAAGCTCATCAGCATTGCCGATCACTTCTTCCCCATCGGTTTTTCCAAAATACCGGTTCACCTGCGGAAAAACATAGAATGCTCCCTGAGGTTCGCTGCAAACAATGCCAGGAATTGCTGCCAGTAATTCCATCACTTTTAGCCGGCGTTTGGCAAATTCGGCTACCATCATGGCAGTAGGCTTCATATCTCCGGTTAAGGCAGTTATGGCCGCCCTTTGTGTTACTGCAGTGGCACCGCTGGTAACCTGTCCCTGTATTTTTTCGCAGGCTTTTGCTACAGTTGAGTGGGCTGCAATATAACCCAGGCGCCAGCCGGTCATGGCATAGCCTTTACTTAAGCCATTGATAAGAATTACCCTGTCTTTTAAAAAATCAAATTGAGCAATGCTTTGGTGAGCGGCTTCAAAATTGATGTACTCATAAATTTCATCACTCATTATAAAAACATTGGGGTACTTTTTAAAAACTTCAGCCAATGCTGTTAATTCTTCTTTTGAATAAACAGCCCCGCTGGGGTTGCAGGGCGATGAGAACATGAACAGCCTTGTCTTTGGCGTTATAGCCGCTTCCAGTTCGGCAGCAGTAATTTTATAACCATTTTCAATGGCGGTATTTACAGCAATTACCTCACCACCTGCCATACGCACAATTTCGGAATAAGTAACCCAAAAAGGTGTTGGGATGATCACTTCATCGCCTTTATCAACAATACTCATAACGGTATTATAAATACTTTGCTTGGCACCGGTGCTTACAACAATCTGGTCGGGTGTATAATGGAGATTGTTATCTCTTTTTAGTTTTGAACAAACAGCTTCCCTTAAATCGATATAACCAGCCACCGGTGTATAATGGCTGTAATTATCGTCAATGGCTTTTTTGGCAGCAACTTTAATATGATCGGGTGTATCAAAATCGGGCTCTCCCAAACTCAGATCGGTAATATCCAAACCCTGCGCCCTCAATTCACGGCCAAGCTTGGCCATTTTTAGTGTTTCGGGTTCATTAAATCGTTGAAGCAAAGAAGATAGCTGCATCCCTTGGTTTTTAGTGGTGGTAAAAATAGTTATTTATCGTAGTTAAATAATACCGGCGAAAGATCTGGTTTTATTTTACGGGTTCGTTTCAGTTCATGATCGTACAAAACCCTGCCCAGGTTTTTCATGAACGGAAAGCCAATGGTATCATAATCGTATTTATCATCGTTTAATATACCATCGCTGTTGCAGTATATGATGGCCGAAACAAAGAATTCTACCTTATGTTTATAATCTGCCACATAGGCCGCATCAATCATGTGACCATATGCATCGCCGGGCTTGTTAAAAATGCGGATATGCTCATCCGGCCTTGTTTTTTGGGCACCATAAAACAGGAACTTGCAATAGGTTGCCCAGTACTGTGCCGGATCGGCCGCATAAGGCGGGCTGGTGCTTTCTGTGGGGTACCTGCTCATGAATTGTAAAATAAACTGCCTGTCCTGTTCGGTAATATTAAACCTTTCGCCGGCCTTTACTTTATCCGGAAACACCAGTTGCATCACCATTTTATGCAGGTCTTCCAAACCCAGCCGGTTCTTTTTTGAAAAATCCATGGGCCCGCTTTTTAATTTGCCACCCGAGTAATAGCCTGTTCCCAGGCTGTCATTCCGGCGGGCATACTTCATCTTGCTGTTTTGCCCCGGCTGTTCATACAGCAGCCTGCCTGCTGCATCATAAAACTGAACCGGGTTGGTTCGGCGGTTTTCGGCCTCGGTTAAAAAAATATTCAGCCGGTGCAGGATCTGCACATCCTCATACCCCATTCTTTTCATTTCAGTATCGATGTATTGCTGCCCCAGAAACTCGTACAGGCGGTTATAGGCATCATTATCGCTGACCAGCAAAATCTTTTTAATATAATGGGCAATGGTAGGCCTCCCATCGGGCGACGTAGGATCATTAAAAACGGCCGATTGCCCGCTGTAAGCGGTTTGGGTAACCATGGTGCTGTTGAGGTCAATGCCCTTGTCTTTTAAAGCATTCAGTTTTTGCAGGGCCAATACGGCAATAGGGAGTTTAACGGTAGAGGCCGGGTAAAAATAGGCTGCGGGGTTAACATTAAAATAATGATGTGTAAAGACGGGGCTTCCGTTGGCCTGCCGGTCTATTTGGGTAAAAAGTACCTGTACATTCCATTTTTCGCGGTTTTTAAGGATATCGGCAAAATACTGCGGGTATTGCAGCATCACCGATTCAATAAAAGCCGGCGGGGCAGCCCTTTTTACAGGGCCTGTGTGCTGTTTGGTCTCGGGCATGGTATCTGCTGGGTTTACAGGTTTTAGGGTACTGCAGGAAATGAAAACAGCCAATCCGGCCAAAAAGCCCGGTATTTTATATTTTTTACAGATCATATAACCGCAATATCCTGCAAATTGAATAAAATTCTAAAATTATTCCCCCTTAAAACTGAACAGGTTTTTCCCCTATCTTTGCACACTTCTAAAAATTCAACAAAGAAGCTACTAAAACGACTATTATTATGAAACTAAAAGGCTTGGTCTGGTTTTTTACAATTGCACTTACCATATTATCGCTCTGGGAATTATCGTATACCTGGGTAGTGCGTAATTATGAAAACTCGGTTACGGAGAAAGCAACTAAAATCGTTAAGAAGGCATTTCCCGATCTTAAAGGCGACTCCAGGGATGCTGCCATCGAATTCAGAAAAAGGAAGATACTGGACAGTACTGCCGAAAAAAAGATCTATCCCGTTTTTGGAAACACCTACAAAGAGTGTAAGGAAAACGAACTCAACCTGGGTCTTGACCTGCAGGGTGGTATTAGTGTAACCATGGACGTTAGCCTTACCGACCTGGTAAAATCCTTAAGCAACAATTCTAAAAACCCGTTGCTGCTCAATGCCATTCAAACCGCTGTATCCAACAAAGACAACAGTGATGCTGATTTCATCACCCTGTTCACCGATGCCTTTATCAAGCAAAACGGTTCGGGCAAACTGTCCACCATTTTTGCCGGTGCCGAAAAGGAAATAAAACCCAATGAGTCCGATGCAGCCGTAATTTCAAAACTTAAAAAGACCGCATCAGGTGCCATCAAGGAAACCTACAAGGTACTGGTGCGCCGTATTGATAAATTCGGTGTTGCACAGCCCAATATCAATTACGACGAAAACAAAGGCATCATCAATGTGGAACTGGCGGGCATTACCGACGTAGAGCGTGTACGCAAACAGCTGCAGGCATCGGCCCACTTACAGTTTTGGGAAGTATACCGAATTGATGAACTGGCCAATTCTTTAAAACTGGCCGATGAAAGCCTGCAGAATTATTTGAACGGAGTGTTGCCCGACAGCACCGGAAAAATTGACTCGGCCAAATTAACCGAGAATGTGAACCCGTTCTTCAGGGTCATTAACCCACAAAACCCTCAAACAGACCAGGCCACCGGTAAGCAGTTCTTTGCTGCCAATATCGGAAGTGTGGCCTTACAGGATACAGGTGTGTTTTATGAATACATGAACAACCCGGTGGTAAAAAATGCATTGCCGGCCGATGCCAAATTCTTATTGGGCATTGAAGAAAAAGCCGACAAGGGAACCCAAAGGTTCTTTCAGTTATATGCCGTTAAAACCATGCCAGGCACCGACAGGGCCCCGCTGGAAGGCGAAGGTGTAAAAACCGCGTTTCAGGCCTTTGACGAAAAAGGAAAGCCCAGCATTAAAATGGAAATGACCGCCACCGGTTCAAAAACATGGGCAAGGCTTACCGCTAAAAATGTGAACCGCCCCATTGCCATTGCTTTAGATGATATTGTATACTCAGCACCCAATGTAAACGGCCCTATTGAAGGCGGAAGTTCCGAAATATCGGGCAGTTTCACCGTACAGCAGGCGCAGGATCTGGCCGACCTGTTACAATCGGGCAAACTGGATGCACCAGCCAAAATTGTGGCCCAGCAAGTGGTGGGACCTACCCTGGGTGCCGCATCCGTTCGCGGTGGCGCCATGTCTTTTGGTATTGCCTTCCTGGTAATATTTATTTTAATGCTGGTTTATTATAACAATGGCGGATGGGTAGCCAACATCGCATTGATGTTTAACCTGTTGTTTACCATTGGGGTATTAATCTCGCTCGACTTTACCTTAACCGCTGCAGGTATTGCCGGTCTGGTATTAACCATAGGCCTTGCGGTAGATACGAACGTAATTATATTTGAGCGTATCAAGGAAGAACTTACCAAGGGTAAATCCTATCCGCTGGCCGTTAACGATGGTTACAAACGATCTTTGGCACCGGTAATTGATGCCCACGTAACTTCTTTACTTACTGCATTTATATTGTTTTACTTTGGATTGGGCCCGGTACTGGGTTTTGCCACTACACAGATCATCGGTATTACCCTGTCGTTGTTCTGCGGTATCCTGGTATCGCGTTTAATAACCGAAGTATGGACCAACAAAAACCGCCACTTCAATTATTTTACTGCCATCAGCAAAAAAATATTCAAGCATGCCAATTACAAATTTATTGAGCTAAGGAAGTATGCCTACTTCGTTTCTTTTTTAGTGTTGATAGCCGGTATCCTGTCTTTCTTTAATGGTTTTCACCTGGGTGTGGAGTTTAAAGGAGGCCGCAGTTACACGGTACAGTTCGACAGAGCCGTGCAGAATGATGAGATACGCAACGACCTTAAAACAGCGCTTGATGGCGATAATGTAACCATTAAAACCGTAGGCGATAACCGTCACCTGAATATTACCACAGCCTATCTGAAGGCCGATGAAAAAGCCGACAGTGCTGTAAAAGCCAGGCTGTTCCAGGGACTTAAAAAAGTATTGCCGGCCAACCTTACCTACGAGCAGTTTAACAAAAACAGTATACAGGCCTATTCAACCGTACAGCCCAGCATATCCGATGATTTGAAGCGTGGTGCCGTAAAAGCAACCATATTTGCTATACTTATCATCTTCCTGTACATCTTCATCCGCTTCCGCGACTGGAGATACTCGGCAGGTACCATTGTAACCTTGTTGCACGACGTATTTATTACTTTGGCTGTGTTCTCATTCTTTAAAAACATTGTGCCTTTCCCGCTGGAGATAGACCAGCACTTTATTGCCGCCATATTAACCGTAATTGGTTTTAGTATGAACGATACTGTAATCGTATTTGACCGTATACGTGAGTACAGCCGCGATATGAAAGGCGCCACCAAAACCACCATCATTAACCGGGCCATTAACGATACGCTGAGCCGTACCATCATGACCTCTTTAACGGTGTTCTTAACCATCCTCATCCTCTTCATCTTTGGTGGTGAGGTTACCCGTGGTTTTGCCTTTGCCATGTTGGTGGGTGTTATTACCGGTACCTACTCCTCTATTTTTGTGGGTGCCCCTATACTGGTTGAGTTTGCCAAAGACAAACCTTTGGGAGCAGCTGCCGAAGCACCCAAGGAAAAAAAGAAAGCCTGATTTAATTTGAGTTATAAAAAAAGAACCCCGTTTTACGGGGTTCTTTTTTTATCTGCAACAGGCTGCGTGAAATCCTTAGCAAGCAGATATTTTTTACACAAAACAATACATTAGAGGTAGAAAAAAGCAATGATTTTTATAACTGAATAAAGTACTGCAAGTGATAACAATGGAATAAAGTAATAAATCACTTCTCCTTTATTTCGGCAACAGATTTATAATTAAATAACTCGGCTGCACACTTGCATATACAGAGTAAACTTATAATGAAAGTGCTGCTGTAATGGCCGTAAGCCGTGTTGTTTGCCAAAAACATCCCACCCAATGCCCCCAAAACTACAGCCACATGTATGACCAGTTGCCTGCTGTCGAAAACTGCTGCATAACTATCGGGCTGCGATGTGATAAAGGCACCGCTTCTAAAAAAATAAAATACCAGGTAATAGCCCTGGCTAACAATGCTGATGAGTAAGCTGAGGTTAAAAAAAAGGTTTTGAAATAGTATGGTGGCCAATACGTTACCCACGTCTGCATTGTTATTGGCTACAAAACCAATAAATACAATGATAAAAATGGAGTAAAATATAAAGATACCAATGCGTATGAGTAAATATTTAAGGCCTTTATTAATATTATAGGTAAGGGGTACATGTGTGTTTACTGCGCTCTGCTGGCGGCCCTGGCTAAATACAATACGAATGCAGTTAAAAACTGCCACTATTAAAGTCTCCACCCAAAAAAACCAAAAAGCTTCAAAAGGCTGCCAGTTATAAAAAAATACGCCAAAAACGGGCACCAGGTTAAAAGCTATGATAAAAAAAAAATCAGGGAACCTTTTCATGCTGTAAAATAATGGAATAAATTTTTATCAACCTGTTTTTAACCGTTGAGGATCTTTACCTCTTCATTTAAATAGCACCTGCTTTAAAAGCGTGCAGCCTTTGATCGTTTGCCGGCGGACGCAGCAAATTTTATGACAGGCCTGTATGGTCAAATAAAATACACAAAACTACGTACCAAGTTACAAAATACAGTTGGGATAAAATGGTGAGCATTGATGATTATGCTCATTGTTCTGCTATCAGGTATACGCTAAATTGGCACTAAAAATAAGCGCAATGAAAACACAAAAAAAATCATCGAAAGCCAAAAACAAAACGGCCAAAGTGAGTAAGGTGGTTAACATCGCTGTTGTGCTGGAAGATGTTCCCAAAGAACGTGAGATGATGCGAAAAATGGCTGCCAACGACCCCACTTTTAATTATACTGTGTGTCCAAAAAATGCTGACCAGTTTTACGCATATATACATTCGTTAAGAAAGAGAGGGATACAGGTAAGCAAAATGTTATTGATGGGACATGGGAATGCGATTAACCACCACATTGGCGGTTTTTTTCCGGGTGATGCAGATATAGGGGCTTTACGCAGTTATCTGAAAAAAGCAAAGGATGGTTACGCAGAAGCTAAACTTGAACAAAAAAGGCTGAGGCGTAAACTTCAAAAAGTAAAAACCAAAAAAGAAAAAGAAGCATTAAAAGCGGCTATTCAATATGCCCATGATGAAGAGGTTAACCGAAATGAGGCCCGGAAGGATTATGAAAATAAAATTACCTTAATGGATGAGATGTCAGAATCTATGGCACCGGGTGCCAGAATCGGCCTGTTTAATTGTTATGGAGCCAGTGACAAAAAGGCTGAGCAGTTTATGAACAATATAGGGGAAATATTTTTACATAAAAATGGTGGTGACATTATAGGTTGTTCTGATAAAATATGGACAGTATCAACGCATCCTGTGGTAGAATCTTTATTTGGCACCTATGATACCAGTGCTTACCCCTGGGGTAAATGGAAAACACATGCAGTAGCTGCAACAGCTGGACATTGCAATGGTCATAATCACAAACCCACCTGCACCTGTGGTTGGGGAGGGCCAAGATAAGCTGCACCCAAAAAGTGTAATAACGGTTCAAAGTAGGTTTTTGATGCCGTATACAACGGTCTCAATGAATGTTTGTAACTCATTATTTTGGGTTGTATAGGTATTTTATACTTATTGCTCTTTAATTGAAAGAAGTTATTTTGGTGAACTGCCCACAAGTCCGGGTAAGTTAAAAACCCTTTGAACCCTTAAAACTTTCTCCTATTTTTGAATTGCCTTCAGGCAATACCTGCAACTGTTTTAATAGTGTAAAATATATAATTACTCATTGATCATAACGATATGCAAAACAACATTCAAACAAAACCATACGCCGAATGGCTGTTATTTTTTGGGATCCTTTTGTTTTTATGCGCCCTGGTTACCGGCTTATGTATTCCATTAATGACAAATCCCAGAATGGGCCTTTCGGCTCATCTTGAAGGAATAATGAATGGTATTTTTTTGGTGATACTCGGGCTTATCTGGAAAAAGCTGGCATTAAAAAACAGTTGGTTAGCCACTGCATTCTGGTTGTCCATCTATGGCTCATTTGCAAACTTTGTGGCCGTAACCATAGCTGCTGTAACCGGTGCCGGAAAAATGATGCCCATAGCTGAAGGAAAGGAAGGCACATCATTTACTGAATCAATAATTTCTTTTTTACTTATTTCGCTGGCCCTTTCCATGCTGGCTGTTAGTTGTATTGTGCTTACAGGCCTGTACAAACACATCAAACGATGATTTTTACGGGTTAATCAAAAAAAACAGGACATATTCTATATTCAGAATAGGAGGAAAAATGTATAACTAAGCCGACAGGATATTTTAGGGCATCGCGAATAATAATTTCAGTTTATCAACCAATATGACCATAAAATTATAAAAGAAATTGAGGCTGCTTGTTGCTAATCCCCCATCTTCACCCTTGCTAAAGTATCGGCTTCTTTGAATACCTTGCTTACCGGGAATAATTAAGCAAACATGCAACATATTGATTGTGTTTTGGGCAGGTTTAAAGTGAATAAAGAAGGGTCATTGGTTTATACCGCAAAGCTCGTTCCGCAACCGCAGGTTTTGCTGGCATTGGGGTTATTAAAGGTAAACCCCCGGCTGTTGAGCCCACCCTGCCAGTCTACTTCCATACCCATTAAATAAATACCGTGCGATTTTTCCATAATAACGGGAATGCCGTCAATTACAAAATGTTCATCTTTTTCGCCCGGGATATCAAAACCCAGCACATAGGTCATGCCGCTGCAGCCTCCGCCTTTTACACCAATGCGTAAAACCTGTGTATGATCAAATCCCTCTTCAAGCATCAGCCTTTTAATTTCTTCTATTGCCGATGCCGTTAAAGTAACCGGTATTGCTGTTGTTGTGTCCATATTAAGATCTTTGTACAAAATTAAATAAAATTGGCAAGCGGTTTTTACGAAATCCGACAAAATAGATGAACCAGAGATGGCAAGGGTTGGGCGGATTTACACAGATTTATGCTGCCAGATTAAAACTTATCTGCAACAGGAATTGCTGTAATGGAGAATTTATACATTTATTGAACCGTCTTTGTACAATAAAAGCAGTTTTTATCCGCCTGGCCTAAAGCCCTCTCCTTTGGAGTTACTGCAAAGGAACGAGCGAAGCTCATTGGGTGAGGTCAACGATAATCCCTTAATTTTGCCTTAAACAAACGATTTATGAATTTATCAGAAGGAGCTGTTCAGAACATTATTTTCGGGGCCATTTTTATGTTCTTTATTTCCATTGCCTGGCTGCTTGCCGAGTTTAAGGGCATGAAGGATGAGATCAAAGAACGTTTGGGCATCAACAATGAAGTTATAAAACTAAAATTGCAGGCCTTGGAAAGGTTTACCCTGTATGCCGAGCGGAGCTCATTAAAAAATCTGATATCCCGCACACCTGCCGCCGGTATGACGGTGGTTGACCTGCAGCTGAACCTGTTGGAAACCCTGCGGACAGAATACGAGTATAATGTAAGTCAACAAATCTATGTAGATCCAAAAATGTGGGAGGCCATTGGCAATTTAAAAGACCAGAACAGTTTTATCATCAACCAATTGGCTGCTACCCTGCCACCTGAAAGCAATGGGTACGAACTGAGCAAACGCATACTGGAATATGTGGCCAGCACCGATGCCGAATTAAACAAAACGGTATTGAGTGCATTGCAGTTTGAAGCAAAGAGAATAATATAAATACAATTAATAGTTCTTGAACTTATTAAAAGTAACATAACAGAGGTTGTCAGGGTGAGCTTGTCGAACCCGGCGTATCAGAATTGACCCGCCTTCGACAAGCCTGTCTGCCGAAAAAGGCAGGCTCAGGCTGACAGCTTTTTACATTTAAGTTTCATCTTAATAATATTTATGGCTACCGAAAAAAAAATATTTACCGATTCCGGCATTGAGATAAAGACTATCTACAAACCGGATGATCTTGCCCTGACTCCCCCTTTAGGGGGCTGGGGGGTGTTGCCTGGGTCTTTCCCCTACACCCGGGGCGTACAGCCGGATATGTACCGCGGCAAACTATGGACCATGAGGCAGTATGCCGGTTTTTCAACTGCCGAAGAAAGCAACCAGCGTTACCATTATTTGTTAAGCCAGGGCGTAAATGGCTTAAGTGTGGCTTTTGACCTGCCCACCCAGATCGGTTACGACAGCGACCATGCGCTGGCCGATGGCGAAGTGGGTAAAGTGGGTGTGGCCATCGACAGCCTGGAGGATATGGAAATACTTTTTAAAGGCATCAACCTGGAAGAAGTGTCGAGCTCCATGACCATTAATGCCAGCGGTTTTATTTTACTGGCCTTTTATGTGGCCCTGGCCAAAAAACAGGGCGCCGATCTGAAAAAGATATCCGGTACCATTCAAAATGATATCTTAAAAGAGTATGCTGCCCGGGGTACGTATATCTATCCACCTAAGGCTTCCATGCGCATCATCACCGATATTTTTGAGTGGTGTGCAGCAGAAGTGCCCAAATGGAATACCATTTCTATTTCGGGTTACCATATACGTGAGGCTGGCAGTACAGCCGTACAGGAAATTGCTTTTACGCTGAGCAATGGCAAAGCCTATGTGCAGGCGGCTTTGCAAAAAGGACTGGATATTAATGTATTTGGAAAACGCCTCTCCTTTTTCTTTAACGCACACAATAATTTATTTGAGGAAGTGGCCAAATTCAGGGCTGCAAGGCGCATGTGGGCCGGCATGATGAAAGAGCTGGGCGCTACCGACCCCAAGGCCATGATGCTTCGTTTTCATACCCAAACCGGCGGCAGCACCCTAACGGCACAGCAGCCTTACAACAATATTAGCCGGG
Source organism: Chitinophaga pinensis (assembly GCA_943371705.1). Taxonomy (GTDB): domain Bacteria; phylum Bacteroidota; class Bacteroidia; order Chitinophagales; family Chitinophagaceae; genus Ferruginibacter; species Ferruginibacter pinensis_I. Next base: position 3,714 of record CALRVV010000014.1, on the reverse strand, counting down.
TTACCCTGCAAACACTGGCTGCCGTATTGGGCGGCACACAATCTTTGCATACCAACGGTTATGATGAGGCGTTGAGCCTGCCTACCGAAGCAGCTGCTGCTATCGCTTTGCGTACGCAACAGATCGTGGCTTTTGAAAGCGGCGCTGCGGATACCGTGGACCCTTTGGCCGGCAGTTATTTTATTGAAACACTCACCCTGGAAGTGGAAGCTGCTGCAAAAAAACTGATCGCCACCATGGATGCCATGGGTGGCAGTGTTGCTGCTATTGAGCAGGGTTTTATGCAGGATGAAATTGCAAAAAGCGCCTACGAATACCAGCGGCAGATAGAAAGTGGCGAAAAAATAATTGTGGGTGTAAATAAATTTCATACCGAAGAAAAAAATACGATCCCCGTTTTTAGAATAGATGAGCATGTGCAAACCATGCAGATCGAAAAACTGAAAGCCCTGAAATTAAAAAGAGATAACGATAAAGTTATCGCCTCATTAAAAAGTCTGAACCAGGCAGCCGTTAGCGGCCAAAACCTGATGCCTGTTGTTTTGGAAGCCGTTGAAAATTACTGTACCCTGGGCGAAATTGCCGATGAGCTGAGAAAGGTGTTTGGCGAGTATAAATAGCAATCTATGGAATTATTAAAAGTAGTTCAAATTCGTGAACCGCTAACATCAGGGAAGTGAATCTGAGTTTACAGTAGTACAAAAGTCAAATAAGGAAACCAACCCGAACCCGATAGTTATCGGGAGGGATGTTATCGATTTCGGGGCTCCTTTTTTGTTACTTTTTTGGAGAAGCAAAAAAGTAGAAAAAGCCTAGTGCACCACCACCCTTTTAATCCCCAACCGCTTACCATTTGCATCTCTCACCTCTACCCAGTAAAGTCCTTTACCATTTGCCCTTACATCTATATCTATTTTTTGATAAGGAATGGTTTGTGTAAAATTTCTGATGATGATCTTTTCTCCCCGGTTATTATATACAGTCAATGTTCTTTGCAATGTGTTATTTGGTTCACTATGATATCTTACCTGGAAAATACCTCCACTTGGATTTGGATAAGTAAACATGTTTAAAGCAAATGAATTGGCAATGGTTATTATATTGGAAAAATTGGCGCAACCGTTAACATCGGTAATTCTTAATTGGTAATCTCCCGGACTACCATAACTCACCAGTAAACTGGATGACACAGCCCCTAATAAAACCAAATTGTTGTAATACCATGTGTAAGTTGCTGCCGGGTTTGGCGTAACAGTTGAAAATATGGTGGTTGTTTGTGTTGGGCCTATAATTAGTGGATTTGCAGTCAGTACAATATTCGGTAACGGGTTAACAGTTAACAATGCTGCAGCTGATGTAGCACCTGTACAACCTGATCCTCCATTTATTAATACCCTGAATAAATTACCATTCATAGTAATTGTTGACGGTGTAACAAAAAGCGTATTTGTCAATGCCCCGTTAAAAACTCCTCCATTAACTATGTTATTGTAAGTGGTACCTGCATTGGTGCTTACCTGCCATTGGTATGTAAATGGCCCTACGCCGGCAACACCAACAGTATAAATGGCTGTATTGCCAACACATACAGTTCTATTAACGGGTTGGACAGTAACGGTAGTTACCTGACCAACGGAAACAACAACAGTACGTGAGGGCGATGTACAGTTTGTTGCATCTGCAAATTGCACGCTGCCAACAAAGCCGCTTAATGGCGTTGCGGGCGTATTAGTGTTTCCACTGTACCCGATATTTGTTCCGGTAATTAATTCGCATCCTCCGTCATTAAAAGAATAATTGCCGGAGCTTAAAGTACGAAAGGCCAGGTTTGGTACACTGGTAAATGTAATAGCCCGTAAGCATATACCATAAGTAACTCCGGGCGGAATTGTTAATTGCAGATTTGTTAAAAAAGGCTGAATACCTGTACCGGTTCCTATAATGCCGGCCCCACCAAACTGGTTCCAGCCGTTGGCTGCAGATATAAATCCCGGCGGCCCGTTTATAGCAGATGCTTTATAATAAACTGATACCACTGTTTGTGCCGCAGTAAGCGTTTTACTGTTTATCTGCAACAACCTTATAGGGAAAGCGTGATTATTTTTTACATTGAATGTGACCATACCATCACCATTATTGCTTACAAAGTTTGTTGCTGGTGAACATAATAAAACCGGAACCCCTTGCGTAGTTACCTGGTAAGGATAAACACCGGCTGGTGTAGGCCTTACCCACACTGAATCTACCTGGGTACCGGCAACATACGGTATTGTGGATGCCGGATCTGCAAACAGCCCGGCAGCCGGAGACCATATTGCAGGAGTAGTTGGTATACCTCCGGTTGTAACCTTTAGTTTTACCGCCGCATCACCCAGGCACATATTAACCGAAGGTGGTGTTACAACTGGTGCAGGAGGTGTATAAAATACCTTTGCCGATGCTGTATTTGTACAACCTGTTGCTAGTTTAGTTCCGGTTACAGTATATATTGTATTAACTGTTGTTACGGCATAAACAACTGTCCTGTTATCACCGGTATAAGGTATGGTTGCATTACAATCAACAAACAAACCTGCCAATGGTGACCAGATATAAATGTCTGCATTACCACTTGCAGTTAAAGGGCCAAGACAGCCTGATACTCCTACACAACTCGTAGATGGTGTAACATTAACAACAGGAGGAACACAGGAAATAGTAACCGTATTATCTGTACTGGTAGATGCATTGTTGGGTTGTGTACAGGCATTCTGAGAAACGCCGGCTGCAATAGTAGCTATTACGGTTCCACTTGCTGTCATACCAGATACTGCTACATTGTAATAATTACCACTTCCTGTAACAATGGCTGTTGTAGCGCCGGCAGTTCCCGTTAAAGTAACATCACCCGTAGCAAAGCCGGTAACCAACTGGTCGAATTGTACAGTAAAATTAATGGGGGATTGGTTTGTAGGATCAGGTTGTGAAGCCGCCTGATTAATGGTAACATTGGGATTTACGGTTAAATAAGTAACCGTATTATCAAGGCTTGTAGAAGCCAGGTTAGGTTGCAAAAGAGCATTGGTGCATACACCTGCAGGAATATTAGCTATTATTGTTCCGCAGGATATCATTCCAGCTACTGCTACATAATAAGTAGTTGGGCCTCCAGTAACAACATGCGCGACCCCCGCACTTGCAGTTCCTGTGATAACAACATCTCCTATAGTAAACCCTATAACTGGCTGATCAAACACCACCGTAAAATTAATGGGCTGACTGTTTGCAGGATCCGGCTGAGCTGCGGACTGGTTAATGGTTACAGTAGGATTCTGGCCATTTGTGGTTATAAATGAAAAAAGAAAAAAAGCCGTAATTGTTAAGAGTAGTAATTTTCTCATTCGGCCGGTTTTAAGTGAGAAGATAAAATTCATCCTGTGGAGATGATTGTAATTTAATTTTTTTTTCTTAAAACCGCAAATATTGCCAGTATGAATAACCAACTCTACTATAACTTCAAATCCCGGACAAAAAAAATCCCCTCCGACTAACTCGGAGGGGATTTGTATAACTGAATGGTTATTGATTACTGAATCACAACCCTGCACATGGTCAGGCGGTTACCGTTCAGGTCACCGATCTCAACCCAGTACATGCCTTTTCCATATTTCCTCATGTCCACATCCATTCTGTCGTATGGCCTTCCTATGCTGTAGAACTGTGTCATTACACGAT
>CALRVV010000013.1:0-126705 GCA_943371705.1 Chitinophaga pinensis | reverse complement strand
AACAGATAACAAATAACAGCCCCTGGCAGAATCAGGGAGATAAAATAAAACACAATGAACAACAAATCAAGCGCAAGAGTAAAGATCAAATACCGCATCCGTAAAAAGATAAGCGGAGCTGCAGCAAAACCAAGGTTAAGTGTTTTCAGAAGCAACAGCGATATTTATGCCCAGTTGATTGATGATAATAACGGCGTTACATTGGCCGCAGCATCATCAAGGCAAAAGGACATTCAGGCTCAAAAAGCGCCAAAGACCGACAAAAGTAAAATGGTTGGGGCTGCTATTGCAACCAAGGCAAAAGAACTTGGTATTACTACAGTAGTTTTCGACCGTGGTGGTTATATCTATCATGGCCGTGTTAAAGCAGTTGCTGAAGGTGCAAGGGAAGGTGGATTGGTTTTTTAATTATAAAATTTCTAATAAGAAAAATAGATGTCAAACTTAATCGTAAATAAAGTAAAAGCCGGCGACCTGGAATTAAAAGACAAGGTAGTTGCCATTAATCGTGTAGTAAAAACAACCAAAGGCGGACGTGCCTTCAGTTTTTCTGCATTAGTTGTGGTGGGTAACGAAGCAGGTGTGGTAGGCCATGGTTTGGGAAAGGCCAAAGAAGTACAGGAAGCCATTACCAAGGGGATTGAAGATGCCAAAAAGAATTTGATAAAAATTCCTTTGATGCATGGCACCATCCCGCACGATCAGTTATCTAAAGACGGTGCAGCCAAAGTGTACATCAAACCTGCAGCACACGGTACCGGTGTAATTGCCGGAGGCAGTATGAGGGCGGTTTTGGAAGCAGCTGGGATTACAGACGTGTTGGCAAAGAACCTGGGTTCTGCAAATCCAACCAACGTGGTAAAAGCAACGTTTAAAGCATTGGCTACATTACGTGAACCCATTGCTGTTGCAAAAACACGTGGTATTTCTTTAAAGAAAGTATTTAACGGATAAAAATAAATGTAGCAGGTAGAAAGAAGCAGGTAGCAAGATGATAAGCTTTGCATTTCCTGATACTTGATACCTGGTACCTGATACTAATTAATATGAAAAAGATAAAAGTAACACAGGTTAAAAGTGTAATTGACCGCTCGGAGCGCCAGAAAAGAACTATGGTAGCTTTGGGGTTAAGAAAAATGAATGCTTCTGTTGAAGTAGAAGCTACTCCTCAGATATTGGGTATGGTTACCAAAGTGAACCACCTGGTAAAAGTAGAAGAGATCTGATTTGAAGATTTGAAGATGAGCCGATTTTAAAATTCCGGTTCTGTATCTCCAGATCATCAGATTAACAAATCATCAAATTAACAAGCGAGGGGTGATTCCCCGTAAGTACAAAATCAAATATAAAAATGAAACTACACACACTTAAGCCTGCGAAAGGCGCAACACACAAAGAGAAGAGAATTGGCCGTGGTGAGGCTAGTGGTAAAGGTGGTACCTCTACCAAAGGTAACAAGGGTGGACAGAGCCGTGCAGGTTACAAAAGCAAAAAAGCACACGAAGGTGGACAGATGCCCATCCAGCGCCGTATTCCAAAGCGTGGTTTTAAAAACAACAACCGTATAGAGTTTAAAGTATTGAACCTTGGCCAGATAGATACACTTGCTGAAAAATATGGTATTACCGAATTCAACCTGCAGAATTTGTACATCAACGGTTTAATAAGCCAGTTTGATAGTGTAAAGGTGTTAGGCAACGGCGAACTGAAAGGTAAATTCACGTTTAAAGTGAATGCGGCCAGTGAAAAGGCAAAAGCAGCCATTGAAGCAGCCGGAGGTTCTATCGAGATAATAAAATAATTTCCCGATATTTGCCGACCACGTTTAACGTGGTCATTTTTAATTTAGCGCAAAACACTTAAATCGTTTAAATTCTGTGAAGAAGTTCATAACCACACTTAAGAATATCTGGAGCATAGAGGAACTACGCAATAAGATAACTTTCACTTTATTGTTGATATTCATCTACCGCCTGGGTTCATTCATTGTATTGCCCGGTATCGATCCAAATAAATTAGCTGCACTGGCAACAAGTACAGAGTCAGGTATGCTTGGTTTGCTTGATACTTTTGTTGGAGGTGCTTTTTCCAAAGCATCCATTTTTGCATTGGGAATCATGCCCTACATTTCGGCCTCTATTTTTATGCAGTTGATGACCATCCTGGTTCCTCAAATGGCAAAAATTCAAAAAGAAGGTGAAAGCGGCAGAAAGAAAATTAATCAATGGACCCGTTACCTCACCGTTATTGTTACTGCATTTCAGGCGGCCGCCTATATCGGTTATTTAAAGGCGCCGGGTAATGTAGAAGCCATTATTCCTGCATTCAGTGCATATTTCTGGGTATCAACTGTGATCATACTTACCGTAGGCACTTTGTTTGTAATGTGGCTTGGTGAAAAAATTACCGATAAAGGTTTGGGTAATGGAACCTCTATTATAATCATGGTGGGTATTCTTGCACGGTTACCGGAATCATTTGGACAGGAATGGTCTGCGAGATTTACAAGAGGTGCAGGAGGTATATTAATGATATTGATCGAACTGGTACTGTTGATCGCCGTAATACTTGGCGTAATACTTTTGGTACAGGGTACCCGTAAAGTTCCTGTAAATTATGCCAAGCAAATAGTAGGCAACCGCCAGTTTGGTGGTGCCAGAAATTTTCTTCCATTAAAAGTGAATGCATCAGGTGTAATGCCTATCATCTTTGCACAGGCAATACTCTTTTTACCAACTTTATTCTCTGCAGGCGGTACTGCCACCTGGACACAATATTTTACTGATCATACCAAGCTTGGGTATATGATCATATATTCAGTAGCCGTAATTGCATTTACATTCCTGTACACTGCGTTGATATTTAATCCGAAGCAAATGGCCGACGAATTAAAGCGCAACAATGGTTTTATACCAGGCGTTAAACCGGGTCAGCCAACAGCTGATTATATTGGAACCATCATGGACAGGATCACTTTGCCAGGTGCGGTGTTACTTGCTTTTGTTGGTATTCTCCCCGGTATCATTCAACTCATATTTGGAATGCAGCAGGGTTTTGCCACCTTCTTTGGCGGTACTTCATTGCTGATTATGGTTGCCGTAATTTTAGATACCCTGCAGCAGATAGAAACACAGCTGTTGATGCGTCAATACGACGGATTAATGAGCAGCGGCAGAATACAGGGCAGACAACAGGTTACTGCCGGAGTATAATAAAGTATACCCCCACGGGGGACTTAAAATAAAATAATTAAGCCCCGACTGAACAAGTCGGGGTTTGTTTTAAATAAAACAGGATTGTCATTTCCCCGGCGGAAATTTTTTTTAAAAGTTTACCGTGCTGACAAAAAAAGCTGAACATGATACACTACAAAACCAGGGCTGAAATAGAATTGATGAGAGAAAGCGCCTTGCTTGTAAGCGAAGCACTGGCAGTAGTGGCTGCAAAAATTAAACCCGGTATAACTACCATGCAGCTGGATAAAATTGCAGCCGAATTTATACAGGACAATAAAGCAACAGCATCTTTTAAGGGGTATCATGGTTTCCCATATACCTGTTGCATATCTGTAAATGATGCGGTGGTTCATGGATTTCCCACAAACAAGGAATTGGTGAGTGGTGATGTGGTATCTGTTGATGTGGGCGTATTTAAAAACGGATTTCATGGCGACAGTGCCTATACTTTTGGTGTTGGTGAAATACCGGAAGAAGTAAAAAAATTAATGCGGGTTACCAAAGAATCGCTGTACAAAGGAATTGAAAAAGCAATAATTGGCAACCGTGTAGGCGATATCGCTTTTGCTATCCAGGATTATACCGAAAAACAACATGGATACGGTGTAGTAAGAGACCTGGTTGGACATGGCCTTGGCCGCAGCCTGCATGAAGAGCCACAGGTGCCCAACTTTGGAAAAAGAGGAACCGGTGCAAAACTGCGGGAAGGTTTGGTAATTGCCATTGAACCAATGATCAACCTGGGTACCAAAGATGTTTTTCATGATAAAGACGGATGGACCATCAGAACCGCTGATGGAAAACCTGCTGCACATTACGAGCATGACATCTGCATACAAAAAGGCAAGGCTGATATTTTATCTTCTTTTACTCCCATTGAAGCTGCAGAAAAAGCAAATGCTGAACTTTGTTCAGATTATTACTGATAAAAGTCTCCGGCATTTCAGGCTCACACGTAAACCCTTTCGCATATCATTGGTGAAGCCATTTGTTTGCTTATCATTACTTTTGGCAAAATGAAATTGTACAATGAACAGAAAAAGACTGGTTGTTATAGGAGGTGGCGCAGCCGGATTTTTTTGTGCTGTTAATGCTGCCAGGCTAAACCCGCAACTGGAGGTTATAATTCTGGAAAAATCGAATAAACTGTTAAGCAAAGTAAAAGTAAGTGGTGGAGGCAGGTGTAATGTAACCCATGCCTGTTACAGTATTGCCGAAATGATAAAAAAATATCCAAGGGGATCCGCCTTCTTAAAAAAAGCTTTTCATCATTTTTTTACTACCGATACCATTGCCTGGTTTGAATCAAGAGGGGTTGCTTTAAAAACCGAAGCTGATGGAAGGATGTTTCCGGTAACAGACAGTTCCCAAACCATCATTGATTGTTTATTGAAAGAAGCAAATAAATACCATGTTGAGATCAGGATGAATAAAGAAGTGAAGCAGTTGTCAGTTGGTCCCGATAGCTATCGGGAGCAGTCAGCAAATGCCAAACAATTTGAAATTCAGTTTGCAGATCACAGCATTTTACACGCCGATTTTATTTGTATTGCCAGTGGCGGGTATCCAAAAATAATCCAGTACCAGTGGTTAAAGAAAGCTGATCATGCTGTAGTGGAGCCATTCCCGTCTTTGTTTACTTTTAACCTGGCAGCTCCACAGGCAGGCATGCCCGGTAATTCAATTACGGCATTAATGGGAGTAGCAGTTGAAAATGCAGCTGTAAAAATAGTGGGTACAAAATTTTCAGAAAGAGGGCCGCTGTTAATTACACATTGGGGAATGAGTGGCCCTGTTGTATTAAAACTTTCGGCCTGGGGTGCCAGGGAATTAGCAGCAAGCAATTGGCAATTTGCAATACTCGTTAACTGGATACCGGATTTTAATGAAAACAGTTTACGGGATAAAATGCAACAGCTAAGGTTTGAACTGGCAGCTCAAAAAATGATTAACCGGAATCCTTTTGCATTACCAAACCGGTTATGGGAATACCTGTTGGTTCAGTCAGGAATACACCCGGATATGCGCTGGGCCGATCTGCCTGCCAGGGAACAAAATAAACTCATTAAAAATTTATGTGCACAGGAATTTGCAGTAAAAGGCAAAACCACTTTTAAAGAAGAATTTGTAACGGCAGGAGGTATTGAGCTCACAGAAATTGATCCCCATACCATGCAAAGCCGGAATCATCCGGGCTTGTTTTTTGCCGGCGAAATAATTAATGTAGACGGAATAACCGGTGGTTATAACTTTCAAAATGCCTGGACTACCGGCTGGATTGCGGCCAACGGCATAGCAACGGTAAAAGGCTAAGTGGTTTAAATCGGTAAATGGTTCGTTAAACCTGTATACCCTGAAGCCGTTGAACGTTTTAAACGTGTTTTTTCAGTTACTTTTGCCTTTACTTGAGTATGAAAAAAATAGACCGTTACATACTGTCAAAATATCTTACAACATTTTTCTTTTGCCTGATATTATTTACAGCAATTGTGGTTGTAGTTGATATCAGCGAAAAAACAGACAATTTTGTAAAATCTAAATTGCCTGTTTCCCGTATCATTACCGATTATTATTTTGGCTTTATACCCCGTATAGATGCCATGCTATTCCCCTTATTTGTTTTTATTTCTGTTATTTTTTTTACCAGTAAAATGGCAGGAAGGTCAGAGATCATTGCCATCCTCAGCAGCGGGGTAAGTTTTCGCAGGTTTATTCTGCCATATATTGTGGGAGGTATTTTTTTGTCTGCCTTACTGTGGATGGGCTACCAATACATAGTGCCGAAGGCAAATCTTAAGTGGGCCAATTTTGAGGCCAGGTATATTGATGGCCCCAGGGCTCCGGAAAGTAACAACTCCAATTATAAACAGAAGTTGTATTTTAAACTGGATTCTTTTAGCTATGTGGGAATCAGGGGTTATGATACGGTATACAAATCGGGCAATGGTTTTTTTGTTCAGCGGTTTAAAAACAATAAACTGGTTTATAACCTGCGGGCCGAACAGTTTAATTGGGACAGCACTCAAAAAAAATGGAAACTACTGAATGCCGTAGAACGCAGGTTAGACAGTATTTCCGAAATAGTTACCCGTACTCCGGAAAAGATGGTGGCTTATAATTTTAAACCTCGCGATCTCCGGAAAGATGAATTTCTGAAAGACCAGTTACCTACACCGGAACTCAATGAATTTATTAAACTGGAAAGATTACGCGGTTCTGAATCCCTTAATATGCTTTTGGTTGAACGCTATAACCGCGATGCTATCCCGGCTTCGGTACTCATCCTCACCATTATCGGTGCTGTGCTGGCTTCCCGCAAAATAAGAGGAGGCAGCGGCCTTCACCTGGCTATTGGCGTAATCATCAGTGTACTTTATATTTTGTTCAGCCGGTTTTCTCTTGTTTTTGCAACCAAGGGAAATTTTACTCCTTTTCTGGCCGCCTGGACTCCAAATGTTTTATTCGGAATCCTTGCATTTTACCTGTATAAAAAGGCACCCAAGTAAATCGATACCGGGTATAGTTTATCCGAACTTTATGCTAAAACTTTTGTTTTAAAGCTTGTTGCATCGTAATTTTAAGGCCTCTTAAATGCAGGTTGCCTTGTAGGGTTGTTCGGGATCAATGGTATTGACAGACACGATTTTACAAGGCAAGAATTTCATTAATCAGTAATAATTTATTTTATGGGTATCATAAAAGACAGGTTTAAAGAACAGGCAGATGTAGTTGCCTCAGAAATTAAAAATTTATTGAAAGATCATGGCGAAAAAGTAATTGGCGAAGTTACCTTAAGCCAGATATACCAGGGCATGCGTGGAATAACGGCACTGGTTACCGAAACCTCCCTGCTGGATGCACAGGATGGAATACGGTTTCGTGGATATTCCATACCTGAATTAAGAGAAAAACTGCCCAAGGCAGAGGGAGGTACAGAACCTTTGCCTGAAGGATTATTCTACCTGATGCTGGTAGGTTCACTACCCAGCGATGAAGATGCACAACATATCAGCAGTGTATGGCAACGACGCAGCCATGTACCTAACCATGTATTTGCAACCATTGAAGCATTGCCGGTAAGTACACACCCGATGACGCAGTTTGTTGTAGCCATAATGAGCCTGCAAACGGAAAGCCAGTTTGCAAAACGATATGCAAAAGGGATGGGTAAAAAAGAATATTGGGATGCTGTGTTTGATGACACAATGGACCTGATAGCCCGCTTGCCACGCATTGCAGCTTATATTTACCGGCGCAAGTATAAAAACGGAGAGCATATTCAACCCAATGGGTTACTGGACTGGTCAGGAAATTTTGCCCATATGATGGGTTACGAAGATGAAGGTTTTCATGAATTAATGCGTTTGTATATGACCATACATGCCGATCATGAAGGAGGCAATGTATCTGCTCATACCACACACCTGGTGGGCTCTGCATTAAGCGATCCTTATTTATGCTTTGCTGCGGGCATGAATGGCCTGGCAGGGCCTTTGCACGGATTGGCAAACCAGGAAGTAATAAAATGGATCTATGAGTTAAGGGAAGATATCGGCGCTGATATCCCTACCAAAGAGCAGATAGAGGAATACGTTAAAAAAACCCTGAGCGAAGGTAAAGTAGTACCCGGTTACGGGCATGCAGTTTTAAGGCAAACAGACCCAAGATTTACCGCACAAATGGAATTTGGAAAGAAACATATGCCTGATGATCCCCTGGTACAAACTGTATGGAATATTTATGAAGCAGTGCCACCGGTTTTAGGTTCTATAGCAAAAATAAAAAATCCATGGCCAAATGTCGATGCCCACAGCGGTGCATTGCTGGTACATTATGGTATGGTAGAATATGAATTTTATACCGTTTTGTTTGGAGTATCAAGATCGCTTGGTGTACTGGCAAGCCTTTGCTGGGACAGGGCCCTGAGCTTTCCACTGGAAAGACCAAAATCTGTAACCACACCTTTGGTAAAAGCATGGCTGGATGGTAAAGACAATATTTGGGGGGATTAAATATTTACCGGATATTTGCATTCAAACCGGAATTGTCTTCCGGTTTTTTAATTAAACTGAACAATACAGAAAATGAAGAAAATATTTTTTTTATCCATTGTTTCGCTCTTATCTGCAATTTCTTTTGCACAAGGTAATAAAGCAACACCGGCAGCATCTGGTAACCAGCATCTGAAAGTGTTTAAACAATCTGCCGCCAGCGGAGATCTGTCAACCGGAATAACTGCCTTAAGCTATTATGTGGCCGACCAGGGGGCCAATACGGTCTATGAAGATACACTGGCAATGTTGTATCTGCAGCAAAACGCCTATATACAATGCTATTACTGGGCCGATAAAAGATTAAAGGTAAAACCCGAAGATCTGACTTTGATAGAAATGAAAGGCATTTGCCTTGAAAAACTGAACCAGCCCAAAGAAGCGATAGCCATTTATGAAAAATTGTATGCCAAAACCAAAAGCCCATACCATGCTTATACATTGATGGAACTTCAATATGCTATAAAGCGCCTGGCCGAATGCCTTGTTACAGCAGGCAGTACAGAAAAACTTGAATTTAAACCGGATTTTACCATGACATATAATGCCGGCGAGAAATATGGTGTAGGCCGTACTTATCTGCGTGCCGGTATTTACAACATAACCGGGCTTGCTTTGTATGACCTGGATAGAAAAGCGGAAGCAAAACAATACTTTGAAAAAGCATTGGCACTTGACAGTAATTTTGTTTTGGCAAATCAAAACCTGCAAGCCATTAAAGCACTTGAATCAGGAACAAATAAGGCAAACCAGGGGGGTAACAACAACCCGGTACCTCCGGCCAATAAACAAAATTAAAAATTCATTTTGAAGCAGTGCCTGTTGCCAGTATATTTGCAGTCCGTTTAACGGGCAGCAGTTCCGATAGCATTCAGGAAGATCGTTTGTAAAAGTGCTAAAATAAAATAATGGGGGGTTAGCTCTCCCGATAGCTATCGGGAGGCTAGAGCGTTGGATGATGTTTTTAAAATAATAATTAAATGGGGGGTTAGCTCAGTTGGCTAGAGCGCTTGCATGGCATGCAAGAGGTCGTCGGTTCGACCCCGATACTCTCCACAAATAACCTGTCTATAATGGCAGGTTTTTTTGTGCTGATAATCTGCACTTTATACTAAATAAACCCTTTCAAATTACTTTCACATTTACTTCTTGATAATCGCCAAATGATGCCCTTCACCTCAAATTTGGGTATCAAATGGGTATCAAGAACCAAAAAGGAACTGTAAGTATAGAAAACTACAGGTCAAGAATAAGATTAAGATGGAGGCATAAAGGAGTAAGATATCTAATAGCCCTTTCTGCCTATAATAAAATAAATCTCCCTAAAGCTAAAACCATTGCTTTAGAAATTGAAAGAGACATTGCCCTGGACTGCTTTGATGAATCATTAATAAAATATAAGGGCAACCAGATAAAGGTTCCAGAATTACAGTCTTTTGTTCAACTTTATGAAGATTGGGTAACTACGTATTTGAACATGGATTGCGAAAAGAATGTCAATTACAATGCTTTTAGGAACATGATAAGAAAATGGGAGAATGTGGATGAAAAAAATATTCTCAAAATATATAGCCAGGAAACATTCTGTGCTACAACCTACAACAGAAGACTTACCATGTTGAAGCACTTTGTAAGTTGGCTTGTGAAAATGAAGATTTGGAAGATAAATCCAGTTGCAGACATTAAGTCCAAAAAAGTAAAAAAGATTGTTAACTCCAAAAGAAAACCATTTACTGAAGGAGAAATTAGTAAGATTTTAAAGGCTTTTAAAAACGATACATTTACTCCTAAAGGTTCAGCATTTAAACATTCTCAGTATTACCCTTTCATCTATTTTATTTTTAAAACAGGTGTGAGAAATGCAGAAGCCATAGGGCTGAGGGCAGGCAAGGTCAATATCCATAACAAGACAATCCTAATAAATGAAGTATTAGCACGCTCACTAAAAGGCACAAGTTCACAACAAAGAATAAGAAAAGAAACCAAAAATGGTAAGGAAAGATTGTTACCATTGACACCTGACCTATTAACAGTTCTTAATTCAGTACTTAAGGGAAAAAGCAGCGATGATTTGTTATTTACAACAGCTAATGGATTACCCATAGATGATAACAATTTTCAAAAAAGAATCTTCAAGCCCATTCTTGAAAAACTGGAAATTGATGAAAGGGTTTTATATGCTTGTAGGCATACTTTTGGGAGTAGATGTATTGATTCCGGCATAACTCCAGTAATGACAGCTTTTCTTATGGGTAATAACCCCGAAACAGCATTGAAAAACTATACACACCAATTAAATATACCAAGTGAACTCCCTAAGATATAAAAGCACCCAAGTGTATAAATGTGTTTGCGATATCTATTTATTTGAAGTATTTTGCTGAATATAAATGCCACAGAGGTTTACTTTGTGGCATTATTATAAAGATTAAGACATGGATTATATACAGATTAATACCAAACCTATAAATACTCCTATAGAGTTTAAAGAGGTAAATCCTGAAGATTTTAAAGATGATTATATTATTGAGGGGGGTAATAAAGTTATTATTTCTCCCGATGATAACGGTTATATTGGAGAACAACTTCGTAGTTTAATAAATCTTCAAGATAAAAATACAGTTGTTATTAATGCAGGTGTTGGACAGGGGAAATCTTCTGAATGTATCAATATTGCTATTGAATACATCAATCAGAAAAATGAAAATGGTGAGAATGATTTTGTTGTCATTTTTGTAGCACCATTTGTCAATCTTATTAATCAATACGAAAAACGTTTATTAAATCAGGGGATAGAACAAGAAAGTATTTTTAACTATTCTAATCTAACATCTAATGCAGATATTGATGTTGAATTTGCATCAAGATTACCAATTCATATTTTGACCATTAATACCCTAATTGGAGACCCTGGAGAAGATGGATTTATACAATCAAGAATAAAGCGACAATACATACCATCAATCATTGAAAATTGCCACAAGAAGCGTAAAAAAGTAGTCTTTATTTTTGATGAAATTCATGAAAGTATTGATGTATTTAAGGAGAAATATGTTTTCAACTTGTGGAAATGGTATCATGTACTTCACAAGTCCTTTATCCTAAGTGCTACATATTCAGAGAGTGCCAAGATAGTAATTAAATACCTTGCAGAACTTACTAATGATAAAATTCAAATAATAGAATCAGAAAGAGTAAAGATACCCCATAAACAAAGTAGGCTTCACTTATGTTTGAATAATCAATATAAATATACAGGAGAAGACCAAGTAATTTCGTATTTAGTTGAGCAAGAATGTAAAAAGGGTAAGGCAGTACATATACTTACATTTTCTGAAACATTAGCAGATGATATATCTCTACCTGTTGCTTTGTCTGATGGCACTAAGGTATATTCTAAAGTAGGAAAAATTTTAAGCAAATACTTTGGGGACATTAATTTATGCACAGGAGATACTAAGAATCATTTTAATGAACTGAGGTGTAATGTAGGTACTACTTTTAAAACAGGAATAAGTATTGAAAATGCTAATGTGTCGTTGTTTATAATTATGCCACATTTAGGTGTGTACAATATGAGTTACAATAAGGGCTTTGGTATTTTTACTGATGGAATTAATTCAGTAATTCAATCTATTGCAAGAGTAAGAAACAGTGATAATAATGATATTTTCATTGTTATGCCCACACCTAAAAAACTAATTAGTAAACCTCCTGAAGATATTATAGTTGATAATTATTTAGTTTGGACAACCAATGTACCTGATTTTGCAAGATTAAAAAAAACAGGAGTCTTCGCTGACTATTTTCCTTTAACATCTCAGGTGGAAATACTTAAAGAATTTTATGGAGGAGTTATTTGTGATTATGCTGAATTAGGTATACATAATTTTAATGCAAGGTACATGAATGAGGGAGTTAGGAGTGAAACAAAACCCCGATTATTATTTACAAATGAACAAGAGTTTGTTTTAGAAGATGGGAATAGATTTCTTGCATCTGGCTATGAGATATTTGGGTCTGATATTTCTGCCTATTTAGTATGGGCAGCTTTTAATAACCAATTTGAAAATACAACTTTACAAAGTGTTTATTTTGAAGGTGAAATCCTACTCAAACAAGGACAAATTATAGAAGGTTTATTTGCTATCTTTTTTAAGAGATACTACTTCCCTTACAACTTTGAATATATTGCTGAAATGACACTTTATAAAGGGTTTTATGAGTATGTTACAAAAAGAATAAGAGTAAGTGTCTTAACAGAAGATAATCAAAAGATTCCAGCAGTTAAATCCCCTCAAATAAGAGTAGGAATTATAACCATTGTTCAACACCTTAAAAGAAACAATAAGGACTTCAATAAAAGAATATATCCATTGGGAAAAACAACACCCAGAGGAAAAGTAAGAAAGGCACATGACGTTTTTATAACTAAGGAAATGTATTTGGTAGCTGCAATGTCTAATTCAATAAGCTTACATGTGCCCTACTCTTTATTAGATGGTGCAGAGAAGTTTAAAGTAGATGGGTATAGACAATTGTTTTACTTAGCAAATGACCTTAAGAAAATAATTGTTTTTAAGGATGAAAATGAACTTAGATATATACCTAAAAAAGGACAGCTTATTAATCGCAATTTAATCCCTGATGAACTTACTATAGGATTATTTAGTGCAATAAAATTAATACGTGATAATGATACATTTATTAATGATGATACATTTAGTTTTTGTCAATGGGCAGATAAAATTAGTTTAAATGCAGTACAAGATAATGAGGCAATAAGACAAGGAGTTAGTGGTAAAATTATTGATGAAATAAGAAAGTTGTTTTTTCTGGCTGAAGAACCAGCTAATACTTCTGCAAGAACATTACATAATGAACTGGGCACAGAATATAGGTCAAGTAGTAAACCCTATGAGATCACCAAAGAAACCTCATTTGATAATATCAATGCTGTGAATGTTATTTATACTTCAAATTATCCATGGCTGGAAAGTGCTGTTTCAGAGGAATTTCTGATAGCAATAAGTTAGAGATTTAAAGTAAAATAGTATTGAAATATTTGTCACTCACATACAAAGAAGGTACAAAAAAGAGGGATGACAAACAAATTACTGTTGCTTCAATAGTCCCAAATCTTAATCATCCAAAAGAATATTTGCTAATAATGGCAAAGGACTTTGTTAAAGGTTATACCTATCAGGATTATTACAACTGGCTATTAATTATTAATACTCCAGTTAAAAAGAAGAAATAATTTACTTATATATTTTGTGATTCCTATCGTACCATACTAAATAAAAAATACCCTTAAATAAAAATCCTGCAATTCTGGCTTCTTGCATGTATTGAATATCAATCTGCCAAAGGTTCGGCAATTCTTCATCCCTTAATAATTCTTCTTTATGAGTAAGTTTAAGTTTAAAATCCCTTTTTGTTAAATTAACCCCTTTACTACCTAATTCAATTTTATGAAATCTGTACGCTTTGGTATCGTGCATTGTTTTGTATGTAGTGTCTGATATTTTTTTTAACCCTTCCAATAATCCTACATAATCTTTTGTATCTAAATCTCCGCAATTAAAACATATTTCTTCACCACATAAAGACAGATAATCAAAAGCAAACACAGGTTTCATATCTCTTATATCGTGAAACGACATACCTTCATTACCAATCTTATATTTTGAATTGTCAGCTAACTTGCCGATTTGTTCGGAAGGGTTTCCTACATTGAAAGACTTTTTTGGCTTCCCCATTTATGATGCCATTAAAGTAGAATAAAATTCTTTCATTCTTTCCTTAGATATTGTATTGGTACAAGATTGATGCGGAGGGCATGCACCTCTTGCTTCTATCCATGGAGCTTCGCTATGAGTTAGTAATTCTAATTGGAAGGAATTTAGAGTAGCGTATTTCTGTAGAACAGAATCAATTAAAGCTAACTGGTCTTCTGTTATTTTATTTTCTGCTATAATATTATTTATTAACTCATCAGGGGTATCATTCTCATCAGCAACTACTTTCAAATCATTAAAACCGTACCCTTTTAATTCATGGTATAATGATGGCAAAACTGGGCCATGAACCCAAGCTTGAAAATCTTCATCAATCATTGGATTACCCAAATGAACCATATTCCATGACTCTACATAATACAACAATTTTTGAAGTTTTTTATGGGACACAGTATCCCCCTTTTGATTAACTAAATGAGTAACGATATGTGCAAGATGTAGGGCTGTCATAATCCAAAGGTAGCTAACCGTTATTTTAAAAACTAAGGAGTTAATTTGCAATTAACTGATTATCAATAATAAATGATTTATTAATGAGTATTTATACTATACTAAAACAGTAAAAACCACATTTAGAATGCCAAAATAATTAGTTTAACTTATCTTTGAAGAATTGCCATACTTGTAATATGTCAACTAATATAAAATCACAAATAAAAAGCAAAAAATGAGCGAAACAAAATTCAAAAAAGGCGACATTGTAAAAATCAAGGTAACTGGAGAAACGGTAATGGTTATTGAGTACAAAGTAAATTATGGTGGTGGTGTTATGAACTCTATTGATGGTGGAAACCGCCCTGATAGTGTAACTACTGATTTAGTACTTTGCGAAGGAAAAATTGATGGTAAATTTCAAAGAAAGTACATTACAGAAGCTAACTTAGAACTTATTACTCCGTCAGAACAGTAACAGACTTGTAAATAGGGATTACCCAAAAAATGTAAACTCTAAATACTTTGTACTTACCTTCCTCAATTGCCGTACTTTTTGTGATAAAGCTGCGGGTAACACACCTTTTCATATCCTTCAACAACTCCGTAACTATAACTAAATCTACTGTATTCATTTAGCTACAACAAAAGAAAAGCAAGAAAAGGATTAATAATAAAATGATTTTAGTCTTTGTTTCTGTCTTGACCTTTATTGTATGTTGATACCAAATATTTGGATACTAAATGTCCAAAATTTACCCAATTACTTAAAGGGTACATGGTAAATATTGGACATTTTTTTTAACACAAATAGTAATAATTGTCAGCCACCTATTAGGGTGGCTTTTTAGTTTGTAAACATTAAAAATTATATATCATGCAACTACAAAACGCAGAACGTAAAAGAGTAAAGCTCAGGCTTAATATTGCCAGTCCCAGTGGTTTCGGTAAAACCTATGGTGCATTACTCATTGCCTATGGAATTACTGGAAACTGGCCTAAAATCGGTGTCATAGACACTGAAAATGATTCAGCCTCTTTGTATTCTCACTTAGGGGATTTTAAAACGATTTCCCTAAAACCTCCCTATACACCTGACAGGTACATAGAAGCCATAAAAATCTGTGAAGATGCTGGCATGGAGGTTATCGTTATTGATTCTATTACCCATGTCTGGAAAGGGCAAGGTGGACTTTTAGAGTATCAAAATACACTTGGGGGCAGGTACCAGGATTGGCTGAAAGTGACCCCACTTTATTCTAAATGGCTTGCTGCCATACTTCAATCAAAAAGCCATGTCATAACAACCAACAGAAAAAAACAGGGGTACAACATGATTACTGAAGGGAATAAAACCAAAGTAGAAAAGGCTGGATTAGATGATGAGATAAGAGATGGATATGAGTATGAGATGACAGTGGCTTTAGAGATAGTAAATGATAAGCATTTAGCCAGGGCTTCAAAAGACAGAAGTGGACTATTCGTTGATAGGCCAGAATTTCTTATAACAGTAGAGACAGGAAGAACCATTTTAAAATGGTGTAATACTGGTAAAGAATTACCTGAAACTTCAAAAAATAATATACCTAACCAGTTAACACTTCAAAAAAAAATATCTGAGTGTAAAACGGTAGAGGAACTACTTTCTCTATATAAAATCCAAACCCCTCAAGTACAGCAAAAGTATTCTGCTTTGTTTACTAATAAACGAAAAGAGTTTACTGTATCAACAGCAGATGAAACAACTCACATTTCTAATCATTTAAAACCATCAACTAATGGAACTATTAACAGTTAAAAAGAATCAGGCTAATGGAGTTGTTTCAATCAAAGAACCTCCATTAGAACATGAAATTTCTGTGATATCAACAGATAAACCATTTATCCAGGCTAATACAGAAGAGTGCAGTTTTGAAGACATCAGGGATAAACATATTATCCCCGTTTTTATTAAAGATAATGAGCCTCTCATTTCTCATTCAGAGTTTATTGAAACAGCTATGAAAGTTGCCTCTGAGGTTTACGCTGGAGAAACTATTTTAAGCCCCTCTATCAGAGTTTCTCATCCTATTAAGGGCAGAGTGCCAGATGCCAAAAATAAACCAGCTAATGAGCTTGAAGAGTGGGAGAAAACACTTTACTGGGAAAGGATGGCTTTTATCATTGAAGTACCCAGTATCAGTGATGAAGTTGATAACAATACTTTGTCATTGACCATTGGTGGCATAAAGGCATTTAATCTTGATAACCTTTATTCAAAGAAGGGCAGTGATGAACACTTTAAAATCTTTGTAGGCTTCAAGAATAAAGTATGTACAAACCTGAAGATTTGGAGTGATGGTTACATGGGAGATTTAAAAGTAACAAGTATAGGTCAGCTTACAGCTTGTATCAGGTCTTTACTGGAACAGCATAATGCCGTTTTCCATCTCAACAGTTTGAGAAAACTCAATGATTTTAGTCTTACTGAATCACAGTTTGCTCACTTAATTGGAAGATGTAGAATGTATCAGCATTTACCTAAGAATCTTCAAAAGGATGTACCTGAATTGTTATTTGGAGATAACCAGTTTAGTGCTATTGTTAAGGACTATTATAAGGATGAAAGCTTTTGTAGGGATAATGAGGGTAACATAAACCTCTTTAAACTCTATAACCTGTTTACTGGTGTGAATAAAAGCAGCTACATAGATACATTCCTGGATAAGAGCGTTAATGCTTACAACTTCATAGAAAAAATAAGATGGGCTTTACAGGAGAGTAGTAGCAATTGGTATTTAAGCTAATGCTGAGATGGTATTAAAAAGCCAGAGGGTAATCTCTGGCTTCGGCTTTGCAAAGTCTATGAATATTTCACTGCTTAAAAATAGAACACTGAATCATATTAAGGATGGGAAAAACACCATAAAAAAGTGTGATTTTTCTTACCAGAGTTATGCCGTATTTTGTTTGCTGTATTGTCCCTCCAAATTTATACAGTTTTCTTTTGATGTAGGTTTCTCTGTAATCTATACAATAAAAAACCACTGAAAAGAAATTCATCTAATTACTAAAGCTATTTCTAAGGATAGTGCTTTAGGTTAAGGGGTTGTAGGCTGAGGCCTACTCCCTTTTTTACCTTACCATTTATTTTACAAAAGAGAAATCCAATTTTTGTTATTACATTTATCGTAAATGCCAGAATTGACCTAAATATTTAACCGCCAATTTATTCTTTGTAAATAAATTGGTAATACAATATAAATCATCTATGCAGAATTTACTGAATGACCTAAAAAAACATTTACAGAATGACAATAGACTTGTAGTAGATGGGAAGTTATTAAAAAATAAAATTATTGAATTAAGCTTACAGCTTGACCCATCTTTACTCAAAATGTTATTGTCTGAGCCAAGTATAAAAAAACATTTTTTTCAAGAAGTTGACGGCTTATTAGTATTTGACAAAATCAAATTTCAAAAATTTGTAAGTAACAAAGCTTTCTTGCCTGATAGTTATACATCTTTTAAGAATAAAATTGGATTAACAGTTGATGATGAGTTTCTTTATGAGAATAAAGATGTAGTAGTTTCATGGGCATATAAAGACTGTGTGCTTGAAGGTGGTCAGGACAAAGAGGATGTCAAAAGGAATGAGACATTCTGGAATGAAACACTTGCCCCTGATGAAATAGATAGGCTTTTAACAAAAAAGGCATTCACAAATTTTGAATTACACGACATTGAAGCAAAGCACGAAGTTTCTGAATTTTCTTATAATGACAACCTTATAATAAAAGGTAATAATCTCTTAACTCTTCACTCACTTTCGAAAATATTTGCAAAAAAAGTTAAACTTATTTATATAGACCCCCCCTACAATACCGGAAATGATGGTTTTAATTATAACGATAGCTTTAATCATTCCACTTGGTTAACCTTTATGAAGAATAGGTTAAGTGTTGCAATGGAAATGCTTACGGAAGATGGTACAATTTGGATAAATATTGATGATAAAGAATGTCACTACTTAAAAGTGATTTGTGATGAAATATTTGGGAGAGAGAATTTTGTAATAAACTTTATTTGGCAAAAGAAGTATTCTCCAGCTAATGATGCAAAATGGTTTAGTGATACACATGATCACATACTTGTTTTTGCAAAGAATAAACAGGTTTTTAGACCTAATTTATTACCCAGGACAGAAGAAATGAATAATAGATATTCAAATCCGGATAATGACCCAAGAGGACCATGGAAATCAGGTGGGTTTTCTGTAAAAACATACTCAAAGGAGTATGATTATCCAATAGAAACTCCTTCAGGAAAAACTGTTTATCCTCCAAAAGGAAGCTGTTGGCAAACATCAAAAGAAAATTACTTAAAAAAACTTGCAGACAAGAGGATTTATTTTGGGCCCAATAATGATAGTAAACCTCAACTCAAGCAGTTTCTTACTGAAGTTCAACAGGGAGTAGTTTGTAAGAGCATCTGGACTTATGATGAGGTAGGTCACAATCAAGTTTCACGAAGTGAAATTGTCAAGCTTTTCGGTGATTTTGTATTTGCTACCCCAAAGCCTGAAAAGTTACTAAAGAGAATTATTGAGTTGGGAACAAAGGAAGGTGATTATGTTTTAGATTTCTTTTTAGGTAGTGGTACAACAGTTGCTGTAGCCCATAAAATGAAAAGAAAATACATTGGAATTGATCAAATGGATTATATCAAAAATGTTGCTGTTAGTAGGTTAAAAAAAGTTATTGAAGGTGAGGAAGGTGGTATATCTAATGAAGTAGGATGGAAAGGGGGAGGCAGGTTTAAGTATATGGAGTTAATCAAAGTAAATGCTGCATTTTTAGATGCCCTTAATTCCTGCCAGTCCTTAAAAGAAATTGATAAACTATTCGAGACTGTAATTAAGTCACCTTTTATTAACTATAAATTTTCAAATGTACTTAACTCTAATTTAAGCACACATTTTAAAGAATTATCCTATGAAAATAAAAGGTTATTAATAATTGAACTTCTTGATAAAAACAATCTGTATTTAGGATATTCTGAAATTGCTGATAAAGATTTCAAAATTTCTCAACATGACATTAAATTAAATAACGCCTTTTATTCCTTAAAGCCATGACATTAAACGATGTAATAACATTACCTTTTAATCAAGATATTCTTGATAAAACAGCAACAAATACTATACGCAAATATAGTCATACCCATAGAACTTTAATGTATGGTCGTACTCCGGTTGAATTGCTTGATAATATTTTTATGGGAGATCTTGCAAAAAACGCTTTACTGGAGTATTTAAGGCCAAGATGTAACCGACAAATAATAGATTATGACGAAATCAGGACTGATAATTTTCAAGAACCAGACCCTGGTTGGGATTTCCAGGTTGGTAATAATCGAGTTAAAGTAGAGGTAAAATCTTCAACACCTCCAAATAATGAAAATCATGCATCAATAATAAACAATAGAGATATAAAAATTACTGCCAGCCATGATAACGGGAATACTATGATCAGACCTGAAACACTTGAAAGTGAAATTCATATTCAGATATATTTTTATGCAAGACCATATAAAAATGGTTTCACAAGTTTTCAAGCATTGCAAGATGAACTGACTGCTAACCCTACCCGCATTCATGAAATTATAAATTCTAATAAATATAATCAACCTTTATTTTTTGGATATAACACAAAGGGAAATATAATAAGATATTCAACTACTTTACATCCCAATACATGGACATTTAGTTGGACAACAAGAGTATATTGGCGATGTCCAATAAATGAAGCATCAACATTACCTCAGCTAATCGACTTTATAAACAATAATTGATAATGCATGCAAACACTTAATGATACATTAAATGCTGCGTTAAAATTTGGTGGTCCTGAATTTTATAAAAGCCGTGTTCCCGCATACATATACAGTAATCTTAAAAATGGATTTGGGCAAAGGTTATATCAGCAAGAAGCTTTTGGGCGGTTTATTTTCTATTGTAACGAATACCACGACAAACCAAAAGATACTCCAACACAGTTGCTTTTTCATATGGCAACAGGTAGTGGGAAAACTCTTATTATGGCAGGCCTGATTATTCATTTATATGAAAAAGGATATCGCAATTTTTTATTTTTTGTAAACAGCACTAATATAATTGATAAAACAAAAGATAATTTTTTTAATACGGCATCATCAAAATATTTATTTGCTGATAATATTTCTATAGGTGAGAAGCAAATACTCATTAAGGAAGTATCAAATTTTCAAGCTGCGAATCAGGATAATGTAAATATTGTTTTCTCAACTATTCAAGGGTTGCATTCAAGGCTTAATATGCCAAAAGAAAACAGTCTTACCTATGATGATTTTGAAGATAAAAAGATAGTTTTAATTTCAGATGAAGCACACCACATTAATGCAGAAACAAAAAAGGGTAGTGAGTTAGGAACAGAGGAAAAAGAAGAGATCATAAGTTGGGAGAGTACTGTTAATCGCATATTTAATGCTAACAGAGATAATATGTTATTAGAATTTACAGCAACAGCTGATTTGGCATTACCTGAAATCGAAAAAAAGTATAGCAATAAACTCATATTTGACTATCCACTCAAACAATTTCGTAATGATGGCTATTCCAAAGAAGTTAAAGTTCTTCAAGCAGACCTCTCTCCCTTTGATAGAGCTTTACAAGGCATCTTATTAAGTCAATATAGACGAAAAATATTTGAGAAACACAAGAAACTCATAAAGCCAGTTATTCTATTTAAATCTAAATCAATCAAAGAAAGTCAGGCTTTTTTTGAGGAGTTTATAAATAAAGTTAGAAATCTGAAGGTTTCTGATGTGGAGAGAATTAAAAACTCTAAACCAGATGAAGCCATTGAAAAGGTATTTAAATACTTAGAGACAAGCAATATAAGCCTTGAAAATCTTATTATTGAATTATGCGAAGATTTTTCGGAAGAGAAATTAATATCAGTAAATAGCAAAGATGAAAGTGAACAAAAACAATTAGCCGTAAACTCCTTAGAAGATGAATCAAATGAGTATAGAGCTGTATTCGCTGTAGATAAACTTAATGAGGGGTGGGATGTTCTCAACCTTTTTGATATAGTAAGACTATATGATACGAGAGATGCAAAAGATGGTAAACCAGGTAAAACTACAATGGCAGAAGCTCAACTAATTGGTAGAGGTGCAAGGTATTGTCCGTTCCAGATTACAGAAGATCAACCTTATTTTGAAAGAAAGTTTGATGAAGATATTACCAATGAGTTGAGAGTTTGTGAGGAATTGTATTACCATAGTGCCTACAACCCACGATATATTGATGAACTAAATACCGCATTAGAAGAAATAGGTATAAAAGCAAAGAAAAGTATTGAAAGACCAATCAAACTAAAAAAGGAGTTCAAGGATACATTATTTTACAAGACTGGTCATATTTTCATTAATGAACAAATAATTGATGATAGAAAGGATGTTTATGGCATTACTTCAACTCTCATAGAACAAACACACAAGGTAAAATTGCCAACAGGATTTTCTAAATCTAATGTTATGATGGAGAAGATTAATGTAGAAACACCTAACACAAAAGAAGAACCTTATAACCTAATAGATTTTGGTGAACACATAATAAGAAAAGCTTTAAATAAATTAGAGTTTTATGAATTTTCAAATTTAAAACGGCATTACCCTAATCTTAATTCAATTACAGAATTTATTACTTCTAAAAATTATCTCTCTGGTAAGATAAAGTTAGATGTCTCTGGTTTGGTTGACCATGTTAAGAATTTAACATCAGATGAAAAATTATATTGTGCTGTAAAAGTGTTAAAGGATGCTGCAGAAATCATGTCTAAGGAAACAAATTATTTTAAAGGCACTAAAGAGTTCAAGCCATACATGTTTAAAGACCGTATAAAAGATAAGGTGCTGAATTTTGCCATAGAAAATAGTAACGATAAAGAATCTGGAAAGTCAATGAACAATCCAACGGAAACAAATTACCATCTTGATTTGAGCAAAAGAGATTGGTATGTTTTTAATGATTGCTTTGGCACATCAGAAGAAAAATTATTCATTAAATATATTGATAAAGTCTATGACAAACTAAAACTAACGTATGAAGAAATTTATCTTGTGAGAAATGAAAGGCATTTCAAGATTTATAACTTTAATGATGGAAGACCAACAGAGCCAGACTTTATTTTATTCCTTGTTAATCATAAGCCAGAAGAGCATTTACACTATCAAATATTTATTGAACCTAAAGGTTCTCATTTACTTAAGGAAGATGAGTGGAAAGAAAAATTTCTTATTTCATTAAGGAAAGAACATCAATTAGAACAACTTTGGAAAGATAAAAAATATGTAGTTTGGGGAATGCCTTTCTATAATGAAGCCTTGAGGAAAACAGAATTTGATACTTCATTTAATGACCTGTTTGAATAATATGGGAAACAACAAAAATTATCATCAGGAATCTTAATCTAAAATGCTTTTTTCTCAAATTCTTTTACTGCCTTACATAACTTTGATAGCATCTGCACTTCAATATCAATCAAGTCCTGCCTGTAGGTTTCATTAGCCTTGCTATGAGCCATGTTATAAACTGAGTTGATATTTGGGTTTTCAATGAGCCTTATGCCTTTAAACGGCATCTTTCTACGTTTAGTCCATATCACAATTCTATAGTAAGGCATAAAACAAAAATACTAAAACATTTAGTACAAAAATATTATCTTTATGCTACATTAATAAACCCCTTTTATGGAAAAATTCTTAGAGAAGCTTTTTGATATAAAAAAAATTCCAACCAAACTGATATTAGTTTTTTGGTTAACGAGTGCAATGTTATTATTCGTGCCTAAAAACTGGATATTAAAATTTAATCTCACAGAATTTAATATAGACTATGGGAAGTTTATTGGTATAACATTTATCATATCTTCTGCCTTTCTTATTGTAAGCACATTTACTTCAATTAGTTTGTTTTTGAGAAGGAAAAAACTAAGGAAGAAGTACAAAGAAAATATTTATAACGCAATTCAGAGATTAGATTTTCACGAAATAGCATTACTAAGAGAGTTTGTTATAAATAATAAAAATACTTTGCAATTGCCTTTTGATAATGATACAGTAATAGGATTAGTTAATAAAGGTGTTATTGACCAAGTTTCAAGTACAGGATTTACCTATCTAAATGGTATATTTTTTAATTATTCAATTTCTAAAGAGGCTGAACTATATTTAACTTCTCATATTTTACAAATACCAGAAAATCCCACTGAATCAGAAAAGCAGCAAATAATGAATAGTAGGCCAGCGTGGGCAGTAGAAAAAAGTTACAGAGAAAATCGTAGAAATTCAAGTTGGTTTTAACTGTAATCCTTATTAGGGGTGTTAAATTTTTTTTGCCAAAAATAAGCATACTCAATCCACCTGATTATACCCCCATGCCAATTTAGAAGTAGAAACACTCCCTCTACCTCTTTTTATATACTTCCTTTTTCTTGCAGCTATAATACATACATAATTAATCAGTACTTCAAAGTAAAAAGTATTAGGACTTCAAACTAAAAGATATAGGATGTAACAGCACTTTAGCACTTGATTTTTGCCCTTCTCTCAAGCCACCTCCCTGCTCCTTATGCAGCAGCTCCCTATCAACCCCCTCTAATCTATGGCTGTATATCATAGCCGATTTCATAACCTAAAACAAAGTATTATGGTACGCATCTCAGAATTTAAGCTTCGTGAAAGCTTAGACGGAAAACAATTCTTTGCACTAATCCTTCAGGGAGGAGTGGAAATTGTAAAGTCTGCAACTGGTAGCAGTTATGCAACAATTAAAACAGCAAGTATGCCATCAACTTTTGATGAAGCAACATGCAAGGCCTTAGTTGGTTCAACAATGCCTGGTTCTATTCAGAAGGTGGATTGTGAACCTTATGAGTACACAATTCAGGACACTGGAGAAGTTGTCTTATTAAGTCACCGTTATGAGTATGTAGAAGAAGAACTTGTTAATCAGGACTTCACTAAAGTTTATCAACCATCTCAGAATGGTGTGAAAGAACTGGCTTAATTGGTTAGTAAGTTTCCTGTAATGGAAGCTTAAATTTAGGATGTCCAATATTTACCTGTTACTCTTATAGGGGAGGGGTAAATTTTGGACATTTTTATTTTTATCAATTATGAATGCTCTCATGAAAGTTTTAAGGGATGATAATATCTTTATTCTTTGAAGTTTTAGCTAATCATCAGGGATTGCTTAAGGGGTTTCAGCTAACTCTGTAAAGAGTACAAAGTAACATGAATACTTCAAAAAATAAAATATAGGGTTATATCTCTTTTAATTTGAAGTACACGAAGTTACTATTGCTATTTTAATGGTGTAACACATCCATTTATGAGGGAGGCAATAAGACCAGTATTTTACTCTTTTCTTTGATTCCAGTAATCTCTACACAGTAAATTATTATGGACTTTTCTTAGTCTAATAGTTTTGTTATTCAACTTTAAGAAGTTCATCTAACGTAACACCTAAAGCCTGAGAAACCCTATAAAGAGTAAATATTTGGGGATTTGTTCTACCTGATTCTAATCTTGAAACATTTGATTTATCATACTCTTTAATAGCCCTTTTATCCATGCTCATATCAATGCCTAATTTGTCCTGGGTAATACCCTTTTCTTCACGTATTTGTTTAATCCTTAAACCTATTTTTTTAAGTAGCTGTACCTCTGTCATTGTTGGTTATCTTTTAAGCCAACAATGTCATGGGATTTATTATCTTTAAGGTTATCGAATAAGCCAACTGTTTATTTACCAACTAACACTTAAACTATGGGATGGTTAATTGTCATTATTGTTTTGGGTATAGTTATATATTTTATAGCTGTTTCTTCTCAACATAAACAAAGGTTAAGGCAATATGGGGGCATGGAGAATAAGTACCATGAACTTATTACATGGCTTTCAAAAACCACCTTACCCAAGAATCTAAAGTCTGCTGATTTGGGTAAGCCTGTTATTCTACTAAAATCTTATTGCGAAATTATAATAACCATTGAGACAACATTAACAGAAGGGAGTTTAGCCAGCAAAATGCAAGAGGTTTTGGACAAACCAAATTCTTCTCATATAGATTTATGGTCTGTAGATATTTCTGACGGTTATATTACACCTGCAAAAAGCGTAGATACCTTTTCAATAAAGGAAACAGGTTCAGGGGATATTAGTATTCATTGGGAGAACACACTTAAAGAAAAGGTAACTTACTACAATACAGCTACTGCAAATACTTCAAAATTAAAATTGAGTTGGAACTATGAAGGTGGTAAAAACAATTTACAGATACTTAAAGACATCATTGGCGACATTAATAAACTATGCAAAACAAAGGATGTCAATACCAGGGAAAATGAGATAATGGCTAATCCTGATATTAGTATTAGTAAACCTATGCATGACAGCACTATTTCTAAGCTTTTTACGCCAGTACAAAAATTAGCTGTTATAAGATTGACTTGGCTCCTTGCAGGATTATCAGAGGGATTATTAGAGAAAGCACAGCAGCCAATTAAATCAATTTATCAAGTATTAGATACTCCTTATAATTCTGAAGTTCTTAATCATTCAAGAGACATTACCTCAGAAACTGCTTGCGCAATTTTAGCAAACCATCCTGAAAAAGAATGGATATTAATTTCATTATATAGTGTGGTTATGGCTGATGGAATACAAACAAAAGATAAAGAGCAGTTACTCTCTATGTATTTAGAGCAATTAAATGTTAAGCCTGAAGAGTTTAATGCAGTGATTAAAAAGGCAAACAAATTCATGAATAAATTCATGAGTTAATTCACAAATTTTCAATATTTAAAACATACTCTAATGAGAAAAGAAACATCAGGGGATAGAGGTCTATTCAATCTTTTATTTGTTGTTGTATTAATTGTCATTTCTGCCTTGTTTAGGAAATGTACTTAATAGTCCAGCTAAGATATTGATTAAGGATATCCCTATTTATTAAACTTAATATGGCTGTCCAGTAGGACAGCCTTTTTTATAACTTCTTAAAAACAAAATACCGGATGAGTTTTCCTCCTTATTACACGAAAATTATTCAAGTTGTTATAATTGCAGCGTTAACTTGGGATATAGGTTATTTGTGGGTTGATGATTCATACATCACTGAATTTTATTTTACCAGAGTATTAAAACTAATAGTTTGTATTACTGCTTTAATTAGTTTTTTAAACGATAAGGGAAGGATGCTTGTTATTTGTAAGGATGGGCTTTTGTTTGAAGAATGTGATGTTAGTGAGGTGAAACCTAAATTCAGCTTTTTTTATATCATAATTGCCATAGTTTATAATCCAATATATTCTTTCTTCAATACTGAAACTATCTGGATGGTTACAGATGTGATAACGCTTTTATATTTTATGTTTAGGAGTGTTAAAAATAAAAAGTGAAGTGTGATACAATTTTTTTTATGACTGCCCTTATTGGGCAGTTTTTTTATGACCTCTAAAAAACTAAATACAATGAAATTTAATTTTATACCATACAGGCTAAATGCTAATATAGCCGAGTTTAAGGATGGGATTCAGTACTTAGCTACAGATAACGGAATTGACCTTTACAAGGTTAAGTCTAAAACTACTATATTTGATATGCTTGCTTCTGATATTAATCTTTATTTTTTTGAAGGCAACCTGATTACTGTGTATATCCATTTGGCTACTAAAGCTGAGAATTTAAGTCAGGTAAGACAAATGCTTGAAAGTAGGATTAAAGAGGCAGGGAAGGCTTTTAAAATTGATTCAGGAGAGGTAATTGGATGGGAGAGTGCAAGTGAATTTTTAGGGTTAGTAAATGATAAAACTGGTAAACGGCTATATTTATATTATGCCTTGAAGGAATTCAGTATTTATCGTTTATAAGGCATAATTTATATTACACTATGCTTGTAAATTTGCAAACAAAAGTTTATAAACAATATTTTGGGTATCATTTGGGTATCATTATCAAGTAAGTAAGATGTAATTAATTGAAATACAGGGCTGAAGTAAAGAGTATAGTATGCATGGCATGCAAGAGGTCGTCGGTTCGACCCCGATACTCTCCACAAAAATTAAATCTCACTCCGGTGGGATTTTTTTTGCCTGATAGAATCCGGAATATAAACAGTATAGTTAATTAACTCCCCGATAGCTTTTGGAAGGCAAGTGCGTCCCGATCCCGATATTTATAGGAACGGGAAGATCGTCCCGGTTTAATCGGGATATGCTCCACAAAATACATCCTGCCTTTGCGCAGGATTTTTTGTTTTATAATTTTTTTTATGCTCAGTTATTTTTTTGAGTTCGTTGGATAAAGGGTCCTGTTGCAGTGAATTTTCTCCCATTTTTCTGAGGTTTTTCCCTTTTCTTTCCAGGAAATTTTTTATAGCATTGTTATTAAATCTAATTGGTAACCCATTAACGTCATTAACCTATATGCTGTTTTCCTTGTATGCAAACTACCAGTAGTGAAAGTTTCAGGGAAATAAGATTCAATTGCAATTTCCTGGAAGGGGCAAGATGCATAGGGAACAGTATCATAGAAAACACTTAATGAAAAAGCGCTATGTCCAAAAAGTATTTTAGTCGATTAGAATATATTGATTACCTGATTAAGTCAAAATCAGGTGGCACACCTCAGGAAATGGCAAGGCGACTTAATATTTCTGAAAGAACACTCTTTGAAACTTTAGCTCACATGAAAGATCTGGGTGCACCCATTTGTTATTGCCGGCACATGAGGGTATACTATTACGACCAAAGGGGATGCTTTGATTTTAAGTTTAAAAGGGAGACCTAAAATAAATTTTCACTGCAGTTCAACTGCAGCGTGCATATATACATTTGTGATAACATTACCCATAACCAGGTGATGGACTCATTTTTTTTAATTTCTAAAACCTTT
Source organism: Chitinophaga pinensis (assembly GCA_943371705.1). GTDB lineage: Bacteria > Bacteroidota > Bacteroidia > Chitinophagales > Chitinophagaceae > Ferruginibacter > Ferruginibacter pinensis_I. The sequence goes on along the minus strand of CALRVV010000013.1, from coordinate 98,201 downwards.
TACAATGAAAAGAAAATTTTTAAGAACATTCACCGTAGCTATTGGAATATTAGCTATGAGTCTAAGTCTGTTGCCATCAGTTAGTGCACAGGCTGATGAAGAAGTTGATTATGTGAGTGAATTAGCTCCCGGCGGCGGCGGCGGCGTGGGTTGCTACACTACACATATAATCGATTGCGGATTTGGTCTTGGCCAACAATTGATTTGTAACTTTACCGGATCATATGGTGCGCCTTATCAATGCACGTCGCATAATTGCTATGGCACTATTACAACCCGTTACTGTGTATTGGCTTGATCAGTATTTTTAACTCAAACCTTCCCTTTTGGGAGGGTTTGTTTTCTCTTTTTAAAAACATAAATTTAATATTAAATTTTCAGCCTTATGGAAAAAATCCCGTTTGCTGCTTATTATCTTGTTCTTCTTTTTTTTATATCATGTTCCACCAATAAGCGGGATAAAGCAGCATATGCCACTATTAATATTGATAACTCCCGGTTAAAACCGGAAAAGGATATTTCAGAACATATCCATTCAATTAACGTTTTGCCATTAATTGAAACAAAGGGTAATCAACTTGGCGGAATTTATAAAGTGCTGGTTACTCCGTCGAATTATATTATTTACGACAGGCTGACTACAAATAAACTTTTATTATTTAGCAGAGAGGGTAAATTAATAAAGACTATTGTTAAAGTTGGGGATGGTCCGTCAGATCCGCTTAATATCATCGATTGTTGGCTAAATGAGCGTAAAGAACTTCAGGTTTATGATTATGGCCAAATGAAAATATTCACATTTGATTCTCTCTTTGAATTAAAATCTACTAAAAAGTCCGGTTCATTTACCCATTTTGTCGGATTAAGTTCATTATCCGGAAAGTCAAATTATGTAGGTTACGGAAATTATAGTGATTATAACCCGCCTTTTAAAAACCAGTTATATCAAATCGCATTTTTAGATAGTGGTCTTAATGTTTACTCAGTAGACAAAATTTTTGAAAAAGAACTTCAGGGGATTACCTGGCCAATGTACAAGAGACATTTTTATAATTATAAAGATACTGTCAGATTTGTTAAAGCTTACGATAATTATGTTTATAGTATTATAGATGATCAAGTGGTAAAGAGATACCGGATTTTGTATAAAAATAATAATCTGCCGGATGATATAACCGGCAATATTAAAGCCCACCTTGATGTTTTTAAGGATAGGAGTATTCATCCCAATGTAAAAGCAGATTATTTTAAAATGTTTACACGGTTTAATGGTCTTTGGTTAGAAAATGACAAGTATATATTTATGTCCTCACGGGATACGAGCGGTAAATTTGGAGATTCATTCTATTCTTTGATTAACAGGGCAAAGAATGAAGAATTATTTAGTACCAGTAAAATGACAGAAACTGTAAATTATAAATTAGCGCTTCCTCCTTTCGAGTTTTATGACAAATACACTAATGAATTCTTTTCAGTAGTTGATGGACATACTTTAAAAGAATCGCTATTTCCCGAAAGTATACTTCAAACAACATTAATGGCTGATCTTAATGTTTATTATATTATTAGCGTAAAATTAAAATAATTATGAAAAGCAAGTCAGATCTGGTAATGGTAGTATTGATCGTATTTTTTTGCGGTATAATATTTTATTTGTTTTATAAAAATATGCATAAAAAGGAAGTTCCTGTGCCTGTTGCCGGCAACTCTTTTACAGATAGTCTTTCGTTCCTGAATTTTCAAAAGGCTTATCTTGATCAGCTCATATATATGGCGAATTGGGAAAATAACAGAACGCATGTTTTAGATACATTGAGGCTATATGAGCAAAATGATGCGCATAAAGAATTTCCAAAAAAATTGAATACCTTGCTGGCAAAAAGGAAGCCTAGTATTGTAATAAGATATACTGAGATCGGATGTAATTCCTGTGCTGACAGTACTTTTAAGTTTATCGAAAAGTACCGTTTAGAATCTAAATATAATATCCTTGTACTGGTTGATTTCAGCAATTATGACGCTTATTTAAAATGGATGAAGGTGTCTGAAATAAAACACCCTGTGTATTGGCTTAAAAAAGGGAGTCTGCCTTTTGTAATCGAATCAGAAAGCAACTCTTATGTTTTTACACTTAATGCTTCATTGGTTGCAAATGATTTTTTTGTTCCAAACAGCAGATTTTCTGGTTATATTGACAATTATTTCTACAGCATGAATTCTAAATTATAGTATCATGGACCCACTGTTTTTTGCGTTGAGCAGGCCCGTAGGATTTGAATGGCTAATAGTTACAGGCGTTTTAATATTTCTCTTTATATGGTTAAGAGCAATAGTAGAGATTATTAGTACTCCTATGCCTGCCAGGGATAGAATTTTGTGGCTAATCTTACTGGTATGTACCGGTATTCTTGGGCTGATTATTTACAGTATATTCAGAACAACTGATTCCTCTATAACCCAATCAACGCAACAAACATAAGGTATGAGCAAAAATTATTTTATAGTTTATTGCAGATTTTATATCGCAGTAAGTTTTTTATTTGTGTTCAATATTGCCTGTAACAACCAGTCTGGATCAGATCAAATAGCTGAAAAAGTGAAGCAAATCCAGGTGGAATCTGTGAATCAGAACATTGGTGAACGTTTTGATATTTCTATGTTTACCGATACAAGCGGGAAAGCTGTAGAAATTGATTTCGGAGTTTCTGATATCACCATAATAGACTTTTGGATAAATGAATGTCCGCCTTGTAATAAAGAAATGAGTCAGTTTAAGCAATTGATTGAGGGAAAAGAAAAGCAAATTACCATTATAAGTATTTCAGTAAGCAGTTTTGATTTTTGGAAATCATTATTTACTGAAAAAAGTGAACGCTATTCTTTTCTTACTACAACGGTAACTAACTGGAAGCACCTGAATTTGAAATCAAGAGAAAATATAAATTTGAAAAATTCCATATCAACCGATCGGTTAGACGAAATAGCCAATAAACTTTCTGTCTCTTTCTTTCCTTCTTATTTTGTGATCGATAAAAACGGTAAAATAATTGCCCGGCCGATTAGTGCAGTAGAATATATCGGCAAACTTAAAATCTGATTTAAACCTCACAAAAGTTCCGATATAATTTACTTTCCTTGTTTAAGTTCAGGGTTGATTCCTGATGACTTTTAATGCTGAAATTAAAAGATAACAGTAAAATAATTATTTTTTAATAGGAGTTGCCTAAGAATGGTTAGGGTATACACAGGCATAGTATTCAGGTATTTTTTAAATCTATGATTTAATGATAAAAATGGCATTTCTGCCCTTAAAAAAAACACCATTTCTATATAAAAATTGTATATATAGAGATATATTTTTACATTGCATTCACTATTAATATTTTAAGCAGTTAACCAAAACCAATAAAATTTCATTTTACACTCCCTAACACTACCTGTATGCACCTTAAATTCCTTAAAATATTTTTTTTGCTTTGTTTGAGCAATACCCTTTTACACGCACAAAAAAAAGAAACGAAAAATACCGACAAAAAGAAAGGCATGTTTTCCTTTAGTGTCAATTACTCAGATTATGGTTTTTTTAAAGCGCTAAATGACTCATCTTTAAGTTATGCTTTCAACCGAAAGGGCCTTTTTAAGTCGGGCGTGAGTTCTTTTGGTTTTGGGGCCAGTTACTGGAAGGGGCTGAATTCACATTTCGATTTTTCGGGAAATTTTATTGGAACTTTTTCTAATTTCCCGGCATTATATGTTAAAGATGATAGTATTGGCAAAGCATCTTTTACGCCACAGCTTGATTTGTTGCTGCATGGAAAAGCTTTTAAAGAAAGTAGTAAAATAAACCCCTTCTTAACTGCAGGGGTTGGTGCAGGTTATTTTGGAAGACAAATGGTTGTGTATGCACCCATTGGTGTGGGCCTGCAGTTTCATTTCAACAGCGGAGCCTATCTTTTTCTACAGGCACAATGGAAAATGGCTTTAACAAATGGCATTAAAGATGATTTTATGTTCTATTCCCTGGGTTTTGGTCAACATAAAAAACCAAAAAAGGTAGAACCCAAAGCCGAGATACCTACTACAGATTCGGCCAAAACGGTTGAAAAGAAAGACACAGCTGGAACAGGTCCTCAAATTGAAATTGACACAGACGGTGATGGAGTACCCGATATTACCGATTTGTGTATCACCCTAAAAGGCACGGCAAATGGTTGCCCGGATGCCGATGGAGATGGAGTGGCCGATAAAGATGACCAGTGTAAGGATGTAAAAGGTACGGCTAAATACAAAGGCTGCCCTGTACCGGATACCGATGGCGATGGCATAAATGATGATGATGATAATTGCCCCGATGTAAAAGGGGTGAAAGAAAACAACGGATGTCCTGCAGATTCAGACGGCGATGGAATACCCGATAAAAATGATAAATGTCCGGATGCAGCCGGCTCTGCCGAAAATGATGGCTGTCCAATGGAAATACTGAATGGAGGCAAGCTCATCCGCTCGTCGGGCGATTCTATGACCTATTATCTCAAGTTTGATTTTGATAAGGCCAATATAACCAGTGAAGCGTTTAATACACTTAGCCAGATCGTAAAAGTATTAAAGGCAGACAAGAGTTTAATGGTTAAGATAGAAGGCCATGCTGATAACTTCGGACTGGAGAAATACAACCTGATGATATCTCAGGATAGGGCCAACGTGGCCAGGGATTACCTGCAAAGCTATGGTATAACAAAAAGCAGGATTACCACCGCATTTTATGGTTCATCCAGACCTTACGATAAACACCAGGAATGGTTGAACCGCAGGGTGGAAATCACCTTTTATAAAAAAAAATAAAACCATACTAAGGGTTTTATAAACCCGATTGCAGTAAATAGAAATAAAAGCCGGATCTTCAGGTCCGGCTTTTTATTAATGTGTACCCTGGTAATAAAAATTTATGTATGCTTCCGTTAGCTTGTACTAAATTCGCAAATAAAATCCCATGGATATTAAAGCACAATTTGAACAGGCAATAACCGACAGTAAACTGCTCAGCGAAAAACCAGGAAACGAAACCCTGTTGCAACTCTATTCTTTATATAAGCAATCAACCGAAGGCGATGTAAGCGGAGAAGCACCAACCAATCCCTTTGACTTTGTGAACAAGGCCAAGTACGAGGCCTGGGCAGCATTAAAAGGCAAAACCAGTGAAGAAAGTATGCAGCAATATGTTGAGCTGGTAAATAAGCTGAAAGGATAACCATGAAGATACTGGAGATCATATCCTACCTGGAATCAACTGCACCATTGTCGTTGCAGGAAAGCTATGACAATGCCGGATTAATTACAGGCAACAGCAGCTGGGCCTGTACTGGCATCATTACTACCCTTGACGCAACCGAAGCCGTGGTACAGGAGGCCATTGAAAAAAAATGCAACCTTATCGTAGCACATCATCCCATTATCTTTGGCGGACTGAAAAAGATCACCGGAAAAAACTATGTGGAGCAAACCATAATCGCTGCCATAAAAAATGATATTGCCATTTATGCCATTCATACCAACCTGGATAATGTGTTGCAGGGAGTAAATGCTGCGACAGCCGATAAACTGGGTTTAATAAACCTCAAAATACTTCAGCCCAAAAATAACATACTCAAAAAACTGTTCACCTTTGTACCGGTTGAATTTGCTGAAAATGTGCGGTCTGCCGTTTTTAATGCTGGCGGAGGCCACATCAGCAATTACAGTGAATGTAGTTTTAATACTGCCGGTCAGGGTACTTTTAAACCCGGCCCCGGAACAAACCCGTTTACGGGAAAACAGGGCATCAGGCATACAGAGGATGAAATAAAGATGGAAATGATCTTTCCTGCCTGGCAGGAACAGGCTGTTTTAAAGGCCCTTTTAGATGTGCATCCTTACGAGGAAGTGGCTTATGATGTTATTACCCTTGATAACCAGCACCAACAGGTGGGTAGCGGATTGCTCGGTGAACTGCCCCAACCACTCAGCGAAACCGATTTTTTACAACTGCTAAAGGAGAAATTCAATCTTTCTTTAATACGACACACGGCTTTGCTCAATAAGCAGGTAACAAAAATTGCCCTTTGTGGTGGTGCCGGAAGCTTTCTGATCGGTGCTGCTGCTGCATCCGGAGCCGGTTTTTATATTACCGGCGATATGAAATACCACGAGTTTTTTGATGCCAACAACAGGCTGGTTATTGCCGATATTGGGCATTTTGAGAGCGAACAGTTTACTATAGACCTGTTATTTGATATTTTGAGCCAGAAATTCCCTACCTTTGCCGTCCTAAAAACAGGGGTAAAAACCAACCCGGTACATTACTTCCTGTAATTTCAAATATCAAACTTCAAAAATAAAATGGCCGCAGTTAAAGAATTTTCAATTGAAGAAAAATTAAGCGCACTCGTACTTTTGCAAAAAGTAGATTGTAAGCTGGATGAAATTCAGATCCTGAAAGGAGAATTACCTATGGAGGTAAAAGACCTGGAAGACGAAATTGAAGGCCTGCACGCCAGGCAAACCCGTGTGGAAGAAGAGATAAACGGTATACAGGAATTTATTGCCCAGAAGAAAGAAGGCATTAAGGATGCAGAAGCCCTGGTTAAAAAATACGAGAAGCAAAGTGATAACGTAAAAAACAACCGTGAGTTTGAAGCGATCAATAAAGAAATTGAAATGCAAACCTTAGAAATAAAGCTTTGCGAAAAACACATAAAAGACGCCACCGAGGAAATTGCGGAAAAAGCCAGGCAACTGGAATTGGCAAAAAAAGCGGTAGCCAATAAAGAAAACCATCTGATGGGTAAAAAAGGCGAGCTGGAAAAGATCATCAGTGAAACTGAAAAAGAAGAAAAGCACTATAACAAGGAGGGCGAAAAGGCCCGCAGCCATGCCGATGAGCGCCTGCTTACCAGCTACGACCGGATCCGTAAAAATTACCGGAATGGTTTAGCCGTAGTAGCTGTAGAAAGAGACAGCTGCGGAGGTTGTTTTCACGCCATACCGCCTCAAAAGCAAAGCGAAATTAAATTGCGTAAAAAGATCATGGTTTGTGAAAACTGCGGACGCATTTTGGTGGATGCCGATTTGAATGATTCGGTGGTGGTAAAATAATTAATCATTATTAATTAATAATTATTGAAAAGAGTTCACATTTTGTGGGCTCTTTTTATTTGTATATTTTTTTTGATACCAGCTTCAGTTCCCTGTGGCATCATCGTTGTCCCGATAGCTATCGGGACTCACTTCAACGGCATACCTGGGTGCAGCATTGCAGACCATATATTTTTATAAGTGGCTTATCCGCACTACTTGCAATTCACAAAAACCTTATAAAACCGTGAGCTCATAACGCCTCTCCTTTGGAGAGGGGGAAGGGGGTGAGGTCAAGTGATTTAAATTTGCTAATTTGCCATCCGGATAAAACAAAGCATGCTCCAAAAACTGCACATACAGAACTACGCCATTATTTCAGAACTGGAAATTGATTTTTCGGATAAACTGAATATCATAACCGGCGAAACAGGTGCCGGTAAAAGCATTTTAATGGGTGCTTTAAGCCTGATACTGGGTGAAAGGGCAGATAGTACTGTATTGCAACAAAAAGACAAAAAAGCGGTGGTAGAAGGCTCGTTCAAAACCACCCATAAAAAGGACATTACCGATTTTTTAAAAGAGAACGATCTGGATGCCGAAGATATCCTGATGATAAGAAGAGAGATTGCAGCAAACGGAAAATCAAGAGCATTTATCAATGACACGCCGGTTAACCTAAACCAGCTTAAAACACTCAGCACATTACTGGTAGATCTGCACCAGCAGTTTGATACACTGGAATTGAATTCGTCTGATTTTCAACAGCAGGTGCTGGATGCGCTGGCAGATAACACAGCACTGCTGCAGCAATACCAGGAAATTTTTTACCTATATAAAAAAACAAAAAAGGAATTGACAGAACTGCAGGCAGCGCAGGCTGCAGCCAATGCTGCATCAGACTATAACCGGTTTTTATTTGATGAGCTGGACGAGGCTGATTTTAAAGAAAATGAGCTGGAAGAACTGGATGCAGAATTAAAACTGCTGAGCAATGCCGAAAATGTAAAACAGGAACTTAGCGGCATTTACTACGAATTAAATGAAACTGAACAACCACTGGTACAACAGTTAAAAGTACTTTATAATAAACTGCATGCCCTGGATCAATACCATACCGGCATTACCGACCTGGCCAAACGTTTGCAAAGCACCCAACTTGAGCTGGCAGATATTGCTGATGAACTGGATCAGATAAACAACAGCATTAATTACAGTGCCGAACGTATTCAGATAGTGAACGACCGCATTTCAATGGGCTATAAACTGCAGAAGAAACATGGCGTAACCGGCACCAATGAGTTATTGATTTTAAAAGATCAATTACAGCAAAAACTGAATGAGATATTAAACATCGGTGAAGCCATTCTACAAAAAGAAAAACTAACGGCCGAATTGTTGCACCAGTGCGAAGCGAAAGCTAAAACCATGTCGGTCAACCGCAAAAAAGCCATTAAGCCATTTGCCGAAAATGTAAATGAATTACTTGCACGGGTGGGTATGCCCAATGCACGTTTCACCGCAGAAGCACAGCCTTTGGATGCATTGAGTGAACTGGGTATTGACAGAATCGAATTTTTATTTGATGCCAACAAAAGCAACCGCTTTGAACCTTTACGTAAAGTGGCCAGCGGGGGAGAGTTAAGCAGGCTGATGTTGTGCATTAAATCGCTGGTTGCAAAAAAACTACAGTTGCCCACCTTGATCTTTGATGAGATCGATACCGGCATCAGTGGCGAAGCTGCCAAACAGGTGGGTAACATTATGAAAGAGCTGTCTGCATCCCACCAGTTAATTTCCATTACCCACCAGCCGCAGATCGCTGCAAAGGCAGATGCCCATTATTTTGTGTACAAAGCCATTGAAAAAGATACAATCGTTACTTCAATACGCCTGTTAAACAATGATGAACGCATTACTACCATTGCACAAATGCTAAGCGGCGAAAAGCCCACCGCTGCTGCATTACAAAATGCCAGGGAAATGGTGGGCAATTAAAATTAAAAATCAGCTCATTGCAAACCGGTAATATTTTACTTTTTATTTTATTCATGTGCATAGCTGCATACCTGCTTCATGTTTTATTCACGAAGCAGATCGATCCCCGGCGTTCTTTCCGTTTTTTTATGTTGTATATAGCTGTTCACCTGGCAGCTGTTTTCATACTGGTGTTTGTTTTCAGTTTTTTACTAAATACTTATAAAGAGTTTTTCTTTAAAAGATAAGATTGTTATTTTTACTGCTCAATCATAAAAAGGTTAATTATGGGGTATAATTTGTTGAAAGGAAAGAAAGGAATCATATTTGGCGCCCTTGATGAAAGGTCAATAGCATGGAGAACGGCTTTAAAGTGCCATGAGGAAGGCGCTGAGCTGGTTTTAACCAATGCACCGGTTGCCATGCGCATGGGCGAGATCAACAGGCTGGCTGAGGCTGTAAATGCCCCGGTAATACCCTGCGATGTAAGCAGCAACGAAGATGTGACCAACCTGATTACCAAGAGTATGGAACATTTTGGGGGTGGAGTGGATTTTATTTTACATTCCATAGGGATGAGCATCAATGTGCGTAAGGGAAAGCACTATACCGAAATTGACTATGGTTTTAACGCCAAATCGCTGGATATATCAGCGATGAGCCTGCACAGGGTACTGGCAACAGCGATGAAGCTGGATGCGATCAATGACTGGGGCAGTGTGGTGGCTTTAACCTATATTGCTGCCCAGCGTGTATTCCCCGATTATAATGAAATGGCCGATGCCAAAGCTTTGCTGGAAAGTGTAAGCCGTAGTTTTGGGTATCATTACGGGGTAAAGAAACATGTACGGGTTAATACCATTTCCCAATCGCCTGTAAAAACTACAGCCGGCAGTGGCGTAAAGGGGTTTGACGGTTTTTTAGAATATGCCGAAAAAATGAGTCCGTTGGGCAATGCCAGTGCCGATGATTGTGCCAATTACTGTGTAATGATGTTCAGCGATATGACCAGGATGGTAACCATGCAAAATCTATTTCATGATGGCGGGTTCTCTTTTACCGGGGTAACGGAAGCGGTGATCAATAAGATGTAGAAACCCCCTCCGCCCCCTGAAGGGGGAACTTTGGAGTACACTAATAAAAATCTCTTTTCCCTTTTTGTAAAGGTTTAAATAATAAAGCCTCCTGATTTTCAGGAGGCTTTTAATATTGTGGGATCCAGGTTCCCCCTTTAGGGGACGGAGGGGGTTTAATATTCATCTTCATTAAAAAAGAAATCTTCCTGGCTGGGGTAATCAGGCCAGATATCGTCCAGTCCTTCATATATTTCTCCCTCGTCTTCCAGTTCCTGTAAATTTTCAACAACTTCAATAGGCGCACCACTACGGATAGAATAATCAATTAATTCATCTTTTGTGGCCGGCCAGGGGGCATCTTCCAAATGAGAGGCAAGTTCCAGTGTCCAAAACATGTTTTTAGGGTTTAATTTTTTGCAAATGTATAAGTTCATTTGGAATAACCAAAAGTGTTTTATTAACGCCCTTTTTTTGCCAGGCCTGTTTAACCTGTTTAAAATAAGGGGTATAATGGTTTTTAAAGGGAAAAATTACAATTATTACCTATTTTCGAAGCATGTTAACAGCCACCGGCATTTATAAAAAATACGACCACCTTGAAGTTCTCAAAGGGGTTGATATACACATCGGTAAGGGCGAGATTGTAAGTATTGTGGGCTCGTCGGGGGCCGGCAAAAGCACGCTGCTGCATATTTTGGGCACTTTGGACAAAGCAGATAAAGGCCAGATCTTGCTGAATGGCCAGCAACTGGAAAAGCTTGGCGGAAGCCGTTTATCAGCCTTCAGAAACAAACAAATTGGCTTTATTTTTCAGTTTCACCATCTTTTACCGGAATTTACAGCGCTGGAAAATGTGTGCATTCCGGGCTGGATTGCCGGCTATAAAAAAAGAGAAGTGGTTCTTAAAGCTACCGAAATGTTGAAAACTTTAGGGCTCGGAGACCGGCTGGAGAACAAACCGCAGCAACTTTCAGGCGGCGAACAGCAAAGAGTGGCGGTTGCCAGGGCTTTAATAAACAATCCTGCTATTGTAATGGCTGATGAACCAACCGGTAACCTGGACAGTGCCAATGCCAAAGAATTACACCAGTTATTTATTGATTTGCGCAACCGGTACGATCAAACTTTTTTAATTGTTACACACAATGAGGAGCTGGCAAAAATGAGCGACAGGATATTGATGATGAAAGACGGGAAGATGATTAATGAATAATTAATAATTAATAATGGATAATGTTTTATAGCATCATTACTCCAATATATTCGGGTTACCCATTATCCATTATCATTTATATCATTATCCATTAATTCTGGGTTTCCAGGGAATATCTTCCACGCGCAGCAAATAGCCAATAAATCTTGCCAGAACAAACAGATAATCACTCAGGCGGTTCAGGTATTTTATGATCAGCGGATCTACAAACAGGTTGTTTTCAATCATATTCACACAAATGCGTTCTGCACGCCTGCAAACACAGCGGGTTACATGTGCGGTAGAAATGGCCACATGGCCGCCGGGTAAAATGAACGATTTCATCTCAGCAAGGTCATCATTCATTTTATCTATTTCCCTTTCCAGTAATTCAACATCCACTTCTTTCAGATCCGGTATTTTTAATTGGGGTGCCTTATCCGGATCGCAGGCAAGCGAAGATCCAATGGTAAACAGCCGGTCCTGTATTTCCTTTAAAATATCTTTTGAAGGCTGATGTGTGAGATGGTCTGCGCTCAGGCCAATAAATGAATTCAATTCATCAATTGTGCCGTAGGCATCTATCCTGATGTTGTTTTTGGATACTTTCGTTCCGCCAATCAAACTTGTTTTGCCAAGGTCGCCGGTTTTGGTATATATTTTAAATGCCATGCTTTATGCCTGTTAGTTGTGTAAAACAACAAAAATTTTCGGGAAAGGTTAAAGAAAAAGAAAAATTAAACCGGAATAGTGGCTGTTGCCGGATTTGCATTGAGTTTATCTGTCTCCACAACACCATCCCTTAACCTGATAACCCTGTGGGCATAGGTGGAAATGTCTTCTTCATGCGTTACTATGATCACGGTATTGCCATCGGCATGTATGGTACCCAGGATCTCCATGATCTCGTATGAGGTTTTTGAATCCAGGTTACCGGTTGGCTCATCTGCCAATATGATCGAAGGGTTATTTATTAAAGCCCGGGCAATGGCCACACGCTGTGCCTGTCCGCCACTTAGTTCATTTGGTTTATGATGGCTGCGGTCACTCAGTTTTACTCTGGTTAAAACCTCCATAGCCCTTTCTGTTCTTTCTTTTTTGCCCACGCCGCTGTAAACAAGGGGCAGGGCAACATTTTCTGCAGCTGTTAAGCGTGGCAATAAATTGAATTGTTGAAAAACAAACCCGATCTCCTTGTTGCGTACCTCGGCCAGGTCATTATCCTGCATCCTGCTCACATCTTGCCCGTTTAAAATATACTTTCCTCCGGAAGGAGTATCCAGGCAGCCCAGTATATTCATTAAGGTTGATTTACCCGAACCGCTGGGCCCCATCAATGCTACGTATTCATTTTTGAATACATCGAGAGAAATACCTTTTAATACCTGCAGTTCATTTTTACCGAGGTAATAACTTTTAAGGATATTTTCTAAATGGATAATGCCTTGCATATTAATTGTTTTGTTTTTTGGGTTTACTGTTTTAAGTAGGAGTTCCAGCTATTGTGGTGTTCTTATTCATTTAAAGCTCAACTCAAAACCCAAAACAAATGACTCAAAACTGCATTTATTTTTTTATCACTTTCGGCACTTTAAAGAACCTGTCGTCATGTTTACCTGCACTTTGTAAACCAGCTTCACGGGTGATACCCATTTTCACTTCATCTGCCCTTAAAACATTTACATTACCACTCATATGCAAAAGGGGTTCTACGCCCGTAGTGTCCAGTTCATTCAGTTTTTCAACAAACCGGATCATTTTTTGCAAATCATTCCTGATCTCTTTTTTTGCGGTCGTATCAAATTTTAACCTGGCAAGATCAGCCAGTTTATCTACGAGGGCTTCATTCACTTCCATATTACAAATATAGCCAAGTTTGGGCTTTTACTGCAGGCCCCTGTGCTGGGTTTTGGTTTATTATTTAAAAGGTGCTTAATCTTTTCTAATGGTGGTTAACCAATGACAAACGACATTTGCTATCTTCGCCAACCGGCAGTACCCATCAATCTGCTGTGATTTTTTATGGAAAATATGAAGGACACGATACCAGCCGGCACGCAGCACGCTGTACCCAGGCAGGTAGTAATGAGCGGCATCAGGCCAACCGGCTTTTTGCATTTGGGTAATTATTTTGGTGCTATCCGCAATTATGTAAAAATGCAGGAAGAATTTGATTGCTTTTTTATGGTGGCCGACCTGCATTCGTTAACCACACATCCGGATACCAATGAGCTTAAAGCCAATGTACACCGTGTTTTGGCAGAAAACATTGCCTGCGGACTGGATCCGGATAAAGTGGCATTGTATTGCCAGAGCCATGTACACGAAACGGCCGAATTATACCTGTATTTAAATATGATGGCTTATAAAGGAGAGCTTGAAAAAACAACCACCTTTAAAGATAAAGTAAGGCAAAACCCCGAGAATGTAAATGCAGGCTTATTAACTTACCCCGTTTTACAAACTGCCGATATTATTTTGCACCGGGCCAGGTATGTGCCCGTTGGGAAAGACCAGGAGCAGCACCTGGAAATGGCCCGTACATTTGCTAACCGCTTTAACCACCGCTACGGAGAAGTTTTTCCCGAACCCATTGCATTTAATTACAACCAAAACCTGGTAAAAGTACCCAGCCTGGATGGAGCAGGAAAAATGAGTAAAAGTGAAAACCAGCTGGCTACATTGTACCTGGCCGACAGTGATGAAATGATCAGGAAAAAAGTGATGAAAGCCAAAACAGACAGTGGTCCGACAGAAAAAAATATGCCCAGGCCCGATTATATTGAAAATATTTTTCTGCTGATGAACCTGGTTTGCAATGCAGAAACCATTCAGCAATTTGAAGATGATTATAACAACTGTACCATACGGTATGGTGATTTAAAAAAACAACTGGCCGAAGACATGGTTAACTTTATTGCACCCATTCGTAATAAGGTGGAGGCCATCCTGCAGGATGAGGAAGGGCTTAAACGGATCATGCAAAAGGGAGCCGAAAAGGCAAATAAAAGTGCAGGCGAAACCATGAAAATGGTAAGAAAGGCAATGGGATTAAATTATTTTTGATGCCCAAAAACTCATAAATAACGCCGGTGTTATTTTTATGTGGTGATATTATTAAGATTGCATACTTTCATTCTTTCAAAATAGAAAAGCCGTTTAACTATTTATAAACTTAAAAGTTCCGCTGCGTCGGATAAGGGGATTATGGCAAAAATAAAAAAACCAAAGCATATTGCTGTTGCCGGAAATATTGGAGCAGGAAAAACCACGCTTACTGAAATGCTGAGCAAGCACTACAAATGGATTCCCCAGTTTGAAGACGTGGATCATAATCCCTACCTGAATGATTTTTATGAGGATATGCCCCGGTGGAGCTTTAACCTGCAGATATTCTTTTTAAACAGCAGGCTCAGGCAATTGCTCGAAATTCATCATGGCACCGAAACGGTTATTCAGGACAGGACCATTTATGAAGATGCCAATATTTTTGCACCCAACCTGCATGATATGGGCCTGATGACCAAACGCGATTTTAATAATTACTATTTGTTTTTTGAAACTTTAAAAAGCATGGTGCAGCCACCAGACCTCATCATTTACCTGAAAGCCTCTGTGCCCACATTGGTAGCCCAGATACAGAAAAGGGGCAGGGAATATGAAGAAAATATACGCCTGGATTATTTAAAAAAGCTGAATGAATTTTATAACAGCTGGATAGATAGTTATAAGGAAGGGCCGCTTTTAATTATTGATGCCGACAAAAATAAATTTGCTGAAAATGAGGAAGACCTGGGAAAGATCATAAGTAGTATAGATTCTACTTTATTCGGGCTTTTCTGATGCTGAATATATAAATGTCGAATTTTCAATGTGGGAGGCGCTTATGGCAAAGGTTTTATTCTTCAATAACTATCCGTTATGCTAATCTTCAGCATCTGCAATCAATCAATCAGGGAGTTTTTCATAGCATAAAAAACAAGCCCAACCGAGTTTTTAACCCCAAACCTTTCCATCAGCCTGTCTTTTATGGCTTCCACCGTTCTGGCACTGATGTCCATTTTTGCGGCAATCTCTGAGGCTGTAAATTCCATACAAACCAGTGTGAGCACTTCTTTTTCACGCTCGCTCAATACAATTTCTGAAGTAAGTGAAGGATTGAATTTTTGCTTGGAATAGTTTTTTTTGATCAGGACCTTGTTTACAAAAGGGTTAAGATAAAACCCGGTGCGCATCACATCCATGATGGCTTTTTTTATTTCGGCGGGGTCTGTGCTTTTTAAAAGATAACCTGCTGCCCCGCAATCCATCAGATGGCCTACAAAGCGTTCATCTTCATACATGGTTAAAATGATAACACGGATGTTGGGATAATTTTTGGTGATGAGTTTAGTGGTGTCTATACCGTCTTTAATGGGCATTTTCAGGTCGCATAAAACCACGTCTGGTTGAAATTCGGGGATCTTTTCGAGCAGGTCCTCGCCATTGTCAGCTTCCATCACAAATTTTATGTTGGAGTAGCTGCGCATGGAAAGTATAACTCCCTTTCTGAAAATTTTATGATCGTCGGCTATGGCAACTTTAATTTCGTTCATGATAGTGGATGTGCTACAAAACTACACAAAAGAAAATTCAATTGTGCAAGGGTTAAATATAATAATGATTAACGGTAAAATCGATCCGTATATGAAAAGGGGTTATATAAGCGGCTCCCTTGGAATTTCGATGGTTACCTTGTAGTAGGTTTTGCTGGGGTCTATTTCAAAAAAGATGCGGCCGTGTAAAACTTTTATCCTGCTGGCAATATTCTTTAAACCCAAACCGGTTGTACTGTGGTTCAGCTTTTCAAAATCGGATTGTACAATGCCGGTGCCATCATGGTGCAGCCTGAAATACATCTTATTGGCGCTTGTGTTCTGTGTTAAATGAATAAAACCCGGGTTACTGTGTTTGAGTATATTGGTCACCAGTTCCTGGATGATGCGGAAAACAAGCAGTTCCTGGTCTGTTTTAAGTCGTACCCGGTAATCATGAAAACGGGCGCTGGCATTTAAACTGCCGCTGGAGCCAATTTTCTGAAACAGATCTGTGGAGGCACTTTCCAGTCCGAAGTTTTTAAGGGTTGGCGGCATCAGGCTGTGGCTGATGTTGCGGATCAGCAATATGGCATCATCCAGTATCTGCTTGGCACTGAAGATGCTTTGCAGTTGCTGGGCTTTTTCCTGGTTTACCAGGTTTTCGTTCAGGTACAGTCGTGCCGTGGCCAGCAGGGGGCCGGCATCATCGTGCAGGTCGGCAGCAATGCGGTTACGTTCCTCTTCCTGAAAACGGATGGAAGCATTCAATAAGATCTGCTGTTTTTCTTCTTCCAGTTTTTTTAACTGGTTGTTATACCGGATCACCTTGCGTTGGTGAAAAATAACAAAACCAACAATGGCAATGGCAAGCGTAAGCATACCTAATGTTCCGAGAAACAGTATATTTGAACTGTCAGTATTGTTTATTTGAATTAATTTAAACATCCGAGAAATTAAAAATGTTGGTCTTTTTTTATTGAATATTTATATCATCAAAAATAGAATCGTTTGTGAAGAAATTAGGCTCACTTGTTTCCATAATAGATTCTTTCATTACAATACCAATAGAAAGCAAAGTGTTTTTTATAATAGTAAACGTACTGTAAATTAAGGTGTAATAATATAGGAATTCTGCGTTTTTAGTTGCATTGTTGGAATATAAAAAAAGAAAAAAATTACCTGCACAATAAATTGTGAAAGCAACTGCAATCCAAAATGATCTAGATAAATATATCGGAATTGGAGTAATAATTTGGACTTTTTCGTAGAAATAATAGAGGATGTATAATAAAAAAATGAAACATTCAACTACCAGAGGTAAATATGTGAAATCTGTTTTTGGAGTAATTATGTAATCGTATACTGAGAATGTTGTAAAAGGAATAATAAATAATAGTATAAAATTTTTTACTATTTTTTTCCTAATGTTACAAGAAAAGTAAAAGGACAATAAAATGAATTCGAATACTAGAAAAACTCTCAAAAATAGTAATCGATTCTCTATGTTTGGACTTATAAACTTAAAGTAAAAGACTGGGATAAATAAGGCAAATAATAAGCACTGATAAATAAAAAATACCTTAAAATCGGTGTCTTTTATTTTTTTTATAAATACAAGACACAGAAAAAAAGGTATAATTTCTGTTAAAAAAGTTATGTAGGACAGTACTCTAATAATTAATAATTTCTTTCAAAAGTAAGAAATTACAAATTAAAAAAAGTGCTTTCCAAAACTTACTAATGATTCTACTAAATCAAAGATTCCCCACATGTTAAAAAATTTTAAGGTTTCTAAAAGTATAATGAAAGACAAACTTCTACCAAATGTCTGCTTCAGGCAACCCCTCAAGGTTTTAACAGGATTGTTAAAATTTCGTAAACCATTATAAAATAATCATTTAGGACTATTTTTGCGCAAATATGCAACTTTTTATTGGGTAAATGTACGAAATTAAAATAGTAAAATTACTATGCAAGGTATCGTAACTTTACCTGCGTGGTTATACGATATGTAAAAAAAGGGGTGGGACTTTTACGTATGGGCTGCCAGGCCGACAGCAAATATTTTCAGATACATCGTATTATATTACCATGTTATGGCTTAAAATAAACCAAACGGGTAATGATGGAGGAATTGGATCTGGTAAGCGGGACTTCAGTTAAAATGTTGATTGACAAAGGCAAAACAAGCACAAACAAGGTTTTTCGGGATCATTGGAACTGATTTGTATTTCTATTGGATATTTGGATAATTGGATATTCGTTCAACCAATGTCAATCAACAGATACAAAAATAGGATGCCTGTAACAACCTTACAAGCGGATTATTGCCCCTTTTTTGCATTACAGTAAATACTTTACCCTGCGTGAAACTGCAAACCAGATACGTATTTTAACGTAAAAAAGTTTTCGTAATTTTACGAAGTGCTTTTACGGTAAGTTCTGATTATGAGTGTGTTATTTAATTTGTGCCATTAATAATGGCACAATTAATCATGAAAACAAATACATGTTGAATGAAAATTGTAACTTGAAACGCGTTTGTATTAACCCCAACTATCAAAAACCATGCGAAACGAAACACAGATAAAAATTGCCATTGCCGATGACCACAAGATCTTCAGGGATGGTATTAAAATGGCCCTGGGAGGCAAGCAGGACCTTAAAATGCTGTGGGAAGCAGAGGACGGAAAGGATATGATGCATAAGATCGCCATTAAAAAACCCGAAGTACTGTTAATGGACATACGGATGCCCGAAATTGATGGTATCAATGCCATCCAGCTCATCAGAAAAGAGTACGAGGATATCAAGATCATTGTACTCACCATGTATGATGACCAGCAAATGATCAGCAAAATGATGGAAATGGGTGCCAATGCCTATTTAACCAAAACAACCGACCCCGAGGAGATCTATGAGGCCATACTTACCTGTATGAACGATGATTTTTATTTTAATGACCTGGTGAACAAAGCGGTAATGGGAAAGCTGATGCAGAAAAAAAATGTAAGGCAGCATTATGGCAGCAATGCCCCGGTTAATTTTAATGAAAAGGAATTAAAGATTCTGAAGCTGCTTGCCGAAGATAAAACCACCGAAGAAATATCGAAGATTATTTTTCTGAGCCCCCGTACCATCGAAACCATACGCCAGAACATGAAGACCAAGGTAGATGCAAAAACCATTGGTGGATTGATCATGTATGGCATGCGGAATAAACTGATTGAGTAAACCGGTTAAAAAGTTACGATTCCGTTTTTAACCGCATATATGGCCAGGCCTACCCGGCTTTTAACATCCAGTTTTGTAAATAAAGAATCCCGGTAATTATCAATATGCCTGGGTGTCATCTGCATGATATGGGCAATTTCTTTATAGGTTTTATCAGTACTCGCTAATTTTAAAAACTCAATTTCTGTATCGGTTAACAACAGTTTTTCCAGGTTATTCATACTGTCTGGTTTTTTACGGAAATAAGATACCAGTTTGGCCGTGCTGTGGTTGCTGTAATAATATTCGCCGGCTGCTATGGCCAGCAGGGCATTTTTTAATTCCTCCGGGTGTATATCTTTTTTTAAAAAACCATTCACCCCGGCCTGCAGTAATCGTATCAGTGCAATCTCGCTGTCGTACATTGTAAGGATAACAATTTTAACCTCCGGCTGGTGCAGGGCCATCCATTTGGCTGTTTCGTAGCCATCCATTTTGGGCATATTCAGGTCCATCAATACAATATCGGCCCTGCATGAATGGGAAAAAGCCTCAATCACTTCCTCGCCATTGCCTGCCTTTGCGATCACGGTAAATTCCTCAAAATTATTGATCAGGTTGATGAGTGCATCCCTTAATAGAATATGATCGTCGGCAATGATGATTTTATAGGTGTTGATTGCTTTCATATAATGGTATTTCAATTTTTATTT
Organism: Chitinophaga pinensis; assembly: GCA_943371705.1. GTDB lineage: Bacteria > Bacteroidota > Bacteroidia > Chitinophagales > Chitinophagaceae > Ferruginibacter > Ferruginibacter pinensis_I. The sequence continues at coordinate 78,343 of CALRVV010000013.1, read as the reverse complement.
CTGTGCCCGATTCTTTACCGCTGCTGATCTGTAAGCAGCCGTTTAAAATAGCCACTCGTTTTTTGATGTTTTGAATACCGGTTCCGGTAAAGGGCAGTCCGGTATCAAAGCCCCTACCGTTATCGGTGATCGTCATGGCCAGTAAATGATGATCGTAATTAAGGCTGATATCAACTTGGGAGGCATCGGCATGTTTTACAATATTGTTCAGAGCTTCCTGTGCAATGCGGAAAAGCACCAGTTCGGTATCCGTTTTTAAAAACACAGGGTTACCCCTTACTGAAAAATGGATGGTATATTTCCCCGGTTTTTCTAACTGCAGGGTTTCAAACTCCAGGGCTTTTATCAGGCCGTTGTTTAAAATGATCTCACTGCTCAGGCTGCGGCTGATATTACTCAAATCATTGATTGCTTCGCTCATAATATTTACGGTATCGTTTACCTGTGTTACTGTTTTATTGCCGTCCTGGTAGCTCAGTGTATTTAAATATAGCTTGGCAAGGGTTAGTTTTTGGCCAATATTGTCATGTATCTCCCGGGATATGTTTTGAAAGGTTTGTTCCTGTATTTCCAGTTGTGATTGCAACAGTGTGTTTTCATGTGATGTTTTCAGAGCTTCAATATCTTTTAAATAGGCATTTTGTTTTTGCTGGTATTTGTATACGATAGTTATAATAAAACTGATAAACAATAACAGCAAAAGCGTGATGCCCGCAATTAAAATGATTATACCCTGTATACTCGTATTGTACATAAATAAGCTTTTATAAAGAATAAATGCATGATGATGATGAGCATGTTCGAGACCGAAAAAAAATTAGAAGATACGGAACGCGAAAATTGAAATTTAAGATAACTGTTTAAGCCATAAAATGGCAGGGACAGGGTTGAGTAAAAAATGAGCCCGGTAACGATCCAGAATGCCGGCTCTTTTAAAATGTTTTGATAAAATAAATTTTTGAAAAGCTTGTAGAAGAAAAAAATACAAAAAACAGTTTTACAGATAGCTGTCAATGCAAGAATATGTATATTATTTATGCCTACTTTACTTAAAAAAAGCAAATAGAATGCAAAGATCAGGGTTATAGCCAACAGGATTGTTAATTGTGCACGAGCTTTCTTGGCTTTTATGATCTGTAAAAAGAAGGAGAACCAAAATAATATTTCAAATAAACTTAGACAATTTTGAAAAATATAAAATGTGTCAATAGGATATAGTGAAAAAATTTTGCCGGATATAGAATTTATAGAAACCAGTAATGCGATCAGGGGGCATAAAAAAAACCATTTCATATAAGGCCTATTGTTTTTAGGGAGCAAAACAGCTATTATGAAAGAAATGCATAATACCCCTGTTCCGATCCAGAAAACGATATAGTGCAATGTGCTCATTAAATAAATTTAATTTCCAATACTACTCCTATTTATTTAAAAAAATGGCCGAAAAATCCCCTTTTTTTCTGTTGTTTTTCCTTTGTTTTTAAAATCCAGGGGGATCATTTTTGTATGAGCGTTTTAATCCGTACCCCATTTAAAAAAATCCGTACCCTATTGAATGCAACGGTTAAGCCTGGCAACCAGGCTGATACCGTTGCATCACTTTACCATACTTTACAGACAATATGCTTTACTGCTCAGATAAATCATATCTTTTATATAGGCATTTTGTTTTTGCTAGTATTTGTATACGATGGTTATAATAAAACTGATAAACAAAAACAGTAAAATACTGATGCCCGCAATTAAAATGATTAAACCCTGTATACTCGTATTGTACATAAATAAGCTTTTATAAAGAATAAATGCATGATGATGATGAGCATGTTGGAGACCGCCAAAGAAGTTGAAGATACTAAAGGCGAAAATTGAGATCTAAGATAACTGTTTAAGCCATAAAATGGCAGGGACAGGGTTGAGTAAAAAATGAGCCCGGTAACGATCCAGAATGCCGGCTCTTTTAAAATGTTTTGATAAAATAAATTTTTGAAAAGCTTGTAAAAGAAAAAAATACAAAAAACAGTTTTACAGATTGCTGTCAATGCAACAATATGTAAATTATTGGTGCCTACTGTACTTAAAAAAAGCAAATAGAATGCAAAGACCAGGGTTATTGCCAATAGGATTGTTAATTGAGCACGATCTTTCTTGTTATTTAAAATCTGTATAAAGAAGTAGAACCAAAAAAATAAATCTGCCAAAAATAAATAAGTTTGAATAGTGAAAGATAATTTAATGGGAAAAGGTGAAAAAAATATCCAGCATATAGAATTTATAGAAACCAATAATCCGATCAGGGGGCATAAAAAAAACCATTTCATATAAGGCCTATTATTTTTAGGGAGCAAAACAGCCATCATGAAAGAAATGCATAATACCCCTGTTCCGATCCAGAAAACGATATAGTGCAATGTGCTCATTAAATAAATTTACAGCCCAATACTACTCCTATTTATTTAAAAAAATACCCGAAAAATCCCCTTTTTTTCTGTTGTTTTTCCCTTGTTTTTAAAATCCAAGGGGATCATTTTTGTATGAGCGTTTTAATCCGTACCCCATTTAAACAAATCCGTACCCTATTGAATGCAACTGTAAGCCTGACAACCAGGCTGATACCGTTGCTTCAATTTGCCACGCTTTACTTACAAAGTATTATACCGAGCTGGTAAATTAGTGTTGGTGCATTTTATTGGTAAAGAAATAATTGGGTATAAGCAACTTGTTAAATTAATGATAAAATATAAATTAAAGCTTATGCAAATAATAGACATCAGTAGTATGAAAGTTAACAGCTCAAACATAGAAACCCTTCATCGTAATGATATACTATTGTAAGTAGACCTACTTGTACAGTTTTTGGGGTATTGTTAATATTGCCGGTGTAGGAACATGAACTGGCGGCCAATGTATAATATCAATATTCGCGGCTTGTAAATATTTAGCAATTGCATACTAAAATGTAATCAATTAAAGGAATGCTTGCCTGATAATAACACCAACGGGCTTTACCATGGTTATTCTGTTGGCTTTGAGGTAGAAGTAAATGATCTCATGAACTTAACAGTTTTGTATTACCAAAACACCAAACATCCTCAGATTGATTATTTCTTACCCATATATCAGTTTTCGTTTAAATACCCGTTTAAAAATTTGTGGGATAGAAATAATACGGACAAATAAGTTATAAATGGTATTTTAAATGATCAATTCACATCGTTTAGTTCCCTGTTTTTTGCGTAAAAACCCCATCCGGTACAAAGGGTATTTACACGCTTTATTGTTTTTGAATATAATTTGAACTTGCATTCTGCGTTATGTAAATGTTAAAATACCGATCCGATACTACCCAAAAAACCAATTTATGATGAGCAACGATAATATGAGTGAACCCATTAAAATAATCATTTGCGATGACCATGTGCTGTACCGGGCAGGTGTAAAAACCGCTTTGAGCGCCAAAAAAGATGTAAAAGTGGTGGCCGAGGCCGATAATGGCATGCACCTGCTTAATATGCTGAAAATGATACCGGTAGATGTGATCCTGCTCGATATACAGATGCCCATTATGGATGGAATAACCGTTTTACCGGAAATAAAAAAGCTGTATCCCCAGGTACGCATCATTATGCTTACCATGATGGATGACCATAGCATGATCACCAGGTTAATGGAAATTGGGGCCAATAGCTACCTCACCAAAACCAGCGACAGCGAAATTATTTACGAAGCCATAAAAACCTGTTTTGACCAGGAATATTATTTTAACTCCTTAACCAATAAGGCGCTGTTAACCAACCTCAAACAACGTAACGACGTTACACCCCAGCGCCTGATGCAGCAGGAAGCCCATTTGAATGATAAGGAAATGCTGATACTGAAACTGATGTGCGAAGAGAAAAGTACCAAGGAAATAGCCGAAATTGTTGACCTTAGTCCACGTACAGTGGAAGCCATACGGGATAAACTGAAAGTAAAAACCGGTGCTAAAAGCACGGCAGGATTGATCATGTATGCGGTAAAAAACAATATTTTAGACGAAGATCTATAAATACCATATAAAATTCAAACACTGTTCTCTAAAACTATGATGAAGATTATCCCCCTGATTTTTCGGGGGGATCTTTTTTTGTAACCGTTGCAAGCATGGCTAAGTAGTATATTTGGCAAATGGAGTATTATAACAGCAACGGCAAATGGATCACAGGCGGCCCGGGCATCATATCGGCCAGCAGCCGCGGCCTGAGGTTTGGCGACGGTCTTTTTGAAACCATAAAATGCATAAACGGAAAGCCGGAATTTATAGATGACCATTTTGCCCGGCTGTGGAAAGGCCTGCAGGTGTTGCATTTTAATATCCCCAAACACTTTACACCCGATTACCTGGAGGAGCAAATTCAAACCCTGCTTAAAAAGAATGAACACCATCAACTGGCAAGGGTGCGGTTAACTGTATACAGGGGCGATGGAGGGCTGTATGATGCCATTGATCATAAACCCAACTACATTATTCAAAGCTGGGCTTTACCCGCCGAAACCGGTAGCTGGAACACCAATGGCTTGGTTGTTGGGATATATACGGATATTAAAAAGAGCTGCGATGTACTCAGCAACCTGAAGCACAATAATTTTTTGCCCTATGCCCTGGCGGCCATGCATGCAAAAAAAGAAAAATGGAATGATGCCATTTTACTGAATACCGAAGGCAGGATTTGTGATACGACCATTGCCAATATTTTTTTAATTAAAGATGAAGTGGTTTATACACCTGCATTACAGGAGGGCTGTATAGCCGGTGTAATGCGGGCTAACCTGGTTCAAAAACTGAAAGCTGCTCATTTTAAAGTTGAGGAGGGCAAACTGGATGTGGATGCATTGCCCGATGCCGATGAGGTTTTTTTAACCAATTCCATTTATAACCTGCGCTGGGTACAAAGCATTGGAGATAAAAAATTCAGCAATGCCCAAACACAAAAAATTTACAGGGCATTTTTTTGAACAAATGCTGAATGAGTTTGTTTGATTTTTCTTATTCCCAATGTGTTTTATGCTGCAAAAAGTAAATGTCTTCTGGTTCAGGCGCGATCTGAGGTTAACGGATAATGCGGGCCTGTACCAGGCCCTAACCGGTAACCTTCCGGTTTTACCCATCTTTATTTTTGATAAGCACATACTCAGCAGGCTTTCCGACAAGGCCGACAGTAGGGTTACGTTTATACATGCCGCTTTACAGGAAATGCAGCAACAACTGATGAGATCAGGTACATCGCTGCATGTTTTTTATGGAACGCCGCAGGAGGCATTTGAAACCCTTTTATCAGGCTATGCCATTGATAAAGTGTTCACCAATCATGATTATGAACCTTATGCCAGAGAACGGGATAATGCAATTGGTACATTACTAAATGCAAAAGGCGCATCGCTACATACGTTTAAAGACCAGGTTATTTTTGAGAAGGCCGAAGTGGTAAAAGACGATGGCAAGCCCTACACGGTGTTTACACCGTACAGCAGAAAGTGGAAAGCTGCGCTGAAGGAAGATTCATTTAATGCATACCCAACAGAAAGTCTCTTCCACAATTTTTACCCGCAACATGCAAAAGAGATCCCGACACTGGCATCCATGGGCTTTATGGAAACGGCTCAGGATTTTCCTTCTAAATCATTGAATACAGAACTGGTAAAAAAATACCAGGAGCAGCGCAATTTTCCGGCCATTGCCGGCACTTCCAGGCTGGGGGTGCATTTGCGTTTTGGAACGGTAAGTATCCGCCAAATTGCCTGGCAATGCAATGGTTTAAGCGAGATATTCATGAATGAATTGATCTGGCGGGATTTTTACCAGATGATACTCTGGCATTTTCCGCAGGTAGGCATGGGTAAAGCGTTTAAACCGGCTTACGATCATATTGAATGGCGGCATGATGAACTGGCTTTTGAAAAATGGTGCGCCGGCCAAACCGGTTACCCCATTGTAGATGCCGGTATGCGGGAACTGAATGCCACCGGTTTTATGCACAACCGGGTACGCATGATCGTAGCTTCTTTTCTTACCAAACATTTACTGATAGACTGGCGCCTGGGCGAAGCTTATTTTGCCGAAAAACTGCTGGATTTTGACCTGGCTGCAAATAACGGAGGCTGGCAGTGGGCAGCAGGCAGTGGTTGTGATGCAGCACCTTATTTCCGCATCTTTAACCCTTACCTGCAAACAAAGAAATTTGATCCTGAATTGGTTTATATCAATAAATGGGTGCCCGAACTGAATGAGCTGCATTATCCAAAACCCATTGTTGATCATGAATTTGCCAGGAAGCGCTGCCTGGAAGTATATGCCAAAGCATTAAAACCCGGAATGCTTTAGTCTGTATTTTGTAAGAAAATATCCCCATCAATCAGTAAAGGCCCGGGTTTATTTTGCCGGTACACTTCCAGTAGTTTCAGTACCGCTTTTTCTCCTGCTGCACCCAGTTTTAGTGAATGGTCATTTACATACAGGTTGATGTGTTTGCGCATTACGGCTTCGCTCATTTCCTGCGAATAGGCTTTAACGTAAGTAGCCAGTTCATCATAATGATGGTGGTATGCAAATTCAATACTCTTCCTGATCAGGCTGTCAACCTGCCTGGCAATGGCTGTATCAATGGATCGGCGTATCACAATACCGCCCAGCGGAATGGCATTACCGGTTTCCTTTTCCCAGTAATCGCCCAGGTCGGTTATTTTTTGCAGGCCTTTATCTGCATAGGTAAAGCGGTTCTCATGAATGATCACGCCAAGCCCTTTTCCATCCAGTACAAAATCTTCTATTTCATTATATCGCAGGAAAATTTTATTTTTTGCTTGCGGATAAGCTAAAGAAAAAAGCAAATGTGCGGTGGTATGTTCACCGGGTATGGCAATGGTGCTTTCTTCCACATTCGCCATTCCCCATTCCCCATTCGATATTCGCCATTCGCCATTCGATATTCCATATTCCCCATTCGCCATTCCCCATTCGCCATTCGCTATCAACAACGGCCCCACGCCCTTCCCCAAAGCACTCCCACTGTTTAGCACCATATATTTGTTTAGTACCATCGGCAATACCCCGTAACTCAGTTTGGTGACATCCAGTTTGCCGGCTAATGCCCATTCATTGAGGGTTTCCACATCATCCAGCACCACATCAAATGTTAAGCCGCCGGTATCTATTTTGTTGTTTACCAGGGCATCAAAAATAAAGGTATCATTGGGGCAGGGGGAAAAGCCCAGGCTTACATTCATCTGTTTTATTTGGTTAAACTGCCGGCAGGCAGGTCTGTTAATTGGTTAATTAGTTTTGCCAGTTCTTTATTTAAATTTTCTACAGCTTCATGCATTTTCCATTTGGCCTTATCTCTTTCGCCCACCTGGTTTGAAATTGATCGTATCTGTATAAAGGGAATATGCTCCTGCAAACAAACATAATGTAAAGCGGCGCCTTCCATGGTCTCTATACCAGCATTAAAGGCGTTGATGTATTGTTGCTTTTGCAGTTCACTGTCGCTTACTTTATTTACGGTAATGGCTTTTACTGTTGGCAAATTTGCATACTGCAGGTTTGCCCCGGTGTTCAAAAGCCAGCCATTGGTAAAAGGGTATTCATGCTTATCTGCCAGTTCAGTGTTAAACAACGGGGTGAATGTTTCTTTTTCTTCAAAACCTATATCTGCAAAGCAGTCCTGTTTTACCAGCACTACCTGGCCCGGTGCTATATCATCGGTAAAGGTCCCGGCAATTCCCGCCTGTATGATACAATCATAATCCACCTGTTGAATGCGTTTTTGCAGGTGGTAGATCGCCGATGGCGCTCCAACGCCGGTAACCAGCACATCAATCCGGTCATTTGTTTCTGTAAAAGGGGTAATTTCTGCTGCTGTTGCAGCTACAAGCAGGATTTGCATGCTACAAATTTCGTATTTACACTTCACATTTCAGTATTTAGCCGTTACCTTTGCCGAAATTTTACAATTTTAATGGTTTACATTACCCGTATAGAACATTTTAATGCTGCGCACAAATTATTTAACCCGGCCTGGAGCCGTGAGAAAAATGAGGAAGTGTTTGGCAAATGCGCCAATGAAAACTGGCACGGGCATAATTTTGAATTGTTTGTAACCTTAAAAGGAGAGCCTGACCCCGATACCGGTTTTGTGTATGATGTAAAAAAACTGAGTATAATTGTAAAAGAGCATGTTATTGATAAACTGGATCATAAGAACCTGAATGTAGATGTTGATTTTATGCAGGGTAAACTTTGTTCTATTGAAAACCTGGTTATCGGTATCTGGAACGAGCTGGTGCCCCACCTGCCTTCCGGCGTTCAGCTGCACTGCCTTAAATTATCCGAGACCCCCCGCATATTTGTAGAATACTACGGTAATTAATTTCGGTATCAAATAAACAAAGCCTAACTTTAATACCTGACTTTCAATAACTGGTGCGTTTGAACAGCATACTTCTGTTTTAACCGTCAGCAGATTTTGTTCTCACGATTTACTGAAAATTTTAAGAACAAATTGTAGTGTTTATATGTTATATCATTTGTCATGAATAAAAAAGTAGCCGTTTACCGCAAGGAACATTTTAACGCAGCACATCGTTTACATAATCCGTTATGGGATGAAGCAACCAACCAACAGGTTTTTGGTAAATGCAACAACCCGCATTTTCACGGGCACAATTATGAACTGGTGATTAAAGTAACCGGTTTGCCTGATCCCGAAACCGGTTATGTAATGGATATGAAAAAGCTGAGCGACCTGGCGCAGGAACAGGTGATTGAACGGTTTGATCATAAGAACCTGAATGAGGATACCGTTGAGTTTAAAAATCTGAATCCAACTGCAGAAAATATTGCGATTGTGATCTATGATATTTTACGGGAAAAAATTGACCCGGAACTGGACCTGCAGATACGGCTGTATGAAACGGAAAGGAATTTTGTAGAATACCCGGCATAAAACTAAAATCTAAAATCTACCATTAACAATGGCTTATAAAAAAATTGAACAGTACGACGAAAAAACCACCTTGGGGCTTATAGATAATTATAAAAGCACCCTGAAGCTGCTGGGAGAAGACCCGGACAGGGAGGGATTGGAAAAAACGCCGGAACGGGTAGCCAAGGCCATGCAGTTTCTTACGCAGGGGTACGAAATTGATGCCAATGCCATTTTAAATTCGGCAAGATTTAAGGAAGATGTAAGTGAAATGATCATTGTTAAAGACATTGAACTGTACAGTATGTGTGAGCATCATATGCTGCCTTTTTACGGCAAGGCGCATGTGGCCTATATTCCCAACGGGTATATTACCGGACTGAGTAAGATCGCACGGGTAGTGGATGCATTCAGCCGCAGGCTACAGGTACAGGAAAGATTGACGCATCAGATATTGAATGCCATAAAGGAATCTCTGGATCCCATAGGCGTAGCCGTGGTTATAGAAGCATCACATTTATGTATGATGATGAGAGGCGTGGAGAAACAAAATTCAGTTACCACCACATCTGCCTTTTGGGGAGAGTTTGAAAAAAATGAAACAAGAAGTGAGTTTTTGAAGCTCATTAGCGCCAAACTTCACTAGTTTATTGGTTTATTGGTTTAATTGTTTATTTGTGGTTAGATCTTTTTAACTTCAAATAAACTTTTTTTATGCATACCCTTGAAGAACTGGATGTATATAATTTATCTCAAAGTTTTAGTGATTCTGTTTGGTTTATGGTAGAAAAATGGGAAAACTTTCCGAAGTTTGGTATTGGTAAACAAATAACTAATGCTGCAGATTCAATTTCATCAAATATTGCCGAAGGGTATGGACGTTATTTTATTAAGGAGAATATAAATTTTTGTTTTTACAGCAGGGGTTCAATATTGGAAACAAAAAGCTGGCTGCAGAAATCAGTGAGAAGAAATTTAGTAAGCCAGGAAGAATATGACAGGCTGATGATGTAGATGGAGATAATTCATAAAAAACTAAATGGGTATATCAAAGTGCTAAAAGAGAATTTAAAGAAACAAAAAAAGGACTGATCTCCAAACCAATAAACCAATAAACAAGTAAACCAGTAAACCAGTAAACGAATTAACTTTGCCCTTAAAGAGATTATAAAGAAATAAAAAGAGGATTGATTTCTAAACCAATAAACCAATAAACCAATAAACCAGTAAATCAATAAACTTTCAACAATGGCACATGCATTCATATTCCCCGGACAGGGTTCTCAATTCAGTGGTATGGGAAAAAACCTGTATGATTCCAATCCTGTTTCCAAAGAAATGTTTGAACAGGCCAATGAAATACTGGGTTTCCGCATTTCTGATATCATGTTCCATGGTTCGGATGAAGACCTGAAACAAACCAATGTAACGCAACCTGCCATTTTCCTGCATTCGGTAACTGCATATAAAACCCTGCCCGATGCAAGACCCGATATGGTGGCGGGGCATTCACTGGGCGAATTTTCGGCCCTGGTTGCCAACAATGTATTGAGCTTTGAAGATGCCCTGATGCTGGTTTCCATTCGTGCACAGGCCATGCAGCGTGCCTGCCAGATGGTTCCATCAACCATGGCAGCCGTATTGGCGCTGAGCGATCATATGGTGGAAGAAATTTGTGATGGGGTGATGCGGGAAACCGGGGAAGTGGTGGTGCCGGCCAATTATAACTGTCCCGGGCAACTGGTGATCAGTGGTACGGTAAGAGGTATTGAAATTGCCTGTGAGCGCATGAAAGCAGCAGGGGCCAGGCGGGCATTGGTGTTGCCGGTAGGAGGGGCCTTTCATTCGCCGTTGATGTTATCTGCCAAAGAAGAACTAACCGAAGCCATTGATGCCACGCATTTTAATGAGCCATCCTGCCCGGTATATCAAAATGTAACCGGTAAGGCGGTAACCGACCCGGTAGACATCAAGCATCATTTAATTGATCAGTTAACCGGCGCCGTTAGGTGGACACAGAGTGTGGAAGCCATGGTTGCAACCGGGGCAACACATTTTACAGAAGCTGGTCCCGGTAAGGTTTTACAGGGACTGGTACTCAAGATTAATAAAGAGATGCTGGTAGATGGGGTGAGTTGAAAAATATTAATCCGGTAATTTCTTAAAGTTATTTTATAATGATCACCGAACCTTTACGCTTCACCAATTTCCCCGTGTAATCAATGCCTTCGGCCATCCATACATAGGCTGCTGTAGATTGTTCTGTCCCTTTAATGCGTCCGTCCCAGCCAATATCTGGATTGGTGGTACTGAAAATGAGGGCACCCCAGCGGTCGTAGATACGGAAATAATTGAAATTCCTTATCCCCACCGGAATGGCTTTTAACATATCATTCCTCAAATCACGGTTAGGAGTAAACGCATTGGGTACATAAATATCGGGGCCCTTGTACACCTGTATTTTTATCTTATCGGTGGCTATGCAGCCTATTGCGGTACGGGCAGTAACCGTATACGTGATGTCCTTATCCGGTATGGCAACGGGTGATGCAATAAACGGATTGTTTAAACCGTAAGCAGGCTGCCATTCAAATTGCACGAGCCCTGCACGGTTAATATCAGTGGCAAATAAACCCAGTGGCTGTCCTAAAGCTAAAACCGTATCCCTGCCTGCATCCACCAGGGCCTGGCGGGTAACCGTGATCACCACTTCATCTTTCTTTAACGAATTACAGCCATTGGCATCTACTACATGCAAGGCATACGTAATGGTGCCCGGAAGATTGATGGTTGTTGGATTTTGTATGCGGTTATTATTTAGCGAAGCAGAAGGTGACCAGAAATACGAAACGCCACCTGAGCCGCTGAGCTGCACATTCCTGCCAAAACAGATGGTAGCATCGGGACCGGCATTGGCTGTTGGTGAAGGATTTACAAAAACAGTTACCGAATCAAACCTGCTGCAAATACCCGTTGTAGCAGTTACATAGTATTTGGTTGTGTTTACCGGGTTGGCAACGGGGCTTTGTAATGCACTGTTATCAAGTGTTGCAGCCGGCGACCATACAAAACTATTTGCATTGGAAACCGTTTGTAGCTTCACATTTCTTCCTTCACAGATCGTTAAATCCAATCCGGCATCAAGGGTTACCATATTATCTAAGGGGATAAAAACATTTTGAAATGAAGTACAATTATTATCATCTTTTACTGTAATGGTATAATTGCCCGGTATCAAACTAAATACATTACTGCTTTGAAAATTAATTCCATCAAGAGAATACAGGTATGGATTTTTTCCTCCGGCAGCATTTATGGTAACCTTACCATCGGCGCTTCCTGAGCAACTGGCAGCCTGTACCAGCGCATTGCTTATTATAAAATCGGGGTAAAGTTGTGTGATGGGAATATCCAGGCTGTCCATGCATCCGGTGGCATCTCTTATTTTTATTTTGTAAACACCAACAGCTAAATTAGAAAAAATATTTCCGGCCTGCCAGGGCCCGTTGTTTATTGAATATTCAACCGGTGCGGTCCACTCCGGCCCGCCATCAACCCGTATTTCGCCGTTGTTGTCATCTTTGCATAATATTTCTGTTTTAGACAACAGGTCAATTGTTTTCCATTGCACAAAGGCCGAGTCGCGCCCGTTACAGGTACCAAGGGTTGAGGTGCAGTAATAGGTGGTAAATTCGTTTACCGGTGTAGCCACCGGGTTACGGATGGTGAGGCTGCTTAAAGTGGGGTTGGCATCCCACAGGTAAGCAGCATATCCATTATAAGCGGTTAATTGTACAGAAGTGTTTCTGCAGATGAATGCCGTATCGGGTACAATGCCCAGCGTATCGTAATCCCTTATCTGAATAATAGTGCTGTCGGTTGGTGTATTGGCGCTGCATCCGGCGCCTGCCAGGGCATATATTTTTATCAGTTCAATTCCTTCGGGTATATTATCAATGATGGGAATCACATTAACCACCACTTCGCTTTGGTTTGCCGGAATGGTTACCAGCGTGGGCAGTAACTGCATATCAACCCCGTTAATGGCCGTGCCTGCATAAGAAAGTGATACATCCAGCGGACTTGTTTCAATATTTGGTCTTTTTATTTTGAACGATCCTGCATTGCAGCCCTCAACCAGGTAATAATTATTCTGAGGATCTACCTGTGTATTGTTAATGATACTGATGGCATTGGAAGAAAGGCTGCCGGCCTGCAGGAAAACGCCGCTGTCCAGGTCATCATCAGAAACATCTGCTATCACCAGTTTTAAATGATAGGTCTGGCAGGGCTGTACCTTTTCTTTGGCGGTAAAAACAGTGATATGGCCGTTATGCGTAAAAAATCTGTTGGGCTCATTATTAATAAAGTACTGCGGAAACAGGGCACAGAAATTTTCGTTGATATTATTAATGGTAACAGGTAATGTGGTATTGGGTATAAGGGCAATATTTTTTAAACCTGTAATTCCCGGCCCGCTTATAAAAAAGGCAAAGGCATCATTATATTCTGTACAGGAAAAATCAGTGTATTCTTCCGAACTGAACACATAATTGAAGCGGATGCTGTCGCCCAGTGGCAGAAAATCAAATTCCAGTACACAGGCATCAAAAGTCTGTTCATTAACAATGGCGGTAATATCCGGATCACCGGGAAAATTCCAGGTGTTAAAAGCATCTACATTAATTGCAGAAGCAACACCATCTCCATCCATACCAAAGGGCCCGGCGGCGCCAACAGTTTTAGCCCGGCCGTTGGTTAATACAATACCGCTGTCTATATTAATATTTGTTGCGCCCAGGTTGTTGAAAAAGCCCGTCATGGCCGGATGGCCGGTAAGGGTAACATTACTCACGGTTACGCCTGGGCCAAGTAGTTTTTGAACCAATGCCTGTGCATTGTTGTTGGATGTTATTTGCAGTTGTGCATCGGTATGCTGGTAAAAACAAATGCAGGTCAGGCAAAGCAGGAATATTTTACCGGTTAGTTTCACTTTCTCCAAGTTACCACATATCTGTTAAATTTCACAACCGGGCATAAAAAAGCCCCCGGAGTTTGGGGGCTTTCGTGTTATTTTTTTTACAGGTTTTCCAGCGCGGCATTCATACTGCGCACGGCATCGGCACTTTTATTAAAGGCGGCCTGTTCTTCATCATTCAGTTTATAGTCAACAATTTTTTCCCATCCGTTTTTTCCAATAACAACCGGAACGCCTATGCAAATATCTTTTTGGCCGTATTCGCCGTCCAGGTACACACAGCAAGGGAATATTTTTTTCTCATCGCGTACAATGGCTTCTACCAGGGCAGCGCCGGCTGCACCGGGAGCATACCAGGCACTTGTACCCAATAGGCCGGTAAGGGTAGCACCGCCAACCATGGTATCGGCTACCACTTTTTTCAAAGTATCGGCATCCAGATAATTACTTACCGGTGTTCCCTGGTAAGTGGCCAGCCTGGCTAACGGGATCATGGTAGTATCTCCATGTCCGCCAACCACCACGGCCTGCAGATCGGTTGCAGCGCAACCCATGGCTGTTGACAGGTAATATTTAAAACGGCTGCTGTCTAAAATGCCACCCATACCAATGATCTTGTTTTTGGGTAAACCGCTTGATTTTAAAGCCAGGTAGGTCATGGTATCCATCGGGTTACTGATAACCACTATAATGGCATTGGGTGAATGTTTTAAAATATTTTCGGTTACAGATTTTACGATACCTGCATTGATGCCAATGAGTTCTTCCCTGGTCATGCCGGGTTTACGGGGTATGCCCGAAGTAATAACGGCCACATCGGTTCCGGCAGTTTTAGCATAATCGTTGGTGCTTCCGGTAATGCGGGTGTCGAAACCCAGCAGGGTAGCGGTTTGCATCAGATCCATGGCCTTGCCTTCGGCAACGCCTTCTTTAATATCGAGTATCACCAGTTCGTTACAAAGTTCTTTACGGGCAATATTGTCGGCACAGGTTGCTCCTACGGCCCCGGCTCCAACTACAGTTACTTTCATATATGTATATTTAATGTAGAAAAATATTCTGCCTGTGGCAGGCAGGTTTGTACAGCAAAGATAATTAAATACAGAGGGAGTAAAAACCGAAATTTCAGGCTTTACGGGTTTTATTAAAACAAATCGGCGATCTCGTCAACCGGAATGTCTTTTTTATAGTGACGCATCAATTTCCCGGTTTTATCATAAACATACACATCCGGTATTGTATGAACCATGTAAAACTTAGGAAGATCATAGATTATATCCCTGGTCACCGTAATATTCGGGAAATCGGAAATCTTAAAATCTTTATAAAATTTTTTGGTACGATCGAATTGCATAATAGTAACCATCAATATCTGCACGTTTTTAAAACGGTCAATTTTTGAAGTAAAACCTTTTGTTGCCTCCTGGCAATGATCGCAATCGGGATCAAAAAAAACAAGAATGGTAGGTTTGCCTTTTTGCAGCATATTATGCGTAAAACTGCTGCTGTCGGGCACTTTTCTGATATTAAAAGCAGGTATATAAGGAGATTTGAAATATTGCTGGGTACTGTCAATTTGTGAAAAACCACTTAAGGTGAGGCAACTTATAATTAAAGTAAAAACCGTTTTCTTCATCTGCTTTAAATTTTGGTAAAACTAATTACTTTGGTTGATAATAAGTTGTTAAGTGTAAAGGTTCTTAAAATTCCGGGGTCTCAAGCCCCACTACTTTGGAGAGGGGTTGGGGTGAGGTAAATTTCGGATTTAGCCATACTATTACTACTTTTGCGCTCCCGATACGTATCGGGATAAAAAATGTGATATTATGGCAACAACAGCAGACATGCGCTCGGGCCTCATCATTAAAGTAGATGGCAGCCTGTATAGCGTTATAGAATTCGGGCAAAATAAAACCGCCCGGGCAGCAGCCAAGGTTTGGGCTAAACTTAAAGGTGTAGATAATAACCGCACCATTGAAGTAACCTGGAACAGTGGCGAAACCATATTTCCGGTAAGGGTTGAAAAGAAACCTTATCAGTACCTGTATAAAGACGATACCGGCTACAGTTTCATGGATACCGAAACCTTTGAACAAATAACAGTTGCCGAAGCGATGATTGACGCCCCTAAGTTTTTAAAAGACGGGCAGGAAGTAACTGTTTTAATTAATGGAGAAACCGATTTACCGATGGGCGTTGAATTGCCAGATAAGATCGTGTTGCTGGTTACCTACAGCGAACCGGGCATGAAAGGCGATACGGCCACCCGTACGTTAAAGCCGGCTACCGTTGAAACCGGTGCTACGGTGAACGTTCCTTTGTTTGTAAATGAGGGAGAGCTGATCAGGGTAAATGCAAAAACCGGTGAGTATGTGGAAAGGGTAAAATAATAAACTGATTAAAGTTAATTGAAAGGGGTATCTGGTTAAACAGGTATCCCTTTTTCATTTTTAATAAATCCCCGATTTTGACGAAAAAATGCCCAAAAACAGCCTTTTTTTGGCAAAAATCAGCCTTTTTCAGCCTTTTTTTAAAATTTTAGTTGCAGTTATGAACATACTTGCCCTATCTTAGCAGCCCGGTTTTATTTTAAATTAACCTTTAAATAATTTACATGGACATCAAGCAAATACAGGAGCTGGTAAAGCTTATCAACAAAACCAATATTGGAGAAATTACCATTGAGGAAGAAGGAGTGAAAATTACAGTTAAACAGAAAAAAGACCCGGTACAACATATCATTGCCGGGGGAGTTTCCCCTTCTCATACTGCGGCACCAGCACCCGCCGCTGTTGCAGCTCCGGCAGCAGCAGCTCCCGTTGCACCTAAGCCGGCCGAACCTAAGGCCGATAACCTGGTAACTATTAAAAGCCCGATGATCGGTACTTTTTACCGCCAGGCTGGTCCGGGTAAACCTGTTTTAGCAAATGTCGGCGACGAGGTTACCCCGGGTAAAGTGGTTTGTATTATTGAGGCCATGAAGCTTTTTAATGAAATTGAAAGTGAAGTAAAAGGTAAAATAGTAAAGGTGCTGGTAGAAGATGCCAGTCCGGTAGAGTACGATCAGCCTTTGTTTTTAGTGGATCCATCTTAAGTAAAAAGTAAAAACCTGCCTGCCGGCAGGAAGGTTTAAAAGTAAAAATGGTTCAACTTTTGACTTTCAACTTTTGATTTTTTAATGTTTAATTCAACGATTGTGTTTAAAAAGATATTAATAGCCAACCGTGGCGAAATTGCCCTCCGCATTATACGTACCTGCAGGGAGATGGGTATAAAAACCGTTGCAGTGTATTCTACAGCCGATAAAGACAGTTTGCATGTAAAATTTGCTGATGAGGCTGTTTGTATTGGCAAACCCGCCAGTGTGGACAGTTACCTCAATATGCCGCATATTATGGCAGCAGCCGAAATTACCAATGCCGATGCCATTCACCCGGGTTATGGTTTTTTGGCCGAAAATGCCAAGTTTGCCAAGATATGTGGTGACCATGGGATTAAATTCATTGGTCCCACTCCCGATATGATCAATGCCATGGGAGATAAGATCACGGCAAAGAATACCATGATCGCTGCCGGTGTGCCGGTAGTGCCGGGTGTTGATGGGTTGTTGGAGAGTGTGGACCATGCAAAAAAATCGGCTAAGGAAGTTGGCTACCCCGTTATATTAAAAGCAACTGCAGGCGGTGGTGGTAAAGGCATGCGGGTAGTATGGAGCGAAGAAGAAATTGAAAAGGCTTTTGAAAATGCAAAAACCGAAGCAGCTGCATCGTTCAAGAACGATGGTATTTACATGGAAAAATTTGTGGAAGAACCACGTCATATTGAGATACAAATTGCCGGCGACCAATATGGCAATATTTGTCATTTAAGTGAAAGGGATTGTTCTATCCAAAGAAGGCACCAAAAACTGATTGAAGAAAGCCCATCACCTTTTATGACAGATGAACTGAGGGAAAGAATGGGTGCTGCTGCAATAAAAGCTGCACAGGCAATCAATTACGAAAGTGTGGGTACGGTTGAATTTTTAGTGGATAAGCACCGTAATTTTTATTTTATGGAGATGAACACCCGTATCCAGGTAGAACATTGTGTTACGGAAGAGGTTATCAATTTTGATCTTATTAAAGAGCAGATAAAAATTGCTGCCGGAGAAAAAATTATAGGCAAAGCATATTTTC
Source organism: Chitinophaga pinensis (assembly GCA_943371705.1). Lineage (GTDB taxonomy): Bacteria > Bacteroidota > Bacteroidia > Chitinophagales > Chitinophagaceae > Ferruginibacter > Ferruginibacter pinensis_I. Next base: position 60,230 of record CALRVV010000013.1, on the reverse strand, counting down.
CACAAATGCATGCCATTGAGTGCCGTATCAATGCCGAAGATCCTTACAATGATTTCCGTCCTTCTCCGGGTAAAATAACAGTACTACACCAGCCCGGCGGGCATGGGGTACGGGTAGACAGCCATGTGTATGCGGGCTATGTTATTCCTCCTTTTTATGATAGTATGATCGGCAAACTCATTGCCATTGCACAAACCCGGGAAGAAGCCATTGATACCATGAGCCGTGCCTTAAGTGAATATGTAATTGAAGGCATAAAAACCACCATCCCATTGCACCTGCAGCTGATGCAGGATGAAGATTTCCGGAAAGGAAATTTTACCACCAAGTTTATGGAAACATTTAAACTGAAATAAAGAACCGGTTGAAATGATCTGAAAACATCTGCCAAACGGCGGATGTTTTTTATTTAAGTAAGGCCAGGCATTTTTGTAAACTGTTTTCCCAGTGCGGTATGTTAAGCCCGAATGTTTCGGTAATTTTTGCAGTATCCAAAACAGAATATGCAGGACGCCGTGCTGGTGTAGGGTACTGTGCTGTTGTAATTGGATTAACCATACAATTGCTTCCCGTTAAATCTTTTATAGCAACAGCAAATTCATACCAGTTGGTAATACCTGTATTGGTGTAATGATAAATGCCTGGATGTTCTTTGCTTTTGCCCGATGCAATTATCTGCATAATTGCAGCAGCCAGGTCGGCCGCATAAGTGGGGCAACCAAACTGGTCATTTACCACATTGATCGATTCTCTTTCCTTCATCAGCCGCAACATGGTTTTTACAAAGTTGTTACCGAAGGAGGAATACACCCAGGAAGTGCGTATGATGATTGAAGACGGGTAGTTTTCCATTGCTAAAACTTCGCCCTGCAATTTTGATCTGCCATAAACGCATACCGGGTTTGTGTGGTCTGTTTCTTTATAAGGCTCACTGGCTGTGCCGTTGAAAACATAATCGGTTGAGATATGGATCAGCTGTGTATGGTTATTTTTGCAAATGGCGGCAAGATCGGCAACAGCTGTTGCATTAATTAAAAAAGCATTTGCTGCATCGCTCTCTGCTTTGTCAACTGCCGTGTACGCAGCACAATTAATGCAGTAGTCAATGGTATGTTCCGAAAAATATGTTGCCATTGCATCATTATCTGCAATGTTAAGTTCATCTTTTGTTACAAATAAAAAATCATAACCGGGAAAGTCCGGAGCCAGCATCTGTAACTCTTTGCCCAACTGGCCATTTGCACCGGTAACCAATATGACAGGCTTATTGCTCAAAGGAAAAATTGTTTTTACAGTTCAGAAATGAAGGCTGTACCAGGTCTTTTTCAGAAATAACGGCTTTGTCAGCTGGGATATTCCAGTCAATATTTAAAGCTGCATCGTTGTAAATAATACCGGCTTCTGATCCTTTATTATAAAACTCATCACATTTGTACATCACTTCAGCAGTTTCGCTCAATACTGAAAAACCATGCGCAAAACCTTTTGGGATCAACAGTTGCATGCAGTTCTCTGCCGATAATTCAATTGAAAATACTTTACCAAATGTGGGAGATCCCTTGCGTATATCCACAACCACATCCAGTATGATGCCGCTCAACGCCCGTACCAACTTGGTTTGTGCGTATGGGTTCAACTGGTAATGCAGGCCCCGTATCACTCCATAAGAAGATTTGGATTGGTTATCCTGTACAAACCTGGCCTGTATGCCGTTTGCTTCAAATAATTTTTCATTATAGCTTTCAAAAAAATATCCCCGGCTGTCTTTGATCACAGTGGGTTCAAAAATTACAAGTCCGGGAAATGCTGTTTTTATAAATGCCATTTTTATTAATTGATAATGGATAATTGATCAATGGATAATGCCTTTGGATTTTAATTTCAGGCTATTTTGTAAATCTCTTTTTAGTTTAAAGAGTTATCAATTATCCATTACTTAATTATCCATTGATATATTTTTGTTTAAAAAATTCTATTGTTTCTTCCAAACCTGCTTCAAATCTTTTTACAGGCTCATAGCCCAGTAATTTTTTTGCCAGCGAAATATCAGCCAAAGAATCCCTGATATCGCCTGCCCTTGGTTCCCGGTATGTTGGGGCAAAATCGCTTTTTAAATAATTCACACAGGCATTATAAAGATAATTCACTGAAAAATTCTCACCTACGGCAACATTGTACACTTTGTTCAATGCTTCCGGGTTATCAGTAAGCATCCCCTTAATATTTACCTGTACCGCATTGTCAACAAATGTAAAATCACGGGTTTGCCCGCCATCGCCATTAATGAACACTTCGGTACGGTTCATGATGTGTTTTACAAAAAGCGGAATTACCGCAGCATAGGCCCCGTCTGGGTCCTGGCGCGGCCCAAAAATATTGAAGTACCGGAAGCCCATCAGTTTAATGCCATACACGTCTGCAAAAACCTGTGCATACAATTCATTGGTTTTTTTGGTTGCTGCATATGGCGACAGGCAGTTGCCCACTTTGTTCTCTGTTTTGGGTAATGTAGGTTCATCGCCATAAACTGAGGAGGAAGAGGCATACACAAACTGTTTGATATCATTGTCAATGGCAGCTTTCAGCATATTGGCAAAGCCGCCAACATTTACTTCAGTAAAATAGATCGGTTCTTTGATACTGCGTGGTACAGATCCCAATGCAGCCTGGTGGCTTACATAATCAATGCCTGTGCATGCCTGCCGGCAGGTTTCTGTATTCCGGATATCGCCTTCAACAAATTCAAATTGGTGGTATTGCCTTAAAATATCCAGGTTTGATTGAAACCCGTTCACCAGGTTATCAAGCACCCTTACTTTTCCTGCGCCGTGTTTCAATAAATATCCGGCAATATGGCTGCCAATAAAACCGGCGCCTCCTGTAATTAAAAAGGAAGATTGACTCAGATCTTTGGTATGAAAGGTATTGCTCATGATTTTACTTCTTCAAACTTTATGCTCCCCATTCCGGTTCCCTCTACTTCGGGTAGGGGGTGGGGTGAGGCCTTACAGGCTCCAGTATTTCCTGGAAGTTATTTTATTCCGGTATATTCCTTTTAGATCTGCAACGATGGCATGTTCCTTAGATATAGATGCAAAATATTCATCGTCCAGTTTTTTATATTCGTCATGCGGCACTGTTACCAGCACGGCATCATAATCATTACTCAGTTCAGGCGTTAATTCAAAACCATATTCGTGTTTCAGTTCAGCACTATCGGCATGCGGATCGGTTACATCTACATTGAGCGAGAAAGCCTTCAGTTCTTTAATCACATCAGCTACTTTACTGTTCCTGATATCGCTTACATTTTCTTTAAAGGTGGCGCCCATCACCAATACTTTGGCATCTTTAACATTGCCGTTGGTTTGGATGATGTTCTGTAAAATTTTTCTTGCAACATAACCCGCCATGGCGTCATTGATAAAACGGCCGGCTAAAATTACCTGTGAATTGTAACCTAATTTTTTTGATTTATAAGTTAGGTAATACGGATCTACACCAATACAATGCCCGCCAACCAGGCCCGGTTGAAATTTTAAGAAATTCCATTTGGTGCCTGCTGCTTCCAGTACTTCGTAGGTATTGATATTCATTTTATCGAAGATGATGGAAAGTTCATTCATCAAGGCAATATTCAGGTCACGCTGTGTGTTCTCAATTATTTTTGCCGCTTCGGCTACTTTAATGGAAGATGCTTGGTGTACACCGGCCTTTACAACCAGTTCATACACTTTGGCAATGGTATCCAAACTCTCGGCACAACAACCGCTTACTACTTTTATAATGGTACTGATGGTATGTTCCTTATCGCCCGGGTTTATTCTTTCGGGTGAATAACCGATCATATAATCCTGTGTCATCTTTAAACCCGACAATTGTTCAATTATGGGTACGCAATCCTCTTCCGTGCAACCGGGATATACGGTGCTTTCATAAACCACATAATCTCCTTTTTTGATCACTTTGCCAATGGTTTCACTGGCACGGGTTACCGGAATGAGGTCGGGCACATTGTGTTCGTCTACCGGGGTAGGTACGGCCACGATAAAGAAATTGGCTTTACGTAAAACGTCCAGGTCGTTGGTGAATTCAATATCACATCCATCAAAATCGGCCGCTTCCAGTTCCTGGCTGGGGTCAATTTTGTTGCGCATCATGGTTACCCGGTCAGCATTGATGTCAAAGCCAATCACTTTTATTTTTTTTGCAAACTCCAGGGCAATGGGCAGGCCTACATAGCCAAGGCCGATTACGGCCAGTGTTTTTTTCTTATCTAATAAATCCTGGTACATCGTTAATTAAAAATTAAACAGTAAAAAAGTAAAAATCCGGTAACTGAAAAACTATGTTGAATATGCCTGCCGGCAGGTTATTACTTTTTATTTTTGACTTATTTAAATTCTTTTGGCAACTTATTCAACTCCTCTGCCGGTAAACTTTTAAAATACTCATAGGTTATTTTTAAGCCATCAGCTCTTGATACTGTAGGTTCCCATCCCAGTAATTCTTTTGCTTTTGTAATATCGGGCTGTCGCTGTTTTGGGTCATCAGTAGGTAATTCCTTAAAAACAATCTTTTGTTTTGTTCCGGTAAGTTTTATGATCTCATTGGCAAAATCAAGTAATGAGATTTCATCGGGGTTGCCAATGTTTACCGGTTGGGCATAATCGCTCATTAACAGGCGGTAAATACCTTCAACCAGGTCATCCACATAGCAAAAACTGCGGGTCTGGCTGCCATCTCCAAAAACGGTGAGGTCTTCGCCCCTGAGCGCCTGGCCAATAAATGCAGGCAGTGCCCTTCCGTCGTTCAGGCGCATCCGTGGCCCATAGGTATTAAATATCCGCACTATCCTGGTCTCTACATCATGAAAAGTGTGGTAAGCCATGGTGATGGCTTCCATGAAACGTTTGGCCTCATCGTACACCCCTCTTGGGCCTACGGGATTCACATTTCCCCAGTAGTCTTCTGTTTGCGGATGCACCAAGGGATCGCCATATACTTCGCTGGTTGATGCAACCAGTATCCTGGCGTTTTTTGCTTTAGCCAGTCCTAAACAGTTATGCGTACCCAGCGAGCTTACTTTTAAGGTTTGAATGGGGATCTTTAAATAATCTATCGGGCTGGCCGGAGAGGCAAAGTGTAAGATGTAATCCAGTTTTCCGGTAACATGTATGAATTTGGATACATCGTGGTGATAAAATTCAAATTCCTTCAGTTTAAAAAGGTGTTCTATATTTTTCAGGTCGCCGGTGATCAGGTTATCCATACCCATTACCTGGTAACCTTCTTTGATAAAGCGGTCGCACAGATGTGATCCTAAAAAACCTGCAGCTCCGGTTATTAAAACTTTTTTTGTTGCCACTGATGAAATTTAAATTTATGGTATGATTGATTTTCTCCCTACACTTATATAATGAAATCCCATTTCTTCCATCTTATTCAGGTCAAAAAGATTCCTTCCGTCGAAGATCACTTTATTTTTTAAAAGTGAGATGATCCTGCCAAAATCGGGTGTCCTGAATTCGCTCCACTCGGTTGCAATAACCAAAGCATCTGCATCTGCAAGCGCCTCATACTGGTGTTCGGCAAAATGGATCCTGTTGAACAGTAAATTTTTTACATTATTCATGGCCTCCGGATCGTATGCGCTCACTTCGGCACCATTTTCCAACAGGGCTTCAATAATGGTTAATGCAGGCGCTTCCCGTATATCATCTGTGTTGGGTTTAAATGACAGACCCCAAACTGCAATTTTTTTGCCTTTTAGATCATTATTAAAATAGCTTTTTATTTTTGGGACGAGGTGTAATTTTTGTTTTTCATTGATGTCCATTACTGCATCCAGAATTTTAAATTCATAGTTCACATCTTTGGCCGATTTTGCCAATGCCTGTACATCTTTGGGAAAACAGCTTCCGCCATAACCGATCCCGGGGAATAAGAACCTGCGGCCAATACGTTCATCGCTGCCAATTCCTTTACGCACCATATCCACATCGGCTCCAAAACGTTCGCAGAGGTTTGCTATTTCGTTCATGAAAGTGATCTTGGTTGCCAGGAACGAATTGGCTGCATACTTGGTAAGTTCAGCACTTTTTTCATCCATGTAAATGATGGGGTTTCCCTGGCGTACAAAAGGCAGGTAGAGGTCGTTAAGGGCTTTTTTTGCCCTTTCAGAACTGGTACCGATGATCACACGGTCGGGTTTCATGAAATCATCAACAGCCACTCCTTCTCTTAAAAATTCGGGATTGGACACTACATCAAATTCAACCCCTGCATGTGCAGCAATGGCTGCATGTACTTTTTCGGCAGTGCCCACCGGCACGGTACTTTTATCTATAATAATTACGTATTCAGAAATGATCTTCCCCAGGTCGTTGGCCACACCCAGTATATATTTTAGATCGGCACTGCCATCTTCACCGGGTGGTGTAGGCAGGGCAAGAAATATGATTTGTGCACCTGCAATACCTTCGGCTAAATTTGTGGTAAAGTGCAGCCTGCCTTCTTTCTGGTTACGAAGAAATATTTTTTCCAGTCCCGGTTCATAAATGGTAAGCTGGCCACTGTTCAGTTTATCAATTTTAGCGGTATCAATATCCACACAAGTAACTGTATTGCCTGTTTCGGCAAAACAGGTTCCTGTTACAAGTCCAACATAGCCTGTACCTACTACAGCAATTTTCATTTGTTATCTGTTTATAAATTCTAAAACCTTATTTACAATAAAACCCTGTTGCTCTTCATCCAGTTCGGTGTGTATGGGTAATGAGATCACCCTTTCTGTAAGCCAGTCGGTAACCGGTAAATGATAATCACTGCCACCAAATGCATCAAACATTTTCTGCCTGTGTGCAGGTACCGGGTAATAGATCATGGAGGGCACTCCCTCATCGGCTAAAAACTGATTCAGTCCGTCACGGTCAACTTCGTTTAAAGTTAACGTGTATTGATGAAATACATGCGTATTGTTGCCATCTCTAAACGGAATAGTGATGAATTTATTTTCTGCTAAAGCTTTATCATAATAATCAGCGGCTTTTCTGCGGGCTGCAATATATTCGTCTAAATGCTTCAGTTTAATATTTAAGATAGCAGCCTGTATGGCATCCAGCCGGCTGTTACAGCCCACCACATCATGGTAATAGCGTTTGCTTTGGCCATGTGAAGCGATCATTCTTAATTTGGCAGCCAGTTCATCATCATCGGTAAACATGGCCCCGCCATCTCCAAAAGCCCCCAGGTTTTTAGAGGGATAAAAAGAGGTACATCCGATCTGGCCGATGGTGCCGGTCTTTTTTATGGTACCATCGCTGAAAGTATAATCACACCCAATGGCCTGGGCATTATCTTCAATTACCGGTAAATGGTATTTTGCAGCTATGGCCATTATCTTTTCCATATCGGCTGCTTGGCCGTAGAGGTGAACAGGTACTATAGCTTTTGTTTTTGGTGTAATGGCTTTCTCAATGGCTTCCGGATCTATACAAAAGGTTTTGGGATTTACCTCTACAAAAACCGGTTTTATATTAAGCAAAGCGGCTACTTCAACCGTGGCTATATAGGTAAAAGAAGGGGTGATCACTTCATCGCCGGGTTGTAAACCCAGGGCCATCATGGCAATTTGCAGAGCATCGGTACCATTGGCACAGGGTATGCAATGTTTGCTGCCGTGGTATTTTGCCAGGTTATCGGCAAATTCACTTACCACTTTACCGCCAATGAACATAGAACTTTCCATTACGGCTAACACCGCAGCATCCACTTCGGGTTTTATTTTCAGGTATTGGGTTTTGGTATCCACCATTTGTAAAGGCCTCATGATAACTGTATTTTATGCGCCGCAAAGATAAGGATTCAACGGGCAGTTGGCAAAAGGCAGTCTGAAGATCCCTTTGGTCTGGCATCGCGCAGTTGCACCCCTTACAGATCCGTTAAATAAAGGCATTATTTTTTATTTAGATTTGCGTATACATTCTATGCCGGGCAAACTCTTTTATAACCTGTTTCTGTTGCTGTATTCATGTGGAATACGTGTGGCATACCTGTGGAATCCGAAAGCAAAAAAATGGCTCAATGGCCGCAAGGATATATTCACAACAATCAACTCGCGACTCCATAGTACTGACTCCCGGCCCGTATGGATGCATTGTGCCAGCCTGGGCGAATTTGAACAGGGAAGGCCCTTGCTGGAGGAATTAAAAAGTAAAAATTCAAATATAAAGATTGTACTTACTTTTTTTTCTCCGAGCGGTTATGAGATCATGAAAGATTACCCCGGTGCGGATCATGTTTTTTATCTGCCCATGGATTCCAGGCTTAATGCCAGAAAGTTTTTAGATGCCATAAACCCGGCGCTGGTACTTTGGGTAAAGTATGAATACTGGTTTTATTACCTGAACGAAATCAGGCAGAGAAAAATACCAGCTTTACTGGTATCGGGCATATTCCGGAATAACCAGCCTTTTTTTAAATGGTATGGGGCCATCTGGAAAAACATGCTCGAAAGCTTCAGCCATTTTTTTGTACAGAATGAAGAGTCGGAACAATTGCTGAAAAAACTGGGGTTTACCCGCAATGTTACCATCAACGGCGATACCCGTTTTGACAGGGTGGTGGAAATTGCTGAAAATTTTACCCCTGTTGCAGGTATTGAAAAATTTTGCGGCAACAGCCAGGTAATTGTGGCAGGCAGTACCTGGGAAGAAGATGAAATTGAATTGCTGCATTTTGTAAATGTGCATCAGCATATTAAATTCATCATTGCACCGCATGAGATTGACAAAGGCAACCTGAAGGATGTGAAAGACGCGTTCCCGAATTCATTATTTTATTCTGAACTGGAAAACGATCAGCAATCAAGGGAAAGCCCGCAGGGTACTGCAGGCCATCAACGGCCAGCTGCCAATGTGTTGATCATAGATAATATTGGAATGCTTTCGCGGTTATACCGGTATGCAACGGTAGCTTTTGTTGGTGGCGGTTATGGGGCCGATGGGGTGCATAATGTACTGGAAGCAGCCGTGTATGGGAAACCGGTAGTATTTGGCCCGGTGTACGAAAAATTTAATGAAGCAACCGGATTGGTAAATGCCGGGGGAGGTGTTGCTGTTGATGGCGGACCGGTTATACTGGAAGCTATATTAAACCGTTTGCTGACCGATGAAGGAGAAAGAACAAGCAGGGGGGAAGCCGCCAGGCAATTTGTTTATGAAAATGCAGGGGCATCAAAAAAAATAATTGACTTCATTCAGGAGAAGCGCCTTTTGATCAGTTGAAAAAAATGGGCTACCATTTCATTATTCATATCCCATCCGTTTTTTACTTTAAGTTCCCTTTGTATCCAGTATTCGGCTTCGGCAAAAATGGAAAAACTGTTGATGGTTTTGATACTGCGTTCATAAGCCACTTCATCACCCCGGAATAATTCGTTAATGAATAAGAAACGGTCATTTACACCTATAGCTTTTCTGAGGTCCCTGATGGGAGTTTCGGTTAAGGTTTCGCCCAGGTCTATTTTAGATTGTTTCAGTTTTTCGTTTATGGAAGTATGACTGGTTGCTACGGCTTCATTGATCTCTTTGGCCGGTTGTTGATTTTCAGTTTCGGTTTTTTGCTGGTGGCTAAGGGTGGGGATGTCATCGTCCGTTTCAAATACTATGTGGGGCTTATTTTGAACGCTTATTTGCTGAATGCTTTCGGCATTTCGTTTCATTTCTTCCAGTTCGGCTTCAATATCGGCCTCATCAACCTGCAAAACCTCCACAATTCTTTCTTCTTTCGGCGCTTCGGCTATATTTTCCGAATGTATTTTGGATAACGTGTGCACATTAGACACCGTAACCACAACAGATCCTTCATGGATGCCATTAACCGGCTGCAGGTGCAGTAATTCTGCCTGTAACATCTGAACAGTAAGCAACAATTGATCTGCCGGGGCATGTTGAGCAAACTGGTCCTGTAATTTTTTTAGGAGTGTCTCCACTCTTTCCATGATATTATTATACTTTTGATGCCCATGCCTGAATAAGGCAATGTTAAAAAACAAACAAGCCCCCTAAGTTACAAACTGATTTTTATAAAAAATACACAAATGTTTATAGAACCGAATTTTAAGGGTGAAAGGAGAGGATGGATAGAAGTGATTTGCGGCAGTATGTTCAGCGGAAAGACCGAAGAGCTTATACGCAGGCTTAAACGGGTAAAGATTGCAAACCTGAAAGTAGAGATCTACAAACCAGCCATTGATGTGCGTTATGATGAACAGAAAATTGTGAGCCACGATACCAATGCCATTCAATCTACCCCGGTGAGCAGTTCGCAAAATATTTTATTGCTTACCCATGATGTAGATGTGGTGGGTATTGATGAAGCCCAGTTTTTTGATGCCGAGATCGCCAATGTTTGCGAACAACTGGCATTAAAGGGCATACGGGTTATTGTTGCCGGGCTTGATATGGATTATATGGGTAATCCCTTTGGCCAAATGCCCAACCTGCTTGCCAAGGCTGATTATATTACCAAGCTGCACGCCATTTGCCAGGTTTGCGGCAATATTGCCAATGTTAGTTACCGTAAGGTAAAAGAAGGCGGCCAGGTATTGTTGGGCGAAAAAGATGTGTATGAACCCAGGTGCCGGATATGTGCACAGTTAAAAGATTGATATCATAAAAAGCTGCCATGGTTTCACGAATTCTTACACTTTTACAAAAAGACATGCTGCTTGAGTTCAGGCAGAAGCATACTTTTTATGGAATTCTGTTATACATAGCTTCTACCATCTTTGTGCTCTATTTATCTATCGAAAGGCCTGATGCCAATGTATGGAACGGCCTTTTCTGGACCATTCAATTGTTTATTTGTGTAAATGCGGTGGCCAAAAGTTTTTTGCAGGAAAGCAGGGGGCGGATGCTGTATTTTTACTCCATTGCATCGCCGGTGGAGTTTATAATCGCCAAGATGGTGTATAATGTACTGCTCATGATCCTGATGAGCCTGCTCAGCCTGATGCTTTTTTCGGTTTTTTTAGATAACCCGGTAGATAACGGGCTTCGGTTTACTGCCATTGTGATTTTGGGTGGTGCCAGCATCAGCATCGTATTTACTTTAATGAGCGCCATTGCTGCCAAAGCACAGCAAAATGCCGCCCTGATCGCCATTTTGGGGTTTCCGGTTATACTGCCTCAGTTACTTTTACTGATGCGTTTGAGCAAAGCAGCATTTGCCGAAGTTTTCAGGGAAGGGGCAGTAATGCAGATTTCACTTTTGATCCTTGGCCTCGATGTTTTGGTTATTGCAATGGCTGTAATTTTATTTCCCTACCTGTGGAAAGACTAATATAAAAAACTGATATTTTTTTTAATTGTTTGTATTTATGACGGCCATTTTTAAATATGTATTTAGTTACGGTTTAAATGTGTACGTTTTAAAGTATGCACTTAGTTAAACAGTTACGGTTTAAAAATGTATGTTTTTATTTTTTTTACCGTCTTTTTTATACATAAAGATAATGCACTTTTTTAGCTTCAAAACACCTAAATAATGACCATTTTAAAGGGTATAATTACTAATTAAGTAGCCACACTAAATGGGGCCATTTCTTAGATAATACCCCCTTAAATTTACTTTCCTGCTGCTTTTCCTTGTAGCCCTGGTATTCCTTTTTTAATGAAAAAAGCATAGAGTAATTATCCTGTAAAATATTTCTAACAGTAACCGGGCTTATAAAGAACTCATTTGAAATGATTGTTAAAATGGCTTCATACCTCTTATCTGTTAACAACAATAAATAAAGGTAACGATCTATCAAACATTCATTTCTCTTATTGTTAAAAGCAACATTTCGCCCTCTTTTATTGATTATTGGGGTTCCATCGATCAACTCAGTAAAAAATTTCCTTCCACCTTTAATATTGCCTTTTGGCATGGTAAAAACGTGTTTTGTTGAGCAGAAAGTTTATTGTTTAATTAGCTGTTAAAAGTCATTACAGCTCATTTTGAGCATTGTAAAAGTCTAAGAGCTTATTTGATGCTGAATAATTAAAAAGCCTGCTTTAGGTCAATTTGATGGCAATGCCTACAGTTTGCCGACCTCCATTAATTGAGAAACTACCCCGTACCGATTCAATAAAGTATTTCTCAAAGGTTTCCTTTTTGCCATCACGTTTATCTTCATTAGTAAATGAACTAATTAAAGCTGTATCTGCTGGCTTTGCAAAAGGCATTAAAAATGTTTTTAAAGAACCCTGATAAATACGCCCCTCATTTTCAAGTTTCATTTGACTGGCAAGCAATTGCAAAATGCTTTTATCAAAAATGTTAGGCACCTTCACTTTTATAATTGTGCCTTGCCCTTCGGTTACAGAAGTCATAGTACCATCCTTTTCTCTACTTTGTAAAATATATTGTTTAGGATTTGCAACAGGTTCTGATAATACCAAATTATCATCATCAATAACATTCCAGTTCAGCCTGTATTTTATTTCCTTGCCTTTTTGAGTAAACTTTAATCCAACATATAATGTATCATTATAAAAATACACTGTTAGTAAGCACTGCTCATGAAGATATTTTAAAACATCAAAAGCATTTGTTTTAAACACAAATCCACTTTTAAATGTTATATCCTGAATGTCTTTACTGAGTTTTATACTCGTTCCTTTGATAACATCATTTAGTATTGTTTTTAATGAAGGATTTGAGTAACTCTTTGAAAATGCCTTATTTCGTAACTGATAGCTGTAACCTTCACAATAAATTTTTGTGCCCACACTTGACTTAACACATTTAACAACAAAACCGGAAAACTGTAAATCATTTTTGCCATCATAACCACATTCAATTTTTACCTTTTTACCGGGTTTAATAATATCAGCGGTATATACAACAGTACTATAAAGAGAGGCTTTGCCTGGTATGTTTATTTCTGCAGTACTACTAATATCATCAATTGAATGCCGCCACTCACACGAATTAAATTTACATTTAAACCCCTTATCAGTAGAATCTGATAAATCTCCAAAAGTTATATTTCCTGTCATTAAAAACATAGTGAAAAATTTATAAGCACAGGCATATAAAATATACCTGTGCTGTGCTTATTCCTACTTAAAATTATACCTTAGAATACCGTCAATATTGATTTCTAAAGGCTTGTTAAATTCTGAATTGATTATTTCTTTCATTGTTCCACTAATACCGTTACCGTCTGAAATTGCGATTCTTTCAATATCTAATTCTTTGCATTTTTCAATAACGAAATTTGCAAACAAAAGCATTTTTTTTGCGGTTTCTGACTTAGCATATTTTTTGCACCTGGCTTGCATTGCTTCTAACAATGTTTCATTAACTACTACTACATCATTTTCAATCAAAGAAAACATCTTATCAATTGTAGTAGCCGTTAACCCTAATCCGGCTAAATCAATTCTTCTATCTTTGAAGTAACTCATTGTTGTGCTTATTTTATTCAACAACTCTGAATATCCATCAGGTTTTTCAATCAATTCCATTGCCTTTTGCTTGCTTACTTTAAAACCGTTCAATGTAAGATTCCCGGCTGTCATTTTATCAAAAATTAATTCAACGGGGTTACTAAAAAGAGGTTGTAAATTTGAAGCGCCCAGGCTACCAATATTTAAGCCTAAATAGTCATTTACAATATCCTGAATGTACGTTTTAGCAATATTTTCAATTTGTGATTTAGCTTTTAAAAAATCGTTTTCTGAATAAGAAATTAAAACGTCCATAGTGTTTTTATGTTTATTGTTATTGATGAATGGTGATTACGAAAACTATTGTTCTTTATAGTCTATTCCAAACTTTTGTTTGTATTTCAATTTAAACCCATCGAAATATTTTTTCTTTAATTCCTGCAATAGCTCATGCTCATCAAGATATTTCCATTCCATTGCCATTAACTCATCTACCCTTGTTTGGGCTGCACCCTTTAATAATTCAAGCAACCTTTCAGGGTGGTCTTTAAAATTGACTCTCCAGGCCGCTACTAATTCGGCTGTTGCATCCTTATTATCAACTACGAATTTGGCTAACAGTTCAATTTCTTTTGCCTGGTCATTTATCTTATCATTGACTTTAAAACTTGCATGGTGCTTGCCAAATCTCATAAAATACTTTTCCTGAAAACCATTCAAATATTTTGTTTGCAGTTCCGCTAATAACCCTGCCTTATCCAATTCATCATAGCTTAATGACATTAAATAATTGACACGACATTTTCTAAATTCTTCAACCAGCTTCACCAATTCATCTGCGTTATCCTGGTATTGTTTTTTTAAAAGAGTGGCCTGGTCTTTTGTTACATCACTATTTTTAATGGCATCTTTTAACACCTCGTCAATATTGATATTTATTTTTTTGGTATCAACATTGCCATTTAAAGAAGGTAATTTGAAATTGTCGATTTGATCTTTTCTTAATGGTATCATTGTGTTTGTTTTATTGATATAATTATTCCTTTTCCAGTATTACAAAAGGTTCTGCATTCAGTTCTTTAAATACTTCACTTAGGCATTTTAAAAACTGTTTTGCATTGTCAACTTCATTACCTGAATCCTTTTTGTTGACTGCCTTTTCTGAAAGCAATTCACTTGCTTTTTGTAAAGCATTGTATATTTCTTTTGTGCTGCTACCATAAAGAAAATCTACTAATTTTTCGTACCCGGTTAAATTCATTCCAATGTTACCAGGCATAACTAATGTTACTTTTTTACTCACGTTTTTAAAATTTGAGGTTAATTACTTTGCATTGTTGCACCACTATTTAAAACCCTTAAAAACACTTCCTGAACTTTCTCTTCAATTTTATCTAATCCCTCATTAACAGTTGTGGTGTTAAGCTCAATTTTTTCAACCATTTTTCCAATAGTTATATTTATAACACGTGGACCTCCGCTTGTTACACCGCCTGCAATACTATCACGCCCGGCTTTTGTATTTGATGAGTTAGAAGAGCTACCACCGCCATTAATATCTTTCGCACTTACTCCAGCCCATAAGCCCCCTAAATTGCTATAATCACTCATAGTTGCGCTGCCGTTCATTGACTTTGAATAAACAGAATTGAATAAGTTTAAAAAATCTGTTATCCCCTTTTTGCCGCCAAACTTCGATTTAAGCAAACCTTTATTGCTGATACCTTTTGATATTTCGGCAAGCAATTGAGCATTTTCCATTGTGCTTTTTGTTTGCTCTGCCCCTGATTTTGTTTGCTGTAAATCTTGTACTTGCTTCTGTATCGAATTCACTACAGCCGGAACTCCCCCTTTCTTATAAACATCACTGTATTCACCTAATTCTAATTTATACTTGTCAAATATTGACATGTATTTCGGAAAAAAGCTTTCAACAATACCTTGTTTGCCTGCTGTATTATTATATGAATCCTGTGCGCTTATTCTTGTCGCAAATGCCAACTTATCTTTTATATCATTCCCGGCTGTTTCTGAAATCAATTGTTGGCTTGCAAGGCTTATTTTATTGTTGTATTGCCCGTTTATATCTTTCAGAATTTGCAGTAATTCTGAATTCTTAGTTTTTTCTTTATCAATATTTCCGAACAAGTCAGGATATTTATTTTTCAAAGTATCCATCATTTGACTTCTTACCGTATTCCCTTCATTGAGTTTGGTAATAGATGCAACAATTGAATTTATTTCAAGTTTTTCACCTACTAAAACCTCAGGAATTGTTTTGCTGATATTAAGCCAATTCATCACTCTCTTTGCTGCCTCCATTGCACTTTCAGCAACTGGCATTAAAGCGTTCCCGGCTTGTATTTTTAGATTTTTCCATTGACCAGATAAAATTTGCATTTTCCCATAACTGGTTTCTGCAATCTCATTCATCATGTTTGCAAATTTGCCTCCAGTGGCTGTCGCCAACTCAAAAGCCTTTGCCACCATTTCAGAACTTATTTTACCTTTTTCCATAAGCTCTTTTAATTGGCCTACTGACTGCTTTTGCTGAAAGCCAAATTCTTTCCATTTCTCACTCATTGTTTGAAGTGGATTGAACCCTGCATTAATGTATTGCAATAAATCCTGACCCATTAAACGGCCTGCGGCCTGTGTCTGGCTATATGCAAGGGTGAGAGAATCAAATTTTTCGCTGTTACCCATAGAAATATCGCCAAGCTGCTTTTGAATATCTACTACCTTTTCAGATGCTATTCCAAAAGCCATCATTGTTTGTGCTGCTTTAAATACTTCCGGCCCCAGGATAGTATTTTGCTGCAATGTATTTAATGAATTAGCCAGGTCATTGCCTTTCTGCTTACTTCCGGTAAGCACTCCAAAACTTGTTTTAGTTGCACCGAAATTCATTGCGGCTTTTACACTGCCGCTCGCAAAAGAGAACGCCCCTGCAAGGCTTACAGCGATCCCCAATTGCCGGGCAAACCCTCCCAAGGATGAACCGGTTTTTTTTATATTGGAATCAACATCATTAAAGCTTGAAGACAGCTTTTTATTTTTTTGAATTACCTCATCAATATTAGAAGTAACAGTTCCGAAAGCCTTTTTTGAGTTTTGTGCAATCTTTACTAAGCCGCCACTCATTAAATCTTTCATCTTTACAAAAAATTCAAGTACGTTATTATTCATCGGTATTGGTTTTAATAATTATAGTTCATGCTCTTTGTCAAAAGTTATATTGCCATCTCTGCTTATTGTTCCTTTTCTATACCGTTTTCCATCCCTTACAAACGGCCTTAAAAATGCCAGGTCTTTAGTATTGCCATTTACTACCTGGTGAAAGGAAACTAATAAGCATTTGATATTTATATCCTGTTGCAACCAAACAATTACCATGCTGCCCCAAAAGCCCAGGATGCGGCCAATTTCGTTATTATCAACTGTTGAACTCCAATCATCACAGGAATTAAATAAAAGTGTTACTTCTTTTTCAGTGCCATCATAGTTGATAGCGTGTACCGACAGAATTAAATCTGCCGGGTTATCATGAATTAGTAAATCCTTGTTGAATTCTGTCATTGCTTTGTATTGTTAACCCGTTTTTAAGAGGCCAAAAACAAATGACTTTAGAAGATTTTTGTTTAGAGAGGAATTGAGAAAATTGCAATGATGCAACTTGCTTCAAAGATAATAATAATAACTATGGTTACAAATTAAATGTGAATATATTTTTACTAAATCCAGTAAACAAAGTGCTTAATTTTTACTTCAATTTTTGCCGTTATTATTTCTATCTGTTAACGTCAATTATTTTTGCAGCTACATTAATTGAATGCCGATAAGAAGCATGACAATTTATAGATCAAAGTTGCTGTCCTGGTTCCCGGTGGTTAATCTCCCAGGCATGATTCTTTTAAAAGTAACTGCCCTTTTTTGGAGCTATAGAAGCTGTAAAGCATCAATACGAATGCCCAAAACACCGAAATAACACCCTTATCAACCCCCTTAATTCGCACTTAAACAGGCTTTTAAGCACCTAAAAGATAATAATAGAAGCATAGATAATGCCCTTTTTTGCACCAAAATACACTATAAAACACCATAAATTAATACATTAACTTACTGATTTTGTGATACTTATAGTAAAATAAGCGGCAAAAGACTACCAAAATCGTTATTTTTTGATAAAAAAAATCCAGGCTGTAGAAACAGCCCGGCTCAGATTCACTAAAAAATAACAATCGTAAAATATCTTTAAAGAACCAGGCTGTAGATACAGCCCGGTTTCAATGGATGAAAATCAAATCCCGCCTTTTGGGATTTTTCAACACTCTTATAATAAATTTTGAAAGAACTTAAATGAACCCCCTGTAGAAACAGGGGGTTTTCCTCTATAAACAAATCCTTTCTAAAGGGATTCATTTGATTTCAACAAAAAATCATACCCTAAGCAGTTTCAAATAGCTTTTTTGATACTTTATTACCTGTTCATGTATACCAGGGGCAACATCATTTAAATAGTTTGCAAAGCCCGTTAAAACAGCATTTATCTTAATGATGGCTTCGGCTCTTTCTCCTTTTTTGGCTTTCCATTTTCCGGCCATAGACCATTTTGATATTGTTTTTTCGGGAACTTCTAAAAGTTTGCTAACCTCTTTTTGTGTTAACCCATCTGTAAGAACAAAATTCTCTGCTCTTGCTTTAAGCTCTGCATAATTTTTTTTCATAATTGTTAATTTAAAAATTGCTCTTTAATATCTGTATTAGTTAATGCCTGGTTATTGATAGCATCTAACTGCCCTGGAGAAAATGCCAATGACTTTAATAACAGGCTTAACTTTTGATTTGCGTTTGCAATCATTTCTTTTGAGCCGTTTTCATAGTCAATTAATTCAACTACATCATGCAAAGCCTCTTGTATTTCCCCTAAAATTTCTAAAGGGTTAGAGTTGTTACATGGAATTGAGATAATTAAATTTTGTTGCTGAATAGTAATCATGATACTTAGGTTTAAATTGTTTAAAATTGGTTTAGTATGCTTTTGTTTCTCTTTTTGTGGTTACTGGTATATTAAGCTCAGTTAAAACAGAGCGGGCAATTTTGCCGGCCTGGCTGCCTTCCATGTGCTTAATTATTTGCTCAAACTGATTTACAGTCTTTATAAGCTCTCCCTGGTTCATTTTGTTGATCTCCTTTTTTATAGTTCCCTTCGATATTAAAAATTCATTCAGCTTTACAGCATTCATCCTTTTATCTGCCGGGGTATCTCCCCAAATAATTTTTGCAGAATATGCCAATGCAAAAACCTTTTTTCTCATTTTTTCTAAAGGGTCAACAGAGCTTAAATACATCAACATTGCTTTAGCCTCATCCATAGTCAAATCTTTTGTACTTGTAACCCGGCCTTTGCTGAATTGAGAAACAAAATTTTGTTTCTCCTCTGTTAATTTTAATTGAGAAAGCAAAACATGAATTTTACTTATCTGCGCTTTTGTTATCATTATCATAGTGCATCATTTAATTGGAGGTTATGTAATATGATTTCGTTTTGCAGGTCGCCAAACCTTTTTTTACTTTGCATTTCCCTCACAGTTTCTTTATCTGTAATGCCGTTTATTTCACAAATCGTTTCAATCTCTGAACGGCTTAACCCTCTTAATTCCTGCCATAAATTAACACGCCTGAAAAATTCTGCATAACCCTCTTTTTGTTTGTTGCTGAATTTGATAAGGTTATTTTTAAAGTAAGGCATACCACCCAGGACAATGCCGCAATTCTTAACCGTCTTATCTCTCAAAACGTGTAAGTATAAAATCATTGTAGTGGTAATTTTACCGGCCTCATCAATGATGAGTAAAGGGTTTTCCATAGTGTTTAATTCATCTGCAACCCGGTTAACCATTGCATGAATATTGCCCTCAAAATTGACTCCCATCTCTTTTAATAATGCAATAAAAAAGTTTTTCGGGCTAAACGTTTTATCAAAGCAAACGTAAAACACATTCTTACTCATAGAATAGGCCGTTAAAGCAGTTGTTTTGCCCATTCCGGTATCAGCTATCAAACCAATCATAAAATGATTTTTTTGAGCAGCTTTACAGGCTTTAATAGAAACGTTGTAATCAGCAGTTGTAAGAGTAGCGGCCTTTGTTACATCCTGTACCTTATTCCAAATTTTCCGCCATAGCTTATCATCAATATCATCCCACTTATCATTTTCAATTTTGCTAAGTGTTGCACCACTTACACCTAATTGAATTGCAAGTTCATTTTTGCTCATTCCTTTTGCCTGGCAATACTTATTTATTGCCAGTTTGATTTCGTTCTTTTGTGTTAAATTTGTCATCTTAGTGTTTTTTAGATTAGAAATGAAAGCCCCACCCGTTAAGTGGGGTTTTTTATTTTAGTCGTCTTCAAACTCTGTTGAAGGGTCAATTATTTTTATTTTGTCGTTGGTTATTTTAAAGGGGTTTTTATCGGCTTTAGAATGTGGGTTAAACTCTGCTGGTACTGTTACTAATTCTCTATAATCATTGCTTAAATGATTCATTACAACTCCCTTTTCTTGTGCTATCCGTTGCAAGCCATGTTGCTCTAATTCCTGTAATACATTTTTTGGAGTAGTCATTTTATTCAAACTTGCGAATGCTTCCGGGTCAGCATTATGGGCAGCAATTGAAAGCTTTTCAATTTCCCTTTTGCCCTTTGTTTTTATTCCGGTTGTACGTCCTTTATTTTTATTTAAAAGTTCAATATCCTTATCAGTTTGCAATGATTGAGCATTGTTGATTTTATCTTTAAGAGGTACATAATCTATTGGTTCGCCTGTAGCTTTATTAAATAGATAAATGCCATCTCTCAAATCATCATACTTAACAATAACTGTTGCATCATTGTATTGCTGATAATGTTTTGCTGATAACTGAAATTCAAATTTCTCAATACCTCTCTTTATTGTTATTTGCCCACGTCTGATTAATTTTTCAGTTCGCATGGTCAGTAATTCTGCCCGGTCAAAAACATTTGCTGTTATTGGGTGAGGGTGCAAATTTTCTAAATAGCTTTTTTCGGGAGTACTACCACTTTTTAGAACAATTTTATTGTACTTTTCTACTACAGCAACCGAAATAGCTCTTACTTCATTTTCAGAAAGAAAATCCTTTGCAAATTCTGTTTTCATTTCATCACTGGTAACGGCATCAATACTTCTGCTTCTTATACCTTTGCCCAAATAGCCCCCGTATTCTTTACATAAAGCATCTATATTTTGGTTGTACCTTTCTACAATAGCTTTATGTTGTGGGTTTGATGTTACCGTCCATTTAGTACCCTTTTTATTAAGTAAGCTGATAAGGTTTTCACATTCTTTTGTTTCATTAAAACTGTGATTATCTGTAATGATCTCAAAAGGTAAAACACCTGTATTGTTTACAGCTTCTTTAATAGCATCCATTATAACAGTGCTGTTTTCACTTACACCGAAAGCACTACCAACAATTTTTTTACTTGTGCTATCTATAATCATTACCAAACTATAACGCTGAAAATTCGGGCCCCAAAACGGTAACGTTTTACCATCCATTTGCCAAAGTGTATTTGAATATTCAGGATTTTTCAATGATGCAAACGGCATTTTTTTTGCAGCTTCATTTTGGCCGTATCTGCTTTGATAAATTGCCGGGTTTGCTTTGTATTTAGCAACCATTTTTTTAGCCCAGGATAAGCCGTATTGCTTTAATCCATGCTCTTTAAAATAAGTATTGGCTTTCTCTAAAATTTCGGGAGCTGTAAATTTTCCTTCGCTGGCAGTTAAAAGAGCAATTGCAAAATTTATTTGTGCTGTTGCTTCTTTCTTTTCATTATTGTTATTACCAAAAACACGTTTATCAATTGCCACACTCATAATACCGTTGCATGATGCCTTTGTAATTGCGTTGCTGAATGAAATTTTTGAATTATATTTATTAGGATAGATTCTATTAAAAGCATCATGCAGATTTTTTAAATCTCTTAACCCTGCATTATTTTTCAAGTCTAAAATCTTACTCCAAACTGAATGTAATTGTGCAAATGATGTGATCTTATCAGTTGTTAATGTTGTATCTGAATTGTAAAGACTGATATACTTTGTAAAATCATATTGCCTGGCATATTCAAGCTGATTAAAAATTTCATCTGCTTTACTTTGCTTTTGCAGGTTTAACAATTTCTGTATTAAAATTTTTTCGGGCGGTAATTTTTTACGGCTGGTAACAGGAATAGTTTTGTAAGAAATATGAGTTTCATTACTCACCTTAAAGAAGAGTACTTTTTTTTGTTGCCTCCAGTTCTCAATTGTTTTTTTTTTAATCCCATGGGATAGTAGAAATTTTTTGGGAACGAAGAGTTCGGTATTTTCAAATTGGAGCATAGATAATTAATTAGCTAAAGATTCAAGACCATTTTCAATTTGTTCTTTTGTTGCTGCTAATTCTACAATAAGTTTTGATAAAGCCTTTGTTGCCTTTTTATTTTTGGATTTACCATTGATCACTCTGATCACTGTATGGATTGAAGTGTTAGATTTACGGGCTATTTCGGATAATGAGCCGTAAGGAAGCAGTTTCTTAATATTTTCAGTTTTTATACTTGTTTTGATAATATTGTTCATAACTTTATACAGACTTTTCACAAACTTAATTAAACTATATTTAACCACCAAAATAAATAGTTAAAAACTTTATGAGTATTTCGTTAACTGAACAATTAAAAAAGGTAAGGAAGCGTCTAAGCTACTCTCAGAAAGACTTTGCAGAGTCTTTAGGTATTAAACAGGGCACTTTGTCTGACATTGAAAGGGGGCGTATAGGTGTTAGCCCAAAGGTATCGAAGGCTTTATTTGAAAAATTCAAAGTAAATGAAGGGTGGTTTTTTACTAATGAAGGTGAAATATTTAAAGTTAAAAACTATAATTTAAAGGGTTCAAACGAAGGGTTAAACGAAGGGTTTTCGGATGAAATTGATCAAATTTTTGAACTCAATAAGAAGCGATTTGAAGAGCGAATGCAGGCTAAATATTCTCAATTTTACCAACTTTCCCAGGATATTGTACAGATACTTTCAGCACAAGAAATTTTACGGGAATTAGGCAATAGTAAGCTTACCCAGGTTATCTTTTTTAAGGGCGAAAATTTAAAGAAAGATATTTTTTATAATGACTTCAAAAACATTAGTTATCAGTCTTTTATGGAGATTTTGCCCTATAAAGATTTCATTCATGAATATGCAGAAGCAACCAGAAATTTTATAGATAAGTTGAAGGAATTTAAAGATGAAATTGACCTTAATTTTGAGTTTGAATAGTCATTTTGCAGCCGTTTAGTTGCTATTATTAACCACCGGCCTGGCATTCCTGCACTTATAGCCCCGATTCTTAACCCAAAATGGTAGTAAAAGGTAGATATTCACTTTTAACCCGTAACTCTTAACCCTTTGTTTTGGCTTTCCACTATCTTTGCAAATGTAGTACTGTTGCGGCTTTTGTGCATTTTTCGCACGATTTATACTTAGATATTATTATTCACTTTTAAAAATACCCCCCATATATTCCTTTCCCCTTAACTTTGAGGCTCTTAAAAATTCTTTTTTGAAGAAAAACTGGTGGAAAATATTAGCCTTTCTTTTGTTGATCTACACGGTGGTAGGTGGTTTCTTAATGGATGTTCCCCGTTTATTTATTCTGAATGAAACCATACGTAACCTGTATTTCCATGTTTGCATGTGGTTTGGTATGATGATATTGTTTGGCGTAAGCTTTGTATACAGCATCAAATACCTGCGGGGTTTTAGCTTACGCAACGATATTTTTGCACATCAATATGCAGCAGTAGGTACATTATTCGGTATACTGGGGTATGCAACGGGTACCATTTGGGCAAATTATACCTGGGTATCCGACCAAAGCCAATCACTGGGCAGTATACTTAAAGAGCCTAAACTGATCGGCGCAGCCATTGCATTGCTGATCTACGGGGCCTATTTTGTTTTACGGGGCTCATTTACCGATATGGATAAAAAGGCAAGGATAAGTGCGGTGTATAATATTTTTGCTTTTGCCATGTTGTTTCCAAGCATCTGGATTATACCACGGCTGGTGGGCAGCCTGCACCCCGGTGCACCCGGAAGCGAAAGCGGCAACCCTGCATTAAATTTTAAGGATGTAGACAGCAGCCTGAGGATCATTTTTTACCCTGCAATTATTGGATGGACATTACTGGGCGTTTGGATTGCCACCTTAAAAATAAGGTTACAATTAATTAAAGATAAATCTTTGATAAATGAATAAGATAATAAGAAGTTTGTGCCTGTTGCTTTGCGGTTTGTTATACAGCAGCATCATACTTGCACAGGATGTAAAACCCGAAATGGCTGATGTGATGCGAAGCAATGGCAAGATATATGTGGTGGTAGCGGTTTGCCTCACGATATTAATTGGCTTATTCTTATATGTTTTTTTGTTAGATAGAAAAATAAGCAGATTAGAAAAAGGCAAAGATTAAAAGAGTTATGAGTTTAGGGTTTTGAGTTCATTATATCAATAAGACCTCATGAACAATAAAGCGCTCAATGCAAAACCTCAGACACATAGCGCAAACAAATTTTCGAATAACGATTGCTAATATTAAAACAATTTTATGAGTGCTAACCAGACTTACAGCTTTTTCCATAGCGTGGAAAGAAGCTTTGACAAAGCTGCAAAATTCACCAAATGGGATTTGGGTATTTTAGAACAGATTAAAGCCTGCAACAGTGTTTACCAGATGAGATTTCCGGTAAAACGCGATGATGGCAGTATTGAAGTAATTGAGGCCTACCGTGTGCAACACAGCCACCACAAAGCTCCCTGTAAAGGGGGTATCCGCTTCAGCGACGAAGTAAACCAGGATGAAGTAATGGCACTGGCCAGTTTGATGACCTATAAATGTGCTATTGTAAACGTTCCTTTTGGAGGAGGTAAGGGAGGTATTAAAATTAACCCGCGTAAATACAGTGAGTACGAACTGGAAAAAATAACACGCCGTTACACATCAGAATTGGTTAAGAAGAATTTTATTGGCCCGGGCATTGATGTGCCGGCCCCGGATTATGGTACCGGTTCAAGGGAAATGGCCTGGATAGTGGACACTTATGCATCGCTGAAGCCCGGCGAAATTGATGCGGCAGGTTGTGTAACCGGTAAGCCGGTAACACAGGGTGGCGTACGTGGCCGTACAGAAGCAACCGGCTTAGGTGTTTTCTTTGGGATACGCGAAGTATGTAACATGCCCGATGTAATGGAAAAACAGGGATTAACCGTTGGCGTTGAAGGAAAGACCGTAGTGGTACAGGGCATGGGTAATGTTGGATTCTATTGTGCTAAATTTTTCAGGCAGCATGGTGCAAAAGTTGTTTCCATTGCAGAATATGAAGGCGCTATTTATAAAGCTGATGGATTGAATGAGGAAGAAGTATTTGCACACCGCAAAGCAACCGGTTCTATCTTGAATTTTCCGGGAGCAACCAACCTGGCAAAAAATACCGATGCACTGGAACTGGAATGCGACATTTTGATTCCGGCTGCTTTGGAAAATGTGATCAACGGTGATAATGCACCAAGGGTAAAAGCAAAGATCGTTGGAGAAGCAGCCAACGGCCCCTGTACCCCGGAGGCTGATGAAATATTTGCACAAAAAGGTATTTTATGTGTACCGGATATGTACCTCAATGCCGGTGGTGTAACAGTAAGTTATTTTGAGTGGCTGAAAAACCTGAGTCATGTTCGTTATGGCCGGATGGAAAAGCGTTTTACCGAAAACCTCAATACACATATATTGGGGCAGATAGAAGAATTAACCGGTAAAAAAGTAAGTGCAACAGAAAAAGAATTCATCCTGCATGGCCCCGATGAAGTGGACCTGGTGCACAGCGGACTGGAAGAAACGATGATCGCTGCTACCAGGGAGATCATGGAAATCTGGAAAAGCAATCCGGAGATACCGGATATGCGTACAGCCGCCTACGTAAGTGCTATTAATAAAGTGGCTATCAGTTACAGCGAGCTGGGTATTTTCCCTTAATATAATGTATGGTTTATTTATAAAATGCATCCCGCCACTGGCGGGATGCATTTTATTATAGGGAACGGTTTATGAGTTTGCGGTGTTTATAGTTTTACAACGTTCATTTGTTCTTTAACCTGCCTGTGTACGTTGTAGCTTACCGTTTTGCCTGACTTTTTCCCTGTGATCTCAAATGTTAAAACTGTATCACCCAGGTCATCCATATTCAGTAAAAATTGTTTTGAAAATACTTCGCCTTTTACATCAGCATTGTAAAGCAATACTCCCGATGCATCGGTGATGCTGATGTTGAAAACATTTTCATCCTTTGAACCGGAAAAATTTAACTGGATGAGCGGCTGACTTTTAAAAGTACCGGCATACTTCAATTCTACAGGAAGCAGGGGCTCTGCTGTGGTGGTACCAAAGGCATTTGCCTGTGTAAAGCTGATGGCCGAAAAAATGGCAATTGCGATGATTGTTTTGATCTGTTTCATAAAGTTTGATTTAATGGTTACTGTTTAATTGTTAAAAAATTGATAGTAAACAACCGGATTATTTTTCATGCAGCAAATAAAAGTTAAAATGGCGGGGCAGGTCCGCAGTACCGGCAATCAACAGGTTGTTCATTGCTTTGATGATGTAAAAGTAGGCCCGTTTTTTTGCCATTGCAAACCAATGTGCTGTTCAAACTGATTCGCCCAACCAGCATCATGCAGGCTGAAATGACTGCTAATAAAGGGTTTAAGAGAAATTATGGTATCACAGCCAAACCGTTTTTTATTGAATGACGCAAGCTGAGGATTAACGTTTAGTTCACATTGGGTTAAAGAAAAATGATAAAGGCCATATATTTTATGAACTGAATTGTTTGGGTTTTAAGCCCTTTGAAGCAAGTTCAGCAATTTCGAAAATTCGTTTTTGCCTTGTATCAGCTTTTTTGGCTAAAACAAGCCATTGTAAAATATTTCTTTTGTCTGTACGGCTAAGTTGTGAAAAAAAAATTTTTGAACCTGGACATTTTTTAAATTCTTTTTCCAGGTCAGCAGGTATCATTAAGGCTTCTGCTTCATCAAGTATTGTCCAGGAGCTATTTGCTTTTGCTGTTTCAATAGCCCTGTAACCAGCTTCTGTCATAAGAGATGCTGCTATAAGCCTCTGCACTTTTTCTTTGTTTATTTTGGACCAGGTACCTGAAGGTTTTCGTTTACAAAAAAACTGCATAAATTTTTCATCATCTACTGGCTTCACCTTACTGTCAATCCATCCAAAGCATAGCGCTTCATCTACTGCATCGCTGTATTTTAAAGTTGGTTTGCCGGATTTTTTCCTGTAGTAAATTACCCAAACGGATTGTTTGCTGTCATGATTTTTTAATAACCATGTCCTCCATGCTTTTCTGTTTTTTGGGTAAAGGGTTTCTGTTAGCTTTTCCTGCATTGACTATGGTTAGCTTTCAGTTTTATAAATTTTATGGAGGGCAAATTTTCCGCAATGCGGGCATTTAACGCCTGTTTTTGTTTTTGCGGATGCTTTGTAGCGTATGCCACCAATATCCCAGATACTGCTTTCTTTTCCGCAACTGCAGGTAAAACGGTAACGTTTCGAATCTTCCATCATTTTTTCAAATAATGGTGCAGGGGAAAAGAATTTTATAATTTTTTGAATAGTACTGAGTTTCATTTGTGTAGTTTAGTTTGATGTTTTAATGGGATCAGGCAAGGCAAAATTTTCAATTAAGAGCCTGAAATTATGATCAGGCCTGTTGATCACATCATTATGTTCTTTTAAGCTGTGAATAAAGATCACCCGGTTATTTTTAAGCATGGCAGGTTGCAGATCTTTCTCTTCGGTTTTTACGTAAGGTATTTGCTTTTGGCTGAGTTGCTGCATCATCATTTCAGAAACCTCATCGGTTCCTCCTCCTTTGTTGGTATATACATTGATGAACTGATGCGATGTGCCGGCCTCTATCCAGGTTATATATTTATCAACCTGGCTATACAGGCCATCAAATAATATGACCTGCTTAACTTCTTCACCACCATGCATTAATATATGTGCCATCACCCTGAAAGCACCGCTGTGGCCGGCCAGTACAATATTACCCGGTTTTGTTCCTTTGCCAATTATCTTTTCTGTTTTTAGTTTTAGCAGAACATCATGCAGCAGGTGTTTAAAAATTCCCTGCTGCTCCAGCTTACCGCCAAAACTATCCGGAACCCTGGTAGCCGTTTCGGGCATAACCAGTATGGCATTGCGTTTAGATGCGGCAAATTGTTTCAGTAATTCAAAATTAACAGCAGCGCTGTCTATGGTATTGTACCATCCATGAAACCATACGATCACATCAACCTGTTTGCCCGCTTTAAAACGGGCAGGCACGGCAATGAGTACGGTACTGTCGCTGTAATGCTTATCAGCAGGATAAAAGATCTTGTTGTACGTATGCCCTTTAGCCCTGGCGGTATCGGGAAAAGCTGTAAAAGGGGAGGTGAACCGGAACAGTTTTGGAGAATCATCCGTTTGTGCAGATGCCGCATAAGCGGAAAAGAATAAAACAAAAAACAATAACTTATGCATAAAATGAAAGGCACCTTTTTTTATCCGGATTAAAGGAACGTTTTTTTCATATAAAAGACAAAATATACTTAGTTTAGTAAAAAAAAACTGCATGAAAACACTGGAAGCGCTTAAAACAGACAGTACTACTTTTTCAATCGGGCAGGCCATGTCTGATGGATGGGCCCTGGTTTCAAAACATTTGGGTTATTATATCCTGGGTGGCTTTATAGCCGTACTGATCGGTGGTGCTGTGGGTATCATACCCTTTGCCGGGGGATTGGCCAATAATTTAATTATCAGTCCCTGTTTTATGGCCAGTGCGGTCCTGATCACCTGGCGTATTTCAAGAGGCCATGGCTGGGCCGATTTTGGTGACATTTTCAAAGGATTCAGTTACCTGCAGCCTGTTTTTATCAGTACGCTTATTCAAAGCGCTATATCTGCTGTACTGGCAATAATCGTGTTCTTTAATTTCTTACCCGAGTTGTATGATATTTTTAAATTATCACAAAGTGCTGATATGTTTACCAAACAGGAAGAACTGAGAGATGCTTTTTTGAAGTTCATGCTGGATGGAAAATTTTTGGTGTCTTTTCTATTACTGATGTTTACCTTATTATTCATATCGGCTTTGTGGGTATTTAAAACCCATTTTATCATTATTTACAGGATGCAGGCATGGCCTGCCATGGAAATGAGCCGCAGGCTGGCCAGGCACAACCTGTTGCCTTTGATCGGTTTATTTTTAGTGATGGGTTTTATCCTGATCATCAGTGCTATTCCCTGTGGTATTGGTTTGTTATTTACCTTGCCCTGGTTAATTGGTTCAACCTACAGTGCCTTTGCACAAATTACACAGTGCGACCAACCGGACGAGATCAATAAGGAAATGTTTGATTTTATGGCAGACAATAAAGAGCCATAAGCCCAGGCAAAAAAAATCCCGTTTTTTAAAACGGGATTTTTTTTGATGATTTTTTTTATACTTTAATTCGCTTCTGCCATATCCGGTATATCAACTGCTTTATAAGCACCGGCATCCAGTTTCTTTTTGGTTTCTTCAAATGCTTTTAAGGTTTCATCAATATCAGCATCGCTGTGTGCGGCGGTGGGTATCAGGCGGTAAATGATATCGCCTTTTGGAATTACCGGATACACCACAATGCTGCAGAAAATATGGTAGTTCTCCCTCAGGTCCATCACCATTTGTGTGGCTTCGGGCACATCACCTTTCATATAAATGGGTGTAACCGGGCTGTTGGTATTTCCTATATCAAACCCCCTTTCTTTTAAACCGCTTTGCAGGCGGTTTACATTATGCCATAATTTTTCGCGCAGTTCGGGCATGGCCTTTACCATTTCCATACGCTTAAGCATTCCTTCTACGATCAGCAAGGGTAAGCTCTTGGCAAAAATTTGGGAACGTACATTGTAGCGTAAATATTTAAGTACGTTTTTTGGTCCGCTGATGAATGCACCAATACTGCCCATGCTTTTAACAAAAGTGCTGAAATAAAGGTCAATATCCTGCTGGCAGCCCTGTGCTTCATCGGCGCCGGCGCCTGTTGGGCCCATATAGCCAAAGCCATGTGCATCATCAATTAAGATACGGAACTCGTATTTTTTCTTCAGTTCGCAGATCTCTTTTAATATGCCCTGTTCACCATCCATGCCAAACACACCTTCGGTAATTAATAAGATACCTCCCCCGTTTTTAGCAGCCAGTTCGGTAGCACGTTGCAATTGTTTTTCGCAGTCGGCAATATCGTTGTGTTTAAATGCATAACGGTTGCCCATGTGCAGGCGCACCCCATCCACAATGCAGGCATGTGATTCGGCATCGTACACAATTACATCGCGGCGGTTAACCAGTGCGTCAATACAGCTCATAATGCCCTGATAGCCAAAATTAAGCAGCATGGTATCTTCACGGCTCACAAATTCGCTGATCACTTTTTCCAGTTCTTCGTGTTGTGGAGTATTGCCACTCATCATGCGGGCACCCATGGGGTTGCCCATACCGTATTTGGCAGCGGCTTCGGCATCAGCTTTGCGTACGTCGGGGTGGTTAACCAGTCCCAGGTAGTTGTTAAGGCTCCATACGATCATGTCATTTCCCCTGAATTTCATCCTGGGCCCCAGTTCACCTTCCAGTTTTGGAAAAGTAAAATAACCGTGTGCTCTATCCATGTGCTGGCCGATTGGACCGCCATCTTTTACTAATTTTTCAAAAACATCCATTTTGATTGTAGATTTTAGATTTACGATTTTAGATTTTGTTCACCTTTACAGCAATCTATGCTTCTATCCTCCGCTTCACCCTCCCCAGGTCGCGATAGCTATCGGGAGGGGTGAGGTTGCAAAAATAACGCATTGCCTGCAAAACTCATAACATTGGCATAACATGGTAATCCATAAAAATTAAAGGGCTTATCGGGTATCTTTGCAAAAACTAAACGATATGCTACGCAGATCCTTGTTACTATTTACTTTTTTCTTATTTGCTGCTGCTGCTTTTGCCCAAACTGCCCCAAAAAGCCAATTGGGCAAGCCAAAGCTGGTAGTGGGTATTGTTGTTGACCAAATGCGGTGGGATTACCTGTACCGCTTTCATGCGCTATATGGAGCAGGAGGGTTTAAGCGGATGCTGAAAGAGGGGTTTAGCTCGGAGAATAATATGATCCCGTTTGTACCTACCTATACTGCTGTGGGACATACCAGTATTTATACCGGCAGTATACCCGCCATAAGCGGTATTGTGGGCAATAACTGGTTTGATAAAACAACCGGCAAAGGGGTTTATTGTACCGATGATTCTACCGTTACCGGAGTTGGCAGTACCGGTAAAGCAGGAAAGATGAGCCCTGCCAATATGTGGGTAACTACCATAACCGATGAACTGAGGTTAAGCAATAATTTCAAAAGCAAAGTGATAGGCATTGCTTTAAAAGACCGCG
Organism: Chitinophaga pinensis; assembly: GCA_943371705.1. Classification (GTDB taxonomy): domain Bacteria; phylum Bacteroidota; class Bacteroidia; order Chitinophagales; family Chitinophagaceae; genus Ferruginibacter; species Ferruginibacter pinensis_I. The sequence continues at coordinate 29,189 of CALRVV010000013.1, read as the reverse complement.
GTTCTATTTTACCGGCAGGCCATAGCGCCAATGCTGCTTATTGGTACGATGCAGGCAAATGGATCACCAGCACGCATTACATGAATGCACTGCCGGAATGGGTAGACCAGTTTAACGGTAAGGATCTTGCCGCAAATTATATGCGAAAAGACTGGAATACCTTATTGCCCATGAGCAGTTATGGACATAGCACTGCGGATGACAAGCCTTACGAAACCGCCATAAAAGGAGAGAAGACCGTTACTTTTCCTCATAAACTTTCGTCTATACCTGACAGTGATAAATATGAATCCTTCCGAACAACACCATTTGCCAATACGTTTACTTTTGATTTTGCAAAAGCTGCTATAGAAAATGAGACACTGGGAAAAAATACGGTCACAGATTTTTTAGCCATCAGTATTTCATCAACAGATTATGTTGGCCATAATTTTGGCCCCAATTCGGTAGAGGTGCAGGATATGTATTTAAGGCTGGATAAAGACATCGCAGATTTTTTACAATACCTTGATGCTAAGCTGGGCAAAGGAAATTATACGGTTTTTTTATCAGCCGACCACGCAGTGGCGCATATCCCTGCATTTTTAGCCGAACATAAAATACCGGGTGGAAATTTTGAAGATGGGGATCTAAGAAAAGAAATTGATCAGCTGATAGAAACAGATTTTGGGGTAAAAAATGTTGTGCAAAGCCTGCAAAACTACCAGGTGTATCTTAACATTACTGAACTGGAGAAGCAGGGTAAGGATGTGATGGCAGTTAAAAAAGCAGTCATTAAAACCTTGCAGGCAAAGCCATTTATCATCAATGTATTTGAAACAGAAAAACTGGCTTCCACTACACTGGCCGAACCACTTAAAACCATGCTGGCCAACGGCTATAACCCCAAGCGCAGCGGGGATATACAATTTACCCTTAAGGCCGGTTATTTCGACGGTGGCAAAAAAGGTACCACACATGGTTTGTGGAACCCTTATGATGCCCATATTCCCTGTGTGTTTTTTGGATGGGGGGTTAAACCCGGTAAAACCTACCGCGAAACCTATATGACCGATATTGCCCCAACCCTGGCAGCCTTGCTGCAGATACAAATGCCCAATGGGTGTGTGGGGAAAGTGATTGCTGAATTAATTAAATAACAATAAAATCTGCGGATAAAAAATCTCATTAACATGAAAAAGAGCTTGCTGGTTATTTTTTTATTTTTTTGTTTTCAGTCAAAAGCCCAGTATTTTATCCAATACCCTGCCTGGTATCCGGGTACAGGTTTTAATACATTATTTGTTATAACAAACGACAGTACAAAACCCTATGCAAAAGAAGTTTACAATACTGTAAAACAGTATTGGACAATATGCCCGGTTAAAATAGTACAGGCGAGGTATTCGCACGAAATACCGGAAAATTTATTTGTGCAGGGCAATTTGTTTTTAAGTGCCGAAACCAATTCAACCAGCACGGTGTTCGAAAGGCGCTATTCAACCGGCATTACAAGCAGGAGTTCACCGGTAGTAAACAATTATTTCCACATTAATTTATGGTCGGCTGCTGATAAAATAAATCCCAAAAGATCGATCAGCGAAAATGCATTTACACTTGCCAGTGCCGAATTGTTTAACAGAACCATTACGCTGGGTAAGCTGGCATGGGAGAGTGAGGGTGAAATTACTTCAGCTTTGTTTGCCAATGATTTTTGCAACGGTATGAAGGGCAATATTAAAAATATGATACAGTTTTTCAACAGCGAGTTGCCAAAAAATAATTCTAAAAAATTTCTAACAGATATGCCGCCGGCCGATGAATTGAACAACCTGAAAAAAGACACCCTGTTTTTACCCAATAGCTGGTTTGGGGGGCCAGGCACAGTACTGGTTGATGAAAAGCCAAAATATGCAACTGCCATGGCAAAGTTTTTAGAAGATATGATGGCCGGTTATACCTATAAAATAAAACTGATAAGCCGGGAGGAGTTAAATCAGAAAATACTTAATGCAACCAAAAATTTTTATTATTTAAATTATATCCAAAGTTCGGCCGATAAATCGGTGAGTGTGATAAATGGGTTTACAGGGGATGTGGTTTACTCTGAAATAACCCGTAAATCTTACCTGTTTAAAGAAAAAGACCTGAAGAAGATAGAAGAAGCAATAAAATAACTGCCTTTTCAGGTTTTGGAGAAATAAATTCTTTTTTTTGAGTAAATACTGCACATAAAAAAACCTTCCGGTTATTACGGAAGGTTTTTTGTTGGGTTACTAGGATTCGAACCTAGACAAACAGAATCAAAATCTGTTGTGCTACCTTTACACCATAACCCAGCTTTGATGCCCAAAAAATATTTGGATTGCAAAAATAAGGGTTATGCTTTTACCTCCCAAATGGTTTTTCTACTCAGCATCTTCTTTTTCCTTCAATTCTTTGATCAAATCCAGTGCTTCCGATACCACATCACACATAATTGTAATTAATGAGCCGGGTTTTGCATGGTTGTATGCATGCATGATGGCCTGTTTTTCATTATATATGATATCAATGGGGATGTCCTTTGTTTTTGTTTCATTAATACCTTCTACCAGCAGATTCACAATTTCATCGGCAGTGCGGCCGCGTAAATTTTTGTCGCAGCGGATGATGATCTCATCAAAGTACCTGCCCGATATTTTGCCCAACTCCCTGATGTCTTCGTCCCTTCTGTCGCCGGTACCGCTGATGATGCCCACTTTAGGCTCCCCATCCAGTTTGCTTACAAAATCGCACAGCAGTTCAAGTCCGGCCGGGTTATGGGCAAAATCTACCAAAAACTGAAATTGTTTAAACTGAAAAAGGTTCAGCCTGCCCGGTGTTTGGGTAGAAGAAGGCACAAAGGTTTGCAGGGCCAGTTTAATGTCTTCAATTTCAATATTGCGCCAGAAATAGGTACTCAATACCGCAGGCAGGCAGTTCATGATATTATGAATGGCTTTGCCTCCATAGGTAACAGGCACTTCACTTACTTTGATCACCCTTATTTTCCAGGTACCTTTCATGATGGTAATGTAACCGTTCTCAAAAACTGCTGCGTAACCACCAGCCTTACAATGTTTTTTTATCCGTGGATTATTTTCATCCATACTAAAAAAAGCAACATTACATGTCAATCCTTCTTTCATGGCATAAACCAGGTCATCATCGGCATTTAAAATGGCATAACCATGATCAAAGGTTGTTTCCGGTACCACCTGTTTTACCTTGGCCATCTGCTCCATATTATCTATGCCGCCCAATCCTATATGATCGGCACTGATATTGGTTACAATAGATACATCACAATGCTGAAAAGCCAGTCCGCTTTTTAAAATACCTCCGCGGGCACATTCCAGTACGGCAAAATCTACTGTAGGATCTTTTAAAACAAATTGTGCTGACACGGGGCCGGTACAGTCGCCTTTCATCATCAGCTGGTTTTGTATATACACCCCATCGCTGGTGGTGTAACCCACTTTATAACCCGCTGTTTTTGCAATATGTGCCGTAAGCCGGGTAGTGGTTGTTTTTCCATTGGTACCGGTTATGGCAATAATGGGTATGGTACCGGCGCTGCCTTTGGGAAAAAGCATATCAACCACCGGTTCGGCCACATTACGGGGTAAACCTTCTGATGGATCAATGTGCATGCGAAAACCCGGTGCTGCATTTACTTCCAGGATGGCGCCACCATTCTCTTTTACCGGCGTTCTTAAATCGGTTGCCATAATATCAATGCCGCAAATATCCAGTCCGATGATCTTTGCGATCCTTTCGCACATCATGATATTGGCCGGGTGTACTTCATCGGTAACATCGGTGCTGGTACCTCCGGTTGAAAGATTGGCCGTTGGTTTAAGCAAAACCAGTTCGCCTTTTGCAGGGATGGTATCTAAGGTATATCCTTTTTCGTCCAGCATTTTTTGGGTAAACTGGTCAATGGTGATCTGTGTCAGCACTTTTTCATGGCCATAACCACGTCGGGGGTCTTTGTTTACTTCATCAATCAAAAACTGAATGTTGTGTTGCCCATCGCCGGTTACCGCAGCGGGGGTGCGCAGGGCGGCACAAATAAATTTATAATTGATGACCAGTATCCTGAAATCGAAACCGGTAATGTATTTTTCAATAATCACACTGCGGCCATATTCCTTTGCAGCAGCAAATGCCTTTAAGGCCATTTCCCAATCGGTGATATTGGTGGTGTTTCCCTTGCCGTGGTTGCCATCAATGGGCTTGATTACACAGGGGTATCCAATGCGGCCAATGGCATCATGCAAACCCTCTTCAGTTCTTACCACACTGCCTTTGGGTACCGGAATTTCGGCAGCACCCAGTAAATTTTTTGTTTCTTCCTTATCGCAGGCAATATCTACGGCAATATTACCGGTAGTACTGGCTATGGTTGCCCGTATTCTTTTTTGATGTACGCCATACCCTAATTGTACCAGCGAGTGTTTATTTAAACGGATATATGGGATACCTCTTTTAGCGGCTTCATCTACAATGCAGCCCGTGCTGGGGCCAAGCCTGGTATCTTCCCTGATCTCTCTCAGTCTCTGTATATCTTCATCCAGATCATATGCCTCTTCAAAGATCAGCGCATGGGCAATGCGTACTGCAGCTTTTGCGGCATAAATTCCGGCATCTTCTTCCATATAGCTGAAGCATACATAATACTCACCGTCTTTACCGGTGCCCCTGGTACGGCCAAAGCCGGTATCCATTCCTGCCAGGGTTTGAATTTCCAATGCAATATGCTCAATAACATGGCCCATCCAGGTGCCTTCGTCCACCCGTTCAAAAAAACCGCCACGGGTTCCCACGCTGCACCGGTGTTCTATCAGGGAAGGTATCATTGCTTCCAGCCGCTCTCTAAAACCAGGAATACTATTGGTGGGCATTTTTTCTTTTTCAACCAGGTCCAGTTTCATCTGTATCAGTTTGGTGCGGCGCACGCTCCAGTAGTTTGGGCCTTTCAGTACTTTAATTTCAATAATCTCCATAAATAAAACTGTTTTGGGTTTGGTGTTTTTAGTTTTGGGTTTCCAGCTTTGGATTTTCAATTGAGCATCGTTGTGTCACTCCCTTGTGCTGCATACCATTGGGCAACTTTCATCGAAGCGTAAGTTTTAACCGCAGAGAAAAGGAGAAAAGGAGTTTTCGCCGAATGATCTCTGCGTTATCTCTGCAACTTATTTTCTCTGCGTTTAAAATAGCTAAAGATGGAAATTACCAAAATCATCTTGCTTTACAAAAAACAAAATTTGTACATTGTATCCCGAATACTATCGGAACAAAATTCAGGCAAATGAGTAACCGTCGTTCTTTTCTGCAAAAAATAGGACTTTTATCTGCTTCCGCTATTGCTGCCAACCTGCTGCAACCTGCCTGGAGCCACGATCTGCAGGGAGCCATTAAAAGGGCAGCAGCAGTACCTCCGGATAAACTGGCAAGCGATGAAGCATTCTGGTATTTTGTACAGCAATCATATACCATAGCACCCAATTTCATCAACCTGAACAATGGGGGCGTGGCACCGGCACCAAAAACGGTTGCCGATGCCATGAAAACCAGTTACGATTTCAGCAACCAGGCACCCAGTTATTTCATGTGGCGTGTTGTTGACCAGGGCAGGGAGCCTTTGCGTAAAAACCTGGCAAAACTTGCCGGCTGCAATGCGGAAGAGATTGCCCTGCACCGAAATGCTTCCGAAGCACTGGAAACGGTAATTTTTGGTATTGATTTAAAACCCGGCGATGAAGTGGTGCTTGCCAGGCAGGATTATCCCAACATGATCGGCGCCTGGCGGCAACGGGAAAAAAGAGAAGGGATAAAACTGGTTTGGGTTAATCTTGAATTGCCCAGCGAAGATGAGAATTATTTGGTTAAACAATATACCAATGCTTTTACATCAAAAACAAAACTGGTACAAATCACGCACATGATAAACTGGATTGGCCAGAAATTACCGGTGCGTAAAATTGCAGATGCAGCAAAGAAGAACCCGGCTGCCGGCGGACAGGAAATATTGGTGCTGGTGGATGGGGCGCACAGTTTTGCACAATTTGAATTTTTAATTCCTGAACTGAACTGCGATTATTTTGGCACCAGTTTGCACAAATGGCTGAGTGCACCTGTTGGTACGGGTTTGCTGTATGTACGTAAAGAAAAAATAAAAACGGTGTGGCCCTTGTTTGGTGCCGGCGAAAAAGAAGAAGACAATATCCGCAAGTTTGAGCATTTGGGTACCAGGCCATTCTTTATTGAAGAGGCCATCGGCAAAGCAATTGATTTTTACGACATGATTGGCGCAAAACGTAAAGAAGAAAGGCTGCTGTACCTGAAGAATTACTGGATGAATAAGGTAAAAGACTTTCCCGGGGTTAAACTGCATACTTCTTTTAAAAAAGAATTTGGTTGTGCCATTGGCCTGGTAAGTGTAGATGGAAAAACTCCCCAGGAACTCGACAGTTTTTTATGGGATAATTATAAGATACATGCTGTGGGCATTGTGTGGGAAAACATAAGCGGGGTGCGTATTACGCCCAATGTGTACACCAGTACCAAAGATTTAGACAGGCTGGTGGAGGGCATAACCACATTTGCAAAAATGTAGGAACACGCCTGTGGCGTGTTCAAAAAGAATTCGCCACAGGCGGAATTCTTACCTTATCAACACCCGTTAATAATAACAAAAGGGTATTAAAACCCGATTTCCCTTATTTTTGTGCTAATCATAAAAATGATTTAATGCTATTTGCAAAAGGAAAACTGATTGCGATTGGAGGAGCAGAAGACAAGGGTACCGATTTAGAGACTGGCAAGATCCAACGCAACAACCTCAATTTTTTTGAACTGGGTATCCTGTCCCGTATTGTAGAAGAAGCCGGCGGCCCCCTGAGCCGTATAGAAGTGATCACCACTGCCAGCATGATACCTTATGAAGTTGGCGATAATTACCTGAATGCTTTTGGTAAAATAGGCTGTACCAATATAGGCGTTATGCATATCCGTAACCGCGCAGATGCAGCCAATGCAGAATACCTTGAACGTATTGCCACCTGCGATGTAGTGATGTTCAGTGGCGGTAACCAGCTGCGACTGAGCAGTACTTTCGGAGGCACCCCATTCTTACAAAAAATATTAGACCGTTATAAAAATGAAACTTCATTTGTAGTTGCCGGTACATCGGCCGGTGCCATGGCTATGAGCAATACCATGATCTACGAAGGCAATGCTACCAGGGCGCATTTAAAAGGTGAAGTAAAAATTACTACCGGCCTTGGGTTCATGCATAATGTGATCTTTGATTCGCATTTTGAAAAACGTGGCAGGTTTGCCAGGCTGGCCCAGGCAGTTGCGGCCAACCCCTCCTGTATTGGTATTGGTTTGGGAGAAGATACCGGCATGATCATTACCGAAGGCAATAAAATGGAAGGAATAGGGAGCGGCCTGGTGATGATCATCGACGGGCACGATATCCTGCATTCAAATATTGCCGATATACCCGAAGGCAATCCCATCAGCATCGAAAATTTAAAGGTTCATTTTTGCGAGCATGGCAATGGTTATCTTTTAAAGGAACGCACATTTTTAATGCAGGCCATCGAAGCTGCTGTAATTAAAAAACAGGTTGACGTAGAATAATTATATCTTAACTTCCGTAAATCTTTACTGTCTGATTTATTGCTTCGCAATAAAATTCTCTTAGCCACTCCGCAGGATCCTTCGGAAAAGGCACGAAGGGACAAAGTAAAATGCTTTGCATTTTTTTGTATTTATTATTTCTCCATCTTCATGCGTTGTAAAAAAATCTGTGGCAAACCTTAAGTTGCGAAGCAACTTCCACTTAGTGCTTTTGAGCCTTTGTGGCAAAGAAACTTTCTCAGCAAAGCTGAGAAAAAAATCTTCTCTGTATATATTGATCTTTTGTGTTCAGCATTCTTATTTTCTTTTTATCTTAACAGCATGAACCGGAAAAAATTCATTCAGCAAACCTCACTTGCCACTGCAGGTGTTTTAATGGGTAAATATGCACTGGCAAACGGTATTACTGATTTTCCGGTGGTAAGAGTGCCCGAAAGCCAGCGGAAATTTAAAAGCCCTGCAGTAGAAAAACGGATAGGGGAAATAAAACAGAAAGCAGGCAATAAAGAAATTGCATGGCTGTTTGAAAACTGTTTCCCCAATACGTTGGATACCACGGTTGACTTTGAGGTCATCAACGGCAAGCCCGATACCTTTGTGATTACCGGTGATATAGATGCCATGTGGCTGCGGGATTCATCGGCACAGGTTTGGCCTTACCTGCCCCTGATGAAAGAAGATAAGCATTTACAGGAGCTGATCAAAGGCGTTATCAACCGCCAGGTAAAATGTATTATAAAAGACCCGTACGCCAACGCATTTTATAAAGATGAAACAAAAGTAAGTGAATGGAAGGATGATAAAACGCTCATGTTGCCCGGTGTGCATGAACGCAAATGGGAAATTGATAGTTTGTGTTACCCGATAAGGCTGGCTTATGGTTACTGGAAAGAAACCGGCGATACATCTCCATTTGATGCAGATTGGAAAGAAGCCATGCGGTTGGTTGTAAAAACCTTTAAAGAACAACAGCGATTAGAGAATAACGGTCCTTATAAATTTGAAAGAACAACCAGTTGGGCAACCGATGGGGTGCCTTTGGGTGGTTATGGATATCCCACAAAAAAGACAGGATTGATACATGCCATGTTCAGGCCCAGTGATGATGCTACGGTTTTCCCTTTTAATATTCCCGGAAATACGTTTGCCATGATGTCGCTTATTCAGCTGAGTGAAATGGGAGCTGACAATAAAATACAGCTTGAAACATTGAGCAAGGAATGCAATGCGCTTGGCAAAATGCTGGGAGATGCATTAAATGCACATGCATTTTTTGAACACCCGGTATACGGACGCATACTGGCTTACGAGGTCAATGGTTTTGGAAGTTACAACCTGATGGACGATGCCAATGTGCCTTCATTGCTTTCGCTGGGGTATCTGAACAGCAATGTTTTAAAAGAATCAGCCTATCAGAATACCAGGAAATATGTACAGTCGGAAGATAATCCATTCTTCTTCAAAGGCAAATCAGCCGAAGGTATTGGCGGCCCGCATGTAGGTATGGATTATATTTGGCCCATGAGTATCATCATGCGTGGCCTGACCAGCACAGAGGATAAGGAAATAAAAAAATGCCTCGATATGTTGCAGAAAACCCATGCAGGCACCGGCTTCATGCACGAGTCTTTTCATAAAGATGATGCTGCAAAATTTACCCGCAAATGGTTTGCCTGGGCCAACACCCTTTTTGGAGAGTTTGTATGGAAAGTGTACAAAGAACGGCCGCATGTATTGAAGTAAAATGCATGTCAGATATTACCCGATTGCCACCAGGAAATAATGCTTCTTTCCTTTTTGCACCAGAATGTACTTGCTGTGTAACAATAAAGCGTTATCAATTTTTAACGCTGCACTATCAACTTTTTTACGGTTTATACTAACGCCGCCTCCCTGCACCATTTTTCTTGCTTCGCCTTTGCTGGGAAAAATATTTGTCTCTGCTAAAAATGAGACCACATCAATGCCTGCATCAATTTTTTCTTTTGAAAAATCAGTTTTTACAATACCGTCCATCGCTTCCAGGTCCTGCTCGCTCAGGCTTTCGGCCGGGGCATTTTGGTTGGCAAATAATTTATCGGTGGTCTCAATGGCTTTATTGTATTCATCTGTCCCATGCACAAAAATGGTTACTTCTTTGGCCAGTGTTTTCTGCAATACTCTTTTTGATGCATCTTTTTTTTGCTCAGCAATTAAATCACTAATTGTGGGTTCATCCAAAAAAGTAAAGATCTTTATCCAGCTTTCCGCATCGCTGTCATTGGCATTTAACCAAAACTGGTAAAACTGGTAGGGGGTTGTTTTTTCTGGATCCAGCCAAATATTTCCCTGCTCTGTTTTTCCAAATTTGCCACCATCGGCTTTTTTTATCAGGGGGCAGGTAAAGGCAAATGCTTCGCCTCCGCATTTTCTTCGGATCAGTTCGGTACCGGTTACAATATTGCCCCACTGGTCGCTGCCTCCCATTTGCAGTTTGCAGTTTTTGTGTTGGTAAAGCCAGTAAAAATCATAACCCTGCACCAACTGGTAGGTAAATTCTGTAAAGCTCATACCGGATTCTCCCTCCAGTCTTTTCTTCACACTGTCTTTCGCCATCATATAATTCACAGTAATGTGCTTTCCGGTGTCGCGTATAAAATCTAAAAAAGTAATTCCCTTAAACCAATCGTAGTTATTTACCAGTTCCGCTGCATTGGGCCTGGTTTTGTCGAAGTCTAAAAATTTTTCAAGCTGCGCCTGTACACCGGCAACATTTTTATTTAAAACATCTTCACTTAGTAAATTCCGTTCTTCGCTTTTGCCGCTGGGGTCTCCAACCATTCCGGTGGCGCCGCCCACCAGGGCAATGGGCTTATGCCCGGCTTTTTGTAAATGCACCAATAAGATGATGGGCACCAGGCTTCCGATGTGCAGGCTGTCGGCAGTGGGGTCAAAGCCGATATAAGCCGTGGTCATTTCCTTTTCCAATTGCTCTGTTGTTCCGGGCATCATGTCCTGGATCATTCCCCTCCATTGTAATTCTGTTATTAAAGACTGCATTCCTGATAATTAATTAAAATATTTTTTTAAAACCGGATACCAGGCAAAAGTGCTTATAAATATTGAAAAAAACATAAGTTTCTCGCAGATGACAGGTTGTTTTTTGTAAAAAAGAAAACAGATAAAACAAAACCCCGCTACCTGCTTAATTCATACATCGGCAGGCATCTATTTCGCTGTTTCTGGTGTCTTTTTTACCAAATGGCAATAAATCTTAAAAATGCATAAAAAATATAGTGTATACGTGGCAGGATTTGCAGTATTAAGCTTAATTTTAATCAATATATAAACACAATTTACCAAGTATTTTTACGTTATGGGTTTGATCTACCTATAAAATTCAATAACCAACCTATGTTATTATGAGATTACACAATCGAATATACCTTTTACTATTACTGCTTTTACCCCTATCCTTGTTTTCGCAATTGCGTAAATATTCAAACGAATTTTTAAATATTGGTGCCGGGGCAAGAGGCCTGGCCATGGGAGGTGCCCAGGTTGCTTCTGCCAAAGATGCTACTGCGGGTTATTGGAATCCTGCCGGACTAACGGGTATAAAGGAAAAAGCCAATGTTGGTTTGATGCATGCCGATTATTTTGGCGGCATTGCCAAATATGATTATTTGAGTGCAGCAATGCCTATTCAGGATAATAAAAGGGCACTGGGTATTTCTATTTTAAGATTTGCTGTGGATGATATACCAAACACTTTATTTTTAGTGGAGCCCGATGGAAGGGTTAATTACGATAATATTCAGACCTTCTCTACTGCTGATTATGCTTTCCTGCTTTCTTTTGCTCAAAAAATAAAAGAAACAGAAAAAACCAAAATAAGCTTTGGCATCAATGCAAAAGTGATCTACCGTAAAGTGGGCAAGTTTGCCTCGGCCTGGGGTTTTGGCCTGGATGCCGGCCTGAAGATAGAAGGCGAAAAATGGAATCTGGGTATTGTGGCAAGGGATGTAACCACAACATTTAATGCATGGTCTTTTACATTTACTGAAAAGGAAAAAGAGATATTATACCTTACTAAAAATGATATACCGGTAAAATCTACTGAGCTTACTGCACCCCGTTTGATCATCGGGGGTGGTTATAATTTTAAAATGGGTAAATCACTTAACCTGCTGGCCGAAGCAAATGTGGATGTTACTTTTGATGGTAAAAGGAATACAGTTTACAGTGGCAATACATTAAGTATTGATCCCCGTATCGGTTTAGAAGCTTCTATAAAGGATGTGTTTTTTATCAGGGCAGGTATAGCCAATTTTCAAAGAGGTACGCAGGATGGTGATACCACCAATCAAAAAAAGGTTTGGATTTACCAGCCCAGTGCGGGTGCAGGTTTTAAAATCAGGAATATCATGATTGATTATGCATTTACCAATCTTGCCAATCAGTCAAATCCATTATATACCCACATATTTTCTTTGCGCTTTAATATTGCAGGAAAAAGAGAAATTGAATAAAATATATTTACAACCAGAAGTATGAAAAAAATTCTATCAGCATCGATCATTTTACTGTTTGCATTTAACAGCAATGCCCAGTTAAACAACAGTTGGATTGATTACAGCAAAACCTATTATAAATTCAGACTGGCAAATGATTCCCTCACCCGTATTTACCAGCCAATACTGGCTGCTGCCGGTTTAGGGTCGGTACCTGCTGAAAATTTTCAGTTATGGCGCAATGGAAAACAGGTACGTATTTTCACCTCTGTACCAACCGGTACCTTAGGCAGTAATGATTTTATAGAGTTTTGGGGCGAAATGAATGATGGCAAACCCGATAAAGCGCTTTACCGCAACCCCGACCACCAGATGTGTGATAAGTTCAGCCTGCAGTCAGATACAGTAACTTATTTTCTTACTGTTAATCCTGCCGGCGGTAATCTCAGGTATTTGGCTACTGCCAATCCTGTTGCGGGCAACACCCTGCCTGCTGAGCCCTATTTCATGCGACGAATTGAGCAGCATTACAGAAACGCGATCAACAGAGGGTATGCGGCTGTTATCGGCGAATATGTGTATTCATCTTCTTATGATGCAGGGGAAGGATGGGCAAGTAATAATATTGCACCCTGTTGTGCATTATCAAATGTTTTAAATGATATCAACAAGTACAATACCGGCCCGCAGAATAATGTAATGTTTACGGTTACGGCTACGGGCAATGCATTAAACCCCAGGGAACTGATTGCCAGGGTACAGGGCAATATTGTTGTTCAAAAGCCAATGCCCTATTTTAATTATCTAAAAGACACAGTAAGAAATTTACCGCTTTCTATTTTAAACAGCCCGTCATTTATTGGTGTAAGTATTAATGGCAACGGCGCTTCTGCGGTAGACCGTATTGTGGTGAGTTGTTTTTCAATTACCTATCCTGCCTCATTCAATTTCAACAATCAAAAGAATTTTTATTTTGAATTAAAGGATAATACGCTGGGTAATTACCTGGTGATCACAAATTTTAATGCCAATGCAGTTGCCCCCATTTTATATGATTATAACAATGGAAGAAGAATAACCGGGGATATCAGCGTTGCCGGACAGGTTAGATTTGTACTGGCACCATCAACAGATACGGTACGCAGGTTTAACCTGATGAACGGTGAGGCAACCAACATGCAGGTTGTGTCTTCTTTAACTTCCAAAACCTTTGTAAACTATGCCAATGCATCCAACCAGGGAAACTATTTGATCATCAGTAACCCGGTTTTGTTTAACAATGGTTCGGGATTAAACAATGTAGAATTATACCGCCAGTACCGCAGTTCAGTTGCAGGGGGAGGGCATAATGCAAAAATTTACAATATTGAAGAACTGGATGATCAGTTCGGATTTGGAATTAAAAAACATCCTTCGGCAGTACGTGATTTTATCCAGTACGCCAATCAGCAATTTAATCCTGCACCCAAATATGTATTTATCATGGGACATGGTTTAAGTTACCAGGATTATACGGTAAATCAGACCAGCCCTATTGCCGATCAGTTAAACCTGGTACAAACATTTGGCTGGCCTGCATCTGATGTATTGCTGGCCTGTCCTCCCGGCTTAAATGTACCATCAATGCCCATTGGCCGTTTAGGTGCTATCAATGGATCAGAGGTAGGCATTTACCTCGATAAAATGAAGCAATACGAACAGGCACAGCAATCACCCGTTCAAACCATTGCCGATAAGGCCTGGATGAAAAACATGTTACATACCATTGGCGGATCGGACAGTGCAGAGAATGCAAGTTTTCGCTCATATATGGATGGTTATAAAAGGCTGATTGAGGATACTTTGTACGGAGCTAAAGTAGAGACTTTTGCAAAAACTTCTGTTTTAACCATTGAGCAACAGCAAAGCCAGCGAATAGCTGCTTTGTTCCAGGAAGGCCTCAGCTATGTAAAATATTTCGGACACTCATCAGCCAATGAACTGGCCATTAATTTAAATTATCCCGAAAATTATCAAAATAACGGCAAGTATCCCTTTGTACATGTAAGTGGCTGTACAGTGGGTAATTTCTTCACTTTCAACCCTGCACGATTAACGGGTTATTCGGGCATGTCGTTATCCGAAAAATATATTTTTAATGCCCAAAAAGGCAGCATCGGTTTTTTAGGCAGTACGCATTTTGGTATAGCTCCGTTTTTAAATTTTTATAACCTGGATTATTATAAAAAGATCGGTTACGAAATGTATGGCAATACGGTAGGTAACCAGCTTAAAACCACCATACAAAACCTGGGGGGTAATCCCGGCAGTTTAGACTACTATACCAGGTTGCACATCGAAGAAATAAATCTGCACGGAGATCCGGCATTAAAATTAAATGCATTTGCAAAACCTGATTATGTTATAGAGGACCAACTGGTTAAATTTACGCCGTCGATCATTTCTGTGGCAGATCAGAACTTTAATGTAGATGTAAAGGTGATGAATATCGGCAGGGCGATAAAAGATTCCATGAGGGTAAGAATAAGGCAGAAATTGCCTAATGATTCAATACGGATTTTGTACAACCAGGTGATCCGGGCTACCTTGTATATGGATTCATTTAACCTTACCGTTCCTATAAATCCGGTTACAGATAAAGGGTTGAATAAACTGCTGGTTTCCGTTGAAGCCGACAGCCGTATTGATGAGTTATCGGAAATGAATAATGAACTGGTAAAAGATTTTTACATTTTTGAAGATGAATTGAGGCCTATTTCCCCCTATAATTATTCGATAATTAACCAGCAGAATATAACCTATTATGCCAGTACCGCAAATCCGCTCAGCAGCCAGCGGCAATACGTTATGGAAATAGACACTACGGAACTCTTTAATTCGTCCTTTAAAAAAATATACAATACTTCCGGAACCGGCGGTGTGATAGAGTTTAAACCGTCTAATATTACTTATACAGACAGTACCGTGTATTACTGGCGAACATCTACGGTACCGGCTTCTGGTAATACATTTATCTGGAATAATTTTTCATTTATTTATTTGCCCAACAGCACGCCTGGTTTTAACCAGTCTCATTACTTCCAGTTTAAAAACAACGCCTACAATAAAATTGTTTTGGATAACGACAGGGTTTTACGGTATGAAAAACGTATCAGGCAGTATGATGTAAGAACAGGGATCTATCCGAACATTACCCAAACCAATGATGTATCATTACGAAATGATGGACTAATTGAACAGGCAGGATTTTATGGTCCCGGATTGGCGCCAAACTCAGAAGTACTGCGTTTTTATATTATCGACACCGTAACCAACAAAGCCTGGGTAAATACCGACAATGGCGTGTCGGGTTTATATGGCAGCGTAAGGCCCATTCCCATTAATCCCACAGTAAAAGTTGGGTTTTTCCATTTTAAAGTAGGTACATTGGCGCAGCGGCAGACTGTAATTAATTTCCTGGATAATGTAGTTCCAACAGGGCATTATGTGGTTATGACAAACAGTCCTGCTAACCCAACTGTGAGTATGCCCGTAAGCTGGCAATCAGACGATCCGGTCAATTCATTATATCATAAACTTAAGAATAACGGCTTTAGTAAAATAGATTCTTTATACAGGTTTATTCCCTATGTGTTTGTGTATAAAAAGGGCCAGCCCGGGGCAATTCTTGAAAAGGTTGCAGGAAATAGCTCTGATGCACTTAATGAGAGCTTCCACACGATTGGAAACCATCTTTCAGGCGATATCACCTCCGACAGGTTTGGTCCGGCCTTACAATGGAACTCACTGCACTGGAGAGGTACATCATTGGAAACGCCAACCAGAGATTCTGTATCTGTACAGATCTTAGGCCTGGATAATAATGGCAATGCCACCCTTTTGGCAACTGTACGGCCGGCAACGGATACATCGCTCAGCTGGATCAATGCGCAAACCTATCCTTACCTTAAATTAAAAATGCTCAATACCGACTCTGTAACGGCAACACCCAATCAGTTAAGATACTGGAGGGTAAATGGTACTTATATTCCGGAAGGTGCTGTTGCGCCCAATATTCTTTTTGCATTGAAGGATACTGCGGAGCAGGGCGAATTGGTTGATTTTAAACTGGCGTTTAAAAACATCAGCCAAACAGCTTTTGCAGATAGTATGCGGGTTAATTTTACCTTAACCGACAGGTTTAATAATCCTGTAACACTCAATTTACCAAAAGGAAAAGTGCTGGTATCGGGCGATACCATGGTAATCAATTACAAGATCGATACCCGTAACTATCCGGGAAACAATACCGTTTTTGTAGAAGTTAATCCGGCAAATGCCCAGCCTGAACAATATCATTTTAATAATATACTCTTTAAAAACCTGTTTGTAAAAACAGATAATTTCAATCCTTTGCTGGATGTGACTTTTGATGGAGTACATATCCTTAATAAAGATATCGTATCGGCCAAGCCACACATTTTGGTAAACCTTAAAGATGAAAGCCGGTTCCTGGCATTAAGTGATACTGCTTACATTAAAGTTCAGGTACGTTTTCCTGATGGCTCATTGCGCAACTATAGTTTTGGCGACAGCATGCGTTTCACACCGGCTAACCTGTCTACGGGCAATAATACGGCTACCATCGACTTCCTGCCATATTTCCCCGAAGAAGGAGAATATGAACTGATCGTATCCGGCAGGGATGTGATGGGCAATACAGCAGGTGCTATCGATTATCATGTAACCTTCACCGTGATCACAAAAGCAATGATCTCAAACCTGCTTAATTATCCAAATCCGTTTACTACATCAACTGCTTTTGTATTTACCATCACCGGAAGCGAAGTGCCGCAAAATATGCGTATTCAGATATTAACCATTACCGGAAAAATTGTGCGTGAAATAACCACCAATGAACTGGGGCCGATACATGTTGGCAGAAATATTACCGAGTTTAAATGGGATGGAACGGATATGTACGGTGCAAAACTGGCTAATGGGGTTTATTTATACAGGGTACTAACCAACCTCAATGGTAAATCACTGGATAAGTACAGGGCCGAAGGAGAAAATACCGACAAGTATTTCAATAAAGGCTACGGAAAAATGGTACTTATCCGATAGCAGTCGATCATAACAATATTTCAGGCTGCCGCTAAACGGCAGCCTTTTTTATTGGCTGGCCAGCCTTTTACAGGTTGATAAACCAGGCAACTTATTTATGGTGCATGGGTGTTACCTTTGCACATAAAAAAATAAATTCATGGCTAAAATAGCTATCAACATAGCCACAGGCAGTTTGCAGCAGGATGAGATCATTGTTGGCATTGACCTGGGAACCACCAACAGCCTGGTTGCCATCATTCATCCCGAAAGCAAAAAGCCGGTGGCCTTAAAAGAACATAACAGTAGTTCTTTGGTACCATCGGTCATACATTTTGGAAAACATGGCGACATTACTGTTGGCAATGAAGCAAAACAATTTCTGGTTACCGACCCCGCAAATACCATTTTTTCGGCGAAAAGACTGATGGGAAAAGCATACCACGACGTAAAAAGCCAGTCTGGGGCACTGGCTTATAAAATAATTGACGAGGAAAATAAACTGGTAAAGGTTCAGGTGAGCAATACTTTTTATTCACCGGTAGAGCTTTCTTCTTTTATTTTAAAGGAACTGAAAAAACAGGCAGAGCATATTTTAAAAACGCCGGTAAGCAAGGCAGTAATTACCGTGCCTGCTTATTTTAATGATGCCCAGCGGCAGGCTACACGGGATGCAGGTAAGCTGGCCGGCCTGGATGTACTCAGGATAATTAATGAACCCACTGCAGCCAGCCTGGCATATGGATTTGGTACCTCCTCTAACTCCTCCAAAGGAGGAGGACAGGTCAAAACAATTGCCGTATACGACCTGGGTGGCGGCACATTTGATATATCGGTATTGAATATCCATGATGGCATATTTGAAGTGCTCTCCACCCATGGTGATACTTATCTGGGAGGAGATGATTTTGATGCAGCCCTTGTTGAATACTGGCTTACAGAAAATATTTTTGAAGGAGATCTGTCAACACACAGGCAGGTACTCAGGTTAAAAGCAGAGGAAGCGAAGAAGCATTTATCATCGGTGGATCTCTTTAAAATGGAGTACGAAGGAAAAGAGATCTCAATTAGCAGGGAAAAGTTTAATGAGATCATTAAACCTATTGTGGAAAAAACGATTACATCCTGTAAAAGTGCCCTTAAAGATGCCGGGTTAAAAAAGAACGGTATCGACGAAATTGTGATGGTGGGCGGCAGCACCAGGGTGCCATTGGTGAAAGAAATGGTGAGTGCTTTTTTTGAAAAGACATTGAATGATTCAGTGGATCCTGATGAAGTAGTTGCCCTGGGTGCAGCTATACAGGCCGATATCCTGGCCGGCAATACAACCCACATGCTGCTGCTTGATATTACGCCCCTGTCGCTTGGTTTGGAAACCATGGGAGGGCTGATGGATGTATTATTGCCCCGGAATTCTAAAATACCTGCAAAAGCCGGCAGGCAATACACCACAAGTAAAGACGGACAAAGTGGAATGAAGATTGCCGTTTACCAGGGCGAACGGGATATGGTTAAAGATAACCGCCGCCTGGCCGAATTTAATTTAACGGGTATACCGGCCATGCCTGCAGGATTACCTAAAGTTGAAATAAATTTTTTAATAAATGCTGATGGAATACTGGTGGTAAATGCCAAAGAACTCCGTAGTGGTGTAGAGCAGTCTATAGAAGTAAAGCCGCAATACGGGTTAACAGACGAGGACGTAGAAAAAATGCTGCTGGATTCTATGGAGCATGCACAGGAAGACATTGACCTGCGTGCATTAACGGAAGCAAAAACCGAGGCTGAACAATTGCTGCAAACCACTGAAAAATTCATGCAGAAAAATTTTGAGAACCTTACTAAGGCAGAAATTGCCGACACTTCGCTTGCCATGCAGGCACTGCAGCTTTCTGTAGATATGAATGACAAGAACCTGATACAGGCCAAAACCGCTGCACTGAATGATATTTCCCGCCCTTATGCCGAACGTTTAATGGACATAGCTGTTGCCAAAGCAATGAGTGGTAAAAAAGTTTAAATGTGATGAACAGTCAGATTCAACAAAAATATTATTACCCCCAGTTAAATGCACTGAGAGGTATTGGAATAATTTCAGTTTTTTTTTATCATTCCTATAAACCTTCCTTTGGTGAAGGCTTCTTGATGGAATTTGCTTCTTTTTGTTATGAGAATATCTATTTAAGTATGGATATGTTTTTTGCCCTGTCTGCTTTTATTATTACTCATCTGGCTTTTATTGAGATAGAAAAATATGGGAATTTTTCGTTTAAAAATTTTATGCTCAGGCGTATATTCAGGATATGGCCCATTTATTTTATCATTCTGGCCATTGCATATACCGCTGTAAAACAAATCTCATTTCACTACAATATACCCATCACTTTACCCCCGGCAGGCTGGTATGTTTTTTTTGTATCAAATTTTTATTTGGAGGGGCATGTATTTTTTTTAAGGCAGCTTTGGACAATTTCTGTAGAGGAGCAGTTCTATATTGTTTGGGGTGTTTCTTTGCTGCTGTTCAGCAAAAGAATAAGCATTGTCATAGTTATCTTAAGCATCATCAGTATCGTATTCAATTTTTACAGTGCATACACTGGCGATCATGTGTATTACCATTCATTAACTTATTTATTTGATTTGATGTGCGGGGCTTATTTTGCACATCTCATTCATATAAGATCCGGTTTTATCCGCTATATCAGCAGCCCGTCTTTTTTAAAATCAATATCACTTTACCTGTTCTTACCCATATTTTTTTTGGGGTATTATTTTTTAAATAACATGGTTACCGGCAATGTAAATAATATTTTAGATGTGGTGATGCGGATTATTTTTATTGTGCATCAGTGTATCATTTTTGTGGATCAGATGTACAATGTCAACTCCTTGTTTAATCTTTCAAAAAAAAGGTTTTTGATTTATGTTGGAAAAATTGCTTACGGGGTTTATTGTTTTCACGGTTTGATCTTAACTGCCGGTTTTTTAATTATAAACAAGCTGGGTATACAGGTTCACTCCTTTATCCTGGCATTGATCATGTTTGCTATTACATTAATAGCAGGTACCATCAGCTATACATTTATTGAAAAGCCAATAATTGATTTAAAGTACAGGTTGCCGCAAAAGCGATAATTCTGTTTGTCTTAGGATATACTTGCCCAACATATCCCACTCTACGTTTACCCTACTGTTTACCACCGTGTTTTTTATGTTGGTGTTATTATAGGTATAGGGAACAATGGCTACTGTAAAGCTGTTGTTGCTTACATTAAAAGCAGTTAAACTGATACCATTAACGCAAACCGAGCCCTTCTCAATGACCAGGGCTGCAAATTTTTCGGGGAAGCTAAAAATATATTCCCAGCTGCCGTCCATCTCTTTTACCCCGGTACATACAGCGGTGCAATCCACATGCCCCTGTACAATGTGCCCGTCCAGGCGGCCATTAAGCTGCATGCAGCGTTCAAGGTTAACAACCGTGCCTTCGATCCAGGTGCCCAGGCTGGTCTTTAAAAGCGTTTCTGCAATGGCGGTTACCCGGTGCATGCCATTGTTAATTTCTTCAACGGTAAGGCAAACACCATTGTGGCTGAGGCTTTGGTCTATTTTTAAATCTGTAGCCAGGGGCGACTCTACCCAAAAACTGGTATTGCTTCCGGCATGTATGATCTCTTTAATTTTTCCCGTGCATTCTATTATTCCTGTAAACATGGATCAAATTTCGGATTTTATTGCAAAGTTTTTCATTATTTCAATATTTCTGCTATCTTTGCGCCTCTCCGATCATATCGGGACTTTAAATCACCTAAAGGAGGTATATATTTTATGTTAATTATTGATTCAAAAGATTGCGAAAACATCGACAAGGCGCTCAAAAAGTACAAAAAGAAATTTGAGAAAAGCAAAATCCTGTTACAACTGAGAGAGCGTCAGGCTTTCATCAAGCCTTCTATCCGTCGTCGCAAGGAAGTACTGAAAGCTGTTTACAAAGAACAGGTTTCGGCTGGTAAGTTCGATTAAGATTATTTAAATCAGCAATATATTAAACTGATACCCGGTTGCTATAACTTTGGGTATCAGTTTTTTTATGCAGCAAACCCTGGCTCAATACCTTCAGCAGTTTCTCGATTACCTTAGTTTCCAAAAAAGGTACTCCCCGCATACCATTATTTCCTACCAAAATGATTTAACTGCTTTTTTTGATTTTCTGGTAACCCAGTTCGGTGAATCAGAACTGGAAGCAATAAAATCAACCTATGTAAGGTCATGGCTGGCATCGCTAAAGGAACAGGGTATGGAATCTAAAAGCATCAACCGTAAAATATCCAGCCTTAAATCTTTTTTCAAATACCAGTTAAGGCAGCAAACGCTTGCTGTAAGCCCCATGACGGGAATCATTTCGCCAAAGGTTGGTAAACGGCTTCCTCAGTATGTTGACAAAAAAGACATCACCACCTTATTACAGCATGTTGAATTTCCGGATACCTGGGCAGGCAGAACCGATGAACTGATTGTGCATCTTTTTTATAACACCGGAATGCGCCAGGCTGAACTCTGTGGTTTAAAGGAAACAGATATTTCCAAAAGTAACGGAACCATTAAGGTATTGGGTAAAGGCAATAAAGAGCGCATAATACCTGTAAGTAATCAACTGGTTCACATGATGCAGGATTATATGGCCGAAAAACGAAAGCAACATGAAGTGTTTGAAAGCCATATTTTGCTGGTAACTGCTGCAGGCAAAAAACTATACCCCAGGTATGTATATAATACGGTGAACAGGTACCTGGGCATGGTGACCACCATTGATAAAAAAAGTCCGCATGTGCTGCGGCACAGCTTTGCCACACATTTGATGAATAACGGGGCTGATCTGAACGCGGTTAAAGAACTGCTGGGCCACAGCAGCCTTGCTGCCACTCAGGTATACACCCATAATACCATAGAAAAACTGAAGGACATACATAAAAAGGCACACCCAAAGGCATAAAGGGCAAAAGATTAAGGGTAATGTTATAATATATCAGGGTAAAAACCGTTATAATTTTTACCGAAACATTACAACTTATTTTTTGAATAATATCCTTAATGCGTTAACTTCATACCGGGAACAAAAACCAGCTTAACCCAATTTATTAAAGCCTATGACATAATAATCTACCTAGTTCTTTTACATTATTTTTCACAGATTAAAAACAGACGTTATGAACGTAAACATTCAGACAGTGCACTTTGATGCAGACATTAAGTTAGTATCTTATATCGAGAAAAAGATTGAAAAATTAACGCAGTATCACGACAGGATAACGAAAGTTGATGTGTATTTAAAGCTGGATAATATAGTGCACAATATTAAGGATAAAGTGGCCGAGATTAAAGTTCTGATTCCAAGGCATGAGTTTTTTGTAAAACAATCTTCCAAATCATTTGAGGAAAGTTTTGATGCAGCTTTGGAGTCCATTATCACACAAATAAAAAGACAAAAAGAAAAACAGGCAGCATAATAAAAAGGCCTTCATCAATAAGCCTCCCGGGCAACCGGGGGG
The DNA here is from genome assembly GCA_943371705.1 of Chitinophaga pinensis. GTDB lineage: Bacteria > Bacteroidota > Bacteroidia > Chitinophagales > Chitinophagaceae > Ferruginibacter > Ferruginibacter pinensis_I. The sequence goes on along the minus strand of CALRVV010000013.1, from coordinate 6,409 downwards.
CTTATTTATTTGCTTTATACACATTTTATCAAATACAGCTAAAAAAAATCATTTCAAAGTTTTGGTATTAACCAATTTCTCTTACCTTTGCCTTCCCAAAAAAAGGGCTGCATTTGTGTTGCCCGTATTTTTTGAGAATCAGTTCTTTAGGTTTGTGCCGAAATAGCTCAGTTGGTAGAGCAACTGATTTGTAATCAGTAGGTCGCTGGTTCGACTCCAGTTTTCGGCTCTGGAATAAGTAGTAAGTAGTTAGTAGCAGGTAGATAGACTAAAACACAAGGATTTGTCTTGATACTAAAATCTGAATACTTGATACTAAAATGGGCAGATGGCCGAGTGGTTAAAGGCGACAGACTGTAAATCTGTTCACGTAAGTGTACGTAGGTTCGAACCCTACTCTGCCCACTTGAACCACCATAGTTTTAACGAAGGTGGAAGTTCTTTGTACATTGAAAATTGAACATTGATTATTGAATATTCAATAATCAACACTCAATGCTCAATATTCAGTTTAATGCGGAAGTAGCTCATTTGGTAGAGCGATAGCCTTCCAAGCTATAGGTGGCCAGTTCGAGCCTGGTCTTCCGCTCTTATTCAGTTTGCAGCCTGCAGTTTGCAGTCTGCATCGTTTGCTAATTGGCAAACTGCCGACTGCCAACTGAACATTGCCAACTGAGTCGCCGTGGTAGCTCAGGGGTAGAGCACTTCCTTGGTAGGGAAGGGGTCGTGAGTTCGATTCTCACCTATGGCTCATAAAATAATTCAAGTCCATGGTTTACAGACTTTAAATGACAACCATTTTTTCAAAACAAATATTAAAATACAAACAATGGCAAAAGAATCATTCAAAAGGGATAAACCCCATTTAAACGTTGGAACTATCGGTCACGTAGATCATGGTAAAACAACACTTACAGCCGCTATAACCGATGTTTTGTCAAAAAGAGGTTTGGCGGAGAAAAAAAATTATGATGATATTGATGGTGCTCCTGAAGAAAAAGAAAGGGGTATCACAATCAATACTGCTCACGTGGAATATGCTACTGACAAGCGTCACTATGCACACGTTGACTGTCCGGGTCACGCCGATTATGTGAAGAACATGATCACCGGTGCTGCCCAGATGGATGGAGCTATCCTGGTAGTTGCTGCTACTGATGGACCTATGCCTCAAACTAAAGAGCACATCCTTTTGGCCCGCCAGGTAGGTGTACCTCAGATCGTTGTTTTTATGAACAAAGTTGATCTGGTTGATGATCCTGAATTACTGGAACTGGTTGAAATGGAAATCCGTGAGTTGTTAACTTCTTATGGCTTTGACGGTGATAATACACCGATCATCCAGGGTTCTGCAACCGGCGCATTGGCTGGCGAAGACAAATGGGTAGCAAAGATCAACGAGTTGATGGATGCAGTTGACAGCTACATTCCTTTACCTCCACGTCTGGTTGACCAGCCGTTCCTGATGAGTGTTGAGGACGTGTTCTCAATCACTGGTCGTGGTACTGTTGCTACCGGCCGTATCGAAAGAGGTCGTATTAAAGTTGGTGAACCAATGGAGATCGTTGGTTTGATGGAAAAACCATTATCTACCACTTGTACAGGTGTTGAGATGTTTAAGAAACTGCTTGACGAAGGTGAAGCCGGAGATAATGCAGGTTTGTTGTTACGTGGTATTGAAAAGACCCAGATCCGTCGTGGTATGGTTCTTTGTAAGCCAGGTTCTATCACTCCGCACACCGAGTTTAAAGGAGAGGTTTACGTATTAAGCAAAGAAGAAGGCGGACGTCATACTCCATTCTTCAACAAATACCGTCCTCAGTTCTATTTCCGTACTACAGACGTAACTGGTGAAGTTACTCTGAATCCTGGTACAGAAATGGTTATGCCTGGCGATAACACTTCATTGAATGTGGTGTTGATTCAGCCAATTGCGATGGAAAAAGGTTTGAAATTTGCGATTCGTGAAGGTGGCCGTACAGTAGGTGCCGGTCAGGTAACTGAAATTGTAAAATAATAACCCCCCAGCCCCCTAAAGGGGGAGTTTGTGGATGTTTTTTTATATCTTTGCAGAGTACTTAGGCCAAAAGCTTAGGTACTTTGCTTTTTTTAAGAGTCTGTGTTTCCTAATAAACTAGTAAATACTGAAGAGTTCTTTAATTATCATACTCTTTCCGGTTCCCCCTTTAGGGGGCGGAGGGGGTTTTATACGGGCATGGTGCAACGGTAGCATACGGGTCTCCAAAACCTTTGATCTGGGTTCGAATCCTAGTGCCCGTGCTATTTTAGGTTAAAAAGGTTTGATGATTCAAAAGGTTTAAAGTTGAATGAAATTTTAAAACCCAAAAACATCTTAAACCTTAAACGTTTTAAACAAATAAAAACATGAATAAATTTACTGCTTACCTTAAAGATTCTTACAAAGAATTAGTACACAAGGTAACCTGGCCAAACTGGGATCAGCTGCAGCAATCAACCATGATTGTGATAGGAGCTACCCTTTTAATAACAGGTATGGTTTGGGTTATGGATTTTGTAGCCAATAACGCCATGAAATTTATCTACTCTCTATTTAAATAAAAGATTATGGAAGCAACAACACCGATAGTTGAAAAGACAGAAAAGGCGGAGAAGGAAAGCAAATGGTATGTGCTCCGTGTAGTAAGCGGTAAAGAAAGAAAAATTAAGGAATACCTGGATAAGGACACCGTTAGAAACGGTTGGACCAACATTGTAAAACAGGTTTTTTTACCCGTTGAAAAGGTGTATAAAGTGGTTAACGGTAAAAAAGTAATGCGTGAGCGTAACTTTTATCCCGGTTATATCATGATTGAAGTGGCCGACGGAAAACTGAGTGACGACATGATCCAGTCTATGAGCAACATCAGCAACGTTATGCACTTTCTTACCGATGGTAAGGGATCAAAGGGCAATATCATCTCTTTACGCAAGGCTGAAGTAAATAAAATGCTGGGCAAGGTAGATGAAATGAGCGACGCCGGCGGAATGACCATGAGTGAGCCATTCATCATCGGCGAAACCATCAAGATCATTGACGGGCCGTTCAACGACTTTAACGGGGTGATTGAAGAAGTGAATGATGAAAAGAAGAAACTGAAAGTACAGGTAAAGATATTTGGCCGGGCTACACCGGTAGAATTAAGTTATATGCAGGTTGAAAAAATTGTTTAAATTGCAAAGCCACGAAAGTGGCTTTTTTACTTTTAAATTTAAAAACATGAAAAAAATATTATTATCAGTTCCGGCCATGCTGCTTGGCGTTTTTTTAATGGCCCAGCCACCCGAAGGTGATGCAAACCCGGGTATGACCTTTGGTGAAAAAATTACCGCCGATGGTGCTATTCCTGTCAACGATCTGTCGGTTAAACTTAACGGGGAAAAGCCTTTGGACGTGAAAGTAACCGGCAAAGTTAAAGAAGTTTGTAAATCAGAAGGTTGCTGGCTTAAAATGGAAACAGCCAACGGAACCATGATGATTAAAATGAAAGATCATAAATTCCTGGTGCCTTTATCAATGAATGGTAAAACCATTGTGGTAGATGGTACAGCAACCCTCAAAGAAACCCCGGTTGATATGCTGAAGCATTATGCCGAAGATGCAGGGAAGACCAGAGCAGAAATTGAAGCAATAACACAACCAAAAAAAGAAATTACCATGCAGGCCAAAGGAATTTTGGTGCTGTAAGTCAAAAAATTACAGATAATCCCCCGGTTTTCGGGGGATTTTTTTTTATAAAATAGCATATTTTCTCTTTTTTACCCTACCTTTGCCGCCCCAAATAGTTCTTTTTATCCGCCGTAGCCGCGGCAAAGGCGGAAAATCAGGTTTATTGACTTGGGAGTTTACCCGTAATTGCGGGGAACGTTATCACCAAAAAAAGTAAAAAAAATGGCAAAAGAGATCACCGGCTATGTCAAGCTCCAGTGTAAAGGAGGACAAGCCAATCCGGCACCGCCAATAGGCCCTGCATTGGGTTCTAAAGGTATCAACATCATGGAGTTCTGTAAAGCTTTCAATGGCAGAACCCAGGACAAACAGGGTAAAGTGCTTCCTGTGTTAATCACCGTTTATGCTGATAAGTCGTTCGACTTCATCATTAAAACCCCACCCGCAGCCGTTCAGTTAATGGATGCAGCAAAAATCACCAGCGGCAGTAAAGAACCAAACCGTGTTAAGGTTGGAAAAGTTACCTGGGCTCAGGTAGAAGAGATCGCCAAAGACAAAATGGAAGATCTGAACGCTTTTACCATTAACAGCGCCATGAAAATGGTTGCCGGTACTGCACGCAGTATGGGCTTAACCGTTGAAGGCACAGCCCCCTGGGACAATTAATTATCAACCTTACCTGCCTGCCGGCAGGTCCTAAAATTTGTAAAAAATGATTACGAAAAAAAGAAAAGTAGCAAATACTAAGGTTGATGTGAATAAAGCTTATTCCTTAAAGGAAGCATCATCCCTGGTTAAAGAAATAAACACAACAAAATTTGACAGTTCTGTTGATCTGCATATCAAACTGGGAGTGGATCCCAAGAAAGCCGATCAGGCCATCCGTGGTACGGTATCATTACCCCATGGAACCGGTAAAACAAAACGTGTATTGGTTTTATGTACTCCGGATAAAGAAGCCGAAGCCAAAGCAGCCGGTGCCGATCATGTAGGCCTGGATGAATACATTACCAAGATCGAAGGCGGCTGGACAGATATCGATGTTATTGTAGCCACTCCATCGGTAATGCCGAAGATCGGTAAACTGGGTAAAGTACTGGGACCACGTAACCTGATGCCGAATCCTAAAACAGGTACGGTTACCAACGACGTAGCAGGTGCCATCACTGATTTAAAAGGAGGTAAAATTGCTTTTAAGGTAGATAAAGTGGGCATCATCCACGCGTCTATCGGACGGGTAAGTTTTGCGCCTGAAAAAATCGCAGAAAACAGCCAGGAACTTATTAATGCCATAGTGAAATTAAAACCATCTTCATCCAAAGGAACTTACCTGAGGGGTGTTAGCATGGCCAGCACCATGAGTCCCGGTATTATGGTAGACACAAAATCTGTTCAAAACTAATCCTTCGACTTCGCTCAGGATGACAAAAAAATAATTGATATGACAAAGCAGGAAAAAAATGATGTGATTGAGGTACTGAAAGGCAAGTTTGCCCAGTACAACAACTTCTACATTACTGATACAGAAAGCTTAACAGTAGCACAGGTTGGCAAATTGCGCAACCATTGCTTTAATAAGCAGGTAGAAATGAAAGTGGCTAAGAATACACTTATCCGCAAAGCATTAGAAAGCTTAGATGCTGAAAAATACAGCGGCGTTTTTGATTCTCTGCACCAGGTAACAGCCCTGATGTTCAGCGAAAATCCAAAAGAACCTGCCATGATCATCAGCAGCTTCCGTAAAGAGAACAACAACGAAAGGCCTTTATTGAAAGCAGCTTTCATTAACGGAGATGTATTTGTAGGTAACGATCAGCTGAAAGCATTAACCCAGATCAAAACCAAGAATGAACTGATTGGTGAAGTGATCGGTTTACTGCAATCGCCTATACAACGTGTATTGGGCGCTTTACAAAACAAAGATGCAGCAAAGGAAGTAGTAGCTGAAGAAGTTGCTGCACCGGTTGCAGAAGTTGCAGCAGAAGCACCAGCTGTTGAAGCAGCCCCGGTTGCCGAAGCACCAGTTGCAGAAACTCCGGCTGCAGAAGCAGCACCGGAAGCACCGGCCGCTGAAGCAGCAACAGGTGAAGATGAAGCACCACAGGCTTAGTATTAACGAAGCTTGTAAAAAAGTAAAATAAGTTGATAAGTTAATAGCAAAGTCAACTCATTGATAAAACAACAATTTTTTAAAAACGCTCCGACGGATCCTTTAAGGGTGTGAAGCCGGAAAAAAAACAAACATTATGGCAGACGTAAAAGCATTAGCCGAAAACCTAGTAGGCTTAACAGTAAAAGAAGTACAGGAATTAGCAGAATTCTTAAAATCAGAGTACGGTATTGAACCAGCTGCTGCTGCAGTTGTAGTAAGTGCAGGTGGCGATGGCCCGGCTGCTGCTGAAGAGAAAACATCTTTTGATGTTATCTTAAAAGCTGCAGGTGCCAACAAATTAGCGATCGTTAAGATCGTTAAAGAATTAACAGGATTAGGACTGAAAGAAGCTAAAGATTTAGTTGATGGCGCTCCAAAACCAGTTAAGGAAGGTGCTGATAAAGCAACTGCAGAAGAAATTAAAGCCAAATTAACTGAAGCAGGTGCTGATGTTGAGATCGCTTAATTTGATTCCTTAAAATAAATGTAAAGGCCGGTCCTGCTTCATGCGGGATCGGCTTTTTTTAAAATATTGGCATCACGTAAACGGTTGTGGTGTTATTTTGTAC
>CALRVV010000012.1:0-129803 GCA_943371705.1 Chitinophaga pinensis | reverse complement strand
CGAAGGCACAAAGGGAAGTTGCTGCGCAACTTAGGGGTTTGCGATAGATTTCACTGATGACCACGGATTTATTTGCCTTTGGCAAATGATTATTGGCCCGCAGAATTCGCAGATGACGCAGAACATACAAAGCATTTAATCTGCGAAATTTGCGAAATCTGCGGGAGATTCTCTGCAGCTATGTTTTCCTAAAAGCCAATGCCAACAATCCGGTTACCACATACAGCACGGCAATGATGGCCAATGCCCATTTTATGATGGAGATGATGGTGGTGAAGAGCGCAATGGTATCGGAGCCCTGGTCATTAAGCGTGAGCAGCATACCGGAGTTTTCAAGTATATCTAAAAATCCTGCCCACAATGCGCCTTTGGCGATGAGGAAACCGGCTTTGGAAAAACCGCCCCTGGTTTTTGCCGCAATTTTTTTGCAGGCTAAAAATAAAAAACCGGCATAAAAGAACAGGAATATAAAATCCCACCAGGTATTGTTTTTTGCTGCGGTTATTACATCGGCTTTATTAATGCTTGCCCAGGAGTTGATGATGGGTGTTGTTTTTGCGGTATTGTAAGCAAACTCCAGGTTAAGAATGCCCATGGGTGCCTCCGGTGTTTTTAAAATGGCACCGGTCTTTGCCATTACCACCATCATGGCAATAGTGCCAACCAGGAAAAAGGGGAGCAGTAGTTTTTTCATCAAAATCTTTTAAAGTTTAATGAGTTGAACTGATATGTAATTGAAGGATAATACTGTTGTTTTAAAAACTTTTCAATTTTTATTTTTTCTTTTTTGCTTCTCCAAAATAGGCAACCGGAATGGGAGGTTGCGAAAAAAAAGGAGCCCGACAAAGGATTACATCCCTCCCGATAGCTATCGGGATCGGATGGTTCCCTGATTTGACTTTTGTACTACTGTAAACTCAAATTCAGTTCCCTGATTGTTGACAGCTCAAACGTTTAAAGCCTTTTTTTGATTAATTACATCTTAAAGCTGTCCATTCTCTGCTGCACATAATCCCAGTTCACCACCTTCCACCAGTTCTCAATATAATCGGCACGCCGGTTCTGGTATTTTAAGTAATAGGCATGTTCCCACACATCAAGCGCCAGTAAAGGGTAGCCTTTTATTTCGGCTATGTCCATCAGGGGATTATCCTGGTTGGTGGTAGAGCCAATGGTAATTAAATTGTCTTTATTAATGTACATCCATGCCCAGCCGCTGCCAAAGCGGTTCTTGCCAAAATCGGCAAATTGTTTTTTAAAATTATCGAAAGAGAAGAATTGTTTTTCAATGGCTTCCAGCAATTTGCCTGTGGGTGCGTTTCCTTCTTTTTTAGGACGCATGCATTTCCAGAACATTTCGTGGTTATAATGGCCGCCGCCATTGTTGCGCATTTTGGCACTGTATTTAGAAATGTTCGTAAGCACCTCTTCCAGTGGTTTTGTTATATCCACTTTTTCGGCAGCGGCAGCTTCTTTTACATTTTTACAATAAGCAGCAGCGTGTTTGCTGTAGTGTAATTCCATCGTTTTGGCATCAATCACCTCTTCCAGTGCATCGTATGCATAGGGCAGCGGCTGCTGATCAAAACCGGTATTAAATGTATACGGCCCCGTTCTTTCTTTTGCCGCAAATGATTGCAGCAGGGGGGCAGCAGCACTTAATCCAACGCCAATGGCTAAACCGCTTTTTACTGTGTTGCCAATGAATGTTCTGCGGTTTGTTTTGTTTGTATTTGCCATAATAAATATTTTAAGTGATTGGTGTTTCTTTGGAACGGGTAAGCAGTGATCTTAATTTTTTAAATGCCCGGTTATAATATTCCTTGTTAAAAAGCTGCGAGTCGTGCATGGCTTTGTAAGTAAGAAAAATACCCACGGGTGTTAATGCCAGTACAGCAAGCCACATGCCAATGAACGGGGGCATGATGTCTTCTTTTACAAACTTTTCGCCAAACATGTTCAGCAGGTGAAACAATAAAAAGAAAACAATGGCCACTACCAGGGGCATGCCCAATCCGCCTTTGCGTATGATGGAACCCAGGGGCGCACCAATAAAGAACAGCACAAAGCAGGCCATGGACAGCGAGAATTTACGGTGCCATTCTATATAATGGTATTTAATTTCATTTTTTCTGTTCTCTATTTCCCCACCTGAATTCTCAATACTGTATTTGATATTGTTGGCCAGTAATATGGCTGAATTATTTACGGTAAAACGGGCCGAATCAGGCAACAGGGAATCGAATTTGGAGTAACGGGGCCGGATGGCCGGCAATTTTTTTTGGGAACTGTCCTGTAAGCTTGCATAGGGCAGTGATAAAGCAATGGTCTTGTTCATGCGAAAAACCACGGTATCTTTTATCTTCTTCAACGAATCCAGCGACCGGTTTATCTGGCCGGCACTTAACATCTTAAAATTGTTTCGGTAAATGCTGTCGTTGGTGGTTTGCTTTTGCAATGCACTCAGGTCAAACAGTTTTTTAAAAGACCGGAAACCAAGCCTGATGTATTCGTTTGTGCTGTCATAAACCGATCCGTTTTCCTGGTAACGGTAACCGTTCTTTAAATTGAATTCCAGGAATTTTTTATCCCCGGAAACGGCCATCACACCGGTTTCGGCAATGATGGTGTTGTTCTGCAACGGATTGGTTTGATCATAGATCAGCACATCACGTATGGTAATTCCGTCGGCATCTTTTTTTCCGGCTTTAATGGCGTAATTGGGAATATAGGTAAAGAAAACACCTTCCTTCAGGTCAAAAGCGGGTTTCTTGTAAAAAATATCATTGTACAGGGTAACAAATTTCAGGTTGGCGTAGGGTATCACATAATTGGCAAACATAAACGTGATGCCGCAGAAGACAACTGCCAGAAACATCAGGGGCCGCATGAAGCGCAGCAGCGATATGCCCGAAGATTTGATGGCAACCAGTTCAAAACTTTCGCCCAGGTTACCAAAGGTCATGATGGTGGAAATAAGTATGGCAATAGGCATGGCCAGTGTAAGCATGGAAGCGCTTACATACCATAAAAATTTTCCGATGGTGATAAAATCAAGGCCCTTGCCCACCAGGTCATCCAGGTATTTCCAAAGCCCCTGCATCATCAATACAAAAAAAGCAATGAAGAACGTTATGATAAACGGACCGATGAAAGATTTAAGAATAAGTTTGTCTAATTTCTTTATCATGCACTGCCGGGGATAAATTAAAAGTAGTAATTTGTTTGTATGGATGACAATTCAAAATTAATGCTTTCTGATGACGAACTGCAACTGGTGACCAACAGCAACTGGATTTTAACTAAACGTAAAATTACCGGTACCGTAGATCAGTTGCTGGGCTATATCAATGAACAGCAGCAACAGGTAATTAAACAGCAAAAGGATTGGTTACCCGAGGCCGTTGTTTTACCGGCTCCAAAAATTGCACGGGGAGAAAATTACCTGCAGCTTCCTTACCTGCTGCTTGATTACCCGAGGTGTTTTGATGGCGCTGATATTTTTGCCATACGCACCATGTTCTGGTGGGGAAATTTTTTCAGCATCACCCTGCACCTGTCTGGCAAATACAAAGAAGCATATCAGCATACAATAACCGGTAATTTACCGGCGGCAAGGCAGGATTTTTTTATATGCATTCATGAAAACCAGTGGCAGCATCATTTTGAAGCCGGCAATTATATTCCGGTAAAACAAATGCCGCACCAATCGTTAACGGATATGGTATATAAAAAACAGTTTATAAAACTAGCCATAAAATTTCCCTTACAGCCATGGGCCGCATTACCTGCATTACTGGAAAACGCTTTTGAGGAAATGATTGAACTGCTGAAGGACTAACTGCCGATGCGGTGAAAGAGGTCTTTAACCTGGTATTCCCACAAACGGCTTTGGTCTTTAATGTCTTTTTTATCAGCAAAATCGCTGATCACCAGTATGGTTTGGTTGGTAACTTCCGATTTGTCGATGCGCCATTCAAAGTATTCGTCTTTGGTCATATAATCCCAGCGAAAACGTACAAATTTGTCTTCCTCACTGTCAACCAGTTCTGCCTTGTCTTCGGTGCCATTCCATGAAAAACTGAAATTACCATCACGCTCATCTACTTTATCGGCAAACCACTCCTGGATGCCGGCCGGTGTTCTTAAAAATTCATACAGAATGCCGGGAGAGCATCTCACAGGGTATTCCAGCGTATATAAAACTTTCTTACTCATTCTTTTTATTTAAAACGTCATTGCGTTGATGCAATAATAACAAAATATTCCACAGTACAAATTATTTATTTACTTTTTTTTGTTTTACTTATTAACATTAAAGATTAAACAAAACAAGTTTTAAGCTACTGAAATACAGTTAATTAGAATTAATTTTTTGGTATCGTACACTAAATAGTATAAATTACGTTAATAAAATTGTTGCTTTTAACATATCATTAACCTATATTTTTTTCAGCAATAATCAATAAACTTCCGGCTTATGAGTATGCGTCAGCTTAAGATCACTAAGTCAATCACCAACCGTGAAAGTCAGAGTTTAGAGAAATACCTGCAGGAGATCGGTAAAGTAGAATTAATATCTCCCGAAGAAGAAGTAAAACTGGCCATTAAGATCAAACAGGGCTGCCAGCTTTCACTGGAAAAATTGACCAAGGCAAATCTTCGCTTTGTAGTATCGGTAGCCAAGCAATATCAAAACCAGGGCTTAACATTACCCGACCTCATCAATGAAGGTAACCTGGGCCTCATCAAAGCAGCACAGCGTTTTGACGAAACCCGTGGATTTAAATTCATTTCCTATGCCGTTTGGTGGATCAGGCAAAGTATTTTGCAGGCATTGGCCGAGCAATCCAGGATCGTACGTTTACCTTTGAATAAAGTAGGCTTAACCAACCGCATCAGCAAAGCATTTTCGCAGCTGGAGCAGGAATACGAAAGGGAACCAACTCCCGAGGAGCTTGCATTTTTCCTGGATATGGATGCCATTGAAATTGCCGCTACGCTTGGGGTTGCTGCCAGGCATGTAAGCATGGATCAACCATTGTCAGACAGTGAAGACGGCACATTGATAGATGTACTCATCAACCACAATGCCGAAAAAACAGATGATGCACTGGCTTTTAAAGCCTCGCTTAAAACAGAAATAGAACGTTCTTTAAGCACACTTACCGAAAGACAGAAGGATGTGATCCGTTTCTTTTTTGGAATTGGCGTAGATCATGCGTTAAGCCTCGAAGACATTGGTGAGCACTTTAATTTAACCAGGGAAAGGGTACGCCAGATCAAGGACAAAGCCATTACTAAATTACGTACGGCATCCCGCTGCAAACTGTTAAAAGCTTACCTGGGCGTATAAATTTTTCTTTGCTTCCCGATTCCTGCCTGTCGGCAGACAGGGCTACCGGGATTGATGAACAGCCTGACAACAGCGCTGTTTTTGTTTTTTAAGGATGGCTAGACATTTGTAAAATTGTTTCCACTTTTGTTTTTCAATCTCATTAACCATAGTACTCTCAGCCTGCCTGTCCCGATTATTTCGGGGAGCTTGTCGAAGGCGGGTTATAAGTTGAACGATGGCGCATGAGAAAAAAAATACGCTTTGATAGCGTACCAGCTTCGACAAGCTCAGCTTGACAGAATATTGTTTGTGGCATTGTTTATTTTCCCCGAAATTTGCACAACTATTAAAAAAACATACATGGCAATTGAAATAAAAGTTCCAACTGTAGGCGAAAGTATTAGTGAAGTGACCCTGGTTAAATGGCATAAAAAGGATGGCGAATGGGCAAACAGGGATGAAGTGATCGCAGAACTGGAAAGTGAAAAAGCCACTTTTGAACTCAATGCCGAGCAGGCAGGTGCCATAAAGATCATTGCACAGGAAGGCGATACACTCAATATTGGCGATGTGGTTTGTTCAATTGATACGGAGGCAGCGAAGCCTGAAGGTGCAGCAGTGCAGACCACAGACGACGGAAGAAAGACGACAGACGACAGACCACAGACCACAGAAGAAAAGCCACAAACCACAAACGACAAACCACCAACTGATATTAAAGCAACACCGGTTGCCGCTGCCATCATTGCTGATAAAAAAGTTGATGTAAAATCTGTTTCAGCATCGGGCAGCAACGGAAGGATCATGAAGGCAGATGTAATGGATGCTTTGAATAACCCGGGCAGAAGACCAGGCACGGTGTTGTTTGAAAGGAATGAGCGTGAACAGAAAATGAGCAACCTGCGTAAAACCATCAGCCGGCGTTTGGTGGAAGCAAAAAATACCACAGCCATGCTCACCACTTTTAATGAAGTGGACATGGGCCCTGTAATGAATATCCGTAAAAAATACAAGGATACCTTTAAAGAAAAACATGGGATTAACCTGGGCTTTATGAGCTTTTTTACCAAAGCCTGTACCTATGCCCTGATGGAATGGCCATCGGTAAATGCTTATATAGACGGCGAAAATATTATTTACCACGATTATTGCGACATATCCATTGCCGTAAGTGCACCCAAAGGCCTGGTGGTGCCTGTTATACGCAATGCCGAAAGCTTAAGCATGGCGGGCATTGAAGCCGCTGTGGTTGACCTGGCTACCAAGGCAAAGGACAATAAATTAACCATCGAAGAAATGACCGGTGGCACTTTCACCATCACCAACGGCGGTATTTTTGGTTCCATGATGAGTACACCCATCATCAATATACCGCAAAGTGCCATTTTGGGTATGCATAATATCCTGGAAAGGCCGATGGCCGTGAACGGACAGGTGGTGATAAAGCCCATGATGTATGTTGCCCTCAGTTACGACCATCGTATCATTGACGGCAGGGAATCGGTTGGTTTTTTGGTAAGGGTAAAAGAACTGCTTGAAAATCCCGAACTGATGCTGTTTGGTAAAGACCCGGTGAAGAGTTTACTGGAATTATAAAAATAAATGCCGGTAAGGCGGAAAGTGGTCGGTGAGTTTTATTTTAAATCGCTAACGTCTGATTAATAAATAATTTTTTTTCGCCTTCCCGTCTTCCCGGTAAAAATATGCGCTATCACTCCTATTTAAATTCAGCAAAAACAATTATCGATTCGTATAAGGGGGATATTCCTTTTGCTGCCTTCTTAAAAAAATATTTTAACGCCCATAAAAAATACGGGGGCAGGGACAGGAAGCTGATCGCAACCCTCTGTTATCATTTTTACCGCCTGGGCAAAGCCATACCTCAGCTGCCCGTTGAAGAAAAAATAATTGTCGCTGTATTTTTATGTGATGATAAAAGCAATGATTTTTTACAATTTCATAAACCGGAGTGGAACGGGATCATCACAAAACCACTTGCTGAAAAATTTGCAATAGCCGGCATTACAACTGAAGATGTATTTCCCTGGGCAGAAGAATTGAGCGCCGGTATTGATGCTGAAGGTTTCAGGTATTCTTTTTTTAAACAACCCGCTTTGTTTTTGCGGATAAGGCCGGGTAATAAAGAAGCCGTGGTTAAAAAATTACAGGCTGCAGGCATTGAGTTTAATATACTTAACGGGGATTGCCTGGCCCTGCCCAATTCCACAAAGATTGATACCATCCTTGAAACAGATAAGGAAGTGGTTATACAGGATTATAATTCGCAACAGGTTTTAAATAGTATCAGGAGGCAGGAAGCAAGTAGCAGGAAGCAAGAAGCAGGTATCAGGAATTGCATTGCTGCCTGGGATTGTTGTGCAGCCAGCGGTGGCAAATCAATATTGGCTTACGATATTTTAAATGGGCAAATAGAACTCACAGTTTCCGACATCAGAGAAAGTATTTTATCAAACCTTAAAACAAGATTTGAAACCGCAGGCATTAAAAACTATCATTCATTTATTGCCGATCTGGCAGATGATAACTTTCAACTTTCAATTTCAAACTTTCAACTAATTATTTGCGACGCACCCTGCACCGGCAGCGGAACCTGGAGCCGAACACCTGAGCAACTGTATTATTTAAAAAGAAAAACAATTGATGTGTATGTAGCCATGCAGCAACAAATTGTTTCAAACGTTATTCCACATCTGCAAAAAGACGGCATTTTCATTTACATCACCTGTTCTGTTTTTAAAAATGAAAATGAGGATATGGTAAACTTCATCAAAGAAAAATTCCACCTGCAGTTGCTGCAGATGGAATTATTAAAAGGTTACGATAAACAGGCAGATTCAATGTTCACTGCTGTATTTAAAAAAACATAAAAAATTACCGGCGCATAATTTTCTTCACCACTTCTTTTTTGTCATTCAGCCTTACGGTAACAAAATAAATTCCGTTGCTCATTTTTTTCATGGGAATGCTGTAGGTGCTTTGACCGGCAATCTGCTGGTAGGTTGCACTGTAAACCAGCTGCCCCGATGAATTATGAATTATGATATCTGCCTTAACCGGAATATTTCGTATAATCATTACCGTAAGATTGTCTTTTACCGGGTTGGGGCTGATGGTTATTTTTTCAGGCAAAGGCAAAGGTGGTGGCGGAGGAATGACCAAACACAATTGGGGGTTGTTGGTAACGGTAACCATGGCAGTATCGGCGCAGCCAAAACTGTTTGTGGCTATCAACTGGTAAACTCCCGCAGCACTTACTGCAGCCGGATTTGCAACGGTATTTCCCCCGAGGGTCCAGTTACTGGTTAAACCGGCAGTATTGAATAATATGACCAGGTTCTTTGTACTGTCGGCACATTTGGCAAGGGCCTGGTCGGCACCCAGGGAAGGCCTTGCATTTATGGTAACATTCACCGTTGCGGTATCGGCACAGCCGCTGTTGTTTGCAGCAATGAGCTGGTAAATGCCTGCCACACTTACTGCAGCCGGATTTGCAACCGTATTGCCTCCCAATGTCCAGCTGGCCGTTAACCCGGCAGTTGTAAATTGTGAGGTAAGATCAACGGTGTTTCCAATGCAAACACCCACTGTTTTATCTGCACCTAAATTTGGCCTTGGTGTAAAATTAATGGTCATGGAATCCAGCAGAAAACTGGTATCAGCAGCAATATTCATTCTGAAACGGTACTTAACACCGGTAGTTGGAAAGTTGCGCAGGTCATCTGTAAAAGAAAAATTGCGTGATTGAAATGCACCGGTAGAAGTTTGAGTGCTTATAGCAGTGTAATTGGTTTCGGCAGGCAATTTTCTTTCTACCACCACGCTGATTGCTGAATCGGTTTTAGCGGTCCATTGTAATGTAACAGCGCAATTGGCAACTGCCGATTGCTGGGTATATAATTCCCTGATGAGTTTTACAAAAGCCTTTTTCATATCCGGTATGCCATATCCTACCCGGTCATTGGGGTTGGTGGCACGGGTAGCCGATTCCTGCATTACGGTGATGATCCGCATATTGTTTACTTCGGGAAATGCCTGCCATAAACAAGTGGTCAGGCCGGCCATATTGGGGCATGCAAAAGAAGTACCACTGCCAAAGCCGGGGAGGCCGGTTGATGGATTTGCAATGGTGGCTGCCACACCTACGGCGGCAAGGGATGGTTTAATTTGCCCGTCGCTGCTGGGACCATAACTGCTGAAACTGCCAACCACACCGGTTGTACTTACTGCACCTACAGCCATTACGCTATCCGCATCCGAAGGGGTTATAATATAATGCCAGGAGCCATTGCCTTCATTACCGGCAGCAAGTACACAAATGATCCCTTTTTTTGCGGCCATATCTGCACCCTTGGCACTTAATGTGGTATTGCCATCTAAATGCGTGGCGTAGGTATAATTAAAAACGGGGTTATCAAAAGTAAAATAGCCCAATGAAGTGGATGAGATCTCAACACCCAGGCTATCGGCCCTTTCCATACCGGCAACCCAGTTCTGTTCTTCAATCGGGTATTCCGATGCTACATCTTCTGTTCTGTATAAATAAAACGAAGTTTTTGGTGCCGTGCCCATAAATACGCCGGGCATATTTGCAGCAATGGTACTCAGGCATTGCATACCATGCGGGTGGTCTTCATTAACACTGGCATTGCCGGTTACAAAATCCCAGGTACCCAGTATCTGGCCATTATTACGTATACTGTCAAATGTGGGCAGGGTTAAATAATTAAAAAATCCGGCATCTAAAACCGCCATATGCATGCCCTGTCCCCGAAACCCCCGGTTGTGTAAAAACTCGCCATTATGCAAGTGCACCTGCCCGTAACTCTGTCCGTAACTGTAATGATCGCCGGCAATGATGTTTGAGTTTTCGGTGGTATTGGGCTTTTCGGTTAACTCGGCATCATATTTTTTGTTTACCGGTTTGTCGGTCCCGGTATTACGGGGTGCCAATGGTGCCGTACTGATCACAAAAGGAAAGCTGTTAATTTTTGCCAAAGCCACAGCATCGGTGGTTTGTATGGCCACCTGGTTAAGCCATTTGGAGGTATTGAGAATGGTAACTGCGCCTGCCAAACGTATACTGTCAATATACCTTGGTGTTATGGGCAGATCGGTTGAATCGATGGCAATACCTTGCCTGGTTCTTCGGTCAATAGAGCGCTGGGTAAGGTACTGAATAGGATTGCTTATTGAAAAAGGATTGCTGCCTTTGTCTTTTAAACGGATGATGTATTTGGAGAATTGGGCGTAGCTGTTGCTGTTTGCTCCAAACAACCCGATAAATATAACGAGTATGATTTTTTTCATGGTGTGATCAATTAGGTATTAAAATTACAATAAATCTCACTTGCAGCCTGTTTCAACTGTTGATACAACAACCCGGTATATTAAATGGTTTAACTGTTATATGCCCATTTTACCCAGGTAGCCCCCCAGGTAAAACCGCCGCCAAATGCCGCCAGTATTATGTTATCGCCTTTTTTCAGTTGCTTTTCCCATTCCCATAAGCATAAGGGAAGGGTACCGGCAGTAGTATTGCCGTATTTCTGAATATTGATCATCACCTTTTCTTTGGGCAATCCCATTCGGTTTGCCGTAGCATCAATAATACGCAGGTTTGCCTGGTGGGGTACCAGCCAGGCAATGTCATCGGCGGTTAAATTATTGCGTTCCATCAATTCATAGCTCACATCAGCCATGCCTTTTACGGCAAACTTAAAAACCGACTGCCCTTCCTGGTAAACATAATGTTCTTTGGCCAGAACGGTTTCAACAGTAGAAGGTTTTACCGATCCGCCCGCCTTCATATGCAGAAACTTACTGCCACTGCCGTCACTTTTTAATATGCTGTCTTTCACACCCAGGTTTTCTTCCACGGCTTCCAGTAAAACGGCACCGGCCCCATCGCCAAAAATAATACAGGTGGTTCGGTCGCTGTAGTCAATAATGCTGCTCATTTTATCTACTCCCACCACCACTACATTCTTATACCTGCCGCTTTCAATGAATGCAGCAGCCGTTGTTATGGCATATAAAAAGCCCGAGCAGGCTGCCATTACATCAAAACCAAAGGCATTGGTTGCGCCAATCTTATGGCAAATGATATTGGCCGTTGCCGGAAAAACCATGTCTGGCGTTACGGTAGCGCATATCATGCACTCTATTTCGGCAGGGCTGATGCCTCTTTTTTTGCATAATTCAAGCACGGCCGGTACGGCCAGGTCGCTGCTGCCGCTGCCTTCATCCTTTAATATCCTTCTTTCCGAAATTCCGGTCCTGGTGCGTATCCACTCATCATTGGTATCTACCATGGTTTCCAGTTCTGCATTGGTAAGCCTGTAATCTGGTACATAACCCCCAACAGCGGTAATGCCTGCACAAATTTTTTCCATCAAAATTGCTGTTTTACTGTATTTATTATAAATTGATAGTTATCGGTAAAAATACATAAAAAACCTTATGCCGATTATCTGCTCACAATCCAATTCAATTTCCCATCGGCATAATACCATCTGATATTTAATCGCAGCCCTTTGGGCAACCATTAAATAAAGATGTTATTAGTTGTTATTTAACGGTTGTGCATCATAAATTATCCTTATTTTCGCTACCGACTGTTTATTAATTATGTACGCATATCTGCAGGGAAAATATACATACAAAAGTCCGGCACAGGTTTTTGTAGATGTGAATGGTGTTGGTTATGAGGTTAATATCAGCCTGAACACCTTTTCGCATATACAAAACCTGGATGGGGGTAAACTGTTTATTCACCTGCAGGTTAAGGAAGATGCTCATATATTATTTGGTTTTTTTGATAAGCAGGAAAAAGATATGTTTGTTCTTTTAACCGGGGTATCCGGTGTTGGTGCAGCCACTGCCAGAATGATGTTATCTTCGCTAAAACCCGAAGAAGTGAGTTTGGCCATCGTGCAAAGCAACGTTAAGCTGCTGGAAGGTGTCAAAGGAATAGGAAAAAAAACAGCCGAGAGGCTGGTTTTGGAATTAAAGGATAAACTGGGCAAAAATGCACCAGATGCAAATGTTTCCATACACATGGGCAATAGTTTGGAAACAGATGCGTTGAATGCTTTAACTGCCCTGGGTATCTCCAGAACACAGGCAGAAAATGCTATCCAAAAGATTATTCGTGCCGAACCAACCGTAATGAAATTAGAAGACTTAATTAAAAAAGCCCTGAAAGCCATTTGACAAGAACGCTACGTTAATCGATTTACCGGATGTTGCTTATTAGAAGACAAAAATCAAAACTGATTGGTTGTGCTGTGCTGGCGGTGTTCCTGTTTGTAATACAAACGAATACTGTTAAAGCCTTCCCATATCACAAAGTATATAATGTTAACAAGGGGGATACTGTTGTGCCTAATTATGGCGACAGTTTAAGGTACCCTATCCGGGACCGCCGGGGCGACTTCTTTGGTGGCAATAACAGCAGAACCCTGGATCTGAAACCCCCTTCAAATATCAAAGATTCGGTGGTATACGACCCCAAAACACGCCGCTATATCGTGTACGAAAAAGTGGGTTCAAAATATTACCGCACCACCACATCATACAGCTTCGATGAATACTGGCAAATAAAAGGCAGACAGGCCGAAAACGAATATTTTCAAAAACGCTCTAACTTAATGAGCGTATTGAACCGGGGAAGGGTAAAACCAAAATTATCATTGTACGATAATTTATTTAACCGGTTGTTTGGCAATGGTAAAATAACCATTACACCACAGGGAAATGTTGACCTTACTGCCGGCTACCTGGGCCAGAATATTAAAAATCCAACCCTGCCGGAAAGGGCCCGCAAAAATGGCGGTTTTGATTTTGATATGAATGCCCAGTTAAATGTGAATGCAGATATCGGCGGTAAACTCAAATTCCCCATCAATTATAATACCTTAGCCAATTTTGGTCAGGATAACCAGCTTAAGCTTGATTATACCGGACTTGACGATGAGATCGTTAAACGCTTTGAACTGGGTAATGTGGCCTTCCCGAGCCGCAGCACGCTGATACCCGGTGCCCAACAGCTATTTGGTGTAAAAACCACGCTGCAGTTCGGCAAACTGTTTATAACCGGTGTTATTGCCAACCAAAAATCACAACGCCAGTCAGCAAACCTGGCCGGGGGCTCCGCATCACAGCTGTTTGAAATAAAGGCCGATGAATATGAAGAAAACCGCCATTTTTTACTGGGCCAGTATTTTAAGCAGAACTATAACAAAGTAATGGGCAAATTACCCGCCATTACTGCACCCGTACAAATTTTAAGGCTCGAGGTTTGGGTCACCAACCGCAATGGAACAACCACCGAAACCAGAGATGTGGTAGGTTTGGCCGATTTGGGAGAAACGGGTGGCCCGGTTGCAGGCATCCCTTCAAATGGCAGCAGCCCGTTATATTCAAATATTATCAGTGATCCGGGAAACAGGAACCCATCGCTGGTGTTCAATAATTTAATTAATATCGGTTTACAGCCGGTACAGGACTTTGAAAAAACCTTTGCCCGTAAACTGGATTCATCTCAATATATATTCAACCGCCAGGTAGGATTTATTTCGTTAAGCCAGCCTTTGCAAACCGATGAAGTACTTGCAGTAGCCTACCAATACTCATACAATGGTAAAATTTACCAGGTTGGTGAATTTTCTCAGGACCTGCCACCAGACAGTAACCTGGCTACACAGCGTATTCTGTTTTTAAAATTGCTCAAAGCCACTTCACAAAGGCCAACATTACCTATCTGGGACCTGATGTTGAAAAATGTGTACGCCATTGGATATGGTACACTAACCCCTGCCGATTTTAAACTGGATGTGTTATACCAGGAGCCTGGCCTGGGATGGAAACGCTATGTTCCTTTTGGCGATAAAAACCAGGGTACACCCATCATATCACTCATTAATTTAGACCGGCTCAATAACCAGCTGGATCCACAACCCGATGGTGTATTTGATTATGTGGAAGGATTTACGGTGTATTCCCAGTTCAGCCGGGTGATGTTTCCGGTACTTGAACCTTTTGGGCGCGACCTGGCTGCAGGGATCTATACCAATCCTGCCTTACCCAATATAAAAGACAGTCTTTTCTATGCACTGTACGATTCCATAAAAGCAGTGGCGCAGCAGTTCCCCAATTTGAACAGGTTTGTATTAAAGGGATCTGCAAAAATATCAGGATCGGCCGATATCAGTATCGGGTACAATATTCCACGGGGCTCTGTATCGGTTTCGGCCGGTGGCAGGATATTAATTGAAGGGATTGACTATGATATTAATTACGACCTGGGTACCATAAAAATTACCAATTCAGCGATCATCAATTCCGGTATTCCGGTTCAGGTTAATTACGAAAACAATGCCTCATTTGGTTTACAGCAAAGAAGCTATATGGCACTGCGCTGGGATTATATGGCTAAAAATACCCTGAAAGAGCAACTCTCCATCGGTGGCACCATCGTTCGTTTAAGCGAAAGGCCTTTCTTCAGTAAAGTGAGTTACGATAACAACGCCGCAGGAGGCACCAATGAGCCTATCCGTAATTCCATGTATGGCCTTGATGTAAATTACCGCAAAGACCTGCCCAGGCTGACCAAGATTTTAGATAAGCTTCCTTTTTATAAAACAACCGCCCCTTCAGCCATTAATGTGTTTGCTGAAGGAGCATTTTTAAAGCCCGGCCACGCACCACAAATAGGAAAGGGGTCAAAAGGAATTATAAACATTGATGATTTTGACGGAACTCAATCCGGTTTCGACCTGCGCTTTCCACCTATCAGCTGGGCATTGGCATCGGCTCCTTTTAATGCTACTGACCGTAATGGAAACCTGCTTTTTCCGGAAGCGGCATTAAACGACAGTATAGCTTATGGAAGGAACAGGGCAAAAATTGCCTGGTACCAGATAGAACCTACTTTACAGTTGTATAAGGGGCCCAATAATCCTTACTCCAACGACCGGATTGAATTAAGCGACCCAAGGGTAAGGCAGGTTTACCAGCGTGAAATTTTTCCGCAAAGAACTACAGGATTTGGAGAAAGCCTGCTCACCACTTTTGACCTGGCTTATTTTCCAACAGATAGAGGCCCTTATAATTATGATGCAGCACCAGGCAGCATCAGCCCGAATGGAAAATTAAATAACCCCAAAACCCGTTGGGGCGGACTTATGCGTGGTATTGACCAGCCTGATTTTGAAACCGCCAATATTGAGTTTATTGAATTCTGGATGCAGGATCCGTTTACAAATTATGCGGCAAAAAATTTAAATTATCCCAGTACCGTCAGCGGTAAATTATATTTTAACCTGGGCAATATCTCAGAAGATATTTTAAAGGACGGTAAACGTTTTTACGAAAATGGTCTGCCTACACCCAATGCCCCTGCCCCGGTTGCCAATTCATCCTGGGGAAGGGTACCTGTTAACCCGGTACAGGTAACCAATGCGTTCAGCAACGACCCCGATGACAGAAAGTTTCAGGACCTGGGTTTTGACGGGCTGGATGATACCGCAGAAGTAAACAAAAGGCAGGCCTATCTTGCTCAGTTGCAGGGTACACTGTCAAATGCTGCATACCAAAAGGCATTGAGGGATCCCTCATCAGACAATTACCAGTATTACCGTGGAGATAACCTGGATCAGATACCCGGCCTTGGCCTTATTGGCAGGTATAGGGATTTCAATAATCCGGAGGGTAATTCTCCGGTTGCCAGTACCAGCACCACGTATTCCTCGGCAGCTACTTTATACCCCGATGTAGAAGACCTGAACCGCGACAATACCCTGAATCAAACAGAAGAATATTTTCAATATATCGTTGATATCAAGCATGCCACGCAGCCTGAAATGTCGATCGGTACAAATTTTATCGTTGATAAAAAATCAGTTACTGTTACTCCGGCTGATGGATCATCGCGTAACGAGATCTGGTACCAGTTCCGTATTCCAATCGGCCAGTACAACCGCAAAATCGGTAATATCCCCGATTTTAAATCGATCCGGTTTATTCGTATGTTTTTAACCGATTTTGAAGACAGTGTGGTTTTGCGTTTTGGCGAGTTACAATTTACCCGCAATGTATGGCGTAAATTCACTTACAAAATTGATACTACCGGTATTTATACACAACTGCCTCCCAACAGCCCTACAGTATTTAACCAGGGCGCGGTAAATATTGAAGAGAATGATAAACGGAATCCGCTGCCATACCGTACCCCCACCGATATTCAGCGCATTCAAACCTTAAGCAATAACGGGGTTAATCTGTTGCTGAATGAACAGGCCTTAAGTTTACAGTTTTGCGATCTGGCCAGCAAAGATTCCCGTGCGGTACAACAAACTTTTGCCAACAGAGACCTGCGCCAGTTCCGTAAAATGGAAATGTATATTCATGCCGAAAGAAAACAGGGCAGCCCTACCTTACGTGACAAGGATCTAACGGCTGTTTTCAGGATGGGTACCGATTTTGTAAATAATTTTTACGAGATCAGGATACCATTAATTCTAACCGACCTCCAGGCCGGGGCAACCATGGACCCGAATTCGCCATCCTACAACGATACTTTGTGGAACCCCAGGAATTCGATGGACGTTGACCTGCAGACATTGGTAAAATTAAAACAAGACAGAAATCTGAATAGCCCGCCAGATCAGATCTACAGGCAGCTGCAAAAAAACGGGCACACCTATTCTGTGATGGGTAACCCCAACCTGGCCGAAATAAGAGGTATTTTAATGGGGGTTGAAAATACCAATACCCCGGGTACGGCCTGTGGTGAAGTATGGGTTAACGAACTCCGGCTTTCTTCTATAGATGAAAATGGCGGTTGGGCAGCTTTGGGAAGGATTGACCTGAACCTGGCAGACCTGGGAACCGTTTCCATTTCGGCCAATACACACAGCTCCGGATTTGGAACACTGGAGCAAAGGATCAACGACCGTTTCCGGGATGATTTCTTACAGTTTGATGTATCGGCAAATCTTGAACTGGGTAAACTGCTTCCACCAAAAGCAGCCATATCTATACCGGTTTTTGCCAGTTACCAGCAATCGGTAAGTAAGCCCGAATATGATCCATATGATATGGATGTTAAGCTTAAGGATAAATTGAAAGTGGCTCCAGATGCGGCGGCAAAAGATTCCATTAAAAACAGTGCAATTGATTTTACCTCAACCACCACGGTAAACTTTACCAACGTGCGTAAAAACAGAACCAGCACCAAGTCGCCAAAGATCTACGATATATCCAATTTCGACATCAGCTATTCTTACCTGAAAATTAAAAGCCATACGCCGTTAATTGAAAACAATGAAATTACCAGGCATAAATATGGATTGGGCTATAATTTTTCGCCCCAGCCAAAATATATTGAACCATTTAAAAAAATAAAATTCTTTACCAAAAGAAAGACCAAATGGTTCGACCTGGTGAAAGATTTCAATTTTAACCTGGTACCTTCTCAATTAAGTTTCAGGGCCGATGTAAACCGCCAGTTTGGTGCCATCAGGCCACGAAGTATAGGTACTTCTAAATACAAGATTCCGGAAACCTATGACAAGTATTATACTTTTCAGCGAAATTATATTTTGCGCTGGAATATAACCCGTAATTTAAATTTTGACCTAACGGCAATGAATAACAGCCGTATTGATGAACCCGAAGGCCGGTTGAATACGCCTGCAAAGAAGGATACCGTTTGGAGAAATTTACTGAAAGGCGGCCGCAATACAACCTATACCCATACGGCCAATTTTACTTATACATTGCCTACGTCAAAATTCCCGTTGCTCGACTGGACCACAGTTAACCTGCGTTACCAGGCCAATTACAACTGGATAGGGGCATCGCGCCTGGCAGTAGAATTGGGAAACATTATCGAAAACGGCCAGCAAAGCGAAGCTACCGCACAGTTTGATTTTACCCGGTTGTATCAAAAATCGAAATGGCTGAGGCAACTGGAAGTGCCAAGCAATAAGGCCGACCAGGAAAAATGGAGATCGAGAATTACCCGGTACAAAGACACCATTGTTAAAAAGAGTGGCAAAAAAGTGGTAAAAAAACACAGAAAAGTAGATCAAACTGCCGTGCCCTATGTGAGTACTCCTTTAAAGGTTTTTGGTAAACTGGCCACCAGTTTAAAGCAGGCAAGTTTCTCTATTTCTGAAAATGCCCGCACCCGGTTACCTGGTTATACAGACAGTACAAAATATGTGGGCCAAAACTGGAAGAGCATGGCACCAGGTGTTGATTTTATTTTGGGGCGCCAGCCGGATACGGCATGGATGAATACTGCTGCAAATAAAGGATGGATAACAAAGGATACTACGTTCAATTCCATATTTATGCAGAATTTCGATCAGCGTATAACCTTTTCTGCACAGCTGGAGCCGGTACGTGATTTAAACATCACCCTTAACCTGAGCAAGACCTTTAATAAAAACTATACCGAAACATTCAGGCATATAGATACCACCGGAGGTACCAACCACAGCTTTAAACACCTTAACCCCTATGCCGGTGGCGGCTTTGATGTTTCATACATCGCGTTTAAAACATTGTTTGGCAAATTCGATCCCAACCGTGTTTCTGAAACGTTTAAAAAATTCCAGGATTACAGGCTGATATTATCTGAAAGACTGGGTAAGGCCAACCCTTACAGTGCCGGGCAGCCTATAGGTGCTGATGGTTACTATTATGGCTATGGCAAGTATGCCATTGATGTGCTGATACCATCATTCCTGGCAGCCTATACCGGCGAAGATCCAAATAAGGTATCGCTGATCAGGCAAAATAATCCCAATATCAAAACAAATCCTTTCCGCGGTATTAAACCCAAACTGAACTGGAAACTGGATTACAACGGCTTAACCCGAATAAAACCGCTGGATAAACTGTTTACCAATTTCTCTGTTTCTCATGGGTACACCGGTAACCTGAGTATGAACGGTTTTACATCTGCCCTGCTGTACCAGGATGTTTCGCAGTTTGGATACCCGTCTTTTTATGATACCATTTCAAAAAACTTTGTGCCTTACTTCCTGCTGCCCAATATCAGTATAGGAGAGCAGTTTTCGCCATTGGTGGGTATAGATATGATGTTTACCAACCAGTTGCAGGCCAAATTTGAATATTCAAAAACAAGACAGCTCAGTTTAAGCCTGGTAGATTTTCAGTTAAGTGAAGTGCGCAGTACCGAATTTGTAATTGGTGCCGGATGGCGTAAGCGGGGTATGAAAAATCCTTTGAGCTTCCTGAATGTGAAATGGCCTAAATTCCTGCGTGGCAAAGAAGGAGATGGCAAGAAGCTGGAGAACGAAATTAATTTCCGCCTCGATTTCAGGATACGTGACAATGTAACGGCCAACAGCCGCCTTGACCAGGATAATAATTTTGCAACCGGTGGAAGCAGGGATATTACCATTTCACCATCCATTGATTATTTCCTGAACAACCGTATAAATGTGAAACTGTTTTTTGACCAGCGCAGGGTTAATCCATACATTTCATCCAGTGCACCTATTGTAAATACAAGGGCCGGTTTGCAGGTAAGGATATCATTGACACAATAACAGCAACTGATTTTTATATTTTGCCTTCGGCAAAAGAATAATTGACCATCCCGATAGCTATCGGGACACAGAGCACAGAAAAAACATATGTTGATTCTGTGCTTTTTGTTTGTAGAAGATGGGCAATTTTGCCTTCGGATAAGGTCGCCATCCTGATGATAGCTCCCGGGATACAGATTTCCACGGAAAAATTGTCCCGCAGATTTCGCAGATATCGCAGACATTTGATTTGTTCTCTGCGGAATCAGCGAAATCTGCGGGACAGATCCTGTTTGCCGAAAGCAAAATTATTGAGGTAATACCAATTGTACATTAAATATGCTCTAATAAAAGTTGCCAGGTTTAGCCTGCCTTTGTCGGCAGACAGGCTTGTTGAAATCGGCGCCATTAGAATAAGAGCTTCTTTATATGTGAACCCGCCTTCGACATCCCGGTAGCTCCCGGGATACAGATTTGCACGGAGAAATTGTCCCGCAGATATCGCAGACATTTGATATGTTCTCTGCGGAATCAGCAAAATCTGCGGGACAGATCCTGTTCGCTGAAAGCAAAATTATTGATGTAGCATTTAGCATACTTCCTTCCCGAAGGGGAAATAAAAAATCCTCCGGTTTAGGGGAGGATTTTTGTAAAACCAAGCACTGGTTTTATTTTACTTTCTTCAGCAGCATTACATAGCCGCAAACTTCTTTTTTCTTTTTATTTACCTGTACGGGCTTGATCATATGAAATTCAGAAAACTTGGCTTCGTATGCATAACTGATCACATTGCCATCCACATCGCCCCAGTATTTTTTCTGATAAATCACCTGCTTTTCGTCCCAGTCGTACATGCGCACTTCATACAATTTCGAACTCATGTCGCCAATAAAAACAAACTGGTACCAGCTGCCTTCATTTAAAGGCACAATAACCGGCATTTCATATTCGCTAACCATTTGCATGCTGGCCTCTTTAACCACCATAAAACCCTGTTTTGCAAATAAAAGCCTCATGCTGTCGGCCTGTTGTAAAATAGTTGGCGACATGCAGGGTTGCTGACGAATAACGTCTTGTGCAGAAATGCCCGATCCGGTGAAGACAAGTGCAGCCAATATTAAAAAGCGTAAACGGGTTTTCATAAACTCTTTAGATCTAAATGGATAAGGATTGATCTGCCTGTTGTGTTTAATTTTAAAATAGCTGTACTTTATTAAGTACTAATAACGGATCTAAATGGCAATTATTGTACCATTTTTTAAGAATGATGAAATATTTGTTTTTACGGAAGTTTTTACTGGTTTTTATGGAAATAATACGTGCCAGCCTGCTGTGTGCAGGTAATGACCAGGTCGTTTATACATACATGATCGGGTAGATTTACGCAGTAAAACACCGTATCGGCTATATCCTGCGGGGTTAAGGGCGTAAAACCTGTGTATGCAGCTTTTGCAGTTTCTTCCTGCCCCTTAAAACGTACCAGCGAAAATTCGGTCTCTACGGCCCCCGGATGAATGCCCGTAACCTTGATATTATTTTTCAGCAAATCTATACGCATGCCTTTGGTAATGGCATCTACGGCAAATTTAGAGGCACAATACACGTTGCCTTTTTCGTACACTTCTTTACCGGCAACCGAACCCATATTTACGATATGCCCTTTTTGCTGCGCCAGCATGTAGGGTAATACCGCTTTGCTTACATACAACAGGCCATGTACATTGCTGTTGAGCATGGTTTCCCAATCATCCATATCGGCATCTTCAAAACTATCCCTGCCCAGGGCCAGTCCGGCATTATTAATAAGGATATCGATCTTTTGCCAGGATGCAGGCAGGTTTGCAAAAGCAGCCGTTACCGCCTGCCTGTCCTGCACATCAAAACACAGGGGCAAAACCCTTACCCCATGTTCTTTTTCCAATAGCGATTGCAACTCAAGCAACCGTTCATTTCTGCGGCCGGTAATGATCACATCATACTGTGATGAAGCAAATTTTATTGCACAGGCTTTGCCAATACCCGATGTTGCACCGGTAATTAAAACTGTCTTATTCATACCTGCAAAATAGGGTATGCATGCCAAATAAAAAAAGTCCGGATAAAATACCCGGACTTTTCATGGATGGTTCAGTCCCATCCTGCTATCTTATCAATACTACCGAACCTTTTCTTTTGATCTTGTTGTTCAGATAATCAACACCCTCGGCATGCCACACATAGGTAGCCATATCCTGTTTGGCACCGCCAAAGGTACCGTCCCAGCCCGAACCGTTGCCTGTTCCGGAGTAAACCATTTGCCCCCAGCGGTTGTATACCCTGAAGATATCCAACGTTTTCATACCAATGGGAATGGGTTTAAAAATATCATTATTACCATCCCCGTTGGGGGTAAAGGCATTGGGCACCAACAGGTCGGGTTTAATGGTGAATACACGTACCCGGATGCTGTCGAGGGCAAAACAGCCGGCATTGTTGCTTACCCTTACCACATATTGAATATCATTTCTGGGCAGGGCTATTGGGTTGTAGATATTCGGATTATCAAGCCAGGTGGTTGGCGTCCAGGCATAATTGATGCTGCCGGATGCAAACAGTTGCAGGGGCTGGCCCAGTACCACCG
The DNA here is from genome assembly GCA_943371705.1 of Chitinophaga pinensis. Taxonomy (GTDB): domain Bacteria; phylum Bacteroidota; class Bacteroidia; order Chitinophagales; family Chitinophagaceae; genus Ferruginibacter; species Ferruginibacter pinensis_I. Next base: position 107,260 of record CALRVV010000012.1, on the reverse strand, counting down.
ATGTATCTCTTGGCCCTGCATCGGCTTTTATTTTTGCTACAAAAAGAAACACGGTGTCTTTTGCGGGCTTGGGGCAGCCCAGTACATCCCGAACGGTAACAATATAGCGTACATTATCACTTGGCCTTACCGAAACCGGGTTTGGAATATTGGTGGCAGTTAAAAAAGCAGCAGGCGTCCAGCTGTAGATACTTCCGCCGCTGGCATTCAACTGTGCCGATTGACCAAAGCAAATGGTATTATCGGGTCCTGCATTGGCCGCAGGATAAGGTATAGGCGTTACCGTGATATCATTTTCGGCAATACATTTGCCAATATTGCCCACCACATGGTAAGCAGTAGTAACCAATGGGATTGCCGTTGGGTTTTTTATGAAGGGGTTGTTTAATGTATTATTTGCGGGTATCTCCGTCCACACATAACGCAGGGCATCGCTGGTAACCCGCAACACAACCGGGTCGGTACGGCAAATGGTGGTATCGGGCATGGCAAATTGGGTAACACGGTCAACCACCCGTACCCTTACGGTATCGCTGCCGGTGCAGCCAAATGCATCGGTTAGGGTTACCCGGTAGGTGGTAGTTACATCCGGACTAACCAGCGGGGTTGCACTGTTTATATTATCGATCATGTAATTGGGGCTCCATAAAAAAGAGCCGCTACCCACTGCATTTAGCTGAAGGGTATCAATATTGCAGATCAATGTATCTTTTGGTAAAACCGATAAAGGAGGTTGTTCCAGTATATCAATGGTCTTATATACGGTATCAATGCAGCCAACACTGGTGCTTACAATAAACTCAACATTATAGCTGTTGATGGAGGTGTAGGTGTGTGTTGGATTTTGCAAGGTGGATGTATTTGTTGGCGAACCATTATCACCAAAATTCCATTTCCAGTTATTAACTATACCAAAATCGGCGGTTGTTTTATCGTTAAATTGAATGGGTATATTTCTGCATTTGCCCAGGGCTTCAAAATCTGGTACAAATCCAGGAAATGCTTTAACAGGAGAGGTGGTAGAATCGGAACAGGCCAAACCACGGTTCACTACTAATTTTAAAGTATAATTGCCGGCTGCAGCATAAGTGTGCGTAGGGGCCGATTGCGTAGACGTATTACCATCACCAAAATCCCAATAATAAGTTTGAATATTGGCCGATGACGCCGTGTTTGCAAAATTAAAAGTAAGGTCATTGCAATTGGTATAGGCGGTTTCTAATTGAGAAGTTGCTAAGGCACAATCATCAACAGGTAAAATAAAATCTTTGCGGTGCCTGCCAATTAATACGCCGTTACGGTATTCGTTTATACATACACAAACCACATAATTACCGGGGGTAAGCGGTGCCCTGCCCGATATTAAACCGGTTTGTGTATTTAAAATGGCCCCTGTACCTAAGGGATTGGTGCCGGAATATCCATTAATATAGGTAACCGTTTGGTAGGGTGGTGATGTAGGCGTTACATTACTTGCATTTACAGATGCTCCCCTGTTATATGCATTACAGTATGAATATACCAGGGAATCTCCATCGGGGTCTGTTGCCCCAAAATCAAAGGTAAAGGCGCCTCCATAGCAAACGGGCGATAATTGTGTTCTGAACTGGGGGCTGCTGTTATTGCCGGCCAACTGATTTGATCCGGAAATAAAACATGCGTATGTTGAGCCTTCACCTTGCCCCGGCGGGGTCTGCGTAAAAACATTTTCTAATGAATTAATCCGGCAACAGGTTTGATAGCTGGCAGTATATCCATTAAGGTTATTGGGCAGGTCTATTTCAAACTCATATAGCCCCATGCTATAGTTTAATTCAGGGGGATTGGTCATACACACCGGTGGCGGGGTTACCGATACCAGGGATGTGGACCTTAAAGAAATATCAAAAGGAGAAAGTGCAATATGCGAGTTGTTATCATTATTAAAAATACCGATACGTACAACACCAGGCATTGCGGCACCCCCGCTCAAATTATCCCTGAATAGTTTAAGCGTGATCCTGTAGCTTTTTGTATTGGGCGTGCTTCCGGGACCCAGGTACAGATAAATCATTTCACCACCGGTAATGTGAGCAGAAAAAACATCTGAAAAAAGTGAAATAAAGAAAATGAAAACCAGAAGTTTCTTCATGTTGTTATTTAAAGCATTATTAAGACATAAAAATACTGAAAAACGCTGCCTTTTACAAGGTATTGTGTTAAAAGGGGTTATTTCAACTGCAAAAGTGCATTGTTCACTAAATCAGCTTCTTCCAGCATTCCCATATGGGCGCTGTTGCGTAAAATATGTATGTAAGAAAGGTTTGGAAGATAGCATTGCTGCATACTTTGCTCAAAGGGAACTGCTTTATCGTGCTCGCCAATAATAAAGAGAATGGGTTTGGGAAAGTTTTTTAAAACATGGGTCCTGTCGGGCCGGTTTACCATGGCCTGGTAATATGCAATGATGGCTTCATCGGTAAAGTTTTTGCTTTTTTCAACCTGCCGTTCTATTGTTTCAGAATTAGCTGCTGCCCAGGTTTCAGAAAACAGGTCAAAAATTACTGCTTTTAAAAATTCATAAGCGCCATTCTTTTTTACAAATTCGATCGATTTTAAACGGTTGGCTTTTTTTTCTTCGCTATCGGCAAATGCTGATGAATGAACCAAACCTGCTGATGTCAACATCTCCGGATATTTTTCGGCAAATGCCAATGTAATATATCCACCCATACTATGACCAGTCATGCTGCAAGTCTCTGTCTCTTCATTTAAAAGAATGGCTTTAATCACTTCAGCCATGCCTTCAATACTCATATCGTTTATCATTGCTGATTGGCCGCTGCCCGGCAGATCCGGAATGATGAGATAGAAATGATCCTTTAGAAATTCAATTTGATTTTTCCATACCTCACCGTCTTCGGCAAAGCCATGTATTAAAACTACTGGTTTACCTGCACCAACAGTGCGGTAAAAAATTTTAGATGATTGATAAGTAAAGGTTTTTAATTCCATTTTCTTTTCTGTGTTTCTGTGCTTCTGTGGCAAATCCATGGTCAGGCGTGGGCGTCAGACCATGGACAGACAGTAGGCAAACCCATGGTCAGACGAGGGCGTCAGACCATGGACAACGATTTTTTTACGCTCCTGTAAATTAATAACAGTACAACAGGTATTAATGCATTGTTCATTTGCTGTGGCAAAAAGAACCAGCTGATTAAAACAGCCAGCAGGGCTACTGCCGTAAACTTAAAATATTTTTGAACCCAGGCTTTTTTTGAGTGTACAAAAAATGCCATAAAGGCATGTGTGGGCCATGCCCAGATGAGGTTGAAATTATTTTTGGTCATGCTGTGATCGGTACCCACCCACATGAATATTAAAATGATGCCCAACAATCCGGTAAGAAAGAAAAACAAGCCATCAAAGCCCTGTAGAAATACCTGTGCAAATTTGTTTTTGGTGTAGCCCAGTAAAACAATAAAAATGGCCAGCAATGAAAAAACCACAAAGGGTGTAAAGAAAGATCCTTTTGCATTTTCATTGGTGATGGGATATAGGTTTTGGGATGACAGCACCATGGCGTGTTTGCTGCTGTCTAAACTTTTCATCAGGTTATCGGGAAGGAACTGCATGTTCTCGGCCGTCATGATACCATCACAGGGCTGGCCCAGTAAAATATCAATGCCCAGCTTTTCCCAGTCTTTATTGTTTTTATCCAGGTACTGGTGAATGGCCTGGCGAAACCTGCTTCCGGCCGGCATTACAGCTATCTGGCAAAAGGAAGAATCGTGTTGCTTTTTTAAAATATCCCTGAGCCTTGTTGTGCAGTTGTCGAAAAAGAAATCGTATTTATAATACTTATTTTCTTCTTTTAAATTGTTATTTAAAAATTGCTGAATGGTTATTTTTTCGGCAGCGCTTAAATGTAACACCTGCTCGGTAATGCCGCGGTTGGTGGATTGATAGTCAAATTTAAAATCTTCAAAGCCGGCAGCCGAAACATAATACAATAATTTTCCCTGCACAAATTTTAAATAAAATCCATCATCATCAAAACTGAAGGTGCCGTAGTTGTACACCACATCACGCCAGTTATCATTAAAGGCCTTGCTGCTGTCAACAATGCGGTATGCACTATGTCCAAAGGTTGAATATAATTCATTGCCGGGCGTACAGGTGAGCAGGGAGATGCGGAGGTGGGATGAATCCTGTGCTGTAGCTGAATGAAAAATGAAGAATGAAAAATGAAGAATGAAGAATATGCTGCGTAATAATTTTTTCATTGTTGGCGTCGACCTCACCCCAACCTCCCGATGAATCGGGACAGGCTCTCTCCAAAAGAGAAGGAACTGGAATTGGGGAGTTTTTAATTTCAATAATATGTTTTCAATCACTTCGAAAATCGCTTAGTTAAAAGTTGAATAAAGATAAAATGTATAAGAGTGTCCTTCGTTCCTCAGGATAAATCTGTGCCAATGAAGTTAAATAGAATTACCAATGCCTGTAACAAAAAAATATACCAGGTAAATCTTCGCTTTAATCTTCCAGTTCCCTCTCCACGGGAGAGGGGTTGGGGTGAGGCCTTACCTGCTGTAATTCGGCGCCTCTTTCGTTATTGCAATATCATGTGCATGGCTTTCACGCATGCCGGCATTGGTGATTTTTACAAAAGTTGCGTTCTGTAATTCCTGGATATTTTTTGCACCGCAATAGCCCATGCCTGCCCGTAAGCCACCGGTATATTGGTGTACCACTTCTTTTAAACTTCCTTTAAAGGCAACACGGCCTTCAATGCCTTCGGGTACAAACTTTTTAATGTCGTCTTCCACATCCTGAAAGTAGCGGTCGCTGCTGCCCTGTGCCATGGCGCCCAATGAGCCCATGCCGCGGTACTGCTTGAATTTGCGGCCTTCGTAAATAATGGTTTCGCCGGGACTTTCTTCGGTACCTGCAAAAACATTGCCCATCATTACGCAACTGGCACCGGCTGCCAATGCTTTTACCATATCGCCGGTATAGCGTATGCCACCATCGCTGATGATGCCTACATTTTTGTTTTTTAAGGCAGCCGCGGCTTCCATCACTGCGGTTATTTGCGGTACACCTGTGCCGGCTACAATACGGGTGGTGCAGATAGAACCCGGTCCTATACCCACTTTCACGGCATCGGCACCCGCATCGGCCAGTGCTTTTGCGCCGGCACCTGTTCCTACATTGCCTGCAATTACCTGTAAGTGCTTAAAATTCTTTTTTATGTTTTTGAGTGCATCCATTACGCCTTTGGTATGTCCATGGGCGCTGTCTAAACAAATTACATCAACGCCAACCTGGTGCAGGGCATCTACACGCTGCATGATGTCGCCGGTTATGCCAACGCCTGCACCAACCAGCAACCTGCCGAAAGAATCTTTTACTGCATGTGGATGTGATTTTAATTTTAAGATATCGCTGAAAGTGATGAGTCCGATCAATTTACCCGATTTATTTACAACGGGCAGTTTTTCAATTTTATTTTTCTTGAAGATCTGTTCTGCTTTTTTCAGGTCGGTACCTTCGGGAGCAATGATAAGGTTGTCTTTGGTCATGATACTGCTCACTTTTCCCTTATAATTGGTTTCAAAACGCATGTCGCGGTTGGTAAGAATGCCTACCAGCTTATGATTTGAATCCACAATGGGAATACCGCCTATTTTGTTTTCCCGCATCAGGCGTAAAGCCTCACCAATGGTAGCATCGGGGCTCAGGGTAACCGGGTCCAGTATCAGTCCGTTCTCACTTCTTTTTACCTTGCGCACCTGGTCGGCCTGCTGTTCAATACTCATATTTTTGTGTAAAATGCCCAGTCCGCCTTCACGGGCCAGGGCAATGGCCAGCGAGGCTTCTGTAACAGTATCCATGGCTGCACTCAGCAGGGGAACCTGCAGCGTAATGGTTTTTGTAAGTTGTGTACTGATGTTTACTTCACGCGGTAAGATCTGTGAATAGGCCGGTACCAGTAAAACGTCATCAAACGTTAAGCCTTCGTAAAATTTTTTTGTCCCGATAGCTATCGGGATGCTTTTAGCTGCGGAGTTATTTATTGTTGCCATAGGCAAAGATAAAGTGCAAAGTTGAAAGTGCAAAGTTGAAAGTTTGATCAGGCCAGTTTGTACAGTTTTCCCGGGAGGGCGATAATTACATTTTGCATTTCCAGCATCAGCAAAGCAGTTGCCACCGCACTGCTGCTTAAGCCGCTTTTAAAATACAGTTCATCGATCTGTATGCTTTCCTGCTGCTGTAAAATATCCACCACAATTTTTTCATCAGGCGATAATTCGATAAACAACTCCCGCTGTTTTTTTGCCGATGGTTTGGGTACAGATTTCCAGTTCATCATTTCCAGAAAATCATCTGCCGAACTGATGAGTGCGGCTTTATTGTTTTTTATCAGGTAATTGCATCCTTCGCTTTTGCTGTCGGTTGTACGGCCCGGAATGGCAAACACATCTTTATTGTATCCATTGCCCAGTTCGGCGGTAATGAGCGAGCCGCCTTTTTTGCTGCTTTCTATCACAATGATCGCATCGCACATGCCGGCAACGATGCGGTTGCGTTTGGGAAAATTCTGTTTGTCGGGGTTGGTATTGCTGATAAATTCGGTAAGCAGGCCACCTTGTTCTGTAATGTGTTTGGCCAGGCTTTTATTTTGGGTAGGATAGATCCTGTCGAGCCCATGCGCCAGTACCGCAACGGTTTGCAGGTTATGTTTTAAAGCGGCTTTGTGTGCAATGGTATCGATGCCGAATGCCAGTCCGCTTACGATCAAAACATTTTCTGCACGCAGGTCTTCAATCATTTTTTCGCAAACCATTTTACCGTAATCAGAATTAATGCGGGTGCCAACAACGGAAATGATCCGGGAGGTATTTAGATCGGCATTGCCCCGGTAATACAGTAATGCCGGACTGTCGTAACAATTCAACAGCCGTTTGGGATACTGTTCATCTGTAATAAAAAGCGGGGTGATCTTGTATTTTTCTATGAATTTTATTTCTGCTTCGCAGCTGCTGAAATCGTGAAAGTCTTTTATGGATTTTGCCCTTACGGTTCCAATGCCTTCTATATGGTCCAGTTCTTTTTTCCTGGCCTTAAAAACAGCCTGGGCACTGCCATATATATTAATCAATGCCTTGGCATGTACAGCACCGATGTTGGGAACAAGGGTTAATGCAATCTGGTATGGCAGGTCGTTGTGCATAGGGTAAAATAAAATTGCCTGTAAATATATTGTAATATGGCCGGATTTTGAAAATCCGGGAACAGGAATCCTATAAATAATTATTTTCTATTGCATGCCTGATGAGTAAAGCCGTATTCTTTACATTTAATTTGGTGTAGAGATTTTTTCGGTGGGTATCTACTGTGTCGATGCTTATAAAAAGTTGTTTGCCAATTTCTGAATTGGTAAGTCCATCTGCAATTAATTTTAAAATTTCTTTTTCTCTTTTGCTTAACACAGGTAAGCCTGTTTTTTTTTCTGTAGTTGCTTTATAAATCTTTCCGGCTTCAAAGCTGAAATAGGTTTTTCCATTTTCTACAGCAATAATGGCTTCAATGATCTCTTCTTTATCTGCATTTTTTAACAGGTAGCCACTGGCGCCGTTTTCAATAATCTGACTTATATAACTTCCCTGGTTTAATGTGCTTAATGCAATCACAGAAATACCTGAATAATTATTTTTTATCAGCTTGCATAGATCCATACCATTCATATCGGGCAGATTTATGTCCATTAAAATCACATCTGCTGTATTTGTTTTAAAAAAGTTCAGGCAATCGAGAGCAGTAGCAGCATAACCTGCAACCTGTATTTCTTTTTCTTTTTGAAGAAAGGAAATGATGCCTTCAATAACCAGCTGGTGATCATCTACAATAAATACTTTAATCATTTTTATACAAAAAGTTCAATGTTTATTGATGTGCCTTCACCGGGTTTAGCCGAAATTTCGAGTTTGCCTTTTAAATAACCTATCCGTTGTTGTATGTTCCTGATGCCAATTCCTTTGGCCGATTGTAAAAGTCCGGTATTAAATCCTGTTCCATCATCTTCAACAGTAAGTAAAACTTTATCCGTTGTCTTGGTAAGTTGAACTAAAATCTGGTCAGCATCGGCATGTTTGATTGCGTTGTTGATCAATTCCTGAACGATACGGTAAATATACAGGTCTGCTGTGTTACTGAGCAATCTTTCGGCGCCCAGCTGTTCAAAAATTATTTTTGTTTTGCCGTACAGCTGCATGGAATTGCAAAAATCAAGCAGGGCGTTTTTTAGTCCGAATTTTACCAAAGCTTCCGGCATCAGGTTATGGGCTACTTTACGGAGTTCTGCAATAGTATTATCTAACTGCAAAATGGAGTTTTCGAAAGACATGACACTTTCGGCATCCAGGATCAGGTTTTCTTTCATATTTACAAAGGAGAGTTTTACACCGCTTAACATGCCGCCCAGGCCGTCGTGCAGATCTTTTGCAAGACGGCTTCGTTCTTCTTCCTGGCCTTTAAGCATGGCATCTATGGCTAATAATTGTTTGTCTTTTTCTAATTGTATTATTTGAGTTTTATGCAGTTTTTGTTTGGTTTTAAAATTCCGGTAACCCAATATTCCTATCAGCAATAGAGCTGCAGCACTGCCGATAAGAATCCTGTTGATAATTGATTTTTGTTTATTAATTGCGGTAAGCTGTTGTAATTCCTTCTCTGATTCTAATTTGGCTATAGCATTTTTATTTTTTTGGGAAAAAAGCGAATCGTTGTATCTAAACTTTGCCTGCAGGCTGTTATAAGCATTTTTGTAATCACCTTTGTATGCCTGAAGATCGGCCATGTTTCCGGTAAAATATAAACTGGTATATGCATTTTTACTTTTGGCGGAATATGATAAACACCTGTTAAAATATTGTTCTGCTTCTGATAAGAGCCTTGCCTTTGTGCCGGGTATTCCATTGCCATTCAATTTCGCTATGAGTGAATCATTTTTTGCAATGGTAAAAAAAACCTCCCCGATATTGCCGATATTATTTGCAGAAAAAACACTTTCCGGAGCTATGGTGTCAAATATTGCCTGGGCCTTCAGCATCATCTCACCGGTTTTGATCATATTTTTTTCAGCATAGATAATGGCCCATAGTGATAAAACCCAGGCCATGCTGTAATGAATATTATTTTTCTGGAGCAGGTCGTAGGATTGAGCATAATACTTTTCGGCACTGTCAATATTGTTTTTTAAGCTGTAATAATCGGCAATGCTTACCAGGCCCAGTGCTTTTTCGCGTGGGTTGGGGCTTACCTTATCCAGGTCAATTGATTTGCGGGCATATTCAAGTGCAGATTCTGCTTTGTTTTGAAGAAAATTAATTTTAGATAAACAGCGGTAATTGTATTTTATGATACTGTAAATTTTCTGGTCTTTGGCAATTTCCAGAGATTGTATAAAGTATTTTGTTGCATTTACATAATCTCCTTTGTTTTGATAAATGGTACCAAACTGCGAAAGGTTGTTTGCTATTTCTTTTTTATCCTGTAGCTTTTTATTGATATTATATGATTCTTCATTTAATGGGAATGCCTCATCTGGTAATGATTGGGCAATCTTTACGCCCGATAATGTGCTCAATGCCGCGGCACGCAGGGCTTCAGATTTTTCTGAAGTTGCGATTGTCATTAACTGGTTTGCAAAAACCAAAGCAGAATCTGGATAAATTTTTAATAAATCTTCCGTCTTATTTCTCAGTATTTCAAAATCTGCAATCTGCAATTTTGAATGTTGTGCAAAACCGGAATTCGTTTTTGAAAAAAGCACAAGCAGTAGTAAAAAACGAACAGGGTTTTGAATATTCATAATGAAATTATGTAGTGGTAACTTTTGTAAAGTATCCACTTATTTTTCAAACCTCCAAGCTTTTCTGTAAAAATCACCCCTTTACGTGATGCTGCTTCAGCAGTCAGTTATCAATATTTGTTCATCAATTATTTACAAACTCTTGAATTGATAAAGTGATATTGAAAAATAACCTGAAAAATCAATCTGTTAAAATATAAACCGGTTCATGAAAAAAATAATTCTTGCAATAGCTTTTTTGAATGCTGCCAATGAAATTCCGGCGCAATCATTTGCCATCAATACTGATGGAAGTACGGCCAACAGTAGTGCTTTGCTCGATGTAAAAAGTACAAACAAAGGAATGTTGGTTCCCAGGATGTCCAAGTCGCAGAAAAATGCCATAATCACTCCGGCCGCTGGTTTACTCATTTTTCAAAATGCACCAGACAGTGTAGGGTTTCATTACTACGATGGTGCAAAATGGTTGTGGTTGCCGGCTTCAAACAGTTTGGATACCATTGCCTGGAAAACGGCAGGTAATACCGGAACAAATGTGTCGAATCATTTTTTTGGCACCCTTGATAATGTACCCCTGAGTTTCAGGCAAAATAATAAATGGCTGGGCAGGATAGATGCCACAGGCCGCAATGTTTTTTTAGGCGCAGGTGCAGGCCAGCTGATCACCAATGTGGGCAATGTGGCTATCGGAGATTCGGCCCTGGCCAGTGGTACACTTTTATTTGGTAACGTAGCCATTGGCAACAAGGCATTAAAGACAAACAACAATTTTTCTGCAGCATCGGTTGCAATAGGCTCCGAAGCTTTAATGAATGCCACCAATGTGTATAATACGGCTGTGGGCTACCAAAGCAGTATGAAAATAACCAGCGGCCAAAATAATACTGCCATTGGAGCAAACACGTTAAAGGCAATGACAACCGAATACGGCAGTGTGGCTATTGGTGCCAGTGCATTGGAAAGAGATGTTCATACGGCACCCTATAGTCCGAATACCGCTGTGGGTACGGCAGCTTTGTACAACAACGATCTGGGGTATAATAATACGGCTGTTGGTTACCGGGCACAAATCAATGCAACTTCCGGCAATTCAAATGTAACATTGGGTACCAGCAGCGGACAAAATATTACCACGCAAAATAATAACACAGCAGTGGGATATACGGCATTAAACGCAGGTGCTAATAATGCCGCAGTTGGTTTTCAGGCATTGGCAGCAAATACGGGTAACAACAATACGGCAATGGGGTACAACAGCTCTTTTGCAAATACAACCGGACAAAAAAATATAGCGGTTGGTGCAGAGAGTTTATTTTTTAATACTACCGGAAATAATAATGTGGCTATTGGTGACCGGGCACTTTACCTGGGCACAAAAAAGAATAATATTATTGCCATTGGCGATAGTGCCTTGTATAATAATGGCATTGGCATTACCACGGCAACTGAAGGAGTAAGAAATACGGCTGTTGGCAGCAAAGCTTTATATGCCAATACAACAGGATCAGGTAATACGGCCGTTGGTTTTGAATCACTAAAATCTGCAACCAGCGGATTTGTAAATACAGCATTTGGAGATAGAACACTTACAAAAAATACCACGGGCAATTTTAATATAGCAGTTGGCAATGATGCCTTATATAGTAATGTAGTTGGATCCGGCAATGTTGCTATTGGTGTAACTGCATTAGGTTTTGATACCAGTGGTGCCAGAAACATTGCCATAGGCAGTGCTGCATTATATCTCAGTAAAAACAGAAACGATTTAATTGCCATTGGCGATAGTGCTTTGTATAATAACAGTAATGGGTCATTTGATATAAGTGAGGCCACTGAAAATTTTGCTATTGGTAGTAAAGCCTTGCAAAATAACAGCAGGGGAAGTGGCAATTTAGCAATAGGCAATCAAGCCTTAAAAATGAGCACTGAGGGAGATAAAAACTTAGCGATAGGTAACGATGCGTTAAGTAAAAATACATTTGGATCTTTTAATACTGCTATTGGTTATGGTGCATTAAAAAGCAACTTTACGGGCCAGAATAATATTGCGATTGGAAATTTATCACAACCTGCGACAACAACAGGCAGTGAAAATGTTTCGATAGGTAAATTAGCGCTTTCTAAAAATACAATTGGGAGTAACAATATTGCCATGGGTAGTTTAGCATTGGAAGACAATATTGATGGGTTTCATAACATTGCAATTGGAACTGCTGCTTTAAGTGGTACAACTGACGGCGATTATAATGTTGCAATGGGTAATAGTGCTTTAGGATTTAACCAAACTGGTGTAGAAAATACAGGAGTTGGTTTTGCAGCAGGTACTTCCAATATTTTAGGCTCTAAAAATACTTTTTTAGGATCAAGATCCAATGTATCAGATAATAATTTAAGTAATGCTACTGCCATTGGTTCCTATGCTTTGGTCACTAATTCAAACGCTATGGTACTTGGCAGTATAAATGGCATAAACGGCGCCACAGCAAGTACCAATGTAGGCATTGGCACTACTGATCCGCTTGTCACTTTAGATGTTAATGGTGGTATAAGAACAAGGTATAGTGGCACAGTTATAAAAACAGTTACTCCAGGTTTAAATTTAGCATTGGTAAATGTTATACCTGGTTTGCCTGCCGGATGGGATTTTACCAATACCATGGTTTTGGTATCTATTGTTGATGGAGTTACTGGCACTATTTACCAGGTTAAATTAATAAATCCAAATCTTATCGAAGTGGATATGAATGCAAATTTTGGAGGTGCAGTAAGATTTAATTACATCATTTTTAAACTGTAAAACATATTGCACAAAACGGCAAACCTTTTTATTAAAATACTATGCTAAAGTTTGGGAAAAATAGTGCTGGTAAAGAACGGCTGATGTTAACCATTACAGGAACTGTAATAGTAATAGCAGTTGCATGGATAACAGGTACACTGATTATGCCAAAAAACCGTTACGGAAATGGGATGAATGATAAAGCCGGTATCTGGATTCATAAAAGTGATAGCGGTTTTATAAGAATGGAAATTAAGGAGAGCGGATATTTTTATTACAACGAAGTATTGGATAATGGCAGGTCTGCCCTATACAAAGGAGTTATTGATGAAAAAAATACCAGGCGTACAGATACACTTGAATTGCATTCTTTTAATGCTGATACGCTGCTTAATCATACAATTCTGGAATTGGATAAGCATCGTTTAAAATTAAAAGGTATAAAAGATAATTCAGTAATGCTGTTCACAAAATAGCCACTGGTTCAAATACAGATTAAATGAAAAAAAGTATTTCGATACTGCTCTTTTTGATGACACTATTTACAAATACAAAAGCAAATAATACTGCCGATTCTGTTTATACTTATTACGATGCTGTAAGAAATAAATATGTATTAAAAGGATTTGAATTGGAATACATACCGGTAGCTGAAAAAGAAAGCTCATCGGGTATGTATAGTGGAGGCACTTATGAAAGCAGGGGATTAAATAATGGACAAAGAAAAAAACTGGTATTGCTTTTTAATACTGCTTTGGCAGATACCCTTGCACAAACGGATAAAAACATTAAGCCAAATGCAGCAGTGGAAATTAGTATGGATAGCAGAAAAGTAAGTTTTATACTCAAGGCAAAATCAGCAATTAATATATCGATCAACAATTATTTAATACAGTTAATTAAAAATTTAGAGAAATGAAAAAATTATATTTTCCGGCATTAGCTATTATATTATTCAGCTGCTCTAATGCACCTGCGGTAAAATGGGATAGGGCAACTGCTTCTAAAACCTGCTTTGACGCAGCTACAAAAGGCAAATACGATCTGACAGACCCGGAAATAATGCGGTTGCATGGAATATGCGATTGCGTTGGCGAAAAAATGGTAGCCACCTATAAAACAGAAAAGGAAGCAAATGAAAAAATGCTGGATGCCGCTGCCATTGCTAATGATTGTAAAGATGAGTGGCAAAAAAATGAAATACAAAATTCAGGGAAATAGAGCGTTTGTATTATTACTGACAATTTTAAATAAAGTAAAATAATTATTATGAAGCAACGTAGTTTAATCATGTTATTGGCATTTTTTGTTGCCTTTTATATATGCAGCTGTACCAATGGTGAATCAGGCCAAAATGCAGCAAGTGGTTCAGCGGTTAATCAAAATCTTTTTGCAGCAGCCAAGGAAATAAATAAGAAATGCCCGATAGCAACAGATGATAATACCCGGATGGACAGTGCTACGGTATTTAATGAATACATGATCACTTATCACTACACCATACATACAGTCAGCAATAAAGATATTGATCTGGCAAAGTTTAAAGCGGGTATGCAAACTGCCATGAGTGAAAAATATAAAACTGATCCGCAATTGAAAATTTACCGCGATAATCATATTGCCGTTGCCTATGATTATAAAGATAAAGCCGGTGGTTTTTTATGCTATTTTATTGTTGGTGAAAAATAAAAAATCTAAAAAAAATACCATGAAGAAAATATCACTGCTGGCCATATTGCTTATTACAACAGTTTGCGCCCGGGCCAAACACGACATCCTCATAAATAAAACAACTGAAAAAAATACAACACAATACGCAAAAAATATGGGTAACAAAGCAACAACTGCGGTGCCAGACGGGCACTGTGTCAATGAAAATGGAACGGGTCAGTATAGCGACGATCTGACTATTATATTTTCATCTGCACCTTTTAACGGGGGTGAAGGTTTACCGTCCAATAGCTTTACATCTTCCGGTCGAATATATGCAAAGCTCTCCGCTGCAAAAGGCACATTAAAAGAGGTGCTGAAAATTACCGATAATGATGATGGTATAAAAATATACCTGGTACTTTACGATGAGGCGGGAGAAAAAATAAAAAAATTTGTAAGTATAGCTGAAACGTTTGCACTTACCGGCACACAGGCAAACAGTAGATCAATTACCCTGGATATTTTGCCCGATCCTGCTGTTTTTAATATCGGAAAACAAAGCGACTTTTATGTAGGGGCAGCATTTGCTTATGGCCATAACCAATATAATTTTGCACAAAACGGTAATTACAAAGTAGGGCTTTTTGTATCAAACGAAAAGGTTGATGATTGGGGAAAACCTGTTTACGGGGATGAAATTATTTTTGCAGGATATTTTACTTATAATTTTTCAGCAAAAGATGCCGTACATATTGTAAAAGAAAGCCAAACCATCAGTGAAGCTAAAAACAATGCAGTAAAAAATGCCCTTACGCCATTACCCAAACAATGGACCGAAAAAACAGCAGCTGCCACCATGGGCTTTACACAGGCACAGTTAATATCGATGTACCAAAATAGCTTTACAGATAAAATGGATGCACACACTGTTGTAAAATTTCATGCATCCGCTTCTAACGGTGGATGGACAATTGTAAACAATGATTTCGGCATTCCTTTATATCGGTACAGCAATCAATGGTATACCATCTTTATAAAATACGCCAATGGTAAAACCTGTTATTTCCAGGGCTTTGGTTTACGACAGCAATATAATGGCGGAGGTACTTACGGTCAGGCATCTATTGATAAAAATGAATACCATATGACAGATTGTGGCAGCTTTAAATAATTAATTGCTAATCACACTCAATTCTGTTCTTCTGTTTAAAGCTTTCCCGGTTTCTGTTTTATTTTCTGACAGGGGTTTTGTACTGCCAAATCCTTTGTAAGAAAGCCTTTGGACAGTAATTGATCTGCCCAGCAAATAGCCTACCACCGCTTTTGCACGGTTGGAGGAAAGCAGGAGATTGTCTTTTTCCTGGCCCACGTTATCGGTATGCCCGTCAATCTGAATTTTTAGATTGGGGTTATCATTTAGCAGGGTAACCAATTTATCCAGTTCGCCTTTTGATTCATTTTTCAGATCAAATTTCCCTGTTTCAAAAAAGATATTTTTTAAAACAATGGTGGCTCCTTTTTCGATAGGCTGTAAAGGAATGTTTACAATGAATGCAGAGTCGTTATTATTTTTTTGGAGCGAAAAATTATCTGAATAAAATAAATAGCCCTTGCGGTTTACATTAAAGGCATAGTCTTTGCCAACCGGCAGTGTAACCAGGTAATTTCCATCTTCGTCGGTTTGTATTTTGCTGATGAGGTTGCCGTTTTTGATATCAGTTAACTCTACTGCTGATGGCAGTCCCGCATTTGTTTTTTTATCAAATACTTTTCCTTTTACCCACAGTGTTTTTAATGGCCTCATGTCTTCCCTTAATTGAAAAGAAAAAATATCAAGGCCGCCTTTGCTGTCTGCTCCATCGCTGGCATAATAAGCGGTTTTGCCATCTGCAGTAACGATCAATGAGCCCTGGTCATCAATGGTATTAATCGGGTAACCCAGGTTTTCTGCAACCACCCAGCTGCTGTCGTTCACTTTTTTACTGAAAAACAGATCAGTCATGCCGTAGCCCGGATGCCCGTTGCTGTTGAAGTAAAGTGTTTCATTATCGGCATGCATGAAAGGGCAGCTTTCATCACCGCTGGTGTTAACGGCTTCGCCCAGGTTTTCGGGTCGGCTCCACTTTCCCGTTAGTAGCCGGTGTGTTACCCAGATGTCGCGGCCACCAAATCCGCCGGGCCTGCTGCTGGCAAAATACAGGTCTCGTTTATCTGGCGATAAAGAAGGGGAAGATTCCCAGAATTCGGTATTCACAACCGGGCCTAAATTTTGCGGCTCACTCCAGCCGGTATTTGTTTTTACAGAAAAATACAGGTCGCAGCTGCCCTCACCTTCGGGATAATTGCAGCCGGTAAAAATTAACAGCTGCCCGTCCTGTGAAATGTTTTGTGCGCCTTCGTTCAGGTTGGTATTTACCTTGCCGCCAAGGGGAGTTGCCTTAGCCCATTTGCCGTCAATAAAATCACTTTCATAAAAATCCTCATCACCATCAATGCGCCGGTTAAAGATCATTTTTTTGCCATCAATGGTCAGGGAAGGAAAATATTCGAGGTCTTTTGTATTGATGTTTCCGCCCGGGTTTTCGGGTGCAAAAACATAATCCTTTGCAGGGTGTTTTTTTTCAAAATCAAGGGCAAATGCGTAAACCGATTTCCGGTAATTGCCGGCCTGTATACTTTGTTTGTTTAAAGCAGGGGTGGCTAAAAATTCATTTACGGCATCGAGTGCCTGTTTAAATTTTCCCACACCTGCCAGGGAAATGGAGTAGGGCAATAAATATGTTTTTGAATACACAGCATCCATTTTCAGGCCTGTTTCAAAATCGGCAACAGATGCGGAATAATTTTTAAGATTTGCATAAATGCCTGCCCGGGATAAAAATACATCCACAAATTTCGGTTCTAACGCAAGTGCTTCATCTAAATGTTTAAATGCGGCTGCATAGTCACCGGCAGTGGCCTCTTCATAGGCCCGGCCATAAATCTCCCCGGCTTTTTTATTTACTTTTTCGGGATCGTACCACTGGGCGATGCAAACGGAAAATGAAAAATGAAAAATTAAGCATGAAAAAATTAATTTTCGGATAAAGTATTTTTTATGTGGCATTTGCATGAATTCGTATGATAAAGATAGAACGAATCAATGCTTGAATTATTCTTTGTGTGGAATTATAACATTTTCTTTTACGGCACATTGATATACTTATGTATCTGCAGGCTCAATTCCCACTGGGGGTACTGTTTTATATATTCAATAATCAGGGGAGTGATTTCGGCAGCTTTGTCCCATTCGGGTTGTAAATATAATTTGCAGCCGGGCGACACCAGCGCTGCATATTGTTCGGCCCATTCAAAATCAGATTTATTGAACACGATGATTTTCAGTTCGTTTGCAAGGGGCATTATTTCGGGTAACGGGGCTTTAAATTTTTTAGGCGAAAGGCAGATCCAGTCCCAGCTTCCGGTTAAGGGATGGGCGCCGGAAGTTTCAATATTGGTTTCAAAACCTCTCGACTGCAATGCAGCTGTCAGCTCATCTAATTGATGCATCAGGGGTTCACCTCCTGTAATTACAACCAGCTTTGCGGGCGTTCGTTCAACATTCGATATTAAATATTCGATATTGAATAATGGATGTTTTGATGCATCCCAGCTGTCTTTAACATCGCACCATACACAGCCTACATCGCATCCGCCCAGGCGTATAAAATAAGCTGCCCTGCCCTGGTGAAAGCCTTCGCCCTGGATGGTGTAAAAATGCTCCATTACGGGCAACAGGTTACCGGCCTGACCGGCATGGTGTAAAGTTGACAATGTTATTTTTTTGATTTTAGTTCAGCCGCAGTAAATGTATTCATCAGCAAGGCTGCAATGGTCATTAGTCCCACCCCGCCGGGTACCGGGGTTATATAACTGCATTTGGGGGCAACGTTCACAAAATCAACATCGCCCTTAATGGCAAAACCCGATTTTTTTGAAACATCTTCAACCCGGGTAATACCCACATCCACCACCACTGCATTTTCCTTTACCATATCTGCTTTTAAAAATTCAGGTATTCCCAGTGCAGCAATAATAATATCGGCCTGCAGGCAGATCTCTTTCAGGTTTTTTGTGCGACTATGGCATACCGTTACTGTGCAGTTACCGGGGTAGGCATTCCGGCTGAGCAGGATGCTGATGGGGCGGCCCACAATATTGCTGCGGCCTATTACCACGGCATGTTTTCCGCTGGTTTCAACCTGGTAATGCTCCAGCATCAGCAATATGCCGTATGGGGTTGCCGGAATAAAGGTGGGCAGCCCCTGCACCATTTTTCCAATACTCATCGGGTGAAAACCATCCACATCCTTATCCGGGTGTATCAGGTTAATGATCTTTTCTTCATTAATTTGTTTGGGCAACGGCAGCTGCACCAGTATACCATCTACATCCTCATTGGTATTCAGTTTTTCAATGGCTGCTACCAGTTCAGCTTCTGAAATATCTTCATCCAGCCGTATGAGGCTGCTTTTAAATCCTACCTCCTCACAGTTTTTTACCTTGCTGGCCACATAGGTTTCGCTGGCACCGTTGTTGCCAACCAGTATGGCTGCCAGGTGTGGTGTTTTATGGCCGTTGTTTTTAAACGCGATGGCCTTTTCTCTTATTTTTTCTTTTACCGATTGTGAAACAACCTTTCCGTCAAGTATTTGCATGGGGCAAAAGTAAACAAGTATTTGATTAAAAGCATGCCCGAAAATTTGTGTTTTAAATTTCTGTTTATTACCTTGGTGTTCCCTAAGTACCCTAAACGTAACCAGCATGAAAACTACCTTACTGTTACCGGTATGCCTTGTTATTTGCGTTAACAAGCTTCCGGCGCAAACCCTCCGTTATTCCCTTGCACAACCGTATATCCATTTATCTGCCTACAGCGTACGGCAAAACGATGCACTTTCTTTCACCGGCAACCAGGCCGCACTGGCCGGCACAAAACAGCCAGGAATTGGTGTTTTTGGCGAAAGAAGATTCATGCTGCCCGAAACCGGTGTGTATACCCTGGCCGCTGCCCTGCCCACCCGCCTGGGCAATGTGGGTATTCAATTGAATACTGCAGGCTTTAAAAATTTCAGGGAAAATAAGATAGGCCTGGCCTATGCCCGGAAATTAGGAAAGCGGGTAGACGTTGGCGTTCAGTTTAATTATTACGGGTACTCCATACCGGTATATGGAAAGGCATCGGCCGTAAATTTTGAGATCGGAGCCCTGTTTCACCTCACCGATCATTTAAATGCAGGCATTCATGTGTATAACCCGGTTGGAGGCAAAATCGGGAAGTCTTCGGCAGGTACGGGTTCCGGTAAAGAGAAGCTGGCTTCGGTGTATAAGGCCGGACTGGGTTATGATGCCTCCGATAATTTTTTTATAAGCAGTGAAATTGTTAAAGAAGAAGATAAGGCGGTTAATGTGATAGCCGGGTTACAGTACCGGTTTGCAAAACAGTTTTTTGCAAAGGCAGGTTTTATGAGTGAGTCGGGCACTGCCTGGGCAGGGGCGGGCGTTGGCTGGAAAAATATACGGCTTGATATAGCTTCCGGCTATCATCCGCAACTTGGTTTTTCTCCGGGTATATTATTAATCATGCATTTTAAATCAAAGGCAGAATGAAAAAAGTTTTTGTCTTTGCAATATTGTTTTTGTCTGCCCTAAACCTGCAGGCACAGGTGGCCGAACCCATATTGCCCCATGCCGAGCAGCAGCTGGAGAACATCACCGAAAACAATGAAGATCTGGAAACAGAAGATGATACGTACCTGCAGGAAATGGTTCAGTTTATTAAAAACCCGGTTGAGCTGAATTATGCGGATGAGGATGAATTGAGCCAGTTGCGCATGCTTACCCCATTGCAGGTTCAGCATTTTTTAACATACCGGAACCTGGTGGGCAAACTGGTTGATGTGTATGAATTGCAGGCAGTACCGGGATGGGATATGGGCACCATTCAAAAACTTAGGCCATACATCAACGTGAGTATACATGTTCCGGTAGCTGCAGCAATGAAACAAAGGCTTAAAAATGGCGGGCACAGTATACTGCTGCGGGCATCGCAGGTACCGGAGCGCTCCAGGGGATATTTACCGGATTCATCGCTTACCAATTTTTACCCGGGTTCGCCTCAAAAATATATGCTCAGGTACCGGTACCAGTTCAGGAACCTTCTTCAATACGGGATCGTTGCAGAAAAAGATGCAGGCGAACAGTTTTTTAAAGGAGATCAGCAACAGGGTTTTGATTTTTATTCGGCTCATATTTTTTTGCGCAAAGCCGGGCTGATAAAAGCTTTGGCCATTGGTGATTTTACGGTAAACCTGGGGCAGGGGCTTACACAATGGCAAAGCCTGGCATTTAAAAAAAGTGCGGATGTAATGAATATAAAGCGCGAAGGCGAGATTTTACGGCCTTACCATGCTGCCGGGGAAATTAATTTTCACCGGGGACTGGGGTTAACCCTTGCCAATAAAAACCTGCAGCTCACTTTGTTTGGCTCTTACAGAAATATGGATGCCAACCTTATTGCCGACACCGCTCAAAACGGGGATGATTTTATTTCTTCGCTGCAAACATCCGGTTACCACCGTACAAAAAGCGAAACAGATGACCGGGGTATTCAGCGACAGCTGGCATTTGGGGGTAACCTTTCTTACCAATATAAGCGTTTGCACATTGGCGTTAATGCTGTTCAGTACAGGTTTAAGCTGCCGGTAAAAAAGCCTGCCGACCCCTATAACCTCTACGCATTAAGCGGCAACCGGTTTGGCAATTACAGTGTGGATTACAGTTATACCTATAAAAACCTGCACCTGTTTGGCGAAGCCGCAGCCACTGCTGGCTTTGATAAGGCATTTATCAACGGCTTGCTGATCAGCGCAGGTTCCCGTATCGACCTGAGTTTGCTGTATCGTAATATTTCCCGGTCATACCAGTCCTTGTATGCAAACGCCTTTACCGAAAGTACCCATCCTTCAAATGAAAAAGGATGGTATGCCGGCATTTCCATCAGGCCTGCCAATGCCTGGCGCATAGATGCCTACGCAGATTTTTACACATTTCCCTGGCTCAGATACCGGGTTGATGCACCTGCTGCCGGTTCCGATTACCTGGTGCAGTTGAATTACAAGCCGGGCAAACAACTGGAAATATATACCCGCTACCGTGTGGCATCTAAAGCGATCAATACAAATCCCGGGCAGTCTGCCACCTCACCGGTTGTGCCACAACCCAAAAAAAACTGGCGTACCCAGATAAATTTTAAGGTAAATACGGCCATAACCATCCGAAACCGTACCGAACTGGTGTGGTTTGATAAAAAAGGGGTTGCTGCTGAACAAGGCTTTTTAACCTATTTCGATTTTATCTATAAACCCATGCTAAAACCATTTTCGGGCAGCGTAAGGTTGCAATATTTCGAATCCGAAGGGTATAACAGCCGGTTGTATGCATATGAAAATGATGTTTTATATAGTTTTTCTATACCGGTTTTTTATAATATGGGATATAGGTATTATATTAATATTAACTATGACATCAGTAAAAAATTCGGTGTATGGCTTAGGTGGGCGCAAACGGTTTATCGGGATAAAACCTATATTGGTAGCGGGTTAGATGAAATACGGGGTAATAAAAAAAGCGAAGTAAAACTGCAGTTGATGTACGGATTTTAACATTTTTTAACAGTCAATGCAGCAATTTCAGGTGGGTAATTGTCTTTATCTCGGATACAAGACTTTGGAAAATTAATTTAACATTATTTTGACGTTAAGAAATTATCCTTATTTTTACACATCATTAAACTTAATTAAATGCACATGAGAAGATTTTTATCACTGTTTACAATGTTGATGCTCTGTGGGGTGTTGGCATTTGCGCAAAGCCGGGTGGTGACCGGAAAGGTTGTCGATTTAGACGGTAACCCAGTATCTTTTGCGTCTGTGAAAATTAAAGGAACTAATACCGGCGTTTCTGCCGATGCCAACGGGGCTTACTCTATTAAAGTAAATCCGGGGGCAGTTTTAGTTATTTCAGGAGCAAGCTTTAAAGAAACAGAAGTACCTGTAGGTACTCAAAATGTTTTAAGCACGGTAATGGAAAAAGCCGGAAGCGACCTGAAAGAAGTGGTGGTAACCAGTGCTTTCGGCATTAAGCGTACTGCCAGGAGTACTTCATCCAGTGTACAAAACTTATCAGGCGACCAGGTTAACGTGGTTCGTCAGGCTAATGTTAATAACGCAATTGCAGGTAAAGTTGCAGGTGCGCAGGTGCGTAGCCAGTCAGCCGCTAAATTGGGTGCTGAAACAACCGTTCGTTTACGTGGAGAGAACAGCCTTGGACAAGGTGGTGGTGCCTTATATGTAGTAGATGGTACCATCATGCCAAGCAGTGCAGATATCAATCCTGATGATATTGAAGATATGTCAGTATTACAAGGACCTGCTGCTGCATCTTTATTTGGCCCTGATGGATCAAATGGTGCGATAGTAATTACACTTAAAAAAGCAAAAAAAGGGGCTAAGGGAATTGGTCTGGAATTAAACATGGGTATTCAGTTCGATAATGTTTATGTACTTCCTGATTACCAGAATTCTTACGCCGGTGGTGCTTCAGGCGATTTTCTTAAATATACGTATCAGCCCGGCCAGCCAGCCGCATGGAAGGCTTTGGATGGTAAATATTATCATGATTATTCTGATGATGCCAGCTGGGGTCCCCGTATTGCAGGCCAGGAATATATTCCATGGTATGCATGGTATCCGGGTCATGAGTATTCTTTCCAGACCGCTAAGCTGACACCTCAGCCAAGAAACGTACGTGATTTCTGGGAAACAGGTGTTACCAGAACTACCAACGTGGCTTTTGCAAAAGCTACCGATAACATTAATATGAGGGTTTCTTATACCAATCTTGATCTTAAAGGTATTACCCCAACAGAATATTTAAGAAGGCATACTTTAAATGCAAACCTTACTGCTGAATTAAGCTCTCGTTTAACCATGGGTGTTAATTTCAATTATATCGCAGAAAACAGGAACACGGAAAGTGATGATGGTTATTCTAACCAGTCAACCGGTACATTTGCCCAGTGGTTCCACAGAGACCTGGATATTAACAAGATGAGAGAATTAAGGACCATCACCAGTCCTGAAGGCGTTTTTGCCAGCTGGAATAAAAACAATCCAACAGCTTACAATCCAGCTAGCGCGGCCAAGTCATATGGTGGTAACTACTGGTTCAATCCTTATCAGTATTTCGACAATATCATTAATGACAACAGAAGAGACCGTTTATTTGGCGATGTATCTTTAACTTATAAGATCAATAACGACTTTAAAGTAAAGCTTACTTACCGTAAACAACAATTAACTACGGCTTCTGAAACTACCTACAAACAGGAATTGCAGAACAGTGCCAACCAGATGTCATTTAATCCTTATGAGGGTAATGCATTTGCTGCTTATGGCGTTAATAACACATTCAGCGACCGTCAGAACTATGAGGGTTTGATCACTTACTCTAAAAAATATAAGAGCCTGCAGGTGAATGCCAACGCCGGTTTTGATATCTTAAAAACCAAGTTCAGAGGTGTTAATGCTAACACGGTGGGCGGATTAAGTGCACCAGGTTTATATGCATTGGCCAACTCAAAAAATGCTGTGAACTATGGTAACGCCAGAAACCAATTTGCCCGTCGTGGTTTATTCATACGCGCCGACATTGGTTTCCGTAACTACTTATTCATAGATGGATCATACCGTAGGGATTATACCTCAACGGAGCCTGCCGGAAACTATATTGATTCTAAATCAGGTGGTTTGTCATTTGTTTTCAGCGATCTGCTTAAAAAATCAGTACCCTTTATCAGCTATGGTAAGATCAGGGGTTCAATCGGACAGTTGTTAAATACCTTAGCTATTTATCAGTTAAACCGTAACTATACCATTAATACACAGCAATGGACCGGTAATATCTTAACCACAGATCCTAATAACTTAGTAGATCCGGGATTACAAGGAGCTACCAATGTGGAAAAAGAAATCGGTTTGGAAATGAGGTTCGCAAAGAACAGGTTTGGTTTCAATGTTACTTATTGGGACAGAACAAACAAAGATTTCCCGGTTAACGTAGCAACAACCGGAACAACCGGATATACTTCCGTTTCAAGAAATGCAGGTGAAATTGCAAAAAAAGGTTGGGATGTAACAGCATTTGTTAAGCCTTTTAATGGCAAAAACTTTACCTGGGATCTTACAGGTACCTGGGGTTATTTAACCCAAAACGAAGTAGTTTCAATCTTCCCTGGTATTAACAGGTTGGTATTGGCATCCGGAGCTTTCTCAGGTTCATTTGCAGCTTATTCTGTTAACGAGGTTGGAAAGCCTTGGGGCGAAATGTTTGGTGGTGGTATCAAAAAAGTTAATGGTGTACCAGAACTGGATGCTAATGGCTTATTCATCCGTGAAGCTGATGTTAACTTCGGAAGCGTATTGCCACAATACACCGGTGGAGTACAAAATGCATTTAGCTTATTTAAAAACTTTACGATTAACGTAAATATTGATTATTCTTACGGTGGTAAATTCTTTTCTTTGTCTGATTTCTGGGGAACTTTCTCTGGTTTAACTGCACGTACTGCAGGAGTTAATGATAAAGGAAATCCAATCCGTGACGCTGTTGCCGACGGTGGTGGTGTACACGTATTTGGTGTTGATGCTACCGGTAAGGCGGTTGATTATTATGTAGATGCTCAGACCTACTACCACCAGTTTCAGGGTAGAAATATAGCTGAACAAAGCATTTATGATTTAACCTTTGTTAAATTAAGGGAATTAAGTGTTGGATACAGGGTTCCTGTTGAAAGATTAGGAATAGGCAAGTATGTTAAAACTGCAGTTTTCTCTGTAGTTGCCATTAACCCATGGCTGATTTACACAAAGACCAAAGGTTTCGATCCTTCTCAGATCAGTAATGTTTATGGTGAAGATGGTCAGTTGCCAGGAACAAGATCAGTTGGTGTTAACTTAAAACTTGGTTTCTAATTATTATCACTTAAAAACTTATAAAAAATGAAAAATAAATTAATAAGAAAATTTGCAGCTGCTGCCCTCATTACTTCGGTAATGATGGGTACAGGTTGCGGAAAGATCGATGATTTTGGCACTACCAACCAGAATCCCAATGGTATAACAACCCCGGTTCCATCGGCCTTGTTGACCAACGTGGGTTCTCAGATCGGAGGCTTTGCTTCTGTGTTGAGAACAGCACTGTATGCACAGTACATAGTAGAAAATCAGTATACCGAGGTATCCCTGTATTCTTTGCCACTGCTGGATATGTCTGGTACTTATTCTGGCCCGCTGCAGGATTGTCAAACGATCATCAACTATAACACTGATCCGGCAACAGCTGGCATTGCTACTGCCTACGGTTCTAATGCAAACCAGATAGCCACTGCCCGCATTTTAAAAGCATTTCTGTTCTGGCAAACTACCGACAGGTGGGGAGATATTCCTTACAGTGAAGCTTTACAGGGTGCTGCTAATTTAACGCCAAAGTTTGATAAGCAGGAAGATATCTACACAGGTATGATGAAGGAATTAAAGGAAGCTGTTGCCCAATTTGATGGGGGAGCTCCGGTTAGAGGAGATATCCTTTATGGAGGTGATATTGCAAAATGGAAAAAAATGGCGAACAGCCTGCGTATGTTAATGGCGATGCGTTTAACCAACAAATTTCCCGGTGCCGGCGATAAAGCTGCACTTGAATTTGCTAACGCTGCTGCCGGAGGTTATATAAGCACCAATGCAGATAATTTTACATTATCATTTCCGGGTGGCGCATATCAAAATCCATGGTATTTAACATACCAAACAAGGGATGATTACGCTTCAAGCAAAACAATGGGTGATGTATTAAACGGCCTGGGAGATACCCGTTTGTCTGTTTTTGGTACAAACTCCATCATGTTTCCTTATGGTTTAACCAGAGACCTGGCAATTGCTTATGGCAATAGCGTGGGTAATGGCCAGTCAAGGGTTCTATTTCAAGTACCTGATACGGATCCACAAGCATTTAAAAATAAGAGAAACCCCAACTCTCCGGTTGTAGTTATTTCTGCTTCAACTGTTTTATTGGCAGTGGCTGAAGCCAAAGAAAGAGGATGGATTCCTGGCGGTACTGCAGGTGCAGAAACTGATTACAATGCGGCCATTGCGGCATCATTTGATCAATGGGGTGTTGCGATGCCCGTTGGTTATCTGGCTGGCGGTGCTAATTATGCCGCAGGAGCTGGTGTACCGGCAAGCATTGGCGCAGGAGCAGCCCCTTACGATAACTTCAGGGCAGCTGATGGCAATATTCAAACTGCCGCTACTACTACCAAATTACAACGTATTGCTTTACAGCGTTGGATCTGTGCATTCCCTAATGGTAATGAAGGATGGGCTGAACAAAGAAGGACAGGAGTTCCTGACCTTAGAACCACCAGGTTTAAAACCGGGCCTTTTGTAACCCGTTATGTATATGCCAACAACGATTATGGCCTGAACAATGCCAATACTCTTGAAGCTGCTGCAAGAATTGGTGGCGACAAACAGGATGTAAAAGTTTGGTGGGATAATTAATATGTAGAAATTTGAACCATTACGGTTTTAAACCGTAATGGTTTATTCAATAAATTTCGTAAACAACACAAAAACACTTAATATGAAATATTTAAACCTTACAAAGAGCCTTGCCATAGTGGCGATGTTTTCTTTGATATTTGGTGCCTGTAAAAAAACCAAGGAAATTGTTCCCCTGGGTGATGCGGGAACTACTCTTGTAAAAATACTGGGTGGGTCGTCTCCTGCTTCAGTTTATAAAAACGCGATAGATTTTGTTGCTGTTCCTAAACAACTTCTGGTAATGGAGTTGCGCAGGGATATACCCAACGAAACTGAACTTAACAAGACCATGGTCGTTACTGTAAAAGATGATACAGCTGCTGTAAGGGCTGCAAATCCTAGTTACGTTCAAATGCCAACGGCATGGTATACGTTGCAGATGGATGGTGTTAAAACAGGTGGCCAGGGCGGAACTTTCACCTTCACTTTTAAACCGGGAGAATTCTCTAAAGAGGTTTACATTACCGTGCCTAACGCTACTCTCTTGAATCCAAGTTCTCTATATGGACTGGGTTTTACTGTTATGACAGCTGATGCAGGAGGTGTGATATCAACTCAGAAATCGGTGGTTATTGAAATTGGCGCCAAAAACGACTGGGATGGCATTTATGAAAATACCTTTACCAACTACCACCCAACTTTAAATGCAGGGTATACAGGTGACAAAACGGATATTCATTTTGTTACCACTGGAGCAAATACAGTTGACATGTATTGGCCTGATGCGGGTGCATTTGCAAATCCTGCAATTTTAAGCGGAAGTCTTTCTTATTTTGGAGCCCAGATTCCACGTTTTACAATCAATACTGCTACCAATATTGTTACAGTTAGTAATTCAGGCGGTACACTGGTATATGCCATGAGCCTTGCCCAGGTGAACAGGTATGAGCCTTCAAGTAAAACATTCTTTGTAAGATGGGGTTATAGTTATGCGGTACCCGGTGTTTTTGATGCAAGTTGCAGAGAATGGACCCAGGTTATTAAGTACAAAGGACCGAGATAATTCAAAAGAAGTAAATATTTTATTAGCAAAGGGCCTCTTAAGGAGGCCCTTTTTTTTACATTTGCAAAAAAAATTATGAGCAACCAACCTGAACAACCGGGGCAGATCAATATTGAGATCTCGGAAGAAATATCGGAAGGCAGCTATGCCAACCTGGCCATCATAACACACAGCCACGCCGAATTTGTTATTGACTTTGTAAATGTTATGCCCGGAACACCCAAGAGTAAGGTTAAAAGCCGTATAATTCTAACACCCTTTCATGCGAAACGCTTTATGAAGGCCATGGTTGATAATGTGAAAAAATTTGAAACGGCCAACGGCACCATTCAGGATATGGAGGCCGTGGAAATACCGTTTAATTTTGGCGGGCCAACGGCGCAGGCGTAAAAACATTAGTTCTTAGTTTTTAGTTCTTAGTTTTTAGTTTGGTAAGAGCCTGGGTTTAGTTAGGTTTTTTATTATCTCTGGCTTTAAATTTTTGGCCTTTTAAATCTGAATGTCCCAGATAGGTAATCAGTGTATTTGTCATTTTTTTGATCTCTTCAATTAAATTGAACAGTTCTTCCGACTTTTCTTTACTGACATATTTTCTGTCCAATGCCCTGTAGAGTTGTGATTTACACTCAAGTGCAGAGCCATAAGTATAGGTCAGGAAATTGATAAATTCTTTATTCCCCATTCTTCCAAATCCCTCTGCTAAATTATCCATTACAGAGCCCGATGACTTGTTTATCTGATCAACCAACGCATAATCTTTGGCGAATTTACCGGTGGTTATTAATTCAAAAATCTCATTGCATAATAATCTCGATTTCTGCCAAACTTTTAAATCTTCAAAATTTTGTACTGTAGCCATAATGTATACGGATTGTAATTATTAACTAAAAACTAAAAACTAAAAACTAAAAACTAAGAACTAACAACTAAAAACTAAAGCATCCCCTCATCCGCAAAACTGTAAAACCCTTCCTCGCTAACAATGATGTGGTCTAATATTTTTATATCCAGGTAGCCGGCAGCTTCCTTTATTTTTTGGGTAAGTGCCTCATCTGCCCGGCTGGGCTGCAGGTTGCCCGATGGATGGTTATGGCATAATATGATGGAAGTGGCATCTTCTTCCAGGGCTTTTTTTAAAATAATGCGGGGGTCGGCAACCGTACCGGTAATACCGCCTTTGCTTACAATTTCAAAATGATTGATCTTATTGGCCCGGTTTAAAAAAACAACGGCAAAAACCTCGTAAGGGTAATCTTTTAATGATGCCTGTAAATACTGAGCTATATCTGCACTTGACCTCACCACGGGTTTTTCTAAAGAGGAGGAAGCATGCCTTCTTCTGCCCAATTCCAGTGCAGCCGCAATGATTATTGATTTGGCCTGTCCAACTCCTTTTACCTGTTTAAATTCACTGAGCGATAATTTTCCCAGCTCATTTAAATTATCGTTTCCGATTTTTAAAATTTCCCTTGCCAATTCAACTGCACTTTTATTTTTGCTCCCATTGTTCAACAGAATGGCCAGTAATTCCGAATTGCTTAAAGCAGCAGCGCCTTTGGCAATTAATTTTTCACGGGGACGGTCATCCTGTGCCCAGTTTTTTATAGATGTGGAAGGCTTGTTGACATTTTCCATTGGGTAGGTTATTAAATCATCTGAACTAAGTGATACATTCGCAGAGCATATCGCTTAACCTATCTCAATTTAAATATATATGGAATCAAATGCAAAAATATTTTCGGGTACAGGATCGCAATACCTGGCCGAAAAGATCGCCAAAAAATTTGGAGAGCCACTGGGCAAAGTAAACATCCAGCGATTCAGCGATGGAGAAATTTATGTAGAGTTTAAAGAAAGCATCAGGGGAAGATTTGTGTTTTTAATTCAGAGTACCTATGCACCCTCTGATAATTTAATGGAATTGCTTTTGATGATCGATGCAGCAA
Organism: Chitinophaga pinensis; assembly: GCA_943371705.1. Taxonomy (GTDB): domain Bacteria; phylum Bacteroidota; class Bacteroidia; order Chitinophagales; family Chitinophagaceae; genus Ferruginibacter; species Ferruginibacter pinensis_I. Next base: position 77,322 of record CALRVV010000012.1, on the reverse strand, counting down.
AAAGGGCATCGGCCTATAAAGTGATCGCTGTTATTCCGTATTACGGGCTGGCCAGGCAAGACAGGAAAGACAGGCCAAGGGTTGCCATAGGATCTAAACTGGTAGCCAATATGCTAACCGCTGCCGGTGCCGACAGGGTTATTACCATGGACCTGCATGCCCCGCAAATACAGGGTTACTTTGATATTCCGGTGGATCATCTGGATTCTTCCGCCATTTTTATTCCCTATATTGAAAATTTAAAACTGGCCAATTTAACCTTTGCAGCACCCGATGTGGGCAGCGCAAACAGGATAAGGGAAATAGCTACCTATTTTGAATGTGAAATGGTGATTTGTGATAAACACCGTAAAAGAGCCAATGAAATTGCCAGCATGGTTGTAATTGGAGATGTAACTGACCGTGATGTGGTGCTGATAGATGACATTTGCGATACCGGAGGCACCCTGGTTAAAAGTGCGGCATTGATGAAAGAAAAAGGCGCCAGGAGTGTAAGGGCACTTTGTACACACCCGGTTTTAAGCGGAAAAGCTTATGAGAATGTAGAAAACAGCGTGCTGGAAGAATTGGTAGTATGCGATACCATACCCTTAAGAGGGGAGTGCAGTAAAATCAAAGTAGTTTCTACCGATGAATTATTTGCCGTTACTATACGTAATGCCTTTGAAAATAAGAGTATAAATAGTTTATTTATGAGAAGCAGGATGGCGAATAAGAAGTAGTTCTTAGTTTATAGTTCTTAGTTTGTAGTTCAGTCGGTTCCTATGTAGCCAGACCGCAAACTAAGAACAAAGAACTAAGAACAAAGAACTAAGAACTTAGAACTATCGACTAAAATCCTTACCTTTGCGCCTCAATTAAAAAACACTACAATGAAATCAATTACAATCGACGGACAACTGAGGACCGAAAGCGGAAAAAAAGCCACCCGCCAACTTCGCTCTCAGAAAATGGTGCCTGGTGTAATTTATGGTGGTTCTCAAGAGATCAATTTCTCTGCTCCTGCAACTGCTTTTAAAGACATCGTGTACACCTCAGAATTTATGGTGGCAAATATCAATATCGACGGTAAAACCTACCGTTGTATTTTAAAAGACCTGCAGTTTCATAAAGTAACCGATCAGTTACTGCATCTCGACTTTTTGGAATTGGTAGAAGATAAGAAAGTGATTGCCACCCTGCCGCTTCATTATACGGGTACACCGGTTGGAGTAAAAGCAGGTGGAAAGCTGGTGCTTAAAATGAAAACCGTAAAGGTGAAAGCACTTCCTAAATACCTGAAAGAGCATATTGAAGTAAATATCGATAAGCTGGAGCTGAATGAAAATATCCGGGTTCAGGATATACCTGCAGAAAATATGGAAATATTAAATTCTCCCCGTATTCCCATTGCATCTGTTACCATGACAAGGCAATTGAAGCAGGAAGAATCGGCTGCGCCTAAGGCCGCTGCTGCCCCGGCTGCTAAAGCTGCTGCCCCGGATGCAAAAAAATAATACTTTTCAAATGATCATATAAAGCCTTTCTTAACCGGAAAGGCTTTTTTTAATTGGTAATGTATTGCCATAAAACTTTAATTACCTTTGCCAACCTAAAACAAGTAAAATGGGAATGGATAAGAATACGGTTATTGGATTTGTGCTGATAGGGGCATTATTGATTGCCATGTTTGTTATAAACAGCCGCAGTAACCAGGCATACCTGGCAGAACAGAAAAGGATTGAGGATTCGATAGCCAAAACAAAACCAAAGGCAGATACGGCAGCACTTAATAAGGATTTAAAAATAAAAGATTCGATTGTAGAAGCCAGGCAAAAACTTCCTGCGGCCTTTATCACCGACTCAACCAATACCGAAAGGTTTGATACCCTGGAAAATAACCTGATAAAAATAATTTTTACAAACAAGGGAGGTCAGCCTGCAATTACCGAAATAAAAAGCTTTAAAAAATTCGACGGTAAACCCATCATCCTCGACAACGGAAAATTTAACAAGATCAGTTACCGCATAAACACCGGGCCAAACGATACCCGGCAAACAGCCGATATACCTTTTATCAGTTCGGGCAAAAAAGTAAATGCCGATAAAACCCAAAGCATTTCGTTTACCTTAAAAGATGCTGCCGGAAAAGAAATTGTACATCAATACATCATAAAGCCGGATAGCTACCTGGTAGATTTTAATATTACATTGAATGGCGCCGATAAACTGGTTACACAAAATACCCTGAACCTTTTATGGCAAACAGAAACACCGCAGGTAGAGAAGGATATAACTTATGAAAGGCAACAGACCCATATATGTTACCTGGAAAACGGTGATTATGATTTTGAATACGTGGGTACCGGCGATGATATGAAGTTTAATAAAAACCTCGAATGGCTTGCAGTAAAGCAGCAGTTTTTCATTTCGGCATTATCAGCCAAAAATAAATTTCAAAGGGCAGATGTTAAATGGGTGGTGCCGGATGATTCACTGCACATTATAGCCCAAACAACGGCCAATTTGAGTTTACCGGTAACAGGAAATGCAACCACCATACCCCTGCAGTTGTATTATGGCCCCAGTGATTATACCATTTTAGCTGCTGCTAATAATAAAATGGAAAACATTGTTCCTTACGGTAGCGGGGTATTTGCTTTTGTAAAGTACATCAACCGCCATTTTTTATTGCCGGTCTTTGATTTTTTCAGAAACAACATTGCCAGTATGGGTATGGTCATTTTATTGCTAACCCTTTTGATCCGTTTAATTACTTCACCCATTCTGTACAAAAGTTACCTGAGCGGTGCAAAAATGAAAGCACTAAAGCCGGAAATAGACAGGCTGAAAGAAAAGCATGGAGAAGACAAGCAGGCCTTCAGTATGGACCAGATGAAACTATGGAAATCGGCCGGGGTAAGCCCGCTTGGCGGATGTTTACCTGCTTTGCTGCAGATCCCTATTTTCATGTCATTGTATTATTTCTTTCAATCCAATATTTCCTTAAGGGGTCAAAGTTTTTTGTGGGCAAAAGACCTGGCCGCTTATGACTCGATCGCTACTTTACCTTTTTCTATTCCTTTTTATGGCGACCATGTAAGCCTGTTCACCATTACTGCCACTGTCACCAGTTTAATTATTTCTATCTACAGCATGAGTACCATGCAGGATAACAGTAACCCGGTAATGAAATACATGCCCTACATTTTTCCGGTGCTGCTGCTGGGGGTTTTTAATAACCTGCCCGCTGCATTAACCTGGTATTACACGGTATCCAATACCATTACCCTGATACTCCAGATCGTTATACAGAAGTATATCATTAACCACGAGAAGATACTGGCTCAGATAGAAGAGAACCGGAAAAAACCGGTAAAGCAAAGTAAATTCCAGGAGCGTTTGGCTGCCATGCAGGAAAGCAACAAAAAACTGCAGGATATGAAGAAAAATACTCCAAAAAAGTAAGATACAGTTAAAGTTATCACAACCTGCAGGCTGTTTACGGCTTAGCAGGTTTTTTTTTGTGATTTCCCGTTTCTGGCACGGGATTTTATTATATACTATTGCTGAGCTTAAATAAATATGATATTAAGTGAAGTAGTATCTTTAGATAAATAAATAGTACAATGAAAAAAATAAAGGGTTTAATGCTGTTAACAATGCTTTTTACAGCTTTTGTATCTGCAGAAGCCCAGCGAAGTATCGCTGAAGCTGCCATTGAGTATGATATGAAAATACAAACCGGTAACAATACCCCACAGTCTGGTGATGCCCTTACCAATGCAAAAACAACCATATACTTAAAAGGAAATAACAGCCGCACAGAAATGTCCAGTGTGTTGGGCAGGGAAATAATCATTCATAATTCTAAATCAGATAATGCAGTTATTTTAAAAGAATTCAGCGGCCAAAAACTAATGATCACCCTCACCAGGGAAAACTGGCTGGCTAAAAATAATATGTACAACAACATTAAATTTGAATTAACCGGCGAAACGAAAACGATAGCCGGGTATAATACCAGAAAGGCAATAGCCAAAATGGCCGATGGAAAAACATTTGAAGTGTATTATGCCCCTGAACTGGTGCCCGCCAATAAGGAATATGACCTTACTTTCAATAACCTGCCGGGCCTTGCCGTTCAATATGAAATAGAGTCTGGTAAAATGAAATTCAGGTATACACTGGCTAAAATCAATTACGACCCCGTACCGGTTTCATTATTCGAATTTCCTGTATCGGGTTACCGGGTTATGACCTATGAAGAGAATCAAAAGTTGAAGAAAGGCAATTGATAAAATAAGGAAAATAAAAAAGCCTGAATATTTCAGGCTTTTTTTATTAATGCGTTTTGATGATCAGTTTCATTCCGGTATATCCCTGTTTCATTTCCGGGATGGCAACAACCTGTTTGTGCGGTATAATATACACGGTATTGCCTTTTTGATAGGTAAGTAATGTTTTATTTAAATAAGAACCACCATTTGACTGTTGGCCGGCCAGTAAGGTTCCGGTATATTTTAAACCGGATTTCAGGTTAAGCCCAATTGAATTCCTGATGGAGTTACCTGTATTAATGTTAAGGGTAACTTTAGATTTGTTCTTTTTTCCAATGCCTTTATCAGCCAAAGCACTGAAACCCATGCCGCTCAGCATGAGAACAATCACTAACATTTTGGCTTTATTAAACATTGATTTCACTTTATAAAACAAATATATCGAAAAAAAATTGGTAATTCCATACCATTCATCAATTCTTTTCTCATTCTTTTAACAATAATATTAAAATAATGTTGCAAAAACTTGATTGTTTCTTCAAAACTTCTTAATTTACAATAACCTACAGCCCATGAGCAAATATCCTTACCGCCAGGACAGAGATGAGATTAAAGCATTACTTCAGCAATTTGATAACCTCAAGGCAGGTAAATCCAACTCTTTTATTGAAGAAGATTCTTTTGAACGTATTGTAGATTATTTTGATGACAAGGAGCAGTTAAACCAGGCACTGGAGGCGGCAGAATACGGAATTGAACAGTATCCTTATTCCGCTATGCTGCTGCTGAAAAAGGCCGATTTATTGATAGCCCTGCGGCATTACAAAGAGGCTTTATATATCCTGGAACAGGCCGAGTTGCTGGACAACAGGGATACCAATCTGTTTATTTTGAAAACAGATGCTTACCTGGCCCTGGACATGCAGCAAAAGGCAGCCGAAGTGCTGGAGGCGGCCATACATGATTTTGAGGACGAAGAGCGGCTGGACCTGTTATTTGAACTGGCAGATGTGTACGACGATTATGAAAATTTTGAAAAGGTTTTCGACTGCCTGAAAATGATACTGGAACAGGAGCCCAATAATGAAGAGGCCCTGTATAAAATTTGTTTCTGGACCGATTTTACCGGCAGAAACGAGGAGGGAATAAAGTTACACCAGAAAATAATAGACGAATATCCATTTAATGAGCTGGCCTGGTTTAACCTGGCAGCAGCATATCAGGGCTTAAAATTGTACGAAAAAGCCATTGATGCCTATGAGTATGCCATTGCCATTGACGAAAAATTTGATTTTGCCCTGAGAAACATGGGGGATGCCTATATACGCCTGCGCAGGTATAAAGAGGCTGTTGAGGTTTTAGAAAGAGTACTGGTGCTGGCCAGGCCCGAGGATGTGATCTACGAAGCCATCGGGCATTGTTATGATAAAATGGCAAACTTTGCACAAGCCCGGTTCAATTATAAAAAGGCAAGTCATTTGAACAATGAGGATACCCAGTTGAATTATAAGATCGCCTGTACATACATGAATGAAAGTAATTGGAGCAGCGCCATCAAGAACCTGGAAATAGCCATGCGTTTGCACCGTATGCAGCCCGAGTACAACCTGGCCATGGGCCAATGTTATATGGAAATGGATAAACTGGATGATGCCATTACTTATTTTGGAAATGTGGTAAGGGTAAGGCCTAAAAACATCAATGGCTGGCTGGAATTGCTGAAATGCCTGTACAAGGCAGACATGCTGGAAGAAGGACTGGAATATGCAGGTTTTGCCTATGAACAAACAGAAGGCAAACCCATCTTTCTTTTTTATAAAAGTATTTTCTTATTTGCGCTGGGCAAATCTAAAGAAGCCTTGCTGTTCCTGGAATCAGGTATGTCGCGTAATCCTAAATTGATCAAGAAATTTATTGAAATGAACCCCTCCATATTGCAGGTACAGCCCGTGGTTGATCTAATAGCCCGCTATAAGAAGCGTAACTCTATTTAACCGTTCTCCTTTTTTACCTGATTTAGGTCGTAATTTTATTGAAATGCATCGGTTATCTTTGCACACCTAAAAGGATGATTATGAACTTTAATTTATCTCAAATTCCCGAACGCACAAAACAACCCCGTGAACACGGCATTACCATGGTAATGGACAAAGGATTGAGTGTGGAAGAAGCCAGGAACTTTATGAGTGCTGCATCTCCGCACGTTGATGTGGTTAAGCTGGGTTTTGGCACATCTTATGTAACCCCCAACTTAAAGGAAAAGCTTGAAGTTTACCGTGCTCACAACATGCCGATCTATTTTGGAGGCACGTTGTTTGAAGCGTTCTTAATACGAAACCAGTTTGATGATTATATCAATGTATGTAAAGAATTTGGAGTCAGCTATATGGAAGTGAGCGATGGTTCCATTGAAATTCCACATGCTGAAAAGTGCGGGTATATTGAAAAACTGGCCAAAGTGGGCGTTGTACTGAGCGAAGTAGGCAGTAAAGATGCGGCTCATATCATTCCGCCATACAAATGGATTGAATTGATGCGGGCTGAACTGGAAGCCGGTTCAACCTATGTGATTGCAGAGGCCCGGGAAGCGGGTAATGTGGGTATTTACAGGGGTACCGGCGAGGTGAGGGAAGGATTGGTTCAGGAAATTCTTACCCAGATACCGGAAGAAAAGATCATCTGGGAGGCACCGCAAAAAGCACAGCAATTGTACTTCCTGGAATTGATAGGATGCAATGTTAACCTGGGAAATATTGCTCCCAATGAAGTTATTCCGCTGGAAGCCATGCGCATTGGCTTAAGGGGCGATACCTTTCATTTATACCTGAATAAAGAGAACGCGTAATGAAAACTTACGGTACGATCGGATTTCCGTTAACGCATTCTTTTTCAAAACAATATTTTTCCGAAAAAATAGAAAGGGAAGGCATTCCGGATTCGGCTTATTATTCTTTTCCATTAACAAGCATCGATGAATTCCCGGATCTGCTCAAAAATAATCCTTCGCTTAAAGGCCTGGCTGTAACCATACCTTACAAGGAAAAAGTGCTGAAATATGTTACCCAATTATCTGAGGAGGTAAAGCAGATAGGAGCTGCAAACTGCATTAAAGTAAGAGAAAAGGTACTAACAGCCTATAACACAGACATTATCGGTTTTGAAAAGTCGTTCATCAAACACTTGAAACCCATACACAAAAAAGCGCTTGTTTTAGGTACCGGAGGCGCTTCAAAAGCGGTTCAGTATGTACTTGAAAAATTGGGTATACCCTTTTTAGTAGTATCCAGAAATGAAAAGAATGCCGGTCATTTTATTCAATACCCCGATATCGATGCCGGCATGATGAATGAATACCACATCCTTGTAAATGCTACGCCGCTGGGCATGTCGCCTGCCGAAGACACCTGCCCCCAGCTGCCTTATCATTTAATAACCGCAGATCATTATTTATTTGACCTGGTATACAAACCACCTAAAACCCTGTTCCTGCAAAAAGGGGAGCAGCAGGGAGCCACCATCATCAATGGTTTTGAAATGCTCCTCATCCAGGCCGACGAGAACTGGAAAAGATGGAATGAAGATTAGCCTGCTAAAATTGCCTTTAATTTTTCGGGAACAGGGGCCACTTTTTTTGCTCCGTAATCATAGCAAACCATACCGGTTTTTGCATTGGCCAATAAAATATTCCCTGTATTTCTTTTTGCAAAAAGCTGATAGTACAGATCAAAACCAACCCGGCTTATATCATCCACCCCAAGTATTAATTCCACCACATCGCCATAAAAGGATTCACTTTTAAATTCAAGGGCAAGGTCACTCATGATCAGTCCGGTGCCTTCCACGGATAACTCGGTATAGCCATATTGCTGCAGCCACTGTACCCTGGCCTCGTGTACAAGGCTTACAAAAGCATCATTGCCTACATGGTTACCGTAATTGATATCCGATATGCGAACGGGGATCACAAATGTACCTATTACTTTTTCTGGTATTTCCAGCTTAATTCTTGCCATAATGAATAACTGTTATAATCCTTTTTATTAATTGCTATTGTCAATGCTTCTAAAAGCACATCATAACAAAATGCAATACCTGCGGGCCCGCAGAAGGCACCAGGTTTTTAAATAAAAACCCCGGGTCATCTTTCACTTAAAAAACTGATCAGCTTTTCCATTGCTTTTTTACGGTGGCTGAATTTGTTTTTCTGTGCCATGTCCATCTCTGCAAAAGTTTTATCACTTCCATCCGGAACAAACACAGGGTCGTACCCGAAACCATTATTTCCTTTGCGCTCCATGATGATCCTTCCCGGGCAAATGCCTTCAAAAAAATATTCTTTGCCATCCAGTATCAGCGATATTACTGTTCTGAAGCGTGCCAGCCTGCTATCTGCATCTTGCAGCCTGCCCAGCAGCTTGTCAATGTTATCATCAAAACTCCTGCCTTCACCTGCATACCGGGCGCTTTTTACACCCGGCTCGCCATTCAATGCATCTACTTCCAGGCCGGTATCTTCACTAAAACAGTTTTGACGGGTGATATCAAAAATGGTTTTCGATTTTTGGGAGGCATTGGCCGCCAGTGTATCGAACGGTTCGGGTATATCAATATCTATACCGGCCTCTTTTAATGTAACGATGTTAAAGCCCTTGCCCAATACAGCCCTTACTTCTTCAACCTTGTTTTGATTATTGGTGGCAAATATGATATTATTCACGGTAATGTATAAACGTTTAAATTGAAAAAATCTTTTTCAGGCAGGCCCACAATTTCAGCTTTTCTTCTTTATTGGCCTGCAGCTCAGCAAGTGAAACCGAAGACAGGTAAACCTGGTTATTGAAAGATTGTACCTGGTAATGCGGAAACTGAAGGGGCAATGAAATGGCGCCTGCCGGTAAGCCAAATAAAAAAACTTTTTCAGCATGCAGGTGCGCTGTGATGGCAGCATAAGCCAGTTCGGGGTTTTTAGATAAATTGATGAGTGCAATATCGGCCATGCTTAATTTGCAGGCCGTTAAAATGCCCAGTAAAAAATTAAGTTCTTCATCAGGCAAATAGATGGCCGTATCTGAATGGACCAGTATGGCAATATGCTTTTGATTATTGCCTAAAAAGCTTATACCGTTGTTTTGTATATCAGATAAAGCTGATTTGTTCGGTTCTAAGTCGTACAGGCATTTGCCATATAAATTCTGAATGACTGCACCCGGAAGCTGAATATTGTCTAAACTCATGAAATGGTTATTTAAACTCTTGCTTTTTTCGTTTCTTTGCAGTAAAATTAACGATTATGATTGCTGCTGAAAATATTAATATTACCAAAGTTGGGCATAGTAAATTAAAAGACATTAACCTGGAGAACATCCCTTTTGGAAAATACTTTACAGACCATATGCTGGAAGTGGATTATGAAGACGGCGAGTGGAAGCATGCCGAGATAAAACCCTATCAGCCTTTATTGCTTGACCCTTCCCTGGCGGCATTGCATTACGGCCAGGCCATTTTTGAAGGCATAAAGGCCTACAAGAATGAGGCTGGCGAAGTTTCTATCTTCAGGCCTATGGACAATTTCAGGCGCTTTAATATTTCTGCCGAAAGAATGCAGATGCCGCAGGTGCCCGAACATATTTTTATGGAAGGCATGCGCCTGCTGATAGAACTGGATCAGAACTGGATACCACAGCAGGAGGACCATTCCTTATACATCCGCCCCTTTATGTTTAGCAGTGATCATTTGATTGGTGTGAGGCCCAGTGATAAATACAAGTTCATGATCATACTGAGCCCAACAGGGCCTTATTACAACAGCCCCATGCGTATTTATGTAGAAGAGCATTATGTACGTGCAGTGCCGGGCGGTGTAGGTTATGCCAAGGCCGCCGGCAATTACGGAGGCGCCATGTACGCTACTGCACAGGCCAAATTAAAGGGCTACGACCAGGTTTTGTGGACCGATGCCTATGAACACCAGTATGTGCAGGAATGCGGGACCATGAACGTGTTTTTCATCATTGGCAATAAGGCCATCACCCCCGATCTGAAAGAGGGTACCATTTTGGCAGGTGTTACCCGCGACAGTACCATGGTAATGCTGCGGGAAATGGGGTTTGAAGTGGAAGAAAAGCATTTAAGCATCTGCGATGTCATCTCGGCATACCAGGCCGGTAATTTACACGAGGTTTTTGGTACAGGTACTGCAGCTACCATTTCTATGATAAAAGAACTGAAATACAGGGATTTTGAAATGAAATTTGACGTAGACAGCTGGAAAACTGCTCCGGAAGTAAAAAACCGCTTAAACGCCATCCGTTACGGGCAGGTGCCTGATAACCATGGCTGGATGTACAAGATTTAGGATTTTAGTCCCGATTGCTATCGGGAGCAGATTTTAGATATGGGCTGCCATTATTCATTTTATTACTCAGGCAGGAGGAATTCAGGCATATTATTTCCCTGTTTAGCAGCAAAAAAACAGATTTTTTCAAGCCTGCAAAAAAATCTTACATCTAAAATCTAAAATCTGAAATTTTCCCCTACCTTTGCCGTCCGAAAATTAAAAGCACATAATGCCTACAATTCAACAGTTAGTAAGAAAAGGAAGAGAAGTAATTAAAGCGAAAAGCAAATCAAGGGCTTTGGACAGTTGTCCGCAGCGCCGTGGTGTATGTACCAGGGTGTACACAACCACGCCTAAAAAGCCAAACTCTGCTTTGCGTAAAGTTGCTAAAGTTCGTTTAACCAATAAAATTGAGGTTATCGCCTACATTCCCGGTGAAGGACACAATCTGCAGGAGCACTCTATCGTGTTGATACGTGGTGGAAGGGTAAAGGACCTGCCAGGTGTACGTTACCACATTGTACGTGGTAGTTTGGATACTGCCGGTGTTAAAGACCGTAAACAAAGCCGTAGTAAGTACGGAACTAAAAAAGCTAAAAAATAACTCTTCGACAAGCTCAGAGTGACAAACTCCGATTTAGTCAGATAAATTAAACAACAATGAGGAAGACACAACCGAAAAAGATACCATTAGCACCAGATCCTAAGTTCAACGACAAACTGGTTACCCGTTTTGTAAACAACCTGATGTGGGAAGGTAAGAAAAGTGGTGCATACATTATTTTTTACGATGCTTTGGATAAAGTGGCCAAGCAAACCGGTGAAGATGGATACGAAGTATGGAAAAAGGCTTTGACCAACATCACTCCGGGAGTTGAAGTACGCAGCCGCCGTATTGGTGGTGCTACCTTCCAGATCCCTTCTGAGGTTCGTGCCGACAGGAAGATCTCTTTAAGCATCAAATGGATGATCAAATACAGCCGCGACCGAAACGGACGCAGCATGGCAGATAAATTAGCCAATGAAATTGTTGCTGCAAGCAAAGGTGAAGGTGCTTCATACAAAAAGAAAGAAGATACGCACCGTATGGCCGAAGCCAATAAGGCTTTTGCTCATTTCAGGATCTAATTAAATGGAAACATATTGTAAGCCACCCAAACCGGGTGGTTTTTTTTGTTTTTGGTAGCTTTGTTATATGAAAAAAGAAACGTACCTTTGCGCCGCTAAAAGGTAGGCAGCGTCTGATGGAGCCGTACTTATTTAGCATACCATGAGAGTAGAATAAATCATATTATCCCCGGTCAGCTTTCAGCTTTCTTAAATTACAGGGGTATGCTTATAAACAAAGCAAAAGATCAGCAAAACAATACAGTATAAGAGTACGAAGCCAATGAAGCTTAATTGAATTCAAAAGCCGGGCTCATAACAACAAACAATAAAAAACAAACAATAAACATTTTAAAATGGCAGATTTACGTTATCAAAGAAACTTTGGAATTGCCGCTCATATTGATGCCGGTAAAACAACTACCACCGAGCGTATATTATACTATACCGGTGTAAACCATAAAATAGGTGAGGTGCATGATGGCGCTGCAACTATGGACTGGATGGCCCAGGAACAGGAAAGAGGTATCACCATTACCAGTGCTGCTACTACCTGTTTTTGGAATTTTCCTATGGCCAATGGTAAAAAATTACCGGATACCAAGCAATACAAATTCAACATCATTGATACACCCGGCCACGTGGATTTTACCGTAGAGGTAGAGCGTTCATTACGTGTACTGGATGGTTTACTGGCTTTGTTCTGCGCCGTATCTGGTGTAGAGCCACAAAGCGAAACCGTTTGGCGCCAGGCCAACCGCTACAAAGTACCACGTATTGGTTTTGTAAATAAAATGGACCGTAGTGGTGCCGATTTCTTACATGTGGTAAAACAGATCAAAGAAATGCTGGGTGCCAAAGCGGTGCCTTTACAGTTGCCGATAGGTGCTGAAGACAATTTTAAAGGTGTGGTTGACCTCATCACCATGAAGGGAATTGTATGGGACGAGGCAGGACAGGGTATGACCTTTGATGAAGTGCCCATTCCGGAAGATATGATAGAAGAAGTGAACGAATGGAGACAACATTTGATAGAAGCGGTTGCTGATTATGATGATAACCTGCTGGAAAAATTCTTTGATGATCCCAACACGATCACCGAAGCAGAAATTCATGAAGCGATCCGTAAGGCAACCATCGATATATCAATCATCCCGATGATGTGTGGTTCATCTTTTAAGAACAAAGGTGTACAAACTGCACTGGATGCCATTGTACGTTATTTACCCGGCCCGCTGGATATTGAAGCGGTAAAAGGTACAAACCCCGATACCGGTGAAGAATTACTGCGTAGTGCAGATCCAAAAGAGCCGTTCAGTGCACTGGCATTTAAGATCATGACCGATCCTTTTGTGGGTCGTCTGGCTTTCTTCCGGGCATATAGCGGGCGCCTGGATTCAGGTTCTTACGTACTGAATACCCGTACCGGTAAAAAAGAACGTATCAGCCGTATCATGCAGATGCATGCCAACAAGCAAAACCCGGTTGACTTTATTGAAGCCGGCGATATTGGCGCTGCCGTTGGTTTTAAGGATATTAAAACAGGTGATACACTTTGTAATGAAGACCACCCGATCGTACTGGAAGCCATGACCTTCCCCGAGCCGGTGATCAGTGTTGCGGTTGAACCAAAAACACAGGCCGACGTAGATAAAATGGGTATGGCCATTGCCAAACTGGTTGAAGAAGATCCAACCTTACGGGTAAAGACAGACGAAGAAACAGGCCAGACCATTTTAAGTGGTATGGGTGAGTTGCACCTCGAGATCATTGTTGACCGTATGCGCAGGGAGTTTAAGGTAGAAATTAACCAGGGCGCACCACAGGTGGCTTATAAAGAAGCATTCCATTCAACGGTAGAGCACAGGGAAACATTGAAAAAACAAACCGGTGGACGCGGTAAGTTTGCCGACATCATTTTCTCAATCGGACCTGCTGATGAAGCGTTTTTGAATGATAAAGAGATCAATAAAGGAAGCAACTTCCAGTTTGAAAATAAATTATTTGGTGGCAGTATTCCTAAGGAATTTGTACCTGCCATTCAAAAGGGTTTTGAATCTGCAATGACTACCGGTGTATTGGCCGGTTACCCTATGGAAAGTATGAAAGTGAGTGTGAGTGATGGAAGTTTCCACCAGGTTGACTCGGATGCCATGAGTTTTGAACTTTGTGCCAAGCAGGGATACCGTGAAGCAGGCCGTAAGGCAAAACCAGTTTTGCTGGAACCCATTATGAAAGTGGAAGTGTTAACCCCCGACCAGTATATGGGTGACGTAACGGGTGATTTGAACCGCCGTCGTGGAATGCTGGAAGGTATGGACAGCAAGCATGGTGTACAGGTTATTAAAGCCAAAGTGCCATTAAGCGAAATGTTTGGTTATGTTACGCAGCTGCGTTCATTATCAAGCGGCCGTGCCACATCAACCATGGAGTTCAGCCATTACTCTCCTGCACCTAACAATATTGCAGAAGAAGTGATCGCTAAAGCAAAAGGTAAGATGAAAGTGAGCGAAGAGTAAGGCCTGAGCAAATATTTAAAACAATGCCCCATACTGAAAAGTATGGGGTTTTTGTTTGGCACAATCTTAGCTATAAATTGATATCTTCATAAAAACAAACTCATGTATAAACTCCTGCTGGCAGTTCTGCTAACCATTTCTTTACCCGCTTTTGCACAGCGCAATAAGCCGGATGGCGATCACGAAAACTTTTTTCGCATTGGTGCCAGGGGCGGCGTTAATATCAATAAGATAAGCGGTAAGTCTTATAAAGAAGGATTCAACTTTAATTTCCAGGCAGGGATCTTTCTGCAATTTAATTTCAGTGATCGTTTTGGCTTACAGCCAGAAGTGAATTTTGTGCAAAGCACTTCGGAATTTACCAATGACCCCAATGATATTTATTATGATCTTTTTTTAGATGGCAGTCAGAAAAAATCGAAACTGAATTTTCTGGAAGTACCTGTATTGCTGAATATAAATGTTGGACAAAGCAAAAGGGTAAAACTGCAGATAGGCCCGGCTTATGGTGGATTGCTGAAACAAACCGTTGACAGCCTTAAAAATAATGGCAATATTTATAAGAATGGCGAATGGGCAGCCATCGGCGGCTTATTTATACAATTGCCTTTTGTAAACCTGGGCGCCAGGTATAAAATGGGTTTAACCGAATTAAATGGCATAGATAACCAGCAAAAGTGGAGAAGCCAGAGTATACAGGTGTTTGTAGGGGTTACTTTTTAGGAGTTAAAAGTTGAAAGTTGAAAGTTGAAAATTGAATGTTGAACGAGCAACAAGAAACGAGAAACGGTATTTGAGGGTTAACATAATTACAACATCCTGCATTTCCCTTGCATTTTTAAAGATCCCTTCGTATTTTGTTTTAATAATCATACGCTATGCAAAACATCCGGTTAGAAAACCTGTTGCTGATTGATATTGAAACTGTTTCGGAACATCCCGATTTTAGCGGGTTAAGTGAAGACTGGAAAAAACTTTGGGAAGAAAAAGTACAAAGGCAATTACCTGAAAATATTACGGCAGAAGCATTTTATCCCCAGCGTGCCGGGGTTATGGCCGAGTTTTCGAAAGTGGTTTGTATAAGTGTGGGGTATTTCAGAAAAGAGGGTAAAGCAACCCATCTGCGGGTTAAATCTTTTTATGGCGATGACGAAAAAATATTGCTGGAGGATTTTATTGCAGCCCTGCAAAAGATGGAAACCAATAATAATAAATGGAGCTTTACCGGACACAACATCAAGGAATTTGATATCCCTTTTATTTGCCGCAGGTTACTGATCAACAGCTTACCGGTTCCGGCCTTTCTTGATTTTCAGAATATGAAACCCTGGGAAACCAATATGGTTGATACCTTTCAGTACTGGCGCTTTGGCGATTATAAGCATTACACTTCTTTAAAATTACTGGCAGCCGCATTAAACGTACCATCGCCCAAAGATGATATTGACGGCAGTATGGTGGGTGAGGTATATTGGGTTGAAAAGAACCTGGAACGAATTGTTGCCTATTGCCAGAAAGATGTGGTAACCACAGCCAATATTGTTTTAAGATTTAAAGGCCTGCCCCTGCTTGCAGCAGATGAAGTTGAAATTATAAAATAATATTACCGTCAGTTTACTTTTTTAAGCATGGTTACATATACCGGAAAATGGTCGCTGTAACCATAATTGTAGGTGGTTCCATCCCAGGTTCTTTTAGGATAACCTTTGAATTTGCCTGTTTTTTGAACCAAAAATTCTTTGTTGAAAATATTGGCCTTATAAAAATGATAACCAGCCTGGCTTTTATCCAGCCATGATTTAGAAATGACCACCTGGTCAAATAATCCCCAGCTATCCTGGTAAGCAATGGTGCCAATGCCCTTTTTATAAAAATCGTACCAGGGATTGAATAGCCCGCCATCTTTTACTTCTTTAACCGTACCTTTTGCATTTAAAACTTTAGTTAGGCTTGGGCTAACGGGATCGTCATTCAAATCGCCCATGATCACAATTTTAGATTGCAGGTTAACAGCCATCAGCGAATCAACCACACGCTTTACCACTCCGGCCGCTGCAGCCCTAGCCGGAATAGAACGTTCTTCACCACCCGAACGGGAAGGCCAGTGGCCAACCATTACATGCACCGTATCTCCATCCATAATGCCTTTAGCATATAAAATATCACGTGTAAAATAAGAATCTTTTGATCCGCCCGGAAGCTTTACAAACAGCGGTGCACTGTATAAAGGTTTAAAATATCTGGGGTTATACAGCAAGCCCACATCAATACCCCTGGCATCGGGCGAATTGTAATGAATGATCTTAAGGCCACGGCTTTTTAAATTATTGTGTTTTACCAGGATGTTGAGCACCGTGTCATTTTCAATTTCGGCCACACCCAGCAGTGCCAGTCCATCCGGATTCAGATCGGTACCAATCTGGGCAATTACCGAACTTAAACGCTCTACCTTATCTAAAAATATCCGGGTATTGTAATGCCGTTCACTGGTGGGTAAAAATTCTTCATCATCCACTTTGGGATTGTTTACCGTATCATAGTAATTCTCGAGATTATAGAAACCGATCAATGAAGCTTTAAAGTTTTCTTTTTGTGCATAACCCATTGAAAAAGAAATGGCTGCGAGGAAAAAGCTTAATAAAATACTTCTCATAATTTTTCTGATATACCTCAAAGGTATCGATATGTACCGCTTGATAAAAATTTCAATATGACTAATATGTTAAACCTGAAAAATTATCGGCAAAAACCCATGAATAGCCTACATTTGCTCGATTTTTTAACAAAACATGTATATGCCAAAAATTAACCACTGCTTTTTTACTGTTCTGCTGCTCGTTGGATTGATGCCTTCGGCTTTTTCGCAGGAAGTTCCCAAGCCCATTCCTCCGGTTCCGGATACCACCATTATTGAAACACTTGCCGAACAGGCACAGGATAATATTCCGATCATTTCGCTGGATGAGACCGACGGGCAGGATGGAAGTGCTCAGAATATTTCATCCCAGCTAGGTGCAGGCAGGGATCCTTTTTTAAACGCGGCTACCTTTAAATTTGGTGCCGTTCGTTTCCGCATCAGGGGTTATGATGCAGACCAGTTCAACACCTACATCAACGGATCGCCCATGGAAAACCTCGATAACGGTTTTACGCCATTCGGTCAATGGGGCGGCTTAAATGATGTTACGCGTAACCGGGAAGCTACTTCAGGTTTAAAAGCCACCACCTTTGGCTACGGCGATTTAGGTGGCTTAACCAATTTTGATACCCGGGCTTCTTACCAGCGCAAACAAACCAGCATCAACTATGCATCTTCCAACCGAAATTACAATAACCGGATCATGATCACACACTCAACCGGCTTAAACAGCAAGGGTTGGGCATTTACCGTGTCAGGTTCACGCCGCTGGGCAGAAGAAGGTTATGCGGCCGGAACCTATTACGACGGATGGTCTTATTTTTTGGGTGTTGACAAACGTTTTAACGACCGTCACCTGTTATCTTTTGTAACATTTGGAACACCTACCGAAAACGGACGCCAGGGCTCTTCTGTTAACGAAATGGTGCAGCTGGCACAGGATAATTTTTATAATCCATTTTGGGGATACCAGAATGGTAAAAAAAGAAATGTGAGCATTGCCAGGTCTTTTCAACCGGTAGGGATATTAACCCACGACTGGAAGATCTCAGATAAAACATCGTTGTTGACATCGGCAGCCATTACTTATGGAAAAAGAAGCACTACCGGGCTCGACTGGTACAATGCTGCCGACCCCAGGCCGGATTATTACCGGTACCTGCCAAGCTACCAGCTTGATCCTCTTTTTGCCGAACAGGCCAGGCAGGAAATGATGAATGATGTAAACAAACGCCAGATCAACTGGGATGCATTATATCAAACCAATTACGCAGCAAATGATGTGGTGAATAATGTGAACGGCATATTGGGTAATAATGTACGTGGCCGCAGATCAAGATATATTGTGGAAGAGCGTATCATCAATACCACCAAATACAATTTCAACAGTACATTAAATTCGGCTGTAACAGAAAACATCAACTTTACAGCAGGCGTTACCTATCAATCTCAAAACAATCATTACTATAAGGAATTGGAAGATCTGCTGGGTGGCGAATTTTATGTGGATGTTAACCAGTTTGGGGAAAGGGATTTTCCGGCCAACCCCAGTGCCGCACAAAATAATTTAAACAGCCCCAACAGGCTTGTAGGCGTGGGCGACAGGTTTGGATACAATTATGACATCAATATTAAAAAAGGGGCTGTTTGGTTACAGGGCGTTTTTAAGTTCCGCAAGATCGACGTTTTTGTTGCTACAGAACACAGCTATACCAGTTTTTACCGCAAGGGCAATGTAAAATCTGGCTTGTTCCCGGATAATTCCTTTGGAAAATCAGAAACACAAAATTTTTATAACTCGGGTATCAAAGGAGGTATTACTTATAAGATCGACGGGCGCAATTATATTTTTGCCAATGGATCTTATGCATCCAGGGCTCCATTTTTTGAAAATGCATTTATTGCCCCAAGAACCAGGGATTTTACACAGGATAATCTGAAATCGGAAGAAATATTGTCTACTGAAGTAGGTTATGTAATGAATGCACCCAAATTAAAAATAAGGGCCACCGGTTATTATGCTCAGTTTAAAAACGGTTTGGATGTACTTACGTTTTACAATGAAGAGTTTCAGAATTTTGTAAACTACGCCATCAGCAATATTGGTAAGATACACATGGGCCTTGAGTTTGGTGTTGAAGCAAAAGTGTACAAGGGCTTAAGCGTAAATGCCGCTGCCGCTATCGGGCAATATACATTCAATACCCGCCAGCTTGCAACCATTACTGCCGATAACAGTTCAGCTGTATTATCAAAAGATGTAGTGGTTTATTCTAAAGATTTTTATGTGCCTACTCCACAGCAGGCCTATACCATCGGGCTGGATTACCGTTCGCCCAAATTTTGGTTTTTGAATGTAAACTTCAATTATTTCGACAAAATGTATTTGAGTACCAATCCGGTTCGCAGAACAGCAGGTGCAGTAAGCGGCGTTCCCGAGGGCTCGGATCAATGGCGCCAGATCGTTGACCAGACACAACTGGAAAGCCAGTACACCCTGGATGCATTTGCCGGATATTCGTGGCTGATGAACAGGAAATTTAAAACATTAAAGAAAAGGCATTTCCTGGTATTTAATGCAGGCGTAAATAACATACTCAACAACAGAAGCATTGTATCAGGCGGTTTTGAGCAACTGCGTTTTGATTTTGCCGAAAAGAATGTAAACAAATTTCCCGACAGAAGATTTTATGCTTACGGCATCAATTATTTTGCCAGTGTTGGCCTGCGGTTCTAAAACATAACAACTACTAAAATTTTTAAAATAAACATTATGAACAAGATTTTTAAATTAATGACTGCGGTAATACTGGTTGCAACCACTTTTACTTTCAGCGCCTGTGAAAAGAATTTTGATAATCCTCCGGGAGCAGCTGATCCGGCAATAGTAGCCAATACTTCTATTAAAGCGTTAAAAGCATTGCATACTACAGCTGGTGCTTATGATGTGATCACTTCAGATCTCATTATTTCAGGGATAGTTGTAGCCGATGATAAAAGCGGTAACCTGTACAAGCAATTGTTTATACAGGATGCAACAGGTGGTTTGCAGATCATGCTGGATGCAAACAGTTTGTATGGAACATACCCGGTTGGCCGCAGAATATTTATCAGGTGTAAAGATCTTTGCATAAGCGATTATAATAAAACCATGATGCTGGGCGTAAAGGCAACAGTTGCCGGGTCGCCTTCATTAGAAGGAATTCCTTCAACCCTCATCAGCAAATATGTGGTTGGAGGTTCTTTAAACAACCCGGTGGTGCCAACTGTGGTAACCTATGCCGACTTAGGCGGTACCGGTACTGTAAATATGCAGGACCCATTGATTGGTACATTAATTCAACTGGATGATTACCGTTTTGAAACACCAAACGCAACCTACTCAGATACCTCTGCCTATAAAAGCACCGTAAACCTGAACATCAATTCCTGCGGTTCTCAAACTTTAATTGTACGTACCAGTGCCTATGCAAATTTTGCTGCTCAACCCGTAGCAAAAGGGCGTGGTAGTATTTTGGCCATGTATACCGTTTTTGGAAATACACGCCAGCTTATCATCAGGGATACTTCTGATGTAAGATTCACCAATCCATACAACTGCGCATTGCCTCCGGGTACTTTGTTTTTCGAAGATTTTGAAGGCCATCCTGTAACCACTACTTTTCCATACAACCCGGTTAACCTGCCGGGCTGGACAAACCTGGCACAGGCAGCCAGTGACATATGGACGGCCAGGATCTTCAGTTCAAATAAATATGCGTATATGAGCGGTTTCGGTACAAACCAGAACACGGTAACTACCTGGCTGGTAACACCGGGAGTGGCACTTACCGGAGCTACCAAAACCTTAACCTTTAAAACCATACAGGGTTTTATATTAACATCTACACCAGGCGGCACGCCGGTACAGGCTGCATTAAAAGTTTTGGTATCCACCAACTACACCGGTACCGGTAATCCTTGGGCGGCAGGTGTGGTATGGACCGATCTTACTGCACAGGCAACACTTTCACCGGGCAGTACCACATCCAGTTTTCCATCAGGCTTTACCAATTCAGGCAATATCAATCTGAACAGTTACACCGGAACCATTTATGTAGCTTTCAGGTACGAAGGGGCCGACCCATCAGGAACTGCCAGTGATAAAACATCGGCCTGGGAAGTGGATGATGTAAAAATAACAGGGCTATAATTTATCAGCATAAACAAATCTTAGTGTTATATGCGCAACCGTATATAACAACAATAAAATTTGTTATAGATTATTTATTAGGTTTTAGCAATACAAATTTTAATTATGAAAAAAATATACCTGTTAATTGTTTTCTTTGCTGCTGGTTTAAGTGGCTGGAGCCAGTTACTAACAGAACAGTTTCCTTATACACCAGATGCGGTATTGGGTTTATCAGCCCAGAGCCAGGGCGGCAGCAGTCCCTGGTTAACCATCAATACAGGAGATTCTATACTGGTTGATGCAGGCAGTTTAACCTACGCCGGTCTTGCCGCTTCTGCAGGCAATAAGGTAAAGTTTGACGGATCGGGAACAGATTATTATACCAATTTTGCATCGCAAACATCAGGATCCATTTACCGGTCATTTATTTTGAATGTTTCTTCTTTGGGAACATTGACAACAACCGGAGGGTATTTTAACGGATTTATTCAAAGCGGTTCTACTTCTTTATTTGGTGGAACGGTGTGGACAAGGTTGAGTACAACCGCCGGCAGATTTAATGTGGGCGTTTCTACAAGAAGCAACTCTGCAGTAACCTGGCTGCCAACCGACTTAATTCCCGGAACACCCTGTTTTATTGTTACTGCTTACGATATAATTGCAGGAACCGGGAATGATGTTGCCCGTATCTGGCTGAACACTTCTGCTATAGGTGCTGCTGAGCCGGCTGCTGATGGAACGTCAGTAGCAGGTACCGACCTGGCCAATGTGGCCAGGGTTTTTTTAAGGCAAGACAATCCAAGCAATACGCCATTTATAGAATTTGATGAATTGCGTGTGGGAACTACCTGGGCTCAGGTAACACCGTCAGGTGCAGCTTCTCCAACATTAACCGCTACAACACTTACAGGGTTTGGTAATGTTTGTTTAAACACAACGGCAGGCCCTAATTCATTTACCATTACCGGTACTACACTTACTGCTGCAAATGTAACAGTAGGTGCATTGGCTGGCTTTACTTATTCAACAACCTCAGGAGGTTCCTATACTACCACTTTAAGTTTAACACAACCAGGCGGAGCCTATTCTCAACAGATTTTTGTACAGTTTACTCCAACACTGGTGCAATCATACAATGGCAATATACCTGTTGGGGGCGGTGGTGCAAGTTCAATTAATGTTGCTGCAACTGGTGCAGGTGTTAATACCATACCCACCGTTACTACCGGTGGTGCCAGTTTAATAACAGGTACAACTGCAACTTTAGCGGGCACTATTCCTGCAAACGGTTGCAGTGTTGTTACGGCTTATGGTGTTGAATACAGTTTAACCAACGGTTTTCCGAATGGCAGCGGTACGCCTGTTGCATCCTCCAACCTGAGTGGCATAAACTTCTCATCAAATGTTACGGGTTTATCTCCGGGACTTACTTATTATTACCATGCTTATGCAACCAATGCAGGCGGTACAGGGTATGGTGCACAACAATCATTTATCACTTCTGCTGCGCCAGCTTTATCAGCAACATCCTTAACCGGTTTTGGCAATGTTTGTATCAACACAGCAGCAGGTCCTAATTCATTTACCATTACAGGTACTAATCTGGATGCAACCAATGTTACCATAGCTGCTTTAGCAGGATTTACCTATTCAACCACTTCAGGTGGAACATACACTGCAACTTTAAGTTTAACACAACCGGGGGGTGCTTTCTCTCAACAGATATTTGTACGTTTTAATCCAGTACTGGTTCAATCATACAATGGTAATATTGCTGTTGGTGGTGGCGGGGCATCAACGGTGAACGTTGCTGCAACAGGCGCAGGGGTTAATTCGGTGCCTACAGTTACAACAGGTGCTGCATCGGCAATCACTACCGTTAGTGCAACATTGGCCGGTACCATACCTTCTAACGGTTGCAGTGCAGTAACAGCTTATGGTGTTGAGTACAGTACAACTGCAGGCTTTCCAAATGGTTCAGGTACTCCCGTACCTTCAACCAATCTGAGTGGTATAAACTTCTCATCCAATTTGACTGGTTTGGCTCCCAATACCGTTTATTATTATCATGCTTTTGCCACCAATACAGCGGGTACAGGTTATGGCAATGAACAAACCTTTACCACACTTTCACTTACACCCACATTAAATGCAACTGCGTTAACAGCATTTGGTAATGTTTGTGTAAACACAACGGCGGGGCCTAACTCCTTTACCATAAACGGATCGGCTTTAAATACAACCAATATTACGGTTGGCCCTTTAAGCGGCTTTACCTTTTCAACAACAGCAGGAGGTACTTATACCGCTTCATTAAGTTTAACCCAACCCGGCGGTACTTACACCCAGGCCATTTTTGTAAGATTTACACCAACACTGGTACAATCTTATAATGGCAATATACCGGTTGGTGGCGGTGGCGCAGCATCTGTAAATGTTGCAGCAGCCGGCGCGGGTATCAATACTTTGGCAACCGTTACCAGCGGAGCAGCCAGTGCCATCACTTCTATATCGGCAACTGTTGCAGGTACCATACCTTCAAATGGTTGCTCGGCAGTAACAGCATATGGAATAGAGTGGAGCCTGATCAATGGTTTCCCTAACGGCAGTGGAACAGCAGTACCTTCAACCAATCTTGCAGGTATCAATTACTCATCTGCATTAACCGGCCTTGTACCAACAACTACGTATTATTATCATGCCTATGCAACCAATAATGGCGGTACGGCTTATGGTGCACAGGGATCATTTATAACGGCAACGCCTACCTTATCTGTAAACACACTTACTGGTTTTGGCAATGTGTGTTTAAACAATACGGCGGGTCCTAATTCATTTACCATTTCGGGCACCAACCTCACCACAGCCAATGTTACTGTTGCAGCACTGGCAGGGTTTACTTACTCAACAACTGCCGGGGGTACTTATACAGCAACATTAAGTTTAACACAAACAGGCGGTGCATATACTCAACAGATTTTTGTACGCTTTACACCAACTGCGGTTCAGTCTTACAATGGTAATATTGTTGTTGGTGGCGGCGGTGGAAACACGCAAAATGTTGCGGCAACCGGTGCCGGCGTTAATACGATACCTTCTGTTACCAGCGGTGCAGCCAGTGCCATTACACAAACCACGGCAACCGTTGCCGGTACCATACCTGCCAATGGTTGTTCGGCTGTAACAGCTTATGGAATTGAGTTCAGTACCACCAATGGTTTCCCCAATGGTACAGGAACAGCAGTAGCTTCAACCAATTTAAGTGGCATTAATTTCAGTTCGGCACTTACAGGCCTTGCACCAAGTACCACATATTATTACAAAGCCTATGCAACCAATGCCGGAGGTACAGCTTATGGTACACAAGGTTCGTTTACCACTGCTGATCCGGTTTTAACGGCAACACCGCTAACAGCATTTGGTGCCATTTGTATCAATACAACAGCCGGCCCCAATTCATTTATCATAAACAGCAATGCAGTAACTGCAGCCAATATCATTGTTGGTCCGCTTGCCGGTTATACTTTTTCAACCACATCGGGCGGTACCTATACTGCTATATTAAACATAACACATGCACCCGGTGCGTTTACGCAAGCAGTGTTTGTAAGGTTCACACCAACAGCAGTATCATCCTACAACGGCAATATACCGGTTGGTGGTGGCGGTGCACCTGTTGTTATTAATGTGGTTGCCAGTGGCAGTGGTGTAAATACCGTAGCCACCGTGGTTACGGGAACTGCAACGGTAATCAATCCCAACAACATAACATTAGGTGGATCAGTAACCGGTATTGGTTGCAGCCCGGTTATTTCTTATGGTATTGAATACAGCGGCATCAGCGGCCTGGCAAACGGAACGGGCACCCGGGTAAATGCAGTTAATTTAACTGCCGGTAATTTCTCCACTACTATAAGTGGGTTGGTGCAGGGCGGCAAATATTATTACAAGGCCTGGGCAATAAACAATGGCGGAATTGCTTACGGAACCGAGCAAAGCTTCACCATGAGCAGCATTCCATCGGGTTTTGTAATATACAATAACCCCATACAACGCGGCACCAACCTGCATTATACCTACAAGGGTATAAAACCTGGCCATTACCAGGTGCAGATCATCAACAGCCTGGGTCAGGCTGTTTTACAGCACGAACTGATCATTGCGGTGAATTTTATTGATGATAATTTTATTATACCGGCCACTATCGGAACGGGTGTCTACAGTTTACGTATTACCAGCCCCGATTTCAGGGATGATAAGATGTTTGCGATCTGGTAACAGAACCAATAGACAAAGATCTTTATACCAGGGCCCCCGATTCGGGGGCCCTGTTTTTTCAAAAACAGGAGCGCATGGTTAACAGGCTGCCCTTTGCGGGAAGGGAAGGGCCAAGGTCATCTTTTGAAATAAATATTTTTATAATTTATTTAGATGTACTTTCCACAGGCAAATCAGGAAAATAACGGCCTGCTGAATTTTAAAAAATCAACCAAATGAAAGCACAGATCTTTAAAGTCAAAAGAAGGTATTTGATTTTTATGCTGATCTTAATATCAATTTCCTGTAATGAAACAGGGCAGCCAAAGCAGGCCGGCGATGCTGCTGAAGATGCATCAACTGCCGTGCATCCTCCTTTGCCTGATATTATTGGAACAAGCTGGAACCTGCTTAAAATTTATACAAGGGGCGAGGAATCCAGGGGAGATCTGTTTGTATATCCCGAATATCTATTTTGCAAGTCGGGTAGATGGAAAGCCCATACAGACAGCAATGGTATGGGGCAAATGGGTACGTTTACTGTTGAGGGAGATAAACTGATACTGGTTCATGACGGGGCAGATCAATTAACTGACAGCTATACCATGACCTGGAATGAAGCCGGAAAATATCTTGAATTGGATGACGGGAAACTCATTTTCAGGTTGCGTTTTAAAATAAAGGCTGGTTGCTAGGTCATTTGATACAGGCAAGCCATTAGATCATAAACAATAAACCGTTTATTGCATAGCCTTATCCTCCAAACCGGGCCGCTGTATTTTTGAAGGGGGCAATGCCAAAATTTTACGGCCAGGGCTGTTAATCGTGCCATGCTGACAGCAATCAGTGATTGGTACTATGTTTGCACCCTCCCCGTAAAATATCATAACCATGCAAAAAGGAAGTATACGGGTACAAACGGAGAATATTTTCCCTATCATCAAGAAATTTTTATACAGCGAGCATGACATTTTTATACGTGAACTTGTCAGTAATGCAGTAGATGCCAGCCAGAAAATGAAAACGCTCTCGTCTATCGGCGAAGCCAAAGGCGAACTGGGTGAACTGAGGATCGATATTAAGATCGATAAAGAAAAAAAGACATTGACCATTTCCGACACCGGAATTGGTATGACGGAAGAAGAAATTGACAAATACCTGAACCAGGTGGCTTTTAGTGGTGCAGAGGAATTTTTGGAAAAATACAAGGGGCAGAATGAAGCCAATATCATCGGACATTTTGGCCTTGGTTTTTACAGCTCTTTTATGGTGAGCGATAAGGTGGAAGTGATCAGTAAGAGTTTTAAAGAAGGATCCGGGGCAGTACGGTGGGAATGTGATGGCAGTCCTGAATTTACGCTGGAAGAAGTAGAGAAAGCAAACAGGGGTACAGATATTATTTTGCACCTGAATGCCGAAAGCCAGGAATTTTTAGATGCATACAAGGTTAAAAGTATACTGGAAAAATTCTGCCGCTTTCTTCCAATTCCCATTTATTTTCATGATGGTGAACCTGAGGAAAAAGATAAGGTGGGTAAAGAAGAAGCTGAAAAACAGCTCAATAATACAACTCCTGCGTGGACCAAAAAGCCATCTGAACTTACAGATGAAGATTACAGGAATTTTTACAAGGAATTGTATCCTTTTGGTGAAACGCCTTTGTTTTGGATACATTTAAATGTGGACTATCCATTTAACCTTACCGGTATCTTATATTTCCCCAAGATCAAGCAGAGCTACGAAATACAGAAGGACAAGATTCAATTGTACAGCAACCAGGTTTTTGTAACCGATGAAGTTAAAGATATTGTGCCGGAGTTTTTAATGCTCATGCACGGGGTGATCGATAGTCCGGATATACCGCTGAACGTTAGCCGCAGTTATTTGCAGGGCGACCCCAATGTGCGGAAGATCAACAGCCACATCACCAAAAAAGTAGCCGATAAGCTGGAAGAGATTTTTAAAAATGACCGTAAGCAGTTTGAAGAAAAGTGGGAAAGCCTGGGCCTGTTTGTAAAGTACGGCATGATGACCGACGATAAGTTTTTAGAGAAAGCGAATAAGTTCCATATTTTACAAGATAGCAAGGATGGGAAATATTATACGCTGGAAGAGTATAGATTGGCAACAGAAACACTGCAAAAAAATAAAGAAGGCAAACTGGTGATTTTATATACCACCAATCCGGTGCAACAGGATGCATACATACAACAGGCTACAGCAAAGGGTTACATCGTTGTAAAGCTGGAGACGATCATTGACAATGGTTTTTTGAACCAGATGGAAATGAAGTGGGAGAATGTTCAGTTTGTGCGTGTTGACAGTGATATTGTGGATAATTTAATTGACAAACAGGAAGCCGGTGACAGTGTGCTCAGCAAAGAGGATGAAGCAAAACTAAAAGATCTGTTTACAGTGAAGAACCCCGAAGTTAATATATCGGTTGAAATAAAAGGTTTAAGTGCCGACGCACCACCGGTAGTGGCTACACGACCCGAGTTTATGCGCCGCATGAAGGATATGGCCGCCATGCAGGGCGGAATGGGTGCTTTTTACGCCAACATGCCTGATGAGGTTACCCTTACTGTAAATGGCAACCACGCTATTTATAAAACTGTGCTGGCAGAGGCCGGAAAAGAGAAGCAGGAAAAACTGGTGCATAACCTGGCAGACCTCGCATTGCTTTCGCAGGGATTGTTGAAAGGAAACAGTTTAACGGGTTTTATTAACAGGAGCGTGGAGTTGATGGGGTAGAAAGTAGTAAGTAGTAAGTTGTAAGTAATAAGTTAAAGGATTGTACGTGTGCAATCCTTTTTTATTTGTTCTCAAGGATAGAAGCTTCGAGGTATGTCATCTTTTTACTGTACCAGGTTTCATTAAATCCGGCTTTTAAAAACAGTTCCTTATGCATGGGGTTTACATAGATGATGCTGATTTTACGGGGATGGTTTTGAAGGCTTGTGCCTATGTTATCGACTACCCCGCTCATAATTATTTCGTCAAAAGGATTAAAAAGAAAAATACAATCCACATCATGGGGTATTTCAAAATAAAAGGCATCGTTATTGATGACCTTAAAATTAAAATCAGTAACCTGTTTTTTTGTTTTTGAAAGATTTTCTGCTGCAGCATTGCAAAGTGTTTTAGAAAAATCCAAACCCGTTACCTGCTTAAAACCCTTATGGGCAGCAATGCACAGCGCCCTGCCTTTACCACAGCCTATATCCAGAAAATGGGTTTGTTGTTTTAAAGGGTTTAACCGGACAAAGATCTCTTCAAGCAGCATATAACTTACCGGCATATAAATGGTGGCATGTGAAGTATCAATGCCCATGGCATCCAGTTCCTCCAGTTCATCGGCCCCGGTGGTGTTTATACCATATTGTTGCTCCCCCTTAATTTCCTGTTTTATCATGTACCAGGCAATCCTGAGGTCCCAGTTGTCATACAGGTATAAAAAGTATTTTATGTAAGTAAATATTTTCATTAAGCAGAGATGCGCAGGTCAATCACTTTCAACTGCAAACTCACATTGCCGTTCCATTCATTTTCATCTAATGTAAAAACAAGGTCAACAGGCTTTTTAAGCAATTCAAATTTTGAGGCAAGGTTAAAGCCTATGCCGGTAATGGAAAATTTATCCTGTTTAACCACAAAGCGTATATGCTGTTCTTTTACAATTTTAGAGTATCCGGTATCCTGCACATTTTTAGCAATGAATACCGGCCGCATATTTTCGGGCCCAAAGGGTTCCATCTGGCAAATGATGTTATAAAAATTCTGTGTTAGATCTGCAAAAGAAATTTCTGTATCAATGATGATCTCCGGTATCAGCAAATGTGCGGGTATGGTTGCAGCAACTGTTTCTTCAAATTTATTGGTAAAAGCCTCAATATTTTCGGGCAGCATAGAAAGTCCGGCTGCAGCAAAATGCCCGCCATAGCCCAGCAGGTACTCCCGGCAGGCATGAATGGCTTCGTATAAATTAAAGCCCGGTACACTTCTGGCGCTGCCTGTGGCTATGCCGCTGCTTTCGGTAAGTACCACCGTGGGCCTGTAATAGGTCTCTATCAATCTGCTGGCCACAATACCAACTACGCCTTTGTGCCAGTGGTCTTTAAAAACAACGGTTGTTTTTTTATTTTGCAGGGCCACATTTCCGTTAATAATTTCCAGTGCTTCGGTAGTAATATTGATGTCGGCTTCCTTTCGGTCGGTATTATCGCTGTGCAGCATTTCGGCATAAGCCAGTGCCTTGTTGTGATCATCTTCTATAAATAACTGTACAGCCTTTCTGGCATCATCCATACGGCCGGCTGCATTTACCCTGGGGGCAATTACAAATACCACATTGTTAATGGATAATTTGTTTCGGATGCCGCCTAAATGTATGAGTGCTTTAATACCCGGGTTGGGGTTGCTGTTTATTTTTTCCAGGCCATGATAAGCCAGGATCCTGTTTTCGCCGGTTATTGGTACAATATCGGCGGCAATGGCTGTAGCTACCAGATCGAGGTAACATAAATAATGCGCATCATCCACATTAAGTTCGGTTGCCAATGCGGTGATCAGTTTAAAACCAACACCACAGCCACAAAGTTCTTTAAAAGGATAATTACAGTCTTTTTGTTTGGGGTTAAGTATGGCCACAGCCGGTGGTATTGCTGCATCAGGCAAATGGTGGTCGCATACAATAAAATCAATGCCTATATCTTTTGCATAGCTGATCAGGTCAACCGATTTAATACCACAATCGAGCGAAATGATGAGTGTAAAATCATTTTCTTTGGCATAGTCAATTCCCATTTTGCTTACGCCATAGCCTTCGCGGTAACGGTGCGGTATATAAAAGTCGAGCAGGGCCGGGTCGTACATATTGCACAGGAACTTATACATACTGGCAACCGATGTGGTTCCATCCACATCATAATCGCCAAATACCAGTATTTTTTCTTTTTTTTTGAAGGCGGTGAGGATGCGGCTGATGGCTTTATCCATGTCTTTCATCAGCCAAGGATCATGCAGGTTGCTTAAGGTTGGCCGGAAGTATTCCCTGGCCTTTTCAAAACTGTCAAATCCGCGCTGTACCAGTATACGGCATAATGCAGGATTGATCTTCAGCGATTCCTGTAAAGCAACGGTTTTGGCGGAATCAACGTCTAATATTTTCCATCTTTTATCCATATTAATATTTCCTGTCGGTAGTGTAACGCACCAGCTCTTCCAGTACTTTTCTTACCGGGGTTTCGGGAAAGCTGTTTAAAATACCCAGTGCTTCATCACGGAATACGGTCATTTTTTCCGAGGCATATTTTATTCCGCCGGCATCCACCACAGCGTCAATTACAAATTTCACTTTTTTTGGGTCTTTATTTTCATTTTTGATGATATAAATGAGCTTCCTTTTTAAGCTGGCATCAATATTATTTAAAGTATAGATCAGCGGCAGGGTAAGTTTTTTTTCTTTGATATCATTGCCGGTAGGTTTGCCAATTTCATCTTTTCCATAATCAAACAGGTCGTCTTTTATTTGAAATGCAATGCCTACTTTTTCGCCAAAAAGTTTCATGGCAGCTGTAGCCTCTTCATTTTTGCTGCTGCTGTAGGCCCCCACAGCACAGGCCGACGAAAGGAGTGAAGCCGTTTTATTGCGGATGATCTCAAAATAAATAGATTCATCCAGATTAAGTTTGCGGGTCTTCTGCAGTTGCAGCAGTTCTCCCTCACTCATTTGTTTTACGGCATCAGACAGAATGTGTAAATGCCTGAAGTCGTTATTGGAAGTGGCCAGCAATAAACCTTTTGAAAGCAGGTAATCTCCAACCAGTACTGCAATCTTTTTATTCCAAAGGGCATTGATGGAAAAGAAACCCCTTCGTTCCAGCGAATCGTCTACCACATCGTCATGCACCAGTGTTGCGGTATGCAACAGTTCAACCAATGCAGCAGCCCTGTAGGTACTTTCATTTATCTCTCCGTGTAATTTGGCACTTAAGAACACAAACATCGGCCTCATTTGTTTACCTTTTCGCTTGATAATATATTTCATGATCATATCAAGAGAAGAAGTATCACTTTTTACTGCTTCTGCAAACTTTTTTTCAAACAGTTTAAGTTCGGGGCCTATTATTTTATTGATGAAGTCCATATATTAAAAAACTACAAAATAAGTCAGGATCCTGACTGGTCAAAGTAATTTGGTATAAATGCAACGAAAGTACTAATATATGTGTCTTAACCATGAATTATTGTAAAAAATCAGATATGGCCCAAATAAAAGATTAAATAACTTTGAAAATTAGGCTGTATGTGATATTTTTGCTGTAATATTATTAAATACGTATTGAAAATTTTCTTAATTAACTTTTTATGAGCAAAAATTACAGGTTCTTATTCGGGATACTCTTTTTAGCATTGTCAACAGGTGCAGTTGCACAGGTTGGTGGAGCTGGAAGTGTTTATGATTCTTCGGTGATATCCAAGAAAAAAATGAACCAGCAAAACAGGTTTTGGGAAGGGTCGTACAATTTCCCTGCAAAACCACGTAATATGTGGGAAATCGGAGCTTCTATCGGTATGTTTACCATAAGCAGTGATGTATCGGTAACCCCTTTTACTTTTCCAAATTTTGAAGCACATATCCGCAAAGCTTTTGGATATGTTTTTTCAGTTCGCCTTCAGTATTTGAATGCCAAAGGACAGGGGATGAACTATAATGAATCACAAAATTTCCTGAAAAATCCGGCCTGGAATATCAATTTGCCCGTTGCACAGCGCTATTTTGCTCCGGATGCATTGCGCAATTCTTCGACTACAGGCATTACTGTGAATACAGACAACGCCGGTAACGTAGGTCCAAGAGCCGACGTAGTGTATTACAACTACCAAACCCGTTTACAGGATCTTGGACTACAGGGAATTGTTACCTTAAACAACATTCGTTTTCATAAACAAAAAACCGGTATTGTTTTGTATGGTGGTGGCGGACTTGGTGTAACGGCTTTTGAAACAAGGGTTAATGCTTTGGATGAAGCCGGAAATAACTACAGGCCTTTATACAATACTGTTTTTACAAAATACGGATCGGGTACCTATAAGCAACGTAAAGACATCCTGAAAGATTTAAAAGCGGGTATGGATAAGACCTATGAAACCGGTGCTGACAATGAAAATACCCGCAGGCCGATATGGGGCAACAGAACATTGAAACCTTCCGGTACAGTATTGGCGGGTGTTGCCATTAAATTAGGCAAAAGGGTAAACCTGGCTATAGAAGACAGGCTGACCTTTGTGAAAACTGATCTGCTGGACGGACAACGCTGGCAGGAACATGCATGGGGCGATGCTTCTTTAACCCGCGATTTTGATTCATACAACTATCTTTCTATCGGTTTAAATGTAAATCTTGGCTCAAGATCTGTAGAACCACTATGGTGGATCAATCCATTGGATTATGCCTATGACGAGTTAAGGAACCACCGCAATGTTAAAATACCTAAAAACGATTGTAACGACCAGGATGGTGATGGCGTTTGCGATCATTTGGACAGAGAACCCAATACACCGGCAGGTTGCCCGGTTGATACACATGGTGTAACCCTGGATACTGATGGAGATGGAGTTCCTGATTGTAAGGATAAGCAAAAAATTACACCAACTGAGTGCCAGCCAGTTAATGCTGATGGTGTAGGTAAATGCCCTGATCCTGAGTGTTGCAAAAACCCGGTGGTGGTAGAAACTCCAAAAGTTTGTCCTTGTGATTACCCAACTTTAATTTACAAAGGGAATACCAGTGGATTATCAAACGATAACAGGAACATGTTGGCCACCGTTGCAGCTAAGTTAAAAGCAAACCCAACCTGTAACATCACCATTAATGGTTACCCCGAAACTTCAAAAGCATCTCAGGCCAGTTGCCAGAAGAGGTTAGAAACCATTAAAATATACCTGATCGAAAAAGAGGGTATCAGTGCCGACAGGATCACTACCAATTGTGTATTGCCAGTAGATGGAGCACCGGTTGGAGACAAAAATTCAGTAGATATCAAATGTCAGAACTAAACTGACCACCTAATAATGTACCAGCCCCCCGATCATTTTCGGGGGGTTGTTTTTTGTAAAAGGCCTTCTTTATCAAATCATTAACGCTGCTTTTTTTAATATTCGGATATTAAAAGTCATTTTTGAGTTATTTATATTAATTTTGCGTCCTTTATGCGATTATTCAAACTCTTTTTGGCTGCTGCTTTTTTACTGGTTCTGGTATCATCCTGTAATAAATACAACAAGGTTACCAAAAGCAAGGATTTTGATTATAAGTTGAAAATGGCTGATGAATTTTTCAGTAAAGGGAAATATAAAATTGCCCAGGAACTGTATGAAGAACTGTTTCCGGTTTTTAAGGGTACCATTAAATTTGAAGAACTCTATTATAAAGATGCCTATTGCTTTTATTACATGAAAAGCTATGCAGATGCCGAAAATCTCTTTAAAGGCTTTTTAGAGGTTTTTCCCAACAGCAGCAAGGCCGAAGAGGTTGATTATATGCGTTCTTATTGCTTTTACAAGCAATCGCCCAAACTGGAACTGGAACAGGTAAATACGGTAAAGGCAATGGGTATGATGCAGACCTTTATCAATACGCACCCGGGATCTGCCCGTAATAAAGAGGCTTCGGAGATCATTGACAAATGCAGGGCAAAACTGGAGCAAAAAGAATTCAGGGCTGCCGAATTGTACTATAATATGAGCCAATTCAGGGCTGCGGCCATTGCATTTACCAACCTAACCAATAATTATCCCGAATCAGCCAAAGGGGAGGAATACAAACTGAAAACAGTTAAGGCATACTACAAGTTTGCTAAAATGAGTTTTGAGGAGAAGCAGATCGAACGGTACGAAAAAGTAATTACGGAATACCAGGATTTTATGGACCGTTACCCCGAAAGTAAATTATTAAAAGAAGCAGAAAGTATCAGTAACCTAAGTAAAAATAACATTAAAGCTATAAAATATGAGCAAACTCAGACGGCAGCTAAGCGCTAATACCAGCAGCGTGGTAGAACCCAAAAAATTATCCGACATTAAGGAAAAAACCGGTAATTTATATGAATCTATTGCCATCATAGCAAAAAGGGCAAACCAGATCAACATTACCCTTAAAGAAGAGCTGCACAACAAACTGGAAGAATTTGCAAGCCATACCGACAGCCTGGAAGAAATTCATGAAAACAAGGAGCAGATAGAAATTTCTAAAGCCTATGAGCGTATGCCCAACCCTGCTTTACTGGCTACCCAGGAATTCATGGAAGACAAAGTGTATTTCCGCAGAAACGATGAAGACCTGTTCAGTTAAAGGATACCAATTATTTAGCATCTTATTTAGTTAAGAAGTCATAATTTTAACCCCACAACCGCCAAAATGGTTGTGGGGTTTTTTATGTTGCAGAATAAAAAAATTGTATTGGGTATTACCGGCAGCATTGCAGCTTATAAAACTGCCCTGTTAACAAGGCTGTTGGTTAAAGCCGGCGCCGAAGTAAAGATCATTATGACCCCCGCGGCCAAAGACTTTGTAACCCCTGTAACTTTATCTACCCTGTCAAAAAGCCCGGTACTGGCAGATCTTACCACAAATGATTCCTGGGCCAATCATGTAATGCTTGGCCGCTGGGCCGATGTAATGCTCATAGCACCGCTAAGCTGCAATACCTTAGCCAAAATGGCAACAGGACTTTGCGATAATTTACTGATGGCTGTTTACCTTTCGGCCACCTGCCCGGTAGTGGTTGCCCCGGCAATGGATGAAGATATGTGGCACCATGGTACCACCCGCAATAACCTGGATACCTTAAAGACCTTTGGAAACCATATCATACCCGTAGATAACGGCGAACTGGCCAGTGGCCTGGTGGGCGAAGGAAGAATGGCAGAGCCCGAAGCCATTGTAGACTGGCTGAACGGTTTTTTTTTGCAGAAAAATGAATTAAGCGGAAAGAAGATACTGGTGACTGCCGGCCCAACCTACGAACCAATTGACCCTGTTCGTTTTATTGGCAATCATTCCTCCGGTAAAATGGGCGTAGCCATTGCAGAAGAAATAAAAAAACGTGGCGGTGAGGTAACCCTGGTACTGGGCCCATCAAATGTAGAAGTACAGGCTGGTATCAATACCATACATGTTAAATCGGCGGCCGACATGTTTACTGCCTGCGAAAAGGTTTTTCCGGAAGTTGATATAGCCATCATGAGTGCAGCGGTAGCCGACTATACGCCGGTAACAGTGGCCAAAGAAAAAATAAAAAAGACCGAAAATGAATTTTCGGTACCCTTAACCAAAACCCTGGATATTTTAAAAACACTGGGCACACTTAAAACCAACAAACAGGTGCTGGTTGGTTTTGCACTGGAAACCAACAATGAAACCGAAAATGCATGGCAAAAACTGCAATCCAAAAATGCAGATATGATCGTGCTGAATTCTTTACAGGATGCAGGTGCAGGATTTGGGTATGATACTAACAAAATCACTATTTTTGAT
Source organism: Chitinophaga pinensis (assembly GCA_943371705.1). GTDB lineage: Bacteria > Bacteroidota > Bacteroidia > Chitinophagales > Chitinophagaceae > Ferruginibacter > Ferruginibacter pinensis_I. The sequence goes on along the minus strand of CALRVV010000012.1, from coordinate 41,491 downwards.
AAAACCGGTAAAGCGTATCCCTTTGATATCAAATCAAAAAAAGAAGTTGCCCGGGATATTGTAAATACCATCATTGAACGATTTTATGCGAAAAATTAATTTACTTATTATTCTTGCCTTTGTTTTTAAATTGGCTGATGCACAGGAGCTGAAAGCCAATGTTAGCGTGCTGAGTAACCAGGTAGCCAATAACGTAAATCCAAATGTGTTCCGCACGCTGCAAACCGCGTTAAATACATTTCTCAATACGCGTAAATGGACATCAGATAATTTTGCACCCAATGAACGTATTGATTGTAATTTTCTGCTGCAGCTGCAGTCTACTGCCGACCTGAATGTATACACTGCCTCATTAACCATACAGGCAGCCAGGCCCGTTTTTAATACCACTTACCTTTCGCCCATCATTAATTTTAAAGACGATAACATTACATTCAAATACCTCGAATTTCAGATCATGGAATTCAATGAAAACCGGGTTTCGGGTTCAGATGCACTGGTTTCCAACCTCACTGCTGTAATTGCCTATTATGCCTACATGATACTGGGTTTTGATTATGCTTCTTTTTCGCCCAAGGGCGGCGATCCGTATTTTACCCGGGCGATGAATATTGTGAACAATGCACCGGATGGCAGGGGTATTTCGGGCTGGAGGGCTTTTGACGGGCAGCGTAACCGGTATTGGCTGGCCGAGAATATGACCAACAGCCGCTACAACATCATGCATGATGTGTATTACAACTACTACCGGCTGGGAATGGATAAATTATATGAAGATGAAAATGCAGCCAGGGCAGAAGTGATGAATGTATTGAACCTGCTGAACAATTTTATTAATGACAATCCCAATAAAATGATCAGCCAGTTCTTTTTCCAGGGCAAGGCTAACGAGCTGGTTAAAATATTTTCAAAAGCACCCCAGCAGGATAAAGCCAGGGCGTCGGAAATGCTGCAGCGGCTTGATATAACCAATGCTGCCAAATATAAAGATGAATTGAAATGATGAAGATAAGCAGTATACTGCTCTTTGGCCTTGCTGTACTATGCTCCTGCGGAAATGATGACGATTTGCCCGCCGGAGTACTGAAGCCGCAAAAAATGCAGGCGGTGATGTGGGATGTGATCAGGGCGGATGTTTTTACAGCTGATTTTATAAAAAAAGATTCTTCTAAAAATGCAACGGCCGAAAATTTAAAATTGCAGCAACAGATATTTGCCATACATAAAATAACCAGTAAAGAATTTTACAGCAGTTATGATTATTACAAAAGCCATACGGCTGAGTTTAAAATAATAATCGACAGCATGGTCATTCAGGCAGAAAGAAAAAATATTGTAAAACCACAATTATTAGAGGCCCAATAGTATGAATAAAGTGTACCACAATGCAGCAGATGCTGTAGCAGATATTAAGGACGGAGCCGTGATCATGCTGGGCGGGTTTGGTTTGTGTGGCATTCCGGAGAACAGCATTTCGGCATTGGTAAAAAGCGGGGTACAAAACCTTACCTGCATCAGCAACAATGCCGGGGTAGATGATTTTGGCATAGGCCTGATGCTGCAGAAAAAACAGGTGAAGAAAATGGTTTCTTCTTACGTGGGCGAAAACGCCGAGTTTGAAAGGCAGTTATTGAGTGGTGAGTTGGAAGTGGAACTGATACCACAGGGCACCCTGGCCACCAGGTGTATGGCTGCCGGTTATGGCATGCCCGCCATTTTTACACCGGCTGGTGTAGGAACCGAAGTGGCAGCAGGAAAAGAAACCCGCATTTTTAATGATAAGGAATATTTGCTGGAATATGCTTTTGAAGCCGACTTTGCCATTGTAAAAGCCTGGAAAGGAGATACAGATGGTAATCTGGTGTACAAAGACACGGCCCGAAATTTTAACCCTTTAATGGCGATGGCCGGAAAAATTACCATTGCCGAAGTGGAAGAACTGGTGCAGCCGGGAGAACTGGATCCCAATCATGTTCATACACCGGGAATTTATGTACATAGGATTTTTGAAGGGAAGGATTATGAGAAAAGGATAGAACAAAGGACGGTAAGAAAAACCCCCTCCGCCCCCTAAAGGGGGAACTGGCGGATTCCGGATTTTGCAATACATTTTTACGCAATGATTCAAATGTTATCTGAAATAAATTATAAACTTTAAAACTAAGTTCCCCCTTCAGGGGGACAGGGGGTTATGGCACTTTCAAAAGAACAAATAGCACAACGCATTGCAAAGGAATTAAAAGACGGTTACTATGTAAACCTGGGTATTGGTATACCAACACTGGTAGCCAATTATATTCCCGAAGGGATCAATGTAGTGCTTCAAAGTGAAAATGGTTTACTGGGTATGGGGCCTTTTCCGGAAGCAGGAAAAGAAGATGCAGACCTCATCAATGCCGGCAAACAAACCATTACCACTTTGCCCGGCTCGGCTTTTTTCGACAGTGCCCTGAGTTTTGGAATGATACGTGCCGGCAAAGTTGACCTGACCGTATTGGGTGCCATGGAAGTAAGTGAGAACGGTGATATTGCTAATTGGAAAATACCTGGCAAAATGGTTAAGGGTATGGGCGGTGCCATGGATCTGGTGGCCAGTGCAAAAAATATTATAGTGGCCATGATGCACACCAACCCCAAAGGTGAAAGCAAATTACTGCCTGCATGTACGTTACCCCTTACCGGAAAAAACTGTATCAAAAAAATTGTGACCGAACTGGGAGTGCTGGATGTAACAGCCGATGGTTTTAAATTACTGGAAAGAGCACCGGGTGTAACTGTGGAAGAGATTGTGGGTAAAACAGCAGGGAGGTTGATCGTGGAGGGAGAGATACCGGAAATGCAGTTTAATTAAATATAGACCTCCCAGGTTTAACATATACATCAAAAAAGCTCCCTTTTCTACAAACATAAAGCCTGCAGTATTGTTTATATGGCATGATACAGGCTGTTACTATTATTTTTCCGCATCAATTATTTCAAAATCATCCGGCATTACAACAGGGACGTGAAATATACCTGACAGAAGAATGGTTATTTTTCAGACAATATAATTTTCACCGTCAAAAACTGGTATTGCACAGGGCCAGTATGAAATTTTATGAAAACTGGTTACAGCAAAATGAATATTCCGTAAACTATATTGAAACAGGTGTAAAAGAAAATGATTGCCGGCTATTGGTGGCCGCCCTGGCTAAACAAAAAATAACCGACATACATATTGCAGCGGTGGCAGATGATTGGTTATTTAAAAGAATGCAGGCATCCTGTAAAAAAAATAACATAACCCTGCATATGTATGACAGTCCTGATTTTTTAAATACCCCGGAAAATACCAGGGATTATTTCAATAAAAGGAAAACATATTTTCAGACTGATTTTTATACCTGGCAAAGAAAGCAACGAAATGTTTTACTGGAAGCAGATGGAAAGCCATTAGGGGGCAAATGGACCTTTGATGCGGATAACAGGCAAAAATTTCCTAAAAAAGAAAAGGTACCTGCACTTGAATGGCCGGAAGAAAATAATTATGTTATTGAAGCCAGGCAATATGTAGAAAAACACTTTAATAAAAACTATGGTACTGTAAACGGCCCCTTTTTATATGCAGTAACATTTGCAGATGCAGAAAACTGGCTGGATGATTTTTTAAAAAACCGCTTTAAGAAATTTGGTATCTATGAAGATGCGATCGTTGCCAAAGAACCGGTGCTGCACCATTCGGTATTAACACCCATGCTCAACATCGGGCTGCTGCAACCGCAACAGATCATTGATAAAGCATTAAGTGCGGCAAAAAAATACAACATCCCTTTAAATTCTTTAGAAGGATTCTTAAGGCAAATAATGGGATGGCGCGAATTTATACGATTAGTATATGAACGGGAGGGCGGCAAACAACGCACCACCAACTACTGGAAATTTAAAAGAAAGATACCGGTAGGTTTCTGGACCGGGGAAACGGGCATTGAACCTGTTGATATAACCATCAAAAAAATACTGCAAACAGGTTATTGCCACCATATAGAACGGCTGATGGTACTGGGAAATTTTATGCTGTTGTGCGAATTTAACCCGGATGAAGTGTACCGCTGGTTTATGGAAATGTTTATTGACTCTTATGATTGGGTGATGGTACCCAATGTGTATGGTATGACGCAGTTTGCCGATGGCGGAATGATGACCACAAAGCCTTATGTAAGCGGCAGCAATTATTTAATGAAAATGAGTGATTATGAAAAAGGCGACTGGCAACCCGTATGGGATGGATTGTTCTGGAGGTTTATGCATGTACACCGCAGTTTCTTTTTAAAAAATCCACGCCTGGGAATGCTGGTAAACACATTTGATAAAATGGCAACCGAAAAACAACAACTTCATTTAACCAATGCAGAGCAGTTTTTACAACAATTAGACAAACAGATAAAAAATTGAAAAAGATAAAAAAGGAAAATCTGCCTGTTAAAATATGTACGGTTTGTAACCGGCCATTTACCTGGCGTAAAAAATGGGCAACAGTTTGGAATGAGGTAAAATTCTGCAGCGAAAAATGCAGAAGAAACAAAATCTAAATCAGTTTAATAAAAAAGATGGAAATAAAAATAACGTATCCCGAATTAATGGAAATGGAACAACGCAAGCGGGCACATTTAATAAACAGTGTTGGAGGCTTTAAAAGCGTTTGCCTTATTGGTACTGCCGATAACCGGGGTAACACCAACCTGGCAATCTTCAGCTCTATTGTTCATATTGGTGCTAACCCGCCCCTGATCAGTTTTATCATGCGCCCCGATTCGGTTGAGCGGCACACCCTCAATAATATTCTGGAAACGGGTGTTTACACCATTAATCACGTTACTGAAAATATTTACAGGCAGGCGCATCAGACATCGGCACGATACCCAAAAGATATTTCTGAATTTGATGCTACCGGTTTAACAGCAGACTATAAACATGATTTTAAAGCACCTTTTGTAAAAGAAAGCGTGATACAGCTTGCGGTTGAATTTAAAGAACGTATAGATCTTACCATAAACAACACCATCATGGTAATTGGAGAAATAAACCAGCTGTATTTACCCGGTGAATGTTTAAGTGCCGATGGATATGTGGATATTGAAATGGCTGGTACTATTTCCTGTACCGGGCTGGACAGCTATCATACAACAAGCCGTTTGCAAAGATTAAATTATGCCAAACCCTAACCTGCCGCCGGGTATCATTTATATAAAATACACATGTTAAGAAAAACAAACCACCACTATGCACACATTATTCGGCGATGTACCCCAAACGCCACCCATTGAATTTGCTGCTGATTATGATTTGATACTTGAAAAACTGCAGCATCTTGATCCGGTTAAATATGCCAAAACCAGGAATTATATTAATGGAGGTGTTACTTATTTATCACCCTATATTTCAAGAGGTGTAATCAGTGTAAAGCAGGTGCAGCAGGCAGTCTTGGATAAAGGTTACAAACCCTATCAAATAGAAAAATTTTTGCAGGAACTGGCCTGGCGTGAATATTACCAACGGGTATGGCAGGCAAAGGGCGATGTAATATGGCAGGATCTAAAACAACCCCAACCCGATACATCGCACCATCAAATGATAACCGCCCTGCAAAATGCAACAACAGGTATTAATACCATTGATGACCAGGTAAACAATTTGTATGCTACCGGTTATATGCACAATCATGCAAGAATGTATGTTGCTGCCATAGCCTGCAATATTGCCAAAGCACATTGGCAGCAACCTTCACAATGGCTGTACTACCATTTATTAGATGGCGATATAGCCAGTAACAATTGCAGCTGGCAATGGGTGGCCGGTGCTTTTGCTTCAAAAAAATATTACTGCAACCAGGAGAATATTAATAAATATACACACAGCGATCAGCAACATACATTTTTAGATAAACCCTATGAAGAAATAATGGTGATGCCCATTCCGGATGTATTGAAATTAACCAGCACCTTACAATTGAAAACCCTATTACCGGCAACAGCCCTGCCGGTTATTGATACAACCATACCAACACTAATTTACAATGCTTATAACCTTGATCCGATATGGAGAAAAGATGAACAGGCAAACCGCGTTTTATTATTAGAGCCATCTCATTTTAGTAAGTATCCGGTTAGTGAAAAAGTTATTGAGTTTATTATCAAGCTTGCTAAAAATATAGCCGGTATTCAGGTTTATTGTGGTGAGGTTTCAACGTTACAATCTTTGTATAAAGAAACTAAGCTGGGTGCCGATGAAGCTTTCATTGCAAAGGAGCATCCGGCTTTTAACCATTATCCCGGTGTTAAAGACAGCCGTGAGTGGATGTATCCTGAAGTAACGGGTTATTATCCTTCGTTCTTTAGTTATTGGAAAAAATGTGAAAGATATTTGAAACTAAATAACTGAGTGCTTTACATCAAAAACCCCCGAAAAATATCGGGGGTTTTTGATAAGCAGTTGGTATTGATTGTTAAACTTTTGGCGCTGCAGCTAAAATTTCATCATTGGCGCCATCTGCATATTTCTCAAAATTTTTGATGAACTGTCCTGCCAGGTTTTTTGCCATGGTATCGTAAGCATCTTTATCGGCCCAGGTATTGCGTGGGTTTAAAATTTCGGCAGGTACATGGGGGCATTCGGTTGGCATCATCATACCAAAAACAGGATGGGCCTCGTAACCCACATCGTTCAGTTTGCCTTCCAGTGCTGCAGTGATCATGGCCCTGGTATAGCTCAGCTTCATACGGCTTCCGGTGCCATAGGCGCCACCGCTCCAGCCGGTGTTGATAAGCCATACATCTACGTTGGTTTCTTCTATTTTTTTGCCCAGCATTTCGGCATATTGTGCCGGGTGCAGGGGTAAGAAGGGTGCGCCAAAACAGGCACTGAAGGTAGATTTGGGTTCGGTTACACCAGCTTCGGTTCCGGCTACCTTTGCGGTATAACCACTGATAAACTGGTACATGGCCTGACCGGCTGTTAACTTGCTTATAGGGGGTAACACACCATAGGCATCGCAGGTTAAAAAGAAAACATTTTTAGGTGTTTTGCCTATGGATGGTTCCAGCGCATTGCTGATGAAAGTTAACGGATAACTTACCCGGGTATTTTCTGTGATTTTTTTACTGCTGAAATCAATTTTATTGGTGCCTTCAATAAATGTAACATTCTCTACCAAAGCACCAGGCCTGATGGCGTTATAAATTTCGGGTTCTTTTTCTTCACTCAGGTCAATGCATTTGGCATAGCAGCCGCCTTCAAAATTAAATACACTGTCATTGGTCCAGCCATGTTCATCATCACCGATCAGTTTTCGGTTGGGGTCGGCACTCAGGGTGGTTTTACCGGTGCCGCTTAATCCAAAAAATATGGCGGTATCGCCGTCGGCACCCATGTTGGCGCTGCAGTGCATGCTTAGTACATTGGCTTTGGTAGGAAGAACAAAATTAAGCATCGTAAAAATGCCTTTTTTCATTTCGCCGGTATAACCGGTACCGCCAATTAATATGGTTTTATGTGTAAAGCTGAGCACAGCAAAGTTTTCGGAACGGGTGCCATCCACCAGGGGATCGGCCTTAAAACTGGGCGCCTGTATGATATGCCAGTTTGGTTCAAAATTTTCTAGATCCTTTTCTTCCGGGCGGATGAACATATTGTAGCAGAACAGATTGCTCCATGGGTTTTCGTTTATAACCCTTAGCCTTAGACGATAGTCTTCGTCGGCACAGGCATAACAGTCGCGTACCCAAAGTTCTTTATCACTTAAATGGGCAAGCATTTTTTCTTTCAACCGGAAAAAATTTGATTCTTCAAAGGGAATATTAAAATCGTTCCAGTGTACCGTGTTTTCGGTAAGTGCATCTTTTACAGTGAATTTGTCCTTTGGGCTGCGGCCGGTAAATTTACCGGTGTTAATTAAAAGGGCTCCGGTATCATTTAAAACACCCTGCCCAAGTTGTACAGCCTGTTGGGTTAACTGATCGGGGCTTAGCTGATAATGTACTTTTTGTGTAGTGGTTAATCCTGATTTTTTCAATGCATCTGATGGGGGAGCAATTGTAGTTTGGATAGACATAGCATGTTTTGTTTAAGTTTACGCAATCGTTACCACAAAGTTAGGTAATTGTGTTTTTAAAAAGGTATTGAAAGCAACGTATATTTAAAAAGGGTAAGCTGAAAATGCCTGATTATTTATAAATATTAATTATTTGATTGCTTTATTAAATAAGTTTAAATATAATGGGGATAAATTTGATAATATTAACCTCGTCCCATCTCACCCTCAAACCCCCTTTTCCAAAGGAGAGGGGGGTAGATTTCGAATATTTGTAACGCTTTTACTTTTATTTCGGTGATGAATTGAACCTATTATCAGACCAAGACTTTGTAGCAGTTTCGCTATATTGCAGTATAAACCAGGATTATGAAATATCTGCCACTTAACCCCGAAATATTTGTACAAAACCGTAAGCGTTTTGTTGAAAGGATGGAAAGGAATTCCATTGCCATTTTTAACAGCAATGATGAATTGCCCACCAATGCCGACCAGCTGCACCGGTTTAAGCAAAATTCTGATCTGTACTGGCTTACCGGAATAGAGCAGGAAGATACCATGCTGATATTATTTCCGGATAACCCTGATGCAAAATACAGGGAAGTGCTGGTGCTGGTAAGACCCAATGCACTTAAAGAAAAATGGGATGGTCATCGCCTTACCGCAACAGAAGGAACCGCTATTTCGGGCATAAGCACGATCACATGGTTAGATACCCTGGATGGGATGCTGCAACCCTGGATACACCTGGCAGATACGATATATTTAAACAGCAACGAAAACGACCGTAAGTCAAACCTGGTACCGGTAAGGGATTACCGCTATGCCGAAATGATGAAGCAACGTTTTCCGCTGCACCATTATAAACGCAGTGCAAGAATTATGAAAGACCTGCGCGCCATTAAAACTGCACTGGAAATTGAAGTGATGCAACAGGCCATCGACATCACTGATATTACATTCAGAAGGGTCATGCAGGTCATTCAGCCGGGAATCATGGAGTACGAAATTGAAGCAGAAATTTATCATTCGTTTTTATCTCAAAGGGCTACCGGACCTGCCTATGGTTCTATTATTGCCAGTGGCGACAGGGCCCGGACACTGCATTATGTTGACAACAGCCGGGAATGTAAGGATGGTGAATTGGTCTTAATGGACTTTGGGGCTGAGTATGGTAACTACTGTGCCGATCTTACCCGTACAGTACCGGTTAACGGCAAATTCAGCCGCAGGCAGAAAACTGTTTACAATGCCTGTCTGCATTTACACCATTACGCTGCCGGTATTTTAAAACCCGGTATCAGCATTATTGATTACACCGAAAAAGTGGGTGACGAAGCCACGGTTGTTTTTCAAAAAATTGGGTTACTGAAAAAATCGGACATCAAAAATGAAGATCCCGAAAACAGGGCTTACCGGAAATATCTGTACCATGGCATTTCTCATCATTTAGGAATAGATGTACATGACCTGGGTACCAGAACTGCACCCGTAAAAGCAGGCATGGTATTCACCATTGAGCCGGGTATTTACATTGAAGAAGAACAAATGGGTATCAGGATAGAAAATAATTTCTGGATAACCAGGAATGGCAATAAAGACCTGATGAAGAATATACCGATTACTGTAGAGGAGATTGAAGCGTATATGAAAAAGTAAAATCAATGTGACGATTTGATAATTAGCTGATGTGACGATGTGTCACTTTATAAAATTATCGAATTATCAAATCCTCAAATCTTCAAATCAGCATTAATGAAACAAATCCCGAATATTTTTACCTTACTCAATCTTTTTTTAGGCTGCATAGCCATTGTTTTTGCATTGCAAACAGAAACCATTTCCATTTATGTGGGAGAAGACCTGAGTTCGCATTACAATATTCCCGAAAGGTTATCCATGGCCTCGTATTTTATTTTTGCTGCAGCTGTTATAGATTATTTTGATGGCTTTATTGCACGGATGATGAATGCTGTATCTGAAATGGGCAAACAACTGGATTCATTAAGTGATGTAGTGAGCTTTGGCGTGGCACCTTCAGTAATTTTATATCAACTGCTAAAGATCAGTTTTATTAAAGAGGAAAGCGGCCTGGAAACTTCTATTGCCTGGCTGTTGCCGGCTTTTATGGTTGCCTGTGCAGGTGCTTACCGGTTGGCCAGGTTTAATATCGACAATTCACAATCATACGGATTTAAGGGAGTGCCTATACCGTCTGCAGGATTATTCATTGCTTCCTTTCCGCTCATCTTACATTACGGTACCCCTTTGATAAATATAAGTGAATGGCTTACCAATAAATGGGTACTGTATGCAGTTATTGTTTTATTAAGCTGGCTGATGGTTTCCAGGTTACCATTAATGTCGTTAAAGTTTAAGGATCTTACGCTTAAAAATAATATGCCCAAGTTCATTTTAGGGGCGGTGGCAATTGTGGCAGCATTAATTTTTCACTGGCTGGCGGTTCCCATGGTGTTTATCGTGTACATTATTTTATCTTTGCTTTTCAAACAACAATCATCATGATATTTACTGTTCAGATAAAAGTTATGCCGCTTAAAGATTTATTAGACCCGCAAGGTAAAGCCGTAGTGGGGGGCTTACAAAATTTAGGCCTTGATCAGGTTACTGATGTACGTATCGGAAAACACATCGACCTGCAGATTGAAGCCGATTCAAAAGAAGCCGCTTTATCAACCGCAGAAGATGCTGCAAAAAAATTACTGGCAAACCCCGTTATGGAGGTTTATGAAATACAGGTAACCCCAAACCCCTAAAGGGGCTTTCTCTACAAGTGGTTCAATAATATAAATTCATTTCAAGGTTTGAGTGATAAAGGATCTCAGAATAATAATACTTCAGGTTCCCCCTTCAGGGGGTTAGGGGGTATGCTTTATCTTATTCCTTCTCCCATTGGCAACCTTGGCGATATTACTTTCAGGGCAGTTGAAATTTTAAAATCGGTAGATTTAATACTTGCAGAAGATACCCGTACTTCATCCGTACTCTTAAATCACTACCAGGTTCAAAAGCCCATCACACCTTATCATCAGCACAACGAACATAAAATTCTTACCCATTTAACCGAACAGTTAGCGGCCGGTAAAACCATGGCCCTGCTCACCGATGCCGGCACACCGGGCATCAGCGATCCTGCTTTTTTACTGGTGAGGGAATGCATCAAAAACAATATCAACGTTGAATGTTTACCGGGTGCAACAGCCTTTGTACCTGCATTGGTAAACAGCGGACTGCCCATCAACAGTTTTTGTTTTGAAGGATTTTTACCGCTTAAAAAAGGCCGGCAAACCATGATGAAAAAACTGGCAACAGAAGAGCGTACCATGGTTTTTTATGAAAGTCCGATGCGGCTGGTAAAAACCTTACATGAATTCATACAATATTTTGGTGCAGAAAGACATTGCTGCGTAAGCAGGGAGCTTACCAAAAAATTTGAAGAGAATGCACGGGGAACTTTGCAGGAAGTGCATGATCATTTTAATGCAAAAACGGTAAAGGGGGAGATTGTGATCGTTGTTGCCGGAAAAGACTAAAATCCCCTTGTTTAATAAAAGCGGGATACTTCATTCAATTCCTTTCTTTTTATATCCGGCACCCAGCATGCTTCCGCAGCATAACCAACCGGTATCAATAAAAATGGTTTTTCATTTACCGGGCGGTTTAAAATGGTAGTTAAGAAATTCATCGGACTGGGTGTGTGGGTTAGTGCCACAAGCCCGGCGTGGTGTATGGCGCTCAGTAAAAAGCCACAGGCAAGCCCGCAGCTTTCTGTTGCATAATACGTGTTTGTCTTGTTTCCTGCTGCATCAAAATCATAGCTTTTTTTAAAAACAATGATCAGGTAGGGTGCAATTTCAAGAAATTCTTTTTTCCAGTCTGTTTGTAAGGGCAACAGGTCTTTTTTCCATTCCTCAGGCATACGGCCATTATAACTCTCAAATTCTTCTTTTTCAGCCTCTGTGCGTATTTGCTTTTTAATTTCCGGATTACTTACTACACAAAAGGTCCAGGGCTGTTTGTGGGCTCCGCTTGGGGCAGATGATGCTGCCATAATGATATTTTCAATAACAGCTTTGTCAACCGGTTTATCCGAAAAATCGCGGCACGACCGGCGGGTACCGATCCATTCTGTAAAAGACGCAGATCTGCCGATCATTACATCCGTTTCGTAAGTTTCCCTGGCAAATGATACAAATGGGAAGCCATTTATCAGTTTTATGTTTTTCATACAGCTATTTTACCGAAATTTACAGGTATAAATTTTATTTCATGAAGAAAACGATTGTTTTATTTTTTACGGCATTGAATATATCCTCTGCTTTGATTGCACAGCCGGCAGCAGCCACATACTGGCAACAGGCGGTAAAGTACAATATGGTTATTGATATGGATGTAAACACCAACAGGTTTACCGGAAAACAGAAACTGGAATACAGTAATAATTCACCGGTTGCGCTTAACAAAGTTTTTTATCACCTGTATTTTAATGCATTTCAGCCCAACAGCAGTATGGATACAAGAAGCCGTGAGCTTGGAAAGGTGTTGGTTAGCGGGAGGCCCGATTGGGATGGCAGGGTTAAAGACAGGATTTTAAACCTGAAGCCGGATGAAATTGGCTATCAAAAAATAATTTCTTTAAAAATGAATGGTGTTCCCCAGCCATTTAAATATCATGAGACCATACTGGAAGTAAATTTAACCAGGGCCATTGCATCAAAAGCAAAAGTTGTTTTTGATATGGAATTTGAGGCACAGGTTCCTTTGCAGATACGCCGCAGCGGAAGGGATAACCCAACAACAGGCGTAAGGTATAGCATGAGCCAGTGGTATCCCAAAATTTGTGAGTATGATACTGAGGGATGGCATCCTACGCCTTATGTAGCCCGTGAGTTTTATGGGGTATGGGGCGATTTTGATGTTACGATCAACATAGAAAAATCATACAAAATAGGGGGTACTGGTGTGTTGATGAATGCCAGTGAAATAGGCTGGGGTTATGATGCACCGGGCACTGAATTAAAACCAACAGCAAAGGCAAAAAGAAGCTGGCGTTTTGTTGGCGAAAAAATTCATGATTTTGTCTGGTGTGCAGATCCGGAGTACCGTCACCTGGCTTATAAAGTGCCCAATGGTGGTCCAATGCTGCATTCCATTTATAATTATAAAGAAAACGATCCTAAAAATGATTCGGCATGGGCTACGGTACTTACTGCAGCTGCAAAAGCATTGCCTTTTATTGAAAAGAACTTTGGTAAATACCCTTACCCGCAATATTCGTTTATACAGGGAGGCGATGGTGGAATGGAATATCCAATGGCCACTTTGCTGGTTGGCCCGGGATTAGGAACCGTTTTTCATGAGTGGCTGCACAGCTGGTACCAAATGATGCTGGGCACCAACGAAGCCATGTATGCCTGGATGGATGAGGGTTTTACCAGTTATGCCGAAGATCTGGTTACAAAGTTTTATGACAACAAATCGGCATTACAGGGCTTCCGGGAATCGCTGCAAAAAAATCCCAATAATAAAACCTTAAAGGAAATTGTAGAATATATGCCCGAAGATCACAGCGGTGCTTACTATAGTTATTTTGGCCTGGCCAAAAGCGGGTTTGAAGAACCCATGACCACACACAGTGATCATTATAATTCGAATTACGGGTACAGCGTAGCCGCTTATTCAAAAGGTGCAGTATTTATGGAACAGCTTGGTTATATAGTGGGTGCCGAAATAAGAAACAAGATATTGCTGGAGTATTATAACAAATGGCGCTTTAAACATCCCAATGCAAATGACCTGATGCGGGTGGCAGAAGATGTAAGCGGTATTCAGCTGGACTGGTACAAGGAATACTGGGTTAACACCACCAAAACCATTGATTATAAAATTGACAGTTTATGGGAAGAGAACGGGGTATCTAAAATAAGATTAAAAAGAATTGGCCATATGCCTATGCCTATAGACCTGCAGCTTACCTTTAAAGATGGCAGCACCGAAATGTTCAACATACCATCTAATTTAATGTTTGGAAGTAAACCAAATGAAAAGCCTGCACAAAAACGTGAAGTATTGGAAGCATGGAGATGGACACATCCAACCTATGTTGTTGAAATGAAACGCAGGTTAACGGATATTAAAATTGCTGAAATAGACCCGTCAAAAAGAATGGCCGATGTGGACAGGAAGAATAATTTGCTGGAATTAAACTGGTAATCTGCCGGTAGCATGTACATGGTCTCACGTACACGTCTGACGATGTACATGCTGTGCAAAAACCTGAAAAATGGAAATACATATCCGAAGGATAAATATAGAAGATGTTTCGGCCTTATCACTTTTAGCACGCCAGACATTTTTTGATACCTTTACCGGAACCTGTACCGTTGCTGATATGCAGGGTTATTTAGATGAACATTACAGTACCGTGCAGTTGGCCAAAGAATTACAGGATACAGCGACTTTTTTCTTTTTTGCTGAGGCGGGCGGTCTGCCTGTTGCCTATTTGCAGTTTAAGGAAGACTATAACAGTTTTCCAGAAATAAAAAATTGGAAAGCCCTGGAGTTAAAACGGATTTATGCACTAAAGCAATTTCATGGAAAAGGCATAGCGCAGATGCTGATGGATTTCTTTCTGAACTTTGCAATGGAAAAAAACTACGAGGTGGTTTGGCTGGGTGTATGGGAGCATAACATCAGGGCTCAAAAATTTTATGCAAAATATGGCTTTACCGACTCTGGCTTTACCCACGATTTTCCGATAGGCAGCACTCCTCAAAGGGATAAATGGTTATGGAAGTTCTTATAAACAAAGAACCCGGGTGATCTCCGGGTTTCTTGATCGGGGCATCCTTTATCAATGTATTTATCTTCCAAAATATTTATTAACGGCTTCAACCCGGTTGGTAACGTGCAACTTCTCATAAATATGATACACATGCTTTCGTACCGTTTCGGTACTTATAAATAATTTTTCAGAAATTTCTTTATATAAAAGGCCGGTTGAAAGCATTTCCAGGATCGCATGCTCTCTTTTGGAAAGTACCTGCAGCGATGAACCGGAGGCTGAGGTAACTGGTTTATTTTGAAAAGCAGCCACCACTTTGCTGGCTATCTGGCTACTCATGGGTGCACCACCCTGAATGAGTTCGGTAATGCCCTCCAGCAGTTTGGCCGGGGGTGTTTTTTTTAAGATATACCCGCTGGCACCGGCACGCAGGGCCTCAAATATTTTTTCATCCTCCTCATAAATGGTGCACATCATAAATAATATTTCAGGATTGGCGGACTTCAATGCGCTAACTACTTCAATTCCATTCATGCCATCACCCAGGCCAATGTCCATTAAAACAACCTTTGGTTTTAATAAGGGTAATTTTTCCATTGCTTCTTCGCCGGTTGCACAGGATCCGGCCAGTATATAATCGCCTGAATGCGCTATGATCTGCTCCAGGGCTAGGCGGATGTCATTATTGTCTTCTACAATCGCAACGGTATTGTTCATTTTACAAATTTGGTCATAAGATAATGCTTTAGCAATACTCCAATGCAATAACAGGCATTATCTTACCGGTATATAAAGCAAGTATTTTTCTGTAAAGAATTGCTCAGGAAATATCTTTTCAATTTCCCAAACCATTGGTTTGCACCCGCTTTCAAATATTTCCTTTGTTAAATCACCACCTTTGAGGCATATCAGCCCGTTAGGCACACCGGCAAGGGCAATCTTATTTTTTTGAATTAAAGGTTTACTCCAGTGCCATAGATCTTTTAAGGGGGCCACTGCTCTTGAAATAACGACATCAAATTTTCTGTTCCTGATGTCTTCTGCACGGCTGTGTTGTGTGGTAAGATTATGAAGGCCAATGGCGCCGGCAATTTCAGTAACCACTTTCAGTTTTTTATTGATGCTGTCTACCAAATGAAATGTTGTTTCCGGAAACATGATGGCAAGCGGTATACCCGGAAAACCGCCGCCACAGCCCAGGTCCATGACCTGCATGCCAGGTGTAAACTCAAATTTTGCGGCTATGGCCAGTGAGTGTAAAACATGGTGCTCGTAAAAATTATCCATATCCTTGCGGGAGATGACGTTTATTTTTGAGTTCCAGTCGGCATACAGGTCTTTCAGCGCAGCAAACTGTTCCAGTTGCTTTGGTGAAAAATCAGTAAAATATGTTTGTAGTAACTCCATAAAAAAATCAAAAGTAAAAAATCAAAAATCAAAACACAATCTTACGGTTTTCTCTCCTTAAGTAGAGGGGCTGGGGCGAGCTTACTTCCAACCTTTTTTTGGACGCTTAAATACCGCTACAGCAAATATCCCGTAATAAAAAAACATCCATATATCTATAAATATAAACCAGGGATACATGGCCAGTTCGTTCAGTTTTTTCATGCAAGGGTATAAAATGACTCCCTGTATCAGAAACCGGACGCCAAATACCATAAGCGCCAGTTGCCAGTTGAATAATATTAAGGAAGCCGCCAGCAAGGGATAAAACAGGATGTGCGAAAAAGTATACAGGCCCAGTAAAAATTGATGTAGCGGTTTGTAAAATTTACCGGTGCTATAGTGGCGGTTCTTCTGTTTTATCCAGGCACCCCAGGTTTTAGGGGCATCGCTTAAGGTAAAAGCGTTTTTATCTATGTTTATCCTGGTATTTTTTTTAGTGGCAGCCATGTTTATAAAGAGGTCATCATCGCCACTGGCAATATTATTATGTGCCGAAAAGCCCTTGTGCCTGAAAAAAATTGTTTTTTTATAACTCAGGTTACGGCCTACGCCCATGTAGGGTTTGCCTGCAAGTGCATATGAAAAATACTGCAGGGCAGTGTGAAAGGTTTCCCAGCGAACAATCTTATTTAAGAGTCCGGGTTTTTTATGATAAGCGCCATAGCCTAAAACGATCTCTGTGTTTTCATCAAAACTTTCCTGCATTTTATCAATCCAGTATTCGCTGGCAGGTACACAATCTGCATCGGTAAGTAATACAATTTCGTGTTTGGCAGTTTTAATGCCAATACTTAACGGAAATTTTTTACCGGGTATCAGTTTGGCTTCCTGTTTAAGTTCCACTACCTGTAAATGCCTGTATGTTTTCTGGTATTCTTCCAGCAAATATTTGGTATCGTCAAAGGAGTTGTCGTTCACTACGATCACTTCATGTGTGGTGCTGTATTGCTGAACCAGCGATCCCGGCAGATTTTTTGCTAAATTTGCAGCTTCATCACGGGCACAAATGATGACCGATACCGGGTGAGTTTGCGATATGCTTTTCTTTTTTGGTTTATAAGCAGCCAGTCTGGTAAAGAAAAACAGGTAGTAAAAAAGCTGAATAAGAGTTACCAGGCAAAAAGCATAAAAAACGATTTGCCCGATCTGGGTAAAATTCATACCGCAAAAATAAGGAATGGGAGTAAGTAAAAGGTAAAAACCTGCCTACCGGCAGGCAGGATCAAAAGTCAAAAATCACCCGCAGGGGTCCTGCGGACAAACAACCAACAAAATATGCCGGCATTACAATTTGATCTGCAACATTCCGATACTTTATCAAAAGCAAGGGCAGGAAAAATAACTACCGACCATGGCGAAATATTAACGCCCATCTTTATGCCTGTAGGTACCGTGGGTAGCGTAAAGGCGGTAACGCAACAGCAGTTGCATAATGAAGTACAGGCACAGATCATCCTGGGTAATACTTATCATTTGTATCTAAGGCCGGGATTGGAAATACTGGAAGCTGCCGGTGGCCTGCATCAATTCAATGGCTGGCACAAACCCATTTTAACCGATAGTGGCGGGTACCAGGTTTTTTCTTTGGCCAATAACCGCAAACTTACCGAAGAAGGCGCTTTGTTTCAAAGCCATATTGACGGCAGCAAACATTTATTTACCCCCGAAAATGTGATGGATATTCAAAGGGTGATTGGTGGTGATATAGTGATGGCTTTTGATGAATGCCCGCCTTACCCCAGCGATTACAAATATGCCAAAGACAGCATGGAGCTTACACACCGCTGGCTTGACCGTTGCTTCGGGCGGTTTGATACAACGCCTGATAAATACGGCTACACACAAAATTTGTTT
Organism: Chitinophaga pinensis; assembly: GCA_943371705.1. Classification (GTDB taxonomy): domain Bacteria; phylum Bacteroidota; class Bacteroidia; order Chitinophagales; family Chitinophagaceae; genus Ferruginibacter; species Ferruginibacter pinensis_I. The sequence continues at coordinate 23,318 of CALRVV010000012.1, read as the reverse complement.
CCCATTGTACAGGGCAGTACTTATAAAGACCTGCGGACCGCTTCGGCTGAATTTGTTGCATCAAAAAATGCAACGGGTAATGCCATCGGCGGCCTGAGTGTAGGCGAACCCATGGAGATGATGTATGAGTTTACCGCATTGTGCTGCGATATTTTGCCCGAACAAAAGCCCCGTTATTTAATGGGCGTGGGTACGCCCTGGAATATTTTAGAAAGCATTGCGTTGGGTGTAGATATGTTTGACTGCGTGATGCCCACCCGTAACGGCCGTAACGCCATGTTGTTTACCAGCAACGGGGTAATTAATATAGACAATAAGAAATGGGAAAAAGATTTTTCGGTGATTGACGATGGTATTGATTGCCCCATGAGCAATTATTACAGCAAGGCTTATTTACGCCACCTGATGAAATCGAAAGAATTTTTGGGGCTTACCATTGCCAGTGTACATAACCTGGCGTTTTATTTGTGGCTGGTTGGCCAGGCCCGCAAGCACATCCTTGCCGGCGATTTTGCAGGCTGGAAGGCAGATATGGTGGTTAAACTGCAACAGCGTCTGTAAACGGGTTGCCTGCATTTATACCATTCATTTCAAACTGAAGAACGCTTACTGAAAGTGGGTAACCCTGTGGCCATACCACTAAGATATTTACAATACGTTAACAAAAAGGTGCAGCTGCGGCACAATAATTGAAAAAAGCAAAGTTGTTTTTTTATAATTATCTTTAAAACCTTAAACCCAGTTGTGATGAAACAAAAATTAATCAGCAGCCTGATCATATTTTTAATACCGGTTATGGCTTTTTGCCAGGGTGGAAATGTGCAAAATGCGAGCATACCTAAAGATGCACCGGTTAATGTAACACTTACCGATTTTAAGAACAATGTACTCAACAATGAGATCGTCATTTTTAAGAGCAGCCTGAACAGCAAGGAATACCAGGGGCTTACCGATTCACTGGGTAAATTCTCTTTTCGTTTGCCGGTGGGCGATAAGTATGAGATCTATATCCTCGGTTTTAAAGATTCAACCAAAAATGAGAACGTACTCACCATTCCGCCAACAACCGGCAATGCGTATTATAAGAACCCGTTTGTGGTAGAAATACAACACTTACCTGCCAAAAGCTTTATCCTGGAGGATTGTAATTTTGAGACCGGCAAGGCCGATCTGAAGGAAGAGTCTTACAAAGTAATTGATGAATTGGTGGCTTACTTAAACCGAAAAGATGATGAAAGGATTGAACTGGGGGGGCATACCGATAATGTAGGTTCGGCCAAAAGCAACCAGATATTATCAGAAGCAAGGGCTAACACGGTAAGAAACTACCTGCTCAGTAAAGGTATTGACCCTAACCGTGTTACTGCAAAGGGTTATGGTTTATCCAAACCCATTGCCAGCAATAAAACTGTTGATGGCAGGGCGCAGAACAGGAGGACAGAGGTGACGATCCTGTAAAAGGAATTTTAATGATAATTATGATCCCGGTTGGTATTACACCAGTCGGGATTTTTTATGTAGATAATTAATGAGTTGTTGATATAAAAACCTGGTGCAAAACAAGAAGAATATTTTTACACAGTTCGTGTTGGCTGTGAGGCATTTTTCATTGCCTGCTGTATATTGTCAATTTGTTTTAAATGTCTGATCATGTGATTAATAAAAAACTGAAAGGTGTCGCCTGATTTTAGTTTGATTAAACTTGAAATTGAGGTTTTAATTTTCACTTTGTTTAAACTCACATTTCTTGATTGATTTAGCAAGTCTGAAAGTTTGATTTGTTGATTTATAAATTTGTCAATAACAGTTTTATCAAGATCTGCATTTAAAGGATTCTTGTCTTTAAATGTTTTCATTTTATTTAATTTTTCTTTTGGTAACATACTTTTTGCAAAGTAATTTCCTAACATTCCATTTTTAAATTCAAGGTCGTTTTTAGTAGTTGAATTTTTTATTTTGTTTTCCATTTGTGGCAAATAAAAGTTGCCATATAAATTCAAATGTTCCAAACATTCCAAAATGCTCCACGAAATTTTGTTTTCTTTCCACGTTAATGTGTTCAAATCACAGGGTTTTAGTTTTTCTGCCTGATTTATAATTTGTCTTGTCTGCTCTAAAAGCGTTTGTATTAATTTCTCTGATTGCATAGTTTAAATTTTATGCAAAGTTGTAAAAATCTTTTTCCACAAATCTTGATTTAAGTCAAGACTTTTTTAGACGTGATAAGGTTTCAGCACTCATTCTTAGATAATTAGCTATATGTTTGTTCGGAATTTCCTGAAAAAGTTGCGGGCTTCTTTTTAATACTCTTTCGTATCTCTCTTTTGGTGAATTTGTTAAAATATCAATTTCACGTTCCATTTGTTGAATTACCAGATTTTCTAAGATCTTTGTCCATAAATTCCGATTACTTTCTGTTTCCAGAAATTTGTCAATTTGTTGTTTTGTTATAACTTTTATAATCGTCTTTTTAATTGCCTGAATATACAGGTCAGAAGGTTTTCCAGTCAAAAAGGAGTCCAATGAAACGATCAAATTTTCTTTGTAACCAAATCGAATTGTCTGTTCTTCATTTTCATCTAAAACAAATATTCTCAGACTTCCGCTTTCGATATAATACAAATTTGTATCGATGCTGCCTTTGACTTTCAGAAACTCATTTCTGTCGATTGATATTTTTTTGTCTGAAAGTTCAATAATATCCTTCATCTTATGTGTGTTCGTGAGTTTCGTTATGCTTACAGCCAATTCAAAAATAAGTGAAAGTTTTAACCGCTTCAATAAAATTGCCCAAGGTTTTGCGGTAAAAGTATTGTGATGCAACCTGCCTGCAGGCAGGCGATAATGCCCGGGGATATGAGCTGGCACAAAAAATCCCGTTCAGACTGAACTGAACGGGATCGTATTTTTAGAAGAATCCGCCAACGGTGGATTGCTTACTCTGCTTTTGGCTCTTCGCTGGTAGCGGCTGCATCAGCTGCATCGTTATCGAACTTTGCCTTTAAGTCGGCCAGTGCACCAATATCGCCCAGGGTTGATTTTTCAACCTTGCTTTGTAAATTCTTTACGGCTTTTTTGGTTACTTCAAACTCGGCTTTCTTTTCTTTGATAACAGCCTGTTTTTCTTCTTCGATCACCTGCTCCCAAAGGCGGGCATGGCTTAACACAATACGCTTGTCGTTGCGGTCAAATTCAATAACCATAAATTTGGCTATCTCATCCAAACCAACTGTTTTACCATCTTCCTTGGCTAAGTGACGGGCAGGAGCAAATCCTTCCAGTCCGTAAGGCAATTGAACAATAGCACCTTTATCGTCTTTCTTTACCACGGTACCTTCGTGCTCGCTGCCTACCGGGAAAGTAGATTCGAGTGAGTTCCATGGATCTTCTTCAATCTGCTTGTGTCCTAACTGAAGTTTGCGGCCTTCCTTATCAATGTTCATGATGATCACTTCAATCTGGCTGCCCACTTTTGTATACTCATTAGGATTGTTGAAACGCTTTAACCAGCTCAGGTCGCTGATGTGGATCATACCGCCGATACCGGTTGTTAATTCAACAAACACCCCATACGGCGTGATGTTTTTAACAGTACCCATATGCTTGCTTCCTTCTGGGAAAGAAACTTCGATGGTACTCCATGGATCTTCGGTCATTTGCTTGATCGAAAGACTCATCTTGCGTGTTTCTTTATCAAGGGTAACTACTTTGGCTTCGTACTCGTCGTTTAATTTGAAGAATTCTTTAGCGTTGATCGGCGTATTGGCCCAGGTAATTTCACTTACGTGTACCAACCCTTCAACACCCGGCATGATCTCGAGGAATGCACCGTAGTCTTCAATATTAACCACTTTACCTTTTACAATTTCACCTTCTTTCAGGTTCTCTGTAAGGGTATCCCATGGGTGAGGAGTTAATTGTTTTAAACCAAGGCTGATGCGTTTTTTATCATCATCAAAATCCAATACCACCACATTCAGTTTCTGGTCCATTTTCAATACTTCAGTTGGGTGGTTGATACGTCCCCATGAAATATCAGTAATGTACAATAAACCGTCTAAGCCGCCAAGGTCGAGGAATGCACCAAAGTCAGTGATGTTTTTGATGGTTCCTTCCAGTACCTGGCCTTTTTCCAGTTTACCCATAATTTCAGCACGTTGTGCTTCAATATCGCTTTCAATAAGAGCTTTGTGAGATACAACCGCATTTTTAATGGCTTCGTTGATCTTAACCACTTTAAACTCCATGGTTTTGTTTACGAACTGGTCGTAATCGGTAACGGGTTTAACATCAATTTGAGAACCTGGTAAGAAAGTTTCCATACCAAATACGTCAACAATTAAACCGCCTTTGGTTTTGCTGGTAACCAAACCGGTAACAATTTCGCCGGTGCGGTGTACTTCCACAATGCGCTCCCAGGCACGGGTGGTGCGGGCGCTCTTGCGGCTAAGGTGCAGGTTTCCTTCCCTGTCTTCTTTTTCAACAACCATTACCTCAATAATGTCGCCTACTTTAACACCACCGGGGATGTCTCTGAATTCGTTTAAGGAAATAAGGCCATCACTTTTAAAACCGATGTTAACCACAGCGTCGGTTTTGGTTAATGATTCTACAGTTGCCTGTATCATTTCGCCATCAGCAATTTGCTTGAAGGTGTTGTCGTAAACCTTGTCGTACTTTGCTTTTTCATCAGCAGTGTAGCTGGTTACATTGCGTTTGTCAACACTCCAGTCGAAATCGTCGTGCGCAGTGGCCACAGTTTCTTCAACAGGTGCTTTAATTTCTACATCAACAACAGGAGCAGTAGCTTCTGCAACAGGTGCAGTTGTTTCTTCAACAGTTTCTTCAACCGGTGTTGGTGTAGTTTCGTTTGTTTCTTCCATTTTTAATTTTTACAGGTTTGTTTGTTATCGCAGTAGCTTAGTTCCGATGTGATATCGGGGTTCAACCTCCCTGTGCATCTGCGTTTAATTGTTTGTAAATAATCCCGGTTTTAAAACGGGAGGGCGAAGGTAGTAAAATATCGGAGATTTGAGGGCTAAAAATAGTCTATTTTGGCTCTGACAGTAGATTTTAGCCCATTTTTGGGCAATTATCCTGTTTTTAAAGGAAGATCCAGGTGGAGAAGCCCGAATTTCAGCCTAAAAAAGACCTGATTTCATAAGCCAGTCTTGCCTGGTTAACCATTTCTATGGGGTGGGCAGTATTGGGTAAGATGGCTAATTGTGCCGATGGCAGATTAATATACACTTCTGTTGTTTCATCAAGGGAAACCATTTTATCTCTGTCGCCCAGCATGATTAAAACCGGGTGTTGAACAGATGGGTAATCGCCCCGTTTGAGCGGGTTGTCTTTTCCCATTTCAATGAGCATGGCTTCGGTTTTTTCTAAAACGGTTTTCCAGTTATTAGGGGCATGCCTTTTTTGTAAAGCAGCGGCAAAGTCGGGTAACTTCTCTTCAATTTTATCTGCGTTCAGCATTTTTATTTCTTTGGCGGCAATGGTTTCATTCCAAATGAATTTTGTAGCCAGGGTAATTATTTTGTTTACTCTTTCCGGATGATATTTTGCCAGGTACAAGGCTACATATCCGCCCATGCTGTATCCAAAAATGGAGATGCTGTTTATTTTATTTTTATCTAAAAATGCGATCACTTCTGTTGCAAAAAGCTTTATGGAAAATGGCGTATTTGAAAAGGGAGAACCGCCATGGCCGCTGAAATTGAGGCTATATACCGAAAATGAATCTGCCAGTTCCTGCTGTAGTGCTGAAAACTGGTCATTTGCGCCAATAGCGCCGTGCAGTAATAAGATTTTTTGCATATTTAATTTATTTCAGCAATGGTTAAGGCAAAAAAAATCCTCCCCGATTCTATATCGGGGAGGATTTTTTATATCTTTTACAGAATACTTTTAATTTTTCTTTACGCCCTGAGCTTTTGGTTTTGCTTCGGCAGCAGGAACAACTTCACCGGCAGCATTTACTGTAGTAACTGCTGAAGAGGCCTGAGCTGTTTTTGCCTGACCCTTGACACGTGTAGGAGCTGGAGCAGCAGCGCCTGCTTCTTTATCAGCTGCTGTTCTTGTATCTGCAGCTTGTGCAGGAGCAAGATCATCACTTGGTGCCACTATAGCAGCTTTTTGTGGGGTTAGTGCAGAAGCAGAAGAGCTGGTTGCAGCATTATTTTTTTTGTATTTAGAACCAGTTTCAGTTTGTGCGTTAACTGCACCACAAACTCCTAACATGATTATTGAAGAAAGTAAGAATTTTTTCATTTTGTTTGTTTTTGATTTATGAGTAAATAATTAGTTTTTAACTGCTTGTTGATAGTTTTGGATTCTTTACATCAGGGTGTAAATATACTTTTTTTTACAAAAAAAACAAGAAACTTTAAGTTTTTGTTGGTTTTTTAAATTTTTTTCCGCCATTATCAGATCTCAGCGCAAATATAGGCGTAAAAAAGAAGTTATTCTGGTAATTTATCCACCTCTTTTTTTACATACTCTCCAGCAGCAGGCCATTAAAGTTGGTTAATGTGGATATTTTAAGGTCGGCGGCATCCCAGGCCGGGTTTTTATTGTCGTGTAATGCGGGTACTACCACACATTTCATTTTTGCGGCTTTAGCTGCGATCATGCCATTAAAAGAGTCTTCAAAACATATACATTGTCCGGGTAGCGTATTTAATTTTTCTGCACAGTTTATATATACTTCCGGGTGAGGTTTTCCATATTGCAGATCTGAGGCCGATGCAACCGCCTGCAGGTAAGGGCCTATTTCAAGCATTTCAACAACCAGGTTAATTAAATCAGGTGGTGATGAGCTTGCCAGGCCGATCTTAAAATTTCTTTCCCCAAAAAAATTAAAAATATGCTGTATGCCCGGCATGGGTTTTCCTTTTTGTTTTACCAGCGCAATAACCAGGTCTATTACTTTTTTTTCGGCGCCGGCAATTTCAGTTTCTGGCAAATTGAAATAACTGAACCAATGTGCTAAAAACTCTCGGGTACGCAGGCCTGTAGTGCTGCTGTATTGCTGCATGGTCAATTGTTTTCCATAAGTTAAAAACAAGGTTTCTGCCGATTCCTTCCACAAGGGCTCTGAGTCGATCAGCAGGCCGTCCATGTCAAATATTACCGTATTCAGTTTCATGTATTTATTTCATGTTATTTTTATCCAAAATTCCAAAAGCTTTCCAAAAGGAGCATGGTATGGAAGCCGGTTGCCCGTAGACCCGGTTGCTTTTACACATTCGGGTTGGTATCAATGCTTCATGGCCCATTTTGTGGATGCAAATATAGTATGCAGCCAATGACCAGCGTTAAGGCTTTTAATTTTATTTAATGCTATTAAGTTTATATAAATTGCATCCGGGATCGTAGCAACCAAAAAAATGATACATGAGCAGTTTGCTGAAAGCTTTTAAGGAGTCGGGTTTTGTGAAAGGGTTGGTTTACACTGTGGTAGGTACGCTTTCGTTTCCGGGGCTTGCCATTATTAATAAGCTTCAGGTAAACGGAATGGATAAACTGAAAAAACTGCCTAAAAACAATGTGCTTTTTGTAAGTAACCATCAAACTTATTTTGCAGAAGTGATCTGCTTTCTTCATATTTTTTGTGCTGTAAGCTGGCGTAAAAAAAACGGCCTTGGTATACCGTTTTACCTGTTATGGCCTTATACCAGGGTACAGTTTGTATCGGCCGAGGAAACGATGAAAAAAAATCTGTTGAGTAAAATATTTGCACTGGCAGGTTCAATCATGATCAAACGTACCTGGGTAGACGAGAGTAAAGAAGTAAGAAAAGGCCTTGATCCCAGTGATACCCGTAAAATTTCGAGGGCACTGGAAAAAAACTGGGTCATTACATTTCCCCAGGGTACCACCACACCTTATGTACCCGGCCGAAAGGGTACTGCATTTATTATAAAGCATCACAAGCCGCTTGTTATACCAGTTGTGATCAGTGGTTTTAATACAGCTTTTAATAAAAAGGGGCTTAAACTGATAAAAAAGGGCACCCGGCTTACTGTAACCTTTAAAGATCCGATGCAGATAAATTTTGAGGATTCCACAGAAAAGATCCTGAGCGATGTGATGGATGCCATTGAACAGAGCAGTAAATTTAAACCCCAGCAACAGGTAGCCGCCAATGGTTAATCCTTAATGAATAAAGCTTTCAGTTCCACTGCTTCTTCCGGTTTCATTTTGCCACCCAGTATCAGCCTCAACTGCCTTCTTCTTAAAGCCCCGTCGAATAGTTTTTTTTCTTCTTCGGTTTCGGGTATTAATTTATTTACCGGCCTGGGTTTACCATTGGGATCAAGTGCTACAAAAGTATAATAGGCCTGGTTGCTTTTGTACCTGTATTGCTGTATGGCATCTTCGCCCCACACATTTAAATGTACTTCCATGCTGCTGTTGAAAGAACGGGTCAGGCAGGCTTCAATATGCACCACATTGCCCAGTTTGATGGGGTTTTCAAAGGAAATATTATCAACTGATGCTGTAACAACCGGGGCTCCGCAATGTTTCATGGCAGCCAGGGCAGCAGCAATATCCATCCAGTACATCAGCCGGCCACCCATCAGGTTCCCAAATGTATTGGTGTCGTTGGGCAAAACCAGTTCTGTCATTACCACCAGCGATTCATTGGCTTTCTTTTCCATGGTAAAAATTTTTGCAAATATAAGCGCATTTGCTCCTTTTGGCTTTGCTATTGTTCAAAACATAATATGTATCATGTTTAAAAATTTGGCAGTTCGTGTTTGTTTTATGAATTTCGGTTAACGAATTGCTTAATTATGAAAGATCTGACAAAAATTTCCTTCGAGAATACTGAATATGCCTTTGCAGCAAAATCTGATTCAGAACTTAAACAGGCCGCTTTCCTTTTTGGCATCATGGGAAAACCCTGGCTGATCAACATGGCGCTAAAGGTAACCCCTTACGCCATTAAGTGGGGTATACCATTAACGAAAACCCTCATCAGAAAAACTATTTTTAAACAATTTGTTGGAGGCGAAACTTTAGAACAGACTGCTAAAGTTGCCGATAAACTGGAGGCATACAATGTACAGGTGATACTGGATTACGGGGTTGAAGGAAAAGAAGGCGAAGCAAATTTTGAACATGCCCGTGATGAGTTTAAAAGGGTAATTGACTATGCGGCCACTCAGGCCAATATTCCGTTCATGAGTATTAAGGTTACCGGGTTTGCCCGTTTTTCACTTCTTGAAAAACTGGATGCAGCCATGCACCAGACAACAGGCACTTTAATGAAAAGGTACCTGCATGCCGTTGATTTATTGCCAGATGCCGAAAAAGAAGAATGGAATAAAGTAAGGTTACGTATACAACAGTTATGTGAAGCAGGCGATAAAAAAAACATCGGTATTTTAATTGATGCCGAGGAAACCTGGATCCAGGATCCGGTTGACGCCCTGACCATCTTAATGATGGACATTTACAATAAAAATAAACCCGTAATTTATAACACGCTTCAATTATACCGGCACGACCGCCTTCAGTTTTTAAAGGATTCGTATGAAGCGGCCCTTGAAAGGAATTTTATTTTGGGAATAAAATTAGTAAGGGGTGCGTACATGGAAAAAGAACGAAACCGTGCTGCAGCAATGAACTATCCTTCGCCCATACAAAACGGAAAAGAGGACTGCGACAGGGATTTTAATGCTTCTGTTGAATTTTGTATAGATCACCTGGAAAAGATCTCAGTGATCGTAGCTTCTCATAATGATTACAGTAATTTATATACCACACAGCTTTTAGATAAAAAAGGGTTGCCCCATGATCACCCCCATGTTCATTTTTCGCAGTTATATGGCATGAGCGATAATATAACTTTCAATTTGGCCAAATCAGGCTGCTCGGTAAGTAAATACCTGCCGTTTGGCCCTATAAAAGATGTTGTTCCATACCTGATGCGGCGGGCCCAGGAAAACAGTTCAGTATCCGGGCAAACCGGCCGGGAATTGATCCTGATAAAAAAAGAACTGCAGCGCAGGAAAATTTTATAGTGGTTACCTGATAAGGGATTAAGCGGTTGAAGCGTTGATTTTTTTTAAGATCAGATATTCATTTTTGGTAAAACCAGACAAGGATAACACAGCATCATTTATTTTAAAACCAGGCTGGCAGCATTTTGTATTTTACACTTCGTTGGGTTTATTTTTGATTTACAATCCTTTTTTATATTTTTAAAAAAAATTATTACTATGACAGCAGAATCAACACCTGATAACCTGAATTTTAATGAAAGCTTTAAACCTAAATTACCAACCGGTTTAAATGTGCTTACCATTTTAACCTTTATTGGATGTGCCCTTCAGTTGCTGGGGTCATTATGGAGCTTCTTTACTGCCAAAAAAAATTATGAAGGCCTCGATAAACTTACTGAACAGATGAGTTCAGAAAATATGCCGGGCTGGGTAAAATCAATGATGGGCGACCCGGAAAATATGATAAAAACGATCACCAGGTCATATGAAAACCGTATACCTATTGTTTTATTATCGCTGGCAGCAACTGCACTTTGTTTTTATGGTGCCTTGCAAATGCGTAAACTAAAAAAGCAGGGCTTTACATTATATACCATAGGCGAATTACTGCCTTTTTTAACCCAGTTTTTATTTATAGGCGCATTTGCACTCACCGGCTTTGCCATGTATTTTGGTACTGCCATTGCCCTGTTATTTATTTTATTGTATTTCTTTCAGCGCAAGCACCTGGTAAACTAAATAAAATTCAGATAAAAAAAGCAGGCCACCTGGCCTGCTTTTTTGTTTGTCCAATCGGTATTACCATGCTTTGGATATAGTGCCATTAAGTATTTTAATCAGGTACAAATGCTTATTTTCAAAATAATCGGGTACGGCTGCGGCATCGTTTTGTTTTACGGGCTTAAAATTATATTCACAAAAAACCTTCAGGCTTTTATCCGATATATGGTTCATGAAGTTGCCGGGATACCGGGCGAGCAGCTTTGTAAATAAATACACTGTCTCAAAACCTTTATAAGCCATGTCACTGGGTTTCCCCTTGTATTTATTATAATAGGCCGATGTAAGCGATTTGCTGAAAGCATCTGTTTTATCGGAATAAAAAGGAGTGGTAAAATAAATAGGGAAACCGGAAAAGGTCTTTTTATTGAAGAGTGCAGAAAAATTATCCCAGTTGGGCATACCTATTAAAGTGATCGGATAAGATTTATGCAGATCATAACAGGCTTTTGCCAGGCTGCCGGCAAAAGTTTCATCAAGGCTGCCACCAATGATCACTGCTTTGCTGTTACTGTCTAATTTTGATTTTAAAAACGCAGATGTTACATTATCATCGAGATATAAAACCTCAATGGGTATTAATGGTTTTCCATCCTGTTCATTTATCTGTTTAAAATAAGCAGCCACCATATCTTCCTGTCTGCCTTTTTGCCTGCACAGGTAAATCTTTTCGGTATTGTGATTTTGAAGAATATAGCTGTAAATGGCATCGCAGTGCGACTTTAATGTAGAATTCATTACTACCAGAAAAGGATTTTCGGTAATGCCTGCAACATTGGGAAAGGTGGCTGATATGAATGGAATGTTTTTTTGCGATGCATAAGCTGCCAGCTGTGTAAAATCTTCGTCACGTACACTGCCAATGATGAGCTGAAGGCTGTCCAGTTTTTTATTACGTATCAGGTCGGGTATCTTTTCTGTATATGATTTAGTATCATAAATTCCGGCCTCAATATAATCCTCGCCGGCCTGTAAACTATCCAGCGCAATTAACGCTCCCTGCACAAAATCAACAGCGGGCATTATAAAACGCGGGATAGCCTGCGGATAACGGAATGTGTTTTTTGAAAAAACGGAATCGAGGTACAGCGGTGCAAAGATGCCTACCCGGTAAACGGGTTGTTTAACAGCCGTGTCGGCCTGTGCATACAGGTTTACTGAAACGGATGAAGCGACCAATAACAGTATTGTGACAATAAATCTTTTGTTCATATATTAATTCTGCGATCTGAATATTTACAATCTTCAATCCTATTCCCACTCAATGGTAGCCGGCGGCTTACTGCTTATGTCATATACCACACGGTTAATGCCGGGTACATTATTGATTATTTCATTACTGATATGGGCTAAAAATTCATAAGGCAAATGTGCCCAGTCAGCCGTCATGCCATCAACCGATGTTACAGCCCTTAAGGCAACTGTAAATTCATACGTTCTTTCATCTCCCATTACTCCAACACTTTTTACCGGTAACAAGATGGTTCCGGCCTGCCAAACAGTTGCATACAGGTTATGTTTTTTTAAGCCATCAATATATATTGCATCAGCATCCTGCAATAACCGTACCCTTTCGGCATTTACTTCTCCCAAAATCCGAATACCCAGGCCTGGGCCGGGGAACGGGTGACGGAAAAGCATTTCATGCGGAATGCCCAGTTCCAGTCCAACGCGCCTTACCTCATCTTTGAATAATGAACGCAAGGGCTCTACCAGGCCCAGTTTCATGGTATCGGGCAAACCACCCACATTGTGGTGCGATTTGATGGTAGCGGAAGGGCCATGTACGGATAAAGATTCGATCACATCCGGGTAAATGGTGCCCTGGCCCAGCAGTTCTACTCCTTCGATCTTGTGCGCTTCCTGGTCAAATATTTCAATGAACCCGCTGCCTATGGCTTTTCGTTTATCCTCCGGATCGGTTTTGCCGGCCAGTTTTTTATAAAAATGTGCTTTTGCATCAATACCGATCACGTGCAATCCCAGTTTTTTATAAATGTCCAGCACATCTTCAAACTCGTGCTTGCGTAAAACCCCGTTATCTACAAAAATACCATACAGGTTTTCGCCAATGGCCTTATGTATCAATGTAGCTGCCACGGTACTGTCAACACCACCACTGAGGCCCATGATCACTTTTTTGTTGCCAATCTGTTTTTTTAATGCTTCAACGGTATCGGTAATAAAATGCGCGGGGGTCCAGTCCTGGCTGCAATTACAAATATTTACCAGGAAATTTTTAATAATAATTTTTCCCTCGGCAGAATGGTAGACCTCCGGATGAAATTGCAAACCATAGAGTGCATGTTGTTCACCAGCTTCGCTAATATCTCCGTTGGTTCCCCCTTCAGGGGGCGGAGGGGGTTGCATTCGTTTGAAAGCCGCAACCGGTATACTTTCTGTTGTTCCCAACAATTCAAATCCTTCGGGTAATTCCTTAATGGTATCGCTATGGCTCATCCACACCTGTGATGATCCTGAAATGTTTTCCAAAAGCGCGTCAGCTTTGGTGGTGGTAAAAATGGCCCTGCCATATTCTCTTTTATCACTTTTTTCTACCCTTCCGCCAAATATTTTTGCCGTTAACTGGGCTCCATAACATATACCCAAGACAGGTACTTTTTCAATCATGCCTTTTACATCTGCCTGTAAGGCGTTTGCCTCATTAACCGAAAATGGCGAGCCTCCCAGGATAATTCCTTTAAGTCCGGGTTGGTATACTATTGGTTTATTATAAGGTATGATCTCGCAATACACGTTGGCTTCCCTTACTGAACGGGCAATCAGTTGTGTGTACTGCGAACCAAAATCAAGAATGAGTATTTTTTCTGTCATAGCAACGCGAAGGTAAATAATATGTTGGATGTAATGAGTTGCTTAGATTTGAGTTTAACGTTAAGGTTTTTTATATTTACACAAATTATAAGCCATGAAACAAGTTGTATATCTTTTTTCTCTCCTGGTACTCATAGGCTCCTGCCGTTTTAAAACCGGAAGCGGCAATTTGATAACGGAAACAAGATCAACCGGTAATTTTGATGCTATTAGTGTTGGCGGCAGTTTTGAGGTAGAGATAAAAACCGGACCCGAAACTTCAGTTTTAGTTGAAGCTGATGATAATATTATCAAATATATTAAAACCACGGTATCGGGGAACACCTTAAAAATACGTACCGAGGGGCTGAATAATTTCGGTAATGTACATATGAGGGTGTATATTACTGTTCCTTCTTTAAACAGCATCAAGGCTTCGGCTTCTGCCGATGTGGAGGTAACGGGCATACTGGCCAGTGAAAGCAGGATAACTTTCAGGGCAAGCAGTTCGGCCAGCATAAAGGCAGACGTAAATGCCCCGGAAATTGATAGTGATGTAAGCAGCAGTGCTACAATAACCCTTTCCGGCAAAACAAAAACCCACAAGGCGGAGGCATCCAGCAGCGGCGAAATCAGGTCCTATGATCTGTTAAGCGAAAACGCAACGGTTGCGGCAAGCAGCAGTGCCGATATCCAGGTTTTTGCCAGTGTAAGCCTGAATGCCCGGGCAAGCAGCAGTGGTAGTGTACGTTATATTGGTGCTGCCACGGTAACAAAAGCCGAAAGCAGCAGCGGAACAGTAGAAAAAAGAAACTAATTCCCGCCTTATAGCTTCAAAATCAGTCGCTTTTCTTCAAAAAGGCGACTAAAAAACTATTTCTAAAAAACTTTCACCTTTCCTTTGCTAATTACATTTCAACCCTTACCTTTGCACTCCAAATTAAAAAACGGATTTTAAAAGTTCTTTTTATATGTCACAGAGAATCAGAATAAAATTGCAGTCTTACGACCACAACCTGGTTGATAAATCAGCAGAAAAGATTGTAAAAACTGTACGTAGTACGGGCGCAGTGGTAACAGGTCCTATTCCTTTACCTACGCACAAGAAAATTTTTACCGTGTTGCGTTCTCCTCACGTTAATAAAAAAGCACGTGAGCAGTTTCAGCTGTGTACGCATAAGCGTTTATTAGACATTTACACCAGCAGCAGCCGTACGGTAGATGCTTTAAGTAAGTTAGACTTACCTAGTGGTGTTGATGTTGAGATCAAAGCCTGATGAACTTCCCCGTACTGAGCGTAGTCGAAGTGCCGGGGAAAGCAGCAGGTAAGTTCTTAAAACAAAAAATATTGAACATCCATCTCCTTTGTAAAAAGGAGCGCTGGGTATAAACAAAATACAATGAAAAGTATTATTGGTAAGAAAATCGGCATGACGAGTATCTTCGATGCCAGTGGCAAGCAAACTGCTGTTACTATTATTGAAGCCGGCCCATGCGTGGTTACACAAAAGAAAACCGTTGAAACAGACGGCTACAATGCTCTCCAGATAGCATTTGGTGATAAAAAGGAAAAGCACTCCGTAAAAGCTGAGATCAATCACTTTGCCAAAGCGCAAACCTCCCCTAAAAGATTCGTTCAGGAAATCCGCGATAGCGAAATAGACAAGAATGTTGGTGAAACATTAACGGTAGACATATTTGCCGAAGGCGATGCTGTTGAGGTTGTGGGTACCACCAAGGGTAAAGGTTTCCAGGGTGTGGTAAGACGCCATGGTTTTAAAGGTGTTGGTCAGCAATCTCACGGTCAGCACGATCGCCAGAGAGCTCCGGGTTCTATCGGTAACTCATCTGATGCCAGCCGTGTATTTAAAGGCATGCGCATGGGTGGCCGTATGGGTCAGGACAGGGTAACCATGAAGGGACTGAAAGTGGTTAAAATTTTCGCAGAAAAGAATTACATATTAGTTAGTGGTTCAGTTCCGGGCCATAACGGTTCAATTGTTTTAATTCAAAAATAAGCAACCGGCCGCTGGCCAATAAAAATAAGTACAATGCAAGTAGATGTTTTAAATATAGAAGGAAAGCAAACCGGCAGATCGGTTGAATTACCTGATGAGATCTTTGGTATTGAGCCAAATGACCACGTTATTTACCTGGCTGTAAAGCAATACCAGGGCGCACAACGCCAGGGTACACACAAGGTGAAAACCCGTATGGAAGTTAAAGGTTCTTCTAAGAAACTGCATAAGCAAAAAGGAACCGGTGGTGCCCGTAAAGGTAACCTGCGTAACCCTTTGTACAAGGGTGGTGGTACTATTTTTGGACCAAAACCACACAAGTACGATATCAAATTAAACCGTAAGGTTAAAGATCTGGCCAAGATGGGTGCTTTGGCTTATAAAGCAAAAGAAAACGCGATCGTGGTATTGGAAGATGTGAAAATGGATGCACCAAAAACGTCAACTTTCACCGGTATCTTAAGCAAGTTGAACCTTACAGGGAAGAAAACATTGTTTGTAATTCCTGAGTACAATGATAACCTGTATTTAAGTCTGCGTAACGTGCCAACTGTCAGCGGTACATTATTAAGCGATTTAAATACTTACGATATTTTAAATGCAAATGTTCTGGTTTTAACCGAAAGTGCTGCAAAGATCTTCAGTGAAGAGAGTGTAGAAGCATAATTAATAAGAAACAAAAAATTAAAAAGACATGAAAGCGTCTGATGTACTAATAAAGCCGATTTTATCTGAAAAAGCCAACAAGCAAACAGAAAAAATGAACCGCTACTCTTTTGTAGTGAATAAAAAGGCTAACAAACTGGAGATCAAAAAAGCAATTGAAAGCTTCTACGGTGTAACCGTTGATAATGTGAACACTATTGTGGTGCCTTCAAAAGCAAAATCAAAATATACAAAAGCCGGATTTATAGTTGGCCGCAAGCCTTCTAAAAAGAAAGCGATCGTAACTGTTGCCAAAGGTGAAACAATTGACCTGTACGGCAGCGGAGTATAATACAAGCCCCGCCGCCTCAGCCAATTGGCCGAGAAACAGGCGGAGAACAAAAATTTAAAATGAATGGTATTCAATTACCGCAAAAATTGAAAAAATAAAAGACAATGGCATTAAGAAAATACAAACCAACAACAGCAGGAACCAGGTGGAGAATTGGTAATGCTTACGAAGAAGTTACTACCAACGTACCGGAAAAATCTTTGCTTGAAAAGCAAAAGAACACTGCCGGCCGTAACTCTCAGGGCAGAAGATCAATGCGTTATATGGGTGGTGGAAACAAAACCATGTACCGTATCATCGATTTCAAAAGAGATAAGAAAGATATTCCTGCTACCGTTAAGACCATCGAGTATGATCCAAACCGTACAGCTTTCATCGCATTGTTAAATTATGCTGATGGTGAAAAGCGTTACATCATTGCTCCACAGGGATTACAGGTTGGACAAACCGTTTTAAGTGGTGATGCAGTTGCACCGGAATTGGGAAATGCGTTGATGTTCAAGAACATGCCTTTGGGTACCAATGTGCACAACATTGAAATGCAGCCAGGTCAGGGAGGTATACTTGTACGCAGTGCAGGCACATCGGCCCAGTTAAGTAACAAAGAAGAGAAGTACGCCATATTAAAAATGCCGAGCGGTGAGTTAAGAAAAGTGTTGATCAAATGCTATGCAACCGTAGGTGTTGTAAGCAACAGTGATCATAGCCTGGAGAGTATGGGTAAGGCGGGCCGTAACCGTTGGAAAGGTATTCGTCCGCGTACCAGAGCGGTAGCGATGAACCCGGTAGATCACCCGATGGGTGGTGGTGAAGGAAGGGCTTCCGGCGGACACCCGCGCAGCCGTAAAGGTAAATATGCAAAAGGACAGATTACCCGTACAAAAGGTAAAGGTTCAAGCAAACTGATCATCACCAGGAGAAACGGTAAGAAATTACCTAACTGATAAACAATAAAGTTAAAATGGTCTTGCTTTTTTGAGCAGGGCAAATAAACAAGATTGACATTTAAGAGGCGGTTCATCCAAATCTGAAATCGTACATCACAAATCTAAAAAAAGACATGGCTCGTTCGTTAAAAAAAGGTCCTTATGTAGAAGCTAAGCTGGATGCTAAAGTAACTGCAATGATTGAAGGAAAAAGCAAAAAAGGCGTTATAAAAACCTGGAGCAGAAGAAGCACCATTACACCGGATTTTGTAGGGCAGACTTTTGCGGTTCATAACGGAAATAAATTCATTCCGGTTTATGTAACAGAATTCATGGTAGGGCATAAGTTAGGTGAATTTGCACCAACACGTAATTTCAGAGGACACTCAAGTAAAAAAATATCGTAAAGCAACGTTACTCGTTTCTGGTTGCTCGTTGAGCGACTGATCATCAGGGTCACAAAACGAGAAACAAAAAAACGAGAAACAAGAAACTTATAAAAATGGAAGCAGTAGCAAAATTGAACAATTACCCGACATCACCACGCAAAATGCGTTTGCTGGTTGATCTGATCCGTGGTATGGAGGTTGAAAAGGCATTAGCCGTTTTAGAACACAATCCTAAACACCCGGCTGTTCCTTTACGTAAGCTGGTATTATCTGCCATCAACAACTGGAAACAGAAGAATGAAGCAGGCGACGAAAGCACACTGGTTGTTAAAACCATTATGGTTGATGCAGCAAGGGTTATCAAGCGTATGCGACCGGCTCCACAGGGTCGTGGATACAGGGTGCGTAAGCGCAGTAACCATGTAACCGTTGTGGTAGATCAAAAAGCAATTAAAAATTAATTATAAAAAGAATTAACCAATAATATGGGTCAGAAATCAAATCCGATAGGTTTAAGGTTAGGTATCATCCGTGGATGGGACAGCAACTGGTTTGCAAGCAAAACGGAATATCCAAAAAAATTGATCGAGGATAACAAGATCAGAAATTACCTGAATGCCCGTATCAACAAGGGAGGTATCTCTAAGATCGTTATTGAGCGTACGCTTAACAAACTGATCGTTACCATACACACATCCAAGCCAGGCATCATCATTGGTAAAGGTGGTGGCGAGGTTGACAGGATCAAAGAAGAATTGAAAAAATTATGTGGTAAAGAAGATGTACAGATCAATATATTAGAGATCCGTCGTCCTGAACTGGATGCAAACATTGTAGCCGATACCATTGCCCGTCAGTTGGAAAACCGTATCAACTACAAAAGAGCCATCAAAATGTCAATCGCTTCAGCATTGCGTATGGGTGCCGAAGGAATTAAAGTAAAGGTTGGTGGTCGTTTGGGTGGTGCAGAGATCGCCCGTAGCGAAGAAATTAAACAAGGCCGTACTCCATTGCATACTTTACGTATGGACATTGATTACGCTAACGTATTTGCCTTAACGGTTTATGGTAAAATAGGTATTAAAGTTTGGATCTGTAAAGGCGAGGTTTTAGGCAAACGTGATCTCAATCCAAATGTGATTGCCGGTGGTGGAAAAGAATTAGGTGGCGAAAGACAACCAGGTGGATTTGACAGAAGAGATGACAGACGCGGTGGTGGCGGTGGTGGAGACAGAAGAGGCGGCGGCGGCGGTGGAAACCGCGGAGGTGGACAGGGAGGAAGGCGCTAATTAAAAATTAAGAATTAAAAATTAAAAATGAGAGGGGTGTTTTTGGGATAGTAACTCATAACTCAAAACTCATAACTCAAAACTGAAATAAGATGTTATCACCGAAAAGAACAAAACACAGAAAGGCGCAAAGGGGAATGATGAAGGGAAACACCAAGCGTGGAGCAACCCTGGCTTTTGGAACCTTTGGATTAAAAGCACTGGATGAGGTTTGGATGAGCAGCCGTCAGATTGAAAGTGCCCGTCAGGCAATGACGCGTCATATGAAACGTGAAGGAAATGTTTGGATTCGTATTTTTCCTGACAAGCCTATTACTGCAAAGCCAGCCGAGGTAAGGATGGGTAAGGGTAAAGGTAATCCTGAGGGATGGGCAGCTGTTGTTCAGCCGGGAAGGATCCTGTTTGAGTGCGATGGCGTACCCATGCAGGTAGCTAAAGAAGCATTTGCTTTAGCCGCACAGAAGTTGCCGATACAGACAAAATTTGTAGTTCGTCACGATTACAAAGCATAAATCGATTAAGAAATTATCAAATAGAATACAATGTTAAAGAAAGTTGATTTTTTAAATAGCCTGAAAGGATTGAACGAGGCAGATCTGAAAGCAAAGATTGCTGAAGACGAGTTGCGTATGAAAAAACTTTCATTTGCTCATGCCATTTCTCCACTGGAGAATCCGCAAAGTATCCGCTCTTTAAGGAGGGATATCGCCAGGTTGAAAACAGCATTAAAACAAGTTCAGGCAGCATCTTAATTGGTGCATAAAAACTAATACAGTGGAAAGAAATTTAAGAAAAACAAAATTAGGAGTGGTATCCAGCAATAAAATGGATAAGACCATCACCGTAAGTGTAGAACGTAAAGTAAAGCATCCGCTTTATGGTAAGTTCGTAAAAAAATCAACCAAGTTTCATGCTCACGACGAAAAGAATGAGTGCAGCATTGGGGATACGGTAAAGATCATGGAGAGCCGTCCTTTAAGCAAAACAAAGCGCTGGAGACTGGTTGAAGTGGTTGAAAAAGTGAAGTAATTTTTTCATCAAGCTGCCGCGGTAAACCTTGGTTTATGCAAACAGCCTCTGATAACTAACAATAGTAATAATAGCTAAAAGCTAAATAAAATGATACAGCAAGAAAGCAGATTAAATGTAGCAGATAACAGCGGTGCCAAAGAGGTACTTTGTATACGTGTACTGGGCAATAGTGGTCAGGACTATGCAAAGATCGGTGACAAGATTGTAGTTACTGTAAAAGATGCCATGCCTGCAGGGGGTGTTAAAAAAGGAACTGTAAGTAAAGCAGTTATTGTAAGAACAAAGAACAAATTACGTCGTAAAGATGGTTCTTATATCCGTTTTGACGACAATGCAGTTGTATTATTAAACGCATCAGACGAACCAAGGGGTACCCGTATTTTTGGGCCGGTGGCCCGCGAGTTAAGGGATAAAGGATATATGAAGATCATTTCTTTGGCTCCGGAAGTGCTGTAAAATCAAAGCCGTTAGCTATTGGCTGTTAGCTGTTAGCAAAGGCATTAATAATAAAACATAATCGGCTAATGGCTAAAAGCTAAAGGCTAAAAGCTAATAAAAAATGAATACAAGATTTAAACCAAAGTACAACATCAAAAAGGGCGACTCGGTGGTAGTAATTACCGGTGAAGACAAGGACCTTAAAAAGCCCCGTAAAGTGTTGGAAATTATTTTAGAAAAAGGCCGTGTATTGGTTGAAGGTGTTAACATCGTAACCAAGCATACCAAACCAACTTCACAAAACACCAAAGGTGGTATTGTAAAGATTGAAGCTCCGATCGCTATCAGTAACGTTATGCTTTGGGATGCAAAAGCTGGTGCTCCAACTAAAGTTAAACGCACCAGGGAAAACGGTAAATTAGTAAGAATCGCCAAAAAATCAGGGGAGGTAATCAAATAATGAGCACAACAACGAACAAACCCAGGTTAGCAGAGAAGTACAAACAGGAAGTTGTACCTGCTTTAATGAAAAAATTCAGTTACAAAACTGTAATGCAGGCCCCGCGTTTAACCAAGATCTGTTTGAATCGTGGTGTGAACGGAGCCGTAACAGATAAAAAACTGATAGACATTGCCATCGATGAGTTAACAAACATCACCGGCCAGAAAGCGGTGTCTACCATTTCAAGGAAGGATATTTCTAACTTTAAGCTGCGTAAGAATATGCCTATTGGTGCAAGGGTTACACTGCGTGGAGTTAAGATGTATGAATTTTTAGACAGGCTGGTCTCTGTGTCATTACCCCGTGTGCGTGATTTCAAAGGTATCAACGACAAGTCTTTTGATGGCCGCGGAAACTACACATTGGGTGTTACCGAACAGATCATTTTTCCTGAAATTGATATTGATAAGGTAAATAAAATTACCGGCCTGGATATCACTTTTGTAACATCGGCAAATACCAATGAAGAAGCATACGAATTGCTTAAGGAAATGGGTATGCCTTTTAAAAACGTTAAAAAATAGTAGCAGTTAGAAAGAAGCAGGTAGCATGATTTGAAATGCTTTCTTGCTGCTTGATACTTATATCTTGCTACGCAAATAAAAAATATGGCAAAAAAATCAATTGAAGCCAGGCAGATCAAACGTGAAGCAATGGTTGCCAAGTATGCTGAAAAAAGAGCAGCTTTAAAAGCAGCCGGCGATTATGCAGCTTTGGATCTTTTACCAAAGAATGCATCTCCGGTTCGTTTAAAAAACCGTTGTCAGCTTACAGGTCGCCCACGTGGTTATATGAGACATTTTGGTATATCCAGAAACATGTTTCGTGACATGGCATTGCAGGGTAAAATACCAGGTATAACCAAGGCAAGCTGGTAAACCCCCTAACCCCCTGAAGGGGGAACAAGGATATCGCATTGTAAAAAAATTATTTAAAACAATTAACTGAAATAACAATGGTTACTGATCCAATCGCAGATTATTTAACAAGAATTCGTAACGCACAGATGGCTAATCACCGTGTTGTGGAAATACCTGCAAGCAATCTTAAAAAGCGCATTACCGAGATCCTGTACGATAAAGGATACATCTTAAAATACAAGTTTGAAGATGATAATAAGCAGGGAGTGATAAAAATAGCTTTGAAATATGATGCCAGCACTAAATTACCGGTAATACAGAGTTTGGAAAGAGTTAGTCGCCCGGGTTTACGTACTTATGCAAAACCAGACGAACTGAAGCGTGTGAAAAATGGTTTGGGCGTTGCCATCATATCTACCTCTAAGGGTGTTATGACCGATAAAGAAGCAAAAGCACAAAATGTAGGCGGAGAAGTTCTTTGCAACATTTACTAGTAGCAAGTAGTGAGAGGCAAGTAGCCCGATGTAAAAGCTTTTCGGGATACATGATACTAAAATCTAAATACTGAAATTAGATTTGATAATTAATCCGCCAGTCGTCGGATGAACACAAATCGGATAAAATAACTAAAATAAAAAATCGACAATGAGCAGAATAGGAAAAAAACCAATTGAAGTACCTGCAGGAGTAACCATCACGGTGAATGCCGAAAATGTGGTTACGGTAAAAGGCCCTAAAGGCGAACTGAAACAGGCTATTGACAGGGATATGAAGATAGAGATCGTGGATGGTATTGCTAATATAACCCGTCCAACAGACCAGATCCGTCATCGCGCCATGCATGGTTTATACCGTTCACTGGTGGGTAATATGGTAAAAGGGGTAACAGAAGGTTATACCAAGAAACTGGAACTGGTGGGTGTTGGTTATAAGGCTGCTGCACAGGGTAATTTGCTTGATATGGCTTTGGGTTATTCTCACAATATCATTTTTGAAATACCTAAGGAATTGTCCGTTACCACTTCGCAGGAAAAAGGTCAAAACCCAATGATCACTTTTGAGAGCATTGACAAACAATTGATAGGGCAGGTGTGTGCAAAGATCAGAAGCTTACGTAAGCCTGAACCATACAAGGGTAAAGGTGTTAAATTCGCCGGTGAGGTATTGAGAAGAAAAGCTGGTAAATCGGCTGGTAAATAAATGAATAGTTAACCGTTAATGGTTATTGGTTAAATGGAACACAACAATTAACAG